>NZ_CP152413.1:4530000-5730000 GCF_038967635.1 Bradyrhizobium sp. B124 | reverse complement strand
CGCGCGGCTGAGGATCCGGCGCTGCGCTGGTTCCTGGATGCCGTCGATCGCTGCGCCGCCCGGCTGCGATAATCAGCGGTGATGGCTGACCCGCAGGGGTGGCTAACGACGGCCGCCGCTCCCTATATTGGCGCCTGATTCGAACCAGGCAGCCCATGCGCGTTTTCAGCGTTCCCGTCTCTGCGCCGTTCCTGCGCACCGTCATTTCGGCGCTGGTCGATGGCCGGCTGGTCGCGGGATTCGAGGCACGCAACGATCCGGCGAAACTCGCCGGCGCCACGCTCTATCTGCCGACCCGCCGCGCCGGACGGCTGGCGCGCGAGATCTTCCTCGATGTGCTCGATTCCGACGCCGCGGTGCTGCCGCGCATCGTCGCGCTCGGCGAGATCGATGAGGACGAGCTCGCTTTCGCCGACCAGGGCGACGACGTCGGCGGCGCCGCGCCGCTGGAGATCCCGCCGAGACTCGGCGAGCTCGAGCGCCGGCTGACGCTGGCGCATCTGGTCGCGGCCTGGGCGAAGACGCCGGTGTCGGCGCCGCTGGTGGTCGGCGGCCCGGCCTCGACGCTGCAGCTCGCCGGCGACCTGGCGCGGCTGATGGACGACATGGTAACGCGCGGCGTCGACTGGCGCGCGCTCGACCGCCTGGTGCCGGACCAGCTCGACAAATACTGGCAGCATTCGCTCGACTTCCTGCGCATCGCGCGCGACGCCTGGCCGAACTACCTCAAGGAGATCGGCCGGATCGAGCCGGCCGCGCGACGCGATCTCCTGATCGAGGCAGAGGCGACGCGGCTGACCGCGCATCCCACGGGCCCGGTGATTGCGGCTGGTTCGACCGGCTCGATGCCGGCCACCGCAAAATTCCTCCACGCGGTGGCGAAGCTTCCGAACGGCGCCGTGGTGCTGCCCGGGCTCGACACCGATCTCGACGAGGACTCCTGGGACACGATCGGCGGCGAACGCGGCGACGACGGCAGGTTCACCACGCCGCCCTCGTCCAACCACCCGCAATTCGCGATGCACGCCTTGCTCGACCGCTTCGGGATCAAGCGCCGCGACGTCGAGAGCCTTGCTGAGCCTGCGCCGCTCGGCCGCGAGGTGCTGGTGTCGGAGACGATGCGCCCCTCGACCGCGACCGCGCAGTGGCACGACCGGCTGGAGCGGCCCGAGATCGTGGCGCGGATTTCCGCCGGGATGACCAACCTCACCGTGGTCGAAGCCCCCAATCCGGAAATGGAGGCGCTGGCGATCGCGGTTGCGATGCGCGAGGCACGGCATCTCGGCAAATCGGCAGCGCTGGTGACGCCTGATCGCGCGCTGGCACGCCGCGTGATGGCCTCGCTGACGCGCTGGAAGCTGGAGTTCGACGATTCCGGTGGCGATGCGCTGATGGAAACGCCACCCGGCGTGTTCGCCCGCCTCACCGCGGGGGCCGCGGCCAAGGGGCTGGAACCGCCGACATTGCTCGCTCTGCTCAAGCATCCGCTGTTCCGGCTCGGCGGCGCCCATGGCGCCCTGAAGCGCGCGATCGAGGTGCTGGAGATCGCGCTGCTCCGCGGCACACGGCCGCAAGCTGCGACCAACGGCCTCGCGCGCGATTTTGTGCGTTTCCGCGCCGAGCTCGTCAAGCTGCATGGCGGCGAGACCTCGTCGCTGCACGCCATGGAGCCGCGCGCCCGGCTGCGCGACAACGAGCTCAACCAGGCCCAGGACCTGATCGCCAGATTGCAGGCGGCGCTGGCGCCGCTGGAAGGCATGGCCTCGTCAAAGCCCTATGATTTCGCCGAGCTGGCCGCGCGTCATCGCGAGGCGCTGATCGCGCTGTCGGCCGACCAGAACGGCGTCGCCATCGTGTTCGAGGAGCGCGCCGGCGCGTCGCTCGCGTCCGCCTTCGACGAGCTGCTCGCCAAGCAGCAGCCGAGCGGGCTGATGACGCCGCTGTCAGACTATCCCGAGGTGTTCCAGACCGCATTCGCTGACCGCATGGTGCGGCGGCCGGAATCGGCGCGCGCGCAACTCAACATCTTCGGCCAGCTCGAGGCGCGTCTGACCGAGTCGGATCGCGTCATCCTCGGCGGTCTGGTCGAGGGCGTCTGGCCGCCGGCGCCGCGGATCGATCCGTGGCTGAGCCGGCCGATGCGGCACGAGCTCGGGCTCGATCTTCCCGAACGGCGCATCGGCCTCTCTGCGCACGACTTTACCCAACTGCTCGGCCATGACGAGGTGATCCTTACCCATGCGGCCAAGGTCGGCGGCGCGCCGGCGGTCGCCTCGCGCTTCCTGCATCGGTTAGAGGCGGTGGCGGGCGAAGCGCGCTGGAAGGCTGCGACATCGGCCGGCGAAGCTTACGTGCAATACGCCGCCGAGCTCGACCGACCCGATACAGTCCAGCCGATCCCGCAGCCGGAGCCGCGGCCACCGCGCGAGGCACGGCCGCTGAAAATGTCGGTCACCGCGATCGAGGACTGGCTGCGCGATCCCTACACGATCTATGCGCGCTACATCCTGAAGCTCGATCCGCTCGATCCCGTCGACATGCCGCTGTCGGCGGCCGATCGCGGCTCCGCAATCCACGAATCCCTCGGCGAGTTCACACAAACTTACGCCGACGCGCTGCCTGACGACATCAAGAGCGCGCTGCGCGACATCGGGGCCAAGCATTTCGCGCCGCTGATGGAGCGGCCCGAAGCGCGCGCGCTGTGGTGGCCGCGCTTCCAGCGTATCGCGGCATGGTTTGCCGAATGGGAGCGAGCCCGGCGCGGCAATATTGATTCGATCAAGGCCGAGATTCGCGGCGAGATCGGCATTCCGCTCGACGATGCCAGGACATTCGTGCTCTCGGCGCGCGCCGACCGCATCGAGCGGCGCGACGACGGCAGCTTTGCGATCCTCGACTACAAGACCGGCCAGCCGCCGACCGGCAAGCAGGTGCGCATGGGCCTGTCGCCGCAGCTCACGCTGGAAGCCGCGATCCTGCGCGAGGGCGGCTTCGCCGACATTCCGGCGGACTCTTCGGTCGGCGACCTCGTCTATGTCAGGCTGAGCGGCAACAACCCACCGGGCGAGCAACGTTCGCTGGAACTGAAGATCAAGACCAACGACACGCCGCAGCCGCCCGATGAGGCCGCCGACAGCGCGCGGCGCAAGCTGGAAGCCTTGATCCGCGCCTTCGACGACGAGCAGCAGGCCTACACCTCGCTGAACCTCTCGATGTGGGCGAACCGTTACGGCGCCTATGACGATCTCGCGCGCATCAAGGAATGGTCCGCGGCCGGCGGCCTGGGGATCGAGGAATGGTGAAGGCTATCAGACCCATCCCGCCAGCGGTGCGCGACGCGCAGGCGCGCGCGTCCGATCCGAAGGTGTCGACGTTCGTGTCGGCCAATGCCGGTTCCGGCAAGACCCACGTGCTGGTCCAGCGCGTGATCCGCCTGCTGCTGTCCGGCGTGCCGCCAGAGAAGATCCTCTGCATCACCTTCACCAAGGCTGCCGCGGCCAACATGGCCGAACGCGTGTTCACGACGCTCGGCCACTGGGTGACGCTCGACGACGAGGCGCTCAACGTCGCGATCCGCGAGGCCGGCATTGCACATCCGAGCGCTTCGCTGCGGCGCGAGGCGCGCAAGCTGTTTGCCTGCGCGCTGGAAACGCCCGGCGGCTTGAAGGTGCAGACCATCCACGCGCTGTGCACCCGTCTGCTGCAACAGTTTCCGTTCGAGGCCAACGTGCCGGCGCGCTTCGCCGTGCTGGACGACCGCGACCAGAACGAAATGATGGAACGCGCCAATCTCGCGGTGTTCCTCGAGGCGTCGCGGATTCCCGACAGTCCCATCGGCCGCGCGCTGCGGACGGCGATGGCGAATGCCGCCGACGTCACCTTCAAGGAGGTGGTCCGCGAGGCTTGTCTGAGCCGCGACCATTTCATGGCCTGGACCGATGCCGCCGGCAACGCCGCAGCCGCCGCCGCGCAGATGTCGGCCGCGCTCGGCGTCCCGGCCGATATTCGCATCGAGGATGTCGAGCGCGAGATCGTCGATGGACCGAACCTGCCGCGGTCGAGCTGGAAGGAGCTGGCGACGCTCCTCGACACCAGCAGCAAGGCGGACCAGAAGCAGGCCGAGCGGCTGCGGAGCGCGCTGACCTTTACCGGAGCAGCCCAGGTCGAGGAATATCTCGGCGTCTTCCTGACCGATGACCGTGCGCCGCGCGCGTCTGTCATCACCAACAACTTCATCAAGAAGAATGCCGTCGCGGGCCACCGGTTCGAGGCGGAGGTCGATCGTCTTAGTCCCCTGATCGAGCGCCGCCGCGCCGTGGTGGCGCGCGACCGCACCGAGGCGCTGATCCACATCGCGACCGCGGCGGCCGCGCACTACCGGCGCGAGAAGCTGGAGCGCGGCCTGCTCGATTATGACGATCTGATCGACAAGACGCTGGCGATGCTCGACCGCGTCTCCTCAGGCTGGGTGCATTACAAGCTCGACCGCGGCGTCGATCACGTGCTGATCGACGAGGCGCAGGACACCAGCCCGCGGCAATGGGACATCGTCGCGCATATCATCTCGGAATTCACCTCCGGCGCCGGCGCGCGCGACGGCCTGGTGCGTACCGTGTTCGCGGTCGGCGACGAGAAGCAGTCGATCTTCTCGTTCCAGGGCGCAGCACCCCGCGAGTTCGATCTGCGGCGGCGCGAGCTGAAGCGGCGGTTCGAGGAAGCCGGGCTGAAATTCGATCCGGTGTCGTTCACCTATTCGTTCCGCTCGGGGCCGGTGATCCTGCATTCGGTCGACCATGTATTCCGCGAGCAGGAGATCTTCCGCAGCATCCACGCGGTGGAGAACGGCTATCCGATCCACAATGCGATGGCCGACGCCGGCCCCAGCCTGATCGAGCTCTGGGATCTCGCCGTAGCCGACGACCGCCAGGACATCGAGGGCTGGCGCGCGCCGTTCGACGGCGTCTCGGTGACCAGCCCCGAAGTAAAGCTCGCACGGCGCATCCAGGCCGAGATCAAGCGCCTCGTCTCTAGCGGCACCATGACCGGCAGTGAAGGCGGACGACAGCCGCTACGCTATGGCGACATGCTGATCCTGGTGCGGCGGCGCGGCAACGCGTTCGACGCGGTGATCCAGGCGCTCAAGCACGCCAACATTCCGGTTGCCGGCGCCGACCGGCTGAAGCTGACCGAGCACATCGCGATCATCGACCTGATGAACCTCGCCGACGCGCTGCTGCTGCCGCAGGACGACCTCGCGCTGGCGGTGGCGCTGAAGAGCCCGCTGTTCGGCCTCACCGACGACGATCTGTTCAAGCTGGCGTACCAGCGCCGCGGCGCGCTGCGCGAGGCGTTGGCCGCACAGGCGCCGAGCGATGAGCGCTTGTCGGCCGCGCTGCGCCGCCTCGAACAATGCGAGCGCCGCTTCACCGAGGAGACGCCGTTCGCGTTCTATGCCTGGCTGCTCGGCGGCGACGGCGGACGGGCGCGCATCCTGCGCCGGCTTGGCCACGAGGCCAATGATGCGCTCGACGAATTCCTCGAGCTCGCGCTGGGCTATGAGCGCAAGGCGCCGGCCTCGCTGCAGGGCTTTATCGCCTGGCTGCGCGCCGCCGACACCGAGGTGAAGCGCGACATGGAGATTTCGCGCGACGAGGTTCGCGTCATGACCGTGCACGGCGCCAAGGGCCTCGAGGCATCGGTCGTGTTCCTGGTCGACACCACGACCTCGCCGTCGGACACGCAGCGGCTGCGGCTGATCCATCTACCGCAGGGCAATGCCGCGCCGAACGCGCCCGGCGTCGTGGTGTGGGCCGGCAAGAAGGCCGAGGATCCACCCAATGTCGCCGATGCGCGCAAGGCGATGCTCGGCGACACCGAGGACGAGTATCGCCGCCTGCTCTATGTCGCGATGACGCGTGCGGCCGACCGGCTGATCGTCGGCGGCTGCATGCCCGGCAACATGAACACGGTGCGGAAATCCTCCTGGTACGATCTGATCACCAAGGGGCTCGCCAATTCCGGGCTGAAGCTCGAAGAGCTCGAGACGCCGGCCGGCAAGGTGATGCGCTATTCGCGGCCCGACGACGTTGCCGATCTCACCGGCGCTGTTGCGTCAACGGCCGTAGCGTCGATCGCACTGCCGTCCTGGCTGCGGACCGCGGCCGCACCTGAAGCTTTCGCCGCGGGCGTACTGCGCCCGTCCGATCCGGCCGATGGCGACAGCCATCCGATACGAACCGGCGAATCGGTGCTGCTGCGCGCCCGCGCCCTGCAACGCGGCACGCTGGTACATCGCCTGCTGCAATCGTTGCCCGGAATTGCCGCCGAGCGGCGGCGCACCGCCGCGCTCGGCTACCTCGCGCGCAACGCCGACGGCTGGAGCGACAAGGAGCAAGCCGCGCTCGCTGACCAGGTGCTGGACTTGATTGCCGATCCCCGTTTCGCCGCGGTGTTCGCGCCCGGCAGCCGCGCGGAGGTCTCGATCGTCGGACGGCTGGAGCGGCCAGGCCAGCCGAAGGCGCTGGTCTCGGGCCAGATCGACCGGCTGGTGGTGACGCCGACCGACGTCCTGATCGTCGATTTCAAGACCAACCACGCCCCGCCGAAGACCGCCGCGGAGGCGCCACGGGGCTATGTGCGGCAGCTCGCGCTCTATCGGGCCGTGCTGGCGAAGCTTTATCCCCAGCTGCCCGTCCGGGCCGCGCTGCTTTGGACCGAAACACCTGAAATCATGGAGATTTCCGCCCCCGCGCTGGACGCCGGGCTGGCATAAGTTCATGTCGGCGTGAGCGAGCTTGACCCGGCAAGGGGGCGTTCATAGGTTTGACCCATGCTCCCCGGGCGCGATTCTCCGCCGCGCCCTTTTCTCAACCGTACGAGGTACTCACATGGCCGTTGGCAAGGTTTCTGACGCCGATTTCGAAGCCGAAGTGCTCAAGGCGACCGGGCCGGTGGTCGTCGACTTCTGGGCCGAGTGGTGCGGACCCTGCCGCATGATCGCGCCCGCTCTCGATGAGATTTCCGGCGCGATGGGCGACAAGGTCAAGATCGTGAAGCTCAACGTCGACGAGAGCCCGAAGACCGCGTCGAAGTATGGCGTGATGTCGATCCCGACCCTGATGATCTTCAAGGGCGGCGAGATGGCGTCCCGTCAGGTCGGCGCCGCGCCGAAGGCCAAGCTGCAGCAGTGGATCACCGCTGCGGTCTGATCTGTTTCGAATTAGCCGAATTGCGACACGGCCGGCGTCATGCCGGCCGTTTTGTTTTGAGCGAGATGAATCCTCGCTCGTCATGGCCGGGCTTGACCCGGCCATCCATCCGCTTTGGAAAAGAGGTACTTACGAAGATTGATGGACACGCGGGTCAAGCCCGCGTGTGACGAAGATTGCACGCAGGCAGATTACCTGATCCATCCCGTCGCCAGCGCCGAGGCGAGCTCGGCTTGACCATTGCGCCGCGCCAGCGCCGCCATCGCGGCGTGATCGTAGGGGATGTGGCGGAAGGTGACGTCCCAGTCGCGACCGACCTGTTCAAGAATCGCGTAGCGCGCATCGGGCGAACCGGCCTCCACGACATGCGGATATGGCTTGCCGGCGCGATAGCCGGGTGAGCCGACGCTGCCGGGATTGACGATCAGCCGCCCATCGCGAAACCGCACGGCGCGCGCGGTATGGGTGTGCGCGCACAGGATCAGCGATTGCGTCACGCCGGCCGCCCGCGCCTCGATCGATTCCAGCGTGGACATGCAGACTTCGCCGCCCGGCAGCACCGTCTCGAGCCAGTAGGTCTCGTCGTCCTGCGGCGTCGCGTGACACAGGAACACCTCGTCGCGATAGACCGCATTCGGCGGCAGCGTGCGCAGCCAGTCGAGATGCCGCGGCTCGAGCTGGGTGTAGGTCAGCCGCTCCCAGGAACCCATCTTCTCGTGCGGGCGGTCGATCAGATAGCGGTCGTGATTGCCGAGCAGATGGACCGCATCGAGCGCCATCAGCATGTCGATGGTCGGCCGGGCGTCGAGCGGCCCGCTCACCATGTCGCCGAGATCGACGATGTCGGAAATGCCCTGCGCGCGGATATCCGACAGCACCGCTTCAAGCGCGAGGTGGTTGCCGTGGATGTCGGCGATCGCAGCAAAACGCATGGTGTCTCGTCCTCCCACATGCGCACCGCATCCGGGACGCGGGACCATTTATGCAGGAGGCGTGCCGTTGGCCGCAAGCACGGGACCCGCGAGGTACAGCGAGCCGGTGATCAGGATGCGCGGCGGCACCTCGTAGGCCAGCCTGGCGAGCCGTTGCAACGCGGCGTCGACGCCGGATACGATCTCGACCCGCATGCCGAGCGCACGCGCGGCATCTGCGAGCTTGTCCGGCGCCATGCCGTTGTCGCGGCCGGGCACCGGGACCGCGATGATGTGGCGCGTCAGCCCGGCGAAATTGGCGAGGAAGGCATTGGCATCCTTGTTGGCCATCATGCCTGCGATCACGACCAGCGGCCGCGACACGCGCTCCTCGAGGTCGCCGAGTGCCGCCGCCGCAACGCGGCCGCCCTCGGCATTGTGGCCGCCATCGAGCCAGACCTCGGAGCCCTGCGGCCCCTGGCAGACCAGGCTACCTGAGACCAGCCGCTGCATCCGCGCCGGCCATTCCGCATTGACGATGCCGGCCTCATAGGCCGCGATGTTGAGCTTGAAGGTGTCGATCGCACGCAAGGTCGCGATCGCGAGGCCCGCGTTGTCGAACTGGTGCCGGCCGAACAGCTTTGGCGCGGCGAGGTCCATCAAGCCGCGCTCATCCTGATAGACCAGCCGGCCGCGCTCGACGCCGACATGCCATTGCTGGCCGGCCGCATGCAGCGGCGCGCGCATGCGGTTCGCCTCCGCCTCGATCACGGCCATCGCGTCCGGCGCCTGCTCGGCAGAGATCACCGGCACCTTGCGCTTGATGATCGCGGCCTTCTCGCCGGCGATCAAAGTCAGCGTATCGCCGAGGAATTCCATGTGATCCATGCTGACCGGCGTAATCACCGAGGCCAGCGGCGTCTCGACCACATTGGTGGAATCCAGCCGGCCGCCGAGGCCGACCTCGAGCAGCGTCACGTCGGCCGGATACTTTGCGAACAGGCAGAACGCGACTGCGGTTTCCATCTCGAAGATGGTGATGGGGTTGCCGGCGTTGATGCGCTCGCAATGCTCGAACGTCGTGCGCAGCTCGTCGTCAGCGACGAGCTTGCCGCCGCCCGTGGCACCCAGCCGGTAGCATTCGTTGAGCCGGACCAGATAGGGCGAGGTGAAGACGTGCACGCGCAGGCCGGCGGCTTCGAGGATCGCGCGCAGATAGGCAATGGTCGAGCCCTTGCCATTGGTGCCGGCGACATGGATCACCGGCGGCAGCTTGCGCTCGGGATGATCGAGCCGCTCCATCAGGCCGCGCATGCGATCGAGGCTGAGATCGATGCGCTTCGGATGCAGCGCCGATATCCGCGCGATCAACGCCTCGAACGAGGGTTGCGATGGGGCGGCGCTTGCGGTCACGCGTGCGGCGCGGCCGGCACCGTCTCCGGTGCCGTGACGATCTGGGCCGGCTCGGTGACGGCAACCGTGGGCTTGGACGCGGTTTCAAGCGCCGGCGCCTTGGTCAGCAGGCGGCACAGCCGCGCCAGCATGGCCTTCATCTCATGGCGGTGCACGACCATGTCGACCATGCCGTGCTCGCGCAGATACTCGGCGCGCTGGAAACCTTCCGGCAGCTTCTCGCGAATGGTCTGCTCGATCACGCGGGCGCCGGCAAAGCCGATCAGCGCACCGGGTTCGGCAATCTGGACGTCGCCGAGCATCGCATAGGAGGCGGTGACGCCGCCGGTGGTCGGATTGGTCAGCACCACGATGTAGGGCTGCTTCGCCTCGCGCAGCATCTGCACGCCGACCGTGGTGCGCGGCATCTGCATCAGCGACAGGATGCCTTCCTGCATCCGCGCGCCGCCGGACGCGGCGAACACAATGAAGGGCGACTTCTTCTCGACCGCGAGCTCGAGCCCGCGCACGATCGCTTCACCGGCGGCCATGCCGAGCGAACCGCCCATGAAATCGAAATCCTGCACCGCGACCACGACGCCGGTGCCTTCGAGCTTGCCGTAGCCGACCTTGACCGCGTCGTTCAGGCCGGTCTTGGCCCGCGCATCCCTGATCTTGTCGACATATTTGCGCTCGTCGCGGAATTTCAGCGGATCCGCCGTCACCTCGGGCAACGCGACGTCGAACCAGGTCTCGTTGTCGAAGATCGACTTCAACCGCGCCACCGCGCCCATGCGCATGTGGTAGTTCGAGCCGGGGATCACGAACTGGTTGGCCTCGACGTCCTTGTAGAACACCAGCTGCCCGGAATCCGGGCACTTGATCCAGAGGTTTTCCGGCGTCTCGCGCCGCAGGATGTTGCGGATCTTCGGCCGGACGACGTTGGTGAGCCAGTTCATGGTTCGCTCCGAAATGCGGGTCGGTCCCGCACCAGCTGGATATATGGCGGGCCGGGCGAACCCGGCAAGCCGCCGTCTGCGGCCTTGTTGCCGCAAAATGTGGCTTATTCAGCGGCCTGCTTGGCGCCCCGGACCCCCTGCGCCAGCGCGGACACCAGGTCCGCCACCGCGCTCACGGTCTTCGGCGTCGCGCGGCCCTCGGCATCGAGATTGGCGCGCACCACGTCGACGATCGCGGTGCCGACCACGGCGCCGTTGGCGTTCTCGGCGATCGCGCGCGCCGTTTCCGGAGTGCGGATGCCGAAGCCGACACAGACCGGCAGCTTGGTGTGCCGCTTGATGCGGGCAACGGCTTCCGCAACCGCGTTCGAATCGGCCGTCGCAGCGCCGGTGATGCCGGTGATCGAGACGTAATAGACAAAGCCCGAGGTGTTCGCGAGCACCGCCGGCAGGCGCTTGTCGTCGGTGGTCGGCGTCGCCAGCCGGATGAAGTTCAGCCCGGCCTTCAACGCGGGGATGCAGAGCTCGGTATCTTCCTCCGGCGGCAGGTCGACGATGATCAGGCCGTCGACGCCGGCGGTCTTGGCATCGGCCAGGAAGCTCTCGACGCCGTAGATGTAGATCGGATTGTAGTAGCCCATCAGCACGATCGGCGTCGTGTTGTCGTCCTTGCGGAAGTCGCGGACCATCGCCAGCGTCTTGCGCAGCGTCATGCCGCCCTTGAGCGCGCGCAGGCCGGCGGCCTGGATCGACGGGCCATCGGCCATCGGATCGGTGAAGGGCATGCCGATCTCGATGACGTCGGCGCCGGCCTTCGGCAGCGCCTTGAGGATGTCGAGCGAGGTTTTTGCGTCGGGGTCGCCGGCCATCACGAAGGTGACGAAAGCGGAGCGGCCCTGCTGCTTCAGCTCGGCGAAACGTGCGTCGATACGGGTGGTCACTTCTTCCTCGCCTTCAAGATGTCGCCGACCTGCGGCACGTCCTTGTCGCCACGGCCCGAGAGATTGACCACCATCAGGTGATCCCTCGGCCGTTGCGGCGCGAGTTCGGACAGTTTCGCGATGGCGTGTGCCGATTCCAGCGCGGGGATGATGCCCTCGAGGCGCGACAGCAGCTGGAACGCGGCCAACGCTTCCTCGTCGGTCGCCGAGAGATATTTCACGCGGCCGGTCTCATGCAGCCAGGCGTGCTCGGGGCCGATGCCGGGATAATCGAGGCCGGCCGAGATCGAATGCGCTTCCTCGATCTGACCGTCGGCGTCCATCAACAGATAGGTGCGGTTGCCGTGCAGCACGCCGGGGCGCCCGCCGGCGAGCGAGGCCGCATGCAGCTGCGTCAGCCCGTGACCAGCCGCTTCGACACCGAATATCTCGACCGAGGGATCGTCGAGGAACGGATGGAACAGACCCATCGCATTGGAGCCGCCGCCGATGCAGGCGATCAGCGAGTCCGGCAGCCGGCCCTCGGCCTCCTGCATCTGCGTGCGCGTCTCGTGGCCGATGATCGACTGGAAATCACGCACCATCATCGGATAGGGGTGCGGACCCGCCACCGTGCCGATGCAATAGAAGGTGTTGTGCACGTTGGTGACCCAGTCGCGCAGCGCGTCGTTCATCGCGTCCTTCAGCGTGCGCGCGCCCGACTGCACCGGGACGACCTTGGCACCCAGCATCTCCATGCGGATCACGTTGGGCTGCTGCCGCTCGACGTCGATCGCGCCCATATAGACCACGCATTCGAGCCCGAACCGCGCGCACAGCGTCGCCGTCGCCACGCCATGCTGGCCGGCGCCGGTCTCGGCGATGATGCGCTTCTTGCCCATGCGGCGCGCGACCATGATCTGGCCGAGCACGTTGTTGACCTTGTGCGAACCGGTGTGGTTGAGCTCCTCGCGCTTCAGATAGATCTTGGCGCCGCCGAGATGCTCGGTGAGCCGTTCGGCGAAATAGAGCGGCGAGGGCCGGCCGACATAGTCCTTTAGATAGACATTCATCTCGGCCTGGAACGCCGGATCGGCCTTGGCGTCGGCATAGGCCTTTTCGAGATCGAGGATCAGCGGCATCAGCGTTTCCGCGACGAAGCGTCCGCCGAAAATGCCGAAATGCCCGCGCTCGTCGGGGCCGCTGCGGAAGGAATTGGGCAGGTTTTGATTCATCGAACCATCAGTTCTTGGGTTGCGCGTGCGGCGCGGATGAAGGCGCGGATCAGCTCGGGATCCTTGACGCCCGGCGTGCGCTCGACGCCCGACGACACGTCGACCCCGCCGGCGCGGGTGACGCGGACAGCTTCAGCGACGTTGGCGGCGTTGAGCCCGCCGGAGACCATGTAGGGCAGCGCGAGATCGAGATTTTCCAGCAGGTGCCAATCGAACGGCGCGCCGAGACCGCCGGGCCGGGTGGCATCCTTCGGCGCGCGGGCATCGAACAGGATACGGTCGGCGACGCCGGCATAGCCCGGCAGCGGGGCGAGGTCGGCCGCGGTCTCGACCGGCAGCGCCTTCATCAGCGGCAGGCCGAACTTCTGCTTGATGTCGCGCAGCCGCGCGGTGGTTTCCTTGCCGTGCAATTGCAGGATATCCGGGCGCAGCGTCTCGACGATGTTTTCGAGCGTGGCGTCGTCGGCATCGACCGTCAGCGCGACCTTGACAGCGCGGCCCTTGGCGCGGCTGCCAAGCTCGCGCGCGGTCTCGAGGCTGATATGGCGCGGCGACGGGGAGAAGAACACGAACCCGACCATGTCCGCGCCGCCCTCAAGCGCGACGTCGAGCGTCTCGCGCGTGGACAGGCCGCAGATTTTGACGAGCAGGGGCATGGTCTCGAAACGGGTCTCAAAAACGGGTTTTCGGGCGGCCGGAACAGGGGTTGCCCCGGGTCCGACGGGGCGGGTTCTACAACGTCGCGCCCTGCTTGTCTCGCCCATTGGGCCCGTAAAAGCCCAGCTGGGCCGGGGCCGAACGACGCTGCGCGTCGTCCCGGGAGGCCGTGGCCCTGAGGTCGGCGAGCTCGGCGCGGACGTGGCGGGCGTCGGCCTCATGCTGCCGGGCGGCGCGGCGCCAGCGCCCTTGCTTGAACCAGGTTCCAATACCACCGGCGATTACGCCGAGAATGGCGGACGCGATGATGACGACGAACAGCGGCAGTGTGACCGCAACCGTCGGCGTCACAGAGTTGAAGGGATCAAACGACACCGTCACCCAGTGACGGTTGGCGACGGCGAAGATGATGAAGATCAGTCCGAGCGGAACGACGACCACTGCCGTGAAGAACTTTCGCATGACCATCTCTCGCAGCGATGGAGAAAGTGCGGGCCCATCGCTCGCAGCAACGACAACGCCGGGCGTCGCGCTAAGCGTCAGCCTTAAGCATCAGCCTTGGGCGCGTCGATCTTGGAGGCTCCCGCCTCAGCCTCGTCGCGATTGAGGCGCTCGCGCATTTCCTTGCCGGTCTTGAAGAACGGCACGCTCTTCTGGTCGACCGGCACATGCTCGCCGGTACGCGGATTGCGGCCGGCACGGGCCGGGCGATGCTTCACCGAGAAAGCGCCAAAACCGCGCAGCTCGACGCGGTCGCCACGCGCCAGCGCCGCGACGATTTCATCGAGAATCGCATTCACAATATTCTCGACGTCCCGCTGATAGAGGTGCGGGTTGTGCTCGGCGATACGCTGAACAAGTTCGGATTTGATCATCGAAAATGGGATCCGGGCTCTTGCGGAAACCCATTTCCGTGAAAATGCCGTGCACTGTCAAGACGCTAAATCGATTTAGGACGCCGTGAAATCGCGTGACAAATAGCCCAATTGGGGCATGCGGCGATTCCCGCAGAGCGAGAATACCCTGATCAGTACGCCTTTCGCTCTCGACTAGTCGGTTCCTCCGGGAGTCCACAACGCCAGCATGCCGTCGAGCCCGAACCGGTCGACCGCCTGGGCAACGCCACCCTGCTCGATCCGCCGCGCGATGCCGCCAAGGCCGAACGCATCGAGCGTCATCGACGCCGCGGTGCGCAGGAAGGTCAGGTCGCTGAATCGCGGATTGAGCTTGTAATTGCGCACCGGCAGGTCGCTTTTGACCTTCTTCTCCGCAACCAGCCAGGCGATCGCGGTCTTCTCATCCCCGAGCTGATCGATCAGCTTGAGATCGACCGCCTGCCGGCCAGTGAAGACGCGGCCATCCGCGACCTTCTCCAGCAGGGCGTCGTCCATGCCGCGCCGTTCCTTCACCAATCCACGGAACCACGCATAGGAATCCTTGACCAGGCCGTCGATCGCAGCGCGGGCCTCCGGACTGGTCGGCTCGAAGCCGTTGGGCGCCGCCTTCAGCGGGGAAGACTTGATCTCCTCCATCTTCACGCCGACGGTCTTGAGCAATTCGGACACGTTGGGAAACTGGAACAGCACGCCGATCGAGCCGACCAGCGAGGTCTGCTGGGCGACGATATGGTCCGAGGCGATCGCCGTGATGTAGCCGCCCGAGGCCGCCAGTCCCTCGACCACGACGACGAGCGGCTTCTTCGCCTTCAGCTGCATCAGCGAGTCGTAAAGCTGCTCGGAGCCCGCAGTGGTGCCGCCGGGCGAATTGATGTGCACGACCACGGCCGCATAGCTTGACTTGCCGAGCCGCTCCAGCGCTTCGACGCGCTCCTGGTCGCTGCGGATCAGGCCGTCGATATTGATCCGCGCGATCGTGTTCGACGTCGAAAAGGTGCCGCGTCCGCCGGCGGCGATCACGCCCACGCCGACGATGGCCGCGATTGCAATGACCGCAGCGGCGACGCGCCAGAACGTCAGCTTGCGCCTGATCCGGCGGCGGTCGACGATCACGTCTGAATCCAGCGACATCCGATCTCTCCCGAAATAGTCAGCGCGCAATCCGCGCGTTTTGCCGTCGCAGCGTCACTATCAGCTTAGCCAAATACATCAATTGCGACGCAATATGAAGAAAACAAGGCCCGTCATGTTGCCTGCATCGTAGCCCGGATGAAGCGCAGCGTAATCCGGGAAGAATCGTCGCGGGGACAGAGCCCCGGATTTCGCTGCGCTTCATCCGGGCTACGGATTACGGGATAACAAAAAGGGCCCCGGCTTGCGCCGGGGCCCCGATTGTTCGCCTCAACGAGACGAAGGCTTACTTGTCGGTGCCGCGGTTCTTCAGCGCGGTGCCGAGGATGTCGCCAAGCGTCGCTCCCGAATCGGAGGAGCCGTACTGCGCGATGGCTTCCTTCTCTTCAGCAACTTCCAGCGCCTTGATCGAGACCTGCACCTTGCGGGCCTTCTTGTCGAACTGGATGACGCGGGCATCGACCTTCTCGCCGACGGCAAAGCGTTCGGCGCGCTGGTCGTTGCGATCGCGGGCCAGCTCGGACCGCTTGATGAAGGTGGTGAACTCGGTGCCCGAAATCCGGACCTCGATGCCGCTCTCCTTCACTTCGAGCACTTCGCAGGTCACGACCGCGCCCTTCTTGACGTCGCCCGGCTCGGCGAAGGGATCGCCTTCGAGCTGCTTGACGCCGAGCGAGATACGCTCCTTCTCGACATCGACATCGAGCACCACGGCCTTGACCATGTCGCCCTTCTTGAAGTTGTCGATGACCTGCTCGCCCGGAAGCTTCCAGTCGAGGTCGGAGAGGTGAACCATGCCGTCGACGTCGCCCTCGAGACCGAGGAACAGACCGAACTCGGTCTTGTTCTTGACCTCGCCCTCGACCACCGAACCGACCGGGAACTTCTCGACGAAGACTTCCCAGGGATTGCGCATGGTCTGCTTGAGACCGAGTGAGATGCGGCGCTTGACCGAATCCACTTCGAGCACCTGCACTTCGACTTCCTGCGAGGTCGAAACGATCTTGCCGGGGTGCATGTTCTTCTTGGTCCACGACATCTCGGAGACGTGGATCAGGCCTTCGATGCCCGGCTCGAGCTCGACGAACGCGCCGTAGTCGGTGATGTTGGTGACGCGGCCGGTGAAGCGGGCACCCAGCGGGTACTTGGCTTCAATGCCCTGCCACGGATCATCCAGCAGCTGCTTCATACCGAGCGAGATGCGGTGCGTCTCGTGGTTGATCTTGATGATCTTGACCTTCACGGTCTGGCCGATGGTCAGCACCTCGGTCGGGTGGTTGACGCGACGCCAGGCGATATCGGTCACGTGGAGCAGGCCGTCGATGCCGCCGAGATCAACGAACGCACCGTAATCGGTGATGTTCTTGACCACGCCGTCGATCACCTGACCCTCTTCGAGGTTCTGCACCAGCTCCTGGCGCTGCTCGGCGCGGGTCTCTTCGAGAACCGTGCGGCGCGACACCACGATGTTGCCGCGGCGGCGGTCCATCTTGAGGATCTGGAACGGCTGCGAGTTGTTCATCAGCGGCGCAACGTCGCGGATCGGACGAATGTCGACCTGCGAGCGCGGCAGGAAGGCCACCGCACCGTCGAGGTCGACCGTGAAGCCGCCCTTGACCTGGTTGAAGATGACGCCGTTGACCTTTTCGTTGTTCTGGAACGCCTTCTCGAGCTTGCCCCAGCTTTCCTCGCGGCGCGCCTTGTCGCGCGACAGCACGGCTTCGCCGAGCGCATTCTCGATCCGGTCGAGGAACACCTCGACTTCGTCGCCGACTTTCAGATCGCTTTCACGGCCGGGGCCGGCGAATTCGCGCAGCGCCACGCGGCCTTCGGTCTTCAGGCCGACGTCGATGACGGCCATGTCCTTCTCAATTGCAACCACCTTGCCCTTGATGACCGAGCTTTCCTGCAAATTGCCGCCGGCAAAGGATTCATCAAGCATCGCCGCGAAATCGTCGCGGGTGGGGGTATAGGAAGACACAGTATTCGAAGCCATTTGTTCTCCAAATGCGGGATCATGCCGGCCGTTCGGGTTGATGGGCGCACCGCGCGCGAAGTGTCAGGGTTCCGCAAACCCTGACGACCGCTCATTGCAGGAGGTGCAACAGCGGGCCGGCAGTAAAACTGCACGTTCGGTACGTTTGAATTGTCGGGAGCCTGAAACGAAAATATCGCCTTCAAGACCTGGGAGCGGGCGTTCCTCCAGATGCGGCGAGGGCTCAAACCCGGCGCCGGCCCGCTCAGACACGGCCTCGACACGGTCGATGGCGCTCCGAACGGCGCTGATATAGCTCCGGGGCCCATTTTGAGCAAGCCGGAAATGCCCGATTTGCGGGCGCTTAAGGCTAATCGCGCCCCGACGGCGCTCCAGATCCGGCGTCGCAACGCGCTGTTGACCGAGTCGCGTGAAATGCCCCCGCAGGAGAACGCCGCGGAACCCACCCTTAAGCAGCACCCCATACGATAGCACCGTTCAAAACAGGGGGATTACCAATGAAAAGCTTTATGGTGCTGGCGGCGATTGCCGTCCTGACGATTGGAAATGCGATTGCCGGGATGCCCGGCGCTGCTCCGGCCGCACACGGCACGTCTGCCGCGGTGGCGCAGCCGCTGCTCAGCATGGCCGAGCAGGAATTGCCGTTCGACCGCTACTGGTCGAAGAACTGATCCAATGGCTCCAAAACCACACGATCTAGGTGCGCCTGGCGCGGTGACCTCGTCATCGCGCTTTTTCTTTTCCGGGGCTTGGCGGCGGGATCAGCGCCGGGCGCGCGCCGCCTCGACGATGGCGATGGCGGCGCGGACGCCGGCCTCGATGTCGAGATTGGAATTGTCCAGCGTGTGGGCGTCCGCCGCCGGCCGCAACGGCGCAACGGCACGGTTCTTGTCCCGCTCGTCGCGCTTGAGGATGTCAGCCAGCACCGCCTCCTCGTCGGCGTCCTCGCCGCGGGCGCGGGCCTCCAGGGTGCGCCGCCGCGCCCGCACGCGGGGATCGGCCACTACGAAGATCTTCACGTCGGCGTCCGGGCAGATCACGGTGCCGATGTCGCGTCCATCCAGCACCGCACCGGGCGGATCGGCGGCGAACTGGCGCTGGAAGTTGACCAGCGCCTCGCGCACCTTGGGAAAGGCCGAGACGACAGATGCGCCCTCGCCGACCTTCTGGGTCTTCAGGATCGGATTGCCGAACTTCTCGGGATCGAGCTCGAGCGCGACGGCCACCGCCAGCGCCTCATCGTTGAGATCGGCGCCCTGCGCCATCATCGCATAGGCCACCGCGCGGTAGATCACGCCGGTGTCGAGATGGCGGTAGCCGTAGTGGTGGGCGAGCCGCTTGCCGAGCGTGCCCTTGCCGGAGGCGGCGGGTCCATCGATGGCAATGATCATGCGAAGTCAGCTCCGAGCGCGCGCATCATCGGTATGAAATCCGGGAAACTGGTGGCGATGAAGGCGGTGTCATCGATCTTCACCGGCCGATCCGAAGCACAACCCATCACCAGCGCCGACATCGCGATGCGATGATCCATATGGGTGGCAACAAGGCCGCCGCCCGGAACGTGGCCGCGGCCCTCGACGATCAGGTCATCGCCGGAAACCTCGACCTTGACGCCGTTGACGCGCAGCATGTCGGCGGTGGCTTCGAGACGGTCGGACTCCTTGACGCGCAGCTCCTGCAGGCCGCGCATGATCGTGGTGCCCTCGGCAAACGCCGCCGCAACCGCCAGCACCAGATATTCATCGATCATCGACGGCGCGCGCTCCGGCGGCACCTCGACGCCCTTCAACTTCGAGGCCCGCACGCGCAATTGCGCCATCGGCTCGCCGGCATCGCCGCGCGGATCGCTCTCCTCGATCGAGGCGCCCATTTCGCGCAATGTGGTGAACAGGCCGGTGCGCAGCGGATTGGTCATCACGTCGGAGAACACGACGTCGGACCCTTCGACGATCAGCGCCGCGACGATCGGGAACGAGGCCGAGGACGGATCGGCGGGCACCACGACCTCCGCGCCGTGCAGCTCGGGCTCACCGTTCAGCGAGATCCTGCGGCCGTGGCTGCCTTCCTTCTCCGTGGAGATCTCGGCGCCGAAATGCTTCAGCATCAGCTCGGTGTGGTCGCGGCTCGCCTCCTGCTCGATGACCGTGGTGATGCCGGGCGCGGACAGGCCCGCCAGCAGCACCGCGGACTTGATCTGGGCCGAGGCGACCGGGGTCTTGTAGACGATCGGCACCGGATAGCGGGCGCCATGCAGGGTGAGCGGCAGCCGGCCGCCCTCCCTGACGTCGCTGGTCCGGGCGCCCATCAGCTCCAAGGGATCGAGAATCCGGCGCATCGGCCGCGTACGCAGCGAGGCGTCGCCGTCGAAAATGGCCGCGATCGGGCAGCCGGCCACCGCACCCATCACCAGCCGGCAGCCGGTGCCGGAATTGCCGAAATCGAGCGGCGCCGAGGGCTGGGCGAAGCCCCCGACGCCGACGCCCGAGACCGACCAGGCAAAGGGCGCTGTCCGCTCCACCTTGGCGCCCAGCGCGCGCATGGATTTGGCGGTATTGAGGACGTCCTCGCCCTCCAGAAGGCCGGAAATGCGGGTTTCGCCGACCGAAAGCGCCCCGAGGATCAGGGCACGGTGGGAAATCGATTTGTCGCCGGGAACGCGGACCTTGCCGGCCAGGGGGCCGCAAACGCGCGATTCCAGCGGGGTCGGGGTGTCGGAATGGGCCAAGATTGTGTCCTCTCGCGCCGCGGCAGGTATCACATAGGCAACACCGCGTCACGCGCCCGTCACTTGCGCGCAAACCGCTATTGACAGCGGCTCCTCAACTAGCCAAGTGAAGCACCGTTTTTCAGCAAAATTCTGGGATGACCACGTTGGCCAAGTCCGAGCTCGGAACCAAGCGCATTTGCCCGACCACGGGCAAGAAGTTCTACGACCTCAACAAGAATCCGGTGATTTCGCCCTACACCGGCGAGGTCGTGCCGATCGCGCCCGTAGCCCCGCCGCGGGGCGGCCGTGGCGCCACCGTCAGTTCACCTGCGACCGCCGCCGAGATGCCCGAGGCGGCCGAGACCGAAGAGTTGGTCTCGCTCGAGGAGGCCGATGCCGAGGAGAACACCGGCAAGGTCAAGGCCGTGGTTCCCGAATCCGAGGACGATATCGAGGTCGATGAGACCATCGACGACGATGACGACGACGATTCGACCTTCATCGCCGACGAGGAAGAGGGCGATGAGGACGTGACCGATATTATTGGTGACGTCGGCGGTGACGAAGAGACTTGAGATCGGCGCCGATCTATGATCAACGGTGCTGCCGCGCGAGTCATCCAGGCCGCGCGGGCCGGGATCGATCCCCCAGGATCATCCCAACTGGATAAGGGGCCATAGCTCAGCTGGGAGAGCGCTTGCATGGCATGCAAGAGGTCGGCGGTTCGATCCCGCCTGGCTCCACCACGCTCCGCCCTTCGGGCTACGCGTGGCGCAGCCACGAGTTGCCTGAAGGGCGAAGCGTGGTGTCCGGCGTAGCCCGAAGGGCGAAGACGGACTGCCAAGGGTTCTACTCCCGTCCGGCCTCAGTGGAAGCGAATGTGGTGCGTCTACATCATCCGCAGCATCAACTTCCCTGAGCAAGAATACATTGGCGCCACCGAGGATCTGAAACGGCGGATTCCCGAGCATAACGCCGGCAAGTCCGCGCAAACCTCAAAATTCAAGCCGTGGCAGCTCGTCTGGTACTGCGCATTTCCCGACAAGTACAAAGCCCTGGCGTTCGAGAAATACCTCAAGTCCCATAGCGGCCGCGCCTTCGCCAAGAAGCGCCTCTAGCAACCTCCGCGCCGCATTTTTGATCCAGAACAAAGCTCGAGCGTCCATTGGTTGCTATCTTCTCCGGTGCCAACGGACGCCAAGCCATGCGCGATTCCAGCTGGACCGAATTCTTGCGGTGCCCGAGGTGCCAGCGCACGGGCCATGCCCGGCTTTCGGAGATCACGCCCTTCCGAAATCGGATCGAACTGGTCCCGGAGGGCTTCGAGATTCGTCACGACGAGCGCGGCAGTGATTTCCAGTGCGCGACTTGCAGAGTGCCGGCGCAGCCCTAACAAGCGCGCCCCGTTTCGCGGCCGCTACTCCCCCAGCACCGCATTGAGCCGGTCGCGCAGCGCGACGATCTCGTTCTTCATCGCCATCAACTCGCCAACCGTACAGTCCGAGGCCGCGAGGATCGACTGCGGAACGGCCTTGGCCTTTTCACGCAGCGCGTGGCCCTGCGGCGTCAGCGCGATCAGCACCACCCGCTCGTCTTCGGTGCTGCGGGTTCGCCTGATCAGTTCCGCCGCTTCCAGCCGTTTCAGCAGCGGCGTCAGCGTGCCGGAATCCAGGAACAGCCGCTCGCCGAGGTCCTTCACCGGCACGTTGTCGCGCTCCCACAGCGCCAGCATCACGAGATACTGCGGATAGGTCAGCCCGAGCCGGTCGAGCAGCGGCTTGTAGACGCGGTTGAAGGCGTGCGCGGTCGAATAGACCGCAAAGCAGATCTGGTTATCGAGCCGCAGCGCCTGATCCGCCGCCGTCTGTTTCCTGACCATGATTCCCATCGAATCCATCTCGTTTCCGGGTCATTCTGGGCTCACAGGACCGCGGATTCAATTGCGAACAATTAAATGTGAGGCCGCATAATTTATATTGCGCACAATCTAATTGGATGCAACACATGTCACATCGAATTCGAACTGAAGTCCAAACCCAAGGGAGACCACAATGTCTGTGAACGTGCTCTACAAGACCAGCGCCAAGGCAACCGGCGGCCGCGACGGCCATGCAGCAACGCTCGACGGCGCACTCGACGTCAAGCTCACGACCCCGAAGGAGCTCGGTGGCGGGGGTGGCGCCGGCAACAATCCGGAGCAGCTGTTCGCAGCCGGCTATGCCGCCTGCTTCATCGGCGCCATGAAGTTCGTGGCCTCCCAGGGCGGCCCCAAGGTTCCCGCCGACGCCTCGGTGACCTCGACGGTCGGCATCGGCCCGCGTTCGGAAGGCGGCTTCGGCCTTGCCGTCGATCTCGCCGTCTCGCTGCCCGGCCTCTCCCGCGCTGATGCCGAAGCGCTGGTCGAGAAGGCCCACCATGTGTGCCCCTATTCCAACGCGACCCGCGGCAATGTCGACGTCAAGCTGAGCGTCGTCTAGTTCACCGACTGCCGATAGTCCGCCACGTCCCGCGTGGCGGACTATTGCATTTCAAGAGAGCATTGCATTGCGGATGCCAGTTCGCTCTTTTCAGTTCGCTTGGCGAACGCACGCGCCGCCTGCTGCATGGGCCTGCGCCGACGGAAGCATTGCTGCCTCGCCTGAAGACCGTTAGCTCTGGGACCTCGTCTTCTAGTCCCAACTGAGCGAAGGTTGTTTCCATGAATACCCCAGCGGCTACGGGCGCGATGACCGGACTGCGCGTGATCGATCTGACGCGCGTGCTCGGCGGCCCGTATTGCACCCAGATCCTTGCCGACCACGGCGCCGACGTGATCAAGGTCGAGCCGCCCGCCGGCGACGAGGTGCGCGACTGGGGCCCTCCCTTCCATGAGGAAGACGCGGCCTATTTCGTCGGCATCAACCGCAACAAGCGCTCGATCGGCCTCGACCTCGCCTCCGAGGGTGGACGCGCGGTGCTGATGAAGATGCTCGAAACCGCCGACGTGCTGATCGAGAACTTCAAGCCGGGCACGCTCGACAAATGGGGCATCGGCAACGACGTGCTGCGCGCGAAATTTCCGCGCCTCGTGCATTGCCGGATCTCCGGCTTCGGCGCCGACGGCCCGCGCGGCGGCAATCCCGGCTATGACGCGATCATCCAGGCGATGACCGGCATGATCGCGGCGACCGGTTCGCCCGAGAGCGGCCCGATGCGCATCGGTGTGCCGCTGGTCGACATCACGACCGGGCTCTATGCGGCGATCGGCATCCTGATGGCGCTGTCGGAGCGGCAGCGCTCGGGGCTCGGCCAGTTCATCGAGACCACGCTGTACGAGACCGGGCTTGCGATCATGCATCCGCACACCGCGAACTATTTCATGCATGGCAAGCCGCCATCGCTCACCGGCAACGAGCATCCCAACCTCGTGCCTTACGCGATCTTCCCGACCAAGACCGACAACATCTTCATCGGCGTCGGCAATGACGGCACCTTCCGCAAGCTCGCCAAGGAGATCGGCAAGCCCGAGCTCGGCACCGATCCGCGCTTTGCCCGCAACAAGGACCGCATCGCCAACCGCGATGCGCTGCGGGCCGAGCTTGCCGCGGTGTTCAGCCAGCACGAGGCCGAACCGCTGTGCAACCGGCTGCTCGCCGCCGGCTTGCCGGCCGGCCCGGTGCAGAAGATCGACCAGGCGCTGACTAACCCGCACACGATCCATCGCGGCGACGTCATCGAGAAGGATTGGTACAGGGGCGTCGCCTCGCCGATCCGCCTCGAACGCACCAAGCCGAGCCTGCGCCGCACGCCACCGAAGTTCAGCCAGCACGCTGCGGAAGTGCTCGGCGAGTTCGGCTACTCCAAGGACGAGATCAACGGCCTGGTCGACAAGGGCGTGGTCTGCGGTCCCCAGCGCCAGCGCTGACGCGTCAGGAGATCACGTCGAATAGCGACCGCGATGGCGGTGCACTCCCTCGCCCCGTTCTTACGGGAAGAGGGTTGGGGTGAGGGGCTGTCTCCGCGCATACGACAGTAGCGGCGTTTGCGGAGAATCCCCCTCACCCGGAACGCATCTAACGATGCGTTCCGACCTCTCCCCGCACGCGGGGCGAGGTGATGCGGAGTCCGTGTCTTCGAGAACCGTCAGCCCCTGCGGTGCAACGTCGCGTCCGGCGTTGCACCGCACGCACGCGGCTGCGTTCTCCGCCTTTTTTAGCGCTTCCCTTTGCTTCGGCTTCCCCCGTACCATGGCTTTCGTTTATACGGTCATTTGAACGTCATCCGGCGCTGTTAACGCGCGCAACGAAAGATGACGTTCCAACCGGGAGGGGCTTTTGATGATTTTCAGACGACTCGGCGCTGCTGCGGCAGCTGCTGCCACGCTTGTATTCGCGTCGCCTGCGTTTGCAGTGACGGAGATTCAGTGGTGGCACGCGATGACCGGCGCCAACAACGACGTCATCGTCAAGCTGGCCAACGATTTCAACGCCTCGCAGTCCGACTACAAGGTGATCCCGACCTACAAGGGCGGCTACGCCGACACCATGAACGCCGGCATCGCTGCGTTCCGCGCCGGCAACGCGCCGCACATCATGCAGGTGTTCGAGGTCGGCACCGCAACGATGATGGCCGCCACCGGCGCCGTCAAACCGGTCTACAAGCTGATGGCCGACGCCGGCGAGAAGTTCGATCCGAGCGTCTATCTGCCCGCGATCACCGGCTATTACTCGACCTCAAAGGGCGAGATGCTGTCGTTCCCCTTCAACTCGTCGTCGACCGTGATGTGGGTCAATCTCGATGCGCTGAAGAAGGCCAACATCGCGGAGATTCCGAAGACCTGGCCGCAAGTGTTCGAGGACGCCAAGAAGCTGAAGGCGGCCGGCTACACCACCTGCGGCTTCTCCGGCTCGTGGGTCACCTGGGTCAATCTCGAGCAGCTCTCGGCCTGGCACAACGTGCCGCTCGCCAGCAAGGCCAACGGCCTCGACGGCTTCGACACCGTGCTCGAATTCAACGGTCCGCTGCAGGTCAAGCATCTCGAGAACCTGGTCGAGCTGCAAAAGGACAAGACCTACGACTATGCCGGCCGCACCAACACCGGCGAAGGCCGCTTCACCGCGGGCGAGTGCCCGATCTACCTGACCTCGTCGGCCTTCTTCGGCAACGTCAAGGCGCAGGCCAAGTTCAACTTCACCGCCGCGCCGATGCCGTATTATCCCGACGTCAAGGGCGCGCCGCAGAACTCGATCATCGGCGGCGCCTCGCTGTGGGTGATGGGCGGCAAGTCGGCCGAAGAATACAAGGGCGTGGCCAAGTTCCTGACCTTCCTCTCCGACACCGATCGCCAGATCTGGATCCACAAGGCCTCGGGCTATCTGCCGATCACGAAGGCAGCCTACGCCAAGGCCAAGGAAGAGGGCTTCTACAAGGACCAGCCCTATCTCGAGACCCCGCTGCTCGAGCTCACCAACAAGGAGCCGACCGAGAATTCCCGCGGTCTGCGCCTCGGCAACATGGTGCAGCTGCGGGACATGTGGTCGGAAGAGATCGAGCAGGCGCTGGCCGGCAAGAAGACCGCCAAGCAGGCGCTGGACTCGGCCGTCGAACGTGGCAACCAGATGCTGCGGCAGTTTGAAAAGACCGCCGTCCACTGACATGATGTCTTGAGACCATCAACCGGCAGGCCGCAAACGCGGCCTGCCATTTTGCCGAGATCATGCAAAAGCAAGCGATTTTCCAGTCAAAGCTGTTGCCTTACGCGCTGGTTGCCCCGCAACTCGCAATCGTCCTGATCTTTTTCTACTGGCCGGCCGCGCAGGCGGTGATCCAATCCTTCCTGCTGCAGGACGCCTTCGGCCTTTCGACCACCTTCGTGTGGTTCGAGAACTATCTCGAATTGTTCAAGGACCCGGCCTATTTCGCCGCCATCGTCCGAACCTTCGCGTTCTCGCTTGCGATCGCGGTGTCCTCGTTGTCGTTCGCGCTGCTGCTCGCGGTGATGGCCGACAAGCCGCTGCGCGGCTCGACGCTGTACCGCACGCTGCTGATCTGGCCGTACGCCGTCGCCCCGCCGGTGGTCGGCGTGCTCTGGGTGTTCATGCTGCACCCCTCGCTCGGTGTGCTGTCGCGCTATCTGCGCGCCATGGGCGTTGACTGGAATCCGCTGCTCGACGGCGACCAGGCCGCAGCCCTGATCATCCTCGCCGCGGCCTGGAAGCAGATCTCCTACAATTTCCTGTTCTTCCTCGCCGGGCTGCAGAGCATCCCGAAGAGCGTGATCGAGGCCGCCGCGATCGACGGCGCCCGCCCGATGCGGCGGTTCTGGACCGTGATCTTCCCGCTGCTGTCGCCGACCATCTTCTTCCTGCTGGTGATCAACATCGTATACGCCTTCTTCGACACCTTCGGCATCATCGACACGATGACCCGCGGCGGCCCCGGCAAGGCGACCGAGACGCTGGTCTACAAGGTCTATACCGATGGCCTGCTCGGCGGCAATCTCGGCTCCTCCGCGGCACAGTCGGTCATCCTGATGGTCATCGTCATCGTGCTGACCGGCATCCAGTTCCGCTTCGTCGAACGCAAGGTGACCTACTGATGGTCGAGGAGGAGGGTTTCCAGCGCTATCTGGCTCACGCCATCCTGTGGATCGGGATCGCGATCGTCGCCTTCCCGGTCTATCTGGCGATCGTCGCCTCGACCCAGGACAACGCCGTCATCGCCAACGGCCAGATGTCGCTGTTGCCCGGCGGCCACTTCTTCGAGACCTACTACCAGACGCTGTTTGTCGGCACGAGCGGCTCGACCCGCGAGCCGGTGCTCAACATGATGCTGAACTCGCTGATCATGGCGCTCTTGATCGCGGTCGGCAAAATTGCGATCTCGATCATCTCGGCCTACGCGATCGTCTATTTCCGATTTCCGTTCCGGATGGCGATCTTCTGGATCATCTTCATCACCTTGATGCTGCCGGTCGAGGTGCGCATCTATCCGACCTACAAGATCGTCGCCGACCTGCATCTGCTCGACAGCTATGCCGGCCTGTCGCTGCCGCTGATCGCCTCGGCCACCGCAACGCTGCTGTTCCGGCAGTTCTTCATGACCGTGCCGGATGAATTGCTGGAGGCCTCGCGCATCGACGGCGCGGGCCCGTTCCGCTTCTTCTGGGATACGCTGCTGCCGCTGTCGCGCACCAACATGGCCGCGCTGTTCGTGATCCTGTTCATCCTCGGCTGGAATCAGTATCTCTGGCCGCTTTTGATCACCACGCGCGACGACATGCAGACCATCCAGGTCGGCATCCGCAAGATGATCACCACGACCGACGCGCTGACCGAATGGCCCGTCGTGATGGCGACCGCGCTGCTCGCGATGCTGCCGCCGGTGTTCGTCGTCGTCGTGATGCAGAAACTGTTCGTGCGCGGATTGGTGGAGACGGAAAAGTAATGGCTAACGTCACGCTGCGCAGCGTCCGCAAGACCTATCCCGGCGGCTTCGAGGCCATCAAGGGCGTCGATGTCGACGTCGGCGACGGCCAGTTCTGCGTGCTGGTCGGCCCAAGCGGCTGCGGCAAGTCCACGCTGCTGCGCATGGTCGCGGGGCTCGAGACCATCACCGGCGGCGAGATCGACATCGGCGGCCGCATCGTCAACCAGATCGAGCCCGCCGATCGCGACATCGCGATGGTGTTCCAGAACTACGCGCTTTATCCGCATATGAGCGTCTACAACAACATGGCCTACGGCCTGCGCAACCGCGGCATGGCCGAAGCCGAGGTCAAGACCCGCGTCGAGGAGGCCGCGCGCGTGCTCGAGCTCTCGCCGATGCTGGAGCGCAAGCCGCGGCAGCTGTCCGGCGGCCAGCGCCAGCGCGTCGCGATGGGCCGCGCCATCGTGCGGCAGCCGAAAGTCTTCCTGTTCGACGAGCCGCTGTCGAACCTCGACGCCAAGCTGCGCATCGCGATGCGGGTCGAGATCCGCAAACTGCAGCGCCGGCTCAACACCACCTCGATCTACGTCACCCACGACCAGCTCGAGGCGATGACGCTCGCCGACATCCTCGTGGTCATGAATGGCGGCCAGGTCGAGCAGATCGGCAATCCGCTGGAGATTTATCAAAAGCCGGCGACCACCTTCGTCGCCTCCTTCATCGGCGCCCCGCCGATGAACCTGATGCCGCTGCGCTCGGACGAGCTGCAATCCCAGATCGCGGGCGCCGATGGTGCCGGCATCGTCGGCATCCGGCCGGAGGATTTCGTGATCACCGGCGAGACCGCATCCGGCGGCGTCGCGCTCGGCCTGACGGTCGAGGCGATCGAGCATGTCGGCGCCGAGACCTTCGTCTATGGCAGCCGCCAGCGCGAGGAACGGGCCATCGCCGCCAATCCGGGCGAGCTGCCGCCGGGCGAGGTGATCGTCCGGGTTCCCGGCGCCACGGGGCCTGCGATCGGCGAGCAGATCCGGGCGGTCGCGCCGCGCGACAAACTGCATCTTTTTACCGCTGACGGCCGCAAGCGCGTCGGCCCGTAACCGATCAGGAACGATCGGGGGCCATCCTGGCGCGTTTTCGAGCGAAGTGGACACCGGTTCGCATGAAGAAAACGCGCCCAAAAACAAAAAGTGGAATATATCGGTCCTGATTTGATCAGAACCGATATGCGTCGGGCGGCATTTACGCTGGTTTCAGAAGCGCTTGAACGCTATCCAGATCACTCCCATATTGGCTTATGACCGACGGGCAAGCGGCCCGCCGGTTGCATGGGGTGCCGCAAGGGCCCCTCAAAGTCGCTTCGAGAGGACTTTGTAATGTCTCGTGTTCCATCGTTGTCCAGTCCGTTCCTTCTGGGATTCGACGAGATCGAGCGTGCGCTCGACCGCGTCGTGAAGGGCGCTGACGGCTATCCTCCGTACAATATCGAGCGGTGCGACCGTACCAACGGGCAGCCCGAGCGGTTGCGCATCACGTTGGCGGTGGCGGGCTTCACCCGCGACCAACTCGATGTAACTATTGAGGAAAATCAGCTCGTCATCCGCGGCCGCCAGCAGGACGACAAGGCTCGGCAATACATCCATCGCGGCATCGCCGCGCGCCACTTCCAGCGCACCTTCGTGCTGGCGGAGGGGATGCAGGTGCTGGGCGCGGATCTGAAGAACGGGTTGTTGTCGATCGACCTGGCCAGGCCGGAACCTGAACGGGTCGTTAAGACAATCGCTATCAATGAACACGAATAATAGAAACAACGAGCGGACTCGACCGCTTATCTGACTGAGGAGTCGAGACCATGAGTGAAGCGAATATCATCTTCCAATCCGAGAGCGTCACGCCGGAAGCGCTGGCCCATCTGGGCGAGGGCCATATCGCCTATGTGAAGCAGGTCCGTTCCGAGGACGTGCCGGATCTCTTTCCGCAGGCGCCGAAGATCGCGCCGGGCCTCAAGCTGTTCGCATTGCATGCCGCCGACGGCACGCCGATCATGCTGACCGACAGCCGCGAAGCCGCGATCGCGAACGCCTGGAGCAACGAGCTGCAGGCCGTCAGCGTGCACTAGCGCACGGCTAATTCAGCATCCGCGAGTTCAATGCGCGGGCACGCCTCGACACCGATCGAGGCGGCCCGCGCATTTTTTTGCGGACGTCGTTTGGATCACTCCATCAGGGCCTGTCGTGCTCCTCCGAAATGTCCTTGTTGGTGTAGTCGGGCATCATCGCGGTCGCGACAATGCTGACCACCGCGCAGAACAGAATGTAGAGCGCGATCACGTAGCCGGAGCCGGTGGCGGCCAGCAGCGCAGTGGCGATCAACGGTGCCGGTCCGCCTGAGATGACCGAGGAGAGCTGGTAGCCGATCGAGCAGCCGCTGTAGCGCAGCCGCGGCGTGAAGCATTCGGCGATCAGCGCCGCTTGCGGACCATACATCAGGTCGTGCGGCACGAATGACAGCACGATGGCGATGAAGATCAGCGCCGGCGCTGCGGTGTTCAGCAGGCCGAAATAGACGAAGCCGAACAACCCGGTCAGGACCGAGCCGATCAGATACATCCGCTTGCGCCCGATGCGATCCGACAGGTGCCCGGCCAGCGGGATGGTGACGAGTGAAACGAGACCGGCACAGATCAGGCAGATCAGCAGGAAGTCGCGGTCTTGGTGGATGACCTGGGTGCCGTAGGCGAACACAAAGGCGAGATAGATGTAGGCCGGCGCCTGTTCGGCCATCCGCGCCAGCGCTGCGAGAATGATCGACCGCGGCTGCCTCCTGATCACCTCGATCACCGGAACGCGCGCGACGCGATTCTCGGCCACGATCCGCCGGAACGTCGGCGTCTCCATGATGCCGAGCCGGATGTAGAGCCCGATCGCGATCATCACGAGGCTGAGCAGGAACGGAATGCGCCAGCCCCAGACCAGAAACTGGTCGCCGGAGATTCGGCTGAACACCAGCACCGCGATATTTGCCAGCAGCAACCCGGCGGGGCCGCCGAGCTGCGGCCACGAGGTGATGAAGCCACGGTGCTTGTTGGTTCGCGCCCACTCCATCGAGAGCAGCACCGAACCACCCCACTCGCCGCCGACGCCGACACCCTGGAGGAAACGGATGACGGTCAGGATGACGGCGCCCCAGATGCCGATCTGGTCATAGGTGGGGACGAGGCCGACCGCCGCGGTGGCGATCCCGGTCAACAGCAGCGTGGCGATCAGCGTCGCCTTGCGGCCGATGCGATCGCCGAAGTGGCCGAAGATCGCGGCACCGATCGGCCGCGCGATGAAGCCCACCGTGTAGATGGCGAAGGCCTCCAGCACGCCGACCAAAGGATCGGACTTGGGAAAGAACAGCTTGCCGAAGACCAGGCCGGTCACCGTGCTGTAAAGCAGAAAGTCGTACCATTCGATGGTGGTGCCTACCGTGCTGGCAATCAATGCGCGCCGCAATTGCGCCTGATGCTCGGCTTCCGGGAGCGGGGCGACTACAATGTCCAATGTCGTCATTGTACATCTCCCTGGCCCGACATGTTCGGGCCATCTGGAATGCGTTTCGTCCCCCGTCCACGGCAGTGGACGGTGGTATCGATGCCCGGTTATTTGTTTGGTTGGGGCAGGGCCGCAAATCGCGGGGCGTGCCCATGCAGGCCTCAAGGAAGCCGGTCCTGGATCGCGCGCGGCCTAACCGATCGCCATCGCGGGAGTACGACATCCCTTCATGACACGGTCTTGCAATCCGAAATCTAGTCCTTTGGTCCGCCCGGTAAATTCGACCTTGGTCTGTGGCACTGGCCGTCGAACATGCTCGTCGACGACTGCTGCAGCGCGGTGGCAGTCCGCGCCTTTATGGCGATGCGGTCGATGTGGCGAGCATCGGCCCCATGCAGTGCTGCACTTCGCCGGGCACGCTGTAGGTGCGCATGATCGCGCGGCTGTCGCGCATGCCGCACGCTTCCCGCTGCACCACGAACATCCAGAGCGCATGGCCAGCTTCCCGCACCAGGATGCGCCGCGCCTGTTGGGCGGATGTCGGTGCTTCAGCGCGCGGATGAGCGGCATCGAACTCGCGCAATCTAGCGAGAGCCTGCTCCAGCGCGCGGCCCATGCGTCCGAGCGCGGAGGCCTTCTCCTCGGCGAGCTCGTAAGCGAGAACGTCGACGGGAGTGCGATGGAAGCGAAAGTCGAGGGACATCGGAATCCCCTGGGGTCGGATGCACGACGATGACCCTTGAGTCTTCTGGCGCGATGGGACGGTTGTCAATAGGTGCTCACGCCGTGGCTTCGGGCCGCGGACCATGGCAGCGGCCCCATTTCGCTCCGCGCCATTCCATGCTGTAATTCGTTCCCGCGACCAACGGTCCGCGCAGCCTTGGGCCTCGGAGAAGGCAACGCGATAAGAGGAATTTCCAGCAAGAGAATATCCGCCGCCAAATCGATTGAGGGAGATACGACCATGCGGAAGAGCTCGCTGATCAATCTCGTTGCTTCGGTTTCGATTTCCGTCCTCGCGACCGGTGTCGCGATTTCCGCGCAGGACAAATACAGTCTGCAAGTGCCCGGTGGGCTCGCGTTCTCCGAGTTCAGGGGATACGAGGACTGGTCGGTGATCGCGATCAGCGAGAACGAAGGCGTCATCGCCGTGATCCTGGGCAATCCGGCGATGATCGGTGCCTACCGCGAGGGCGTGCCCGGCAATAGCAAGCCGTTTCCGGACGGCGCCAGGATGGCGAAGATCCATTGGATCCCGAAAAAGCAGGAGGCGTATCCCGGTCAGCCGACGGTGCCGGGTACGCAGCACGACGTCGACTTCATGGTGAAGGACAGCAAGCGGTTCGCAGACAGCGGCGGATGGGGATACGGCGCGTTCGAGTATGATGCGGCGTCGGATGTGTTCAGGCCGGCCACCACGACGGACAATCCGCCACAGGAGAACGACGCGAAGTGCGGCTATGCCTGCCACACCGTGGTGCAAAACCGCGATTACGTTTTCACCGAATACGGCAAGAGGTGAACGCCGATCGCGAGCTGGCGCTCCGTCAGCCGCGTGCGGTTTCCGGCTTTAGTCCCTTGCTGTAGCGGAGTCCTCCGCGCTGATGGCGCGGTCCAAGGCTTCAACCAGCGCCTGCACTTCGACGAACTTGCTGCGGGCCCGCTCCGCCTTGTCACGATCGAACGGAGCGGCCAGCACTTTCGCGTGTGCGTCCCTGTCCTCGATCATGCGATCGCGGGCCTTCTTCAGTGTTTCAAGTCGCTCGCTCATCTAGGTCCTCCCGTACGTACCTGCTCACTCGCAACCAGGGATTCAGCCGAAATTGGCCGGAAGCTCACCCTTCCGGAAGAAGACCATGGGCTCATCATCATAGTCGCCCATTTCGGGGTCGCCGGTGGACGAGAATGCGACGACGGCGAGCTTGCTCAACGCCAGGCGCTCTGCCGTTCGCAGCGCGCCATTTGCCGTCTTGCAGACGATTGGAGAGTCGGGCTTCAGATGCCCACCCTTGCCGGCGTTGAATGCCTGCACGACGTAGGTCGTTTCGCGGGCCATGAAGGCTCCTTTGTGCTGCCAAGAGACGCGGTTGACGCCGGCGGCGAACGCCGCACGCAGCGTTTGTCGTCACAACGGGCGCGGAAATCTTGATCGCGCCGAAGCTGGAAACGCGTCGGACAGGGCATATGACGAAACCATCGATCGCCCTCGCTGTCTCCCGCTCCCGTGCGCGTGGTCGCAGATCTCAGCAGCCGCGGCAGATATTCTTCAGCTTCGCCGCAACGCGGGCATCTTCCGCGATCAACGGGTCCTTGTATTCGGATCGCGGCGCGTTGCTATCGATGGCCGGAGGCTTCTTGACCGTCGGAGGGAACGCGGCATCGTAGCAGGCGAGACGACCGACCGTGCCTTCGATCTTGTGGCAGGCCGGTTCTGCGGCGAGCGCGCCTTGTGCAAGCAGGCCGGCCGCAACCGCGGCGAATAGCAGCGTTCTCATACAGGTGCCTTTCCGGGCGATCATCACACTGAGCATTTCGTGATTTTGGTTGTGCGCCGACTGCGCGCTTGCGCGTTGCCGGTCGCATCAAGCGTCGGCCTGGCGTGGCCAAACGCCGGCACTGACGAATTCATCGTTGAGGTGCCTTATCCATGCAAGACGGCGGCAGCGGCCACCAGGAGCAAAAGAAACAGGGGAACGATCACCGGCGGCACGATCCAATCGGCCAGACGAAACCCAGACACGTATGCTCCTCATCTGTTGGCGGGAGCCCTACGTTACCCTCAGTCACCGGTGGATGCCGTGGATGGGCGGTGATGACGCGACTCTACGCTCAAAGCCGGCGAATAGCGAGCGTTTAAAACCTGATGCGGCAACAGCGTCAGGTCCACAGCGTCACCATCAAGCGCCGCCTAGAGCGTTTTCGAGCGAAGTGGATACCGGTTCGCGTGAAGAAAACGCGTCAAAACAAGAATCTAGAGCCCCGTTCCGATTCAATCGGAACGGGATAGGCTCTAGCCGCCTGAACGCTCCGTCAAGCGCGCGCGGATGTCCGGCTTCAGCACCTTGCCGACCTTGGAACGCGGCAGATCGTCCCAGACCTCAATCTGCTTCGGCGTCTTGATGCTGCCGACCTGCTGCTTGACGAACGCGGCCAGCGCCGTCGCATCGACGGTCTGGCCGGCGCGCGGCTGCACCACCGCGACGATGCGCTCGCCCCATTTGTCGTCGGGCAGCCCGATCACGGCACAATCCTGCACCGCCTCGTGGGCGCGCAACGCGTTCTCGACCTCGATCGAGTAGACGTTGAAGCCGCCGGTGATGATCATGTCCTTGGCGCGGTCGACGATGTAGAGATAACCGTCGCCGTCGATGTAGCCGATATCGCCGGTGTGGTGCCAACCATGCGCCGAGGCCTCACGCGTGGCCTCCGGGTTCTTGTAGTAGCCCTCCATGACAAGCGAACCGCGCACCACGATCTCGCCGCGCGATCCGGCGGGCAACAGCTTGCCGTCGCCATCCATGATGCCGGCCTGCACCAGCGGACCGATCCGCCCGGCGGAGGCAAGGCGCTCCATCGCGATGGTGCCGTCTGCATTGTAGTGATCGGCGGGCGCCATCATCGAGATCATCATCGGCGCCTCGGTCTGGCCGAACAGCTGGGCCATCGGCCCGATCCGTTTCAGGGCCTCGGCGAGCCGCGTCGCCGAGATCGGTGCCGCGCCGTACCAGAAGCATTGCAGCGAGCTTCGATCGGCCGCATCGAGCCCGGGATGGTCGAGCAGCATGTAGATCACGGTAGGCGGCAGGAAGGTATGCGTGACGCGATAACGCTCGATCAGCGCGAGGAACTCGCCGATGTCAGGGTGATGCATGATCACGACGCGGCCGCCCAACGTCATGATCGGAAAACAAAGCACGCCGGCGGCATGGGTCAGCGGCGCCAGCGCCAGATAGATCGGACGGCCCTTGAACGGGTAACCCATCAGGGTCAACGCGGTCATCGCCTCGATGTTGCGCCCCGAAAGCATCACGCCCTTCGGCTTCCCGGTGGTGCCACCGGTGCCCGGGATCATCGCGAGATCGTCGATCGTCTCTCGCTGATAGACATCATCGGCGAGCTCGCCGAGCCAGCGGTCGAATGACGGCGCGAATGGCAGCTCGGTATCGAGGCAGACCAGCGCGCGCAGCTTGGGCAGATCCTGCCTGACGGCTTCGACCATCGGCGCGAAGCTCGAATGAAACAGCAGCAGGCTGCAATCGAACTGGTCGAGGATGAACTTGTTCTCGGTCGCCTCGTTGCGCGGATTGATCGGGCACCACACCGCGGCGGCGCGCGAGATGCCGAACACGCAGGCGAACGCGAGCGGATCGTTGCCGGACAGGATCGCGACCTTCTCGCCGGGCGCGATGCCCGACCGCTCGAGCCCGCGCGCGATCCGGTAGCTCAGCCGCTGCACCTCGCCATAGCTGAGGTCGCGCCCGTCCATGGTAAGGCACGGCGCGTCGGCGCCGAGCGAGGCACCCTTGTCGAGATAATCGATGAAGCGCATGGCAGGTCTCGCGCAAGAGGCGGGTGACGCGCTACTGCGTCACCCGCGGAGGCGGCGTTTTCGAGCAGATTGGATATCGGTCCGCCTGACGAAAACGCTTCAGGGAACGGAGTGTTGGGCCCCGAGCCAATCGGGGCCCAAGCTCAATCGTGCACGGTCAGGACCGGCTTGCCGACCAGGCCGAAACTGCGCAATTGCCCGAGCAGCTCGTGATGGCCGAACGCCTGGCAGGCGGAGGCGAAGCCCACGCGCTTGGGCGGCTGCTGCAGCAGGTACGCCGCGGCAAAGGCCTGCAGCATGCCGGTCTGCTTGTAGTTGCTGTTGCCGTAGATGACGCAGTGCGCGCGCCCCAGCGGGCCGGAGGCATACACCGAATCCAACGACTTGTTGACGCGCGGGTTCTCGCGCGGCGGCATGGTGTTCATCACGCCGGCCGCGGTCTGCGCCAGCGCGGCGTAGCGCTCGTCGGGCTTCATGTCCTTGGTCGCCTCCAGCGCCGCGGCGACGATTTGCGGCACGCCCAGCATCAGCGCGCGGTTGAACACGCCGCCCAGCACCTTCACGTTGGCCACGCGCGGATCGCGCTTGAACCACACCGGGTGCGAGGTGCCGCCCCAGGGCAGCGCCAGCGCCAGCTCGTGCTGGCCGGGGATGGCGAGGTTGTAGAGGCCGGCATCCGGCTGATGCTCGACGTACTTGTTCTGCTCCAGGTAGTAGGCCTTGGCCATCGCGGCGTTGACCAGGATGGTCTGCGTCGAGGCGATGGTCGGGCTGCCGCCCCAGAACACGGCGATGTCCAGGGTGTCGAGGCCGGGCGTCTCCAGGCACAGCTGCGCGGCGATCTCGCCGGTGGTGTACATCTGCGCGATGCCCGGCGCCAGCAGCAGGCCGGCACTGGCGAACTTCGTGCCAAACTCCTGTTCGAGCGTGATCAGCCAGTCCTGCTCGCCTGTCGTGTCGGTGTAGTGACACTTGGCAGCCAGGCAGGCCTGCACCACCTCGTTGCCGAACTTGGCGAACGGACCCACGGTGTTGAGCACGACCGAGGCGCCCTTGAACAATTCGGTCAGCGCCGCCGCGGTGTGCGGCACCGTCACCACCTCGTAGTCGGCGGTCTCGATGCCGGCCACGTTCGACTTCATCGCGGCATTGAGCTTCTCGCCGCTGCGACCGGCGGCGATGAAGGGGATGTTGTACTCGCGCAGATATTCGCAGACCAGCCGGCCGGTGTAGCCGGAAGCGCCATAGACGATGACGGGCTTCTTCTCGCTCATTGCGATCCTCCGAAATGCTTGTTGTCGGCTTCGTTGCTACATGCCCATGCCGCCATCGACCGGCAGGCCGATGCCGGTGATGAAGCGGGCCTCGTTCGAGCACAGGAACACCGCGGCGTCGGCGATGTCGGAGACCTCGGCGAGCTTGCCGAGCGGCGTCTGCTCCACCACGGAGCCGACGGCGGCATTGACGTCGGGCGCGAGACCGATCTTCACGATGTCATTGGCGAGCTGCAGGCCCATGTCGGTCGGGATCAGGCCGGGATAGATGCAATTCACCCGCACCCCATAGCCGAGCTTGCCGGCTTCCATCGCGCCGACCCGCGTCATGCGATCGACGGCGGATTTCGTGCCGGAGTAGACGGCGATGCTCGGAAAGGCGATCGTCGCTGCGACCGAGGCGATGTTGACGACTGCGCCGCCCTTGCCCGCGGCTCCGCCCGGCCGCATCGCACGGAAGGCGTGCTTCATGCCGAGCACGGTGCCGACGATGTTGACGTCGCACATGCGGCGCGCGTCCTCAGCCTTGATGTCGGCGACCAGCGAGGTGATCTCGATGCCGGCATTGTTGATCAGGATGTCGTAACCGCCGAGGGTTTCGACCGTTGCGGCGACGGCCCGCTCCCATTGCGCATCGTCGGTGACGTCGAGCTTGACGAAGCCGGTCTTCACCCCGGCCTTGGCGATCTCGGCGGCGCTGGCCTTGCCGGCATCGTCGAGAATATCACCGATCATGACCGCGGCGCCGGAGCGCGCCAGCGCCTGCGCGATCGCCGCGCCAATCCCCCGGGCGCCGCCGGTGACCAGGGCTTTCCTGCCTTCAAGGCTCTTCGCACTCATGACGTAGTCCTCCCTTTGCTTGTGATTGATCGGTGCTTTGGCGATCGACAGCACGCCCGGCGGCCTTGCGCATTCTGTGCGCATTGGTGGTCACGGCCGGCGTCAGCAGGGCGCAGCGATGGCGCGCCCGGCAGTGCATTTCCTCCTGATGTCGTTAGGTCAGCCGTCTTGACGGTTGTCCAAATTATTGGGCCAACCCTCGTCCAGGAACTTGACACTTGTCAAGCCTGAATTTGACAAGTGTCAAAGAGGATGATTGTGAAGAGATGGAGCGCGCTGCGGTTCGCGCGGTATAAGTTGCTGCAGGGAAGAGACAGGAAAGGCACGAGATGGCGCGGCAAGCGACGGGAGCGGCCCAACGCGTGGCGGTGGCGGCCGAGACGCTGCGCGACGAGAAGTTCAACGCACGACGCGTCGAGCTTGCGGAGGCCGCGCTGGAAACGCTCGGCGAACTCGGCTTCGCGCGCACCAGCCTGCGCGAGATCGCGCAGAACTCCGCCTTCACGCACGGCGTGTTTCACTACTACTTCAGCGACAAGCTCGATCTGATCTGCTGCTGCGTCCGTCACTACAAGGCGAAATGCGTCACGCGCTACGACGAGGTGGTGACGATGGCACGAAGCCGCGACGAATTGACCGAAGGCTTCCTCGCCAAGCTCGCGGCGACGTTGCAGGACGAAGCCCGCATGCACCGGCTCTGGTACGATCTGCGCTCGCAGGCGATGTTCGAGCCCGCGTTTCGCAAGGACGTGCTCGAGATCGACAAGAGCCTGGAGGCGATGATCTGGCGCATCGCCACGCGCTACGCAGAGTTGGGCAACAGGAAGCCGGCATCGTCTCCGGCTGCGCTCTACGCGCTATTCGACGGCCTGTTCCAGAGCGCGCTGCTCAGGCACCTCGCCAGCGACGAGAAGGCGATCCCCGATCTGCTCGACGAAGTCCGCCGTCTGCTGCCGACGATCTGCTGAGACGCTGCAAGCGTTTCGTAGCCCGGATGGAGCGCAGCGAAATCCGGGATCCGTACCGACGGCGAGATTCCCGGATTGCGCTTCGCTTCATCCGGGCTACGGACCTGATTGCGACGCATATTGCCGATGCGCAAGCGCGCAACAGCCGACAACTGCTCAGAAGATAATCGCGCGCCGAGTGATTACGCCGCGCTCGCCGGCGGCAGCGCGAGCACCGAGTAGATCGCCTGCGCGTCGCGCGAGGCACGCAGCTTCTTGGCGACGTCCTGGTCGCGCAGCAGGCGGGCGATGCGCGCCAGCGCCTTGAGGTGATCGGCGCCGGCACCTTCCGGTGCCAGCAGCAGGAAGATCAGATCGACCGGCTGGCCATCCATCGCCTCGAAATCGATCGGGCGCTCGAGGCGAGCGAAGAAGCCGAACAGCTTTTCCAGCTTGGGCAGCTTGCCGTGCGGAATGGCGACGCCATAGCCGACGGCCGTGGTGCCGAGCTTCTCGCGCTGCAGCAGCACTTCGAACACCGCGCGTTCGTTCTGCCCGGTCAAAGCCGAAGCGCGCGCGGCGAGTTCCTGCAGCGCCTGCTTCTTGCTGATGACTTTCAAAGCCGGGAGAATCGCCTCGGGTGCGACCAAATCGGTAATCGGCATTGGGACGTTCCGAGGTGAATGAACCGTCAGGTTGCGAAATAGGCTTTACAGCGGCGGCGTCAAGAAGTTGAGGTGGGATGCGGGCTTAGCCCGGGTCCAGCTGGCAGGGCTTCTACTCCAACGTATCGGCGGTGCCAACACCTGCGAACCCTGTTCCGCCCCCTTATTCCTGGAGGCGGCGGACCATAAGCAGGGCTGGCTTCGGACGTCAATGCCATGGGCCAACTATCCTCAGGGGCTCACCGCCGGCGGATCGACCCAGCCGACATTGCCGTCCGTACGGCGGTATATGATGTTCAACCGGCCACTGCCGCCATGCTGGAATACCAGGCAGGAGGCGCCGGTCAGATCGAGCTCCATGACGGCTTCGCTGACCGACAGCCGCTTCAGCGCGGTGGTTGCCTCGGCAATGATCACCGGGCTGTATTCGGTGACCTCGTCCTCGTTCTCGGGCGCCTCGATGACGTAGCTCGGCGCGTCGAGCCCGACGCCGTTCAATTCGGCAAACGCAGCGTTCGCGGTGTAGGTCTTGCGGGCCGAGCGGTCCTTGAGCCGGCTCTTGTAGCGGCGCAGGCGCTTCTCGATCATCAGGAGCGCGGCATCGGCGCTGGCATAGGCATCGGCGGCGTTGGATTCGGCTTCCAGCATGATGCCGGAATCCAGATGCAGCGAGCAGTCAGTTCGGAAGCCGAAGCCATCCTTGCTCAGCGTGATGTGACCGGAATAGTTGCCATCAAAATACTTTCGCAGGACCTCGTCGGTGCGCTCGCTGACGCGCGCGCGAAGCGCCTCGCCGATGCTGATGCTCTTTCCCGAGATTCGAAGGGTCATTTGATGCCTCAATTGCTGGATGCCTCGATCACTCTTGCAGGAGCATGATGTTTGCTGGGCTTCCGGTCACCTCCCTTGCTGGACGACGCGTCGCCAGGAAAGATTGAGACTATCGCGATTTGACGCGAACGCAACGAGGGCATGATCCTGCCCGTACTCGGACGGGGTCGTACTCAAGAAGTAACCTAAACGGGGGCTGTATCGCGCGAGCGGTCGGGCGAGGAGGCAGGAGCCGAAAGGGCATTACCGAGCATGCTCTGTTTGTCACGGCGGCGCTGCACCGAGGATGGTATCCGCATCGCCTCGCGGTACTTCGCGACGGTGCGGCGGGCGATATCAATGCCTGAAGCGCGCAAACGTTCCACGATCGTGTCGTCGGACAGGATCGCCGACGGCGCCTCGCCGTCGATCAACTGCTTGATGTGGTGACGCACCGCTTCGGCCGAATGCGCCTCGCCGCCGTCGGCGGAGGCGATCGACGCGGTGAAAAAATACTTCAATTCAAAACTGCCGCGATTGGTCGCCATGTATTTGTTGGCGGTGACGCGCGACACCGTCGATTCATGCATCTGGATCGCATCCGCCACCGCCTTCAGATTGAGCGGCCGCAAGTGCGCGACGCCATAGGTGAAGAATCCGTCCTGCTGGCGGACGATTTCGGTTGCGACCTTCAGGATGGTGCGGGCGCGCTGATCGAGCGCGCGGACCAGCCAGGTCGCGTTCTGCAGGCAGTCGGTGAAATACGACTTGTCACCGTCCTTGCGGATCGTCTTCGACAGCTCAGAGTAATAGGTCTGGTTGACCAGGACGCGCGGCAGAGTGTCGCTGTTGAGCTCGACATGCCAGCCGCCGTCGGGACCCGGACGCACATAGACGTCGGGCACCATGGTCTGCGTCCGCGCCGTGCCGAACTTCAGCCCCGGCTTCGGATCGAGCCGGCGGATCTCCGCGATCATGTCGGTGATGTCTTCGTCGTCGACGCCGCACAGCTTTCGCAAGGCCGCGATGTCGCGCTTGGCGAGCAGATCGAGATGCTCGACCAGCGCCTGCATCGCCGGATCGTAGCGATCGAGCTCGCGCAGCTGGATCGCCAGGCACTCGCTCAGATTTCGCGCGCAGACGCCCGGCGGATCGAACTTCTGGAGCACCGCGACGACCTCGTCGACCGCCTGCTGCGACGCTCCGAGGCGCTCGGCGGCCTGGCCGAGATCGGCCGGCAGGTAGCCGGCGTCGTCGACCAGGTCGATCAGATACTGCCCGATCATGCGCTGCGCGGGCGCCGAGAACGCCACCGCGAGCTGTTCGGCGAGGTGGTCGGCGAGCGTCAGCTCGGCGGCCACGAAGGCTTCGAGATTGTATTCGTCGTCGCTGGAGGCGCCACCGCCCCATTCGGTGTAGACCGACGGGGCTGCGTCCTGCGCGGCGCGCGCGGCGGCTTCGGCCGGCTCTTCGGAGAACACGTTGTCGAGCCCGGTATCGAGCGTCTGCTCGATCTCGGCGCGGGTGCCGAGGTCGCGGTTCAGCCATTCCTCCTGGCCGGGCTCAAAGGCGGTTTCGCCGCCTGAGCTCGCGGCCATGTCGGACGCCTCGCCCTCGTCTCCGTAGCTTGAGGAACCGTCGGAATCGCCGTAGTCCGGCCGCTCCATCGCCGGCTCGCCCGCCACCGGCGGTTCCGGCCCGTCGGCGGCCCGCTCGAGCAGCGGGTTGCGCTCCAGCTCTTCCTCGACAAAGGCCGACAGATCCAGGTTCGACAGTTGCAGCAGCTTGATCGCCTGCATCAGCTGCGGCGTCATCACCAGCGACTGCGACTGGCGGAACTCTAGTCTTTGCGTTAGCGCCATGGAGGCAAGATCGATCCCAAAAATTGGCTCGATTCTTGCTTATCTTAGTCCGCTTGGGATGTACACGGCTTGACGGATGCAAAATTTGGGCTAGAGGCGGAATTCCTCGCCAAGGTAAAGCCGGCGTACATCCGGATCATTAACGATCTCCTCCGGGCTTCCCTCAGTCAAGATCTCACCGGCATAGACGATATAGGCGCGGTCGGTCAGGCCGAGCGTCTCGCGGACGTTGTGGTCGGTGATGAGCACGCCGATGCCGCGGTTGGTGAGATGGCGGACGAGGTCCTGGATGTCGCCGACCGCGATCGGGTCGATGCCGGCGAACGGCTCGTCGAGCAGCATGTAGTTCGGGCGCGTCGCCAGCGCGCGCGCGATCTCGACGCGGCGGCGCTCGCCGCCGGACAGCGCGATCGACGGGCTCTTGCGCAGCCGCGTGATGTTGAACTCGTCGAGCAGCGAATCCAGCTCGTGCTCGCGCTTCTTCTTCGAGGGCTCGACGACCTCGAGCACCGCGCGGATGTTCTGCTCGACCGTCAGGCCGCGGAAGATCGAGGCTTCCTGCGGCAGATAGCCGATGCCGAGCCGCGCGCGCTGATACATCGGCAGCTTGGTGACGTCGTGGCCGTCGAGCTCGATCGCGCCGCGATCGGCCTTGATCAGGCCGGTGATCATGTAGAACACGGTGGTCTTGCCGGCGCCGTTCGGCCCGAGCAGGCCGACCGCCTCGCCGCGGCGCACATAGATGCTGACGCCGCGCACGACCTGGCGGCTGCCAAAACTCTTTTCCACGCTATGCACAGCCAGATAGCCCGGCCGCTTGATGAGCTGCGGCGCAGAAGCGGCGTTGTGCCTGGCCGGCCTCGCCCGCGCCGGGGCGGGTGCGGCTGCGGGCTGGGATCGCGGCAGCTCGACGGCGGGAACCGGAGCGGCGCGCGCCATCGGCGGCGCGTCGCGCACCGGTGACGTCAGCATCTCGCCGAACTGGTCGCCGAGCGCCGTGATATCGTTATGCGCGCGCGCAAATCCGGAACTGCGTTTCGCAGGGCGCCGCCGGAACATGCCGAGAAAATCCACCATCCCCGCTTCGCTTCAGCCTTTCACGGTGATCCCGCGACCTTGCCTGCGGACCGATCGATTCGCACGCCAAGGCGCCAGCATGAGCCGGAAAACTGGATACCGACATTCCTTCGCGACAAAAGCGGACGCGCCTGCGCGGAGATCATGCTCAAACAACACGGCAAAGCGCGATCACCCGCGCCTTGAATGAATGGATGCCCCTGTCCCGGCCAACATAACTCCCCCTCAAAGGCACATCGTCCGGCCGGGCCGCTGGAGTAGATACAGTCTCGCCCCGCGCGCTTCAACCTCGCGGCCGCAAAATATTATCTAACTTATTGATTCTACTTCACCTTACGTGAAGCTTACTTTGGGAGGCCTATTTCGACTTGCTGCCCGGAAGCAGTTGAAGCGGCGACGGGGCTGCAGGGGCCGCGCCGGGGGCCGCCGGCGTGCCGCAGCCGCCCTTGCCGTTCTGTCCGCCCTGCGACTGGATGAACAGGCCCTGCACCTTGCCGCTGTCGGATTCCACCCGCGAGACACCGGTGGTCATGTCGACCAGCAGGCGGTCGCCGCGCAGCACGTTCTGGCACTGGGTCAGCACCACCTGGCCGCCGCCACCGCCGAGCATGGTGATCAGGTTGGTCTTGGTGTCGAAGATCGCGGTCTCGCCGGTGACGACCTGATCCTTCTGGGTGACGACGACATTGCCCTTCGCCTCCAGCCGCTTGATCGAGGACGCGCCGCCGGGTCCCGGGGTCGCCGATTGGATCGGCGCGCCCTTTGACGTGGCGGCAGCCTTGGTGCTGCCCGTGGTCGGCGCCGGCGCCGGCGTCGACTTGTCCTCGTAGAACACCACCAGCACCTTCGAGGTCATGGTGGTGTCGCCCTGCACGACCTTCACATTGCCGGCGAAGGTCGCCTCTTTCTTCTTGTCGCGCATTTCGAGCGAGGCGGCCTCGATCTGGATCGGCTGGTCGCGGTTCTGCGAAAAGCCCTGCATGGCGTTGGGAACGCCACTCATCGAGCCCTGCGCGGACGCAGCGCCGGCTGCGAACAGCGTGAGCAGAAAGGCCGCAATTGCGATGCCGTGCGGAAAACGTCTCATCATCAAATTCATTTCGGGTTGGCGGACTTGCGCGGCTTCGGTGGCGGCGGAGGTGGCGCGGGCTCGGCGGGCGGGCTCGGATTGTTGTCGCCGAGCTTGTCCAGATTCATCACGACATTGCCTTCGAACCGCACGAGCTCGCCGCTGTTGTAGATCCTGAGGCGGTCGGCGGTCAGCGTGCCTTCGAGCAGCTTGACGTCGACATGCTCGTCCGACGACACGTTGCCCTTGTTGATGTCGACAAAGGCCTGCGTCAGCTTGGCCTCATAACCGGTGGACGACTGCAGGAAGATATCCTGGCGCAGGTCGAGCAGCTGCTTCTTGTTGTCGAAGAAGCCGGTGCGCGCATCCATCGTCACCGTCGACTGATCCTGCTGCGCCACCTTGGCGCGGATCGTCTTCAGCTCGACATGATCGGGATCGGTGACGTCCTGGATCGCCGCCTTGGCCCACATTTCATAGGGCCGGCCGTCGGCCGAGAAGCCGGCGATATGCGGCGATTCCATCGTGATCTTGGTGCCGGACACGACGAGGTTATCCATCTCGACCGGCAGCTTGGGGATCATCTCGCGGAATGGATTGTAGACCGAGACGAAGATGATCGAGGCCATCGACAGCCCGACCACCGCAGGCACCGCGATGCGCAGGATCCGCACCATGCGGCTGTGCCGCGCGGCGGCGGCAAAGCGCGCCTCGAGGCCCGTGACATAGCCGGGATGCTGGGCTGGATTCTGAACCGAGTTCACCTGAGCTCCAGAGGCGCGGAATTGCCCCTATTCTAGCCGGAGCCGCCCGAATATGCAGCCCGGACCTCGCGTCGCGCCCCCCAAGCCGACTTCAAGGCGGACCACGCGTGAACAGTTTGGCCGAAACGGGGCGGAACCGGCCCTGCCGCGACGAATTCGGCGCCCATCATGAACGGGCGAAATCAGGAATGGGCGAAGATGTCCTCGGCCTCCCAGCCGTCGAGATCGAGCCTGGCGCGCGTCGGCAGGAAATCGAAGCAAGCCTTCGCGAGATCGGTCCGTCCCTCGCGCGCCAGCATCACATTCAACTTGTCGCGCAACGCATGCAAATGCAGCACGTCGGAAGCGGCATAGGCGAGCTGGGCCTCGCTCAGGCTTTGCGCACCCCAGTCGCTCGACTGCTGCTGCTTCGACAATTCGACGTTCAGCACTTCGCGCACCAGATCCTTCAGGCCATGACGATCGGTATAGGTGCGCGACAGGCGCGAGGCGATCTTGGTGCAATAGACCGGCGCCGGCATCACGCCGAACGTGTTGTAGAGCACCGCGACGTCGAACCGCGCGAAATGGAAGATCTTGGTGATCGCAGGATTCGCGAGCAGCGCCTTCAGGTTCGGCGAGTCGGTGTGCCCCTTCGGAATCTGGATCACGTCGGCGGTGCCGTCACCGTTCGACATCTGCACCACGCAGAGCCGGTCACGGTGCGGATGCAGTCCCATGGTCTCGGTGTCGATTGCCACGGAATCGGTATAGCGGGACAGATCAGGCAGGTCGCCGCGATGCAGGCGGATGGTCATGCTGTCAAAAACCTCGTCGAATCGCTCTCGGGACAAGCTATCGTTCAATTCCCCGACAGGCGAGCGTGCATCAAGCCTCGTTGTCCAAGCCTTTGGCTTGCGTCTCGGCGTCAAAGCCCATCAAGGGCGGAGCGCCGGCAACGCGAACCTCATCGTGCACGCACAGATGGTTCAGGGTTTAGCGCCATTGTGCAGCGGAGACAATGGCTTGGGCAGTCCACAGCGCTCACGCAGGCGCGCCATTATTGCCAGCTGACGCGCAGCCCGAACCGGCCGGTGATGTCGTCACGGCGGGTGCTGTCCACCGACGTCGTGTAGCCCGCGCTCGCATAGGCGCTGATCGTGCGATTGAGCTGCGCGATAACGCCGGCGCCAATCTCGACGGCGGTGCCGCGGCTCTGCACGCCGATCAGGTCGGTGGTCGCAAAGGCGATGCTGCGGTCGTTCGCGGCCGTGTGCCAGAGATTGGCCTCGAGATAGGGGCGCAGTTCGGCGGTGCCGACGCTGAAGGTCGCGGGAACGCGCACGCCGAGCCGGCCGGTCAGCGTATCGGCGCTGCCGGGCGCGACGCTCGAGAAGATGTCGTTGAAGCTGTCGAACGACTGGCGCTGCCAGATCAGTTGCGCCTGCGGCTCGATCGCGAGAAAGCGGTTCAGCTGTAGCGGCACGCCGGCCTCCAGCGACGCGGCGACGCCAGTGCCCGACACAAGCGCGCCGACCTGACGATCCGACTGCGGGCTTGCACCGTAGAAGCTGCCCATCAGCACGGCGTCGACGTACCAGCCTGAGGGGCCGATATGGGTCCAGTAGCCGCCGACATTCTGGCTATCGATCGAGAGCGTGCCGGTGCGGACGTTGTTCATGCCGAGCGCGAAGCCGTTGATGGTGCCGCTGGCCCAGCCATACGCGTAGAACAAGCCCGCGCGATCATGATGCCCGGGCGCGGGCTCAAAGCGCAGGATGTCGACCCCGACTTGTACGCCGGCCATGGTGCCGTCGAAGGACGGACTGACCGTGCCGGCCCAGCTCTGCGCGCTGTGCGAACCGTACGCGCGCGCCCACGCCGCCGGCTGTTCGCCGCCAATGGTCAGCATGGCCTGATCGCCTTGGCGCTGATGGAAGGTGCCGAGCGTTGCGAGCCCGAGCTTCTGCGCGACCTGCGGCAATGCCGAATAGACCGCGACTTCCTCGCGGTAGAGCTCGACCGGCGCGGCGCCTGCCGGCGGCGGCGTCAGCGACGACAGATCCTCGGCGGGCAGCATCGCGGGCGGCGGCACCACATTGGGCGATGCCGGCGGCGTTGGTGCGGGTGCAGCCGGCGGCGCCGGCGACGATGTGCCGGGCAACAGCTGCGAGCGCAGATACCAATTGTCGGCGCTGCCGGCGGAGACGCCACCGCGAAACAGCAGATATTCGTGCGCACCGGCCACGACGGCGTTGGAGAGGCCGAATGCGCCGGCGGCCGTGCTGCCGCCGTTGACAGCTTGCACCACCATGATGCCATCAGCGGTGGTCAGCGCGCCCGCGCCGCCGGCATTGGTAACGGTCACCGCGGTCGAGCCCGACGCATTGCCGCCGGAGATGACGAGGCGATCCGACGGCGAACCGTCGCCGCCGAGCACGGTGCGCAGATAGAGCCCGCCGCCAGCGCCGACATAGTTGCCCGCGATCGTCAGGCTGTTCGCTGCGGTGGCGCCGCCATTGGTGAGATTGATGACGCCGGCGTTGGTGACGGTGATCGGCGGCCCGCCCGGAAACGACGTGATCGACGGGTTCGCGCCGTTACCGGCCAGCAGGCTGGTGCCCGCCGCAATCGACACATTGCCGGTCAGCGAGGTCTGCAGCGTCAGCGAACCGCTGTTGATGAAGGTGTTGGCGAAGGTGCCGGTGCCGGCCCAGGTCCAGTCACTGCCTTCCATCGTCAGCGTCTGGAATCGCGCGAACGCATTGTCGGCCGTGCCGCTGCCTTGCAGCCGCACCTGGTTGTTGCCGCCGCCGCCATCGGCAAGGCCTGATATCTGCGAGCCGGTTTGCAGGATCATCGTCACCGCGCCGCCGCCGCCCGCGAGCGCCGTGCCGCTGTTGCCGGCGATCAGGCCGGCATTGACGATGGTGGTGGCGCCGTTGAGCGTGCGGATCGCGGGCCCGTTCTGGCTGATGATCTTGCCGCCGGCGAGGTTCTCGATTCGGGCGGTGAACGACGAACCGGCCGTGTTGGAGAACACGCCGTCGGCGTTGACGCCACGCGCCTCGATAGTGCCGCTGTTGCGCAGGACGGCGGCATTGCCTTGCATGAAGACGGTGTTGTTGGCGGTGCCGCCGGCATCGCCGCCGGTCGTCAGCAGCGTGCCGGTGTTGGTGATGGTCATGAATTGTCCGGCGGAGAAGATCGCACGCGCACCGGCGCCGGCCGTGGTGATGGTGCCGCTATTGGTGAAGGTGTTGCTGTCGCCGGTCTGCACATAGAGGCCGTGCGACTGCGGGCCCTGGGTGGTGATGGTCCCGGTATTGATCAGCGTATTGTTGTTGTGCTGTGTGAGACCGGTGATGGCAAGCCCGCGCGAGGTGCCGTTCTGGGTCGTGATCGTGCCGTTGTTGATCAGCGTGTTGCCATTGCTGCTGGCAGCGATGGCATTGCTGCCGGCGCCGGTGGTCGTGATCACGCCCGACGTAGCATTGGTGAAGACATTGCCGTCGCCGCTGCCGAAGATTCCGGTGCCGCCGCCGCTGATGGTCAGCGTGCCGTTGTTGGTGGCGGTGCTGCGGGAGACAAGGCCGATCGCGGTCGCACCGGCGCCCGGCGTGATGCCGGCGCCCTGCAGCACGTTCACGGTGACGTTCGAGCTGCCGGCTGCGGCCTGCACGCCAGCGGGCGAGGGATTCGGCGCTGCGGTCGAGCAGGTCACCGTCTGACCGCTCGCCGGCGCAAGACTATCGCAGGCGGCAAACGCCTGCGATACCGATAGAAGATAGCCGCCACCCAAAGTGCACGACAGGATCGCCGCGAGCCGCGATGAAACCATGCCCTTACTCCAACCTCGGCGCGAACCCGACCCCCCGGCCTCACGCCACCTGTGACCCCCTGCCCCGCTCTCAGCGTCGGCTGATCTGCTCCGTTCAAGCTTGAGACGATTTGCAGCGATCTGTTGCGCGATCGCCACAGGCGGAACCATGAGCTGTATCATCACGATTCACATCCTTGACGTGCGTACGCTTTCGAGGTTGTGAAGTACAGCACTCACCCGTTGCAGTTATCGCTCGACACAACCAGAAACAATTGCCGTGCGGGCCGGGTGCGCCGCAGCCCCCATATTTCTCGCAGCACTCAACGTGGGGTGCGCGGCCAAGTCATTGTCGCTACGCGTTCAATTTCGATGGAACTGTTGCCGGCGCGCCCCATGAAATCCGGCCGTACCCACCCTATCTGTTGCCGGCCCGGACCCGCTTCGCAATGAAATGAGCCTTATGTCGGAACAGACCATCGCCGCGCCGATCGACGAGCCGCAGGAACGCGGCTTTTCGCGCTATCAAGCCTTCCTGATCGCGCTGCTTGCCTTCACGCAATTCACCCTGATCCTCGACTTCATCATCATGTCGCCGCTCGGCGCCATCCTGATGCCGTCGCTCAACATCACGGCAGGGCAGTTCGGCGTCGCGGTCTCGGCCTACGCGTTCGCGGCGGGCATTTCCGGCATCCTCGCCGCCGGCTTTGCCGATCGCTTCGACCGCAAGCGGCTGTTGCTGTTCTTCTATGTCGGCTTCACCTTCGGCACCGTGCTGTGCGCACTGGCGCAGAATTTCCACGTCCTGCTGCTCGGCCGCATCGTCACCGGCCTGTTCGGCGGCGTGATCGGCTCCGTCGTGCTCGCCATCGTCACCGACCTGTTTCCGCTGCATCTGCGCGGCCGCGTGATGGGCTTCATCCAGACTGCGTTCGCCGCGAGCCAGGTGCTCGGCGTGCCCGCCGGACTATTCCTCGCCAATCACTGGAACTGGCACGTCTGCTTCGTGGCCATCGTCGGCCTGTCGATCGCGGCAATCGCCACCATCGCGCTGGTGATGGAGCCGGTCGACGGGCATCTCAAGCTGCAGCACGACAGCAACCCGTTCCAGCATTTGATCGCAACCGTCGCGCAGCCGCGCTACACGCTGGCCTTCCTGGTGACGACGCTGCTGGCGACCGGCGGCTTCATGCTGATGCCGTTCGGCAGCGCCTTCACCGTGCACAATCTCGGCATCGACATCGTCCATCTGCCGACGATCTACCTGGTCTCCGGCCTGTTCAGCATCCTGATGGGACCGCTGGTCGGCCGCGCCAGCGATGCGTTCGGCAAATATCCGACCTTCATCTTCGGCTGCGTGGTGTCGGCCATCATGGTGCTGATCTACACCCATCTCGGCCGCGTCTCGCTGCTGACCGCGATCATCGTCAATGTGCTGATGTTCGTCGGCATCTTCTCGCGCATGATCCCGTCGCAGACGCTGATGTCGGCGATCCCCGACGCCAGCCAGCGCGGCTCGTTCAGCGCGATCAGCGCGTCGGTGCAGCAGCTGTCGGGCGGGTTGGGCTCGGTGGCTGCAGCCGCGATCGTCGCCGAGAATGCGGACGGCTCGCTGCTGCATTTCGACCGGATCGGCTATGTCGTCGTGGCGAGCTCGATGATCTCGATGATCGCGATGTATTTCGTGCAGCGGCCGATCGCGCGGCGTGCGGGGCGGCGGGTGGTGTGAGGGGCGGTCGCTGGAATGAAGATTGGGGATAGGGTTGAAGTCGTGGCAGTTCCGGAGGCGCTGCCGGAAGACATCGAAACGCGGGTACTATTCATGAGGTGCCTCGGCCGTCATTTTCCGATTGTCGATCTCAAGGGACGCCTGGTCGAGCTCGAAGTCGGCGAGGTCGTCCAGGAGCCAAGCTACATGCACTCCGTTTGGATCGAACGAGATCACGTCCGTCTCGCCTGACGCTGGAAAATGCGCAAACGGTCGCGATCACCGCAAACTGAGGCCGATGCGGCCGAACTCAGCTTGCGCGAACTGAATAGCTGGATCAGCCGCGCCGAATTTCGGGCATTGCACCTTGAGCTTTCTGCCTCGCTAAAGAAGTCGGCAATGAAACGCTTGGTGTGGCTCGAAGCCCAACGGGAAAGGCTTCAAGGTGTGCCTGCCCCTGATCGAGGCATAGTCTGATTTTCCTCAACGCCAGGCGGGAAACCAGTCACTCCAAATCGGGGATTCGGCGCACAGAACGAAGCGAATGATCGCTGTCGCGCCGCGCCCCCCGGCGGGTCACGGCTTCGCCGCACCCACCCTCCGGATGCTGAGCGATTTCAATCGCTTAAAAAGGGGGTGGTGCCCAGGAAAGGACTCGAACCTTCACGGCCGTTAAGCCACTGGCACCTGAAGCCAGCGCGTCTACCAATTCCGCCACCTGGGCATGTGGAGCGGCTTAGTAAGGATCGGTTACGCGCTTGTCAAATTCGCGATTGGAAATTCAAATAGCCTGTACAGGATTGGGCTGATGGCGTATCGCGAGAGGCTCTAAACACGCCCAATCGCTCTCGAATCCGGCAGGAATGGACCTCATGGCATCGAACCTGGAAACGCTCGTCACGGTATTCGGCGGATCGGGTTTTCTGGGACGGAACGTGGTCCGGGCGCTCTGCAAGCGCGAATACCGCGTGCGAGTCGCGGTGCGGCGGCCTGAACTGGCCGGCCATCTGCAGCCGCTCGGCCGCGTCGGGCAGATTCATGCCGTCCAGGCCAATGTGCGCTACCCGGCCTCGGTCGAGGCGGCGATGCGTGATTCGCATATCGCCATCAATTTGGTCGGCATCCTGGCCGAGGGCGGCGGGCAGAGTTTTGACGCCGTGCAGGTAAAGGGCGCCGAGACCATCGCCAGGGCGGCGGCCGCCGTGGGCGGGCGGATGGTCCACGTCTCGGCGATCGGGGCCGATAGGGATTCGCTGTCGGGCTATTACCGCGCCAAGGCGGAAGGCGAGCAGGCGGTGCAGGCGGCCCTGCCGCAGGCCACCATCATGCGGCCGTCGCTGCTGTTCGGGCCCGAGGATCAGTTCACCAACCGCTTTGCGGCGCTGGCGCGGATGTCGCCGGTGCTGCCGCTGGTCGGCGGCGGCATCAACAAGGTGCAGCCGGCCTATGTCGCCGACGTCGCGGACGCCGTGGCCGATGCCGTGGACGGCAAGGCGAAGCCGGGCGGGACCTACGAGCTCGGCGGCCCGGAAGTGCTGACCATGCGCGAGGTGATGCAGATCATCCTTCAGATCACCCAGCGCGACCGCATGCTGGCGCCGCTGCCGTTCGGCCTCGCCAAGCTGCAGTCGTATGTCCTGCAATTCGCGCCGGGGCCGTTCACGCTGACCCCGGATCAGGTCGCGATGCTGCGCTCGGACAATGTGGTATCCGACGCCGCCAAGGCCGCCGGTCTCACTTTCGCGGGTCTCGGCATCACGCCCGATTCGATGGAAGCGATCGCCCCGCAATATCTCTGGCGCTTCCGCGCGACGGGGCAGTTCCAGAAGAAGAGCGCGTAGGCGCTCTCATTCGTCGTCCCGGCCAAGCCAACGGGTCGCGCGAACGCGCGCCCGATGACAGGCTCCGCGCGAGCCGGGACCCATAACCACAAATGCTGCGGGTGTAGAGCGCTGGGGCCACAGCTCTTCGCGACTGAAATAGCAGTGGTTATGGGTCCCTGCTTTCGCAGGGACGACAGCGGAGCGCGCCTTTACCGTCCCATCGCCAGCGCGATCAGGCCGAGCGTGCCGACGATCACGCGCCACCAGGCGAAGAACGTGAAGCCGTGGCGGGTGACGTAGTTGAGGAACGTCTTCACCACGACCATTGCAACGATGAAGGAGACCACGAAGCCGACCGCGATGACGCTGAGGTTGTCCGACGAGAAGTCGGCGCGGTTCTTGTAGAAATCATAGGCGAACGCGCCGACCATGGTCGGGATCGCGAGGAAGAACGAGAACTCCGCTGCCGAGCGCTTGTCGGCGCCGAGCAGCATCGCAGCCACGATGCTGGCGCCGGAGCGCGACACGCCGGGGATCATCGCCATGCACTGCGCGACACCGATCCAGAAATACATCAACAGCGGGAACCGGGTCGCGTCGTCCTCGTACACCTTGAGATCGAGCTGATCGACCCAGAGCAGGACGGCGCCGCCGACGATCAGCGTGAAGCAGACCACCCACGGATTGAACAGGAATTCCTTGATGTATTTGCCGGCGATCAGGCCGATCACGACGGCGGGCAGGAACGCCACCAGCACGCCGATCACGAAGCGACGGTCGTCGGGATTGGAGAACATGCCGAGCGCGACGCGCCACAATCTGGTGAAGTAGAGTACGAGGATCGCGAGGATCGCACCGAGCTGAATCAGGATCGCGAAGCTCTTCCAGAAATTGCCTTCGCCGAGATTGAAGAAGCGTTCCGCGAGCAGCAGGTGGCCTGTCGAAGAAACCGGCAGGAACTCGGTGACGCCCTCGACGATGCCGAGAATCACCGCCCGCAGCATATCCGTCATCATGATCTGATCTGCCCTGTGTGGAAAACCGAATTCTTCTCGCTTATTCGCACATAGGCCGCAATCGCAAAGAATCGTCAAACAATGGGTTACCCGGCCGATTTGCTGGGCTATAGCGTTTTTGTGACCCGCACCATCGGCGGGGGTGGCTACCGGTTTGCGTGCCGACGCGACATAGAGACGAGCGGAACTGGTCCGGCCAATTCACAGGTCAGGTCACACAGGTTGATGGTTTCTTAAGCGCCACGACACTACCAAGGGCTTCATGTATACGCTGTATCACCATCCGTTCTGTCCGCATTCGCGCTTCATTCGCCTCGTGCTCGGCGAGTATGGCCTCGATCTGCGCCTGGTGGAGGAACGGGTCTGGGAGCGGCGCGAGGCGTTCCTGGCGCTCAATCCGGCGGCAAACACGCCGGTTCTGATCGCCGAGGGTTTTCCGCCGATTCCGGGGGCGCCTGTGATCGCCGAATATGTCGACGAGACGCACGGCCTCGATGCCGGCGAGCGGCGGCTGCTGCCGACCTCGACGGCCGAGCGCGTCGAGGTGCGCCGGCTGATGGCGTGGTTCAACGAGAAATTCTTCGAGGAAGCCTCCAATCCGCTGGTGACCGAGCGGATCTACAAGCGCTTCATGAGCGAGGACAATGGCGGCGGTCCGCCGGCGCCCGACATCATGCGCGCCGCCAAGGTCAATGTGCGCTATCATCTGAGCTATATCGGCTGGCTGGCGAAGACGCGGAACTATCTCGCCGGTGACCGCCTCACCTACGCGGATCTCGCCGCCGCGGCGCATCTCTCGGCGATCGACTATCTGGGCGACGTGCCATGGAGCGAGGACGACGCGGCAAAGGCGTGGTACGCGCGGGTGAAATCCCGCCCGTCGTTCCGTCCGCTGCTCAGCGAGTGGCTGGCGGGGGTGCCGGCGTCGCGCACCTATGTGGACCTCGACTTCTGAACCAGGCGGTCCGGCTCTCTCCGTCCGATCTCAAGGCCGCCCTTCAGCGCGAGGCGCGCGCACTCGGCTTCGATGCCATCGGCTTCACCGATCCTGATGCGACGCGCGAGGCCGGACAATATTTTTTGGAATTCCTCGGCTCCGGCGGCCATGGCGAGATGGACTGGCTTGCGGCCAATCCGGAGCGGCGCACGGACCCACGCGTGCTGTGGAGCGGCGTGCGCTCGATCATCATGCTCGGCGTCAATTACGGGCCCGACGATGATCCGCTCGAAATTCTCGCGCGCCGGTCGCATGGCGCGATCTCGGTCTATGCACAGGGCGACGACTATCACGACGTGATCAAGAAGCGGCTGAAAATTCTGGCGCGCTGGCTCGCTGCTGCGACCGGCGACGAAGTGAAGGTGTTCGTCGACACCGCCGCGGTCATGGAGAAGCCGCTCGCACAAGCCGCCGGCATCGGCTGGCAGGGCAAGCACACCAATCTGGTGTCGCGCGAATTCGGCTCGTGGCTGTTTCTCGGCGCGATCTATTCCGCGACCGAGCTGCCGCGCGATGAGGGCGAAGCCGATCATTGCGGCAGTTGCCGCGCCTGCCAGGACATCTGCCCGACCGCGGCGTTTCCTTCCGCCTACAAGCTCGATGCGCGGCGCTGCATCTCGTATCTGACGATCGAGAACAAGGGTCCGATCCCGCACGAATTCCGCAAGGCCATCGGCAACCGCATCTATGGCTGCGACGATTGCCTCGCGGTGTGTCCGTGGAACAAGTTCGCGATGGCGGGCCGCGAGCAGAAGCTCGCCGCACGCGACACGTTGCGCGCGCCCGCGCTCGCCGATCTCGCGCGGCTCGACGATGCCGCGTTTCGCGCGCTGTTCACGAAATCGCCGGTCAAGCGCATCGGCCGCGACCGCTTCATCCGCAATGTGCTGATCGCGATCGGCAACTCCGGCGACGCAAGCCTTGCCGGCGAGGCGCGGCGCCTGCTCGACGATGCAAGCCCGCTGGTGCGCGGCGCGGCGGTGTGGGCGCTGTCGCAACTGATCGCCCGCGACGCGTTCGCAGCGCTGGCGTCACGCGCCGGCGGCGAGCCTGACATCAGCGTGCAGCAGGAGTGGCGTGCGGCAGCCGCCTCTTGATTTCGTCGCGCCGTTCCCGTCATGGTCGCAGACCATGACAAACCAGCCCTTCTTCACCAGAGATGGCGACGGCTTCATGCCGACGTCAGTTGCCAACGGTCCGTGGAGCCCGGAATCGATGCACGGCCGCGTCGTAATCGGCCTGCTCGGCTTCGTCATCGAGGAGCGTCACGGCTCCGACGATTTCGTCCCGGCACGGCTCACCGTCGACATGTTCCGGTTGCCCAACATCACGACGCCGGTCGAGGTGACGACGAAGCTCGTGCGCGATGGGCTCCGCATCAAGGTGATCGAGGCCGAGTTTGTCTCCGGCGGCACCAGCATGGCGCGCGCCTCCTGCCAGTTGTTGCGCAGGACGGAAAATGCGCCCGGCAATGTGTGGTCGCCGCCGAACTGGAACGTGCCGGCGCCCGCGGAGATTCCGAAGCCGGCCGATCCGAGGCTCGGCATGAACGGCAAATGGGAAACGCGGCCGATCGCAGGCCACATGGGCTCGCTCGGCGAGCGCAGGCTCTGGATGAGCGAAGTCCGCGAGCTCGTCGCGGGCGTGAGGATGACGCCGTTCGTCCATGTCGCGACCGGCGCGGATTTCGCCAGTCCCTTCGCCAATGCCGGCGACCAGGGCCTCGGCTACATCAACAGCGACGTCACGATCTATCTGCACCGTTTGCCGGTGAGCAACTGGATCGGCTTCGAAGTCGTCAACCATCACGCCACCGACGGCATCGCGATCGGCGAATGCTGGCTCTATGACGAGCAGGGCCCGATCGGCACCTCCACCGTCGCGGCGCTCGCCCAGCGCAAGCCGATGACCAATCCGCCGCCGCCCTGATCGTCATTCCGGGGCATCGCGCAGCGATGAACCCGGAATCCATTTCTCGGCCAGGGCATGCGGCCCGATGGATTCCGGGCTCGCGCTTCGCGCGCCCCGGAATGACGACAGAGAAATTGCGGCTTCGATCAATCCAAATGCCGCTTCATCTCCGGCCGGGCCCGCAGCGCGGCGCCCTGCTTGCCGACGATCTTGGCGATCCGTTCCGGCGCGAAGTTCAGGTCGACGAAGGCGGGCGCGGTGTTGGCGACCTCGTGGTACTCCGTGATCTTGCCATCGCGCAGCCGCATGATCGCGACACCCTCGAACATCGCACGCGCCCCCTTGGCTTCCGGCAAGGTCGAGCGGTAGCTGAACGTGTAGCGCGCGTAGAGCGTTTTGCCGTCAGTGACGGGGTCGTGCATCACCCAGCGGAAATCGGTCGCGGTCCGGTAGAACCAGTCGTCGATCATCTCGGCGATTTTGGCGTGGCCCTCGAACGCACCGTAGAACACGTCGTGGTAGACGCCGTCCTCGGTGAAGAGGCTCGCGAAGGCCTTGCCGTTGCGCTGTTCGACCGCGTCGCAGAACGCGCGCAGCATGCTTGTTGTATCCATTGCGTTTCTCCCCGGTGCGTGTGGCCATCCTTCGAGGCTCGCCCAGCAGCGCAAGTGCGCTGCAAGGCTCGCACCTCAGGATGACGTCCCTATCCGTAGCCGTCACCCCCGCGCAACGGCGAAGCCGTTGTCGCTGGAGGTGGCCGCTTCTTCAGCGGCCCTCGAAGGGCGGCGGCGTGGCTAAATCTCCGCCACTGCGGCGATGATCCGCGCGATGTCCTGCGGCCGCGACAGGCGGTGATCGCCGTCCTGGATCATGGTCAGCACCACGTCCTCGGCCGGCAGCCGATGCACCAGCGCGAACGCATGCTTCCATGGCACGTCTGGATCCTGCGCGCCCTGCAGGATGCGCACCGGGCAGCCGACGTCGATCTTGCTTCCGAGCAAGAGGTGGTTGCGGCCCTCCTCGATCAGATTGCGGGTGATCGGATAGGGCGAGCCGTCGCCATAGTCGGAGGGCCTGAGCCAGACGCCCTTGGTCTCGATCTCGGCGCGGATCTCCGGCGAGAAGCCCTTCCACATCAACTCCTCGGTGAAGTCGGGCGCCGGCGCGATCAGCACGAGGCCGGCGAGCTGGGCTTTGCCGCCGCCGCCCGCATTGCCACGTCTGGCGATCTCGCGCGCCAACAGCAGTGCCATCCAGCCGCCCATCGAGGACCCGATCACGACCTGCGGCCCGCGGCAGAACTGCGAGAACACCGCGACGCTCTCCTCGAGCCAGCGGCCGATCGTGCCGTCGGCGAAGTCGCCGCCGGATTCGCCGTGGCCGGAATAGTCGAACCTGACCGAGCTGCGGCCATGCTGGGCCGCCCATGCATCGAGCGCGATCGCCTTGGTGCCGGTCATGTCGGATTTGAAGCCGCCGAGCCAGAACAACCCCGGCGCGCCACTTGTGCTGCCGGGCGCGCCACTTGCGCTGCCGGGGCCGCCGCCTGGACGGGCGCGCACCGCGATCCGACGCGCCCCAAGGCCCTCGCCGACCTCGATGAAGGCGGGTTCCTGCTCGGATGTGGCGGTTTGGCTCATGGTTTGGTCACTCGCGTGTCAGAGACCTGCTTTTCAATCGTCGCGCGGCAGCGGTCAACGGCAGCAGGCCCGCCTTGCAGAGCAGGCGCGCCCGCTATATGTGCCGGGCGTGGCTAAAATGCCTCGCAATTGACGGTTTTGCCGCGTAAAAGAGCGAGTTCGCTTGCCCGTCGCAGCGTCTTGCTTCAAAATATCCGCCTTCCCTTTCACAACTTTGGAGAGTTACCCATTCGCCGTCCCAATAGAGCCCCGCCCACAGTCGCAAAAGACGGGCCGCGCACCAATGATGAGATTCGCAACGCGCAGATCCAGCTGATTGATTCAGATGGTGTCAACCAGGGCACCGTCGAAACCATGGTGGCCATCAAGATGGCCATGGAAGCCGGCATGGATCTCGTCGAGATTTCGCCGAACGTCAGTCCCCCGGTCTGCAAGATCATGGACTACGGCAAGTACAAATATTCCGCGCAGAAGAAGGCCGCCGAAGCTCGCAAGAAGCAGAAGGTCGTCGAGATCAAGGAGATCAAGCTCCGCCCGATGATCGACGATCACGACTATGACGTGAAGATGCGCGCGATGCAGCGCTTCTTCGAGGAAGGCGACAAGGTCAAGATCACCTTGCGCTACCGCGGTCGTGAGATGGCGCACCAGGAGATCGGCACCAAGCTCTTGGACAAGGTGAAGGCCGACGTTGCCGAGTTCGCCAAGGTCGAGCAGGACGCGAGGTTCGAAGGCCGCCAGGTCGTGATGGTGCTGGCGCCGCGCTAATTCGAATTCGTCGCTTTGCTGAAAATGGAGCAGCTCGTCAGACCCTCTGGCGGGCCGTTTCTTTTCGTAGCCCGGATAGGGGCTCCCGTAGCCCGGATGGAGCGCCAGCGTAATCCGGGACGGTGCGTCCGCGGCTCGACCGGCCCCGGATTTCGCTCCGCTCCATCCGGGCTACGGCTCCGTAGTTTGGCTACCTGAAACGTTGCAAAATCGCCGATCCTCTGTCATAAGCCGGGCCTTCGCCGCCCGGCTGATCAAGGGCTGCCGTGGCGACGTTCAGTGCAGGTTCTTTCAATTCGGAAAAAACCATAGCACTTTCAACGCTCTAACGAGCATTTTAGCCGGCCGAACGCCTCTTTGGGCGATATTCGTGTTGGGCGACAGGAGAGCTAAATGCCCAAGTTGAAGACCAAGTCGGGCGCTAAAAAGCGCTTCAAGGTGACTGCCACTGGCAAAGTCATGCACGCCCAGCGCGGCAAGCGCCACGGCATGATCAAGCGGACGAAGAAGCAGATCCGTCAGCTCCGCGGCACCCGCGTGCTGTTCAAGACCGACGGCGACAACGTCAAGAAGTACTTCTTGCCGAACGCCTGATCGCGCTCATCTGCTTGAACCCGGCCGCGCCTGGCGCGGCGCCCCGTCACTTCTTCTAGATCTCAAGGATTTCCGTCATGTCTCGCGTCAAACGCGGTGTGACCTCTCACGCCAAGCACAAGAAAGTTTTCAAGGCCGCCAAGGGCTATTACGGCCGCCGCAAGAACACCATCCGCACTGCCAAGCAGGCCGTCGAAAAGGCCGGCCAGTACGCCTTCCGCGACCGCAAGCGCAAGAAGCGCACCTTCCGCGCGCTCTGGATCCAGCGCATCAACGCTGCGGTCCGTCCGTTCGGCATGACCTACAGCGTGTTTATCAACGGCCTCTCCAAGTCGGGCGTCGTCGTCGACCGCAAGGTGTTGTCGGATCTCGCGATCCACGAGCCGGTTGCGTTCCAGGCGATCGCCGAGAAGGCCAAGGCCGCGCTGGCTGCCTGATCCTAGCGGGCCTTCTGGACCGCTTTCAGCGCCTTCTGCGAATAGCGCTGGGCGACCTGCGCCCGGCAGAACGCCGTAAACGAGATGTACATGGTGCCGGATTCATTCCGGTACTTGCGGTCGCAGACCTGCATCTCGTGCTGATACGCCCGCTTCGGCGCACCCTTGAGGCCGGACAGGAAGTCCACCTCGCATTTCTTCTCGACCACGGCACCGAACTGGACGTCTCCGCTGGCGCCGTATTCGCACGCCTCGAAGATCTTCATCGCGCGGTTGCAGCTCGGCGCCTTCTCCAGCACCGCGATGATGTCGTCCATCTGGGTGGATTTGGCGGGACATTCCTCGGTCGCGGCATACGCCGTGCCGAGCATGAACAGGACCGCCGGCACGGCCAGGCAAGATCGCAGCAACATCGCGTGGGTCTCCTTGAACTCCCCTTGGGTAGCCCGACCTCCGCGCGGGGTTCAATGCAGTCGGCCACAAGCCCGAAATGACCGGCTTTTTGCTTGACGTTACGGCCTTCGGGCGGCGACAACCCAGCCGAATTTTGGCGCATGGTTCGGAAGCCGGCTCTTCCCGCCGGATCATGCTCAGCGCAGGAATTGACCGTGTCCGACCTCGCAACCCTCGAAACTTCCATCCTCGACCAGATCGCCTCGGCCGCTGACGAGGCCGCCCTCGAGGCGGTGCGCGTCTCGGCGCTCGGCAAGAAGGGCTCGATCTCGGCGCTCCTTGCGACCCTTGGAAAAATGTCGCCGGAGGAGCGCAAGACCGAGGGCGCGAGGATCAACCTTGCCAAGGATGCGGTGACGCAGGCGTTCGCTGCCAGGCGCGACGTGTTGAAAGCGGCCGCGCTCGATGCGCGCCTCGCCGCCGAGACCATCGACGTCACGCTGCCGCTGCGCGAGACGCCGGCGGAGACCGGCCGCATCCATCCGCTGAGCCAGGTCTGGGACGAGCTCACCACGATCTTCGCCGATATGGGCTTTGCGGTCGCCGAAGGTCCCGACATCGAGACCGACGACTACAACTTTACAAAACTGAACTTCCCGATCGGCCATCCGGCGCGCGAAATGCACGACACCTTCTTCTTCAATCCGAAGGAGGACGGCACGCGCATGCTGTTGCGCACCCACACCTCGCCGGTGCAGGTGCGCACCATGCTGAGCCAGAAGCCGCCGATCCGCGTGATCTGCCCGGGCCGCACCTATCGCATCGACTCGGATGCGACCCACACGCCGCAATTCCACCAGGTCGAGGGCCTCGTGATCGACAAGGGCTCGCATCTCGGCCACCTCAAATGGATCCTGCACGAGTTCTGCAAGGCGTTCTTCGAGGTCGACCACATCAACATGCGGTTCCGGCCGTCGTTCTTCCCGTTCACCGAGCCGTCGCTCGAGGTCGACATCCAGTGCCGCCGCGACAAGGGCGAGATCCGCTTCGGCGAGGGCGAGGACTGGATGGAGATTCTCGGCTGCGGCATGGTGCACCCGAACGTGCTGCGCGCCTGCGGCATCGATCCCGACATCTACCAGGGTTTTGCCTGGGGCATGGGCATCGACCGCATCGCGATGCTGAAATACGGCATCGCCGATCTCCGCCAGCTGTTCGAGAACGACATCCGCTGGCTCAACCACTACGGCTTCAAGCCGCTCGACATCCCGACGATCGCTGGCGGGCTCAGCACGTGATGTCCGCGCGTGAGCGCGACATTGCGAAACGAGCGACCAAGTTAATCTAGTCAACACCAACAAGAACCGAGGCATGCAGCCGTGAAGTTCACCCTCTCCTGGCTGAAGGAACATCTCGAGACCGACGAGCCGCTCGACAAGCTCGCCGACAAGCTCACCATGATCGGGCTTGAGGTCGAGAACATCGAGGACAAGGCGAAGGCGCTCGCGCCGTTCACCATCGCGCGCGTGATCTCGGCCGAGCAGCATCCGAATGCCGACCGGCTGCGCGTCTGCATGGTCGACACCGGCGACGGCGGTGCGCCGGTGCAGGTGGTGTGCGGTGCGCCGAATGCGCGTGCCGGGCTGATCAGCGTATTCTCGCCGCCCGGCACCTACATCCCGGGCAAAGACATCACGCTGGGCGTCGGCACCATCCGCGGCGTCGAGAGCCGCGGCATGCTGTGCTCGGCCGCCGAACTGCAGATCTCCGAAGACCACGACGGCATCATGGAGCTGCCGGCCGACGCGCCGCTCGGCAAGGGCTATGCCGACTGGGCCGGGCTCGGCGATCCCGTCATCGAGATCAATTTGACGCCGAACCGGCAGGACTGCACCGGCGTGCACGGCATCGCGCGCGATCTGTCCGCCGCCGACATGGGCAAGTTCAAGGATCCCGGCATCAGGCCGATCAAGGGCGAATTCCCCTGCCCCGTCCAGGTGAAGGTGGAAGATGCCGCGCTGTGTCCAGGCTTCGCGCTGCGGCTGGTGCGCGGCGTCAAGAACGGTCCGTCGCCGGAATGGCTGCAGAAGCGGCTGATCTCGATCGGCCTGCGCCCGATCAACGCGCTGGTCGACATCACCAACTTCATGACCTACGACTGCGCGCGTCCGCTGCACGTGTTCGACGCCAGCAAGGTGACGGGCAACCTCAGCGTCCGCCGCGCCAAGGACGGCGAGACCCTGCTCGCGCTCGACGGCCGCACCTACACGCTCGACAGCAATGTCTGCGTGATCGCGGACGAGCACGGCGTCGAGTCGCTCGCCGGCATCATGGGCGGCGAGGCCTCGGGCTGCGACGACAACACGACTGACGTGCTGATCGAATCGGCGCTGTGGAACGAGATCAACATCGCGCAGACCGGCCGCAAGCTCGGCATCAATTCGGATGCGCGCTACCGCTTCGAGCGCGGCGTCGATCCGGCCTTCATGGTGCCCGGGCTCGAGCTCGCGACCAGACTGGTGCTGGAGCTGTGCGGCGGCACGCCGTCCGAGAACGTCGTGGTCGGCAAGCAGTTCGGCGAGGATCGCGTGGTCGACTTCCCGCTCAGCGAGGTCAAGCGTCTCGCCGGCATCGAGGTGCCGCTGGTCGAAGTTAAGCTGATCCTCACCCGGCTCGGCTTCATGCTGGCCGGCAACGGCCCTGTCGTGAAGATCGCGATCCCGTCCTGGCGCACCGATGTGCAGGGCAAGGCCGACATTGTGGAAGAGATCGTGCGCATCGTCGGCGTCGACAAGGTGCCGATGACGCCGTTCGAGCGTGGCGAGGAGCCGCGCAAGCCGGTGCTGACGCCGATGCAGCAACGCACCCGCCGCGCCAAGCGCGCGCTCGGCGTCCGCGGCCTGGTGGAAGCCGTGACCTGGTCGTTCATCACCAATGACGCGGCAAAACTGTTCGGCGGCGGCCAGAGCGAGCTGGTGCTCGCCAACCCGATCGCGGCCGATCTCTCCGACATGCGGCCGAGCCTGCTGCCCGGCCTCGTCGCGGCGGCTCAGGCCAACATCAATCGCGGCTATCCCGATGTCGCACTGTTCGAGGTCGGCCAGGTGTTCCGCGGCGACCGCCCCGAGGACCAGCTCGTGGCCGCCTCCGGTGTACGCCATGGCTACGCCTCGTCGAAGGGCATCGGGCGGCACTGGACCGGCTCGGCCGCGGCGGACGCGATGGATGCCAAGGCCGACGCCTTCGCCGTGCTGGCGGCGGCCGGCGCGCCGATGCAGGCGCTGCAGATCGTGCCGGGCGGTCCTGCCTGGCTGCATCCGGGACGTTCTGGCACCATCCAGATCGGCCCGCAGAACGTGCTCGGCACCTTCGGCGAGCTACATCCGCGTGCGGCCGAGGCGCTCGGCGCCGACGGTCCGATGATCGTGTTCGAGGTGATCCTCGAGCGGATCCCGGAAGGCAAGCAGAAGGCGACCCGCGCCAAGCCGGTGCTGGAGCTCTCGGCATTCCAGCCGGTGTCGCGCGACTTTGCCTTCATCGTCGATCGCGGCGTCAAGGCGGGCGACATCGTCCGCGCGGCGCAGAATGTCGACAAGAAGCTGATCACCGGCGTCACCGTGTTCGACGTCTATGAAGGCAAGGGCATCGATCCCGACAAGAAGTCGATCGCAATCGCCGTGACCATCCAGCCGCGCGAGAAGACGATGACCGACCAGGAGATCGACGCCGTCGCCGCCAAGGTCGTCGCCGAAGTGACGAAGAAGACCGGCGGCACGCTGCGGGCGTGATGGAGTAGAGAGGGCGCGCTCTCGCACCGTCACCCTGCGGAGGCCGCGCAGCGGCCGTCTCGAAGGGTCGACGGCCTAGCTGTTGCCGATTCATCCTTCGAGGCTCGCTCCGCTCGCACCTCAGGATGACGGGTCTGAGTCCATTTGCCGGCCAGCTAGTTGGATCTCGCTATCCTCCCATGACCTCCTTCACCCTCCTCCCCTCCGACATCTCGACCAGCATCGCGCTTGCGATCTGCGCGATTGCGTTCGTGTCGGGCACGGCGCGCGGCTTTTCCGGCTTCGGCTCGGCGCTGATCTTCATGCCGCTGGCGAGCAGCGTGGCCGCGCCGCGGCTGGTGGCGGCGCTGCTGCTCATCATCGACTTCGTCGCCGCCGCGCCGCTGCTGCCGAACGCCTGGACTCATGCCGATCGCAAGGCGACCGCGGTGATGGTCGCCGGCGCGCTGGTCGGCGTTCCCGTCGGCACCTATTTCCTGACGGTGCTTGAGCCCGTGACCACGCGCTGGATCATTTCCTGCTTCGTCGCGGCGCTGCTCGCGCTGCTGCTGTCGGGCTGGCGCTATCGCGGCAAGGATCACGCCGCGCTCTCGATCGGCGTCGGCGGCCTCTCCGGCTTCTGCAGCGGCCTCGCGCAGACCGGCGGCCCGCCGATCGTCGCCTACTGGCTGGGACGCCCGATCTCGTCGGTGATCTCGCGCGCCAATATCGTGCTGTTCTTCGGGGCCTCGGATTTCTTCTCGCTGGTCAGCTATTGGTTCACCGGATTGATCACGGTCGAGTCGATCAAGTTCTCGCTGATCGTCGGCCCCGTCTACGGCATCGGCGTCTGGTTCGGCGCGTCGCTGTTCGGCAAGGCCAGCGAGCAGGTGTTTCGCGCGATCTGCTACGCGCTGATCGCAGCAGCCGTCATCGTCGGCCTGCCGGCGCTTGATGGCATTTTGCGCGGCGGGTAGGGTCCAGAAAATAATCAGGGAGAGAACCGATGATCGATCGCCGCAATGCTTTGAAACTGGCGCTCGGCAGCGCCGCCATGCTCGCAGCCCCGAGCGTGCACGCGCAGGGCGCAAAGCCGCGCACGCGGATCGTGTTCCTCGGCACCAAAGGCGGTCCGCGGGTCGGCAACGGCGCCTCCAATCCGGCCAATCTCGTCGTCGTCAACGACACGCCGTTCGTGATCGATTGCGGCATGGGCGTCAGCCGCCAGCTGGTCAGCGCCGGCGTGCCGATCCCGTCCGTGAAGTACATCTTCATCAGCCACCACCATTCCGATCACAATCTGGAATACGGCAATCTGTTCTACAACGCGTGGGCGGCCGGCCTCTCGACGCCGATCCACTCGTTCGGCCCCAAGGGCATCGAGGCGATGACCAAGGACTATTGGGAGCTGAACAAGTTCGACGTCGAGACCCGGATCGCGGACGAAGGCCGGCCCGATCCGCGCAAGCTGCTGATCGCGAAGGACGTCACCGACGACGGCGTGGTGCTGAAGACGCCTGACGTCACCGTCACCGCGTTCCGCACGCCGCATCCGCCGATCGTCGACAATTTCGCCTACAAGTTCGAAACGCCGGACGGCACGATCGTGTTCTCCAGTGACACCGCCTACAATCCGAAGCTCGCCGAATTCGCCAAAGGTGCCGACGTGCTGGTGCACGAATGCCTCTACATTCCCGCGGTCGATCGGCTGGTGGCAAAGACCAAGAACGGCGCGACACTGAAGAAGCATCTGCTCGACAGCCACACCTCGACCGAAGACGTCGGCCGCATTGCAGCCGCCGCCGGCGTGAAGACACTGGTGCTGAGCCATTTCGTCCCCGGCGACGACCCTGATGTCACCGACGAGGACTGGACACGGGACGTGAAGACGAATTTCAAGGGCCGCATCGTGGTGGCCAAGGATCTGATGGAGCTGAAGCTGCCGGTGTGAGGCTGGGCACGCTGTCCGTTCCTGTCATTCCGGGGCGACGCGCAGCGTCGAGCCCGGAATCCATTTCACCACCACTTTGCGGCCCGATGGATTCCGGGCTCAGCCCTGCGGGCTGCCCCGGAATGACGGGAAGAAAAGCCGCCCCCAATCACTGAGTTGCCCGACGGCGACCGGGATGTGCGACTCAGGTGGCGCCACAGACTCGCCGTCGTCCCTGCGAACGCAGGGACCCATAACCACGAATGGTGATGCTTACGCGATGCTCGAACGACGAGTCGCGTTCACACAACAGCGGCCGCGGAGTATGGGTCCCTGCGTTCGCAGGGACGACACCTGTCGTGCGGCAGCGCTCTACCCACACTCCACCAAGCTGCCTGATCTCACCTAGCCATCAATTCATCGGCCCGGCAGAGCGCGGCGCGCGGCGCTTGTGTTTTGCGACGGGCGCTGCGGGCTCCGGCGTCGTATCCTTCACCCCGCCGATCCTGCGCAGCGCGGCGTCGGCGGCGCGCTCGCCGCTTTCCCAGGCGCCGTCGACCGTACCCCACAGCGTCTCATGCGTGGCCTCGCCCGCGAGATACATCGCGCCGATCGGCTCGGACAGGATCCTGCGGGAAAATTGCGCGCCGGGGACTGCCGCCGACATCGCGCCGAGGATGAAGGGCTGTGCGTTCCAGCGCGTCGCGCTGGTCTTCTTCACGGCAGCGCCTGCCTCGCTGCCGTAGAGCTTCGTCAGCCATTCCACCGCGAAAGCAGTCATCGCCTTCTCGCCCTGCGCTGACAGGTCGCGGCCGAACGAGCCGGCGACGTCGATCGTGCATAATGAGGAGCCCGCGATATTGCCGTAGAGCAGCGCCGTCCTGGTCGAATTGCTCTGCTCGATGATGACGTCGTCGCGCGACAGCCCGAGCGGATTGCCGGGGATCTGCAACGCGATGCGATCGTAGCTGCCGAGGCCGAGCTTGGCGGCGGCGTCGAGCGTGCGCTTCGGGATCTCGGGCGCAAACTTGATATTGCCGCTCGCGAGCACGTTGCTCGACACCGTGACGATAGCGGCGCGCGCGGTGATCTTGCCGGAAGGCGTCTCGACCATCACGTCGCGATTGCTCCACAGGATGCGTTGCGCGGGTGTCGACAGCGCCAGCGGAAGCTGCTCACCGAGTTTCGCGATCAGCGCGCCGAGCCCCTGCCGGCAGGCGATGGCGGTGTTGCGATCCTGCGCGCGCACCTTGTCGACGGCCGAAAGGTCCTTCAGATCCTTGCCGCTGAAATTGGCCCCGAGCAGGAATTCCGCGGTGCCGGCCCAATCGCCGAGATCCTTCGGCATTGCCGCGGCGCAGGCGATATCGGCCTTGCGCGAGGCGTCGTCGATGGCGCGATTGGCGCGCACCAGTGCCGCCAGAAACTCCTCGGTCTCGCTAGGTCGGGCGTAGCGCCGGCCGATGCGGATCTTCTGCCCTGCAGGCGCCGTGACGATGTCGAGGCCCGCGGAGCGCGCCAGCCGGATCATCGGATTGGTTTCGGGATTGTGCATCCAGCGCGCACCGCGGTCGAACGGCACCTCGAAGGTCGATGCATCGGTCTGGCAGCGGCCGCCGACCTGGCCGGACGCCTCCACCACGATCACCTTGCGGTTCGCGGCGGCGATCCGTCGCGCCGCGGCAATGCCCGCGGCACCCGCGCCGATCACCACGATGTCGGCCTCACGCGGCAGCGGCGCAGCGACAGCCCGGCCGCCCAGCACGGGCGCCAGCGCCAGAGCTGCGGACGCCGACAGGAAATCGCGGCGGGTCACTGTCATGACATAGCTTCTGGCATGGTTTCCGGGGACTTGCAGAGAATGGGAACGCTTCGCGAACTGTGCCGCATCTCACCGACCGCAGCAACCATCATGGTAAATCAATCATGATTGATCCGCTGACGGCATGAACTAAATTGCAACGGCTTGCGACCATGATTAAGTGAACGGAAGCGGTCGTAGAACCGCTGGGGGGAATTCATGGGCGTAATGCTCGATACCGTCGGCAAATGGATCGCGGGGTACCTGCAGAAGGAAGTCCCCGGTTACGAGCCGTTCACGCCGAGCGATCCGGACCATCTGCGGGGCATCATGCAGCCCGGCGATGTGCTGCTGGTCGAAGGCAACAACCGGATTTCCGGCATTATCAAATACCTCACGCAATCGACCTGGTCGCATGCCGCGCTTTTCGTTGGACCGATCGACGGCGCGTTCGAGCCTGACGGCGAACAGCATGTGCTGATCGAGGCCAATATCGGCGAAGGCGTGACCTCGGCGCCGCTGTCGAAATACCTGTCCTATCACACCCGCCTTTGCCGGCCGGTCGGGCTGTCCTTCGAGGACCGCACCACGGTGTGCCGTTACGCTATCAACCGCATCGGCTTCGGCTACGACACCAAGAACATCGTCGATCTCGCGCGCTATCTGTTTCCGCTGCCGATTCCGCAGCGCTGGCGGCGCCGCATGATCGCGTTCGGCTCCGGCGATCCGACCAAGATCATCTGCTCGGCGCTGATCGCGCAGGCGTTCGACGCCGTGCGCTATCCGATCCTGCCGAAGATCACGCGTGCTGCCAGCCGCAAGGCGCGTCGCGAGATCCTGCACATCCGCGATTCGTCGCTCTACATGCCGCGCGACTTCGACATCTCGCCCTATTTCGAAGTCATCAAACCCACCATCGTGCACGGTTTCGACTACACGGCCCTGCACTGGGCCGACAAGCAGAAGCCGCTCCAGGAGGTAGCCGGCGAATTCAGTGTGTTTCCAGAGTACAAGTCGCCGCCGCTTGTTCCTGAAGCGATTGACGAAGAGGCGCCGCTTCCGGCTGCGGAAGTGACCGCGGCGGAAACCGCGCCGGTGTGACGGGCGCAGGCGTCAGGCTCGACATGTCGAGCGCTGGCCGCCTCAACCCCGGTCTGGAATCCGTCTCATCGTCCGGCTCCGCCGTTGAGTTCTCGCGCTCGCATCACTAGGGTGCGCGCGCTTCACGCCTGCTTTCATTCGGTAGTTTTACGGTGCTCTCGCTTATCAATTTCTCGGCGATGGCCGTCGCGTCCGACAAGGACCCGGCGCGCTGGCGCCGTCCATTGATCAAATGGCTGGAGGGAATCGAAACCGGGTGGTCGATCCCGATTCTGCTCGTCCTCTTTGTTGCAACCTGGACCACGTATCTCGTCATCGCCTATCTCGGCGCCGGCCTGCATCCGGACGTGCTCGAGACCTGGACGCTCGGCCGGCACCTCGCATGGGGATACCCCAAGCATCCGCCGTTGATGGGCTGGATCACGCGGGGATGGACGGTGATCTTCCCCCTGACCGACTGGTCGCTGCAGCTGATGGCGATGGTCAACGCAGCGTTGGCGCTATGGGCGGTCGACCTGATCGCTCGCCGCTTTGTCCGTGGCGAGAAGCGGGCGATCGTGCTGCTGCTGTTGATGCTGCTGCCGGTCTATCAATTCCATGCCCAGCGCTTCAACGCGAACACGGTGCTGCTGGCGGTCTGGCCGCTGGCAACCTACTGCTTCCTGCGCGCGTTCGAGGCGCCGAGGCAGCTCGGCTGGGCGATCGCGGCGGGGGCGGCCTGCGCACTGGCGATGCTCGGCAAATATTATTCGATCTTCCTGGTCGCAAGCTTCGTCTCCGCAGCCGTGCTGCATCCGGATCGCCGCCGCTATCTGCTGTCGGCCTCACCCTGGATCTCGACGCTGGCCGGCATGCTCGTGCTTGGCCCGCATCTGCACTGGCTCGCCACCACAGGCGCAACGCCGTTCGACTATGCGCTCGCGCATGCCGGCGCCGATCATGTCGCCGCGCTATGGGAAGTCGCCTACTTCATCACGGGCCTGATCGCGGCGCTCGCGATCGCGGCGGTGACCTGGGTGTTCATTGCCGGCCCGCGGCTGGCGCGGCTGCCGGCCGATTTCCGCACGATGAACCCAGGGCTCCGTCTGCTGCTGCTGGTCACAATCGGGACCATCCTGTTTCCGGTGACCGTCTCGCTCGCGATCGGCACCGACCTGCCGTCGCTCTGGGCGGTACAGGGTCTCTTCCTGTTCGTGGTTCTGATCGTGTGCGCAACGAGCTACCCGATCGAGCGCTTCTACGCGGTCAACCTGACCGTCATGGTGGCCGGGATCGCCATTCTCGCGGTCACCGTCGGCGCTCCGATCCATGCCCTCTATCGCAGCGCTTACGGCTATGAAGAAGGCCGCGACTTCTATCACGCCGCCGCGACCGAGCTCACCGCGCGATGGCGCGACGCGGCCGGGACACCGCTCGCCGCCGTCAGCGGCGACGACGCGCTCGCTTTCGCTGCCGCCTTCTACAGTCCGGACCATCCGCACTATGCCCGGCCGTTCGCTTACCAGTACACTTGGGGATTGCCGCGCAAGACCACACTCGATCGCGGCTGGGCCGCATTGTGCTTCGCCGACCAGCTAGATTGCCTGAGCTGGATGAAGCGCACGACCTTGCGCGCAACCGACGTCTTTCGCTCCGAGTTTGATGCCCAGGCGACGCTACTCGGCAGGGCCGGCCGGACACGGCGGGTCGTGATGCTGATCGTACCGCCCTATCGCGAAACACCCCCTGTGCAGCCCGACGTCGAGGATTTCAGCTCGAGCCGCCGCGCGCGCGACTGATCAGAACGTCGCCGCCAGCGTCAGGCGCACGGCAAGCGGCTCGGCGGGATGCACATGACGGTCGCCGACGCCGTCGATCGGCTCACCCGGCAGCCGCGACAGATAGTCATATTCGATCTGGTTGGTTTGCGCGTTGAAGAGATTGAGGACGTCGAGCTGCAGTCGCATGCCGTTGTCGAATTTGTAACCCGCGCGGGCGTTGACGATGAGGGACGACAGCGAACGGACGCTGTCGTCCTCGATCAGCGGGCGCGGACCGAAATAGCGAGCGCGCAGGCTGCCGAACCAGCCGGTGTCACGGCCGAAGGTGACGCCGCCGCTGGCGACGCAGGCCGGTGCGCCGGGAATGAAGTTGCCGACCGGATCATAATCCGTGAAGCGGGCGCGGGTATAGGCAAGGTCGAAATCGAGGCTCATCCACGGCAGCAGTTTATACTGGTTGGTCCACTCGACGCCGACGCGCCGGCTCGGTCGGCTCGGCTCGGTGGTGCCGGCATCGCCGACGAACAGCAGTTCGGAATCGAAGTCGAGCACGAACACCGCGAGCGACGAAGTGAGCCCGTCGATCGCCTTGCTGCGGATGCCGAGCTCGGCGCCCTTCGAGCGCACCAAGAGCGGCGCGCGATCGAGCGGCATCACCTTGTCGTTGGGATCGACGGTGATGGTCGCGCCGCGGATATCATTGGAATGCAGGCCAAAGCCGGCATTGCCGTAGAACTCGGTCTTGGACCAGGGACCGAGCACGATGCCGGCCTTCGGGCTCGTCATCGCCGCCTGCGCGTTGCCGGAATTCTGCGGCGTGTCGCTCAGTACGTGGCCGGCAAAATAATCCTCGCGGACGCCGACCGTGGTGCGCAGCCAGTCGGTCCAGCGCGCGGTGCTATCGGCCCACAGCGCGACACTGCCCTCCTGCACCTGGTCATTGCGCACCGTGGACAGGATCTCGCGCTGCGCGGTCTTGAACAGGCCGACGTTGATGTCGTCGTAGCGGGTCTGCACGCCGATCCGGGTCTGGGTGTCGATTCCGGCGATGCGGACATCGGCGGCGTGGCTGGCGTCGAAGCCATAGACGGTGCGCTTGTCGATCTGGCTGAACTGGTCGCCATTGACGGGGTCGTCGAGAAAATAGGTGAAGTCGTTGTAGAGCTGCAACGACGAGTGGATCACATAGGCGTTGAGCCTGGTCTGCCCGTAGTTGCTGGACTGCGCCCAGTTGCCGGACAGGCTGAAGCGGCTGGAGGTGCCGCCGTCGGTCGGATCGAGCGAACCGTAGCGGCCGATCAGGCCCTGATCGATCGCGCGCTGCGCGACCTGGTCGGTCGAATTCCAGCCGTTGGAATAGGCCATCGCGGTCAGCGAGAAGCCGTCGGTCGCGGTGCCCTGGCTGTAGCGCAGCACGCCGTTCAGCTTGCGGATGTCGTCGGGCACGTCCCACGGGCCGTTGTATTTGTTGGCCTCGAAGGCTGCGAGCAACGTTCCATCACCCACGCGCGTCGAGCCCGCGGCCATCGCGCGCTGATAGAAGAAGCTGCCGGCGGTCAGCTCCACGGTATTCTTCGAAAGCCGGTCGAGATAGTTGATGTCGACCGCGCCGGCAGACGCGAAGTCGCCCTTGTCGGCGTAGTAGGGGCCCTTGCGAACGTCGACCGACTGGATCAGCTCCGGGATCAGGAAGTTGATGTCGGCATAGCCCTGGCCGTGACCATGGGTCGGCATGTTGACCGGCATGCCGTCGACGGTGATGGCGAGATCGGTGCCGTGGTCGAGATTGAAGCCGCGCAGAAAATACTGGTTGGCTTTGCCCTCGCCGGAATGCTGGGTGACGATCAGGCCCGGCACCACCTCCAGGACTTCACCGACGCGCGAGACCGGCCGCGCGTTCACCTCGTCGCCGCTGATCTGCCGCTCGCTGGCCGCGGTCGGCTGCAAGGTGGGAGACACCGTTGCAGAGCCGCCGGTGATTCCGTTGCTTGCGGAGCTGGGTTGGTTCGACTGCGGTGCCGCGGGCTGGCGGCGGCTAGCGGCAACATGGTGCCGACGCTGCGATGGCTTGGCGCGCTTGGGCGGAGCCTGATCGGGCGAGGTCACCGTCACCGGCGGCAGTTGCCCGGGCGCGGGGGGAAGCGTCTGCGCTTCGGCGACCGGCGCGAATGCTGCAATGGATGCGGCGGCGGGAAATATCCGCCAAGCAGTACGACGCAACGCCCATGCCCCCGCATGATACCTGCTACAGTCACGCGACGACCGCACCAGCTCCAACCAATCCCGGCGAAACGACGCTAGCAAGCGCGGTATGATGTTTCAATAAGAATGTCATACCGCTAGCCAATCGAACAGGCATTCGAGCCAACACGGACAGTCCATGCAACGCATCACCATCACCATCGAGGATGATCTGCTCGCGGAGATCGACGCCGCCGCCGAGGCGCGGGGCTATCAGAACCGCTCCGAGATCATCCGCGATCTCGCGCGCGCCGGCCTGCAACAGAGCGCGGAGGACGCGCCGTCAGGGCAATGCGTCGCGGCACTGGTCTATGTTTACGATCACGCCGCGCGCGATTTGTCGAAGCGGCTGGTGCAGAATTTCCACGGCCATCACGACCTGTCGCTGGCGACGCTGCATGTCCATCTCGACGACGACAGCTGCATGGAGGTGACCGCGCTGAAGGGCCCGAGCGGCGAGGTCCGCCATCTCGCCGATCACATCATCGCCGAGCGCGGGGTTCGTTACGGCCGCGTCGTGATGATTCCGACCGCGGCGGACAAGAAGCCGCGCAAGCGGGGGCATCGGCATGATTGAGACCTCGTAGCCCGGATGCAGCGCAGCGCAATCCGGGACGGTCCACCCGCGGACGCAAGACTCCGGATTTCGCTTCGCTGCATCCGGGCTACGCGAACAATTCGCTACGCCGCCCTCGCCTTGGTGCCGCGCGGCAAGCCGGCGCGGGCGAGGCCGCCATAGAGCTGTTCGTTCGGCATCTCGGCTTTCAGGATCGCGCGCACCTCGACCAGCCGGTCGAGATCGACGCCGGTCGGAAATCCCTTGCTCTCGCACAGGAACACGAGGTCCTCGAACACGACATTGCCGGTCGCGCCCGGCGCGAACGGGCAGCCGCCGAGGCCGCCGAGCGACCCGTCGAGCACGCGGGCGCCCTCATCGAGCGCGGCGGAGGCGTTGGCGATGCCCATGCCGCGGGTGTCGTGCAGATGGACGCAGACGGGCTTCGCGCCTGCGATCTTCACCGCGCCGCGCGTCAGCTCGCCGACCTGCTTCGGTCCGGCATAGCCGACGGTATCGGCAATCGCGACCATGTCGACGCCGACCTCATAGAGCTTCTCGGTGAGGCGCAGCACCTCCTTCGGGTCGACCGCACCCACGATCGAGCAGCCCAGCCCCATCGAGATCGCGGCATTGACCAGCGGCTCGTGCGCGCTGGCGTCGCGCAGCTCGCAGAGACGCTTGATATTCTCGATCGCGGACTCGCGCGAGCGGTTGGCATTGGCCTGGCTGTGTTCCTCGGTCGCCGACACCACCGAGGCGATCTCGGCGACACCGGAGGCCAGCGCCTCGTTGACGCCGCGCTCGTTCAGCGCCAGCGCGACGCCGTGCGCGCCGGGCAGCGCGGCGATCGTCGCGATGACATCGCGGACATCGACGAATTGCGGAAAGGACTTGGCCGGCAGGAAGGAGCCGACCTCGAAATGCCGGACGCCGGCGGCATATTCGTCGCGCAGCCAGCGCTGCTTCGCGGCGGTCGACGGGAACGTCTTCACGAGCTGCAGGCCGTCGCGCAGACCGACCTCGCGCAGGCTCACCTTGTCGTTGGGATAGATATCGTGGACGCGGGTCATGTCAGCCTCACGCAGCGTTTCCGGTTGATGAAATCTTCTGTTGTGCAAGCTCGGCGCGGACCGCATCGGTATCGGCGCCAAGCGCCGGCACTTTCAGGCCTTCGCCGATGTTGCTGCCGTTCCATTCGACCGGCAGCGCCGGAACCCGGAACGGCTTGCCGTCGGCGTTGACATTGTTGACGAGCCCGCCGGGCCGCAGCACATGCGGATCCCTGAGCAGATCCTCCGGCCGGTTGATCGGCGAGAAGCAGATGTTGAGCGCGTCGAGCCTCGCCGAGAGGTCGGCCACGTTCCAGCCTTTGATCACCTCGGCGACCCGTGGAATGATCCGGTCGCGCGCCATGATGCGGTCCGTGGTGGAGCGCAGCGTCGGATCGTCGGCGAATTCCGTCAGACCAAACTCGCGGCAGAAGCTCTGCCAATGGCCTTCGGTGACGACGCCGATGAAGATGCGATCGCCGCCGGCGGCATCGAAGATGTCGTAGATCGGCCAGGCATGCTCGCGCTCCGGCATTGAGCGCGGCTTGCGCCCGGTCATCTCGTACTCGACCATGTGCTGGGCAACCAGGAACAGGCAGTTCTCGAACAGGCCGATGCGGATGTCGGCGCCGTTCCCGTTGCCGCCCCGCTTCTGATAGAGCGCGGCGAGGATCGAGATCACGCCGAACATGCCGCCCATGATGTCGTTGGCGGAAGATCCGATGCGCTGCGGCTTGTCGCGGGTGCCGGTCATCGCGGCGAGGCCCGACATCATCTGCACGACCTCGTCGAGCGCCGGGCGATGATCGTAGGGCCCGGAGAGAAAGCCCTTGTGGCCGGCGATGATCAGATGCGGATATTTCGCGCGCAGCTCTTCAGGCCCAAGTCCCTGCTTGTCGAGCTGGCCGTCACGAAAATTCTCCAGGAACACGTCGGCGCCGGCGAGCAGCCGGTGCATCGTGTCGCGGTCCTCGGCGTTGGCGAGATCGAGCACGACGCTGCGCTTGCCGCGATTGAACAGCGGGAAGAACGACACGCCCATGCCGCCGAGCGATCGGGTCTTGTCGCCGGCGGGAGGCTCGACCTTGATCACCTCGGCGCCGAGTTGCGCCAGGATCATCCCGCAGGTCGGACCCATTACCATGTGGGTCATCTCGACGACCCTCACGCCTTCCAGCGGCAGTCCGCTCCCGGTCATCGGTTTCTCCGTGCTCGTTGCGCTCGTTTTGACTGATCGGCGCAGGTTAGGCTTCCGCACGCTATCTGAAAAATATAATCTGTCGAATAGTGCATTCGTCGTTCTAGAACGCAGAACCCCCATGGATTCGCGCCAGCTTCGCTATTTCATCGCGGTTTACGAACAACGCAACCTGTCACGGGCGGCGGATCAGGCCAATGTCGCGCAATCGGCGCTCAGCCACCACATCGCCAATCTCGAGGCGGAATTCGCCACGCCGCTGTTCGAGCGCAAGCCGCGCGGCATGGAACCGACCGCGGCGGGCGAGCGGCTTTATGAGCATGCCCGCATCATCCTGCGCGCGATGGCGGCGGCCGAGCGCGAGATCAAGGAAGGCGGCAGCGCCATTGCCGGCGAGATCTCAATCGGCATGGCCAATTCCGGCATGAAGGCGATCGGCGTGCCGCTGATGCGGACCGTGCTGGCGAAATATCCCAACCTGAAACTGTCGCTGACCGAAAGTCTCTCCGGCGCGACGCTGCTGCATCTGATGAGCTCCGATGTCGACCTCGCGCTGGTCTACAATCCGCCGTCGGAAAAGGATCTGATCGCCGAGCCGGTGCTGGAGGAGCAGATGTTCTGCGTCGGCACCGAAAAGCTGATCGGCAAGAAGGGCGCGATCACATTCGAGCAGTTGGCCCAGCTGCCGCTGATCCTGCTGCGGCACGGGCTGTCGGCCCGCGCTTTGCTGGACGACCCCGTGCCGCTGAAGCGGCTGGAGGCCAATGCCATCCTGCACCTCAATTCGACCAGCGGCATGATCGGCGCCTTGACCGCGGGTCTCGGCTGCACGATCGCGACGACGCACTTCGTCAGCGAGCCCTTGAAAGCGCGATTGCTGGTCGCACACGAGGTGATCGAACCCAGGCTGAGCCGCACGCTCTATCTCTGCCGCTTGCGCAACCGGCCGATGACCTATGCGATGGAGGAGATGTGCCGGCTGATCCGCTCCCTGATCGCCGAACAGGTCGGGCGCGGCGCGTGGGAGGCGACGCTGCTGATCTAAAAGCGCTTTCAAGCAGAAACACCGCTATCGAAAATATCGAACGATCTCTTCGATATGTTCGTCTGGATTTCTGGCACCCGGCTGCCAAACATGCGCAACCGGCACGCCTTCGCAAGAAAGGCGGCCGCTGGAGCATTCGGGGAGGACCATCATGAGCGCCGTCGAACTCGGCTCGGTTGCCGATCTTGCCAACACGACAAGCGGGCCGGACCAGATCTCGCGGCGCCTCGAGGCGCTGCCGACCTCCGGCTATGTCTGGCGGCTGGTGATCCTGCTTTCGCTCGGCGGCTGCTTCGAGATCTACGACCTGTTCTTCACCGGCTATATCGCGCCGGGCCTCGCCCGCAGCGGGCTGATGACCACGACGACGCAGGCCTTCTTCGGGTTCTCCGGGATCGGCGCCTTCGTCGCGGCGACCTTCGCCGGCCTGTTCATCGGCACCTTCTGCCTCGGCTTCCTCGCCGATCGCTTCGGGCGCAAGGCCGTCTTCACTTATTCGCTGCTGTTCTACAGCACAGCTTCGGTGATCATGGCGTGCCAGACCACACCTGGCGGCGTGCTGCTGTGGCGCTTCATCGCCGGAATCGGGATCGGCATCGAGGTCATCACCATCGACGCCTACATCACCGAGCTGGTGCCGAGCTGGATGCGCGGCCGTGCCTTTGCGATCAACCAGGCGGTGATGCTGTCGGCGGTGCCGATCGTCGCCGCGCTGTCATGGTGGCTGGTGCCGCTCTCGCCTTACGGCATCGATGGCTGGCGCTGGGTGGTGCTGATCGGCGCCGCCGCCAGCATGATCATCTGGGTGCTGCGGCTCTACGTGCCGGAAAGCCCGCTCTGGCTGGCCCGGCATGGCCGCCTTGCCGAGGCCGAGACAATCATGCGGAGCCTCGAGGCTTCATCGCCGACGGCCGCGCCGCGCCCTGCCGTTAAAGCCGCAATGGCGCCGGCACGTCCGGCGGTCGAAACCGGCTATGCCGATCTGTTTCGGCCGCCCTTCGCCTCGCTCGTCGTGCTCTTCATGATCTTCAATCTGTGCCAGGCGTTCGGCGTCTACGGCTTCTCCAACTGGGTTCCGGCGCTCCTGGTCCAGAAGGGCATCAACGTCACCAAGAGCCTGCAATATTCCTTCATCATCGCCTTCGCCTATCCGCTGGCGCCGATGCTGGCCGCGACCTTCGCCGACCGCTTCGAGCGCAAATGGATCATCTGCGGCGCGGCCGCCGCGATCTCGGTGTTCGGCCTCGCCTTCGCGCAGCTCACCGAGCCGGTGCTGTTGATCGCCAGCGGCGTGCTGGTGACCGGGGCCAACATGACGCTGTCCTACGCCTATCATGCCTACCAGACCGAAGTGTTCCCGACCGCGATCCGGGCCCGCGCGGCGGGCCTCGTCTATTCGATGAGCCGGCTCAGCGCGACCTTCTCCGGCTTCATCGTGGCGTTCATGTTGAAGGAGGCCGGCGTCAGCGGGGTGTTCGGCCTGATCACCGCGGCGATGGTCATCGTCATCATTACGATCGGTGTCTGGGGACCCAACGTCCGCGGCAAGCCGCTCGACGCCTGAAGCGTTTCTCGACGCGAAGCGGCGTCGACCCCGGATCAAATGCGGGCGGACTTCGCTCGAAAAACGCTGTGACCGCGACACAAGCGGCACTTGCCGAAGCCATATTGGGTGGCTACCTCTCGCACGTCATTTTGCAGAGGTACCCCGGTCATGTTCGACGCCGCCGTTAAGGCGCTTTCGCAAATCCTGTCGCCGCCGATGCGCACGATCCTGTGGCGTTCGATCGGGCTTGCACTGGTGCTGATCACCGTGCTGGCGATCGGATTGCAGCGGCTGCTGGGCTGGTTTGCCGACACCGGCGAGGTCTGGGCCGAAGGCATGCTCGGCCCCAACTTCCATTCCACCCTGCACGTGCTGTCCTGGGTCATCTCGATCTCGGCAGGCCTCGGCGTCGTGCTCGGCGGCATCTTCCTGATGCCCGCGATCACCTCGCTGGTGGCGAGCCTGTTTGTCGACGACGTCGCCGACCATGTCGAGCGCGAGCACTATCCGGCCGACCATCCCGGCACGGCGCTGCCGGTCACGCTCGCGACCATCGAGGGCGTCAAGACGGCGCTGCTGACGATCCTGGTCTACCTCGTCGCGCTGCCGTTCGTGCTGTTCGCGGGTGCGGGCTTCATCATCTTCTTCATCGCGACCGCCTGGCTGCTCGGCCGCGAATATTTCGAGCTCGCCGCGATGCGCTTCCGTTCGCCAGAGGATGCCAAAGCGATGCGCAAGGAGAATGCGGCAACCGTGTTCACCGCCGGCCTGTTCATCGCCGCCTTCGTCTCGATCCCGATCGTCAATCTGGCGACGCCGCTGTTCGGGATGGCCTTCATGGTGCACATGTACAAGCGGCTGTCAGGCCCGCGCCGCGAGCTGATCGAGCCGGCGCGGCGAAGCAACGTCCGATCCGTCTAAGCTCTATCTGGGGGCACCTGCACCGATGCCGGCGTCCGATCGCGCGCCAATAACACCAGCAGAAGCCCGACGATCGCGACGCAGGCGAGCATCGCCCATGCCTCGTTGACGCTGAGGGCGAGCGACGCCCGCTCGACCAGCGGCCGGATAAACGCCACCGTCGCGTCATCCGGCGGCCCCGGCGGGCGGTTGATCAGCAACATTGGATCGAGGCCGATCGCCTGTGCGGCGTTGAGATCACCTGCCAGCAGGCGTGCACGAAAATCCTCACCATAAATTGGGCTTCGGCCATAGAGGATCGTATCGATCAAGGCGATCCCGATCGCGCCCCCCAGATTGCGCATCAGGTTGAACAATCCACTGGCGTCGGCAACCTCCGCCTCCGGCAGGGTGCCGAGCGCAATGCGTGTCGGCGGCAGCAAACAGAACATGATCGCGACACCGCGCATGATCTGCGGCCAGAACATCTCGCCGAAATCCGCGATGCGCGGCTGAAATGCACTCAAGCCGAGACCGAGCGCGAACAAGGCGAAGCCTGTAGCAGTCAACAGGAGCGCGCCGACGCGGCTTTCGAGAATTGCCGCCATAGGTGCTGCGATCAGCTGCGCAACCCCCGTGACCAGCATGATGGTGCCGATCTCGAAGGCATCATGGCGGCGGACGAAGCCGAGGAACACCGGCATCAGATAGGTCGATCCATACAGGCCGGTGCCGAGGCAGAAGCTCAGGGCGCAACCGATCGCGAACGAACGCCGCCTGAACAGGGTCAATCGCGCGATCGGGTGCGCCGCGCGGAGCGTGCGCCGGATCAGCAGGGTGATCCCGGCCATGCTTCCGATCAGCAGGCTCAGGCAGGGCATCGAGCCCCAGCCGCGCTGCGGCGCTTCCTTCAAACCGATCATGAGGCTCGCGAGCGCCGCTGAAAGCAGGACCAGCGACCATGCGTCTAGCCTGGCGAAGGCGCGGAGATTCGCGCCCTCCTTCGGCAGCAGCAACGGCGTGACCGTGGCCGCGATCGTTCCCGGAACCAGGTTGATCAGGAACAGCCAAGGCCACGACCAGGTCTGCGTGATCCAGCCGCCGACGACCGGTCCAACGGTCGGCGCAAGCACCGCGACGACGCCGCCGATCGTGGTCGCCACCGGATGAAGGCGCGCCGGAAACAGCGTGAACACGGCGGAGAACACCGCTGGGATCAGGACGCCACCGGAAAATCCCTGCAGCACGCGAAAGACCAGCAGCACGGCAAATCCGCCACTGAAGGCGCAGCCGACCGAGGCGACGGTGAACAGACTCACGGCGATCGCGAACAGCCATCGCAATGACAACGCATGGGTGAACAATCCGGTCAACGGGATCGCGATCACCTCCGCGATCAGATAGGCGGTCTGGATCCAGCTCATCGCTGAAGGCGAGATAGCCAGCGCGCGCTGGATCGTCGGCAGCGAGGTTGCGACGACCTGGATGTCGAGGATCGCCATGAACATGCCGAGGCACATCAGGAGAAAGCCGGCCCAGGTCGCCGCCGACGGGCTGTCGGTGCGATGCTCCGCCCGGTCGCTCATGGCGTGCTGACGCGCGGCCAGTCCGCAACCGAGAGCGCGCGGCTCTCGGTGCGAATCCGGATCGCAAGCACCGCGAGATTGAGCAAGGTGAAAATCAGCGCCAGCACCGGCAGATGCAGGGCGAGCGGAAGCAGCGCGATTTCACCGACGACGACGGCATAGTTTGGATGTGGAAAATGTCGGTACGGCCCGGATGCGACCAGCGGCGCGCCCGGCAAGACGATGATCCGCGTGGTCCATCGCGGTCCGAGCGCCGCGAGGATCCACAGCCGCAAGCCTTGCAGCAGGAGAAAGGCCGCGAGCGCGGCCAGGCTGACATCCTGGTTACGGCCCCAGATCCACAGCGCGGTCAGCCAGCCGGCGTGAACCAGCACAATGAGCGGGTAATGACCGGCGCCGACCTCGATCGCGCCTCGCGCCAGCAGCCGCTCCGTGTTGCGACGGGACAGCACGAGCTCGCCGAGACGCTGCAAGGTGACCAGCGCAAGGATGAGCGAGGCGAGGCTCATGCCGCGTGCCCGAGCGCAACGCAGCTGAGCGTGAAGCCGGGCCCGAGCGCCGTGAGCAGCGAGCGCGGCGGCAAGCCCTTGGCACGGGCGCGTTCGAGGACGAAGAGAACCGTCGGGGCCGACATGTTGCCGCAGGCAGCAATGACGTCGCGTTCGTGATCGAGCGTGCCTTGATCGAGCGCGAGCGCCCGCTCCAAGGCGGCGATGACCTTGGAGCCGCCGGGATGGCAGAGGAAGCGATCGATGTCATCGGCCGTCAGCTCCATCCGAGCCAGAATCTCGGCAACGGCCGGTCCGACATGGTCGCGAACGAAATCCGGAATGGTGCGCTGAAAGACGACGCCGAAGCCTTCCGGATCGACCGTCCAGCCCATGATGCCGAGCGTATCCGGCCACAGCTTTTCGCCGGCCGCCTCGATCCGCGTCGCACCGCCGTCGCCGGCGCGCAGCACGATCGCAGCGGCGCCGTCGCCGAACAGGCTAGCCGCGACGATATTCGCCTTGGTGAGCTCGTCGTGGCGGACCGCGAGCGTGCAGAGCTCGAGCGCAACCAGCAGCACATTCGCGCCTGGCTGCGCCTGCGCCAGCCGCGCCGCGATCGACAGGCCCGACACGCCGCCCGCGCAGCCGAGGCCGAACACCGGCACGCGCGACACATCGGTCCGCAGGCCGAGTTGGCCCGCGACGCGCGCCTCCAGCGTCGGCGTGGCGATGCCCGTCGAGCACACCGTGACCACGATATCGATGTCGCTGCCGGTCAGGTCGGCACGGGCGATCGCCTTGCGGGCGACATCGACGAACAGCGCCTCCGCGCCTTCCAGGAAGGCCTGCGTTCGCTCCGGCCAGCCGCGCCGTTCGAGATACCAGTCGATCGGCTTCACGCCGTAGCGATGCTGGATGCCGGTGTTGGCGAACAGGCTGGAGAGCGTCTCGAACTCCGGATAGCGGTCGGCGAGAAGGTCGCGCGCGACCTGCAGGATTTGTCCCTGATGGAATAGATGCGGTGGAACCGCCGTCGCCATGGAAACAAGCGCGGCCGTCTGCTTGGTCTCGATCATCGTGGCTCCCGTTCCCCCACTTGTGGAACCACGCGACGTGCAAAATATTTCAGACACCCACGAGATAGCTGGGGCGCCGCATTCACTATAAATTGACCCGGCAGCGGCAAGCCCCGGCGATATCCGCGCCGTTCGCAAGTCAGGAAGCGGCGGCGCCCAACCTGCGCAGCACGTTCTTCACGAAGCCAAGCGGCACCGGCGACAGCGGACCCTGCGGCGCGCGCGTGATCAGGGCGACCAGGAACAGCGCCAGGATCGCGATCCAGAAACAAAGCCAGAAGCCGTCAATGTAGGCGAGCGTGTTGGCCTCGCGCTGCACCAGCGCCGCGAGCGTGCCGATGGCGCGTCCCGTCGCCGCCCCGATGCCGTGGCCGGAAAATTCACCCGCCAACCGCTTCAGCAGGTTCACGACGTCGACATCGCCGCTCTGGACGTGCTGTCCGAGATAGTTCGAATGGATCTGCTCGCGAACGCGCAGCCAGGTCCCCATCAGGGCGATGCCGATCTCGGCGCCGCCGAGCCGCATGATCTGGATATAGGCCGCGAACGCCGTCGCCCGCGACGGATCGGAATTGGACAGCGCCATGATGATGATCGGCAGCAGCGTGAACGCCTGCCCGACCGACGTGAGCAGGACGATGCCGACGAAGTCCTCGCGCGCCCAGACATGGCTCAGCTGCGTGCCCCAGAGATTGGCCGCTGCGAATGCCGAGAATCCGAGCACCACGACGATGCGCGGATCGAGGTGACGCAACAGGACAATCGAGATCGGCACCAGCACGAACATCGGCAGCGCGCCGTAGGTGAACAGCAGCACGCCCGACTGCTCCGGCCGCAGCGCGCCGATGGTGCCGAGGAAATTCGGCACCAGCGACGAGTTCGACAGGCTGGTCAGCGTGTACAGCAGGATGACGATCAGCGAGAGCCCGATATTGCGCGAGAACAGCACGTTGAAATGCGCCCACGGCCGGCGCGCGACCGTCTCGTTGATCATGAAGGCGATGATCAGGAGCCCGCCGCCGATCAGCAGCGCCATCACGGTGCCCGACGACAACCAGTCCAGCCGATTGCCCTGATCGAGCCCGGCATAGACCATCGCCAGGCCGGCGCCGAGCAACAGCATGCCGCCCCAATCGGCATGGTGCAGCAGGTCGCGATTGACCGGCTCATTCGGCGTGCCGAGATACACCATCAACCCCATCAGCGGCGCGATCACCGCGCCCTGCCAGTACAGCCACGGCCAGCCGAGATGCTCGACATAGAAGCCGACCAGGGAGCTCGACGAATCCAGCGCGAAGCCGACGCGGATCGAATACATCGCGATCGCCGGCAGCCACCAGCGGATCGGCAGGTTGCGCAGGATGATCATCAGCGTCGCCGGCACGAAGGTGCCGAGCAGCATGCCGTGGGCGACGCTGAGCGCGATCAGCGTCGTGTAGTCGTGCACGAGCGGGATGGTCAGCGAGACCACGGCATAGACCAGGCTCGGAATTCCGAGCACGCGCCGCAGGCCGAACGCGGTGGCCAGCCAGGCCACCGCGGGCGCGATGAAGATCTGCGAGCCGATCGCAGCGGTCGAGAGCCAGGCGCCCTCGTCGAAGGTGAGCGAGAACGCGCCCCGCAGGTCGGGCAGGCCGACCGAGGTCAGGCGGCTGTCGAAATTCGCCAGGAACGCGCCGAGCAGCACGGCGATAACGGCAAACAGCGGATAGCGCGCGACATCGCCGCGCGAGACCGGGCCGCGCTCGCGCTCGTCACTTTCCGCCATTGGCGACCGCCTCGCCGGTGTTGATCCGCGTGACCACCGACATGCCGGGCAGCAGGCGATCGAGCAGCGGCTGGCCCTTGTCGAACTGGATGCGCACCGGGATGCGCTGCACCACCTTGGTGAAATTGCCGGTGGCGTTGTCGGGCGGCAGCAGCGCGAATTGCGAGCCGCTCGCCGGCGCGATGCGCTCGACGACGCCGCGCAGCGTCTGGCCGGAGAACGTATCGACGGTCACCTCGACCGGCTGGCCCGGTCTGACGTTGGTCAGCTGGGTTTCCTTGTAGTTGGCGATCACATAGACGTTCGGCAGCGGCACGACATTGATCAGATTGGTGCCGATGTTGACATAATCACCCGGCTGCACCTGACGCTCGCCGGTGACGCCGTCGAACGGTGCGGCGATCCTGGTATATCCAAGCTTGAGCTTGGCCGATGCCAGCAGCGCCCTGGCGGCGTCGAGGTCGGCGGCACGCTGCTTCTTGGTGCCTTGCAGGACCTCGAGCTGATGGCGCTGCGCGGCGATCACCGCGCGGCTGGCCTGCACGTCGGCATCCGACTTGGCATAGGATGCGGTGGCCTGCTCGAGCCGCTGCCGCGTGCCGGCGTCGGTTTGCGACAGCGATTGCTGACGCTCTTGCTCCTGGCGTGCCAGGGTCTGCTGCGCCTCCGCAGACAACCGCGAGGCCTCGGCTTGCGCGATGGTCGCGTATTGCAGCTCGACCTGGTTGTTGAGGTTATCGAGCGCGGCCTGTGCGCCGACCACACCCGCCTCAGCCTGCGCGACCTGCGCCTGATAGTCGGCAGGATCGATCTGCACCAGGAGGTCGCCGGCCTTGACGCGCTGGAAATCGGAGACGGCGACCGTGAGCACTTCGCCGGACACGCGGCTACTGAGCTGGGTCAACTCGGCGCGCACATAGGCATCATTGGTGGTCTGGATGGTGGCGCTGCCGACCCAGGCGTCCCAATGCGTGGTCGCCACCGCGACGAATACAAGCGCGGCCAGCACCGCGAACAGCGGGATGGTAAAACGGCTCCAGAAGCCGCTCGCCGCAGGCTGCGGCCTGGCTGGTGTTGTCACTGCTGCTGGCGCGGTCTTGCTGACTTGTGACGGACCGTCTTGAACCTGCTCTGCCACACCACACTCCCCTCAATCACGCGCGCCGAATGCCGGGCGCGTCACTTATCACATGACGATCATGGCTCAGACGGTCTTCTCCGGCCACCGGCAAAGATCATTGATCAGGCATACGTCGCAACGCGGACCGCGCGCGAGGCAGGTGTAGCGGCCGTGCAGGATCAGCCAGTGATGGGCGTGCAGCATGAACTCGGTCGGGATGACCTTCTCCAGTCCCAGCTCGACCTCGAGCGGCGTCTTGCCGGGCGCGAGACCGGTGCGGTTGGCGACGCGGAACACATGGGTGTCGACCGCCATCGTGTGTTCGCCGAACGCCATGTTGAGCACGACATTCGCAGTCTTGCGGCCCGCGCCGGGCAATGATTCGATTTCGGCACGGGTGCGCGGCACCTCACCACCGAATTCGGCGATCAGCTTCTCCGACAGCGCGATGACGTTCCTGGCCTTGTTGCGATAGAGCCCGATGGTCTTGATGTAGTCGCGCACCTTGTCTTCGCCGAGCTCAAGCATCTTCTCCGGCGTGTCGGCGATCGCAAACAGCGCCCGCGTCGCCTTGTTGACGCCGGCATCGGTTGCCTGTGCCGACAGCACCACCGCGACCAGCAGCGTGTAGGGATTGAGATGCTCGAGCTCGCCCTTCGGCTCGGGATTGGCTTTGCGGAACCGGTCGAAGGCCTCGTAGACTTCCTCCGCCGTCCACGGCTTCGGCTTTGCGGTTTTCTTGGCAGCCTTCTTTGCCACGCTTTTGGGCAGCGGCTTTGCCGCTTTCGCGGCTTTCTTCTTCGGCGCGGACCGAACGCTTGAGGTGCTGGCGCGTTGAGAGCGGATGATTTTGGCCATGAACGGGATATACTGACACGTCATGACCTCAGGCAACGACTTTGATCCGGGCGAAGACCCCAGGGCCAATGACCTCGACGTCGATGCGCCCGACACGGAGCCGAAACTGTTCTCGGCGCTGCTGACGCCGCACCGCTCGCTGAATCGCACCGGCTTCATCGTGCTGATGTCGTTCGTCACACTGGTCAGCTTCATCGCCGGCGCGGTGTTCTGGTGGCTCGGCGCCTGGCCGATCTTCGGTTTCTTCGGCCTCGACGTGCTGGTGATCTACTGGGCGTTCAAGGTCAATTTCCGCTCCGCCAAGGCGAGCGAAGAGATCACCGTCACGCCGTCGGAACTGCGGGTGCGCCGGACCAGTCACCGCGGCCATGTGGCGGAATGGGTGCTCAACCCGCTCTGGGTGCGGTTCGAGCAGATCTCGCACGAGGAGTTCGGCATCGAGCGGCTTTATCTGGTGTCCCGGGGCCGCCGGGTCAGCGTCGGCAGTTTCCTGGGTCCGGACGAAAAGGCCAGCTTTTCCAAAGCCTTGGCGGCCGCACTGAACACCGCGAAACGCGGCCCGACTTACAATCCCATCGCTTGATCATACTTATTTTAAGCATGATCTTGCCGGAAAACCGGTCCCCACTTTTCCGGATCATGCTTGTCGGAAATCGGGTGGTTTGGACGCGCCATGGCTCCTAAATCAGACACCATGATGACACTCGCCATACACGACCAGCGCCTGGCCAAGCCGGGCTTCCACCAGAGCGCCGCGCTGCGCGACTATGACTCGGTACGGCGCGCCATCGCGTTCATCTCGGAGCACTGGCGCGCGCAGCCGACCATCGAAGCGATGGCCGATGCCGCCGCCGTGACGCCGGATGAACTGCACCATCTGTTCCGCCGCTGGGCCGGGTTGACGCCGAAGGCCTTCATGCAGGCTTTGACGCTGGACCACGCCAAGAACCTGCTGCGCGATTCCGCCAGCGTGCTCGACGCCGCACTCGACTCAGGTCTCTCGGGACCGGGACGGTTGCACGATCTGTTCGTCACCCATGAGGCGATGTCTCCCGGCGAATGGAAGACCGGCGGCGGCGGCATGACGCTGCGCTTCGGCTTCCACCCCTCGCCGTTCGGCACCGCGATCGTGATCGCAACCGACCGCGGGCTCGCGGGGCTTGCCTTCGCCGACCCCGGCGACGAGCAGACCGCGTTTGCCGACATGAAGCGCCGCTGGCCGAACGCGACCTTTGTCGAGGACACCGACGGCACCACCGCACTGGCGCAGCGCGTGTTCGATACACGGCTGTGGCGGGCGGACCAGCCGCTGCGCGTCGTGCTGATCGGCACCGACTTCGAGGTGCGGGTGTGGGAAACGCTGCTCAAGGTCCCGATGGGCCGCGCCGTAAGCTATTCCGACATCGCCAGCAAGATCAGCAACCCGAAGGCCTCGCGCGCCGTCGGCGCCGCGGTTGGCCGCAATCCGGTGTCGTTCGTGGTGCCCTGCCATCGCGCACTCGGCAAGAGCGGTGCGCTGACCGGCTATCACTGGGGCATCACCCGCAAGCAGGCGATGCTGGGCTGGGAAGCCGGCCAGGTGGGATTGCACTAAGCAAAACCGGTCTCTCACCGTCACCCTGAGGAGCGCGAAGCGCGTCTCGAAGGGTCGACGGCCCCGCTGGTGGCCGTGCATCCTTCGAGGCTCGCTCCGCTCGCACCTCAGGATGACGGATTAAACGTTTTTAAGCCGCGAGATCGACCTTGGACGCAACGGTGGAATCGGCGTTGAGCCGATAGACCACCGGCGCGCCGGTTGCGAGTTCGCGTTTGAGGATCTGCTCCGGCGAAAGCTTCTCCAGCACCATGATCAACGCGCGCAGCGAATTGCCGTGGGCGGCGATCAGCGTGCGCTGGCCGCGCAGCACGCCGGGGAGGATCTCCTGCACGTAATAGGGCAGCGTGCGCGCCAGCGTATCCTTGAGGCTCTCGCCGCCGGGCGGCGGCACGTCGTAGGAGCGGCGCCAGACCAGGACCTGGTCCTCGCCCCACTTCTTGCGGGCGTCGTCCTTGTTGAGGCCCGAGAGATCGCCGTAGTCGCGCTCATTGAGCGCCAGATTCCTCGTGGTCGGCAACCCGGTCTGGCCGATCTGCTCCAGCATCAGCTTCAGCGTGTGCTGCGCGCGCGTCAGGTCTGACGTAAAGGCGACGTCGAACGACAGGCCCTGCGCCTTCAGCTTGCGGCCGGCGTCCTTGGCTTCGGCGATGCCCTGCTCGGTGAGATCGGGATCCTTCCACCCGGTGAACAGGTTCTTCAGATTCCATTCGCTCTGACCGTGACGAACGAGCACAAGAAGACGATCACTCATTTCAGATTCCGTTTTCGCTTGGCTGGATTTGATTTCGTCGCGCGGTCTCAGTCGCTCAACCCGAGAACGTCGGTCATCGAATACATGCCGGGCTTCTTGCCGTGCGCCCACAGCGCCGCCTTCAGCGCCCCCTGCGCGAACAGCGCGCGGTCCTCGGCATGATGCGAGAGCGTGATGCGCTCCGACGGGCCGGCAAAGATCACGCTGTGATCGCCGGCCGCGGTGCCGCCGCGCAGCGAGGCAAAGCCGATATCGCCGGCGCGCCGTGCGCCGGTCAGGCCGTCGCGGCCGCGCGCCGAATGCTGCTCCAGCGCGATCTTGCGTCCTGCGGCGGCGGCTTCGCCGAGCATCAAGGCGGTGCCCGACGGCGCATCGATCTTGGACTTGTGGTGCATCTCGAGAATTTCGATGTCAAAGCTCTGGTCGAGTGACTGCGCGACGCGCTTGACCAGCGCGGCAAGCAGATTGACGCCGAGGCTCATATTGCCCGACTTCACCACGATGGCGCGGTTGGTGACGCTGCGGATCACCGCATCGTCGGATTGCGACAGGCCGGTGGTGCCGATGACGTGAACAAGGCCGCGCTCGGCCGCGATGGCGACATTGGCGATGGTCGCGGCCGGCACGGTGAAATCCAGGATGCCGTCGGCAGCCGCGGACATCGACCACAGATCGGCCGACAGCTTGACGTCATTGGCGGGAAGGCCGGCGAGCACGCCGGCGTCCTTGCCGAGCAGTTCCGAGCCCGGCGCTTCCAGCGCGCCGACCAGCACCGCCCCCGGGGTTTCGGAAATCACCCGCGTCAGCGTGCGGCCCATCCGGCCGCCGGCTCCCGCAACAATCAGACGCATGTCAGCCATGGCTCACCTCTCACCGCCGTATAAAGCATGATCCGGCAAAGTGGAAACCGGTTTTCCGGCACCACAACATGCCTAAACGACGGCCATCGGAGGCTTGTTCCGAGCGGCCGAACCGGCGGGCTGGCGTCCGGGGCTATGGGCTGTCGTGCCCCTCGATGATAATCAGGTCGGCGATCGAGTGTGGCTGCCGCACCTTGATGTTGGCCTGGTATTCCGGCGATTGGTAGCAAGCGAGCGCGGTCGCGTAATCGGGGAATTCGATCACGACGTTGCGCGAGCGGCTCTGGCCCTCCACGCCGGTGAACTTGCCACCGCGCACGATGAACTTGCCGCCGAATTTCTGGAAGATAGCGGGGTTGGCCGCCATGTAGGGCTTGTAGCCCTCCTCATTGTGAACGTCGACGCGTCCAATCCAGTATCCCTTCGCCATCTCTGTTCTCCCTTGTTGTTGGCTCAGGCGAGTGCCTGGGCGATCTCGGTGTGAATGGCTTCGGCCGCGGCTTTCGGATCGGCGGCTTCCATCACCGGACGTCCGACCACCAGATAGTCGGCGCCGGCGGTAATGGCGCGGGCCGGCGTCATGATGCGCTTCTGGTCGCCGGTCGCCGAGCCCGCGGGGCGGATGCCCGGTGTCACCAGGTTCATCTGATCACCGACGATCTTGCGCAGGGCGGCAGCTTCCTCGGGCGAGCTGACGAGGCCGTCGACACCGAGTGCCTGCGCCTGCCTGGCGCGCGCTTCGACGAGATCGGAGACGTTGAGGCGATAGCCCGCCGCGTGCAGGTCGCTGTCGTCGTAGGAGGTCAGCACCGTCACCGCGAGGATCTTCAGACCGGAGCCGGTACGCGCCTCGACCGCCGCCTTCATGGTCTGCGGGTAGGCATGCACGGTGAGAAAGGTCGCGCCGAGAGCGGCGACGCTTTCGACCCCGCGCGCCACCGTGTTGCCGATGTCGTGCAGTTTGAGATCGAGAAAGACCTTCTTGCCGCTGCCCGCAAGCTGCTTCGCCAGCGCGAGCCCGCCGGCGTAGCCGAGCTGATAGCCGATCTTGTAGAAGGTGACGCTGTCGCCGAGCCTGTCGATCATCGCCTCGGCGCTGGCGACCGATGGCAAATCGAGCGCCACAATCAACCGGTCTCTTGGAGCGATCCTTGGAGCGATCTTGGCTGGCTGCATGTCACCTCACATCATGCGTTGGGAATGGTCGATCAGCTGCCGCACCAGCGCCCGCATCGTATCGATGTCGGCCTGGTGCTTCAGACGATCCATGTCGTCATAGGCGTGCTCGGCGAATGACAGCGCGAGCTGGTTCGGGATCACGGCGGCATGGCACGCCGTCAGGATCAGGCGCAGCGCCGCCAGCGCGCGCGTGCCGCCGAGCCGGTTGCCGGATGCCGCAGCTAGCGCGAAGGCGCGGCCATGGAACACCTGGCCACGGGTCTCATGCGGATCCTGCACGCGGCTCACCCAGTCGATCGTGTTCTTCACCAGCGCCGGCACCGAGGAATTGTATTCCGGCGTCACGATCAGCACGCCATGATGGGCGCCGATCATCCGCTTCAGATTGACGGCGTGCTGCGGCACGCCCGATTTGGCCTGAAAATCGCCGTCATAGATCGGCAGCGGAAAATCGCCGAGCGAGATGCGGGTGACGTCGGCCCCGAGCTGCGCGAGCTCTTGGGCCAAGACAGCGGCGAGCTTCGCGTTGAGCGAGCCTGATCGCAGCGATCCGGGGATCACGAGGATTTTCAGCGCGGACATTTCGAAATCGCGGTTAGGGCGCGTGCCCAGCGCGACAACGCAGGGCGATCAACCCTTGCGATACACCCAGACCCGCGCGGGCGGAAGGTTCATCCAGATCCGCTCGGACGCCTCTGTGGACACGCCGGGCAGCGACTTCGGAATCGGCGGCGCCACCGAATAGGTGAACTGGACGAACGGCGCACCGGGCGCGAGAGCCAGGAAGGCGTCGCGGACCAGCTTCAGGCGGGTCAGCATCGGCTTGGTGACCAGCGGCAGGCCGGAGACCACAGCCGAGGCCGGAGATTTCATGACGTCCCACAGCGTATCGCGAAGCCTGTAGGCGTCGCCCTGGACCACCTTGGCCTGCGGATAGCGTTCGCGCAGCAGCGCACAGAAGCCGGGATTGTATTCAACCAGGACGAGACGCTTTTGATCGACGCCATGCTCGATCAGCGCATTGGTGATCGCACCGGTGCCGGGTCCGAGCTCGACAACCGGTCCTTCGGCTTCGGGATCGACATATTGCGCCATGGTGCGTGCGAGCAGCCGCCCGGACGGCATCACCGCGCCCATATGCAGCGGCTTCTCGATCCATGAACGGAGAAATCGAACCTCGTCGTCGAGACGGAGGGGCTTCTTCGACGCACGCACGGACGATTGCAGAGGCATGTCGCTACCAGGCGGGACCGCGCACAATCGAGCGGTTGTCAGAAAACAGTCATAAACACGTATAGATCGAAGTCGTTACGGTCAAGCATAACGACTGCGGCTAGACGGAGCGGCTTCCGAAGAAGTCCTTGACCTTAGAGAAGAAACCCGCTGCCTCCGGTTGAGTTGCGCCGGACGACAGTTTTTCGAACTCCATCAGCAATTCTTGCTGCTTCTTGGTCAGATTCTGCGGCGTTTCGACCACAACCTGGACATACATGTCGCCGGTCTGGCGCGAGCGGAGCACCGGCATACCCTTTGATGCGATGCGGAATCGGCGGCTGGACTGGGTCCCGGCCGGCACCTTCACCTTGGTCTTGCTCTTGTCGATGGTCGGCACCTCGAACTCGCCGCCGAGGGCTGCGGTCACCATCGAGATCGGCACGCGGCAGTGCAGGTCGGCGCCGTCGCGCTGGAAGAACTGGTGCGTGGTCAGCGACAGGAAGATGTAGAGGTCGCCGGGCGGTCCGCCGCGGACACCGGCCTCGCCTTCGCCGGCGAGACGAATCCTGGTGCCGTCCTCGACGCCCGGGGGAATGTTGACCGACAGCGTGCGCTCGCGCGTCACCCGGCCGGAACCGGCGCAGGAGGTGCAGGCGTCCTCAATCATCTGGCCGCGGCCCTGACAGCCGGGGCAGGTCCGCTCCAGCGTGAAGAAGCCCTGGGCCTGCCGGATACGGCCGGCGCCGCCGCAATGCGAGCAGGTCTTCGGCTTGGTGCCGGCCTTGGCGCCGGTGCCGGAGCAGGATTCGCAGGTCACCGAGACCGGGATCTCGATCTGCGCGGTCTTGCCCTGGAAGGCCTCCTCGAGCGTGATCTCCATATTGTAGCGCAGGTCGGCACCGCGTTCACGGCCGCCGCCGCCGCGGCGCTGCCCGGCCATGCCGAACAGGTCCTCGAAGATGTCGGAGAAGGAGGAGGCGAAGCCGGCGCCGAAGCCGGGACCGCCGCCGCCCATGCCCTGCTCGAAGGCAGCATGGCCGAAGCGGTCATAGGCGGCGCGCTTGTCGCCGTCCTTCAGCACCTCATAGGCTTCGTTGATTTCCTTGAACCGGACCTCGCTGCTGGCGTCGCCCGGGTTCTTGTCCGGATGCCATTTCATCGCGAGCTTGCGGAAAGCCGATTTCAGCTTGGTCTCGTCCGCGTTCCGCTCAACCTCGAGGGTCTCGTAATAGCAGCGCTTGGTGGACATCCTTCAATTCCGTCCGAAGTTCGTCGCGATCGCCAAGGATTGCGCAAGGGATTGCGTCAAGGATTGCGCCTGTCTGGAAGATGCAGCGATCGCCTTAAAGAAAAATGACCCCCACCCCTCCGAGACGCGTCGCGTGCTCTTTGGTGTGAGGGCCATGATCGCAAGCCCGCTTAAGCAGACTTCTTGTTGTTCTTGTCGTCGTCGACCTCGGTGAACTCCGCGTCGACAACGTCATCCTTCGCAGCGTCCTTGGCCGCATCGGCCTCGGCCTGCTGCTTGTACATGGCCTCGCCGAGCTTCATCGAGGCCTGCGCCAGCGTGTTGGTCTTGGCCTTGATCGCCTCGGCGTCGTCGCCCTTCAGCGCTTCCTTGAGGTCGCTGACGGCGTCTTCGATGGCGCGACGATCCGTCTCCGGAATCTTCGAACCGTGTTCGGCCAAAGCCTTCTCGGTCGAATGAACCAGGCCATCGGCATGGTTCTTGGCGTCGACCGCCTCGCGGCGCTTCTTGTCCTCGGCCGCATTGGCCTCGGCGTCCTTGACCATCTTGTCGATGTCGGCCTCGGACAGACCGCCGGATGCCTGGATCCGGATCTGCTGTTCCTTGCCGGTCGCCTTGTCCTTTGCCGAGACGTTGACGATGCCGTTGGCGTCGATGTCGAAGGTCACCTCGATCTGCGGCATGCCGCGCGGAGCCGGCGGAATGCCCATCAGATCGAACTGGCCGAGCATCTTGTTGTCGGCCGCCATTTCACGCTCGCCCTGGAAGACGCGGATGGTGACGGCGCCCTGATTGTCTTCGGCCGTCGAGAACACCTGGCTCTTCTTGGTCGGGATCGTGGTGTTGCGGTCGATGATGCGGGTGAACACGCCGCCCAGCGTCTCGATGCCCAGCGACAGCGGGGTCACGTCGAGCAGCAGCACGTCCTTGACGTCGCCCTGCAGCACGCCGGCCTGGATCGCAGCGCCGATCGCGACGACTTCGTCGGGATTGACGCCCTTGTGCGGCTCCTTGCCGAAGAACTGCTTCACCACTTCCTGGATCTTCGGCATGCGGGTCATGCCGCCGACCAGCACCACTTCGCCGATCTCGCCGGCGGTCAGGCCGGCATCCTTCAGCGCCTTGCGGCACGGCTCGATGGTCTTCTCGACGAGGTCGGCCACCAGCGCCTCGAACTTGGCGCGGGTCAGCTTCATCGTCAGATGCTTCGGACCGGTCTGGTCAGCCGTGATGAACGGCAGGTTGATTTCGGTCTGCGTGGTCGACGACAGCTCGATCTTGGCCTTCTCGGCGGCTTCCTTCAGGCGCTGCAGAGCGAGCTTGTCGTTGCGCAGGTTGATGCCCTGCTCCTTCTGGAACTCGTCGGCGAGATAGCCGACCAGGCGCATGTCGAAGTCTTCACCACCGAGGAAGGTGTCGCCGTTGGTCGACTTCACCTCGAACACGCCGTCACCGATCTCGAGGATCGAGACGTCGAAGGTGCCGCCGCCGAGGTCGTACACGGCGATCGTGCCGGCCTTCGTCTTGTCGAGACCGTAGGCGAGCGCGGCAGCCGTCGGCTCGTTGATGATGCGCAGCACTTCGAGGCCGGCGATCTTGCCGGCATCCTTGGTGGCCTGACGCTGCGCGTCGTTGAAATAAGCAGGAACCGTGATGACGGCCTGATCGACCTTCTGGCCGAGATGCGCCTCCGCGGTCTCCTTCATCTTCTGCAGAATGAAGGCCGAGACCTGCGAGGGCGAATAGGTCTTGCCGTCGGCTTCGACCCAGGCATCGCCGTTCGATGCTTTGACGATCTTGTAGGGAACGAGCTTCTTGTCCTTCTCGACCATCGGGTCGTCATAGCGGCGGCCAATGAGGCGCTTCACCGCAAAGAACGTACGCTCGGGATTGGTCACCGCCTGGCGCTTCGCCGGCTGTCCGACGAGGCGCTCGCCATCGTCAGTGAAAGCAACGATCGACGGCGTCGTTCGCATGCCCTCGGCATTCTCGATCACCTTGGCGTTCTTGCCATCCATCACGGCGACGCACGAATTCGTGGTGCCGAGGTCGATCCCAATGACCTTACCCATGGTTTTGATATCCTCTTTGCTACGGCAGGTTGGTTGGGCCCTGACGGCGCTCCGTACCGAACCCCCAGACGTTCACATACTCGCGATATTGCGACGGTGAGCCTGATATAGGAGAGAGGGTCCTGCCCGCAAGGACTGGACGCAACGTTGAGGCCTGAAAAGACTGACGTTTGAAAGATTGTGTCAGCTCGGCTGCGGCCCCGGTTCAAGCCCAGACCAAGTTAACAAATCGGCAAGAATGCCGCCCGTCGTCGACCGCGACATCAACGGCGCGACGACAGCGCTGTTGAGTGAACGCTCACAAACGTCGTATGCGAGAGCGGCGCACGGGTCGAGGGCGCGCTGTTTGGCCGCTGGCGGCCGCAGGTGGTCGCTCCTGGAAACCTCGGGAAACTGGAAAGTGCCCGCCAATCAAGGCGAAAAGCCCATGGAATTGAGCCGACTGGCCTGGACCGGAGATTTGGCGGCCTGTTGCAGGGCCATCAAAACCGCTAAAAGCGGTTCGACTGAAGAGGCCATCCAGCCCTGCATCGGCCCCGTTGCGCGGCCACCAAGCAAAACCGGTAGATCCCCCATGACGCCTTTTCGAGTTCTCGTTGCGGTTGCCTTGCTGATTGCTGCCACCTGTCGTGGCTTTGCCGCCGACGTGGTGTTTCCGCCGGGCGCGCATGTCGGGATGAAACCGCTGGTGGGCCTCGTCCGCGCCAAATCATTCATCGGCTTCGAGACCGAGGACCAAGGCGTCAAGGTCCTGATCGCCGACCTGCCCGCGGACGCCTACAACGAGGTCGTGACGGCCTTCAAGGCCAACCCCGCCGGCACCGGAAACATCAAGCCCGAGAGCCTCGAGACGCCGGCCGGCCTCGCCTACTACACCGTGGAGAGCGCCCGCGACGGCGCCAGCAATGTGCGGCGCTATTCCATGATCCTGCCGGGGCCGACCTTCTCCGGCTATGTCGCGGTGCAAGTGCCGGAGAACGCGAGCAAGATCTACACCGACGACGCCGTCCGGCAGATGTTCGCCTCCGCCGAAATCCGCAAGGATGTGCCGGTCGACGAACAGCTCGCCATGATGCCGTTCAAGGTCACCGAGCTCAGCAGCTTCAAGAACATCCGCATGCTGGCGCCGGGCGCAGCGCTGCTGATGGCCGACGGCGACGACAAGGCCCTTGAGGCCAAGCCCTTCATGCTGCTCGGCATCATCACTTCGGCGCCGGCCACGCCCGACGATCGCGGCCGCTTTGCCCAGCAGATCGCCACCACGATCCCCGGCGTGCGCGACGGGCGGATCACCATGTCCGAACCGATCCGGATCGACGGCCAGCCCGGCTTCGAGACCCGGATCGACGCCGTCAGCGGCAAGGACAACACCCCGGTGACCATCGTGCAGTGGCTGCGGTTCGGCGCGCAGACATCGCTGCGGGTCATCGGCAGCTCGCCGCGCACCGATTGGGAGACGGCCTTCCCGCGCTTCCGCGCGGTCCGCGACGGCATCCAGCCGCGCGGCTGATCGGCCCTTCGCAAGGCCGGTTGGAAAAATCCCACTTTCGCCGTTCGCCGAACGGAACTAGCCTCCTCGCGCGGTATCAAAGCGAGGAGGGGCGCGATGTTGGATCGACGACAGATAGTTGCAGGCCTCGGCACGTTGGCGCTTGCGACCCTGGTTCCCAGGAGCCTCTGGGCGGCTGCGATCAAGCCCGACGATGGCTCCGCGCTGCTCGTGATCGACGTCCAGAACTGCTTCCTGCCCGGCGGCAGCCTCGCGGTGAAGGACGGCGAGCAGGTGGTGCCTGTCATCAACAAGATCGCCAAGAGCTTTGCCAATGTGGTGATGACGCAGGACTGGCACACGCCTGGACACATCTCGTTTGCCTCGGTCCATGCCGGCAAGAAGCCGTTCGAGACCATCGACCTCGCCTATGGCAAGCAGGTGCTGTGGCCCGACCACTGCGTGCAGGGCACCGACGGCGCCTCGCTGTCGAAGGATCTCGCGATCCCGCAGGCCGAGCTGATCATCCGCAAGGGTTTTCACAAGGACGTCGACAGCTACTCCGCCTTCACCGAAGCCGACGGCAAGACTACCACGGGGCTTGCCGCCTATCTGAAGGCGCGCAATGTCGAGCGGGTTTTCGTGGCCGGGCTCGCCACCGATTTCTGCGTGGCATGGACCGCGCTCGATGCGCGCAAGGCCGGCTTCGAAACCTATGTCGTGGAGGACGCCTGCCGCGGCATCGACACCCAGGGATCGCTCGCCAAGGCCTGGACCGACATGGACAAGGCCGGCGTCAAGCGGATCCAGTCGTCGGACATCGCGTAGGCATTCCGCGCGAGATCCACATGGCCGAGCTTGGGGCCCCCGTCGCATTCGACTTCGCGCGACGCCCGCCGTCGCTGGCAGGCCTGATTGTCGGAATTACAGGTTACCGCGAGACGGCGCGACCATGACGCACGACATCGAATCCCCGCGCATCTACCCGACCCTGCGCTGCAAGGACGCCGAGGCGATGATCGGCTGGCTCAAGACAGTGATCGGATTCACCGAGCACGTGATCTACCGCGACGAAATGGAACTGCGTGACACCGACTATGGCAGCCGCGATTTCGCCTGCCGTGACCCGGAAGGAAATCTCTGGAGCTTCGGCACCTATTGGCCGAAGGCGCATAAGAAGCCGCTGCCGTGAAACGACAGCAGCAAGCTCGCAGCTTCAGGGCTGGCGTCGAAGCGATCAGACCGTGATGTCGGCGCTCGGGGCCGCCTTGGCGCCACCCTTGGAGACGCCGACCAGCGCCGGACGCAGAATGCGATCGCCGATCATGTAGCCGGCCTGCACGACCTGCACCACGGTGCCCGACGGCACCGAGGTGTCCGGCACCTCGAACATCGCCTGCTGGAAGTTCGGATCGAACTTCTCGCCGATCGGATCGAACTTCTTCACGCCGTTCTTCTCCAGCGCGTTGAGCAGCGAACGCTCGGTCAGCTCGACGCCTTCGATCAGCGCCTTCAGGCCGGGATCGGCGGATTCCTTGGTCTCGGCCGGCACGGCATCGATCGCGCGCTGCAGATTGTCGGCGATATCGAGCACGTCGCGGGCGAAGCCGGTGATACCGTAGGTCTTGGCGTCGGCAACCTCGCGGCGGGTGCGCTGACGGAGGTTCTCCATCTCGGCCAGCGTGCGCAGCGTCCGGTCGCGCGCCTCGGCGAGTTCCTTGGTCAGCGCCTCAACCGATCCCACCTCGGGATCGTCAGGCATGATGTAGGGCTTCGAGACCACGGGCTCACCCGTCGGCGCCGAATTCTCGGTGTTATCATTGGCCCGGTTCGGATCGGTCATGGCTTGCCTTCTCGAAAACTCGCGTCGGTTCAAATCTTGGGGATTGCTGCCCGGGATATCGTGCTTTGGGCGGCGAAAATCAAGCGCAACATACCGGCCTCAGGCAGTGGGATCTCCAGTTCGGGCGAAGAAAACCCGTCAAATGAAGGCGAAATCCAGTCCGCTCAGCCACCCAGCATCTTGCTGACGATGCGCGCGGCATAGTCGACGGTCGGGATCACCCGCGCATAGTTCAGCCGCGTCGGTCCGATCACGCCGAGGACGCCGACGATCCGGCCCTGGGCGTCGCCGTAGGGCGCGATGATGGTGGAGGAACCCGACAGCGAAAACAGCTTGTTCTCCGAGCCGATGAAGATCCGCACGCCCTCGCCGCGCTCGGCACGGCCAAGCAGATCGATCACGCCGCGCTTGGTCTCGAGATCGTCGAACAGCGACTTGATGCGCTCGAGATCGTCCAGCGCATGCAGATCCTCGAGCAGATTGGCGTGACCGCGCACGATCAGTTGGCGGTCCTCGCTCTCGCCGCCGGACCAGCTCGCGATGCCGGCCGCGACGACCTTTTGCGTGAGCTGATCGAGCTCGGCGCGGTTTTGCGTCAATGCCGTCTCGAGCTCGAGCCGCGCTTCGGCCAGCGTCCGGCCGCGAATCCGCGCATTGAGGAAATTGGTCGCTTCGATCAGGGCCGAGGAGGGAACGCCCGGCGGCAATGCCAGCACCCGGTTTTCGACCTGGCCGTCTTCGCCGACCAGCACGACCAGCGCTTTCTCCGGCTCCAGCCGCACGAATTCGATGTGCTTCAGCCGCGCGTTCGACTTCTGCGTCAGCACCACCGCCGCCGCACGGGTCAGCCCCGACAGCCGCGTCAACGCTTCGCCAAGCGCCGCCTCGACCGATTGCGCACGGCCGACGGCAGCAAGCTGGGTCTGGATCGATTGCCGCTCGGCCTCGGTGAGGTCGCCGACCTGCATCAGGGCGTCGACGAAGAAGCGCAGGCCGAGTTCGGTCGGCAGCCGGCCCGCCGAGGTGTGCGGCGCATAGATCAGGCCGAGCTGCTCGAGATCCGACATCACATTGCGGACCGAGGCCGGCGACAGCGGTAATGCGATCAGGCGCGAGATATTGCGCGAACCGACCGGCTCGCCGGTCGCGAGATAGCTTTCGACGATTTGACGAAAAATGTCGCGCGAACGCTCGTTGAGCTGGGCGAGCCCTGCATGCGGCGCGATCAGGCCTATCGGATCGTGGTGCGTCACACTCCCAGTCCTTCACAATTGCTGCCTAATCTGTCGCTCCCGGAGGCCTGTGACAAGCGTGCATTCGGCCACCCTGGCACCGGACCATCCCGGGGCCGAAAACCCTTGCCGCTGCCCCTTCCCCCTCCTACAAGCACGCCCAACCCACTTTCTCGGAATTCTGGAGGATTTCCAATGCGGCCAAGCCGCCGTGCGCCCGATGAACTGCGTCCCGTGTCGCTGGAACGCGGCGTCGTCAAATATGCCGAGGGTTCCTGCATGGTGAAGTTCGGCGACACCCATGTGCTGGTGACCGCCACGTTGGAAGAGCGGTTGCCGCCTTGGCTGAAGGGCCAGGGCCGCGGCTGGGTCACCGCCGAATACGGCATGCTGCCGCGCGCCACCCTGGAACGCACCCGCCGCGAGGCCTCCGCCGGCAAGCAGGGCGGCCGCACGGTCGAGATCCAGCGGCTGATCGGCCGCTCGCTGCGCGCGGCCGTCGACCTCGAGGCGCTCGGCGAGCGCCAGATCACGGTCGATTGCGACGTCATCCAGGCCGATGGCGGCACCCGCACCGCCTCGATCACCGGTGCCTGGGTGGCGCTGGCCGACTGCATCAACTGGATGAAGACCCGCAACATGCTGAAGACCAACGTGTTGCGCGACAACGTGGCGGCGATTTCCTGCGGCATCTACCAGGGCACGCCGGTGCTCGATCTCGACTATGCCGAGGACTCCGAGGCCGACACCGACGCCAATTTCGTCATGACCGGCGACGGCCGCATCATCGAGGTGCAGGGCACCGCCGAGAAGACGCCGTTCTCGGAAGGTGAATTCCTGGCGCTGATGGCACTGGCGCGCAAAGGTGTCGCGCGTCTGGTCGACTTGCAAAAGATCGCGGTGGCGTAGTCAGATTGGTCATGCACCGCCGAATCACCGGAAGGCTCGTCATCGCCACCCATAATCCCGGCAAGCTTGCCGAGATGCGGGAACTGCTGGCGCCGCACGGCGTGGAGGCGGTGTCGGCCGGCGAGCTCGGTCTCGCCGAGCCCGAGGAGACCGGCGACAGCTTTCGCGCCAACGCGGCGATCAAGGCCATCGAGGCCGCGAAGGCGACGGGACTGCCGGCTTTCGCCGACGATTCCGGCCTCGTGGTCGACGCGCTCGATGGCGCGCCCGGGATCTACTCGGCGCGCTGGGCCGGCGAGGGCAAGGACTTCATGGCGGCGATGACGCGGATCGAGCGCCTGCTGCAGGAGCGCGGCGCCACCGCGCCGGACCGCCGAAGTGCGCACTTCGTCTCCGCACTGTGCGTGGCCTGGCCGGACGATCACCTCGAAGAGGTCGAGGCCCGCGCCGATGGAACCCTGGTCTGGCCGCCGCGCGGCACCGCCGGATTCGGCTATGATCCGGCTTTCCTGCCCGACGGGCACACGCGGACCTTTGGCGAGATGAGCAGCATCGAGAAGCACGGCCTGCCGCCGCTCGGGCTCGGCCTGTCGCATCGCGCCCGCGCTTTCGTGAAGCTCGCGGAGATCTGCCTTGAGCCACGCTGAACGAGAAGCTTTCGGCGTCTACGTGCACTGGCCGTTCTGCCTGTCCAAATGCCCGTATTGCGATTTCAACAGCCACGTCCGGCACGCGCCGGTCGACGAGGCGCGCTTCGTGCGCGCGTTCGCCCGCGAGATCGAGACCACGGCGGCACGGGTGCCGGGACGCGAAGTGTCCTCGATCTTCCTCGGCGGCGGCACACCCTCGCTGATGCAGCCGCAGACCGTCGGCGCCGTGCTCGATGCGATCGGCAAGCACTGGCAGGTCTCGCGCGATGTCGAGGTGACGCTCGAGGCCAATCCGACCAGCGTCGAGGCGACGCGCTTTCGCGGCTATCGCGCAGCCGGCGTCAATCGCGTCTCGCTCGGCGTGCAGGCGCTGGACGATGCGTCGCTCAAGGCATTGGGCCGCTTGCATACCGCGCGCGAAGCGCTCGACGCGGTTGCGATCGCGCGAAACGCGTTCGACCGTTACTCGTTCGACCTGATCTACGCGCGGCCCGACCAGACGCCGCAGATGTGGGCCAACGAATTGAAGCAGGCGATCTCGGAAGCGGCCGAGCATCTGTCGCTCTATCAGCTCACGATCGAGGAAGGCACGCCGTTCTTCGGGCTGCATGCCGCCGGCAAATTGCAGACCCCGGATGAAGCGACCGCGCGCGCGCTCTACGACGTGACGCAGGAGGTCTGCGCCCGCGAAGGACTGCCGGCCTACGAGATCTCCAACCACGCCCGCACCGGCGCCGAGTGCAAGCACAACCTCGTCTATTGGCGCGGCGAGCAATATGCCGGTATCGGCCCCGGCGCGCATGGCAGGCTCGACATCGACGGCGTCAGGCACGCAACCGCGACCGAGCGGCGCCCCGAGGCCTGGCTGTTGAACGTCGAGGAGCGGGGCCATGGCGTCGTCACCGATGACAGCCTCAACAGCGAAGAGCGCGCCGACGAATTCCTCCTGATGGGGCTGCGGCTCGCCGAAGGTATCGATCCCACGCGCTATGCGAAGCTTTCCGGCCGCAAGCTCGACCCGCACCGGATCGCGATGCTGCGCGAGGAAGGCGCCATCGCCGTCGATGCCGACGGACGGCTGCGCGTGACCAAGTCGGGATTTCCGGTGCTCGACGCGGTCGTCGCGGATCTCGCCGCCTAGAGCCTATCCCGTTCCGATTGAATCGGAACGGGGCTCCAGATTCTTGTTTTGACGCGTTTTCTTCACGCGAACCGGTATCCACTTCGCTCGAAAACGGTCTAGGTGCACGCTGCCAAAATATCGAAAACAACCCCATGCAAAGTAGCTGGCGGGTTCCGGCGCTCGACAAGGCAGCTTGACCGCCTGACGAAAGTTAAGCGCCAAAGCTCTTCGGCGAGCCGGCGACCGGCGTGCCGCCGCCGGAAGCCACCTTCATGACGGCAAGGCCGCGTTCATTGGTGCCGTCGGAGCGGAAACGGAACAGACCATCGATGCCGGCAAAGCCGGATGGATTGGTCAGCGTCTCCGGCGCAAAACGCTGCGCGCCCTGGGTGCGCGCCAGCGCCGCCATCAGCGCCACGGCGTCATAGGCAAGCGTTGCGGTGCGCACCGGCTCGCCGCCGTATTTGGCGCGATAGCGGCCGGCGAAGCTGCGGAAGCCGGACGGATCGGGCGCGGCGTAGAGGCCGCCCTGCAGGACCGGGCTCGCGAACACCCGCGGATTGTCCCACAGCCCGGTGCCGAGCAGCTGGATGTTGCGCAGATTGGCACCCGCTGCGGTGAGTGCGTCGGCGGTCGCGACCACCGAATCGCCGTCGTCGGCGAGCAGCAGCGCGTCGGCCTGGCCGAGCGCCTGGGCCACGGTCCGCGCCGGCGTCGCGCGGTCGGCGCCATATTTCTCGAAGGCAACGACGCGGCCGTTCTTGCGGCCGACCGCCTGCTTGAACGCGGCCTCGACCACGTTGCCATAGGCGTTGTCCGGCACCATCGCGGCGAACGAGCGTTTTCCGATCCCCGAGGAATAGTCGACGATCCGATTGATGTCGGACTCCGGCAGGAAACTCAGCAGATAGACGCCGCGCCCGGCGACGCTCGAATCGGTGGAGAATGCGATCACCGAGGTGCCGCGCGGCCGCGTCAGTTGCGCGGTGGCGGGCACCGAGCCTGCGAACAGCGGTCCCAGAATGATCTCGGCGCCCTCGGACAGCGCCTGCTGGGTGCCCTGCGCCGCACCTTGCGGGCTGCCGCCATCGTCCTTGATCAGGAGTTGAATGTTGGGGTTCTGAAATTCCGCCAGCGCCATTTCGGCGGCGTTCCGCATCGACTGCGCGGCGAGCCCGGCATTGCCGGAGGCCGACAGCGGCAGGATCAGCCCGATCTTGACTTGCCCGGTGCCGACCGCCTGCGGCTGTTGCGGCGGCCCGGCAGGACCGGCTTCCTGGTTGCCGCCGAACGGGCTGGAAAACTGGCTCAGGCTCTGCTGGACGCCAGAACAGGCCGTCAGCAACGGCGCGCCCACGAGCAGACCTAGCGCGGTTCGCCGGGTCGTGCCCGACGGCGGGGACATGCGGTGATGCGGGCCTGCCATCGTCTCTCTTCTCTTGACCGACCAGGATCGGCCAGGACTCCATCCAGCTCTGATGAGGCGGGTGGATTCAGGCATATTGTCGGCGAATAGTTAACTAAAACAAAAGGATTATGGCCTCGCGGCGCCGTTGCCGCGGCTCCCGTTTCCCTCAGCAACCGCCTACCGTCATCGCGGTTGCCGGATGTGGCGCAAGTGCTGCCATCCCTCTAGATTGGCATTATGCGCGCAAAAGCCAGTTCCCTCCACCATTCCGATGCCACGACAGGCACAGCGGCCAGGACCTTTTCGATCGGCGGCCAGCAGCTTGCTGCGCCAAAGGCCGCGCCCGGGCTCCATCTGGTGGCGACCCCGATCGGAAATCTCGCCGACGTCACCCTTCGCGCGCTGGAGACGCTGGCGGGCGTCGACGTCATCGCCTGCGAGGACACCAGGATTACGCGCCGGCTGACCGAACGTTACGCAATCACCGCCGAGCTGGCGCTCTATCACGAGCACAACGCGGCCCAGGCCCGGCCCAAGATCCTCGAGCGGCTGGCGCAGGGCGCCTCGATCGCGCTGGTTTCCGATGCCGGCACGCCGCTGATCTCCGATCCCGGCTTCAAGCTGGTGCGCGACGTCTGCGCCGCCGGGCATGCCGTCATCTCGGTGCCGGGGCCATCATCGGTGCTATCAGCGCTGTCGGTTGCGGCGCTGCCGACCGACCGGTTCTTCTTCGAGGGATTTTTGCCGGCGAAGGAGCACGCGCGCCGCGCGCGGCTTACCGAGCTCGCCCGGATCGATGCGACGCTCGTGATGTTCGAATCCGGCAATCGCGTGCAGGACACGCTGCGCGATCTCGCCGCGATCATGGCTGGACGCGATGCGGCGATCTGCCGCGAGCTGACCAAGCTGCATGAGGAGGTCAAGCGCGCGCCGGTCGCCGAGCTTGCGGCAGGCGCGGACGCGCTGGAGACGCGCGGCGAATTCGTGCTCGTCATCGGGCCGCCACCAGACGATGCCGGCATGATGGGCCAGGACGCACTCGACGATCTCCTGCGCGTGCAGCTCGCGCGCGGCAGCGTCAAGGATGCGGTGGCGCACGCCGTCGAGCTGTCGGGTCGGCCGCGCCGCGAGGTCTACGCCCGCGCCCTCGAGCTCGCCAAAGAAATTGCCAAGACCATCGGGGACGGCGATGGCGAAGACTGACAGCGCCTCGCCTGAACGCGTCGCGGCATTCCGCACCGGCATCTCGGCCGAAAGCCGCGCCGCGGCGCTTCTGATCGCCAAGGGCTATCGCATCCTGGCAAGGCGCTTCCGCACCCCCTATGGCGAGATCGACCTGGTGGTGCGCCGGCGCAATCTGCTCGCCTTCGTCGAGGTCAAGGCCCGTGCCAGCCTCGACGACGCCGCCTATGCGGTGACGCCGCGCCAGCAGCAGCGCATCGTCAACGCCGCCCAGGCCTGGCTGATGGCGCATCCCGAACATGCCGAATTTGATCTCAGATTCGACGCCGTGCTGATTGCGCCGAAGAGCCTGCCGCGCCATTTGTTAGCGGCATTCGACGCAAGCCCTTAAAGTTACCCTCAGACCTCGCGGGACACGCTTATGAAATTGAAGATCGCCGTCCAGATGGATCCCATCGCGCGCATCAACATCCGCGGCGATTCGACCTTCGCGCTGCTGCTCGAGGCGCAGAAGCGCGGCCACGGCATTTCCTACTACACGCCCGACAAGCTGTCGCTGCGCGGCGAGGAGCTGGTGGCGCCGGTGCAGCCTCTCACCGTACGCGACGAGGTCGGCGATCACTTCACGCTGGGCGAGCCGAAGCGGGAGGCGCTCAACGGCTTCGACGTCGTGCTGCTGCGGCAGGACCCGCCGTTCGACCTCGCCTACATCACCTCGACGCATTTCCTCGAGCGCATCCATCCGAGCACCCTGGTCGTCAACGATCCGGCCAGCGTGCGCAACGCGCCGGAAAAGCTGTTCGTGATGAATTTCCCGCAGCTGATGCCGCCGACCCTGATCTCGCGCGACCTCGACGAGATCAACGCGTTCCGCGACCAGCACGGCGCCGTCGTGATGAAACCGTTGCACGGCCATGGCGGCGCCGCGGTCTTCCGCGTGCTGCCGGAGGACATGAACTTCGGCTCGCTGTTCGACATGTTCTCGGTGACCTTCAAGGAGGCCTGGGTGATCCAGCGCTTCCTCCCCGAGGTGAAGCATGGCGACAAGCGCATCATCCTGGTCGACGGCGAATTCGCCGGCGCCGTCAACCGCGTGCCGGCAGCCGACGATCTGCGCTCCAACATGGTGCGCGGCGGTGCGGCCAAGGCGACCGAGCTCTCGGATCGCGAGCGCGAAATCTGCGCCACACTTGGACCTGCGCTGCGCGAACGCGGCCTGCTGTTCGTCGGCATCGACGTGATCGACGGCAATTTGACCGAGATCAACGTCACCTCGCCGACCGGCATCCGCGCCATCCAGCGGCTCAACGGCCCGGATGTCGCAGCGATGATCTGGGATACCATCGAGAAGAAGCGCGCCGCGAAATAATCCTCCTCCCTTGTGCGCTGCACAGGCTGGCTGAAATTTAGCCAGCGTACGGGCGCGTGTGCGTTCGCCTTATTCTACTTGCCAGCTTGCGCGGGCGAGGGCAGCATTCTCTTGCCTGCGTCAGGTCAAGCGGCGGGTCAACGCGCGGGCAACAACGCGAAAACATCATAAAAATTGTGGAGGAAGACGTTATGACGCTCAATGTCTCACGACGATCCTTGCTCGCGCTCGGTGCCGGTCTCGGCGCCAGCACACTTCTCGGCGGCACCGCGCAGGCACGCGCGCCGAAGCTCGGCACGCAGACACCCTATTGGCACCGCTTCGTTCTCGGCGATGCCGAAGTGACCGTCGTCTCCGACGGCCCGCTTCCGCTCGGCGATCCCTCCGGCACCTTCACCGGCGTGCCGAAGGAAGAAGTGAAGAAGATGCTCTCCGACAACTTCCTCTCGCCCGACAATGTCGTGCTCGAGCAGAACTCGCCGATCGTCAACATGGGCGACAAACTGATCCTGTTCGATACCGGCATGGGCACGTCGAAGGCGTTCGGTCCGACCACCGGCCGGCAGCAGAAGAGCATGAAGGAAGCCGGCATCAAGCCGGAGGACATCGACGCCGTCGTGCTGTCGCACGCGCATATCGATCATATCGGCGGCATTGTCGATGCCGACAACAAGCCGCTGTTCCCGAATGCGCAGTACTACATCGCGCAAAGCGATCTCGATTTCTGGACCGACGAAGGCAAGATGGGCAGTCCGTTGAAGGACTTTGTGGTGCACGCCCGCAAGAACCTGCTGCCGGTGCGCGATCGCATCGTGTTCTTCAAGGATGGCCAGGAATTCCTGCCCGGCGTGCAGGCGATCGCAGCGCCCGGCCACACCGTGGGCCACACCATCTTCATGGTGAGCTCGGGCGGCAAGTCCTTTGCCTTCCTCGGCGACCTCTCGCATCACGCGGTGCTGCTCTTGGAGCGGCCGCGGATGGAGTTCTCCTACGATACCGATCCGAAACAGGCGGCGAACTCACGGGTCAAGCTGCTCGAGATGCTGGCCGCCAACAAGACGCCCGTGATGTCCTATCACTTCGCCTGGCCCGGCTACGGCCACGTCGCCAAGGCCGGCGAGGGCTTCCATTACTATCCCGAGCCGATGCAGATGACGCTGTGACGGCGGGCGCATCCGGGGGCGGCGCGCGTCGCCCCCGGATGTTCTCTTAATGTTCTTGCGCTGGGCAATCCGCTCCGCTACCTTGGGTGGCGGAAGATAGGGGCAGCATGGTCCAGCGGGTTTCCACCGTCGCTTTCGAGGGGATTGAGGCCCGTGCGGTCGACGTACAGGTCCAGGTCGCGCCGGGATTGCCGGCGTTTGCGATCGTCGGCCTGCCCGACAAGGCGGTGTCGGAGGCGCGCGAGCGGGTGCGCTCGGCGCTGATCGCCTCCGGCCTCGCGCTTCCCGCCCGCCGCATCACCGTCAACCTCGCGCCGGCCGACCTGCCCAAGGAGGGCAGCCATTACGACCTGCCGATCGCGCTCGGCCTGATGGCGGCGATCGGGGCGATCCCGCCGGATGCGCTCAGCGGCTTCACCGTGCTTGGCGAACTCGGGCTCGACGGCTCGATCGCACCGGTGGCGGGCGTGCTGCCGGCGGCGATCGGCGCCAATTCGCGCGACGAGGGATTGATCTGTCCGGCCGCCTGCGGCTCGGAGGCCGCCTGGGCGAGCCCGGACATCCAGATCATCGCAGCCCAATCGCTGATCCAGATCGCCAATCACTTCAAGGGCACGCAGGTGCTGTCGCGCCCGCAGCCGAAGGTGCAAGACCAAAACGAGGCGCGCGAGGAAGCGCTGCTCGACCTGCGCGACATCAAGGGCCAGGAGAGCGCAAAGCGCGCGCTCGAGATCGCCGCCGCCGGCGGACACCATTTGCTCATGATGGGCTCACCCGGCGCCGGCAAATCGATGCTGGCGGCGCGGCTGCCTTCGATCCTGCCACCGCTGTCGCCATCCGAATTGCTCGAAGTCTCGATGATCGCGTCCGTCGCCGGCGAGATCCGCGACGGCGCATTGACCGCGCGGCGCCCGTTCCGCAGCCCGCATCATTCCGCCAGCATGGCGGCGCTGACCGGCGGCGGCATGCGCGCCAAGCCGGGCGAGATCTCGCTCGCGCATCAGGGCGTGCTGTTCCTCGACGAATTGCCGGAGTTCGATCCGCGTGTGCTGGATTCGCTGCGCCAGCCGCTCGAGAACGGCGAAGTCTCGGTGAGCCGGGCCAACCATCGCGTCACCTATCCGGCGCGCTTCATGCTGGTCGCAGCGATGAACCCGTGCCGCTGCGGCCACGCCTTTGAGCCCGGCTATTCCTGCAAGCGCGGCCGGCTCGACCGCTGCACCTCAGATTACCAGATGCGGATCTCCGGGCCGCTGATGGATCGGATCGACCTGCGGATCGAGGTGCCGGCCGTGACCGCGGCCGATCTGATCCTGCCGCCGCCGGCGGAGGGCTCGGCCGAGGTCGCCGCCCGCGTCGCGGCCGCGCGCGACATCCAGCTTGCGCGCTTCGCGGCGGCCGGCATGCCGCATGTCCGCACCAATGCGGAAGCGCCGAGCGCGCTGCTCGAGACCATCGCGCAGCCCGACGCGCATGGCCAGAAGCTGCTCCGCGAAGCGGCCGAGACCATGCACCTCACCGCGCGCGGTTATCACCGCGTGCTGCGGGTGGCGCGCACGCTCGCCGATCTCGACGGCGCCGAGACGATCGGCCGGCTGCACCTCGCCGAAGCGCTGTCCTATCGTGCATTGGCCGACGATTTGCGCCGCGCGGCGTGACTCGAACCGGAGCACTGTCCCGATTCATGCCGGAATCATCCGCGTCAACACGACGGTAACCACTCTCATTTACGCTCCGCAAACCATAAGCACCGCGATCCGCGGCAAGCTTGGGTCGAGCGAGTTGTGTCATGTTGCGTATGAAGGTTCTGGCCTCGGTGGTCCCCCTTGCCGTGGCCGCGGTATTCGCCCGCGCTGAATTCCTGCCGGGTCCTGGGCCCTGCATCGAGGTCGGCGGCGCCACGATGCAGATCGCATCGGTCCCCTGGCAGGCGCAGCTTCACGTCAGCTTCACCGACGACCCCAGCCTTGCCACCGTCCGGGTCCGGATCGCCGACAGCGCCGAGGCCGCCGACTTCACGATGATCGACGACATCGACGATGCCGAGGCCGGCGCCTGCGAAAGCAACGCCGTGCCGCAGCTGATCGGGATTTCCGGCGCGCCGACCGCAACCGGCCCGATCATCTATCTTTCCCATGACGGTCCGTTCGATTACGGCGTCTACGTGCAGTCGAAGACGTTCTCGGCGCGCGACGCCGCGGCGCTGATCGTCAGCGCCCGCGGCGGACACCGCCGTCTCGAAGCGGCATCGCTCGCGCCGCACGCGCGCTTCCGCGACCAGACAGTGGCGGAGTTAACCTCCCGCTAACCCTGTTCCGAGGGCGGCGCGAAACGGCCACCAACCTCAAGCACTTTTCAAGGTGGCCGACGCATCCTCATCGCCAGATCGGGCACTCTCAGGACCACCATTGATGGGGCGTTTCTTCCGGATCAAGTTGCGCCTTCGCCGCTTCCTGCGGCGCCATTCCTGGGTTGCGACGATCGTCCGTTCCTTCACGATCTTTTCCGTCGCATTCGGCGGCGCCTTCGGGTTCATTTCCGGCGCGCTCTCGAGCCACAGCGGCTACGATCCCAATATATTCGCGATCGGCGTCAGCTTCCTGTTCGCGCTCGCCTGTCTCTGGATCGTGACGCTCGGCATCCGGTTGCGGCTGATGCGCAGAAGGTTGCGCACCATCGTCATGCACAATGAGGCGATGGCCGATCGCAACTGGGAACTGCAGGAGGCCGAACAGCGCGCCTCCACCCTGTTCGAGGCGCAGGACGATTTGATCGTGCTGCGCGACCTCGACGGCCTCATCACCTATGCCAACGACGCTTATTGCGCGCTGGCGCAGATCCCGCGCGGCGAATTGATCGGCAGCACCGCTACCCTCAAGGTGCTCGAGCAGGGCGACACCGCGCTCGAATCCAACGGCACGCGGGTCTACGACCAGAAGATCGAGGGACCGCACGGGCCGCGCTGGATCGCCTGGCGCGAGGGCCTCGTGCGCAACGATGCCGGCGCGCCGGCGGAGATGCAGAGCGTCGGCCGCGACGTCACCGACCGCACCGAGAGCGAGCGCGCGCTGGCCGAAGCCCGCGACCAGGCCGATGCCGCCAACCGCGCCAAGTCGCGCTTCCTCGCGATGGCAAGCCACGAGATCCGCACCCCGCTGAACGGCATCATCGGCATGAGCGGACTGCTGATGGACACCCAGCTGACGCCGGAGCAGACCACCTACGTCAAGGCGGTCAAGACCTCCGGCGACGCGCTGCTCGCGCTGATCGAGGAGCTGCTCGACTATTCCAAGATCGAAGCCGGCAAGATCGATCTCGAACACCGCGCCTTCGCGCTGTCCGGCCTGATCGAGGAGATCACCGAATTGCTGGCGCCGCGCGCGGAGGCCAAGGGCATCGAGATCGCCGCCTATGTCGACGAGCGGTTGCCGATGCAGGTGACCGGCGACGCCGCGCGGCTGCGCCAGGTGCTGCTCAATCTCGCCGGCAACGCCATCAAGTTCACCGCGACCGGCGGCGTGGCGCTGATCGTCGAGCCCGGCATCTGGCCGAACGAGATCAGCTTCCTGGTTCGCGACACCGGCATCGGCATCGCACCGGAAGCGCAGCAGCGCATCTTCCGGGAATTCGAGCAGGCCGACGACCGCATCGCGCGCAGCTATGGCGGCACCGGGCTCGGCCTCTCGATCAGCGATCGCATCGTCAAGCGAATGGGCGGCCGGATCTCGCTCGCAAGCACGCCGGGCGCGGGCTCGACCTTCGAGGTCTCGATTCCGCTCGTTGCTGCCGACACCGGCGAGGCCAACGGCTTCACCGCGCCCGACCTCGCCGGGCAATCGATCATGCTGATCGCGCCGCACAGCATCGAGGCCTCGCTGATCTCGCGGCGGCTGCAACGCTGGGGCGCGCAGACCTGCATCGTGTCGGATGCCGATGTCGCCAAGGCCTTGCTGCCGGAGCGGAGCTGGCACACGGTGCTGATCGATCACACGCTCGGCACGCCGACGATCGAGACGTTCGCCAACGCTGCTCGCATCCACGCAACCCATCGGATCGTGATGGTCACGCCGGCGACGCGGCAGGACCTTTCGGCTTCCGAGACGGCCGCATTCACCGGCTATCTGGTCAAGCCGCTGCGTGCGTCGTCGCTCGCCGCGCGCCTGACCGCGTCACCCGAAATCGCCGCACCAAGCCTTGTGACGCCAAGTCTTGTTACGCCAAGCCCTGCAATCGAGACAGTCACTGAGTCCGCGCCCACTGCGCCGGCGGCCGCGCCGCTAGGGCTCACGATCCTGGTTGCAGAAGACAATGAGATCAACGCGCTCCTGATGCGCTCGCTGCTCGCCCGGCTCGGCCACAGCGTCGTCATCACCACCAATGGCGAGCAGGCGATGGAATCCTGGCTCTCGGCGACGTCGGCCGGCACGCCCTATGATCTCGTGCTGATGGACATCCAGATGCCGCGCCTCAACGGCATCGAGACCACCAAGCAGATCCGCGCCCACGAGTCCGGCGGGCTGGCCGGCCAGTCCGGACGCCGGACGCCGATCCTGGCGCTGACCGCCAACACGCTGGTGGAGGATCGCTACGCCTGCTTCGAAGCCGGCATGGATGGCTTCCTGATCAAGCCACTCGACCGCGAGAAGCTGGAAGAAGCGCTAGCAGGCCTGGCCGCTGCGCGGCATGTCGCGGCGTAGTGGCCGCAAACTCCGCGTCGTCCCGGCGAAGGCCGGGACCCATAACCACGAATGTTAATTGGTGAACGACCGTCTCTCCGCGTGCCTTTTGCAAGGGCCGGCGGCGTATGGGTCCCGGCCCCCCGTGCGCAATTGCGCACTTGGCCGGGACGACACAACTGATGTGGTCAGCTTTTAGCGGGTCAGAACTTACAGCCGGCGCAGCGCGACCGACTGCACCACGTGGTCGGCGCCCTTCTTCAGGATCAGCGTCGCGCGCGGCCGGGTCGGCAGGATGTTGTCCTCGAGATTGGCGAGGTTGGTGCGCTCCCAGATCGCGATCGCGGTTGCCGTCGCTTCCTCGTCCGACAGCAGCGCATAGCGGTGGAAGTAGGACCTTGGATCGGTGAACGCGGTGTCGCGCAGCGCCAGGAAGCGCTTGATGTACCACTGCCGCAGCGCGGACTCGTCGGCGTCGATATAGACCGAGAAATCGAAGAAGTCGGAAACGAACGGCACCGCCTTGCCGTCGCGCGGCAGCCGCCCGGTCTGCAGTACGTTGACGCCCTCGACGATCAGGATGTCGGGCTGATCGATCTCGACCCATTTGTTCGGCACGATGTCATAGGTCAGATGCGAATAGACCGGCGCACGCACGCGGCGCCGTCCCGCCTTGATGTCGCTGAGGAACGACAGCAGGGTCGGCAGGTCGTAGCTCTCAGGAAAGCCCTTCTTCTGCATGATGCCCTGCCGCTCGAGCACGGCATTCGGAAACAGGAAACCGTCGGTCGTGATCAGGTCGACCTTCGGCCGCGGTGACCAGCGCGCCAACAGCGCCTGCAGCACGCGGGCCGTGGTCGACTTGCCGACCGCGACGGAGCCGGCGACGCCGACGATATAGGGCATCTTGCGGTCGCGGATGTTGAGGAACTGGCGCTGCGAATAATACAGCCGCTGGGTCGCATCGACATAAATGGAGAGCAGTCGCGACAGCGGCAGGTAGATGTCCTCGACCTCCTGCAAATCGAGGCGGTCGTGCATCGAACGCAGGCGGTCGAACTCGCCCGGCTCGAGCGTCATCGGCGTATCGTCGCGCAAATGCGACCATTGCTGGCGCGTGAAGGTGCGGTAGGGGTTGTATTGTTGATCTGGTGCCCGGATGTCCATGAGGCCGCCCCTCTCATCAATGCGCTCGATCATGTGCGCTAGTCGCGCTTGCGCGACGCCTTCTCTTCCAGTCCCGACATCGAGGTGCGCTTCTCCAGCGCGGCCTCGACATCCTCCAGCTTCACGCCGCGTGACTTCAACAGAACCAGCAGATGAAACACCAGATCGGCACTTTCCGCGATGAGATGATCACGGTCATTCCCGACCGCGGCGATCACGGTCTCGACCGCTTCCTCGCCCAATTTCTTGGCGCAATGCTCCGCGCCCTTGTCGAGCAGCTTGCGGGTATAGGACGCCTCGCCGCCCGTTGCAGCGCGGGCGTCGATGGTGGCAGCCAGATCGTGGACCGTGAAACGCGACATCAACTCAACTCAAGCATGCGCACCGGCACCGCTTTGGTGCCATCCCTAGGTGGGGGCTTAGCATTTTTGTGACAAGGAGTCCCCAACCACTCTGTTTGAGCTTGGTCTTTTCGGAAAACCCGTCTCCACTATTCCGGACCACGCACTAAGGATCGAGGCGCATCGGCAGGCCGGCGCGCACCATGTGATCCTTGGCCTGGCGGATGGTAAATTCCCCGAAGTGGAAGATCGAGGCGGCCAGCACGCCGGTGGCATGACCCTCGCGGACGCCATCGACCAAATGATCGAGATTGCCGACGCCACCGGACGCGATGACCGGTACGGGAAGACTGTCCGCGATCGCCCGGGTCAGCGGCAGGTCAAAGCCCTGCCTCGTGCCGTCCCGGTCCATCGAGGTCAGCAGGATTTCGCCGGCGCCGAGCGCGACGACCTCCTGGGCATATTCGATGGCATCGATCCCGGTGGCATTACGCCCACCATGGGTGAAGATCTCCCAGCGCTCCGAGCCGCCGGCGCGCTTGACCCGCTTGGCGTCGATCGCGACCACGATGCATTGCTCGCCGTACTTCTCGGCCGCCTCCTTGACGAATTCGCGGCGGCTGACGGCCGCGGAATTGATCGAGACCTTGTCGGCGCCGGACCGCAGCAGGGTCTTGATGTCGTCGACGGTGCGGACGCCGCCGCCCACGGTCAGCGGCATGAAGCAGGCCTCCGCCGTCCGCCGCACCACATCCAGCATGATGCCGCGGTTCTCATGGGTGGCGGTGATGTCGAGGAAGGTGAGCTCGTCGGCGCCGGCGGCGTCATAGGCGATCGCGGCCTCGACCGGATCGCCGGCGTCGCGCAAATCGACGAAGTTGACGCCCTTGACCACGCGCCCGTCCTTGACGTCGAGACAGGGGATCACACGAACCTTGAACATGTCTCTGTCTCCTAAGCCGCGCTGCGGATCAGCTTGAGCGCGGCGGCGGGATCAAGCCGTCCGTCGTAGAGCGCGCGGCCGACGATGGCGCCGGCGAGCTTGTTGGCACGCGGCTCCAGCAACGCCTTGACGTCGTCGATCGAGGCAAAGCCGCCGGAGGCGATCACCGGAATCGAGATGCGGTCGGCGAGGGCGATCGTGGCGTCGAGGTTGAGGCCCTTGAGCAGGCCGTCGCGGGCGATGTCGGTGAAGATGATCGCGGCGACGCCGGCGTCCTCGAAGCGCTGCGCGATCTCGAGCGCGGTCACATGCGAGGTCTCGGCCCAGCCCTCGACCGCGACCTTGCCGTCGCGCGCATCGAGGCCCACGGCGACGCGGCCGGGGAATTTCTTGGCGGCGCCCTTCACCAGATCCGGATCGCGCACCGCCGCTGTGCCGATGATGACGCGGGTGATGCCCTTGTCGAGCCAGGCCTCGATGGTCTTGAGGTCGCGGATGCCGCCGCCGAGCTGCACCGGCATGGTGACGGCCTTCAGCATCGCCTCCACCGCATGCGCATTCATCGGCTTGCCGGCGAAGGCACCGTCGAGATCGACGACGTGGAGATATTCGAAGCCCTGCGCGGCGAAGCTCTTAGCCTGCGCCGCCGGATCGAGATTGAACACAGTGGCGCGCGCCATGTCGCCCTGCTCCAGGCGCACGCACTGGCCGTTCTTCAGATCAACCGCTGGAAAGAGAATCACGGCTTCCACTTCAAGAAGTTGGAGATCAGAGCGAGGCCGAAGCGCTGGCTCTTCTCGGGGTGAAACTGGGTGCCGATCGCGGTGTCCTTGCCGACGATCGCGGTCACCGGCCCGCCGTAGTCGGCGCGCGCCAGCACGTCCGCCTCGTTGGCGGCGGCGAGGTGATAGGAGTGCACGAAATAGGCGTGGCGTCCCTTCGGCCCGAGCGGCAGCCGCTCCAGCACCGGGTGCTCGCGCACCATGTCGAGCGTATTCCAGCCCATGTGCGGGACCTTCAGGCTCTCGTCGCGCGGCTCGATCTTCACGACGTCGCCGCCGATCCAGTTGAAGCCTTCGGTGATGACGTGCTCCTTGCCGCGCGTCGCCATCAGCTGCATGCCGACGCAGATGCCGAAGAACGGCCGCGCCTTGACCCGCACCGCCTCGGTGAGCGCTTCCAGCATGCCGTCGACCGCATCGACGCCGCGGCGGCAATCGGCGAACGCGCCGACGCCGGGCAGCACGATCCGATCGGCGCGATACACCGCATCGGGATCGCGCGTTACCTTGATGGCTTGCGGGTCCTGCATGCTGCGCGCGGCGCGCTCGAAGGCCTTTGCCGCCGAATGCAGATTGCCGGAGCCGTAATCGATGATTGCAACGGTCATCGCGATCCTCCTGGCTCTGGAAACAATCCGATGATGCCGCCCTGCGGCATCGGCGGGGGTTTCGAGAATGATTGACCGGGAACGTCCCGGGTCGGCGGCGGTCCGCCGCGATCGACAGACCGCTGGTCGTTGAAGCCGCCGCGATGCCGCGCGGTCCAGCGCTCAAAGAAGCGGCGCTCGGCAGCCTCCACGTTGTCGGCCACGACGATGTCGAGCTGGCGCCATTTGCGCCGCGACAGCGTCCAGCGTTGCAATGTCGCAGCCTCCAGCCCGATCAGCACCATCAACACCAGGTCGACGAGCAAGATCGCGCCGCGGCCGATCCCGAGCTTGGCCAGCGCAAAATCGATCGCGAAGGTCAGCACCAGCCAGCCGATCAGCGCCAGCCAGAGCCGATGCCAGACCAGCCAGATCACACCGGCGACCGCGGCCCAGAAATGGAAGCCGTCGCGCACGAAGACGAACTTGTCGGCCGCCGCGAGATCGGCGCCGTTGGCCACGGGGGCATGCACTGTATAGACCGGCATCGAACGCTCCGCCGAGGATGGACTTTTACTTACCGCATGATCTCCGGGAAAACCGGTGCCACCGTTTCCGGATCATGCTCCCGGGGTCAGCCGCCGAGCTGACCCTTCGTCGAGGGCACTTCGCCCTGGGCACGCGGATCGATCGCAACTGCGGTCCGGAGTGCCCTCGCCAAACCCTTGAAACAGGATTCGGAGATATGATGGCTGTTCTCGCCATATAGGGTCTCGACGTGGAGAGTCACGCCGGCGTTCATCGCGAAGGCGTTGAACCACTCGCGCACCAGCTCGGTATCGAACTCGCCGATCTTGTCGCGCGGGAACTCGACCTTGAACACCAGCACCGGGCGGCCGGAAATGTCGATCACGACGCGCGACAGCGTCTCGTCCATCGGCATATGGATCGAGGCGTAGCGGGTGATGCCGGCCATGTTGCCGAGCGCCTGCTTCACGGCCTGCCCGAGCGCGATTCCGACGTCTTCGGTGGTGTGGTGGTAATCGACATGGAGATCGCCATCCGCCTTCACCGTGATGTCGATGCGCGAATGCCGGGCCAGGAGGTCGAGCATATGGTCGAAGAAGCCGATCCCGGTCGAAACCGTGGATACGCCTGCTCCGTCGAGGTTGACCGTCACCTCGATGTCGGTCTCCTTGGTCTTGCGCTTGATGGTTGCCGTGCGCATGAAGATTAAGCTTTCCCGTGCCGAAAACGCCGGTCTTTTAACAGGCTGATGTCACCTTCGCTACTGCGGGATGACCCCGAAACGCCCTAACTTCGGGCCATGGTGACCCAAATTCCTTGCTAAATCGCCTGATTGTAACCCCCTGCCCGACCGCCTAAATCTGCCCGGAAGAGAGGTAACCTATGCAAGCATCCCAAAATGAGCTGCCGGTCTGGCATGGCACCACGATCTGCACGGTCCGCAAGGGCGGCAAGGTGGTGATCGGCGGTGACGGGCAGGTCTCGATCGGCCAGACCGTGATCAAGGCCAATGCCAAGAAGGTCCGCCGGATCGGCAAGGGCGACGTGATCGGCGGCTTTGCCGGCGCCACCGCCGACGCCTTCACCCTGTTCGAGCGGCTGGAAAGCAAGCTGGAGCAATATCCGGGGCAGCTGACCCGGGCGGCCGTCGAGCTCGCCAAGGACTGGCGGACCGACCGCTATCTGCGCCGGCTGGAAGCCATGATGATCGTGGCCGACAAGGACGTTTCCCTGGTGCTGACCGGCACCGGCGACGTGCTGGAGCCCGAATCCGGGGTCATGGCGATCGGCTCCGGCGGCAACTACGCCCTCGCCGCGGCCCGGGCGCTGGTCGATACCGACAAGGACGCCGAGACCATCGTGCGCCGCGCGCTGGATATCGCCGCCGATATCTGCGTCTACACCAACCGGAACGTGACGATCGAGACGATCGGCGGCTGAGCATGGCCGGCCCCTATCGTTTCCGCCCGATGACGACAGCCGACCTGCCGCAGATCAGGCAGTGGCTGGCGTTGCCGCATGTCAGGGAGTGGTGGGGCGATCCGGCCGAGCAATATGCGCTCGTCAGCGGCGACCTCGACGAGCCGGCGATGGACCAGTTCATCGTTGCCGCCGAGGGCAACGATTTCGGTTACATCCAGTGCTACGACCTGACGGCGTGGAATTCCGGCTTCGGCAAGCAACCGGAAGGCACCCGCGGCATCGATCTCTTCATCGGCGCGCCCGACATGATGGTGGGTGGTCACGGCTCGGCGCTGATCCGCGCCTTTGTCGACGACCGGCTGGCGCGAGGCGCACCACGCATCGTCACCGATCCCGATCCGGCCAATGCGCGTGCCGTGCGTGCCTATGCGAAAGCGGGCTTTCGGGAGGCCGGAATGGTCGATACGCCTGATGGGCCTGCGCTGCTGATGATCCGCGACAAATGACCTAGAGCATGATCCGGAAAAGTGCGAAGCGGTTTTCCGAAAAGATCATGCTCAAACAATGAGCTAACGTCGCAGGCGCGGAACGGCGCTTGCCGAGACCATTCTTTCAACCTAGCTAGAGCCAATGACCGACTTCTCCCCCCGCGAAATCGTTTCTGAACTTGACCGTTTCATCGTCGGCCAGGCCGATGCCAAGCGCGCGGTGTCGATCGCGCTGCGCAACCGCTGGCGGCGGCTGCAGCTTGCCGGTTCCCTGCGCGAGGAGGTTCTGCCCAAGAACATCCTGATGATCGGGCCGACCGGCGTCGGCAAGACCGAGATCGCGCGGCGGCTGGCCAAGCTTGCGGGCGCACCGTTCCTCAAGGTCGAAGCCACCAAGTTCACCGAGGTCGGCTATGTCGGCCGCGACGTCGAGCAGATCGTCCGCGACCTCGTCGAGGTGGCGATTTCGCAGACCCGCGAGCGCAAGCGCAAGGACGTTCAGGCCCGTGCCCAGCTCGCCGCCGAGGAGCGCGTGCTGGATGCGCTGGTCGGCCCCGCATCGAGCCCGGCGACGCGGGAGTCGTTCCGCAAGAAGCTGCGCGCCGGCGAGCTCAACGACAAGGAAATCGAGATCGAGACGCAGTCGTCCGGCAGCGGCATGCCGATGTTCGAAATCCCCGGCATGCCCGGCGCCCAGATGGGCGCGATCTCGCTCGGCGACATCTTCGGCAAGATGGGCGGACGCAGCAAGACGCGCCGCCTGACAGTCGAAGGCTCGCACGAGATCCTCGTCAACGAGGAATCCGACAAGCTGCTCGACACCGACCAGCTGGTGCAGGAGGCGATCAACGCCGTCGAGAACAACGGCATCGTCTTCCTCGACGAGATCGACAAGATCTGCGTGCGCGAGAACCGCCAGGGCGGCGACGTCTCCCGCGAAGGCGTGCAGCGCGACCTGCTGCCGCTGATCGAGGGCACCACGGTCTCGACCAAGCACGGCGCGGTCAAGACCGACCACATCCTGTTCATCGCCTCGGGCGCCTTCCATATCGCGAAGCCCTCGGACCTGCTGCCCGAACTGCAGGGTCGCCTGCCGATCCGCGTCGAGCTGCAGGCGCTGTCCCGCGACGACATGCGGCGGATCCTGACCGAGCCGGAGGCGTCGCTGATCAAGCAATATGTCGCGCTGCTGAAGACCGAGGGCGTCACGCTCGACGTCACCGACAGCGCAATCGATGCGCTGGCCGATGTCGCAGTCGCGGTGAATTCCACGGTCGAGAATATCGGCGCGCGCCGGCTGCAGACCGTGATGGAGCGGGTGCTGGACGAGATCTCCTTCACCGCGCCCGATCGCCACGGCGAGACCATCCAGGTCGACGCCGATTACGTGACCAAGCATGTCGGCGACCTCGCCAAGAACGCCGATCTGAGCCGGTTTATTTTGTAGGCAGCCCCGCTAAGATCGTCGTCCCTGCGAAAGCAGGGACCCATAACCACCGGCACCCGTCGTTGAAGCAAGCTGCAGCACCAGTCCTCGTCAAACGCGGGCCTGTGGTTATGGGTCCCGGGTCGCGCTTCGCTTGCCCGGGACGACAATGAGTTTGAACCTAGGATGGTGGCAAAATCCCTGGCGCTTGATGCTGGCCGTCAACGCGGCCGTGCTGGTCGGGGTGTTCCTGCACAAGATCGCGCTGCCGCCCTTCGTCCCGTACATCCATCTCTTGGTCGACTATCACTACGGCTTCACCAAGCGCGCGTTGATCGGCGCGATCGTGTCGCTGTTCACCGACAAGGTGCCGGTGTGGCTGGTGTTCGCGTTGGCTGGCGCGGTCTGGCTGGTAACGCTCGCCCTGTTCGCCACACTCTTTCAGAGGACATTCGGCTTCGACGATGCGCATTGGCCGCTGTTCATTTTCATCGCGGGATCGCCGTTCTTCCTGAAGAATTTCATGCACACCCTCGGCCATTTCGACATCTATGGCTGCGCGCTGACGATCGTGCTGCTGCTGATTCCGGCGCGCTCGGTCGTCTATGTGCTGATCGCGGCGCTGTTCTCGATCCTGCTGATCCTGATCCATCACATCTTCGTCCTGATGTATGTGCCGACCATCGCGGCAATCGTGGTGCTGCGCTTCTATCTGATGCAACGCGTGACGCCGCGGAACATCGCCATCGGCCTTATGGCGCTCGCGGCAGTCGGCATCCTGTTCCTGGTCGCGCAGTTCGCCGGCACGGTCGAAGTGCCCTACGATGAATTCATCCGTCACCTGCAAAGCCGGATGGCCGATCCGTCGCGGACCGACCTGCTTCAGTTCGGCTACATCTGGTACCAGCCGCTGTCGAAGGAGTTCGCCGACACCTGGGCGCGGATGCCCTCGAACATCCTGGGCGTCCCGGTGTTTGCGCTGCTGATCTGGCTGCATGCGCCGCTGTGGCGCTATTTCGCGCGGCTGATCGGCGCGCTTGCGAACGAGCTGCATCGGCGGATCGTGTTCGCCGCACTCATCATGATCAGCGCCGGCTATTTCGGGATGTTCGTGACCGTGTTCGACTATTCGCGCTGGATCTCGAACTGGGCGGTTTGCATGTTCCTGATGCTGCACGCCACCAGGATGCTGCCAGCGTCGAAGGACGTGCCGCCGATCCCGTCAGACGATCGCAAGACGACGATATCAGGCTGGATCGTTACGCTGATCCCCCGCGTCGGAATCGTGCGGCCGTTCTAATCATTTTGTTTGCGCATGATCATTCTCGGAAAACCGCTTCACACTTTTCCGGATCATGCTCAGCGCGCGCGCCGGACGCGCACATAGAGCGCGCCCTCGCCGCCATGGCCGATATGCGCTTCCTCGAAGCCGACCACCAGCGAACGGAATTCCGGCAGGCTGAGCCATTCCGGCACCTGGCGGCGCAGCACGCCGCGTTCGGAATCCGCCCCCCCGACCTTGCCCTTGCCGGTGATGACGAGCACGAAGGTGAGCCCGTCGCTGTGCGCGCGTTGCAGGAAGGTGAACAGCACGCGGTGCGCGCGGATCTGCGTCATGCCGTGCAGATCGAGCCGCGCATCGATCTCCTGCCGGCCGCGCGACAGCTTTGCACGTTCGCGGCGGCCGATCGGCGCCAGCGGCGGCACCTGTGGGCGCGGCGCCGGCGTCGCCTTGACCGACGTCACCGGCTTGACCGGGATGGGCTTGGCCGCGGCGTGGTGCGTGGCCGGGTCAGAAGCGTCGGCGTGGGCTTTCGGTGCGGCCGGCTTCTTGCGCAGCGGCTTGACTTGCTTGGCCACGCTCTCCCAGAGCGCACGCTCTTCCTCGCTCAGCGCACGCTTGCGCCGTGACGGAGCGGACAGGTCGGGGATCGGCGCGGGTCGTTTCATTGATCGCGGTGATGGCGATAGCGCCGAGTGCGCCGCTTCTCCGGTTGCGGAATGTCGGGCCGGGCGACCGGCAGCGGCACAGGTTCTGCCACAGGCGCCGACTGTGCAACAGAGGTCATTGCAGCCGGTGCTGCGGGCGCAGCATCCTTCGCGGGCGGGGCCTTGGCGGCGTCCTTGCTCCCAGCCCTAGCGACGGTCGCAGTCGGTACATCCGCCGGCTTGTCCTTCTGCGGATCGGTCTGCGGAAACAGCTTCGCGATTTTGGCCGACGGCCGCTCGTCAGGGATCGGCAGCTTGTGGCCGCGCGCAACGGGATCGAGACCCTTCGGCACCAGCATCACGAACTGCATATTGTGCCGCAGCCGGCCCGAGACCTTTCCGGCGTCCGCGCCGGCTCCGAAATAGAGATCGGCGCGCGCCGGGCCGACGATCGCCGATCCAGTATCCTGCGCGATCATCAGGCGATGGAACGGCGTCTTGGATTGCTCGGATTCGATCGGCAGCTCGCCGGCAATGAAGAACGGCGTGCCGTAGACGTGCAGCGCCTTGTCGACCGCGATCGAGCGGCCGGGCGTCAGCGGCACGCCCTGCGCGCCGACCGCCTCGTCCTTGTCGGACAGCGGAACCTCGCGGAAGAACACATAGGCGCGATTCTGCCGCCGCAGCTCCTTGGCACCGTCGGGATTCTGCTCCATCCACTCCCTGATCTTCTGCATCGACATCTGGTCCTTCGGGATGATGCCGCGGTCGATCAGGACCCGTCCGACCGGCGTATAGGGATAGCCATTATGCGCGTCGTAATTGATGCGCAGGGTGGTGCCGTCCTCGAACTTGATCCGCGCCGAGCCCTGGATCTGCGCGAACAACAGATCGGTCTGGCTCTTCAGCCAGGCGATCTCCAGCCCACGGCCGGCGATCGCGCCGTCCTCGATCTGACCGCGATCGTAATAGGGCACGAGCTTGCGCCGGCCGATCTTGCGATACACAGGACCGCTGTTGGGCAGGCCGACCGACGCTTGCGTCTTGCCGCGCACGAACAGGTTGGACGGCCGGCGATAGACCGGAACATTGTAGACGTCGGTCTGGGTCCGCGAGCCATCGAGCACCGGCTCGTAATAGCCGGTGACGAAGCCGGCATCCTCGCCGAGCCGCGAGATCCGCAGCGGCACAAAATTCTGCTCGAAGAATTCCTTCGCTTTCGCGCCACTGGCGAGATCGAGTCCCTTGGCGATCCCGCAGGGATCGCGCAGCGAGCTGCCGAGCGCCTTCGAATCCGCGGGCGCGCCCTGCTGGGCCGCGATCGGCTTGCAGCTGGTGCGAAACGCCTTGTAGGCCGCGAGATGATCGTCGTCGCTCCAGCCGGAGACGTTGGCCCAGGCGAGCGGCTCGTACTGGCTGCCGCTGACCTGCAACGGCAGTTCCAGATTGGGATAGGGGATCGGGTGGCTATGCTCGTGTCGCGGCGGAGCGTGCCGGCTCGACCTGTAGCGCGCGGCGATCGCCGCGGTGGAGCACACAACCGCGAGCGCACAGCACGCGATCGCGAGGCGCCCGTAGCTGAGATGTTTAGTGAGCGCTTCCAGTTCCAACCAGCTTCCAATTCGGATCGCGGGAAGTCGAGTCGCGGGCGAAGGTCCAGATGTCGGTGATGTCGGCGACCTTGTCCGGGCTGCCGTCGACGATCGTTCCCGCCTTGTCGCGCGTGACCGAGATCATCTGCGACACGAAGCGGACGGTCAGCTGGGTCGAGCGATCGCGCGTCTCGGCGCTGACGATCTCGGCCTTGTCGATCGACACGAACCGCGTCTCGGTCTTCTGCTCGTGCTTCTCGCGATCCTTGATCGCGGCCTCGAAGCTTTCATAGACCTCGGCCGACAGCAGGTCGCGCAGCGCGCGGCGATCGCCGTTGGCGAAGGCCAGCACGATCATTTCATAGGCCGAGCGGGCGCCCGAGAGGAAATGCCGCGGATCGAACGAGGAATCCTGGGCGACAACCGCGTCAAGACCCTGCGCCAGCGGCGTGCCGGGCTCTGCGATGCCCTTCCAGCGTTCCGTGGGTTCGACCGGTTCGGCGGGCGCGGCCGGGGCCGGCTGATCGATCACCGATCCCGGGATCGGCACGACGTTGTTATCCTGGCTGCGCTGTAGGACGTTGGGTGCTGCACGATCATACGGCGGCCGCTCGCTTCCCGTGCGCTGGCCGAGAACGCTGCGCAGGCGCAGAAAGATGAATACGGCCAGCGCCAGGAAGATGATGGTGTAGATATCCACGTCGAATTCGCTTTCTGGTCTCTGCCGGCAACGGGCCGGGCATCAAAGCGTTCCCGGTCGGGAACGGCAGAGATTACATCACCGATTGAGTCCGCAGCATGTAGGCACGAAACTATGCCCGGCCAATGGCGCTTTTTGGCACGGGCAAGTGTAGCGCGTTTTGACCCCGGGGGGAAACCCGTTCCTTCCCGGAAATCGCGTATCTTCAATAATTTAGGAAGCCGTTAAGGGATTGGGCGGAGTTGCGTTCACGATCCCGATGCCGGCGATTTGGCCGCAGGGACGCCAGCCCGCACGCGCTCGTCGTCCTTGTGGACCGAGCCGGGCCTATGATAGCCACTCGCCGGCATCGGCATTCCCAAACCTTAACGCGTGCCGTCGGACATCCAGTCCCGAGCGCCGCTCCAGGAGACATTTTCATGACCAATGGCAACGGCGCCCCCGTCGAACAGCCCGCTCCCCAGCTCAACGTATTGGCGCAGTACACCAAGGATCTGTCGTTCGAGAACCCGAATGCGCCGACCTCGCTCGGCCAGCAGCAACAGCAGCCGGCGATCAACATCCAGATCAACGTCTCCGCCAACAACCTGTCGGAGAACGAGTACGAGGTGATCCTCTCGATCGAGGGCAAGGCCGAGTCGGCCGGCAAGGTGATGTTCAGCTTCGACCTCGCCTATGCCGGCGTCTTCCGGATCGTGAACGTGCCGAAGGAGAATTTGCACCCGCTGGTCATGATCGAGTGCCCGCGGCTGCTGTTCCCGTTCGCGCGCGAGATCGTCGCGACCTCGGTCCGCGACGGCGGCTTCCCGCCCCTGCTGCTCGACCCCGTCGATTTCGTCGGCCTCTACCGCCAGAACATGGAGCGGCAGGCAGCCGCCCAGGCCGCTTCTGGCGTCAAGCCGAGCTGAACTGAGTTAGAGAATACCGAAGCCTGACCCCGTCATCCTGAGGAGCGCGTAGCGCGTCTCGAAGGACCGACGGGCCACCGGCCGGGCCGTTCATCCTTCGAGACGCCGCTTCGCGGCTCCTCAGCATGACGGGAATACGTATAAGCGATCAAGCCGCCGGTGCTGCAGCGGGCGCTGGCGGCGGCAAGTAATCGTTCCAGATCGGCTTGTCGCCGAGCGTCGCGACGAACGCCCGGTGGGCCTCGCGATCCGCGTCGCTGACCCGCGCAACCAGCGCCGTCTCGCGCTGCCGCCGCGGCGTATCGCCATAGCTTCCGCTGCGCGCATCCGAATTTTCCGACGCCAGGATGAGCTGCGACTGCCGCGCCCCGATCAGGTCGATATAGACTTCGGCCAGCAGCTCGGCATCGAGCAAGGCGCCGTGCTTGGTGCGGCGCGAATTGTCGATCTGATAGCGCGAGCAGAGATCGTCGAGCCGGTTCGACACGCCGGGATGCTTGCGTCGCGCCAGCAGCAGCGTATCGACCAGCCGGTCCTTCGGGATGGCCTTCCGCTTGATGCGGTCGAGCTCGGCATTGATGAAGCTGATATCGAACGACGCGTTGTGGATCACCAGCGGCGTATCGCCGATGAAGGCCAGGAACTCGTCGACCACCTCATTGAACAGCGGCTTGGAGGCCAGGAATTCGGTCGACAGCCCGTGCACGGCGAACGCTTCGGCCGGCATGTCGCGTTCGGGATTGATGTAGACGTGGTAGGTCTGCCCCGTCGGCATGCGGTTGAAGATCTCGACGCAGCCGATCTCGACCAGCCGGTCGCCGCGCAGCGGATCGAGGCCAGTGGTTTCGGTATCGAGAACGATTTCGCGCATGACGTGAGGGAATCCCGGACAAGCGGGGCGAATCAGGTTCGCCGCTCCGGCATCTTAACAACCTCGGCCAGAATGTCGCGGATGCGCGCCCGCACCGGATCAAGTCCGTGCGAGGTATCCACGATGAAATCCGCGCGCTTGCGCTTCTCGGCGTCCGGCATCTGCTTGGCGATGATGGCGTCGAGCTTGGCGGCATCCATGGTGCCCCGCGCCAGCACGCGCTCGCGCTGCAGTTCCGGCGAGGTGGTAACGACGACGACCGCATCGACGCGCTTCTCGCCGCCGGTCTCATACAGCAGCGGCACGTCGACGACGACGATCGGCGCGCCGGCGGCTTCCGCATCGGCAAAGAATTTCTGCCGCGACGCGCCAAGCATCGGATGCACGATTTGCTCGAGCTGCCGCATTGCCGCAGGGTCGTGCACCACGCGTGCCGAGAGTTTTGCGCGGTCGACCTTGCCGTTCGCCGTGGTGCCGGGAAAGGCTGCCTCGATCGCAGGTGCGGCTTCGCCCTCATAGAGCTGATGCACGGCCGCATCGGCGTCATACACCGGCACGCCGGCCTCGATGAAGAGTTTGGCCGTGGTGGATTTTCCCATCCCGATCGAGCCGGTCAGTCCCAAAATCAACATCGGTTCAGCATCTCTCCGTCGCCATGCCTCGGCACCTCACACCGCGAGCAGTTTTTCGCGGCGCAGGAATGCGAGCAGCGACAATATCGGCAGGCCGAGGATGGTGAAATGGTCGCCTTCGATCTGCTCGAACAGATGCACGCCGAGGCCCTCGAGCTGGTAGGCGCCGACGCTGGTCGTCACCGCCTCCCCGGCCTGGTCGAGATAGGCTTCGATCTCCTCGGCAGCAAGCCGCCGCATCGTCATCAGGGCCACGCTCACATCGTCGAACAGGACTTTCCCATCGCGCGCGACCGAGACGGCTGAATGTAGCGCATGCGTCTGTCCGGCGAGCAGGCCGAGCTGCTCGGCAGCCTGGGCACGGCCGGCAGGCTTGCTGAACATCCGCTCCCCCAGCGCCAGCGTCTGGTCGGCGCCGACGACATATTGACCCGGCCTCTGCCTCGATATGAACAGCGCCTTCTCACGCGCCAGGAGCGATGCGATCTCGCCCGGCGCCGAAAGGCCGGAGTTTCTCTGCACCGCGCGTTCATCGATATCGGCCGGCAGCGCCTCGAACTCAAGGCCGGCGTTTTCGAGCAGCATCCTTCGCGCACGGCTTTGCGACGCAAGGATCAGCTTCTGCGGGCCGCGCCAGATGCTCATGATTTGGCCGTTACTCCGACGGCCGCGCGCGCTGGCGGTCGTTATAGAGCTTCATGATCGCAGCCGCAGTCTCCTCGATCGAGCGACGCGTCACGTCGAGCAATGCCCAGTTAAATTTCGCACTCAGGCGCCGTGCAAACGCGACTTCGTCGGCCACCGCCTGCTTGTCGATGTAGGTGTCGTTGTCGCGATCGCCCATCGTGAGCAGGCGGTTCTGCCGGACCTGGATCAAGCGCTCCGGCGTCGCATGCAGGCTGACCACCAACGGCTTCTTCAGGGTCTCGAGCTGGTGCGGCAGCGGAATGCCCGGCACCAACGGCACGTTTGCAGTTCTTATGCCGCGGTTGGCAAGATAGATCGAGGTCGGGGTCTTCGACGTGCGGGACACACCGACCAGGACGACGTCGGCGTCCTCGAGGCCTTCGACATGCTGACCGTCGTCATGGATCATCGTGTAATTCAACGCGTCGATGCGGCTGAAATATTCCGCGTTCAGCACATGCTGCGCACCGACGCGTCCGGTCGTCGCGGCACCCAGATACGCCTCGAACAACTGCATCACCGGCCCTATGATCGACAGGCTCGGAACGTTGATCGCCTTGCACTTGCCCTCGAGCCGACCGACCAGATCCTTCTCAAGCAGCGTGAACAGGACAATGCCGGGCGATTCCTCGATCTCGTCGAGCACGCGATCGAGCTGCTTCTGGCTGCGCACCAAAGGATAGACATGCTCGACCGCCGTCACGTTGGCGTATTGCGCGGCGACCGCGCGCGCCACGGTGATCAGCGTCTCGCCGGTCGAATCAGACACCAGATGCAGGTGGAAATAATTGGAGGTCGTCGGCACCGGGGCCCCTGTCTATCCTGTGAATCCCTGTGGAGGTCGAGGAGAAGAATCCGGGTCCGCCGCCAGGTCCCTGTATATCTCGTCCCCTTCTTCACAGCACCGCCGAAAAGGATAAGTCGACGTCATCGGACGGATGATAGTGAACCGCTGTGGATTTGTCTCTTCATAAGCTGGTCACAGAGGTACGCAACCGATTGAGTTGAGCGACAGATTCCGGATGTCCGGTCCTGCTGGCCGAAATGTTGAGGGATGTGAACAAGCCCGCAAGAACGGCTGGATTGTTTTGCATGAGTCCAATTCACCGTCACTTAGACTCAAACCTTAGATTCTAAACTTAATTAAGTTTAGGAGAGCCGTGTGAGCGGATATGTATCGGTCCCTCGCAAGCAGAGCTTGGCTCGCAACGCTGAGACCACCCGAGCTGTTCCCTGAAAGGCATCGCCGCGATGTTGTATGACTGGATCAAGGCCCTGCACATCGTTGCCGTGATCTCCTGGATGGCGGGCATGCTCTATCTGCCGCGGCTGTTCGTCTATCATTGTGAGGCCGAGACAGGCTCGAAGCAGTCCGAGACCTTCAAGGTCATGGAGCGGCGGCTTTTGAAGGCGATCATCAACCCCGCGATGATCGTGGCCTGGCTCGCCGGGCTTTATCTGGCCTGGGCCGGACACTGGTACCTATCGGGCTGGTTTCACGTCAAATTTACGCTGGTCCTCATCATGTCGGGTATCCACGGCTTTTTGTCTCGCTGCGTGAAGGATTTCGCCGCCGACCGGAATCAACGTACTCAGAAATTCTATCGCATTATCAACGAGGTGCCGACGCTTCTGATGATCCTGATCGTGATCATGGTGGTCGTGAAGCCGTTCTAGACATCGCGATGTTTAGGACCCATGCTTCAGTCCTTCTTGCGAAGAACGAATCGATTTTCTATATAGGTCCTATCCCACCCCACGCAGGCGGATGTGGTCGCGTTTCGGTTCTTTTCGGGCCGGCGCCGCATCAGGTTTGAAAGCCCAAACGGCACTTTCCTGGCTGAGACCTGCGGACCTTCCTTTGGCGTCCGCTTTTTCCAAGCCACCTCGCACCCCTTCCCTACTTACTTCCTCACAGGACGACCCCGATGCGGGAAATCAAACTCCAGGACCTCAAATCGAAAACGCCGGCCGAGCTCGTCTCGTTCGCGGAAGAGAACGGGGTCGAGAATGCCAGCACCATGCGCAAGCAGGAGCTGATGTTCGCCATTCTCAAAAACCTCGCCGCCGCCGAGACCGACATTGTCGGCGAGGGCGTCGTGGAGGTGCTGTCCGACGGATTCGGCTTCCTTCGTTCGCCCGACGCGAACTACCTGCCTGGTCCCGACGACATCTACGTCTCGCCCTCGCAGATCCGCCGCTTCGGCTTGCGCACCGGCGACACCATCGAAGGGCACATCCGCAGCCCGAAGGAAGGCGAACGCTACTTCGCGCTGCTGAAGGTCAATACGCTCAATTTCGAGGATCCCGAGAAGGCCAAGCACAAGGTCAATTTCGACAACCTCACGCCGCTGTTTCCCAATCAGCGTTTCCGCATGGAGCTTGAGGATTCCACCAAGAAGGATCTCTCTGCCCGCGTGATCGACATCGTCGCGCCGATCGGCAAGGGCCAGCGCGCGCTGATCGTGGCGCCGCCGCGCACCGGCAAGACGGTGCTGATGCAGAACATCGCGCACTCCATCACCGCCAATCATCCCGACTGCTATCTGATCGTACTTCTGATCGACGAGCGTCCGGAAGAAGTCACCGACATGCAGCGCTCGGTGAAGGGCGAGGTGGTGTCGTCGACCTTCGACGAACCCGCCGTGCGTCACGTCCAGGTCGCCGAGATGGTGATCGAGAAGGCCAAGCGTCTCGTCGAACACGGCCGCGATGTCGTGATCCTGCTCGACTCGATTACGCGTCTCGGCCGCGCCTACAACACCGTGGTGCCGTCATCGGGCAAGGTGCTGACCGGCGGTGTCGACGCCAACGCCCTGCAGCGCCCGAAGCGCTTCTTCGGTGCCGCGCGCAACATCGAGGAGGGCGGTTCGCTGACCATCATCGCGACCGCGCTGGTCGATACCGGCAGCCGTATGGACGAAGTCATCTTCGAAGAGTTCAAGGGCACCGGTAACTCCGAACTGATCCTCGACCGCAAGGTTTCGGACAAGCGGACCTTCCCGGCGATCGATATCGCCCGCTCCGGCACCCGCAAGGAGGAGCTCATCACCGATCCGCAGGTGCTGAAGAAGATGTACGTCCTGCGCCGCATCCTCAATCCGATGGGCACCATGGACGCGATCGACTTCCTGCTCGACAAGCTCCGGAACACGAAGAGCAACTCGGAATTCTTCGATTCCATGAACACCTGAGGCCACGGCCAAACCGAATAGGGCGCTCCGCACAAACGGGGCGCCTTTTTCATGCTGCGGATTTACTGCAGTAGGGCGCAGCATGGATAGAGCAGGTTCGGCTCACCGAATATTCACATAACTATCTGATATAATTTACCTTTATACCGTAGAGATTGTGGTCAGGTCGACGGTAGTGCAGCAAAATTGCTGCGCGCTGGGCCGCAACGAGATTAGCTGTGTTGCAGCGCAGCATATTGCGGCACGGCGTGCAAAATGGAAGCGGCATTGCCTTTGCCGATTTGCTGGAAGAAATAGGCAATGCATCCGCGCGACCAGACCATCTTCGCGTTGTCCTCCGGGCGGCCGCCGAGTGCGATCGCCATTGTCAGGTTGTCTGGCCCAATGGCCGAGTCGGTCATTGCCGGACTGGCAGGCAAGACGGCGGCCCCGCGGATGGCGACCCGCGCGTTGCTCCGCGATTCGAACCATCAGCCGATCGATGATGCGGTCGTGTTGTGGTTCCCGGGACCGGCGAGTGCGACCGGCGAGGACGTGGCCGAGTTTCATGTCCATGGCGGACGCGCGGTGTTGGCAGCGCTGTTCGATGCGATCGCGGCGTTCGAGAATGTGCGGCCGGCCGAGCCCGGCGAGTTCACCCGGCGGGCGTTCGAGAACGGCAAACTCGACCTGACCGAGGCCGAAGGCCTCGACGATCTGATCCATGCCGATACCGACCGTCAACGGCGTCAGGCGCTGCGCCAGCTGAAAGGGTTGCTCGGCGATCGCGCCCGCGACTGGCGCGAGCGGATCATCGCGGCGTTGGCGCTGATCGAGGCCGGCATCGATTTCTCAGATGAAGGCGATGTGCCGGCAGAGCTGATCGCGCCGGCGCTCGAGAAGATCCGGGCGCTGCATGATGAGATCAAGCAGGTGCTGGCGGGGCAGGGCCAAAGCGAGCGGCTGCGCGACGGCCTGGTGGTCGCGATCGCAGGTCCGCCGAATGTCGGCAAATCGACCCTGATCAATCAGCTCGCCAAGCGCGAGGTCGCGATCGTCTCGCCGCATGCCGGCACCACGCGCGACGTGATCGAAGTGCAGCTCGATCTCGACGGCTATCCAGTCACGGTCATCGACACCGCCGGGATCCGCGAGACCGACGACCCGGTGGAGCAGGAGGGGGTTCGCCGCGCCCGGGCCCGCGCCGCGGAAGCCGATCTTGTGCTGTGGCTGGCCGACAGCCGCGGCGCCAAGGTCGGGCATGGCGGAACGACGCCAACGTGGCTGGTGCGGAACAAGATCGACCTCGTCAGGGCCCCGTCGGGGGACGGGGGCAGTTACCCCGAGTTCCGGATCTCGGCGGCCCGCGGCGACGGCCTCTCCGAACTGATCGCCGCATTGATCGGTTTCGCTCACGACTATTTCGCAACCAGCGAGGGCGGCCTGATCAGCCGGACGCGGCAGCGCGGAATGCTTGAGGAGACCGTCGAATCTCTTCGGCGTTGCATCGATGTGGTCGGGCAGGGCGAGGAACTCGCCGCCGAGGAACTTCGCAGGGCCGCTTTTTCGCTCGGACGTCTGCTCGGTCGGGTGGATGTCGAGGACATCCTGGACGTCATCTTCCGCGAGTTCTGCGTCGGGAAGTAGCGGGCGGCCGTCTGTTTCACGTGAAACATGGTTTCGATCTGGTTAAGGACACTTTCTCCCGAAACAATTGTCGCGGCATGACCGGGCCTGTTTCACGTGAAACAGGTCCGCCCGTTGTTGCGAACGAGGCAGCTTATCCGCCGAATGCTGGGCGAAGGCGGAAGCAACCCAGGCTTGGTTCTCGGACCTGCGACCTAACTTCGTTCTTCCGGCTTTCATCACTCCGCGATAGAAGTCCCGCCATGACTATCAGGGCAGACTCATTTGACGTCATCGTCATCGGCGGCGGCCATGCCGGCTGTGAGGCCGCCAGTGCGGCTGCCCGGATGGGTGCGAAGACAGCCCTGGTGACCCATCGTTTCGCGACGATCGGCGCGATGTCCTGCAATCCCGCGATCGGCGGCCTCGGCAAGGGCCATCTGGTCCGCGAGGTCGACGCGCTGGACGGTCTGATGGGCCGGGTCGGCGACGCCGGCGGCATCCAGTTCCGCATGCTCAATCGCCGGAAGGGTCCGGCGGTCCGCGGGCCCCGGGCCCAGGCCGACCGCAAGCTCTATGCGGCCGCGATGCAGGCGGCGATCACCGAGACCGCGAACCTCAGCGTCATCGAGGGCGAGGCGGACGAGCTGATCGTCGTCGACGGGCGCGTGACCGGCATTCGCCTGGGCGACGGCCGCCAGCTTTCAGCGGGTGCGGTCGTCATCACTACCGGCACCTTCCTGCGCGGCCTGATTCACCTCGGCGAGAAGAACTGGCCGGCAGGCCGGGTCGGCGAGGCGCCGGCGATGGGTCTGTCTGTCTCGTTCGAACGGGTAGGTTTTGTGCTCGGCCGGCTCAAGACCGGGACGCCACCACGCCTCGACGGCACCACGATCGACTGGTCCGCGGTCGAAATGCAGCCCGGAGACGAGCCGCCGGAGCCGTTTTCGGTCATGACGGACCGGATCACGACTCCGCAAATCCAGTGCGGCATCACCCGCACCACGCCGGCGACCCATGAGGTGATCCGGGCCAATGTGCATCGCTCGCCGATGTATTCCGGCCAGATCAAGAGCTCCGGACCGCGCTATTGCCCCTCGATCGAGGACAAGATCGTCCGCTTTGGCGATCGCGACGGCCATCAGATCTTCCTGGAGCCGGAAGGGCTCGACGACAGCACGGTCTATCCCAACGGCATCTCGACCTCGCTGCCCGAAGAGGTCCAGCTCGCGATCCTCGCCAGCATCCCCGGCCTCGAGCAGGTGAAAATGGTCCGTCCGGGCTACGCAATCGAATACGACCACGTCGATCCCCGCGAGCTCGATCCGACCTTGCAGACCAAGCGTCTGCGCGGGCTTTTCCTGGCCGGCCAGATCAATGGCACCACGGGATACGAAGAGGCGGCGGGGCAGGGTATCGTTGCCGGGCTCAATGCCGCGCTGGCTGCCAGTGGCACCGATCCGATCGTGTTCGATCGCGCAGACGGCTATCTCGGCGTGATGATCGACGATCTCGTGACCCGCGGGATCACCGAGCCCTATCGGATGTTCACCTCGCGGGCCGAATACCGGCTGACGCTACGGGCCGACAATGCCGACCAGCGGCTGACCGATAAGGGCATCGCGCTCGGATGCGTCGGAACGGCGCGGGCGGAACGCCATCGGACCAAGATGGCGGCCCTGGATGCGGCCAAGACCTTGGCGAAGTCGCTTGCGATTACGCCGAATGAAGCTGCCAAGCATGGGCTTGCGCTCAATCGCGACGGCCATCGCCGCTCCGCCTTCGAGCTGCTGGCCTATCCGGAGATCGAGTGGCCCGCAGTCCAGGCGATCTGGCCCGAGCTGTCGGCCATTGACCCTGCGATCGCGGTGCATCTCGAGATCGATGCCAAATACGACGTCTATCTGAAGCGCCAGACTGCCGATGTCGACGCCTTCCGGCGCGACGAGGGCCTGGTCCTGACCGATGTCGACTATGCCGATGTGCCGGGTCTCTCGAACGAAGCGCGCGCCAAGCTGCAGAAGGCGCAGCCGCGGACGGTCGGGCAGGCGGGCCGGATCGACGGCATGACGCCGGCAGCGCTGGGTATTTTAGCGGCGTATCTGCGGCGCGAGGCGCGGCGGAAATCGGCCAAGGCGACCGCCTGACGTTTTGCGTGAAACACGCGAGGTGAGCGCCTATCTTTTGTGAAGGCGAATCGATCGACGCGCCGCTCGTCGGCCTCGCGACCGGCTTTCATTACGTCAGACAAACGGCCTGTACCAAGAATGGCTCCAGCCCCGCAATCCGCCGAACTCAGCGTCTCTGCCAAGGACAAGGCCGCAGCGCTCGCGCTCACGCCTGTTTCGCGTGAAACAGAGGCACGGCTCGATCGCTACATCGCCCTCCTTTTGGAGTGGCAGGCCAAGACCAATCTCGTCGCGCCCTCCACGCTTCCGAATCTCTGGACGCGGCATGTCTCCGATTCGCTGCAGCTCCTGAGCCTCGCACCCTCAGCAAAATCCTGGGTCGATCTCGGCAGCGGCGGGGGCTTTCCCGGCGTCGTGCTCGCCTGTGCGTTGGCCGAGACACAAGGCGCGCGGATCCATTTGGTTGAGCGAATCGCCAAGAAGGCCGCATTCTTGCGCGAGGCGATACGGGTAACGGCATCACCGGGAACGGTGCATCTGGCTGATATCGGGGATACTGTGGATAGAATCGCAGGTCCCATCGATTGCGTCACCGCGCGGGCGCTGGCTCCGTTACATCAACTCATCAGCTTTGCGGAGCCGTGGGTCAAAAAGGGCGCGAAGGCGCTGTTTTTGAAGGGTCAAGATGTAGAGGCCGAATTGACCGAGGCCACTAAATATTGGATTATTGAGCCAAAGCTACACTCCAGCCGGACCGGCGGACAGGGCTGGATCGTCGAACTCGGGTCAATCGAGCGGCGCTAGGGGACTCCGCAAGAGCAAATGGTATTTTGGTATGACTGTGATGGACGAGGTTTATCAAGAGGATAAGGCGTCCCAGCCGCCTGGCCATCCGCGCATCCTGTCGCTCGCCAACCAGAAGGGCGGCGTCGGCAAGACCACCACAGCGATCAATCTCGGCACCGCACTCGCTGCGATTGGCGAGCGCGTCCTGATCGTCGATCTCGATCCGCAGGGCAACGCCTCGACCGGTCTCGGCATCGATCGCCGCAACCGCAGCTGCTCGACCTACGATGTCCTGATCGGCGAAGCGCCGCTGCGCGATGCCGTGGTCGCGACCGCGGTGCCGCGGCTGCACATCGCCGCCTCCACCATGGATCTCTCCGGCCTCGAGCTCGAGCTCGGCACCACGCCGGGCCGCGCCTTCCGGCTGCGCGATGCGATCGCCGGGCTGAACAACAACGTCTCGCCCGACTCCGATTACACCTATGTGCTGATCGACTGCCCGCCCTCGCTCAATCTGCTCACCGTCAATGCGATGGCGGCGTCGGATGCGATCCTGGTGCCGCTGCAATGCGAGTTCTTCGCGCTCGAAGGTCTGTCGCAATTGCTGCAGACCGTTGAGCAAGTGCGCTCGACGCTCAATCCGACCCTGTCGATCCACGGCATCGTGCTGACCATGTTCGACTCGCGCAATAACCTGTCCAACCAGGTGGTTGCCGACGTGCGCCAGTTCATGGGCAACAAGGTCTACGACACCATGATCCCGCGCAACGTGCGCATCTCGGAAGCGCCGTCCTACGGCAAGCCGGTGCTGGTCTACGATCTCAAATGCGCCGGCAGCGATGCGTATCTCAAGCTCGCCACCGAAGTGATCCAGCGCGAGCGCGAGCTGCGCGCGCATTGACGATGTGGTGGATGGGCGCCGTGAAGCGAACCCCATCATTGCACACAATGAGAGCGATGGGTTTCGCTGCGCGCGGCCCATTCGACGATTCTGAAATTCAAGTCTGGAGTACTGCGTGTGAATCCAAGGGAGCTCGCAACAATGGCCGATGAAGCGCGTTCGCGACTGGGGCGCGGGCTGGCAAGCCTGATCGGAGATGTCGGCGGCGAGGCGGCCGCGCATGTCGAGCGGCCGCGCACGCAGCGCAAGGTGCCGATCGAATTCCTCAAGGCCAACCCGCGCAATCCGCGGCGCAGCTTCGCCGACACCGAGCTCGGCGAGCTTGCGGATTCGATCAAGGCGCGCGGCGTGATCCAGCCGATCGTGGTGCGCGCCATCAAGGGCGTGCAGGACCGCTACGAGATCATCGCCGGCGAGCGCCGCTGGCGCGCCTCGCAGCTCGCAGGCCTGCATGAAGTGCCGATCGTGCCGGTCGAGGTCTCTGATTCCGACGCGCTCGAGATAATGATCATCGAGAACGTCCAGCGCGAAGACCTCAACGCGATGGAAGAGGCGCTGGGCTATCACGCGCTCGCCGACGAGTTCAAACGCAGCCAGGAGGACATCGCCAAGATCGTCGGCAAGAGCCGCAGCCATGTCGCCAACATGATGCGGCTGACCAAGCTTCCCGCCGAGGTGCAGGCGCTGATCTCGAAGGGCGATCTCTCCGCCGGCCACGCCCGCGCGCTGATCGGCGTGCCCGATCCGCTCACCGCCGCGAAGCGCATCGTCGCCGAGGGCCTCAACGTGCGCCAGGCCGAGGCGCTGGCGCATGAGGAGGGCGTGCCGGAGCGCAAGCCGCAGAAGCCGCGGAGCAGCGCCGCGGCTAAGGTCGACAAGGACGCCGACACGCTGGCGCTGGAGAAGCGCGTCAGCGATGCGCTCGGCCTTGCCGTCACCGTCAGCCATCGCGATCCCGGCGGCACGGTCCAGATCAGCTACCGCAACCTCGAGCAGCTCGACGAGGTGGTGCGGCGGCTGGAAGGCGGTTAGCCCGCCGACATCTGTCCCCGTCATTGCGAGGAGCGACAGCGACGAAGCAATCCATCTTTCCGAGCACGCGGGAAGATGGATTGCTTCGCCTCGCTCGCAATGACGTCACTCCAAAATCGTGTCTCACCCCCGTCGCTTCGCATTCGCCGCGATCGAGAGCAGCGCGCGCTGCGCGATCACGGCGGCGAGCGCGGCCTGCTTGCGCATGTCGAGCGCCGCGGTCGCGAGCTGATCGATCACGGCCACCAGCCGCGGCGGCGTGAAATTGCGCAGCGCGACCTCGACCGCCGGCTTGCGCGAGAAATGCAGGCGCGGAAATCCGCCTTCGAGCACGGCTGACGCCGGCGTGCCGTCCGCGATCGTGAGCGCCGATTTATGCAGCCACGCCGCCTGGCGCTGCGCGGCCGAGATGATCACGCCGGGATAGGTGCCGGCGACCATTGCCTTGGTGAACTCGCTTTCGACCAACGCGGCGTTGCCGGCGAAGGCGCCGTCGACGATCGGATCGAGCTTCAGCTCGGAGGCGTCGGAGACCACGGTCATCACGTCGTCGAGCGTGATCTCGCCCTTGCCATGCGCGAACAACGCGAGCTTGCGCAGCTCGTTGCGCGAGGCCATGCGGTCGCCGCCGAGCAGCGACATCAGCACCGCGCGCGCGTCCTGCGCGAGCCGCAGGTTGGAGACGCGCAGCTCGTCCTCGATCAGCTTGGTCAGGTCGCGTTCGGTGTCGGGATAGCAGCCGATCGCCACCGCGTTCTTGGCGCGCTCGCAGATCTTGCGCAGCGGCGATTCCGGCCTGAGCTCGCCGGCCTCGATCACGATGCGGCAATCCCTGAGTGCTGGGGTCTCGGTCAGCGTCTCGACGCCGCTTGCGAAATTGCGCGAGCCGGCGCGGACGCGGATGGCGCGGCGGCCGCCGAACAGCGGCACCGTCATGGCCTCATCGACCAGCCGCGATGGTTCGGCGGCGAGCTCGTCGCCATCGAGCCGCACCAGCGAGAACGGATCATTGGGATCGTCGACCGCGGAGGCCATCAGCGCGTCGGCGCGCTCGCGCACCAGGCCGAGGTCCGGGCCGTAAAGCAGGATGATCGGGCGACCGGCGTCAGGCCGGGCGAGGAAGCTGTCGATCTCTTTTCCGCGAAGCGCGACCAATGCGGCGATCAGGTCCCGGCTGAGAAGAAGGAGGCGAGGCGGGTCTGGATGTTGTCGGCGATCTCCTGCGCGGCGCGGTCCTCGGCGTCACGGAGGGCGCGGGTACGGGCGAAGCGCTGATAGGAGCCCGGCATGTCGTAGGACACACGCGAGAACGTGGTGCCGGTCATGACCGACTTGTTCGACGCGATCTCGATCAGGTTGAACTGGGCATCGATGCCGTAGTTCTCGCTGGTCGGCAGCGCGGTGGTCGGATCGATCATCAGCGAGGAGCGGCTGGTATAGAAGCGCAGCACCAGCCGGTGCGTCGGCGGTGCGCCGGTGGCGGTGCCGTAGAGCTTGAAGGCGAGGGCGTTGCGAACCTCGACGCCGACCCGGGCCTCGCGGGACGCGTTCGCCTTGTCGACCGGGGGAACCTCGACGCCCATCAGCTTTTCGCGCAAGGCGGACGACTGGCCGTCGAGGGTGCGCTCGGCATACATCGGCTGGAAGCAACCAGCCGTCAGCGCGGCCAAGGCTGCCACGGCCACGAGCCGGGCGGCGATCCTGATCCTAGCCGACAACATTGACGATCCTCATGGGCACCACGATCACCTTGCGGACGGGTTTGCCGCCCAGTGCGGCTTTTACCGCATCGAGCGCCAAAACGGCAGCCTCTATATCCGCATTTTGCGCCGCCCGTGGCACGGTAACATCACCTCGTTTTTTACCGTTGACCTGGACGACCAGGGTCACGCTGTCTTCGACCAGCAAATCGCGTTCGATTTGCGGCCAATCGGCCTCGGAAACCAGGCCGGACTGGCCCAGAACCACCCAGCACTCCTCGGCCAGATGCGGCATCATCGGCGAGAACAGCTGAACCAGGATGGTCGCGGCCTCTTTCACCGCCCAGGCGACGTCCGGCGCCGGCTTGTCGCCTTTCGCCAGCACCTCGGACAGCGCATTGGCGAATTCGCGGATATGCGCGAGGCAGACATTGAAATGCAGCCGCTCGATCCCGGACGACACCTTGTCGAGCGCGCCATGGGCCGCCTTGCGCAACGCCAGCGCCTCGGGCCCGAAGGTGCCGGGCCGGGCCGCCGACGCCAGCTTGGCGATCTCGGCCGATTCGTTCACCAGCCGCCAGAGCCGCTGCACGAAGCGCGAGGCGCCCTGCACGCGTTCGTCGCTCCAGATCACGTCGCGATCCGGCGGCGAGTCCGACAGCATGAACCAGCGCGCCACGTCGGCGCCGTAGCTTGCGATGATGTCGTCGGGGTCGACGGTGTTCTTCTTCGACTTCGACATCTTCTCGATCGGGCCGATCTCGATGTCCTCGCCGGTCGCCATCAGCACCGCGCGGCGGCCGTTGCCGCCGACCTCGACCTTCACCTCGGCCGGCGTGACCCAGCTGCCGTCGGCCTTCTGGTAGGTCTCGTGCACCACCATGCCCTGGGTGAACATGCCGGCGAACGGCTCGCTCATGTCGATGTGGCCGGTCGCCTTCATCGCGCGGGTGAAGAAGCGGCTGTAGAGCAGATGCAGGATCGCATGCTCGACGCCGCCGATATACTGGTCGACCGGCATCATCCGGTTGGCGACCGCGGGCGTGGTCGGCGCGGTTTCGTTCCAGGGATCGGTGAAGCGCGCGAAGTACCAGGACGAGTCCACGAAGGTGTCCATCGTGTCGGTCTCGCGCACGGCCTTGCCGCCGCACTTCGGGCAAGTGACGTGCTTCCAGGTCGGGTGATGGTCGAGCGCGTTGCCCGGTCTGTCGAAGCTGACATCCTCCGGCAGCGTCACCGGCAACTGGTCGTCGGGCACCGGCACCACGTCGCATGTCGGACAATGGATGACGGGAATCGGGCAGCCCCAATAGCGCTGGCGCGAAATGCCCCAGTCGCGCAGCCGGAAATTCACCTGCCGCTCACCGACCGGCGAATTCCCGCGCAGCTCGGCTTCCAGCCGTTTCGCAACCTCTTCCTTCGCCTCGTCGATCGTCATGCCGTCGAGGAAGCGGGAATTGATCATGCGGCCGTCACCGTCATAGGCGGTGTCGGTGATGAAGAACGTCTTCGGGTCCTGGCCCTCGGGGCAGACCACCGGCACGTTGCCGAGGCCGTATTTGTTGACGAAGTCGAGGTCGCGCTGGTCATGCGCCGGGCAGCCGAAGATGGCGCCGGTGCCGTATTCCATCAGCACGAAGTTCGCGACATAGACCGGCAGCTTCCAGCTCGGATCGAACGGATGCACTGCCTTGATGCCGGTATCAAAACCCTGCTTCTCGGCGGTGTCGATGATCGACTGCGCGGTGCCGATCTTCTTGATGTCGGCGATGAACTCGGCGAGCTTCGGATTCTTCGCGGCCGCCGCCTGCGCCAGCGGATGATCCGCCGAGATCGCCATGAATTTTGCGCCGAACAGCGTGTCCGGCCGCGTCGTGAAGATCTTCAGCTCGCTCTCGCCGGCCGGTGTGGTCGCCGGATCCAGCGCGAAGCGGATCAACAGGCCCTCGGAGCGGCCGATCCAGTTGCGCTGCATCAGCCGCACCTTGTCGGGCCAGCGGTCCAGGCCGTCCAGCGCCTCCAGCAGCTCCTGCGCGTACTTCGTGATCTTGAAGACCCACTGGCTCATTTCCCGCTGCTCGACAACGGCGCCGGAACGCCAGCCGCGGCCGTCGATCACCTGCTCGTTGGCGAGCACGGTCATGTCGACCGGATCCCAGTTCAGCTTGCGCTTCTCGCGCTCGGCGAGGCCGGCGCGCAGCATGTCCAGAAACATCTTCTGCTGATGCTTGTAGTAGCTGGGGTCGCAGGTCGCGAACTCCCGGCTCCAGTCGAGCGACAGCCCGATCGACTTGAGCTGCTTCTTCATCGCGGCGATGTTGTCGTAGGTCCAGGCCTTCGGCGCCACCTTGCGCTCGATCGCGGCGTTCTCCGCCGGCAGGCCGAACGCGTCCCAACCCATCGGGTGCAGCACGTTGAAGCCCTTGGCGCGCATGAAGCGGGCCAGCACGTCGCCGAGCGTGTAGTTGCGGACATGGCCGATATGGATGCGCCCCGACGGGTACGGGAACATTTCGAGCACGTAGTATTTCGGCCGCGGATCGTCGTTCTTGGAGGCGAAGATCGCCTTTTCGTCCCAGGTGGCTTGCCAGCGGGGTTCGGATTCACGGGCGTTGTAGCGTTCGGCGGTCATGAAATCGCAGGGATTCTGGGTGGCTTTGGGTGGTTTTCGGGTCCCATCCGGGGACGGCGGACTAGGCCATAAAATCGCCCATGGGGTCAACGGCTTGGGGGCTGCCAAATGCTCATGGCCTGCCGTCGGTACAGCGGGGAAGGGTGAGGGTCGCCACACGGCAGCCCGCTAGGAACCGATCCGGTGTCGTCACCCGGCTTGACCGGGTGACCCAGTATTCCAGAGACGTTTATACTTGAACCGAGAGGCCGCGGCGTACTGGATCGCCCGGTCGAGCCGGGCGATGACAGCGTGATATGGGGCCCGATTTCGCGTCCTCGCGACATGTTTTGTCCGAGTTTTGCCGTTCGTTCCGCCCGCTCCTTGATCAGAGGTACTAACTCGCCAGCGCCATCCCGGCTTCATCCAGCGTCTGCAAGAAGCCGTGCTCGATCACGGCATTCCTGCCTCGGCGTTTGGCGGCGTAGAGGGCGGCGTCCGCCGCCTCGATCAGGTCGCCGGGACGCTGGGTCTCGTTCGGTTTCGTGGTGGCGACGCCGACGCTGACGGTGACGACGCAATGGCTGGAAGGCGCATGCGGCACGGCGAGGCCGAGGATTGCGGTGCGCACGGTTTCGCCGATCGCGAGTGCGTGCGCGGCGTCGGTGTTCGGCAGCAATAGACAAAATTCCTCGCCGCCGTAGCGGCCGGCGAAGCCCATGGTGTCGGCGGCGATCCCGGCCAGCGTCTCGCCGATCCGGGTCAGGCAGACGTCGCCTTCGGGATGGCCGTAGGTGTCGTTGTAGAGCTTGAAGTGATCGACATCGATCATCATCAGCGACAGCTCGCATTCATATTGCTGCGCCCGCATCCACTCGAAATCGAGCCGGCTCTGGAAGCCGCGGCGGTTGGCAAGGCCGGACAGCGCATCGATCGACGCCATCACGGTGAGGCGATCGTTGGAGGCGACGAGCTCACGCTCGCGCTGGCTGAGCTGCGCCGCCATCGCGTTGAAGGCGCGCGCCAGCGGCACGAATTCCGACGGCAGCTTGTGCTTGGCGACGCGCGCCGACCAGTCGCCCTCGCCGAAGCGCCGCGCCATGCTGGTCATCAGCTCGATCGGATGGATCACGAGCCGCTCCGCGCCGACCAGGGCACCCAACAAAACGAAGAGGCAGACGAAGCCGAGCTGCAGATAGGCGGTGCGGATCTCACGGCTGATCGCCGCCGTCACCTTGGCCTCATCCATGCTCACGATCAGGCGGGATTGCGTTCCGGCGATGCGGGCGAAGCTCAGGGTGCGCTGCGCGCCGTCGGACGCCGTGAACGACACCGAGCCTGACGGCTCGTCGTAGCTCAGCGCCTTCTCCGCAATCGCCGACATCAAGGGGATGGTGTCGAGCGAGCGGCCGATCAGGCTCGCATGATCCGTGGGGGCGGCGACCACGACGCCGGTCGAGTCGACGAGAACCGCCGACATGCCGGGCTGGCCGCCGAGATTACCCATGATCTGCGACAGCCAGTCGATGTTGATGCCGGCGACGACGATGGAGTCGAGCTCCGGATTGATCGCGGCCACCGGATAGGCGGCCATCATCATCGGCCGGCCGTTGGTCCTGCCGCGCAGATAGTCGCTGAACACGAAGCCGCGGTTGTCCTGCGCCTTCTTGAAATATTCGCGGTCGCCGAGATTGAGTCCGACCTGGCTGTTGAGCGTCGAACACTGCACGAGACCGTCCCTGGAGACGAACATGATGCTGCGGATCCATGGCAGGATCGTCGGCAGGCTGGCGCGCAACACTTCGCAGCTCTGTCCGATGCCGCCGGAGGCGCGGATATAGGCGGCGGATTTCAGCATGGTCTCGACCGAGGAGACCACCTCGCGCTGGGTTTCGGCAGCGTGCGCGGTGAGGTTGGCATAGCCGGCCGCGGCCTGCGCGATCTGCGTCGAGCGGAAATTCTCCAGCGTGCGGACGCGATCGAGCATCAAGGGCGCGACCAGCATCACCGCAAGCAAGGCGAGCCGGGCGCGAATGCCCAGAACCTTCTTGAGTCTGACCCGGTTGCGGTTGAAAGTGACGCCCGACATTCTGGTCCCTTGCCCGGGCGCAAGGTAGAGTGAAGGGCTTCAAAAAGCCTTTCCCGAATTTGGTAAAATTCGAGCCAACCCCCCGCGCCTGTCAGAGAACGGCACAAGCATGACACAAAGCCCGACCGCGCCGTTATCGGCTGATTCACCACATGACCCCGCGTTCGGCCTCGCCGCCGTGGAGCAGGAGATCGCGCATGCCTGCAAGGAAGCGCGGCGCGACCGCGCCTCAGTGACCTTGATCGCGGTGTCGAAGACATTCGCGGCCGACGCAATTTTGCCGATTATTCGCGCCGGACAGCGCGTTTTTGGCGAAAACCGCGTGCAGGAGGCCAAGGGCAAGTGGCCGGAATTAATCCAGGCTCATCCGGGACTGCAGCTGCATCTGATCGGGCCGTTGCAGTCGAACAAGGCCAAGGAAGCGGTGGCGCTGTTCGATGCGATCCATTCGGTCGACCGCGCCAGCATTTGCGAAGCGTTAGCCAAGGAAATCAAAAATCAAGGGAAGCATCCGGAGCTGTTCGTCCAGATCAATACCGGCGAGGAGCCGCAGAAGGCCGGCGTCGCGCCGCAGGACGCGGATGCCTTCATCGCGGCATGCCGCGACAAATATGGCCTGCAGATTTCAGGACTGATGTGCATCCCGCCGGTCGACCAGGCCCCGGCGCCGCATTTCGCGCTGTGCGCCAAGATCGCCGCGCGCAACGGGCTGAAGAATCTCTCGATGGGCATGAGCGCGGATTTCGCGGTCGCGATCCAGATGGGCGCGACCCATGTGCGCGTGGGCTCGGCGATCTTCGGGACGCGGACGGTGGTGCACAACTAACGTCGTCCTGGCGAAAGCCAGGACCCATACGCCGCGGCCATCGCAAAGGGCACGCGGCGAGACCTTCATCTTGCAAGTGACAGCGGTGGTAATGGGTCCTGGCCTTCGCCAGGACGACGGCGGTGTGTGCGGCTCGCGCACGGCTCACGCGAACTTCACCGACACCGTTCCGATCGCGCTGAAATCGGCTGCGAACACGTCACCGGCCTGAATCGGCAGCGGCGGATGGCAGGTGCCTGTGGTGACGACCTCGCCTGCCCGCAAGGTCAGGCGGAGCGCGCGCAGCTCGTTGGCGCACCAGGCGAGTGCCACGCGGGGATCGCCGAGCACGTTCTTGCCGTGGCCGGTGTAGCGCTCGCCGCGCAGCGTGATGGTCGGGCGCTGCTCGACCAGATCGATCGCGCGCCAATCCGCTGATGTTGCGGGTCCGAGCACGAACAGATGCGCGCAGGCGTTGTCGGCGATCAGCTGCGCCTCGCCGGCCGATGTGAAATCGGCGAAGCGCGAATCCGGTATCTCGATCGCGGGATGCAGCGTGCCGACCGCGTCGAGGACCTCCTGCACACTGTAGGGCGTGGTGCGCGGCGCGAGATCGCGCGCCATGCGGAAGGCGTATTCCGGTTCGCCGACGCGCATCGCGTTGCCCTTCATCGATGCGGTGCCGCCATCAGCGATCAATGTTTCGGCGAGGATGCGCCCGGCCAGCGGCCCTGCGACATTGATATGCTTCTGGCCGGCCTCGCTGGTCGCCGCGATCTTCCAGCCGAACAGTTTTTCGCGCGATGACTTTTCCAGCTGAGCCTGCACCGCGTAACCCTCGGCGCGGTCGCGCGGCCGGATGGCGCCGTCGAGCGCGCCGAGTTTTATTCCGGCGTGCCAGTGATCGTGCAGAACCTTGGCGGCGGCGGCGATCTGGTTGTTGTCGAGCATGCGGTTTCGTCCCTGCGGGAATTTTCTGCGTTGCGCACGATCTCAGCACAAGCGCGTCGTGCTTGTCGCGTGGGAAAACCGATGCTCAGCTATTCCAGAACTTTACCCGATGATGATCCGGGTCTGCGGCGACATCCGCCGCAGCAGCCGCAGCATCGACGCCTTGGTCATCGAGACGCAGCCCGCGGTCGGCCCGAAATTCGGCCGCGCCAGATGCAGGAACACGGCGCTGCCGCGGCCGGCGATGCGCGGTGCGGCGTTGTGGTCGATCTCGACAATGAAGTCGTAGAGGTGATCCTCGCGCGTCAGGCGGTCGCCGCCCTGCTCGCGGTCGAGCCGGATCGGCTGGTTGTAATGGCGGTCGGCCGGGTCCTCGCACCAGGCGTCCTCGCGGCGGATCGGCCGCGCCGGCAGGAAGGTCACGGGACGCCGGTGCCGGTCGGCGCGCCACCAGAGCTGCTTGGGGTGGAAGATGCCGCGTGGCGTGCCGCCGTCGCCCTCGCGCTTGTTGGCGAGGATTCCGCCGCGCCCAAGCGCCACCGGAACGGTCCAGCCATCGGCGGTCAGCCAGCCCCGGCGCGGGTCGCCGGCGGCGCTGCGGACCTCGATGGCGGAGAGCGGGCGATCACGTTTCACTGTCATATAAGTGATTGAAATAGCTGGTCTTCCTTTAAGAATCGTTCAAAACTGAACTTGCCTTGAACGTCCCAAACATTCTATCTCCCGGCATTACAGGACATTCACGTCCTGCCCCGCCGGATTTGAGGTAGACTGCGCTGCCTTGTGAATCGGTAACGACGGCCTACCTGAGCACGTATCTAGCCGATGCTACGGCCATAAGCGCCCCCCGCTTCTGACCGCCCCGCCCCCGAAGGATTGTACCTATGGCCAATGCCCGCAAGATCTTGATCGTGGATGACGATACCGATCTGCGCGATACGCTGGTCGAGCAGCTGTCCCTGCACGAGGAATTCGAAGCCTCCGCAGTCGACACCGGCGCCAAGGGCGCCACTGCCGCCAAAGCCAATTCTCCCGATCTGGTCCTGATGGACGTCGGCCTGCCCGACACCGACGGCCGCGAAGTGGTCCGCAGCCTGCGCAAGGGCGGTTTCAAGGCCCCGATCATCATGCTGACCGGCCACGACACCGATTCCGACACCATCCTTGGCCTCGAAAGCGGCGCCAACGACTATGTGGCAAAACCCTTCCGCTTCGCGGTGCTGCTGGCCCGGATCCGGGCGCAGCTGCGCCAGCACGAGGCCAGCGAGGACGCGGTGTTCTCGGTCGGCCCCTACTCGTTCCGGCCCGGCTCGAAGATGCTCACCGGCGCCAATGCCCGCAAGGTGCGGCTGACCGAGAAGGAAACCGCGATCCTGCGCTTCCTCTACCGCGCCGGCCAGATGCCGGTGTCGCGCGAGACCCTGCTCCAGGAAGTCTGGGGCTACAATTCCGGCGTCACCACCCACACGCTGGAAACCCACATCTACCGCCTCCGCCAGAAGATCGAGAAGGACGCCGCCAACCCCGAAATCCTGGTGACGGAAGCCGGTGGCTACAAGCTGGTGCCGTGATACGCTCCGCGCTCAACGATTCGTGAAATCGAGGCGCACCGCGGTTACCGGCCCTGAATGTCGATCGATGATGACGTAGCCCTGCTCGAGCAGGTCCCGACGATGCGTCTGTTGGGCGACAGCTCCTTGCGCATGCTGGCGATCGGCTCCGAGCAACGCGATTTCAACGCAGGCGAGGTGCTGTTCAAGACCGGCGACACGGCCGATGCCGGCTACGTCGTGCAGCGCGGCACGTTCCGGGTCGAGGAAGGCGGCGCCGAGATCATCGCCGGCCACGGCGCGCTGATCGGCGAGCTCGCATTGATCGTCGCGATGAAGCGGCCCTCGACCGCGACCGCGCTGGAGCGCGGCTCGGTGATCCGCGTCGCGCGCAGCCTGTTCCAGCGCGTGCTGGAAAGCGATCCGGCCGCCGCCCGCCGCCTGCGCGACGAACTCGCGCTCCGCACCAGCCAGCTCGCGAGCGATATTTTGATCGCGGGCGGGAAGCTGAGCACGTAGCCGCTGTCTATTGATCCGTCACCCTGAGGAGCGCGCTCTTGCGCGCGTCTCGAAGGGTCGACGGCCACCAGCCGGGCCGATTCATCCTTCGAGGCTCGCTCCGCTCGCGCCTCAGGATGACGGTGCTCAGGCTGACGCCGCGTCTAAACCTCCATCACCGCCGTGACAGGCACGTGGTCCGACGGCCGCTCCCAGCTGCGGGCGTCGCGGGTGATCTTGAAATCGCTGACTTGATCCTTCAGCGCGCGCGAGACCCAGATGTGGTCGAGCCTGCGGCCGCGGTCGCCGACGGTCCAGTCCGCGGCGCGATAGCTCCACCAGGTGTAGACCTTTTCCGACATCGGGATCCGCTCGCGCGCGATGTCGAACCATTCGCCATGCGCTTGCGCCGCGAGCAGCTTCTCGGTCTCGACCGGCGTGTGCGAGACCACCTTCAACAGCTGCTTGTGCGACCACACGTCGTTCTCGTGCGGCGCGACGTTGAGGTCGCCGACCAGGATGTGACGGTCGTCGCCGCGCGGATGCAGCGGCTCGCAGGCTTTCATCTCGTCGAGGAATTGCAGCTTGTGCTCGAACTTCGGATTGAGCGCGGGATCGGGAATGTCGCCGCCGGCCGGCACGTAGAAATTATGCAGCACCAGCGGCTTTGAGAGCTGCGCCTTCTCGCCAAAGGACACCGAGATGTGCCGGGAGTCGATCTTGTCGCAGAACGTCCTGATGTCGGTGGTCTCGAACGGCAGGCGCGAGACGATGGCGACGCCGTGATAGCCCTTCTGTCCGTTCAGCGCGATGTGCTCATAACCGAGCCGCTTGAAGCGCTTCAGCGGAAACGCATCGTCGATGCATTTGGTCTCCTGCAGGCACAGCACATCTGGCCGCGCGCTCTTCAGGAATTTGGCGACGATGTCGATGCGCAGGCGCACCGAGTTGATGTTCCAGGTGGTGACGGAGAACCGCATGAGAGGTGCGTCTTAGCACGGTTCTCGGTGCGGGTTAGCGCTTTGTCCACAAGCAAGCGCCTGTAGGATGGGTAGAGCGAAGCGAAACCCATCATCTCAATCAGCGGCACGAAGCCCATGGGTTTCGCTGCGCTCTACCCATCCTACGCAAACAGGCTAACCCGGCGAAGAACCCGGATAGGTCGTGAAGTCGATCTTGAACAGCCCCGGATCGGGCTTCTGCGTCGCGTCGAGATTGTAGACTGCAACTGTCGTGTCGTAGCCCTGCGGATCGGTGACGGTCCACTGCTTGAGCTTGCCGTCCTTGGCGCCGATCATCAGCAGGAAGCGGCTGGTGCCGACCAGCGCCTGCTTCTCCTCGATCGTGATGCTGACGAACACGTCGTCGGCCGTGACGCTGACGACGTTGGTGTCCTTCATCAGGTCGATGCGGTCCGACAGCAGATAGCGCAGCGGGGTCTGCGACAGCGGATAGATGTCCTGGGTGGCGAGCCTGCGGTCGCGCACTGCGACCGACGAGCCGTCGGCGATCACCTCGATGGTGCTCGGATTGTCATATTCGAAGCGCAGCTTGCCGGGCTTCTGGATGTAGAAATCGCCCTTGGTCTTGGTGCCGTCGGGACCAACCTGGACGAAATTCCCGACCAGCGTCTGCAGCGACGACAGATAGGCCGAGACCTTGGCGGCCTGCGCCTTCTGGTTGGCGTCGAAGGTCTGGAAGATGTTGGCGGGCACGTTGCGGCGCGGATCGGGAATCACCGGGTCCGGCGGTGCCTGGGTGGCGCCCGTGGTGGCCGGGCCCTTGTCCGCATTGCTCTGCGCGCCGGCGTCCTTGGCCTTCGGCGCAGCCTTCGGCCCCGCGTTGGCTACGGGTTTCGGCGTCGCCGGCGCATTCTGCGCAGCCGCGCCGCCGGCGATCGCGGCGGTGACGAGAAGAGCCAGCGCAGTGCGCGTGCCGCGGTCAATGAGATGTTTTGCCATCAGATATGTCAGGTCTCTGTTCGACGCTCGTCCCGCTTCGCCGGATTTTATCCCGCCTCTTCCGAGGGAGATATGGTTTTTCCGTGATGATCGCCCCCGATCAGAACTGGCCCTCTTCCTCCCCGACCAGGATTTCGCGCTTTCCGGCGTGATTCGCCGGGCCGACGATGCCCTCAAGTTCCATCCGCTCCATCAGCGAGGCGGCGCGGTTGTAGCCGATCTGCAGCCGGCGCTGGATGTAGGAGGTCGACGCCTTGCGGTCGCGCTTGACGATCGCAACCGCCTGCGTGAACAGATCGCCGCCGCCGTCGCCACCCATGCCGGTGGCATCGAACACGGCGCCGTCCTCGTCGGTCGGCTCTTCCGCGGTGACGGCTTCGAGATACTCCGGCTGGCCCTGCGTCTTGAGGTGACGCACCACCTTCTCGACTTCCTCGTCCGATGCGAACGGGCCGTGCACGCGGCTGATGCGGCCGCCGCCTGCCATATAAAGCATGTCGCCCTGGCCGAGCAGCTGCTCGGCGCCCATCTCGCCCAGAATGGTGCGGCTGTCGATCTTCGACGTCACCTGGAAGGCGATGCGGGTCGGGAAGTTCGCCTTGATCGTGCCGGTGATGACGTCGACCGACGGACGCTGCGTGGCGAGGATCACATGGAGGCCGGCGGCGCGCGCCATCTGCGCGAGGCGCTGCACCGCGCCTTCGATGTCCTTGCCGGCGACCATCATCAGGTCGGCCATTTCGTCGACGATGATAACGATGTAGGGAAGCGGCTCGAGGTCGAGCTTCTCTTCCTCGTAGATCGCCTTGCCGCTCTCCTTGTCGAAACCGGTGTGCACGGTGCGCGTCAGCTCTTCGCCCTTGGCCTTGGCTTCGACGAGGCGCGCATTGTAGCCGTCGATGTTGCGCACGCCGAGCTTGGCCATCCGCTTGTAGCGTTCCTCCATCTCGCGCACGGCCCATTTCAGCGCGACAACGGCCTTCTTCGGGTCGGTGACGACGGGCGTCAAGAGATGCGGGATGCCGTCATAGACGGAGAGTTCGAGCATCTTCGGGTCGACCATGATCAGGCGGCACTGATCCGGACGCAGCCGGTAGACCAGGCTCAGGATCATGGTGTTGATCGCGACCGATTTGCCGGAGCCGGTGGTGCCGGCGATCAGCATATGCGGTGTGCGCGCGAGGTCGATGATGACGGGATCGCCGCCGATCGTCTTGCCGAGGCACAGCGGCAGCTTCGCAACCGAATCGACGCTTTCCTTGGCGACCAGGAGTTCGCGCAGATAGACCTTCTCGCGATGCGCGTTCGGCAGCTCGATGCCGATCGCGTTGCGGCCGGCGACCACGGCGACGCGGGCCGACAGCGCGCTCATCGAACGGGCGATGTCGTCGGACAATCCGATCACGCGCGACGACTTGATGCCGGGCGCGGGCTCCAGCTCGTACAGCGTGACCACCGGGCCCGGATTGGCCTTGACGATCTCGCCACGCACGCCGAAGTCCTGCAGCACGCCTTCCAGCGAACGCGAATTGGCTTCAAGCTCGGCCTTGCTCAGCGGCTGGCGATCGCTCGCCTTCGGCGCACTGAGGACCGAGACCGACGGCAGCTCGAACTTGTCGGAGTTCTTCTTCTTCGGCTTCGGCTCGGCCTTCTTGCGCGGGGCGCGGGCGGCGGGAGCTTCCTCCTCGTTATCCTCTTCTTCCTCGTCGTCGAAAGCCTCGGCTTCGTCTTCGTCGTGGTCGTCAGCCGCGGGCGCGATCGAGGGCGCCGCGCGGCCGCCGCCGATATTGGGCTCCTGGCGCTCGAACGCCGCACTGCTGCGGCCCTGCGATCCGCTCGACACCAGCGATTTGTAGGCGGTGGTGAACAGCCAGCCGAGCCGTGCTTTCGCGCTCATCAGCGCATGGAACAGCCAGCCCAGCGAGACCGAGCTGCGGTCGTTGTCTTCCTCTTCGACGAACGGCTCGTCGTCGTCAGCGATCGGCGTCAACTCCTCGTCCTCTTCCTTGGCGCCCCAACCGCAGGCGAACAGGAAGCTTGCTGCCATCGCAACAAACAGGATCAGGCCGAGCACGACGCGATAGATGAAGCCGGGCGGCCCGAACACGACAGCCGGCGCGCGCAGCAGCGCGTCGCCGACCACGCCGCCGAGCCCGGTCGGCAGCGGCCATGACGTATTGTGCGGCCAGCAGCTGGCAAAACCCGCCGCGATCACCGTGCACAGGATCCAGCAGCCGAGCCGCAATGCCTCGCGGTCGAACGGACGATGCGTCAGCATCCGCCAGCCCCAGACTGCGACCGGCAGCAGCAGCATGATGGCGCCGAGGCCGAGAATCTGCATCAAGAGGTCGGCGCCGATCGCGCCGGGATAGCCGAGCACGTTGCGGATCGCGCGCGAGGTGGCGTGGCTGAGCGACGGATCCTGCACCGACCAGGTCATCAGCGCGGCGGTGATGGCGCCCGACAGCGCGATCAGGCCGAGCCCGGTGAGTTCGCGCAGCCGTCGCGCCAGCGCCTCGCGCAACGAGAGCGGCAGATGGCCGACCAGGGGGATGACACGTTCGATCGCTGGCATACTCAATCTTCGCGCTTCGCGATTAACCCAGGGTTTCGACCAGGCGATGCATCGCCTCGGCCGTCGATTCACTGTCGGAGACCAGCGCAAGGCGGATATAGCCCTCGCCCGGATTGGAACCGTCGTTCTGCTCACGCGCCAGGTAGCTGCCCGGAATCACGCGAACGCCGGCGTCGCGATAGAGCCTGACGGTCACCGCCTCGTCGCTGCCGCGATCGGAGACGTCGAGCCAGACGCAGAAGCCGCCGGCGGGACGCTTGTAGCCGTAGCGGTTGCCGAGGATCTGGTCGGCGAAATCGAACTTGATGCGATAGAGCCTGCGATTCTCCTCGACATGCGCCTCGTCGCCATAGGCGGCGACCGCGACATGTTGCAGCGGCACCGGCACCTGCGGCGCAGCGACGTTGCGCAACTCGAGGAACGCGGCGAGAAACTTCCGGTCGCCGGCGGCGAAGCCGACCCGCATACCCGGCAGGTTCGAGCGCTTCGACAGCGACTGAAACGCAACGACATTGCGGAAATCGGGACCGGCGCATTCCAGCATGCTGCCCGGCGCCTCGCGGGTATAGATCTCCGAGTAGCACTCGTCGGACAAGATCATGAAGCCGAACCGGTCGGCGAGTTCTTTCAGCCGCGCGAAATAGGCGCGCGAGGCGACCGACCCTTGCGGATTGGCCGGCGAGGCGATGAAGAACGCGACGGTGCGGGCCCATGTCGCCTCGTCGATCGTATCAAGGTCGGGCAGGAAACCGTTGGCGAGCGTGGTCGGCAGATGGATCTGCTCGCAGCCGGCCGCGCGCGCGCCGGCGCCATAGGCCGGATAAAACGGATTCGGCATCAGGATCGCCGGCCGGCCCTTGCGCGGGGCAACGTGGCGCGCGGCTGTGATCGCCGCAAAGAACAGCCCCTCGCGGCTGCCATTGAGCACCAACACTTCGCTCTCCGGATCGACCGGACGCGGCAATTGGAACCGGCTTCCCAGCCAGGTCGCGACCGCGCGGCGGAACGGCTCGATGCCCTTGGCCATCGGGTAGCGGCCGAACTCGGCGGTGTGCTTCGCCAGCACCGGCCCGACGAAATCCGGCACGGGATGCTGCGGCTCGCCGACCGACAGTGTAATCAAGGGCTTGGCCGGCTGGTACGGCGCCAGCAATTCGGTGGTTCGCACGAATGGGGAGCGCTCGGCCTGGCCGGCGGATGTGGCATCGGCGGCGCCCTGCGCCACGCCGGATGAGGCGGTCATTGCCATGGTTGAAAAGCCAGCACTTTCACTGCGGTCGGAGGTGAGGGGGAGCCGACCGTAAACCGATCAAATCACCATAGATAGGGCGAGGTTAAGACGCGATTAACCATCGGCGGCGCGGCACGTTTGGCCGGCGCGTGATATCAGCACCCCCCTCAGAAAACGCATTGAAAACCGCATCAAAATTGCACCGAGACATGATCCATCGCCGCGCCGTCAGGGCGCTCATCATCGCAGGCGAGCGCGAGGTCCTGCTGATGCGGATTCGCCCGCCGCACGGCGGCGACTGTTTCTGGATCGCGCCCGGCGGCGGCATCGAAGACGGCGAGACGCCGGAAGCGGCGCTGCAGCGGGAATTGGCCGAGGAATTGGGGCTGGTCGGTTTCGAGCCTGGTCCCGCCGTCTGGCGGCGTCATCACACCTTCAACTGGGGCGGCCGGCGGATCTCCCAGAAGGAAGAGTACCGGATCGTTCACACGGATCGATTCGACCCTGTGATGGCCGACAAGATCGAGGCGACGGTGCTCGATTGCTTTCGCTGGTGGCCGATCGCCGATCTATCCCGCGCGGAGGAGCGCCTCACGCCGCTGTCGCTGGCCGGCATCCTCGAAAGCTATTTGCGCGACGGCGCGCCAGGCGAGCTGCCGGACGAGGAAGTCCTGATCGACTGACAGCATTGCCGTGCATTCGAGTGATCCGCTTTACCCGCTATTAAGGCCAGCGCGCACGTCACGAGTTCCTTCAGCAATTCGCAACACAGCACGACCGAATGAACCCGCGTATTGCGAGGACGTGCAGACGGACATGGCCATCAGGATCGAGACACACGGCGATGTTCTGCGCCGCACCGGCAAGGTGATGGTGATTGCTGCCGGCATGACCGCGGTGATGTCCTTCACCATCGGCATGCTGGTGTTCGGCCGCGATCTGGCCGCGCCGATCACGGTCGGCCAGATGCAGCTGTTCGGGCTCACCGCCGGCGTCTTTATCTCAATCGCGCTCAGCGGCGCGATGTCCTATCGCGCCGGCATGTTGATGCTGGAGCTCGCGCGTACCCGCCGCGAGCTGGCCCAGATCTCGCAGACCGACCAGCTGACCGGCCTGTTGAACCGGCGCGGCTTCGACGCTGATGCCGCCGCGGCGCTTGAACGCGCGCAGGCCGATGGCGCGTCGGTTGCAGTGCTGATGTGCGACATCGATCATTTCAAGTCGATCAACGACCGCTACGGACATGAGATCGGCGACAAGGTGCTGGTCGAGATCGCCGACGTGCTGCGCCAGTTCGCGATCCGGCACGGTGCGCTGGTCGCCCGTTACGGCGGCGAGGAATTCGCAGCCGTGGTGACCGGCCTGAGCCACGAGCAGACGGCGCACGGCGCCGAGGAAATCCGCCGCGATTGCGCGGCGCGAACGATCCTCGACGGCGTGACCCTTCTGCCGGTGACGATCAGTATCGGCTTCACCTTGAAGGAAAGCGGCTTCGACCTCAGCGGCCTGATGCGAACCGCCGACCAGGCGCTCTACGCCGCCAAGCGCCACGGCCGCGACCGCGTCGAGCACGCGCGCGACGCGGCGTGAGCTGCGTAGCCCGGATGAAGCGAAGCGAAATCCGGGGGCAGTCTCGCCGCGTAGACGCTGTTCCCGGATTGCGCTACGCTCCATCCGGGCTACGTACTCGATGTGACGACTACCGCGCCGGCAGCTTCTCGAACGACGGCTTGCCGTCGGGGACATGGTGGAAGGTCTGCTTGTCGCAGGTGTAGATCGTCATCTGCGGGGTGAACACGCTGGGATCGTCGAACGTGCCGACCTTCAGGATGGTGGCGGGCAGGCCGGGCACCTTGGTCACGAGATGGGTGCCGCATTCCGGGCAGAATTCGCGCGTCACGGCGCGCTCGAGGTCCTTCCGGGTGAACTGCTTGGGTTGGCTGGCGGTGTATTTGAAGCCGGTGGTCGGCATCGCCATGAACATGTTCGGTCCGCCGCCTGTGATGTATTGGCATTCGCGGCACAGGCATTGCGCCGCCATCATCGGTTCGCCTTCGGCCTCATAGCGCACGTTGCCGCAATAGCACCTGCCTTGCACCTTCATGACGTCCTCCCGTTTTCTTGTATGTAGCCTGCTATTCCACAATAGCAGCCAATTCCGACAATATTTTCTCAAGCCGCAGAAAAAAGAAAGGGGCTCCAACTTGCGCTGGAGCCCCTCAACGGTCCGGACATTGCCGGGTATGTGCCCGGACCGTAGTTCTGGGAACGACCGCTTGGGGAGGTCGCGCCCCGGGAGAACTCACATGTTGTAGGCGCGCTCCGTGTGCTCGGTGATGTCGAGGCCTTCACGCTCGGTCTCGACGTTGGCACGCAGGCCGACGATCACGTCCACGATCTTGTAGAGGATCGCAGAGCCGACGCCCGACCACACCAGCGTGGTGCAGACGCCCCAGACCTGCGAGGTCATCTGCGCCACGAAGTCGTAATCGGCAACTTTGGGCGGGATCGCGGTGTAGTCGATAATGCCGGCACCGCCGAGCGCCGGGTTGACCAGGATGCCGGTGCCGAGCGCGCCGATGATGCCGCCGACGCAGTGGACGCCGAACACATCGAGCGAGTCGTCATAGCCGAGCGCGTTCTTCACGACCGTGCAGAAGAACAGGCAGACCACGCCAACCACGAGGCCGAGCACGATGGCACCCATCGGACCGGCATAACCGGCCGCAGGCGTCACCGCGACGAGGCCCGCGACCGCGCCCGAGAGCGCGCCGAGCAGCGAGGGATGGCCCTTGATGATCCATTCCGCGAACATCCAGGCCAACGCCGCCGCGGCCGTGGCCACGAAGGAGTTGGTCATGGCGAGCGCAGCGCCGCCATTGGCTTCGAGGTTCGAACCAGCGTTGAAGCCGAACCAGCCGACCCAGAGCAGCGAGGCGCCGATCATGGTCATGGTCAGCGAGTGCGGAGCCATCAGCTCCTTGCCGTAGCCGGTGCGCTTGCCGATCAGGAGCGCGCCGACCAGGCCGGCGATGCCTGCGTTGATGTGCACGACGGTACCGCCGGCGAAGTCGATCGCACCCTTCTTGAAGATCCAGCCGGCATCGGCGTTGATCGCGTCGAGGGCGGCCTGCGCCTTCGTCTTGGCATCGCCGTCAGCCGCGGCGGCAAGCGCCTTGGCGGCATCCTGGATCGCGTCCGGGCCCGGCCAGTACCAGACCATGTGCGCGATCGGGAAGTAGATCACGGTGACCCAGATCGGGATGAACAGCGCGATCGCCGCGAACTTCATCCGCTCGGCAAAGGCGCCGACGATGAGGGCCGGCGTGATCGCCGCGAAGGTCATCTGGAAGCACATATAGACGAGTTCCGAGATGTTGGCGTCGACCGAGAAGGTCGCAGCCTTGGAGTCCGGCGTGACGCCCATCAGGAAGGCCTTGGAGAAGCCGCCGATGAAGTCGGAGCCGCCGGTGAAGGCGAGGCTGTAGCCGTAGAGGGCCCAGAGCACGGTGACGATGCAGACGGTGTAGAACACCTGAGCCAGCACCGAGAGCATGTTCTTGGAGCGGACGAGACCGCCATAGAACAGCGCGAGGCCCGGGATGGTCATCAACAGCACCAGCACCGTCGATGTCAGCATCCAGGCGTTGTCGCCCTTGTTGACGGTTGGCTCGGCGTAGGCGGCGGTTGCGGCAAAGAGGCCGACTGCGAGGGCCGCCAGTCCCGCGCCATAGGGACGCTTGAACGTCATGTTATTTCACTCCTGAGGTCTTAAAGGTTGAGCGCGAAATCAGAGGGCCGCGGCATCGGCCTCGCCGGTGCGGATGCGCACGGCGTGCTCGAGGCTGATGACGAAGATCTTGCCGTCGCCGATCTGTCCGGTCTTGGCGGCGGCGGTGATGGCGTCGATGGTCTTGTCGACCTGATCGGAGGCGACTGCGACCTCGATCTTGATCTTGGGCAGGAAGCTCACCGCATATTCGGCGCCGCGATAGATTTCCGTATGGCCCTTCTGGCGGCCGTACCCCTTGACTTCCGTCACCGTGAGACCGTGAACGCCAATGGCGGTCAGGGCGTCACGGACCTCTTCCAGCTTGAATGGCTTAATGATCGCCATAACAATTTTCATGAGTCCTATCCCCGCTTGGGCCCGGTGCGAACGAACACCGGGAGTTTCGACTGAGGTTCACCACGCGGAAGACATCCATTACGCGGGCACAGCCGAGACCCTTAGAATCAAATGCCGTGCCAAACGGCTCGGGTTCGCTAATGGATTATGAATCCGGACCTTTTCCCGCATTGCGGGAGCAAGGTGCTGCTGCGCTATTCCGTCGCGCCTAAAATATAATCAGATTGGCCTAATTCGTGAGCAAGCCAGGGTCTGGACACAATTCTGCTCAGCTGCGGTGCAGGCATCGGTATTTAGATAGAGCAATGCCAGACCATTAGGCGGCGTCGCGCGCTGCAAAAACCCTGTCGATCAATCCCCATTCGAGCGCCTGCTCCGCCGACATGAAGTGATCGCGGTCCAGGGTCCGTTCCACGTCCGCCTCGGTGCGCCGGCAGTGCTGCGCATAAAGCCGGATGATGCGCCGCTTGGTCGCCTGCATCTCGGCGGCATGGATCTGGATGTCGGAGGCCTGGCCCTGGAAGCCGCCGAGCGGCTGGTGCACGTGCAGGCTGGCATTCGGGAGCGCGGCGCGGTGACCGGGCTCGCCGGCCATCAGCAGGAACGACCCCATGGACCGCGCGGTGCCCATGCACAGCGTGTGCACCGGCGCCTTGATGAACTGCATGGTGTCGTACATCGCAAGCCCGCTGGTGACCACGCCGCCATAGGAGTTGATGTAGAGGTTGATCGGCTTGTTCGGGTTGTCAGCCTCGAGGAACAGAAGCTGCGCGCAGACCAGTCCGGACATCGCATCATTGACCTCGCCGTTGAGGAAGATGATGCGTTCGCGCAGCAGCCTGGAATAGATGTCGAAGGAGCGCTCGCCGCGGGACGACTGCTCGACGACCATCGGGACGAGTTGCATCATGTCGCGCATCGGCGACCTCCCATTTCAGCAGGTGATGAAGTTTCAGCGGATGATGAAGTCTGCGATCAGGCCGCGCGCATCAGCACGCGGCTGTTGCTGTTGGCCGCTTGCGGCCGGTTTGCGCGCTGGTCGCAGGCTTCCTGGATGATGCGAAACCGGGTGCCGCCGGCCTCGTTCGGCTCGATCCGGAAGGTGACATGACTCTCGCGAAACGGCGGCTCGGAATCGCGGAGCCGGTAACGCACCTCTTCGCCCGTGATCGATGATAGGGGTTCAGCGCCCGCGAGATCGCAATCCGGAAGCCAGCGTTCACGCAGGGCTGGAATGGTGACGGCGCGCCATACTTTGTCAGGCGGTGCGTCGAGCTCGTATTCGATCACCAAGGCTGCGTCGGCGTCAGGCTCAACCGTGTCGCTCATTGATCCATGTCCTTCAGGAGGTCGGTGAGCGCCTCGATGCGCTTCGGCCAATAGGCGCGGTAGCGGGCGAGCCAGGTCCCGATGCTGGCGATCCCGTCCGGGTCGACTTCATAGTTGACGAAGCGGCCCTGCCGCTGCTCGCGCACCAATCCGGCCGCGCGCAGCACCGCCAGATGCTGCGACATCGCCGGCTGGCTGATCTCAAGTCCGTCGCGCAAGGCGCTGGCGTTCAGGCTGCCGCCGGCCAGCTTCTCAAACACCCTGCGGCGGGTCGGATCAGCCAGTGCCTTGAAGATATCGGTGTCGACCATGCCAACACATAAGCATATACTTATGTGTCGTGCAAGCCTGAACTGTCCCGTGCAGCGTGACGTCGCGGCGCTCGGGTACTTTGCATGGGGTTGTTTTACGAATTCGCCCTCTCAGGGCCCATCTCGTCCTGGCGATACGAGCTCGGCTGTTACTGCAACGCCTCGCCGTGCTGCGAGATGTCGAGACCCTCCAGCTCCTGCTGCATCGAGACGCGCAGCGGGACGAAGGCGCTGACCAGCTTGAGCAGCACGAAGGTGACGCCGCCGCACCAGACCAGCGTGACCACGACGCCGTAGAGCTGGATCAGGAGCTGCCCCGGATTGCCCTCAAGCAGGCCGGAGGTGCCGCCGATCGCCGCGGTGGCGAAAACGCCTGCGAGCAGCGTGCCGGTCAGGCCGCCGATGCCGTGCACGCCGAACACGTCGAGCGAGTCGTCGTACTGGAAGCGGTGCTTCAGCCAGGTACAGGCCCAGAAGCAGACCAGGCCGGCAATGATGCCGATGACGATGCCGTGCCACGGCGCGACGAAACCGGATGCCGGGGTGATGGTGCCGAGCCCTGCGACCGCGCCCGAGATCATGCCGAGCACCGACGGCTTGCGGCGCGTTGCCCATTCGATCGCGCCCCAGGTCAGCGCGCCGGCGCAGGCCGCAAGATGGGTGGCGGTGATCGCCATCACCGCGCGCGAATTGGCCGCCAGCGCCGAGCCGCCGTTGAAGCCGAACCAGCCGACCCAGAGCAGGCCGGTGCCGACCACGGCGAGCGACAGGTCGAACGGCGACAAATTCTCGCTACCATAGCCGTGCCGGTTGCCCATCACCTTGGCCGCGACCAGGCCGCTGATGCCGGCGGACAGATGCACGACGAGGCCGCCGGCGAAGTCCATCACGCCCATCGAGGCGAGGAAGCCGCCGCCCCACACCCAATGCGCCAGCGGCACATAGGCGAAGATGAACCAGCCGATCGAGAACAGCACATAGGCGGAGAACCGCATGCGGTCGGCGACCGAGCCGGCAACCAGCGCCACCGTGATGATCGCAAACGTCATCTGGTACAGCATGAACAGCGCTTCCGGGATGGTCTTTGCCGCCGGATTGACGCTGTCCATCGTGATGCCGGCCAGGAACCAGCTGTCGAGCGAGCCAAGCCATGGACCGTTGCCGACGAAGGTCAGCGAATAACCGAAGATGACCCACAGGATCGAAATGATCGCAACGGCCGTGAGGCTCTGCGCCATCGTCGCCAGCACGTTCTTCTTGCGCACCATGCCGGAGTAGAACAGCGCGAGCCCCGGGATCGTCATCATCAAGACCAGCGCGGTGGCGACGATCATCCAGGCGGTGTCGGCGGCGTTGATGCCGGAGGCGCTGGAATCTTGCGCTGACGCCGGCGTACCCCACGAGAGCAGGATTGCAGCAGTGATCGGCGCAGCTGATATCGCTGCACGAAGAGCTCGTGCCCCCATCATCATTCCCCGGCGTGTCGTGGTTTCTTTACGTGGTTTTTGGCGTGTGCCGGCGTCGCTGGCGGCGGTGGTGTCGATTGAGACTCAGAGCGCGTCGTTGTCGGTCTCGCCGGTGCGGATGCGCAGCGCGTGGTCGATCGGCGTCACGAAGATCTTGCCGTCGCCGATCTGGCCGGTGCGGGCGTGCTCGGTGATGACGCTGACCGCCTTGTCGGCGAGAGCGGTGTCGACGGCGATTTCGATCCTGAGCTTGGGCAGGAAATTCACGACATATTCGGCGCCGCGATAGATCTCGGTGTGGCCCTTCTGGCGGCCATAGCCCTTCACCTCGGTCACCGTCATGCCGTGAACGCCGATCGCGGTCAGGGCCTGGCGTACCTCATCGAGCTTGAACGGTTTGATGATCGCGACGACGAGTTTCATGGTTCAGGCCTTCATTTCCTTGAGGTTTTCCGTGTGCGCCCATCCCCGGAGCGGCACTTGCCAACTCCGAGTCTGCACGTCCCGCCACCGGAGCGGCAATTTGCCGTCCGCCAAATCTGGCAGCTTTCTGGGCAAATGGCATAAAAAAGTTGCAGGTTGAAGGGGAAAACGTGCGCAGCGCGTGAACTCCGTCACTGTACGGGACGACAACCGTCGGCCAGAATATGGCTTTCCCGCCCCGGCCAGCGCTCCCGCTGGCTCATTCTCGCCACAGCGCGTGCGCCCGCGCCCCGAGGAACAATAAAATGTCGAATCGAAACTGGTTTTATGCATCTGAAGGCCAGCAAAAGGGCCCCCTGCCTGAAGCTCAGCTCCGCGACCTGATCACCCGTGGCATGGTGGGCGCCGATACCCTGGTGTGGACCGAGGGTATGACCGGCTGGCAGAAGGCCGGGGAGATTCCTGGCCTTGTTCCGAGCGCCGGTGCGCCGCCGGCGTTTCCGCAGGCCGGCGGACCGCCGCCGGTGGCCGCATCGGCAAGCTATAGTGGCGGCGCGCTGTCGGCCGACTTCCCGATCTGGGGCCTGTTCGGGCGCAGCTTGCTGATGTTCATCGGCCAGATTTTCGTCATCCCCGCGCCGTGGACCGCGACCGGCCTGTATCGCTTCGCGATTCCCTATATCCGCGTGCCGGGCCGGCCGCATCTCGGCTTCACCGGGCAGCCGCTCGACATCTGGTACGTCTTCATCGTGCTCGGTCTTCTGACCTATGCCGGAGCGGCCAACAGCAACATCGTCACGCTGCTCTCGTTGCTGTTGCAGGCTTTCCTGAGCTGGATGATCGTGCGCTGGATCTTCGGCCGCCTCAGCTCGAGCGGCCAGGATCTGCCGATCTCGTTCACGGGCAGCCCGCTCGTCTATATCGGCTGGTATTTGCTGATGGTGATCTCGGCCATCACCATCGTCGGCTGGGCCTGGGTGCTGACCGCATGGCTGCGCTGGATCTGCCGTAACGTCGAGGGCACACGCCGCGAGGTCACCTTCAACGCATCCGGGCTCGAGGTGCTGTGGCGAACCATCGTGTTCTCGATCGGCTGCGCCTTCCTGATCCCGATTCCGTGGGTGCTGCGCTGGTACGCCAACTGGATCGTCTCGCAATTCGCGCTGACCGAGCGCGGCGCTTACGCCAACGGCTAAAGCGATTACGCCTTGCGTTCGCGCACCGAACCTTCTTGCGCGACGGATGCCACCAGCGTGCCGTCGGGCTTGAAGATCTGGCCGCGGGTCAGACCGCGGCCAGACTGCGCGCTCGGCGAATCCTGCGCGTAGAGCAGCCATTCGTCGGCGCGGAACGGGCGGTGAAACCACATCGCGTGATCGAGGCTCGCCGGCATCATGCGCCGGTCGAACAGCGTGCGGCCGTAGCGCGCCATGACCGCGTCGAGCAGCGAGAAATCCGACGCATAGGCGAGTGCGCACAGATGCAGCGCCGGATCGTCGGGCAATTTCGCCGCGGTGCGGATCCAGACATGGATGCGGCCGTCCTCGATCTGCTGGCCGAAATAGCGGCCGAGCTCGACCGGGCGCAGCTCGATCGGCCGGTCGCTCTCATAGTAGCGGCGGATGAACTCCGGCATTTCCTTGAACATCGGCTGCTTCGACACTTCCTCCGCGGTGAGCTTCTCCGGCGGCGGCACGTCGGGCATCTTCTCCTGATGATTGAAGTTGCTCTCTTCCTCGGCGTGGAACGAGACCATGATGGAGAAGATCGCGTTGCCGTGCTGGATCGCAGTGACGCGGCGGGTGGTGTAGCTCTTGCCGTCGCGCAGCCGCTCGACCTGGTAGATGATCGGGATCTGCGGATCGCCCGGCAGGATGAAATAGCAATGGATCGAGTGCGGCAGCCGGCCCTCGACGGTGCGGCAGGCCGCGACCATGGCCTGGCCGATCACCTGGCCGCCGAACACGCGCTGCCAGCTCGTCTTCGGGCTGTTGCCGCGGAACAAATTCACCTCGAGCTGCTCGAGATCGAGGATGGACAACAGGTCGATCAGGCTCTTGGACATGAGGGGTGCGTCCTGGAAGGGTTGGATGCCGTCATTCCGGGGCTCGCCAACGGGTCGCGCGGATGCGCGCCCGATGACAGGCTCCGCGAGAGCCCGGAATCCATTCGTCCACGGAAGATGCGGCCTGATGGATTCCGGGTTCGCGCGTTGCGCGCCCCGGAATGACGGGTGGGGCTGAATAGCCGCTCTTGTTTCTGTCCCCTGTTTCGCCCAGCTATTATCAGGTAGCAAGCACAGTCTGAGAGCGCAGGGCGCGTAAAGGAACGGCATGCCGGCACAGCGAAGTATTGTCATCTGCGGGGGCGCTTTTGCGGGTCTGGCGCTGGCCGTGGCGTTGCGCCAGGGGCTGGGGCCGGACATTCCGGTCATCGTGGCCGATCCGGCGCTGAGCCAGCGCCCTAGCCGCGATCCCCGCGCGACCGCGATCGTGGCGGCCTGCCGACGGCTGTTCGAGACCCTCGGCGTCTGGGGGCAGGTGGCGCCGACGGCGCAGCCGATCACGGACATGGTCGTGACCGATTCCAAGCTGGAGGACGCGACGCGTCCAGTGTTCCTGACCTTCGCCGGCAATGTCGAGCCCGGCGAGCCGTTCGCCCATATGGTCGAGAACCGCTATTTGATCGATGCGCTGGCGACCCGCGCCGAGGCCGAGGGCGTCGAGCTGCGCGCCACCGCAGTGTCGAGCTTCGACTCGCGGCCCGACGGCATCAGCGTCCGGTTGGCCGACGGCACCGAGATCGATGCGAGCCTGCTGGTTGCCGCCGACGGCGCGCGATCCAAGCTGCGCGAGCGCGCCGGGATCGCGACCCACGGCTGGGATTATGACCAATCCGGCATCGTGGTCACCGTCGGGCATGAGCGCGAGCATCACGGCCGCGCCGAGGAGCATTTCCTGCCTGCCGGTCCGTTCGCGATCCTGCCGTTGACCGGCAATCGCTCGTCGCTGGTGTGGACCGAGACGCGCAAGGATGCTGCGCGGATCACGGCGTTGAGCGAGGAGGAATTCCACGCCGAGCTCGAGCAGCGTTTTGGTTTGCACCTCGGCGAGATCAAGGCGCTCGACAAGCCGCGCGCATTCCCGCTCGGCTATTTCGTCGCACGCTCGTTCATTGCCGAACGGCTGGCGCTGATCGGCGACGCCGCGCATGTGATCCATCCGATCGCAGGACAAGGGCTCAACATGGGCCTGAAGGATGTCGCCGCATTGGCCGAGGTGGTCGTCGATGCGGCGCGGCTCGGCATGGATCTCGGACAGGCCGACGTGCTCGAGCGCTATCAGCGCTGGCGGCGCTTCGACACGATGGCGATGGGGGTTGCGACCAACTCGCTGAACTTCCTGTTCTCCAACGAATCGACGCTGCTGCGCACGGTGCGCGACATCGGATTGGGCCTCGTCGATCGCGCGCCGCCGCTGAAGAGCATGTTCATCCGCCAGGCGGCGGGATTGTCGGGCGAAGTGCCGCGGCTGCTGAAGGGCGAGGCGCTGTAAGACTTGCGCCGTGCCGTAGCCCGGATGCAGCGAAGCAAAATCCGGGAGCAGTCCCTCCACGGATGGATCGGCCCCGGATTGCGCTGCGCTCCATCCGGGCTCCGGCCTTCGCATCCACTATTTCTGTGAAATGAAGCCAGCCACCGCATCGATCAGGTCGGGATCGAGTGGCCGCTCCGGCTCGTTGTAGCTTGCCATGTCGTCCGCCGCGTCGGTGACATCGACCAGCAGGTGATTCATGTCCGGCAGCCACAATGATTTGGCCGCGAAGTCGGCGGTGGTGAGTGCGAGGAAGTCGAGCCGCGCCAGCTGATGGTCGCGGCCGCCCGCGACGATCAGGACAGGCCCGGTGATCTTCTTCATCGGATCGATCGGATCCTCGGTGAAGGCGGATGCGATGGCGGGCTGCATCGCAGGTGCGATCGCCAGCCCCGCCGGCGGCGGGTTGACGATCTGCCCGGCCATGATGTCGTCGATGGCCTTTCCGATCGGCTCGAATTTGTCCGGCGGCAGCTGCTTTTCGAGCTGCGCTTTCAACAGGTTGCCCTGCTTGCGCGCCGCCGTTGCCAGCAGCACCAGCCGGTCGACCGGCACGCGCTGTGCGGCGAGGATCGCGACCAGGCCGCCCTCGCTGTGCCCGACCACCGCAACATGGGCGAACTTGCCGCTGCCGCGCAGATACTCGATCAGTGCCGCCGCATCGCCGACATAGTCCTTGAAGCGAAAGTCCTCCGGACGGCCGAACTCCTTCTTCCATTCGCCGGCGCCGCGCTTGTCGTAGCGTAGCGTCGCGATGCCGCGCGCGACCAGCTGCTCGGAGAGCTTCTTCAATGTCGCCGGCTTGAGCTGCGGCCCGTTGCCGTCATGATCGGTCGAGCCGGAGCCGGCGATCAGCAGCGCCACCGGCGGTTTTGCGATGTCGGGCGGCACGGTCAGCACCGCGTCAATGGCGCCGATGCGCAGCCTGCTCTCGTCGGCTGTCGCGCTCGCCAACGAGACGAGCAGCAGCAGCCATGTGACGAGGGCGCGCATCAATCGATCTTGCGCGCCTCTTCCGGCAACATGATCGGGATGCCGTCGCGGATCGGATAGGCGAGCTTTGCGGAGCGCGAGATCAGCTCCTGCCGCGCGGCGTCGAATTCCAGCGGTCCCTTGGTGATCGGGCATACCAGGATTTCGAGCAGTTTTGGGTCGGCGGTGCTATCGAGGTGGTCGGTCGTCGAATTCATTGATGTCTCCGACTGGAGCGTTCTCGAGCGAAGTGGGCAGCGGTTCGCGTGAAGAAAACGCGTCAGAACAAACTGGCCGTCGTGTAGCACATTCCCGTGTCAGCTGTCAGCGCTTGGTCATCCGTAACAGCTCGTCGATTGCGGCCTGCTGACGCGGCTTCGGCAGCGTCTGCTCGGACAGCGCGTAGCCGATGAACGCCCAATAGAAGATCTGCGCCCGGCCGCGCGCCACGCCGTCGAGGAATCCGGCATGCCGGAGCAGGGTCTCGATATAGCCGATGCGGCGCTGGTCGACCTCGAGCACGGCGGCGCGCGCCGCGGCATCGGCGGTGGCCCAGCTGCGCACCGCGCGTTCCAGTGCCAGCCGCGCCGAGAAGGCGCGGCGCAGCAACAGCGCGAGCGCGTCGCCGCCTTCCGGAATGGTCTCGAGCTCGGCGATCACCTGCTCGGCGGCAACCTCGCGCCAATGATTGAGGATCGCGGTGCGGTAGGCGCCGACGTCGGCGAAATGCCAGTAGAAGCTGCCGCGCGAGACCCCCATCGCCTTGGCTATCGGCTCGGCCTTGAGCGCCGTGAAGCCGTGCTTCGCCAGCGTCTTCAGGCCCTGATCGAGCCAGTCCTTGACCGAGAGCTGTTCCGTCATGGTTCCCCGTCCGCGCCCGACCATACACAAGTGTATTGACAGGCGCCAGCCGGCGGTGTCCTATCCATACATAACTGTATGGAGGCGTCATGATGCGTGATCTTCTGCTGCAAGGCGCCGGACTCATCGCCATCCTGGTCAGCCTGATCCATGGCGTTCTCGGCGAGACCAAAGTGTTCGCACGCGCCACCGTCGAACCCCCGCGGCTGCGTCTTTTGCTTCGTTTGGTCTATCAGGCCGGCACGGTCGCCTGGATCGGCGGCGGCGTGCTGCTGGTCGCCGCGCCGGCGATGGCCTCCGATGCCGCGCGGCACTGGATCGTGGCAACGCTCGCCATCGTGTTCGGCAGCGCCGCGCTCGCCAATGCAGTTGCGACTCGCGGCCGGCATTTCGGCTGGATGGCGATGAGCGCCGTCGTGGCGCTCGCCGCGGCCGGTTACTAGCGAGTGCGATCATGACGATGATCGCGCCAGCCGGAGCATCGTCTTCGCGCGCGGAATGACTGGCTGAGAACGAACAGCGCGAGGCGTCGCGGGGCGCAACCGGCGGAACTGTCCTTGTTCCGCTCGAGGGCTGAAGACGCGCGATCGCAGGACGTGTGCAATATTTATGGAGCCATCAATTTCCGTGCGGAATCGGCTTACGCGCGGATAACCATGCCACTGAAAGTTGTAGAAAATTATCGAGAAGCCAATTCAATCGGCCTAGCTTGTCCGCGCGGACAACCATGGACCGACGCATGTTTCGTGTTCTGACGTGCCTTACAGGTGAGCATGACTGGCGGCTCGTTCTGCTCGCCGGCCTGGTCTGCTTCGTTGCCAGCATTGTCGCCGTCAACATCTTCCATCGCGCGATCGCTTCACAGGCGAGGACGCGGCTGATCTGGATCGCGATCGCGGGAGCTGCGATCGGCTACGGCATCTGGGCAACACATTTCATTGCCATGCTCGCCTACGAGCCGGGCGTGCCGACCGGCTATGGCATCATCCTCACCGCCCTGTCGCTCGTCGCAGCGATGATGCTGACATCCGGCGGCCTCGGTCTTGCCGCCGGTGACTCCGGCTCCTGGCGTGCGCCGGTGGGCGGCGCGGTGATCGGAGCCGGCATTGCCAGCATGCATTATCTCGGAATGTGGGCGCTGGAGGTGCCGGGCCACGTGGTGTGGTCGATGGATCTCGTGGCGGCTTCCATCGTGCTCGGCATGCTGTTCGGTTACGCCGCGCTGTCGGTCGCGGTCCGCTACCAGGATCGCTGGATGTCGCTCGTCGCGGCGTTGTTGCTGACGCTTGCGATCGTGTCGCATCATTTCACCGCGATGGGCGCGGTCGCGATCATTCCGGACCCGTTGCTGGCTCCGGAGGCCCTGTCGCTCTCCCCCGCCTTCCTCGCCATCGTGATCGCGGGCGTGGCGCTCTCGGTGCTCGGGATGAGCCTGGTCGGCGTGCTCGCCGACCGGCGCCTCGCGCTTCGCACGCGCCGCTTCGAGGAGATCATCAGCCAGCTTTCGCTGGCGCGGCAGCAGGTCGAGGCGTCGCAGAAGGAGCTGGAAGAACAGAGGCTCCGGCTGGATACGGCGATCAACCACATGGGCGAGGGCCTCTGCATGTTCGATGCGGAGAAGCGCCTCGTGGTGTGCAACGATCGCTACGCCAAGATGTACCGGCTGCCGCCCGAATTGTTGCTGCCCGGCACCGCCCATCGCGAGATCATCACGCATCGGATCGCCAACGGCATTCTCAAGGGCGAGACCAGCGACAGCGCCGCGACCCAGGTGCTCGCGACACTGAACGCGCTGCCGGCCGGCGAGATCAGCAGCCGGGTCGACGAGCTTGCCGACGGCCGCCTGATCTGCGTGACGCGACAGCCGATGCCCGGCGGCGGCTGGGTGGCGACGCATCGCGACGTTACCGAGCAGCGGCGCTCCGAGGCCAAGATCACCCATATGGCGCAGCACGACGCACTGACCGACTTGCCGAACCGCGTGCTGCTCAAGGAGTGGATGGAGCAGGCGCTCTCCGGCGCGCGATGTGGTGGACCGAGCCTCGCGGTGCTGATGCTCGATCTCGATCGCTTCAAGGACGTCAACGACACGCTCGGACATCCGGCGGGCGATGCGCTGCTGAAGTCCGTGGCCTCGCGGCTGCGCCGGTGCGTCAGCGATACCACGCTGGTGGCGCGGCTCGGCGGCGACGAGTTCGCGGTGATCGACTACGTCACCGATCCGGTCGCGGAAGCCGGTGTGCTCGCTGAGAAGATCAGAAAGGCGCTCAGCGAGCCGATCGATCTCGGCGATCATCGGGTCACCACGACGACCAGCATCGGGATTGCGATCGCACCGCGCGACGGCACCGATTCCGACGAGGTCCTGCGCAGCGCCGATCTTGCGCTCTACTCGGCCAAGAGCGGCGGGCGCGGCTCGTTCCGTTTCTTCGAGCCGGAGCTCGATCGACAGCTGCAGACCCGGCGCAGCCTCGAGCGCGACATGCGCAGCGCGCTCGCCAACGGCGAGTTCGAGCTGCACTATCAGCCGTTCATCCACGTCGCGAGCGGGGAGACCTGTGGTTTCGAGGCGCTGCTGCGATGGCATCATCCGCAACGCGGCATGGTGTCTCCGGCGCAGTTCATTCCGCTGGCGGAAGAGACCGGTCTGATCGTGCCGCTCGGCGAATGGGTGCTGCGCACGGCGTGTGCGGAAGCCGCCAAATGGCCCGATGATCTCAAGATCGCGATCAATCTGTCGCCGGTGCAGTTCAGGAGCCCGGAACTGGTGCCGGTGATCGTGCACGCGCTGGCGAGCTCGGGCGTTTCGCCTGACAGGCTCGAGCTCGAAGTCACCGAGACGGCGATCATTCAGGACAGCGAGGCGGTGTTCGCGGCGCTCGGCCAGCTGCATGATCTCGGGGTGCGGATCGCGCTCGACGATTTCGGCACCGGTTATTCGTCGCTGAGCTTTCTGCAGAAGTTTCCGTTCGACAAGGTCAAGATCGACCGCAGCTTCGTGTCCGAACTTTCGGGCGCAACGGACGAGTCGCGCCGGATCGCGCGCGCGATCGTTCGCTTCGCCGTCAGCCTCGGCAAGACGACGACGGCCGAAGGAGTTGAAACGAGGGAGCAGCTCGACATCCTGCGCGCCGATGCCTGCGTCGAAGTGCAGGGCTTCCACTTCAGCCCCGCAGTCCAGAGCGAGAAGGTCGCGCAGATGATCGGTGGGCGGACCTCGGCGGCGACCGAACGCCCAGCGGTTCGCCTGGCAATGGCCGGCGCCGCGTCCTGACCGAGGGGCCGCGCCAGCAGATTCGGATGTCCATGAGGCGTAAGGCCGCGGCAAGCGGTGAAAACCAAATTGCGCGTGGAGCGCAAAGCGGTTTTCGCGACCGTTAGAATTTCTCTAAAGCGTGCCGTGTCCGTGCTTCCTTGACTTGGCAATCACCTCCGCATTCTTCACGCATGTGCTCTACGCGATGGCGTTGTGGGCATGATCGTCAACGGAGGGGAGATGCGCGTGAGATTGATGATGAGCGCTGCGCTTGCAGCGTGCGTTCTTGGGTCCGCTCTTGGGCTGACCGGATCGGCGGCCTTCGCCGACGGCTACAAGAATTGCACCAAGCTCGACAAGGCGTCGTGGAAGCCGGCAAGCGATGCCGAAGCCAAGGCCAAGGCGGCGGGCTACGAGGTGCGCCGCTCGAAGGTCGAGGGCTCCTGCTACGAAGTTTACGGCGTCAAGGAAGGCAAGCTCTACGAGCTGTTCTACAGCCCGGAGGATCTCAGCCTGAAGCACACGATCGCGAAGTGAAGCAGGCGCGATGACGAAGGCGGCGCCCGGCGCCCGCGGCGGCACCACCGTGCAGGTCTGGGACCTGCCGCTGCGGCTCTGGCACTGGGCGCTCGCCATCCTCGTCTTGGTCGCTTGGGTGACGCCCAACGTCTATGACCGGCTGCACCGGCTGGCGGGCTATTCCGTGATCGGGCTCCTGGCATTCCGGCTGATCTGGGGCTTTGCCGGCACCCGCTATGCGCGCTTCGGCAAGCTCGGTATCCGCCTGCGCGCCGCGCCGCGCTATATCTGGAATCTCCGCCGCGGCATCACCGGCCGCTATATCGGGCTCAACCCCGCGGGCACCGTGATGCTGGTGGCACTGCTGCTCACGCTCGCGGTCTCCGCGATCACGGGTGCAATGGAGGTCACGGTGACCTTCTTCGGGGTCTGGTGGGTCGAGGACACCCACGCCTATGCCTCGGATGCGGTCATCATCCTGGCCGGGTTGCACGTGCTCGGCGTCATCGTGGTGGGATTGCTGCAGCGTCAGAACCTGGTGCGCGCGATGTTCACCGGGCGGAAGCTTTTCCGCAGTCCTCGGTAAGCAGCTTCGAGCCGTCAGGCCGGGGCGCGTCTTTGGTTCGGAAGCCCATGCGCAAATCCGCCTCCGGCGACGGATGATCCCAACCAACAATTGAAGCTTATTCTTATTCTAATTCCAAACTTGAGCGATTCTAATCGCCGAGCTGCCACTCGGATGACGGAAACTCTCCGAAATAATTCTCAGTGGTGTTAGGTGCGCCCTTATGTCGCGGGCTTTTCGTTTCCGCAGAGCAGGGGGGCACATGTCGTCGCATCGTCGCGTGGGGTTGGGTGCATCGAAATTCGAACTTGGCTTTAATTCCAGGCGTGCGGCGCTGCTCGCGGCGACCGCGCTGTCGATCATCAGCAGCGGCAGCGCATTCGGGGCTGAAGATACTGCGAACGAGGCGTTGCTGAAAAAGCTCGACAAGATGGAGCGGCGAATCCAGGCGCTCGAGGCCGAGTTGAAGCAGAAGGACAGCCGCACACCGGCGCCGCAGGCGGCCTCGATCCGGAGCGCCAACGCCGCGGCTTCGTCGGTCGAGCCGAAAGAGGCGGCAGACACCAAGGACCCGAAGGACGCCAAGGGCAAGCCCGCGGCTCAATCAGCGCAGACGCCGGCCAAGCCGATGTTGCAGTTGCCCCCGCTTCCGGCGGTCGGTGACAAGCCTATTCTCGGGCTGGCGGACTCGCCCGTGGCCGGTCTCAGCATCGGCGCCTATGGCGAGATCAAGTTCGGTAGCATGCAAAACCCCGCCGCCAACGGCCAATGGCAGAAGGGCTTCGATGCCGCACGATTCGTCTTGTTGCCGACCTATGCGATCACGCCGAACATCATCTTCAACGCCGAGATCGAGTTCGAGCACGCAGGGTCCGGTTTTGACAACGACGACAAGCTGCACGGCACCGCCGAGATCGAGCAGCTCTGGATCGATTTCAAGATCCTCGATCAGTTCAACTGGCGCGCGCCCGGCATCGATCTCGTGCCGATCGGCTACATCAACCAGCATCACGAGCCGACGCAGTTCTACAGTGTGAACCGGCCCGAATTGTACAACGGCCTCATTCCATCGACCTGGAAGGTGCCGTCGAGCAGCGTCTACGGCACCATCAGCGAAGATCTGAAGTATCAGGTGATGGTCAGCACCAGTAATGAGGACTTCGGCGATACCTTCGACAATCGCACCGCGGCCAAGACCGTGCCGCTTCCCGGAACGCCCTACGCCGCGGGCATCGATGGCCTGAATGGGCTCGGGTTCTCCAGGCCCCCGCTCGGTGACTTCCAGCAGCTCAACAATGCCGTCGCCGTCTCCGGACGGCTCGACGTCACGCCGACATTCCTGCCCGGCTTCGCGGGAAGTGTAAGCGCCTACTTCTCGCCGAACACGACGCCACGGGGGGCGCACGATGATCTCGGCAATTTCCTGGGCCACTCCAGTCTGGCGATGTTCGACGCCGAGTTCCGCTACCGCGTCCCTGAAACGGGCCTCGAGCTTCGCGGCGAGTATGTCCACGCCGAATTCAGCCATCCGGAGAACCTGCGCGCGAACAACGATTCAGATCCCACCAACAATGTCGGCAAGGCGATGAACGGCTATTCCGGCGAGATCGCCTATCACGTGCCGCTCGGCACCATCCTGAACAGCGAGTGGGAGGCGGTGCCCTTCTATCGCTACACCTACCAGAATTTGCAGAGCGGCGGCTTTGCCGGCACGGATGCCAACCTGCCGACCGGCGCCGGCCAACGCCAGTTCCATACCGCCGGCTTCGCGCTCTTCCCGTCACCGAAGATCGCGCTGAAGGCGACCTATCAGCACGTCATCGACAAGAGCATCACCGGCGCGATGTCGGATTCGTTCCTCGGCGGCGTCGGATTCTTCTTCTGAGATCAACACGGCCGCGGCGGAGCAAACGCTCCGCGCGCATGATGAAAACGATTGGAGCCAGGTGAGAGATGACGTGGGTTCGATATACACTGCCTGCAGCGGCGATCGTGTCGGCGGCTTCGCCGGCCTATGCCGTTCAGTATCTGTCGATCGAGGAGGCGCAGAAGCAGGCGTTTCCGTCGGCGACGAATTTCACCGAAGTCCAGGCAGGCCGGGTCTGGAAGGCCGAAGCCGGAGGCAAGGTCGCGGGCTTCTTCGTCTTCGACCGGGTGATCGGCAAGCACCTGTTTATCGACTATGCAGTGGCGCTGACGCCGGGCGGCGCAGTGCATAAGGTCGAGATCCTGCAATATCGGGAGTCCTATGGCGGCGAGATCCGGAGTCCGAGCTGGCTGGCGCAATTCGTCGGTAAGACCGGCGGCAGCGCGTTGAAGATCAACGGCGACATCCGGAATATCTCCGGCGCGACGCTGTCGTCGACGCATGTCACGGAGGGCGTGAAGAGGATTTTGGCCGCCTATGCCAATCGCCTCCGATAGTATTCGCCGCGCCCGGCCGCTGCTCGGCACCTTCGTCGAGATCGAGGTCGCGGCTGCCGCCGGACCCGAAACGGATGCCGCCATTGACGCCGCATTCGATGCCGTCGCGCGGGTTCATCGGCTGATGAGCTTTCACGAACACGACAGCGACGTCAGCCGCGTCAACCGGGAGGCCGGCGTCCGGCCGACGCGCGTTCATGCCTGGACGTTCGAGGTCCTGGAGGCGGCGCTCCAGATGCATCGCCGCTCCAAGGGTGCCTTCGATGTCACCGTTGCGCCGGTGTTGCAAGCCATGGGCCTGCTGCCCGGATCGGGCGGCGATCGCATCATCGGGCCGGAACAGAGCCTCGACAATGCGATCGAGCTGCTGCCCAAACAAGCAGTGCGCCTTCGATCGCCGGGCATCGCGATCGATCTCGGAGGGATCGCGAAGGGCTTTGCCGTCGACCGCGCAGTCGAGGTGTTGCGCAGCTTCGATATTCCGGGCGGGGTGGTGAATGCCGGCGGCGATCTTCGGGTGTTCGGACAGGGACAGCACACGATCCATCTGCGCGACCCCCGCGACCCGCTCCGCTTGCTCGCTCGTATCGAGCTGACGGATCAGGCGCTGGCATCGACCGCGCTCCGGGTTGATTTGGTCGACGGAGCGCCTCCGGGCACTTCCGCAATCATCGATCCCGCCACGGGCAATCCGACAAACGTCGCTATCGGCGCCACGGTCTGCGCGCCCTCATGCATGATCGCCGATGCGCTGACGAAGGCTGTCATGATCTCGGGGACCGATGCCGGCGACCTGCTTGAGCATTACAGGGCAAGTGCCTTGCTGATCTCGACCGACGGCGACGTTCAGATCACTTCCGACTGGCCTCAGGCGGTGCATCTTGCGGCTTAAACGTTCATTTCGCTATTCGATGTACGCGACGTTCGGCGTGCTGTTACTGACGGGCGCCGGCTGGCTGGTGGCGGATTGGCAAAAGAACGTTGCCGGCGACGAGATATGGCAGCAGGCCGCGGCCAACTTATTGATGGTTCATGGCGGCGTCGCCATGCTGGCGCTGTTGACGCTGGGCGCCCTCATCCCCGTGCATCTGCTGCGCGCGTGGCGGAGCCGGAAGAATCGCATTTCGGGATCGATCATGGCGGCGTTCAATGCGGTCCTGATCGTGACCGCATTCGGACTCTACTATCTTGGGTCCGAGGAGGTGCGGCCCTGGATGAGTTGGATCCACCTCACAGCGGGATTTGCCCTCTCCCTGATGTTTCCGCTTCACATCTGGCTGGGCCGACGAGGGCTGCGGTGAAGCGCCTTATTGCACCGGCGGGTCGCCCGAGGTGCGTTTCTTGGCGAGGTCCATCTCGGTGACCGCGATCAGGATCTCGGCGCGGGTCTTCAGGTCGGGTGCCTCGAGCATCGCCTGCTTCTCGGCCGGACCATAGGGCGACATCATCGCCAGCGCATTGACCAGCGCCTCGTTCGGCGCGGATTCGATGCCCTCCCAGTCGACCTTCAGATTGTTGGCTTCCAGGAAATCGGCGAGCACCTCGAGCAGCGCCTTGCGGTCGACCGCGTCCTCGCCCTTGCGCGCGGTGAAGTCGCCGGTGAAGGAGAAGAAATCGACCTTGCACTGCCGGTACGGCGTCTGCACGGTCAACTCCTCGACCACCTTGAAGCGCGCGACGCCGGTCAGTTCGAGGATGTAGCGGCCGTCGCCGGATTCAGCGAGCTGGGTGATGCGGCCGACGCAGCCGATGCGGAACAGCGCCGGCCTCGCCTCGTTCTGCGAATGCGCCACGTCGGGCTGGATCATGCCGATCAGGCGGTGACCGTCGCGCAGCGCGTCATCGATCATCGCGAGATAACGCGGCTCGAAGATGTTGAGCGGCATCTGGCCGCGCGGCAGCAGCAGCGCGCCAGGCAGCGGGAACACCGGGATCACCTCGGGGAGCTCGCCGGGCCCGCGATATTCGGCATTGATCGGCATCTGCGGTCCCGGTGCTGTGACGGGCGTGCGTTACGAGAACAGAATCGTCGACAACCGCCTGCGCCCCTCGACGGTTGCCTCATCGGTGCCGCCCCACGCCTCGAAGAACTGCACCAGCTGCTTGCGCGCGCCGTCGTCGTTCCATTTGCGGTCACGCTTGACGATCGCGAGCAGCTGCTCGGTCGCTTCCGTGCGCTTGTTCATGGCATTGAGCGCGGTCGCGAGATCGAAGCGGGCCTGATGATCGAGCGGGTTTGCGGCGACTTTCTGTTCCAGCTCGGCGATCGGGCCAACCGACTGCGCCTGTTCGGCAAGATCGATCGCCGCCTGCACCGCCTTCACCGCGGCGTCATTGCGCTTGGATTCCGGCACCATCGCAAGCGTCTGCTTGGCCTGCTCGACCGCACCCGACGTGACGTAGCACTTGGCGAGGCCGGCCAGCGCCGCGATGTTGGTGGCGTCGTGCGCCAGTACCTCGGCATAGATCTGCGCCGCACCCTCGACATCGCCCTCGGCCAGCACGGCGTCGGCCTCGGCCAGGATCTCCGCAAGATTGGGCTCGCCGGCGGCGGGCACGCCCTTGGTGATCTTCTCGATGAAGGCGTTGATCTGGCTCTCCGGCACCGCGCCCATGAAGCCATCGGCGGGCTGGCCGTTGACGAAGGCGATCACGGCCGGGATCGACTGGATGCCCATCTGGCCGGGAATCTGCGGATGCTCGTCGATGTTCATCTTGACCAGCTTGACCCGGCCCTTGGCGTTGCGAACCGCCTTTTCCAGCAGCGGGGTGAGCTGGCGGCACGGACCGCACCACGGCGCCCAGAAGTCGATCATGACCGGCTGGCGGCGCGATTCCTCGATGACGTCCTTGACGAAGGTCTGGGTCGTCGTCTCCTTGATCAGATCGGGCGCTGCCTCGGGCGTGGGGCCGCCCTGCTCCATTATCGTCACGTTGTCCTCGCCTTGGTCTTCTGAGGTCGGAAAAATACGGGGGCGTTCTAGCACGCTCCGGACGGCGTGTTCAGCCGTTCTGTCAGCCTAGAGCATGATCCCGGAACATGCTCCGTAGATGGCGGTCGGCCGGCAAAATTCAATCGCTCGCCGCCCGGCCTGTTCCATCGGAGATCGGGTGGGTTTGAGGTCCGGAACGGCTGACGATGGCGCTCCTTCATGGCAACAGGGGATCGCCCATGGCAAAGGCCTATTACAGCACCGTGTTCGAGCAGCCGGCCGGCGAGGTCTGGAAAATCATCCGCGATTTCAACAATTACCCGGTCTGGGTCCACGGCGCGGGCACCAGCGAGATCGAGGACGGCAAGTCCGGCGACACCGTCGGCGCCGTGCGCAACGTCCTGTACCGGGAGCGGCGGATCCGGCAGCGGCTGCTCGCACAGTCCGACGTCGAGCGCTTCCAGACCTACGAATTTGCCGGTCCGCCGACCCTGCCGATGACGGATTTCAGCGCGACCCTGCGGGTGACCCCGGTGGTCGACGGCGACCGGGCCTTTATCGAATGGTGGGCGGTGTTCGATTGCGACGCGGACCGCCGCGTCGAACTGGCGCAGACGCTGACCGGCTGGTTCGAGACCTGGCTCGAATCGCTCCGGGATGAGATGGCCCTGAGGCTGGTTCCGGCCAAAACATAAAAAGAAATCGTCGCGATGACCGGTTTCGGCCGATTCGGGGTCAATTTTTAAGGAAACCGTGCGATTTCGTGAGGTTCGGACCGCGCTCTTGTGTTGCATTCACAGACAGCATTTGGCATAGGTCTGCCGTTGCCGGCGAGCGATCGCCGCCATTTCGGATGCGGGTGTAGCTCAGTGGTAGAGCACGACCTTGCCAAGGTCGGGGTCGAGGGTTCGAGCCCCTTCGCCCGCTCCAAAATATCTCGCTGACCGAGCTGACAGTCTGATGAAGGCCCGCCCATTGGTGCGGGCTTTTTTTGCTTTTGGGCAGTGCCGTGATTTCGCGGTCAAGATGCCGCGGCCCGCGATGGCCGCTTCTTCCCGCTGCCGCGCGCGAGTGCGGCGGCGGATGTCAGGACCTGCGAGGCGGTCTGTCCCGCCGCCGCGGTGAAGCTGTATTCCGGCTCGGACATCGACAGCGCCACAACCGAAGCGGGCGAGAGCTACAAGGCGCTCACAGATGCATTCCGATTCCAGCGCGAGATCGTGCCGCACTGCGCGTGCAGCACCCGCGCGTCCACCGGACTGTCGCCGATTGCGATCGAGGACGACATGACGCTTCGGGACCGGCGACATCATCGCCGCCGATGACGGCTTCAGGATCGCGGCGATCTTCGGCGGGCAGAAACGCAGCGTGTTGTTCAGGCCGCTGTCGAAAGCCAAGGCGCAGGCGCTCGGCCTTTCGCGCCTCTCGTCGCGATAGACGCGATCGCGAGCGTTAGCTTCGTTCGAATATCACGCTGCGGTGCAGAATGCCTTGTTATCAGGCAGTCAGCGCAGGAAAATTTCGTCTCAAATTTCGTCTCAACTTGTTTTGACGCAGCGCACACCCGAGCATGCGCTTTTCAGCGTCGATGGATGTGCTACCATTTTGCCGTCTGACCTACCTCACAGACCGCCACCATCATCTCTCAGGGCGTTCAAAATCAATAACAGGCAAGCTGCAACGGCTTGCGTAGGGGAGTGACGCGATGAAATCGGCTTTCAATCGATCCATACTTGCGTTCGCGGCGATTGCGCTGCTGGCGGGGACAACCTTCGCCAATGCGCAGCAACAGACCGACAAGAACCGGGCGCTGAAGAAGTACGAATCCGGCACCAAGGAATTCTGGACCCATCCGCCGGATGACTGGTTCCTCGGCGACGAGACCGAAGCGCAGAAGGGCCTTGCCCCGCCGTCCGGTCCGCCGACCGGCGCATCCGACGCCGAACTCGCCACCATGATGAAGAAGATCAAGCTGCCGCCGGGCTTCAAGATCGAGGTCTATGCCTCGAACGTGCTCGCGGCGCGGCAGATGGCCTGGGGCGACAAGGGCACGCTGTTCGTCGGCTCGTTCGGCCTCGGCAACGTCTATGCGATCAAGGACAACAACGGCAAGAAAGAGGTCAAGACCATCCTGAAGGGCCTCAACATGCCGACCGGCCTCACGTTCCGCGACGGCGCGCTCTATGTCATCGCGGTCGACAAGCTGATCAAGTACGACAATGCCGAAGCCAATCTCGACAATCTCGGCAGCGGCAAGGTGGTGTATGACGACATGCCGTCGTATGCGGCGCATGGCTGGAAATACATCGCCGTCGACAAGGATGGCTGGTTCTACATTCCGTTCGGACCTCCCTTCAACATCGGCATCCCGCCGACCTCGGTGTCGCAGATCCGCCGCGTCGATCCCAAGACCGGCAACGCGGAGGTCTGGGCGCTCGGCGTGCGCAACTCGGTCGGCGGCGACGTCGACCCGCGCACCGGCAAGTACTGGTTCACCGAAAACGCGCGCGACTGGATCAGCGACGATCTGCCGAGCGACAAGCTCAACATGATCTCGAAGATCGGCGAGCATTTCGGCTATCCCTATTGCCACCAGGGCAATTTGCCGGACACCAAGTTCGCGATGGGTCACAAGTGCTCGGAGTTCACCCCGCCGGTGTACAATCTGGGTGCGCACGTGGCTCCGCTCGGCATGAAGTTCTATACCGGCAGCCAATTCCCGGCCGAGTACAAGAACAGCATCCTGATCGCCGAGCACGGCTCCTGGAACCGGCACAAGTACCAGGGCGGGCGCATCGTGAAGATCACCGCGAGCCCCGACGGCAAGAATGCCAAGCAGGAAATCTTCGCTTCCGGCTGGATCGAGGGTGACCAGGGCTATCTCGGTCGTCCCGCCGACATCCTGCTCGACAAGGATGGCTCCATCCTCGTCGCCGACGACTGGGCCGGTGCGATCTATCGCATCAGCTACAGCAAGAAGTAACGGTTGAACCCATGCGGGGCTGCGGTGGCCGATGAGGCGGCTGCAGCCCGTTCGCTTGGTGCCAAGCTGCGGAACAGACTCGTCATGCCCGGACTTGATCCGGGCACCCATCCCAACAAAAACCCTTCAGCAAGCGCGATGGATTGCCGGGTCGAGCCCGGCAATGACAGCCGGAGAAACTGACAAATGCGTCATGCGTCGTTTGGAATTCTGTCAGCGGCCCTGCTGCTGGCGTCGTCGGCCCACGCAGCCGACGTTGCCGCCGGCAAGGCGAAGGCCGAAATCTGCGCCGGTTGTCATGGCGACAACGGCATCTCGCAGACCGAGAACATTCCCTCGCTGGCCGGCCAGCTCGACCAGTTCATTCAATGGCAGCTGGTGTTCTTCCGTGCCGGTGCGCGCAAGAACGAGCAGATGCAGCCGATCGTCGAGCAGCTCACCAATGACGACATCCGCAATCTCGGCGCCTATTTCGCCTCGCTGACGCCGTTCAAGGGCGGCAAGGACGACAATCCGGAATTGTCCGAGAAGGGCAAGCAGGCCGCGGCTGGCCGCCGCTGCGCCTCATGCCATACCGATACATATGTCGGCACCAAGGCGGTGGCCCGCATCGCCGGCCAGCGCGAGGAATACCTCGTCAAGGCGCTGCACGACTACAAGTCCGGGGTACGCTCCGGCGGGGCGCAGGCGGCGATGGCCGACGTAGCCTATCCCTTGAGCGACGAAGAGATCACCGCGCTCGCGCACTATCTGGCGCATCTGTAGCCGCAACAACGGTGTCGTCCCTGCTTTCGCAGGGACGACGGAGATAGTGCATAGCCCGGATGCAGCGAAGCGCAATCCGGGGCCGCTCGAACCATCACGCGAGAGTCTCGGATTTCGCTCCGCTGCATCCGGGCTACAGGTTTAACCAACCCGCTGCTTTTCATACGCCTTGAGATGGGTGTAGGCCGTGCGCAGCTTCGGCACCGGGATCTTGGCGGCATCGGCGCGCACGATCAGGTCGCCGATCACGTGGTCGGCCTCGACCGGCAGCCCCGCCTTGATGTCGCGGAACATCGATGCGGTCATCGGCGAGCCTTCGGTGGTCAGGAGCCCGCGGGTGCGCTGGAAGAACGGACCGCCCGGTGCGTGGCCGGCATCGGCGGCAATCGCGCTGCATTCGTCGAGGATGCCGAGCAGGAAATCCTGTCCGCCGGGCGCTGCCAGGATGTTGCCGACCGAGGTCCGCATCAGGCTGGTGGAAGCGGCGAGCGATGCCAGGAACACCCACTTCTCCCACATGTCCTGCATCACGTGGTCGCTGGCAGCCGCACCGTTGATCGCGGAGAAGGTCTCGGCGATCGCGCGCACCCGGTCCGACAGGCCGCCGGCGCGTTCGCCGAAGCCGAGCGACTGCATCGGCTGCAGCTGCACCACTTCGCGCTTCTCGTTCAACGTCGCCGCGATCGCGCAGAGGCCGCCGAGCACGTGCTGAGCGCCGAACTTCTTGTCGAGCGCATCGAGATGCAGCATGCCGTTGAGCAGCGGGATGATCGCGGTCTTGTCGCCGACCGCAGGCGCAAAGGACTTGATCGCGTCCTCGAGATCGAACGCCTTGCAGCTCAACAGCACGACGTCGAACTTGTCCGAGAGTTTGTCGGCCTGCACGGTCGGCGGGTTGTTCAGCGTGACGTCGCCGTTCGGGCTCTTGATCACGAGCCCGGCGGAGGCGAGCTCGGAGGCGCGGCGGGGCCGGACGAGAAAAGTAACGTCGCGGCCGGCCTGAAGCATCCGGCCGCCGAAATATCCGCCGATCGCACCGGCGCCGACCACGAGAACGCGCATGGGAATTTGTCCTTCTTTGTTGTTGCCCGGGAAGCGAGCGAAGAGCGAATCGGGAATGGCGAATAGATAGGGATTCTGGTCGACTATTCGCTACCCGCTATTGGCCATTCGCTCATCTCACTTTCCCGACACCAGTTCCTCGACTTCGCGCAGCTGCTCCTTGCCGAAGAAGATCTCGTTGCCGACGAAGAAGGTCGGCGAGCCGAATGCGCCGCGCTCCACGGCGGCCTGGGTGTTCGCGATCAGCCTGGCCTTCACGTCGGCATCCTGCGCGCGGGCGAACAGTTTGGCGGCGTCGAGGCCGGAGGCGGCGATGGCTTTGCCGGCCACTTCCGGATCGTCCATCTTCTTCGGCTCGACCCACATGTGGTGGAAAGCCGCCTCGATGTATCTCTCGAACACGCCTTCGAGCTGGGCGGCGACCGCCGCGCGCATCAGGTTCAGCGTATTGACCGGGAAGAACGGGTTCCAGGTGTAGGGCTTGACGCCAAAGCGCTTGAGGAAGCGCTCGGTCTCGATCTTCATGAACTCGGGCTTGTTCTTGACGCCCGCCAGCGTCTCGGCCGGCGACTTGTTGTTGGTGGCCTTGAAGATGCCGCCGAGCAGGATCGGGACGTATTCGAACTTGACGCCGGTGCGTTTCTCGATGGCCGGGATCGCCTCGTGGCTGAGGAAGGCATTGGGGCTGCCGAAATCGAACAGGAATTGCGGATTCTGGCTCACGGCGGTCTCTCCCCTCGACTTATCTCGTTTGGGCTTGTTTGGCATTTCTCCAGCATGGGCCAACTGCCGCAGGCGCCATCAGGAGAATATGATACTCATCATGTGAGCCGCAGCGCGCGATGTCAAATCAGCCGCTTGATGGTCTGCTTGCGCCATACCAGGGCGTAATAGGCCATCTGCAGCACGAACATGGTTGCGAAGGTGGCGGGATAGGCGATCCAGATGCCGCTGATGCCGATGGCGCGGCTGAGCAGGATCGCGACCGGCACCTCGACCAGCGCCATGGCCAGGATCGAGATGAACAGCGGCATCCACACCGTGCCGCCGGCACGCATCGCTCCCGAGAACACCGTCGCCATGCCGAACAGCACCATGCTCCACAGCACGATGTAGAGAAGCTGCTCGGCGAGCGCGAGCACCGCGCCATCGACGATGAAGAAGCCCATCAGCGGCCGCGCAAAGAGATAGCCGAGCACGACAAGTCCGCCGGTCAGCGCCAGATTCATCTCGACCCCGGTGCGGACGATGGCGCCGACCTGGCGCGAGTCGCCGCGGCCGATCGCCTGCGCGCCGAAGATCGACACGGATATTGCGATCGAGATCGCCGGAAACTGCACATAGCCGATCACCTGGTTGACCGCGCCATAGGCGGCGGTGGCGTCCGAGCCGAAGCCGTTGACGAGGCCGAGCAGCACCAGCTCGGCGAGCGAGACCACCACCATGCCGATGGCGGTCGGAATGCCGAGCCGCAGCACGATGCGCAGCAGGGCGCCGTTCGGCCGCATCGCGCGCAGGAACGCGGCATCGAAGGCGAGCGGATGCTTGTGCCGCAGCATGTGGATATGCAGCCACAGCAGCGTGACGACGCCCGAGATCGCGGAAGCAACGGCAGCACTGGCGACGCCCAGCATCGGCAGGCCGAGCCAGCCGCGGATCAATGCGGGCGTCACCACAAGGCCGACGACGGTCGAGACCGTCAGCGCCACCAGCGGCGTCACGGTGTCGCCGACGCCGCGCATCATCGCCGCGAGCAGCAGGAATGCGAAGGTCACCGGCATCGTGATCATCATGATCCGCGCATAGGACACCGCGGCGTCGAGGACGTCTGGTGGCGTGGCGAGCGCGATCAACAGCGGGCGGGCGAACAGGCCGCCTGATATCGCGATCGCAAGCGCCAGCAGCAGCGTCACGGTCATGGTCGTGCCGGCGACCGCCTTGACGCGATCCGGCTCGCCGGCGCCCCAGGCCTGGCCGATCATGACCGAGGCGCCGGCGCTCAGGCCGATCACGAAGGAGATGAAGAAGAACATCACCGGAAAGAACACCGACGCAGCGGCGAGCGCGTCGACGCCGATCATCTGGCCGAGATAGATGCCGTTGATGGTGCCGAACAGCGACTGCAGCACATTGCTCAGCAGCATCGGCGCCAAGAACGACAGGAAGGCTTTGCGTAAGGAGGGAGGCTTGGACACGTTCAACTTCCAAAAATCGAGACCGTCAGGACGGCGGCGGGGCGGGTCTTCGGTTCTGCTCTGAACGCTGAACCACCCGCCCGCCGCCGCCACCTATTTCGCGCGAAAGCGTCTCAGTCCGCTTGATCGCTATAGGCGAGCCCGATCGTGTGATCGCGGATATCGGCGGGCCAGTCCGCGATCAGCGTCGCAAAGCGCCGCCGGTCGTGCGCGAACAGCGCGCGGATCGCATCCTCGTAGTTTGGCCGGTTGCCGGCCATCGTTGTCATGAAGCGGTAGGCGGCATCCTGGGCGATGCGCGTGCGGTCCTTGTCGCCGCTCGCGCGCCGTGCCTCGTCGATCAATTTGCGGATCACAACCGATGCGCCGCCCTTCTGCTGCGCGAGCCAGTCCCAATGGCGCGGCAACAGCGTGATCTCGCGCGCGACGACGCCAAGCTTCGGCCGTCCCGGACCGCGCGGCCCGGCCGGCGTTGCCGGCTCTTCGTCGAGCGGAGGCGCGAGCTTCGGCAGCCGCGCCAGCACGTCTTCGACCGAGCCACGGAAATCGATATCGACCAGCGCCGAGGTGCGGCCGTTGAACACCAGGATCGCGGCATCCTTGCGCCGGTCGAGCAGCTGCTTGGCGGCGCGTGCAACCTCCTTGAGGTCCCCGGCCCCGATGCGATGCTCGCCTTCGAAGGCGACATAGGCAGGATTCATGGTAGACCTCTCCGATTGCGCGACGTATTGCCCGGGTCATTTCCAGCAAGCACGGCGCGTGGATCTCGACTTTCCTGTTCCCGGCCGGCACCAAACGCCGCCCGATTGCGCCGATATTTCAGAGGACGCCCATGCTGACGGTTCATCATCTCAACAATTCCCGCTCGCAGCGCGTGCTGTGGCTGCTCGAGGAATTGGGCGTGCCCTACGAGATCGTGCGCTACCAGCGGCAGCCCGACATGCGGGCGCCGAAGGAGCTGCGCGCGATCCATCCGCTCGGCAAGTCGCCTGTTGTCACCGACAACGGCAACACGATCGCGGAATCCGGCGCGATCCTCGAATACATCATCGCGATTTACGGCAATGGCCGCCTGATCCCGCAAGCCGATACGCCGGAGCGGCTGCGCTACACCTATTGGCTGCACTATGCCGAAGGCTCGGCGATGACGCCGCTGCTGTTGAAGCTGCTGTTCACGCTGATGCCGAAGCGCGCGCCGGCGCTGCTGCGGCCGCTGGTGCGCAAGGTCTCGAACCAGGCGCTGTCCACGCTGGTCAATCCGCAGCTCAAGCAGCACATGGCCTATTGGGAAGGCGAGCTCGGCAAGAGCGAGTGGTTCGCCGGCAACGAATTCTCCGGCGCCGACATCCAGATGAGCTTTCCGCTGGAGGCTGCCGCCGCGCGCGGCGGGCTCGCGGATGGCCACCCGAAATGTGTTGCCTTCCTCGAGCGCATCCACGCGCGCCCGGCCTATGCGCGGGCCTTGGAGAAGGGCGGGCCGTACGAGGTTGGCCGCTAACTGATCGCTCATCGCGGCAGCCCGACCAGCGGCAGCAGCCGCGAATCGGCCAGCGCCGCGGTGCGGTGGCCGATGCCGGCGAGGTAGGCCTCCGCCACCGCGAAGGCGAGGAACGCGCCACGGCTCTTCTGCCGGATCAGCATCGCGCGATCCCAGCGCTCGCCCTCGGGACCGATCAGGAACGAGCCGCCTTCACCCATGAACAGGATGTCGCCGCCGCTCTTCCGCAGATGCGGCAGCGTGTGCGCGACATAGCGGTCGTAGGCTTCCGCACCCGTGACCGGCCGCGGCGGCGCCAGCTCCGGGTTTTTCGAATAGTCGGCGATGTCGCGGAAGCGCAGCAGGTTGAGCATCACCAGCTCGCCGGTGATCGCGCGCTGGGCGAACTCGCGCCCGGCGTTCCACGTCGGCTCCAGATGGCAGGTGGTGTCCATGTCAGCTCGTCCCATTCGCTTTCGATGGCGATGTTTTATCCGGGTGTAATTGCTTTGTCAATAATACCCGGATATAAATAGCGTGCCGATACGACAGGAGCCGCCATGAAGACCGAAGACCGCAAGTTGGCCATTGCCGACTACAAGAAGCGCGCTGCTGTCGCCGGCGTGTTCGCGATCCGCTGCCGCGCGACCGGGGAGGTCTGGGTCGGGCAGGCGCTCGATCTGGAGAAAATCCAGAACCGCATCTGGTTTACGCTGGGGATGGGCAGCCATCGCAATGCCGAGCTGCAGTGCGCCTGGTCGGCGCATGGCGCAGACAATCTCTCGCTCGAAACGCTGGAGCGTATCGAGGACGAGGAGCTTGCCTATGTCCGCGATACGCTGCTCAAGGAGCGCGTGCAGCACTGGCGCGCGCAGCTCAGCGCGTCCGCCGTCTAGCTTAGCGCGCCGTCTGCGCGCCGCCCGCCGACGGCAACGGCTGCACGGTGACGCCGGGCGGCGGCACATCGTCGTCGGGCACAAAGAAATCCGACATCAACGGCACCGAGGGATCGACGCGATAGCGCTCGAAGTCACGCACGCCGTTGGCATAGAGCACCTTGTCGTCGATGCAGAAATTGCCGGTGAACTCGCGCGATGGCCGCGTGACGATCGCGTAGGCCGCATCGCCCATGATCTCGGGCGTGCGGCTGGCGCGCATCATGGCGTCGCCGCCGAGCAGATTGCCGACCGCGGCGGTTGCGATCGTGGTGCGCGGCCACAATGCGTTGACGGCAATGCCGGCGGCTTTTTGCTCGCCGGCCAGCCCGAGCACGCACATGCTCATGCCGAACTTCGCCATCGTGTAGGCGGTCGAATGCTCGAACCACTTCGTCTTCATGTCGAGCGGCGGCGACAGCATCAGGATGTGCGGATTCTCCGCTTTCTTCAGATGCGGAATGCAGTATTTCGACACCATGAAGGTGCCGCGGGTGTTGATTCCCATCATCAGGTCGTAGCGCTTCATGTCGGTCGCCTGCGACGGGGTCAGGCTGATCGCGCTGGCATTGTTGACGCAGACGTCGATGCCGCCGAATTCGGCGACGGTGGCTTCAATCGCCGCCATCACCTGCGCCTCGTCCCTGATGTCGCAGAGCACCGGCAGCGCCTTGCCGCCGGCGGCGCGGACCTCGTCGGCGGCGGTGTAGATCGTGCCCTTCAGCTTTGGATGCGGCTCGGCGGTCTTCGCCGCGATCGCGACGTTGGCGCCGTCACGCGCGGCGCGCAGCGCAATCGCAAGCCCGATGCCGCGGCTCGCACCCGAGATGAACAGCGTCTTGCCTTTGAGCGATGTCATCTGTTGGCTCCTCCTTAGTTAGGGACGCACACTATTAGGGCTCCCTCCCCCCTTGCGGGGGAGGGTTGGGGAGAGGGGTAAGCCACAAGCACCGTCTTCGCGGCCACCCCTCTCCCTAGCCCTCCCCCGCAAGGGGGGAGGGAACGACGGAGCAAGCGTCGCGGCCATCGCGCACCTGTTACGGCGCTACCCGCCCGCATGCAGCACGCGCCCGCGCGTTTCCGGCAGCGCGTAGGCGGCGATGAAGAACACGGCATAGGCCGCCACCGCGAAGATCGCGATCGCGTTGGCGAGCGTCGTCGTGGTCGAGAGCGCGCCGACCAGGAACGGAAACAAGGCGCCGACGCCGCGGCCGAAATTGTAGCAGAAGCCCTGTCCGGAGCCGCGCAGCCGGGTCGGATAGAGCTCGGTCAGGAATGCGCCCATGCCAGAGAAATAGCCTGAGGCAAAGAAGCCGAGCGGGAAGCCCAGCACCCACAGCACCTCGTTGGAGAGCGGCAATTGGGTATAGAGCAGCACGATCGCGATGGCGCCGAGCGAGAAGATCAGGAACAGATTGCGCCGGCCGATCCGGTCGGCAAGCCAGGCGCCGACCAGATAGCCGATGAAGGAGCCGATGATCAGCGTCGCGAGATAGCCGGTCGAGCCGACCACCGAGAGCTTGCGCTCGGTGGTAAGGAAGCGCGGCACCCAGAAGGTGATGGCGTAATAGCCGCCCTGCATGCCGGTGCCGACCAGCGAGGCCAGCAGCGTGGTCTTCAGGATCGGTCCCTGGAAAATCTCCCACAATGCGGCGGGCCCGCTGCCGGATGCCTGCTGCTGCGCCATCGTCGCGGCGGAGATCTCCGGCTCGGTGACATAGCGGCGCAGATAGAACACCAGCAGCGCGGGCAGCGCGCCGATCACGAACATCCAGCGCCAGGCGTTCTCGGGCGGCAGGATCGAGAACAGGATCGCCTGCGCCAGCACCGCAAGGCCCCAGCCGATCGCCCAGCCCGACTGCACCGAGCCGACCGCGCGTCCGCGATATTGCGGCCGGATCGCTTCGCCGATCAGCACCGCGCCGGCCGCCCATTCGCCGCCGAAGCCTAAGCCGAGCAGCGCGCGGGCGATCAGGAGCTGGTCGAAATTCTGCACCACGGCGCAGACCAGCGAGAAGAACGAGAACCAGATGATGGTGAGCTGCAGCGTCTTGACCCGCCCGATACGGTCGGACAGATAGCCGCCGAGCCAGCCGCCGACAGCGGAGGCCAGCAGCGTCACGGTGCCGGCCAGCCCGGCGGTGCCGGCATCGACCTTCCACAGCGTGATGATGGTGCCGATCACCAGCGGATAGATCATGAAGTCCATGCCGTCGAGCGTCCAGCCCGAGGCGCAGGCCCAGAACGTGCGCCGCTCCGGCAGGTTCATGTCGCGATAGAAGGCGAGGAGACTGGTGTCCTCGATCTCTGCGACTTCGATTGATTTGGATTCGGCCGTGCTCATGCGCGTTCCCCGGAGAAATCATTCACCGGCTGTTTGCGATCCGCGGCCGGAGTTGCGCGGACCGCCAATCTATCGCGATGTCGCAGGTCGGGCAAAGCCGCGTTTGCCCATCTAGGTCTTTAGTTTGAGCATGATCTCGGCGCAAAGGCTTCGCGTTTGTCGTGGGAAAACCGCTTCGCACTTTGCGCTAGCGCGGCCGTACCGGTCCGGATCAAGCTCTAGTATCCCGCAGCCGCGGAGCCGCGCGTGCGCGGGTCGGGCGCGCCGAGCAGACCACTGGTCGTAACGACGATCGAGTTCGCGGAGGAGTAGCCGAGCGGCTCGACCGGTTTGTGCCCCTTGGCGCGCAACTCGGCGAGCACCTCGTCGGGAAAGCCGCGCTCGATCCGGACCTCGTCGGGCAGCCATTGATGATGCATGCGGGGCGCGGCGACCGCAGCCGCGATGTCCATCTTGTAATCGATGACGTTGACGATGATCTGCGTCACCGCGGAGATGATGCGGCTGCCGCCCGGCGATCCCGTCACCAGCACCGGCTTGCCGTCCTTGAGCACGATGGTCGGCGCCATCGACGACAGCGGGCGCTTGCCGGGTCCGGGCAGATTGGCCTCGAAGCCGACCAGGCCGAACGCATTGGAGGCACCGGGCGCCGCGGTGAAATCGTCGAGCTCATTGTTGAGCAGCACGCCGGTGCCGTCGGCGACCAGGCCGACGCCGTAGGGGAAGTTCAGTGTGTAGGTGTTGCTGACGGCGTTGCCGTTGGCATCGACGACCGAATAATGCGTGGTGTTGTCGCCCTCATGCGGCTGCTTGGCGTTGCGCACGTCGGTCCAGGGCGTAGCGCGCGCAAGGTCGATGGTGGCACGCTGCCTGGCGGCATAATCCTTGTCGATCAGCAGCTGCGTCGGCGCGTCGACGAAGGCAGGGTCGCCGAGATAGCGGGCGCGATCGGCATAGGCCCGCTTCATCGCCTCGATCATGACATGCAGCGAGGCGGCCGAGCCCTGCTTCATATCCGACATCGGAAAGCCCTCGAGGATGTTGAGGATCTCCAGCAGCACGACACCGCCGGAGGAAGGCTGCGGCATCGAGACGATGTCGTAGCCGCGATAGGTGCCGCGGATCGGGGTACGGATCACCGGCTGGTAGGCTTTCAGATCCTCGAGCGTGAAGATGCCGCCGGCATTCTTGATCCCGCTGACAAGCTTCTCGGCGACCGCACCTTCGTAGAAGCCGCGCGGTCCCTGCTCGGCGATCGCCGTCAATACGCCAGCGAGATCGCCCTGGATCAGGCGGTCGCCCTCATGCAGCGGCGTGCCGTCGGCATGCGAGAACGTCTTGGCCGAGTTCGGCCAGCGCGACATGCGGCGGTACATGTCCGACAGCGTGTCCGACGTATCGTCGGTGACGATGAAGCCGTCGCTGGCGAGATCGATCGCGGGCTTGATGATTTGCGCCAGCGTGAACTTGCCGGAGCCGTATTTCTCCAGCGCCAGCGCGAGGCCCGCGACCGTGCCGGGCACGCCGATCGCGAGCGCGGAGTTGCGCGACTTGTCCGGGTCCGGCTTGCCGTCGGCATTCAGGAACATGTCGCGCGTCGCGGCCTGCGGCGCGGTTTCGCGATAATCGATTGCGACATCTTCGTTGCGGCCGGCGAGATGGATGACCATGAACCCGCCGCCGCCGATATTGCCGGCGCGCGGATAGGTCACCGCCATCGCAAAGCCGGTGGCGACCGCGGCGTCGACGGCGTTGCCGCCTTGCTGGAGGATGTCGGTGCCGACCCGCGCGGCCAGCTTCTCCTGCGCCACCACCATGCCGTTTTCGGCGCGAATGCTTTGAATCGTATTGGTGGCTGAGGGCTCGTAAGCGCGCCGCTGCACCTGGCCGAGGGCGGGTGTCGCGATGCCGATCGCCAGGAGAGCGGTAAACAGCCGTCGCGACATCGTTGCTGTCAGCGCCATCGAAATGTCCTGCCCTGTTCATCGCCGTATCAGCAAACCGGCCCATGCTATATGGGAACGGATTGAAGCGGCAAAAGCCTGCCTGTGGTTCGAGTTGGGGAATATCTTCGCGATGACGGCAACAATGCAGACGAGCACTGAACATGCGCAGGCCTACACCAAGATCTATCCTGGCCGCGCTGCCGTCGTCAGCTGGATCTTTTTCGACTGGGCCGCGCAGCCCTATTTCACACTGATCACGACCTTCGTGTTCGCGCCCTATTTCGCGAGCTTCGTCGCGCCCGATGCCGCAAGCGGGCAGGCGCTGTGGGGCTTTGCCACCGCAGCTGCGGGACTTGCGATCGCGCTGCTGTCGCCGGTGCTGGGTGCGATCGCCGATGCCAGCGGCCGGCGCAAGCCGTGGATTGCTGTTTTCGGCGCGCTGCTGGTGATCGGCTCGAGCGCGATGTGGATCGGCAAGCCCGGCAATCCCGACATCATCCCAGCACTGCTGCTGGCCTATGCGATCGCCAGCGTCGGCGTCGAGTTCGCGACCGTGTTCAACAATGCGATGATGCCGACCTTGGTGCCTCCGGACCGGATCGGGCGGCTCTCCGGCACCGGCTGGGCCACCGGCTATGTCGGCGGCATCCTCAGCCTCGTGCTGGTGCTCGGCTTTCTCGCCGCCAATGCCGAGACCGGCCGCACGCTGTTCGGCTTCACGCCGCTGTTCGGCCTCGATCCCGTCATGCATGAAGGCGACCGCATCACCGGGCCGCTGACCGGGCTGTGGTTCATCATCTTCGTGACGCCGATGTTCCTGTTCACGCCGGACTATCCGGCGAAGCGTCCGATGCGCCAGGCGCTCGGCGAGGGCCTGCGCGAGCTCAGGGGATCATTGGCCAGCCTGCGGAAGCAGAAATCGCTGGCGTGGTTTCTGCTGGCGAACATGATCTACACCGACGGGCTGGTGTCGCTGTTCGCGTTCGGCGGCATTTATGCCGCCGGCACGTTCGGCTGGGACACGATCCGGATCGGCACCTTCGGAATCATTTTGGCGGTGGCCGGGACGTTCGGCGGCTGGCTCGGCGGCAAGCTCGACGATGCGTTCGGACCGAAGCGCGTGATCACCGGCAGCCTCGTGATCCTGTTGTTTGCGATCGTCGTGATCCTCACCGTGAACAAGGATTCCATCCTGTTCATTCCGGTCGCGCCGCCGGTGCCTGGCGGTCCGTTGTTCGCGGGCGCCGCCGAGCGCGCCTATATCGTGCTGGGCTGCCTGATCGGCGCCACCGGCGCGCCGCTGCAGGCAGCCTCGCGCTCGCTTTTGATCCGCCTCGCGCCGAAGGATCGCATCGCGCAGTATTTTGGCTTGTTCGCGCTCACGGGCAAGGTGACGTCGTTCATCGGCCCGCTGCTGATCGGCGCGATCACGGCCGCGACCGCGAGCCAGAAATACGGCATGGCGGTGCTGGTGGGGTTCTTCGTGGTGGGGCTGGTGCTGCTGGCGAAGGTGCGCGAGTAAACCACCGCCGTCGTCCCGGCCAAGCCAACGGGTCGGCGCTAAGCGCCGCCAGATGACAGGCTCCGCGCGAGCCGGGACGCATAACCACCGCAGCTCGTGTTGCGCGGCACTGGAGCCCGAGCTTTTTCCGACAACTGACGCCTGTGGTTATGGGTCCCTGCTTTCGCAGGGACGACAGCCCCGTAGCCCGGATGGAGCGAAGCGTAATCCGGGGTCTTTGGTCCGCGGAGAAACCGTCCCGGATTTCGCGTCGCTCCATCCGGGCTACGGTCGCAGTCAATGCCTAAAATGCCGCACGCCGGTGAACACCATGGCGATGCCGTGCTCGTCGGCGGCCTTGATCACCTCGTCGTCGCGCATCGAGCCGCCCGGCTGGATCACCGCGGTCGCGCCGGCCTCGATGCAGGCGAGCATGCCGTCGGCGAACGGGAAGAACGCGTCGGAGGCGACCACCGAACCCTTGGTCAGGGGCTCGGCAAGCTTCAGCTCGGCTGCCGCATCCAGCGCCTTGCGGGCGGCGATGCGCGCCGAGTCCACGCGGCTCATCTGGCCGGCGCCGATGCCGACGGTGGCGAGATCCTTGGCGTAGATGATGGTGTTCGACTTGACGTGCTTGGCGACGCGGAAGGCGAATTTGAGATCGCGCAGCTCGGCGTCGGTCGGCGGGCGCTTGGTCGCGACCTTCAGGTTCATGTCCTCGACGACCGCGTTGTCGCGGCTCTGCACCAAGAGGCCGCCGGCGACCGTCTTCGCGGTGAGCCCGAGCGCGCGCGCGTTCGGCAGGCCGCCCGCAAGCAGCAGGCGCAGGTTGCGCCGGCCGGCGATGATCGAGATCGCCTCCTCGGTCGCGTCGGGTGCGATGATCACCTCGGTGAAGATGCCGATGATGGCGCGCGCGGCATCTGCATCGAGCGTGCGGTTGACCGCGATAATGCCGCCATAGGCCGAGGTGGAGTCGCAGGCGAGCGCGCGGGCATAGGCGGTCGCAAGATCCGGACCCTCGGCGACGCCGCAGGGGTTGGCGTGCTTGACGATCACGCAGGCCGCGGTGTGCTGCGGATCGAACTCGCCGACGCACTCATAGGCCGCATCGGTGTCGTTGATGTTGTTGTAGGACAGTTCCTTGCCCTGCAGCTGGCGTGCGGTGGCAACGCCCGGCCGCTTCTCCGGCGTGGCATAGAATGCTGCGGTCTGGTGCGGGTTCTCGCCATAGCGGAGCGACTGGATCAGTCTGCCGCCGAAGGCGCGGAAGTCCGGCGCCTTGGTGTCGAGCTGCACGGCGAACCAGTTCGAGATCGCGGCGTCATAGGCCGCGGTGCGCGCATAGGCCTTGGCGGCGAGCCGCCGGCGCAGGCCAAGCGAGGTCGCGCCCTTGTGCGCGGCGAGCTCGTCGAGCACAGCAGAATAGTCGTTCGCCTCGACCACCACGGCGACGTCGTCATGGTTCTTGGCCGCGGCGCGGATCATCGCGGGGCCGCCGATGTCGATATTCTCGATGCACTCCTCGAAGCCGGCCCCTTTGTCGACGGTGGCCTCGAACGGATAGAGGTTGACGACCAGAAGGTCGATCGGCGCGATGCCGTGCGAGGCCATCGCCGCCGCATGTTCCTTGTTGTCGCGGATCGCGAGCAGGCCGCCATGGACCTTCGGATGCAGCGTCTTGACCCGGCCGTCCATCATTTCCGGGAAACCGGTGAGCTCGGAGACGTCCTTGACCTTGAGCCCGGCCGCCGCGATCGCCTTGGCGGTGCCGCCGGTCGAGACCAGCTCGACGCCATGGTCGGAAAGCGCCTTGGCGAAATCGATCAGTCCGGTCTTGTCGGAAACGGACAACAGAGCGCGGGTCACGCGGCGAAGCTGTTCGGTCATATCGGAAAATCCTTGGCTGTTAAGGCAGCCGGGTAGCATGGTTTTGTGCGCTATGAAACCAGTGCGGAAGGTCGATATCCCGGGAAATTGCGAATGACTGGGTCGAAATAGCCCGGCCCTGCCTACCCGTCACCCTGAGAGCCTGACTGATAAATGGGGGTGAGTGATCCCAGCGAGGTGTGATTCCATCGGATTTGCAAAGATTCGAAGGAGATCACGATGCCCTGGACTGAAATCACTCGAAAGCAATATCGGCGGGACGACCTGCGTTATGCAAGCGATATGACAGATGCGGAATGGAGGCTGATCAGGCGCCTTCTGCCGCGAGCACACCGGCGTGGCCGACCGCGCCGAACCGATCTTCGTAGTGTTGTGGAGGCGGTTCTCTACATTCTATCGACAGGATGCCAGTGGCGGGCACTGCCGCAGGAGTTCCCACCCTATTCGACGGTGCAGGGTTATTTTTACGCGTGGCGAGATACGGGTCGATGGCAGAAGATCGCCAGCGTTCTTGTTCAGCGGGCGCGAAAAAAGCTGGGACGTGCTTCAAAGCCGACAGCTGCCGTGATCGACAGCCAAAGTGCGCCGACCACGCAGGCCGGCGGGCCTCGTGGCTACGACGCGGGGAAGCGCATCTACGGCCGCAAGCGGCACATTGTGACCGACACCAATGGCCTGCTCCTCGGAGTTCATGTGCATCCGGCCAACGTCCAGGACTGCCATGGTGCGGTACCGTTGCTGAAGATGGTACGGACGCAATTCCCTCGGCTGGGACACGTTTTTGCCGATCGGATCTATCGTGGGAAGCAGCTTCTCGACGCCCTCTCGGACTGCGGTCCATGGACCATCGAGATCGTCGAGCGGCCTCAAGGCGTCAAAGGCTTCCAGCTGCTGCCGCGACGATGGGTTGTTGAACGGACATTCGCTTGGTTCGGCAGATGTCGACGTCTCGCCAAGGACTTCGAGGCCGCCACAGCCACCGAAGTCGCATGGTTACTCCTCGCCCACATCAGGCTCCTGACCCGCAGACTTGCCGCCGCTCATAGCGATTGACGGCATTATGAGTCAGACTCTGAGGTGCGAGCGGAGCGAGCCTCGAAGGGTCGACGGCCACCGGCGGGGCCGTGCATCCTTCGAGACCCGCTTCGCGGCTCCTCCGGATGACGGTTCAAATAGCGGAGATTGCCCTACAGCGGCAGTTCCGGCTCGCGGCGGGCGTTGCGGCGGGCGTTGGTGGCGGTGACTGAGGTCGAGGAGCGCACGAAGCTCCAGCGGATGGTGGCGGCCTGCCGTGCGTCCTGCCGGATCACGATCTGGGAGGTGCGGCGCGGACCGTCATTGCCGGCCAGGAACACGCTGTCCTCGAGGTCGACCTTGTCGTCCATCGCCTCGAAGGTCCAGACGTCGCGATTGGGCAGCACCAGCATCACGCCGCGGGCGTCCGACAGCCGGCTCGCCTTCACCGACGGGTGCAGATGGAAGCGCAGCGCGAAATCGGCCTCGCTGCCCTTGATGCGGCCGCCGGGTGCCGGCGACAGCGAGTCCTCGCCCTCCATCCGGGTGCCGTCCTGGGCAATCATCAGCACGCGGCGGTGGATCACGCCGAAGCGCGAGAGATAGCCGTCATGCGAGGCGGTCAGCACGTCGCCGTCGGGGATGGCTTCGCGGTAGCTCTCGACGTTGCTCGGCCCGCTGGTAACCGGCGCGCCGCGCAACAGCCGCTTCATCGCCGACAGCTCGACGAACTGGCACGACGAGGTGTCGCGATAGGTCAGCGTCGAATGCGCCGCGGTGGAACGCGCGAACGGCCGCCAATTGTCGCGCCCGGTGTTCGGCATGCCGCAATTGACCACGATACGGCTCACCCCGGAGGACAGCTCGAACGACAGGCAGCCGGCATGCGCATCCTGGCTGACGCTGGCCGGCGGCGGCGGACCGGTATCGATGATCAAGGTGGTGTTGCCGGCATCGAGCCGCTGGAAGCCGCTATGCGGCATGCTCGACATCGGCACGCCGCGGGTGTCGTCATAGGCGAGCAGCGTCGCGACGAGGTCGGAGGGCGCAGTGCTCATGCCGTTGAACAGCGCGAAGCTGCCGTCGCCGTGCCGGAAGAAGCGCAGCATCGGCATCATGCGGTCGATCGCGTTGAGCAGCGCCGGGGGCGGCGCGATATTCCGTGCAGCGAAGGTCTGGCGCAGCGGCAAGAGATCGCTGAGCAGCTCGACCAGCGCGCCGGGATTGCGCGAGATATGGCCGCCATCAGGCAGGATCTGGCGCTGCAATTCGTCGGACAGCCTGCGCGTCGCGGATTTGATGTTGCGCGCCTGGTTGGCGAGGCAGAGCGAGGCATAGCACAGCGCGATCAGAACTTGCAGGCGCGGCACGCCGTCATTGTCGAGCGTCGCGTGGCGCAGATAGCGGATCTCGCGCGCCAGCCCGCGCAGATATTTGCGGTAGAATTTTCCGTCGGTGTCGCCGAGCACCAATGGCGCCTGCGACAGCAGCGAGATCACCCGCCGCGCGCGCACATCGGCGCGCCGCTCCAGCGGCCGCTTGCGGGCCTGGTTGGAGATCCAGTCGTCGACCAGCGAGCGGGCATTGGCGCGGGTCAGCGCGGTGTCGGCGGCGCGCAGGTGGCGTAGCCAGCCGAAGCCGAGCAGGGCGGCTTCCCAATCTTCCGACGGCGGTTCGAGATCGAAGATCGAGCGGCCGTGGCAGGTCACGATCTTGCCGGCGAAAACGAATCGCCCGGCATAGATCTCGGCCGCGCGGGTGGCGTCGGCGGTCCTGAGATCATGCGGCGCGATGATCAGCCGGTCGGTGCGGCCGGGCCAGAGCCGCGACAGCGCCACCGTGCTCCCGCTGGCGCGTGCGAGCATGCTGCGGGCAAACCGGCCAGCAATCAGCGTCGAGATGCGTCTGCTTTGAGCGACCGACACGCCTAACCTTGCGGGGAGGGAATTTTCAACGAATCCTTATTTAATCCGGAAACGCGGCCAAGACACCCTCTTGATATCCAAGACACCCTCTTGATACCGCGCGAATCACTTCGAGCTTAGAGGACTGAAGTTTAAAATCAGGATTTGACCAGCCGGGCGGCGTAAAAGCCGTCCAGCCCGCCCAACCGCGGGTCGGCGTTGGGCAAATGGCTGGGCAGGGTGCGCAAATCGCCGTCTGCGGTGATGATGTCGTCGAGGCCGGCGACTTCGCTTGTCTCGACCGGCGCTCGGCGCAGGCCTGATTCGCTCGCCAGCAGCGCCGCAATCGCGTGCTCGCCTTCCTCCGGCTCCAGCGAGCACGTGCAGTAGACCAGGGTGCCCCCGGGCTTTAGCAGATTGGCGGCCTTATGCAGCAGCCGCTTCTGCAGCGCCGTCAGTGCGGCGATGTCGCTCTCCTGCCGCAGCCAGGCGACGTCGGGATGGCGGCGGATGGTTCCCGTCGAGGTGCAGGGTGCATCGACCAGGATACCGTCGAAGCTCGCGGCCTCCGCCGGCCATTCGGCCGCGTCGGCGACGACAGTCTCTGCCTGCAACTCCAGCCGCGTGAGGTTGTCGCGCAGCCGCGCGACCCGCGCCGGCGAGCGGTCGACCGCGGTGACCTGTGCGCCGGCCAACGCGAGCTGGGCGGTCTTGCCGCCCGGCGCCGCGCAGAGGTCCGCGATCCGCTTGTCCTTGATGTCGCCGAACAGGCGCACCGGAAGTGCTGCGGCAGCGTCCTGCACCCACCATTGGCCTTCGGCAAAGCCCGGCAGCATCGTGACGGAACCCTGCAGCAGCGTGCGCACGGTTCCCGTCGGCAGGATCTCGCCATGCAGGCGGCTCGCCCATTGCGGCGCGTCCGACTTCACCGTGAGATCGAGCGACGGCTCGTGGCCGAGCGCCAGCGCCATGTCGCGCGCGGTGGCTTCACCGTAATGCGCATTCCAGCGCGCCAGCATCCATTGCGGCAGATCCAGCGTCTGCGGGCTGATCTCGTCGATCAGGCCCTGGCCCTCGCGCGCGCAGCGGCGCAGCACGGCGTTGACGAGCCCGGCATATTTCGCCGCGCGCCGGTCGGACTGCACCAGCCGCACCGACAGATCGACCGCGGCATGGTCAGGCACGTCCATCCAGAGGATCTGCGCGGCGCCGATCAGGAGCGCGCTCTGCGCGCGCGGTGCATCGGTCGGGACGCCGCGGTCGAGCAGACGCGACAGCAAATGGCCGAGCGTGCCGAGCTTGCGCAGGATGGTCGACACCAGCCGGCGCATCAGCGCGCGGTCGCGATCGGCCAGCGACTTCAGGCCGGGATGCGCGCCGGCGCCGTCGAGCTGATCGTCGAGCGTGCGGTGCTTGTGCAGCACGCCATCGAGGATGTCGGCCGCGATGCGGCGCGCCGCGAGACCGGGGACTTCGGCAGGGACTGCAAATCTTGAAGGAGGCATGGAGCGGAGATATCTCGAAGGTGCTGAGTTACGTTCGGCTCATGCCATCAACTCGAAAACACCTCTGGCATGCGAATATGCCAAATGTAAGAATCATCTTGCGGGATTTCTTGATCGTGATGCCGTCACGGAGCCAACACCAAGATACGAAATTCGCAGGCAGAAAGTTTTGTCAAAAAGGCCCGTCATGTCTGAGAAATCGCCATCGCCATCGCCATCGCCATCTCCGCCGGAACCCGCGCCGCGCAAGCCGCTGACGCCGGCGGCGCAGCGCGCGCTCGCCGAGGCCGCGGCGCGGCGCAAGGCTGCCGAGGAGGCCGCCGCGAAGGATGCGGCCGCGCGGCCGAAGGAATTCCAGGGCCCGAAGGGACCGGAACCGACGCGTTACGGCGATTGGGAGACCAAGGGCATCGCCTCGGACTTCTGAGAGGTTTTGGAGTGTCTTGCCTGACCGTTCGACTCAGGTCAGTCTGGGAATATGTCCCCATACGAGAGAATAAATCCTTATCGTGGGACGGGACGTCCGCCCTTTCGCCGCTCGCCCTGGGGCCGCCGCGTCTCGGCGGCGCTGCCATGGGTGTTCGTTCTCGGCATTGCCGTCGGCAGCACGTTGCCGATCCGCCGATGGGTGCCTGAATGGGTGCCCTCGCCATCGCACTGGTCGTTGAGCCGGTCGCGCGATGCCGAAATGATCTGGCAGCGCGGCGGCGCGCCTGACGCGCGCCATGCTGTCGACGTGATCAGGACGATCGATGGTGACACGTTCGAGGCAAGGGTGCATCTCGCGCCGGGGCCCGATCTCTACACGCGGGTGCGGCTGCGCGGCATCGATGCGCCGGAGCTGAAGGCGTCCTGCGCGCGCGAACTGCAGATGGCGCAGGCAGCCACGGTGGCGCTGCGCGATCTGCTCGGCCAGGGCGATGTCGCGATCTACAATATCGGTCCCGACAAATATCAGGGCCGCGTCGTCGCCGATGTCGCGACCAGGAAGACCGACAACGTCTCGGCGGCGCTGCTCGCGGCCGGCCATGCGCGCGCCTACAATGGTGGCCATCGCTTTGGCTGGTGCGGAAATTTTGCGCGCTGAGTAACAGCGTCGCGGCCGCGGCCATGCTGAACGGCCAAATAAAAAGCCGCGCATTTGCGCGGCTTTTCTTTCGACGAAGCGCCCTGCGCGATCAGCGGGTGACGACGACCGTCGTGCCGATCTCGACGCGCGAGTAAAGATCGGTGATGTCGGTGTTCAGCATGCGGATGCAGCCGTAGGAGACGAAGCCGCCGACCGAGCCGGGCACGTTGGTGCCGTGGATCGCGTATTCGCCGCCGGCCAGCGTCATCGCGGCGACGCCCATCGGATTCGCCGGCGAACCGCCGGCGATCACGTTCGGGATGCTCGGCTTGTCGCGCTTGACCTCGGCGGGTGGCGACCAGGCCGGGTTGCGATACTTGCCGTCGATCCGGGTGGTGCCGGCCCACTGCTTGCCGGACTTGCCGACGCCGACCGGGTAACGCATCGCGTGGCCGGAATCGAGAATGAGGTAGAGCCGCCGTTCGTTGGTCTTCACCACGATGGTGCCCGGCTCATAATTGTCGGCGTGTATTCCGACCATTTCCGGCCGCGCTTCGGCCGTCTGCGACATCACAACAACAGCACCAAGGGTGGCAGCCAGCGCCACCGCAAACTTCATCGACATCAACCTCTCCACTTCCCAACAGCTCCCGCGAGGGAGCCAAAAACGAAGGTGCAGAGCCCTGAAAAAACCGGGCCCGCCGGTCTCGCGCACGCAATATTAACCGCGTGTCTTAACCGGGTGGTTTCACACCGGCCGCGAGACACGTCCTGATGGCCGGCAGAAAAGGAAAAGTTCGGATTAAAGTAAATGACCTGAAAACAACACTTGGCCACAAACGCGCCGCAATCGCGCCGCGCCTCTGACAATCCCGTGAAATGGCCGCACCGAGCGTTTTTTGAGCGAAGCCTGTCCCGCCCGTGATGCGGGATGGACGCCGGTTCGCGTGACGAAAAAGCGAAAGGCCGCGGCGGAGATCGCGCGCGGCCCTTCTTCAATGTCCCGATATTGCCGTTGCCGGATTACTTCTTGTTCTGCCGGTTCTGCACGAGGTCGTCGACGACGGCCGGATCGGCCAAGGTCGAAGTGTCGCCGAGGCTCGACGGTTCGTCCTCGGCGATCTTGCGCAGGATGCGGCGCATGATCTTGCCGGAGCGCGTCTTCGGCAGGCCGGGCGCGAATTGGATGAGGTCCGGCGACGCGATCGGGCCGATGTCCTTGCGGACCCAGGCGACGAGCTCCTTGCGCAGGGCCTCGGTCGGCTCGGTGCCCTTCATCAGCGTGACATAGGCGTAGATGCCCTGGCCCTTGATGTCGTGCGGGTAGCCGACCACGGCGGCTTCCGACACCGCCTCATGCGCGACCAGCGAGCTCTCGACTTCGGCGGTGCCCATGCGGTGGCCGGAGACGTTGATGACGTCGTCGACGCGGCCGGTGATCCAGTAATAGCCGTCGGCATCGCGCCGGCAGCCGTCGCCGGTGAAGTACTTGTTCTTGTAGGTCGAGAAATAGGTCTGCTCGAACCGCGCATGGTCGCCATAGACCGTGCGCATCTGGCCCGGCCATGATTTGGCCAGGCAGAGATTGCCCGAGGTCTCGCCGTCCAGCGTCTTGCCGTCGGCGTCGACGATCTCCGGTACCACGCCGAAGAACGGCCGCGTCGCCGATCCCGGCTTCAGCTTGGTCGCGCCGGGCAGCGGCGTGATCAGGATGCCGCCGGTCTCGGTCTGCCACCAGGTGTCGACGATCGGGCAGCGATCGTCGCCGACCACGCGGTAGTACCACTCCCAGGCTTCGGGATTGATCGGCTCGCCGACCGAGCCGAGCAGGCGCAGCGATTTGCGCGAGGTCTTCTTCACCGGCTCGTCGCCGCCCTGCATCAGCGCGCGGATCGCGGTCGGCGCGGTGTAGAAGATGTTGACCTTGTGCTTGTCGACCACGTTCCAGAAACGCGAATTGTCCGGGTAGTTCGGCACGCCCTCGAACATCAGCGTGGTCGCGCCGTTGGCGAGCGGTCCGTAGAGGATGTAGCTGTGGCCGGTGACCCAGCCGACGTCGGCGGTGCACCAGTAGATGTCGCCGTCGTGATAGTCGAAGACGTATTGATGCGTCATCGACGCGAACACGAGATAGCCGCCCGAGGTGTGCAGCACACCCTTCGGCGTGCCGGTCGAACCCGAGGTGTAGAGGATGAACAGCGGGTCCTCAGCATGCATGTGCTCGGCCGGGCATTCCGTCGTCACCATCTCGGCCGCCTCGTGATACCAGAGGTCGCGCGTCGGGTTCATGTCGATCGCACCACCGGTACGCTTCACCACCACGACCCAATCGACGCCGCCGGTTTTGGCGATCGCGGCATCGACATTGGCCTTCAGCGGCACCTTCTTGCCGCCGCGCAGGCCTTCGTCGGCGGTGATGACCACCTTGGAGTCGCAGTCCTTGATGCGCTGGGCGAGGCTGTCCGGCGAGAAGCCGCCGAACACCACCGAGTGGATCGCGCCGATCCGCGCGCAGGCCAGCATGGCGTAGGCCGCTTCCGGAATCATCGGCAGATAGATCGTGACGCGGTCACCCTTCTTGACGTTCCGCGTGCGCAGGATGTTGGCCATCTTGCAGACTTCGTCGTGCAGCTGGCGATAGGTGATGTGCTTGGATTCGGAAGGGTTGTCGCCCTCCCAGATGATCGCGGTCTGGTCGCCGCGCTTCTCGAGATGGCGGTCGATGCAATTCCAGGCGACGTTCAGCACGCCATCCTCGAACCATTTGATCGAGATGTTGCCGGGCGCAAAGGAGACGTTCTCGACCTTGGTGAAGGGCTTGATCCAGTCGATCCGCTTGCCGTGCTCGCCCCAGAAGCCGTTGGGGTCCTTGACCGAGCGCGCGTACATCTCGCGATATTTGGCGTCATCGATATAGGCGCGCTTGGCCCAGTCGGCCGACACGTCATAGATCTTCTCGGACATCGCTTTCCTCCACTCATTGCCGATCGCAAACGACGCGACGGCAAGCCGTCTTGATCATTGCCGCGATTATGCGTTGCCGCATTCCGGCCCGGCAAGGAAAAAGGGCTGTCACTTTCGTCGCGCCGAAGCCGCCGGATATCCCGCCGGCTTCCTCATCTGATTGGGCGGTTTACCGCGCCTGGTTGACGAGCGAAACCTATGCTCCATCGTCTGCTTCAGGTCACTGGTCTCTTGGTCGTAGTGGTATCGTTCTCTGGTCCGCTCGCCGGCGTTTCACGCCGTCACCGCAGAGGCTGGATGTCGCGAAGGAATTGCCGACCGCGATCTGCTGATGCCGATATTGGAGAGCCTCAATCAACATTCAGGGACCGACGCCGACGAGGGCACGGCGCCAATTCTGCTGGACCACCTCCAGCGTGCTTCGATGAATACCCGCAGGGCCGCCGTGATGATCTGCGCCGACAAGTTCGCCTGAACCGCCCGTGCGGTTTGATCACCTTCCAGACGAGCCGGATGGATCGTGAGGCGCGGCGGCGCCGTCCGGGGACTTGGCACGAAACGGCACGATCCCTGACCTGTCTGCTGCAGCCCTGTCGTCTTGGTCGTGCCCAAAAACCCGGCTCCCAAGCCGGGCTCGCGCCATTTTGACCGATCCCGGAGGGCTCAAAATCAAGGTTAGCAGGCGAATGGCACCCATGAAAGGTATTTAGAAACCGTCGATAACCGATTCGCGACTCGCAATATCGGCCCCGACGCCCTAAATCGCGAAACCGAGGCCGGATGGCCAACCGGAACGAAGCCCGAAGCAACGGCATTACCGGGAGAACAGCGGAACAAGGCGTCTTGGAAGTATGATGGATCAGCAGAACATCGCGGCTGTGCGGCCCATGTCCGCCGATCCCGCTGTCGCCTTGGCGAAGGCGCTGGGCCAATGGCCCAAGCAGCCGCAGGCGAAGTTGCAGTCGCCCCGGGCAAAGCTCAAGCTCGACGCGCCCGCCGCCATCAAGACCTCCGTCGAGGATCTCGCGCGCGATCTGGGCCTCCGGCTCGGCGACCAGAACGAGCTGACCATCCGCCGCATCAAGCGCGGCAAGAATTATTCGTTCGTGCGCGCCAACGGCTCGCACGTCCGCGATGCGCGGACGATCCGCCGGCTGCACGCGATGGCGGTTCCGCCGGCCTATCGGCAGGTGCGCTATTCCAGCGATCCGAGCTCACATCTGCAGGCGGTCGGCCGCGATGCCGCGGGCCGATTGCAGTACCGTTATCACGCCGACTGGGAGAAGGTCCGCGAGCAGCGCAAGGCGCATCGCCTGGCCAAGCTCGTCGCCGCGCTGCCGAAGATCCGGCGCAAGGTCTCGGCGTTCCTGTCCGGCGACGAGCCGACGCGCGAGTTCGCGCTGTCGGCGGTGATCGAGCTGATCGCGCGCACCGCGATCCGACCCGGCAACGAATCCTATGCCCGCCTCAACGGCACCCGCGGTGCCACCACGCTTCTGAAGTCGAACGTCACGCTGGAAGACGATTCCCTGGTGCTGACCTTCAAGGCCAAGGGCGGTAAGGCCGTACGCAAGGAATGCGATGCGGCCAAGCTGGTGCGTGCGATCGGCATTCTGCGCGGCGTCCCGGGCAAGCGCATGTTCCAGTACCACGACCGCTCCGGCGTCGTCCGCGCTGCATCGACCACGGCGGTGAATGCGTTCCTGCGCGAGCTCGCCGGCATCAAGATCTCGCTGAAGGATTTCCGTACGCTGATGGCTTCGGCCGTCGTCGTGGAATCGCTGTCACGGATCACGCCGGCCGCCAGCCAGCGCGGCCGCAAGCGCCAGGTGCTGGACGCGATCCGCGCCGCCGCCGACCAGCTTTCCAACACGCCGGCGATCTGCCGCAAGAGCTACGTCCACGACACCATCGTCACCGCCTTCGAGGACGGCATCCTCGAACGCTTCGCCGCGACGATGGGCGGTTACCGCACCCAGTCCAAGCGCGAGCAGTTGCTGGCGCAAGTGGTGATGGCGGCGGGGGCGTAAGCGCCGCCGCAAACTCCGCCGTCGTCCCGGCGAAGGCCGGGACCCATTACCCCAAATGTTGATTGCGGAAACGAGCTGGAGCCACAGCGCGCTCAACACTGCTCGCCTGTGGTTATGGGTCCCTGCTTTCGTAGGGACGACGACTGAGTTTGTGGAACGCTACAGCCCGCCCATCTTGCAGACGTATTTCCATTCCTCCGCGGTGACCGGCTGCACCGAGAGCCGTGAATATTTCACCAGCGCCATGTCGACGAGCTTCTTGTCGGCCTTGATCGCGGCCATCGTCACCGGGGTCTTCAGCGGCTTGTCGGCCTTGATGTCGACGCAGACGAACTTGCCGGTCTTGTCGGTCGGATCGGGATAGGCCTCCTTGACGATCTCGGCGATGCCGACGATCTCCTTGCCCTCGTTGGAATGATAGAAGAATGCCTTGTCGCCCTTCTTCATATTGACGAGGTTCTGCCGCGCCGTGAAGTTGCGCACGCCGGTCCAGGCTTCGCCCTTCGCGCCCTTGGCGACCTGCTGGTCCCACGACCAGGTCGACGGTTCGGATTTCACCAGCCAGTAATTCATCGCAACTCACCCCGTTCGAGTGTCCATTGCGCGGCAATCTACAGGCAGCCGGATGCCCGCGACAAGCGCGGGCATCTATCTTGACGACAGCGCTCACTGCTTCAGGTATCGATCGAAGAATTTGGCGATGTCGGTGAAGGCTTCTTTGGTCTCGGGCGCATCGATATTCATCTGGTACTGCGCGTGGGATTGCCCCTCATAGACATTGAGATCGGCGATCACGCCGGCGCGCCGCAATTTGCGATGCGTGCGAACCGTGTTGCTGAGGAACAGGTCGCGCGTGCCCGATGTCAGGATGGTCGGCGGAAAACCCTTGAAGTCGCCGTAGATCGGCGAAATGTAGGGATTCTTCAGGCTGGTCCCGCTGGCATAGAGCTTGGCCGCGCGGCCGAGCCATCCGTCCCAGGTCACCAGCACATTATCGACCCACTCATTGCTCGCGTAGCTGTCGCCGATCTTGTCGATGTCGGACCACGGCGTGCCCGGCGCGATGGCGGCGGGCAGCGGCAGTTTCTCGTCCCTCGCCCGCAACACCATCGCAAGCGTCATAGCGCCGCCGGTCGAGGTGCCGAAGATCGCCAGCCGGTGGCGCTCGTGCGATTTCAGGACTTCCTTCCAGACCGCCATCGCGTCGTCCATTGCGGCCGGATAGGGGAAGTCCGGCGGCATCCGGTAATCGACCGAGATCACCTTGTAGCCGCCAAAGGCGGCCATCATGATGGCTTCCGGCAACGCGGCTTCGCCGGGGCCGAACACGTAGCCGCCACCATGCACGTGGATCAGCAGGCGCCGCCGGTTCTCGAGCGCGATCTTGTTCGGCGTCACGATGTAGCAATGCACGCCGGCAATCCTGGTTTCCTCGACCTTGACGCCGAGCTTCGCCTTCATGGCCGGAATACCCGCGATCAGGAGCTTGGCGCGGCGGTCGATCAGCTCCTTCCACTCCGCAGGGGTCTTCGGGTCGGCGTTGAAATGCGGCGGGTAGGGCTCGCCGATCATCGCCTGCATCTCCGGGGAGACGTCACTTGAGGGATTGCCGATCGATTTGAGCGGGGCGACCCGCTTGCCGTCCTCGGCGTTCGCCGCAGCCTCGCGCTTGGCGAGTTCGTCGTACGGTACGGCCGTTTGCGCGCGCGTGGTGGCGCAGGAGGTGGCGATGGCAAACAGAATGCTGATCGAAACGATAACGTGACGCGGTTGACGCATGTACTTTCCCCAAGTTCGGTTTCTTGTTGTTGGAACGGGATCCGACGGTCGCCGCCACGCTATCACAGTGCGCATGATCTCTGCGCGGAAGTCAGCGCCGTCAAGCGCGACAGCTGCAACCCGCTATAGGTGGTTCAACCCGATCTGGGGAATCTCGCCGGCGGCGAAGTCCAGGAAGCTCCGAATGCGCGGCGCCATCAGCCGTGCGCTGGGATAGACCAGCTGGACCGGTATCGGCGCGACTTCATAATCCCTCAGCACACGGACGAGGGACCCCGCCGCGAGTTCACCCGCAACCTGGTACGACAGCACCCGCGTCAAGCCCATGCCGTCACGCGTCAGTCCGATTGCCGTCTCGGCGCGATTGACCTCCATGCGGCTCGACACCTTGACCTTCTGCGGACCCCCTTGTTTGTGCTGGAACGACCAGGCCGCGGGGCTCGCCTGATTGACGAAGGTCACGGCGTGATGCTGCGCAAGATCGTCGGGTCTGCGCGGCCGACCGTGCCGCTTCAAATAATCGGGGCTGGCGACGACAATGCGTCGGACTTCCCCGACGCGCCGGGCCCTCAGCGAGGAGTCCGTCAGATGGCCGATCCGCAGCGCGATGTCGATCCGCTCGTCGATCAGATCGACGAGACGATCCTCGAGCGCCAGTTGCAGCGTGATGTCAGGATGACGTTCAAGGAATGCGCGCACCAGCGGTGCGATGTGACGGCTGCCGAACAGCGTCGGCGCTGACAGCTTGATGTTGCCGCGCAGGCTTGCGGCCTCGCCGATCGCGCCGTCGATCGCGTCGTCATAATCGGCGAGCAGGCGGCGCGCCTGCGCCGCAAGCCGCGCCCCGGAGTCGGTCAGCGACAGCTTTCGCGTGGTCCGCTGCAGCAGCCGGGTGCCGAGACGCCGCTCAAGCTCGGCGACGATCCGCGTCGTCGAGGAGGGTGAACGTGCGAATTTGCGGCCGGCGGCCGCAAACTTTCCGCTGTCGACGATCGCGAGAAACAGGCGGAGCTCCTCGAGCCGGTCCATCGTCATCCTCTCCCCGATTGTTCTGAAACACGGAATGATCTCTGCTGAAATCGGGCGATTGTGCCAACACGCAATTGTGTGAACGCTGGCGGCACACAATGCGGGGAAACGACATGCTTCTGGATCGCCGGACGTTTACGACCCTGGCCGCGGCTTCCGTCACCGCCGCGACGGTGTTGCCCGATCGGTCGCGCGCGGCAGGCCGCCCGCCGTTCCGGGCGGTCGCCTTCGACGGCTTCCCCGTCATCGATCCCCGTCCGGTATCCGCCCGGCTGGAAGAGATGTTCCCCGGCATGGGCGCGGAGCTGGGCGCTATGTGGCGAACCCGGCAATTCGAATACGGCTGGCTCAGGACACTCGGCGGGCAATATGCCGACTTCTGGCGGGTCACCGAGGACGCGCTGGTGTTCGCGGCAAAGGCGATGAAGATCTCGCTCTCGCCCGAGCAGCGCGACCGCCTGATGCAGTGCTACCTGGAACTGAGGGCGTGGCCGGACGTCGTGCCGGCGCTCGTGCAGCTTCGCGCCGCCGGCCTGCGCATGGCGTTTCTCTCCAACTTCACCGCACCGATGCTGGACGCGGCGATCAAGAATTCCGGGCTCGAGGGTCTGTTCGAGGATCACCTCAGCACCGACAAGGTCGCAGCCTTCAAGCCGGATGCACGCGCCTATCAAATGGGTGTCGACGCGTTCGGACTGAAGAAGGAGGAGATCGTCTTTGCGGCATTCGCCGGGTGGGACGTGGCCGGTGCAAAATGGTTCGGTTATCCGACCTTTTGGGTCAACCGCACCAACGCGTCAGCCGAGGAACTCGGCGTGACACCCGACGGAGCGGGGCCCGGACTGCACGACCTCGTCGCCTTCGCGACGGCGCGGTGATCGGGGCGTCTTCGAACCAAGCGGAGACCGGTTGGCGTGAAGAAAACGCGTCACCGCGACAAGCGCTAACCTTCCGCCTTGAATGGCCGCGTCAGCAGGCCTTCGATCGCGTCATCGATCGTCAGCCGGTCGCTCAGGATCGCGGCGACCGCGTTTGACACCGGCATATCGACCTTCTGCGCAGCGGCGAGCTCGCACAGCACCGGCGCGGTGAATGCGCCTTCGGCGAGCTTGCCGACCGGCGCCGCTTCACCGCGACCGAGCGCGAGGCCGAGCGCGAAATTGCGCGATTGCGCGGTCGAGCAGCTGAGCAGGAGATCGCCCAATCCAGACAGGCCGGAGAGTGTTTCGGTGCGTGCCCCGCAAGCGCGACCCAATCGCGCGAGCTCGCTGAAGCCGCGCGTGGTCAGCGCGGCGAGCGCGGAAGCACCGAGATTCCTGCCAACGACGATGCCGGCGGCGATCGCCAGCACGTTCTTGGCCGCGCCGCCGATCTCGACGCCGCGCACGTCTGACGTGTGATAGGGCCGGAAGGTTGCCGAGCCGAGCGCCTGCACGAGCGCGCGTGCCAGCGCCTCGTCCCTGGTGGCCAACGTTACGGCCGTCGGCAATCCGCGCGCGACGTCGTCGGCAAAGCTCGGTCCCGACAGGATCGCGGGCACCGCGCGCGGTGCTGCTTCCGCAATCACCTCGGTCATGAACTTGTGCGTGCCGTGCTCGATGCCCTTCGCGCAGGCGATGACAGGTGTATCGGGCGCAAGATGCGGCGCGAGATGACTGACCGCGGCGCGCAGATGCTGTGCCGGAGTGACCGCGAGAATGATGTCCGCGCGCGCGGCAGCGGCGATATCCGATGTCACCGCGATGTCGGGATGAAGCTGGACGCCAGCCAGCCGCGGATTGACCCGCGTCGCCTGGATCTGCGCGGCATGCTCGGCATTGCGCGCATACAGCGTCACCTTGCGTCCGGCGCGTGCCGCGACCTCGGCCAATGCGGTGCCCCAGGCGCCGGCACCGATCACGCTGACTGACATATGCGCGGGCATCGGATCCCTAGCTCAGGTGTGCTCCCTCGCCCCGCTCTTGCGGGGAGAGGGTTGGGGTGAGGGGCTCTATCCGCGAGTGCGCCGAGCGTTGGAACCTGTACCCCCTCACCCGGATCGCATTTCGCTGCGCTACATGCGACACAGCCGAAACTTCGTTTCGGCGTTCTTCAAGACGGCCGCCGAAGGCGGCCTGTGCCTCTCCCCGCAGGCGGGGCGAGGTGAAGTGGTGTCTGCGGCGAACTCCGTCAAACATGTCTCAATATCCGGCGCGGCTGTTGGCGTAGCCGGCCGGCGCCTTGGCGTTGGCGTCGAGCAGCCAGCGTGCCCGCGGCGGCGCTTCCATCGTGTCGGTGAGGCCGAGCGCCATTCGCTCGGCACCGGCCCAGGCGATCATTGCGCCATTGTCGGTGCAGAGCGCCGGCGGCGGGATGATCAGCGTGGTCTGCGCTTTCGCCGCGACATCCTGTAGCGCGCTGCGAATGGCATGGTTGGCGGCAACGCCGCCGGCCGCGACCAGCGCGCGCGGCGTGCCGAACCGCTCCTGGAACAACCTCAAGCCGACGGTCAGCCGATCCGCGGTCGATTCCAGCACCGCGGCCTGGAAGCTTGCGCAGAGGTCGCTGATGTCCTGCGGCTCCAATGGCTCCAGCCGGCTAGCTTCGTTGCGCACCGCCGTCTTCAATCCCGACAGCGAGAAATTCGCATCGGGACGGCCGAGCATCGGGCGCGGAAACGCAAACCGCGTCGGGTCGCCGCCGGCCGCCGCGCGCTCGACTTGCGGCCCGCCGGGATAGGGCAGCGACAGCATCTTCGCCACCTTGTCGAACGCCTCGCCCATCGCGTCGTCGACGGTGGTGCCGAGCCGCACATATTCGCCGACGCCGACCACGGCGACGATCTGGGTGTGGCCGCCCGAGGCCAGGAACAGGCAATAGGGAAACGCAAGCGCGCAGGTCAGCCGCGGCGTCAGCGCGTGCGCCTCGAGATGGTTCACCGCGATCAGCGGCGTGTCGTGCACCATCGCGATTGCCTTCGCGGTGGTGAGACCGACGATCACCCCGCCGATCAGGCCGGGGCCGGCGGCTGCGGCGACCGCCGACAATTGTCCGTAGCCGACACCGGCCTCCTTCATGGCGGAGGCGACGATACCGTCGAGCAGGTCGACATGGGCGCGCGCCGCGATCTCCGGCACCACGCCGCCGAAGCGGGCGTGCTCGTCGATCTGCGAGCGCACGACGTTGGAGAGGATCCTTGCCTGCCCGTCAGCCTGGCGCTCGACCACGGCGGCTGCGGTTTCATCGCAGGTGGTCTCGATCCCCAGCACCAGCATCGGTGGTTCGTGTCCCAATTTCGGCCCTTGTGCTACCAGCATGATCCGGACAGGCCGGAACCGGTTTCCGGCAAGATCATGTTCATCAAATTGTCCCCTCCGGGGTAGCATTGCGAGGTCTTGAAGTGCAATCGGTCGGCAAGGTCCAATTCGCAGGGCGGGAGACCTGATCCGTGACCATCCTTGTCACACGACCGCATCCGGACAATGACGCGACGGTGGCGACGCTGCGCCAACGCGGCTTTGAGGCCCTCGCGGCACCGGTGCTGCGCTTCGAGCCGTTACCGTTCAATGACGATGATGCGGATTATGACGCGGTCATCCTGACCAGCGCCAACGCCCCGCGCGCGATTGATCTCGCCGGCAGCCGGCTGTTGCGGCTGCCGCTGTTCGCGGTGGGCGCACACACCGCCGACGCCGCGCGCGCCGCGGGCTTCGACAAGGTGATGGTGGCCAAGGGCGATGCGGTGAGCTTGCGCGATCTCGTGCTCGCGCGGGTCAAGGCCGGCGAACTGGCGGCTTCAGCCACGCTGCTCTATCTCGCCGGCGCCGACCTGTCGCGCAATCTGGCGGGCGAACTCAGCGAAACCGGCCTGACGGTCGTCACCCACACCACCTACCGGATGGCGTCGGTGGCCGGCTTCCCGACGGAGGTCAGTGACGCCTTCCTGGCCAGCCGGATCACCGCGGTGCTGCACTATTCCCGCCGCAGCGCGCAGGCGTTCCTGGACACCATACGGGCCGACGGAATCGAGATTTCGGCGCTCGCACTGCCGCAATGCTGCATCTCGGCTGCGGTCGCCGCGGTGCTCCATGACGCCGGCGCGACCAAGGTGGTGGTGGCGGCGCGCCCGGACGAAAACGCCCTGCTGGAGGCGCTGGTGCGCACCCTGCGGCCGTGAGCGGAATAATTCTTTCGTCTGACCATGATGTTAGGCAATGCTCCGTTTTTAGGATCGTGCTCTAAGAACGTCGGCCGATTCTGCTACAATGTGCGGCCAGTAGTTTTGAGGACCCTCGCGATGGCTGAAGATAGGCCCGACGACCCAGGACCTTCGCCGGATTCCCGGCCCAAGCGCGCGCCGCCGACCATCGATCTTCAGGCGACCGAGATCTCCAGCGAGCCGCCAACGGCCGAGGGAGGCGAGGAAGGCGCCAAGGATACTGACAAGGATACCGACAAGGCAGCGGAGGCGGCTGCGCCTGAGGCGGAGCCTCATCCCGATCCTGCTCCCCACGCCGAGCCGCAGGCCGAGCCCGCCGCCGCGGCGTCCGTGGCCGAGCCGTCGCGGCCGGTGTCACCCTGGGTGGTGGCGCCGGTATCGGGCGCGGTCGCGGCAGCGCTGGTGATCGGGGTCGGCTGGTTGCTCGGCTGGCCGGCGGTGCCGCCGGCGTCGACGCCGCAGCCCAGTGCCGCAACGGTCGACGAACTCGGCACGCGCCTGACCGCGCTTGAATCGAAAGCCGGCAGGCCGGTCGCTACGGCCGCCGATCCCGCGGCAACCGCGCGGCTGGAGGCGCTCGACAAATCGATCGCCGCGTTGCGCACCGAGCTCGCCGCAACGCGCGCGCAATCCGACAAGCTTGCGGCGGCGGTCAATGAGGTGAAGGCCGCGCCGCGCGATGGCGCGGCTGCGCCCGACATCTCCGGCATCACGGCACGCATCGACAAGGTCGAGGGCGCGGTGAAGGCGCAGGGTGCCGCGATCGCCAAGCAGGATAGCAAGATCGCCGACACCAAGGCCGAGGCGAAGGCGGACGACGTGCCGCTGCGCCGCGTGGTCGCGGCATCGCTGCTCGACGTCGCGGTTCGTCACGGCGATCCCTATGCCTCGGCGCTCGAGGCCGCGAAATCAATCTCCGACAATCCTGACGTGCTGAAGCCGCTTGACGTCTTCGCCGCGTCAGGCGTGCCTAGTCCGAACAAGCTGTGCCGCGATCTGATCGAGATCGTGCCGCAACTCGCGCCGCCGCCGCCGGACGCTGCGGCAGCCAGCGCCGGGCTGGTCGATCGTTTGAAGGCCGGCGCCTCCACCCTGATCCAGATCGAGCGGACCGACGGCACCGGGACCGACCGCGGCAGCATCGTCGCGCGCGTGACATCGGCCGCCGTGCATAATGATCTCGCATTGACCGAGCGCGAATTGAAGTCGTTGCCGCCGGCCGATCGCACCGCGGCGCAAGCCTGGCTCGCCAAGGTGGACGCGCGCCGCGCCGCGCTCGACGCGTCGCGGAAATTTGCCGACAACGCCATGGCGGCGCTCGCCACGGTCAACCAGTAAATCCTTGCAATAGGTTCTCGATGATCCGGATCATTCTGTTCCTGCTGCTGATCGCGCTCGCTGCAGCGGGTGCGGCCTGGTTGGCCGATCAGCCCGGCGATCTCGTGCTGAACTGGGGCGGGTTGCGCTTCACGTCCAAGCAGCCGATGTATCTGCTCGGCCTCGTCATCGTCGTCGCGATGGTCGCCGGCGTGATCCTGCGCGGGCTGTGGAAGATCCCGGGCCATGTCCGCCGCGGCAGGCGCGAGCGGCGCCACGCGCGCGGCCGTCACGCCGTCACGCAAGGCCTGCTCGCGATCGGGCATGGCGATTCGTCGGCGGCGCGCGCGCATGCCGAAGTGGCACGGCGCCACGCCGGAGGCGATCCGCTGGCGCTGTTGCTGCACGCGCAATCGGCGCAGCTCGACGGCGATCGCGACGGCGCGCAGCGCGCCTTCCGCGCCATGGCCGAGCGCGCGGACACGCGGCTGCTCGGCCTGCGCGGCCTGTTCATCGAGGCGCAGCGCGCCGACGATCCGGTTGCGGCCGTGATGATTGCCGAGGAAGCGCTGAAAATGTCGCCGTCCTCGTCTTGGGCCTCGCATGCGGTGCTCGGCTTCTGCTGCGCCAAGGGCGATTGGGCCGGCGCGCTGTCGATCATCGACAACAACCAGGCCGCCGGGTTGATCGACAAGGCGACCTATCGGCGGCAACGCGGCGTGCTGCTCGCGGCGCGTGCGCTCGAGTTCGAGACCGTCGATCGCGATTTGTCGCGCGCGAGCGCGATGGAGGCGCTCAAGCTGGCGCCGACGCTGATCCCGGCCGCGGTGCTTGCCGCCAAATTCGAGAGCGAGGCGCATCAGGTGCGCCGCGCGATGCGTATCGTCGAGACCGCGTGGCTGGCACAGCCGCATCCCGATCTCGCCGACGCCTATTCGCATGTGCGGCTCGGTGATGCCGCGCGCCAGCGCCTGGTGCGCGTCGAGACGCTGGCGGCGAAAACGCCGGGGCATATCGAAGGCGCGCTGGCAATCGCGCGCGCCGCGATCGATGCGACCGAATTCGCCAAGGCGCGTGCGGCGCTGGAGCCGTTCACGGCGGCGCCGACGCAGCGGGTCGCGCTGCTGATGGCGGAGCTCGAGCGCACCGAACATGGCGACGGCGGCCGCGCGCGAGCCTGGACCTTGCGTGCGGTGCGCGCGCTGCATGATCCGGTGTGGACCGCGGACGGCTATGTCTCCGACCGCTGGCGTCCGGTGTCGCCGGTTACCGGTCGTCTCGATGCCTTCCAGTGGCAGACGCCGGTGGCGGCGCTGCCGTCCGACAAGGGCAATGCGATCGAGCCCTCGCCGTTCGAGGAGGCGATGTTGGCGCCGCGCCGGGTCGAGCCGCCAAAGGAAGTCGCCAGCGAGCTGCCCCCGCCGAAGCCGGTTGAGCCGGTCGAGGCCAAGCCACTCGAACCGGCCACGCCGCCTGTGCAGGACAACGCCCCGGTGCCGGCGGCGATCGAGGCCGACCCGGCCCCAATTCAGGCCGATCCGCCCGCCCCGGAGCCGGAGCCGGAGCCGCCGCCGGCCGCCGAATCGGCTCCCCCGGCCCCCGCCCCGCTGTTCCGTTCCCGGACCGACCTGCCGAAGGCGGCGCCCGCGCCCATTCCGGCCGTAATCCCCATCGTCCGGGCCCCCGACGACCCCGGGGTCGACGAGGACGGCGCCGTGGACGAATTTGCGGAACAAATCGGCCCGGCCAAGGCCCAGATCGGCGGTTGGCGCGGATTTCTGTCACGTTTGGGAAGCTAATTCGCGGTTAGATAGCCGGTGTGTGGTCCAATAGCCGCGTTTTCCTTGCCAATCGGGGTCATGCCCGATATCAGGTGGCGCGCTGTCAGGCCGTTGCCGAACGGTTCGCCGCAATAGCTCAGTTGGTAGAGCACGTCATTCGTAATGACGGGGTCGGGGGTTCGAGTCCCTCTTGCGGCACCACTCCTCAGGAACATCCCCCGTCTCGATGCGCAGGCGAGATTTACTCGCCTGGATTCTCGCACGGCACAATCTGCATATGATCGCAATCGCGACCGGTCCGCCGGCTGCCCGGTTGGCGACCGTGGCGGCCCCGCGGTGCGTCAGGACATGGCACAACCCCGGCGCGAGATGCGAAAACACGAAGAAAACGCCGAATGCGTGGCCCGCGCCGAGACGAACGCGGTATTCAGATGGGTGACGTGAACCTGGCGAGATAAACGCCCGAGCCGATCTGCAACACGCGGAACACATCCTCCGGTCGCGAACTCCAGCGCAACGCCAACCGCACCAAATGCGCAAGCCGACTAAATGATTGGTGAGATGAGACGCGACATGGAGCAGAATAAGCGCTGCGGAATCGGTGTTCGTAGATTGTGCGTTCTCGCGCGGAAGCCTAATACCTGAACTACGATTGCTGGGGAATGACGTTGGTGCAGAAGGATCGTGATAGCGAATTTCAACTACAGCTTGCCTTCCTGAGGGAGTTCCAACGCGCCCACAATCGCCCGCTGCGCGTCCTGCATATCGGCAATATCGCGAACAACGCCTACAACAATGCTTTGATTCAGCGGCGCTTTGGAATCGAAGCGGATGTCATTTGCTATAACTATTATCACGTCATGGGTTGCCCGGAATGGGAGGCCGCAAGCTTCGATGGCAACGTCGACAACATGTTCCCGGATTGGTGGGCCACCGAGTTGGGCGGTTGGCGACGACCGGATTGGTTTGCGCAAGGTCCCGTTCTCGATTGCCTCTCGTACCTTCGTGCGAAGAACGCCGGTGACGGCGAAGCCGCAGCATTTTTCTGGACGCTGCTGCAGGCAAGGTATTGGGAGATGCTTGATGGCATCGCTGCCGCAGAGAGCCGGGTCCGTCCACCGATGCCGGAGCATCTGGCAGACACAATTTCAATTGCGCGTGAGTTTCAGGACTTCCAGTCAAGCAAGGCAATCCCGCAGCCGCCCGATCAACCGACCATCGTCCTGCCAGGGGCGACCATAGGGCCTGAGTCTGCACACTCCCCGATTTCGTCGGCCTCATCAAAGTTGGCCTCGCCAGATCCGCGGCCTGGGCAAAGCCGATCTCTCGCCAACGAATATCCAAATCCCGAAGGACCAGGCCGCCTCGTCTCAACCTATCGTTCCTTACTGGCGAAGTACGTCTTTGTTCATCTGCGGCGTGAGGCGGAAACCGGCGTTGTCGCCGGGGCGAGTCTGGCGGTCGCAATCTGGCGAAGCCAGAGACACAGCCGCGGCTTGCCGCGTTTTGGCTTCGAGTTTTCCGCTGATGTCTTCACGATGCCGAATCCTGACACCGCGCCGCCGGCTGCAAGCGAAGGCAATCAATATCGGACGTTCCGCGGCTCGCGGTCATCAAGTCCCAAAGGACCAAGCCGCCTCGTATCAATCTATCGTTCCCTGCTAACGAAGTACGTATTTGCTCATTTGCGGCGTGAGGCGGAAACCGGCGTTGTCGACGGGTCGAGCTTGGCGGTCGCAATCTGGCGAAACCAGAGACGCAGCCGCGGCCTGCCGCGCTTTGGCTTCGAGTTTCCTGCCGATGCCTTCACGACCCCGAATCCTGACACCGCGACGCCGGCTGCAGGCGAAAGCAATGAAGATGGGACGTCTCGCGATCCGCGGTCACCAAATCCCCAAGGACCTAGCCGCCTTACATCGATCTATCGCTCCCTGCTGACGAAATATGTATTTGCTCATTTGCGGCGTGAGGCGGAAACCGGCGCTGTCGCCAGGCCAAGTTTCGCGGTCGCAATCTGGCGAAGTCAGAGACGCAGCCGCGGCCTGCCGCGTTATGGTTTCGAGTTTCCTGCTGATGCCTTCACGATACCGGATCCTGACGCCGCGAGGCCGGTTGCAAGCGAAAGCGATGTCTTGACGATCCCAAATCTTGACATCGTGACGCCGGCCGCAAGCAACGGCGCGGCCGCTGACGTCGGTTCGTCAGGCATTGCCGTGGTGACCCAACCGGACATCGTCGACCGCCCGGAGTTTCGCTACTTCGAAAAGTACGGCAAGGGCGAGGATCGAAACGCTTCGCAACGTGCGGCACGTCTTGGTGACCTGCTGCGACAGTTCACGGATTATCCGGCAGAAGCCCTGGTCTTGGTCGAAGCCTTCGCATCCAGCATTGCCAATGAATTCGCTGACGTATTGGAGCACTATGACATCATTCAGGGCTATTCGATCGACGGGTTCATTCCGTTCATCAACGGACTCAAGAATTACACATGTTACGAGCATGGCACGTTGCGCGAAATGCCTTTTGAGAAAACCTATAATGGCATTCTTTGTTCGGCGTCGTACAAGAATGCGGCTTTCTCCTTCGTGACCAACTCGGACGTGCTGCCGTCTGTGGCACGGCTGAAGTTGAAGAGAGAGCGGACCGTTTATCTTCCGCATGCCTTCGACGATGAAAAGATTTCAAGCTTTCGAGCAGGCCTCAAGATTCCGAAGCGGGACCCCAAGGTCACCACATTCTTTAGCCCGACACGCCATCATTGGCACGCTGCACCTGTTTCGATGCAGAAGGGCAATGATCTGTTCTTGAGGGCGGCAGCGCAGGTTGCGCAAGCGGATCGCGATTTTCGCATCATCCTGGTCGAGTGGGGTGTTGACGTTTACCGAAGCAAGGAACTCATTCAGGAACTTCGAATTGAAGACATAGTTTCGTGGATACCGTCGTTGAACAAGGCGGAGCTTCGACAGCGGTACTGCGCGAGCGACGTCGTCGTCGATCAGTTCAGGATACCAGCGATCGGCGGCGTTACCTTTGAGGCAATGGCGCTCGGACGCCGCGTTATAACCAACCTTGATGAAACCCAATCAGCGGAGTTCTTTGGAGCGGCGCCGCCCTGCCTGGTCGCCGACAGCGTCGAGTCGTGCGCGGCCCGGATTCTCGAGGTTCTTGCTGATCCGCTGGACGGCAATGGCCGCGGCGATGCCGCGCGTCTGTGGTTTGAGAAGTGTCATTCCGCGCAGCGCGTCGTCGCGCTCCAACTGGCCGCTTATCGAACGATTTGCGCCGCCTAGAGCATTTTCGGTTCTGATTGAATCAGAACCGAAGCTCTAGATTCTTGCTTTGACGCGTTTTCTTCACGCGAACCGGTGTCCATCCCGCATCAAGTGCGGGACAGGCCTCGCTCCAAAACGCTCTAGATCCGCGCGCCACACAGTCCGCTCATGATCGCAATTGCGATCAGCGCGCCGGCTGCGAGCCCGGTTGCCCAGATCCGGTTGGCGACCGCCGTCGCCATGCCGTGCGCGATCAGGACGCCGCGCAATCCTGAAGCGAGATGCGCGAGGACGAAGAAGACGCCGAGGGCGTAGTGCGGCACCAGGCGGATGCTCCAGGCGTCGGGGATCAGGCCGGTCGGTGCGCCCGACGCCCAGTCCCAATTGGTGTCGATGTGGTGCACGGCTCGCGCCGAGACGAACGCGGAATTCAGATGGGTGACGATGAACGCCGCGAGGTAGACGCCGGAGCCGATCTGAAACACGCGGAATCCGTCCGCCGGCCGTGAACTCCAGCGCCAGGCGAGCCGCACTCCGACCGCGACCTGGAACAGCATCAAAGCGACAAGCACCGGCTCGACCACGGACGATCGATAGACCGTGCGGCCGAGCTTCATCACGGCGGCATGAACCTCGGGTCCGAGCAGGCCGAGCAGATGATTGGTGAAGTGAAACGCGACATAGAGAAGGATGACCGCCGCGGCGATGCCATGCGTGACACGCCATCCGGCAATGGACGGAGGAGCCGCGGCCGATGTTGCCGGCCGCTCTTGCTCGCCGCCGAGCAGCACATAGAGACACGTGGCGAGCCAACCCGCGACCCAGACGAGCTCGTCGCTGACATGGATGTGCAGCAATCCAAGACCGACGCCGGTCAGCACGAACAGCGGCGGCGCACCGATGCTGAGATAGGCGAGCCGCCGGGCGCGCAGCTCGAACGACGAAGGCGCTGGCTTGGTCAGCCAATAGGCGCAGGCCAGACCCAGCAAGGGCGCGGCCGTCGCGGCCAGCAGAAGCAGCGCCGCCAGAACCATCCGGCCAGGCGAGGGCTGGCCGCTCGCAGGAGAGACCGCGAGATGAAATCCATCGAGCAGGAACGGATAGGCGATCGCGCCGGCGACCGGGATCATCGAACGGAGCTTTTCGGCGGCCGCATTCGCCAAGCCGCCGTCGCCGGACCGTACGCGACCTTGTTCAAATGCACTCACTGAGTTCTCCAGAGTTCGGGCGTCGTGCGAAGGAGAAACCCAAACCGACGAATCTATTCCCGGCTCTCCACCTGAGGGGCGGCACACAAGTCAGTGCTGTGGGCGCTGGCGTGCGCAGGCAAACGACGTTGCGCCGAGACCATGTCTCAAGGTGCACAACCGTACGCGGATGCGAGCCGACCGATAGGACCAAGTTTCAACAATCCGGCTGAACCATGCCAGCCTGTTGGCAGCTACCATTCTCCTGGCGTGATGCAGCTCACGGGATCCTGGGCCCGACGCGGCTGGTCTCCCGGCAAGGGCATGGTCTCCGTTCGGATAGGGAAGGGGAGACGGCTCCGATCAATCTTTCGCGTTCACAAGCGATTCAATACGCCGCGAGCGCACGATGGCGTTGCCGAGTTCCACAAACGCTGCAAGGTCTCGAGGTGCCGCCGCCAGCCCAATCCCATCGGCATCACTGGAACGGGGAGCCCATATCGCGCGGCTCTCCAGAAGATAGACGCCGTAAACCGCTTCGATCCCGGTGTAGTCGTTGCTCCTCAATTCTTCTTGTATTGAGTAAGCCGCCAGCGCGGCGTTGGTGGCAATCGATGTCTCGATCAAGGCTTTTCGATATCCGGGCTCGCGTACCACCGCTGGCCCGAACGCGGCGACCAGCTTTCTCTCGGAAGTCTGCACCACGACCAGCGCACCGTCGAGAATGCTGCGGAGCGAACGCTTGGTCGCGAGCGGCAAGTATTCACGCGGATTCAGGAATACATCGACGGCTGTCGTGAGCGCGCCGCATCCGCTGTGGCCGAGCACGACGATGAGCTTGAGGCTCCCGCCAAGGTTCTCGACGGCGTATTTGAGGCTTCCAAGCACCTCTATTCCGAGCCCGTTGCCCGCGACGCGGACCACGAAGAGATCATTGGGCCCTTCATTGAAAATGAGTTCAACTGGCACGCGGGCGTCGGAGCAGCCGAGCACTGCGGCGAACGGTCTTTGCTTCGGTACGGCGCTGTCGGCCGGCAGGCCCAGGTCACGCAGATCGACCGGGATGATCTGCTGTACCACGCTCGCCCCCTCGTCGCAGTCAAGGAGCGTGGCGAAGCTCTTGTTGCCCTGCTCCAGACGCAGCAAAGCCGTATGACTGTCCGGCGGGGTTGGCCTGATCGAGACATCGTCGCTGCTATAGCGATACGTGATATCGAAGGTCTTCATAGAAGCCGCGCTGCGCTGGGATATTCAGGCAAGCAAATGCGACGTGCACAACGAACCGAACCTGCAATCCCATTGAACGACCCAATGGAAAGCCGCCGTTGATCCAGATCAAGGCTGCTGCAAGGCGGGGATGGCGGAGATGACCCTCTCCAGGACGCCGCCGAGGTGTCAGCGTTGTTGGGGCTGACGATCACAGGGAGATGAATGCGGCACGCGACGGCTGCGTGAAGCGGCTCACATAGTGGCTCGGACGACGTGGCTAGTCTCCCGCCACCAACGGGAGAACAACAATGCGCAAACTCATCCTGATCACGGCGGTGGTTTTGGCTTCCGCTTCCGCGCAGGCCGGCGAACGAAGCCTGTCGTTGGGCGGGGCAGGCTCGCTACCGGCCGCCGCGTCGAATTCGGTCAATACGGCGGACAAGGTTGCCGATGCGCCGGCGGCGCCCGCCGTCGCGCCGCCGCCAATGCCGCCGGAAGCGCCAAAATATGTCGAGCGGGCAGCGCCGGTTGCGGCTCCCGCTCCGCAGCCGCAAGCCCAGCCGTCCGTGCAGCAGACGCCCGTACAGCAGCAAGCGAATGTCCAGCCGTCAGCGGCACCGGACGCAAGGCCGGCGCCGGAGCAGCGGACGACTTGGTACAGGTCGAGCCATCGCCGCCACGCCCGGCGCTGGACCGAGGGCCGCATCATCGGCGAGCTGCATCGCCACGGGATTTACTGGTAGCCACGCCTTGCCGAGCGCCGGCACCCGCCAGCTACTTTGCATGGGGTTGTTTTCGATATTTTGGTCGGAGCCGCAGCTACCGGGCGCGATGGCGCCACTCTCGAAGGCGCATAGGCCTTCAAGGTCGTTTGGCCGTGTCGGACCAGCAGAAGGTGGCTGCGATCAGAAAGCGAAAGCGCCCCCGGATCGGATCCAGGGGCGCTTTGCGTTTGGCGAATTCAATGCGTGGGCTGTGCTAGTCGGCGACCGTCTGCACGACGTTGCCGATCGGCCGGCCGGTTGCGATCGGCTTCTCGGTCTTCGCCATCATCGCGTCGTATTCGGGCAGCGTCTCGATCTGGGTCTTGGCCTTCATCCAGACCACCTTGTAGCCGCCTGCCTTCAGTTTGCGCAGCAGCGTCGGCAGCGCCTGCGCGGTGTGCTTCTGCAAGTCATGCATCAGGATGATGCCCTTGTGCTCCTTGTCGAGCTTGGTCATCACGTTGTTGATGACCTCGTCCGAGCTCTTGGACTTGAAGTCGTTGGAGTCGACGTCGACCGAGAACATCGCGATGTTGCGGGTGCCGAGATAGGCTGTTGTCGCTGGGGTGTGCGCCAGTGCGGGGAAGCGGAAGAACGGGGCGGGGTTCGCACCCAGCGCCAGCTTCACCGCGCTAAAACCCTTCTCGATCTCGTCCTTGGCCTGCTGCTCGGTGAGCTTCTTGCTCGCCAGATGCGCATGCGACCAGGTGTGGGCGCCGATGGTGTGGCCGGCGGCGGCGACCTGGCGGAGGATGTCCGGGTGATAGGTGGTGTGCAGGCCGATCGGGAAGAACACCGCCTTGGTGCACTCGTCCGCCAGCGCCTTGAGCACGGCGGGCGTGGTCGGCCACGGACCGTCGTCGAAGGTCAGCACGACCTCCTTGTCGGTCAGGAAGTCATATTGCTTGTACTGCAGGAAGCCGAAACCCGGGCCGCCAGTGGTGTCGACCACGACGGTCCGGCTGATGCCGAGCGCATCGGGATTGGCGCATCTGGGTGCGGCGGCAACCGGGGCTGGCGCCGGGGCGGGGGCTGCGGCCGGGGCCGCCGCCTGGGTGGCATCGGCGCGCTTCGACAGCGCGGCGGTCGTCTCGACATCGTCCCTGGCAGCCTGCTTTGCCGCCGCCGCAGGAAGCGGCTCGGCCTTGGCTGCGGCAGTTGTCTGCGGAGGAGCCGCGTCGGCACGCGGCGAGGAGGTCCAGAACCACACGCCGGCGATCACGATCGCCGCTACAACACTGGCCAGCATCAGGCCCAACGCACTACGCATCGCTACACTCTCTCGGAACTCAAGGATACGCCACACCCGTAACGACCGATTAATGCCAACAAGGTCTTAACGCGATCCCAACAGGGCGCCGGAAGGACAAGAAAAAGTGCGGCTTACGCTTGCGTGATGACCGTCACAGTCGGTCAGCTCGCTGCCGTGCAGGATCGGACCCATCAAACAACGGGCCCCGCCATTTGCGGTGCTGATGGGAGCCGATCATGACCACCATCTTGAAGAGCCGGGTTCTGGAACGTGCCGCTCGCAGCGCCGGTGTCGCGCTGGCTCTTGCGGCCGCCGTGTCCGTGCTGTCGTCGACCGCGAGCTTTGCGTTCAGCGCCGAGGCGCAGCAGATGTGTTCGGGCGATGCGTTCCGGCTGTGCAGCGCGGAGATCCCGAACATCCCCAGGATCACTGCCTGCATGGTCAAGAATCGCTCCCAGCTGAGCAGCGGCTGCCGCGTGGTGCTGGATCGCGATCTCGCCGCCCAGCGCAGGGCCGCCGCGGAGTGATTTTGCGCGGCATCTGATGGGGCAAACCAGCGGCGACGAGACGCAGGCCGCTCCGGATAGTCATCCCGGGGCGGAACCTGCCGTTTCGCCCCCGGTTTCAAGCTTCTTCGCGGCCCTGAAACGCTATAGAACCGGCGTTGCATTCCTTAGAGGCTTTGAAGATGACCCGATTTCTGTTCGCCGTCGTTCCACTGGTTCTGTTGACGTCGGCCGCCTCGGCACAGCAGCAGGGGCGTGATGCCTGCTCGCGCGACGCCTCGCGGTTCTGCCGCGCCCATCTCAGCGAGGGCGATCAGGTCGTGCTGGCCTGCCTGAAGGAGCATCGCAGCCGCCTCAGCAAGGCCTGCCAGCAGACGCTCATCGACAACGGGCAGTGAGTTTTTAGCCATCGTCATTCCGGGGCGCGAAGCGAACCCGGAATCTCGAGGTTCCGGGTCTGCGCCCCGCGCATCCCGGAACGACAGCATCAACGCTACGTGCTGCTGCCCGCCGCGGTCGCGACCACCGGGATCACTTCCTTGGCGGCGCGGTCCGGGGTCTCGTCCTTCCAGCGCACCGAGCCGAATGGACGCTCCAGCATCCGGCGCACGCGGATTGGATCGGCGCCGATGTGGAAGTCGGCCGCCTTCTGATGCAGCTCGCGCTCGATCTGGGTGGCGCGGTTGCGCTGGCGCAGGAAATCGAGCCAGGTCGGGCAATGATAGCGCTCGGTCCACAATTCGGGATCGGCGATGTCGCGCGCGATCGACCAGCCATAGGCGCCGTTGCGCTGGCGGCTGAGCTGCACGTCCTGCATCACATTGTGGAAGGCGCGGGCATTGTCCTGCGCCACCCGGTATTCGATCTCGACCACCAGCGGGCCGCTGCGCCCGGTCAGTTGCAGCCGCACCTCGGGATCGGCCAGCATATCGGTCGCGTCCTCGTTGCGCGCGCCGATCGGCGGCATCCTGAGCCAGAAGCCGAGCACCGGCGACAGCAGCATCAGCCCGGCGGAGATCAACAGCGCCATCTCGACGCCCCCGAGGTCCGTGATGCGGCCCCAGCACCAGCTTCCGATTGCGATGCCGCCGGCGATCGAGGCCTGGAAGGCCGCAAGCGAACGCCCTGCGACCCAGCGCGGCGCCGACAGCTGCACGCCGATATTGAACAGCGCGATCGCAAGCATCCACACCGCGCCGGCAACCACCAGCGCGGCGGCGGTGATCACCGGCTGCCTGCTCACGGCAACCGCGGCGATCGCCGCGCCCATCGTCAATGCACAGACGCGGATCGCGGCTTCGCCGCTGAGCCGGCTGCGGATCTCGCTGATGTTGAGCGCGCCGATCACCGCGCCCATGCCGAAGGCGCCGAGCATGATTCCGTAGGTCTGCGCGCCGCCATGCAGCAGGTCGCGCGCCACCAGTGGCATCAGCGCCGAGACCGATCCGCCGATGATGCCGGTCACCATGGTGCGGGTCAGCACGATCCTGATCGACGGCGAATTGGTGATGTAGCGCACGCCGGAGACGATGGCGCGGTTCAGTCGCTCGCGCGGCAGCCGCGACGGCTCGCTGACGCGATTCCACAGGAACAGCACGGCGAGCAGCGGCAGATACAGCACGGCGTTGGCGGCGAATGCCGCCACGGCGCCTGCGGAGGCGACCACGATGCCGCCGATCGCCGGGCCGAAGCTGCGCGCGATGTTGTAGCTGATGCCGTTCAGCGCGACCGCGGCGGGCAGCGTCTCCGACGGCACCTGCTCGCTGACCGAGGATTGCCAGGCCGGGCCGAACAGCGCCATGCCGCTGCCGACGACGAAGCACAGCGCGAGCAGGATGTTCGGCGTCACCAGGTTGAACCAGGCCAGCACCGTCAGCGTGGTGGCGCCGGAGAGCGCGATCGCCAGCGACACCAGTGCGACGATGCGGCGGTCATGCATGTCGGCGATGGCGCCGGCCGGCATCGCGATCAGCATCACCGGCAGCATCAGCGCGGTCTGCACCAGCGCGACCTTGTCGGCCTCCGCGGTCATCTGGGTCATCGCCCAGGCGGCGCCGACGCCCTGGATCAGGATGCCGAGATTGGAGAGCAGGCTGGCAAGCCAGATTCGCCTGAAGATTGAGTGCCGCAACGGCGCGGTGATACTGTCGGGTCGATCAGGCGGTGCGGTCATATCCGGTTCCGGTTGGCCTGCTATGGCTTGTTGAATGATTCCGGCTGCATCAACTGATGCCCGCGAAACGCGTGTCCTGTCCAGCGTTTACGGTATCCTTACGGGCTGTAGGACACAGCTAAAGCACTGAAAGACCTGAGGAAGGGGACCGATGGCGCTGTCGCGGCGAACAATTTTGCAAGGGGCCGGCGCGCTGTCCCTGTTGGCCGGCCGTCTTGCCGTCCCGGGCCTGGCGCAGGCGGCCTTGGTTCAGTCGGCCCTGGCGCAGCCGGCGCCCGCCGGTGACATCCCGCCGATCCTGTTCGTGCATGGCAATGGCGATCACGCCGCGCTCTGGTTGACGACGCTCTGGCGGATGGAATCCAACGGCGTGCCGCGCGAGCGCATGGCCGCGATCAACTTCACCGATCCCTTGGCGCGCACCGACGACAAGATCGAGCAGGCGGGCCGCTCCTCGACCGAGGACCAGCGCCGCGAGCTCGCCGAGGCGGTCAGGGAGCTGAAGCAGAAGAGCGGCGCGGCACGCATCGCGCTGGTCGGAAATTCGCGCGGCGGCAATGCGATCCGCAACACCATCAAGAATGGTGGCGGCGGCGACATCAGCCACGCGGTGCTGTGCGGCACGCCCAATCATGGTGTGTATGCCTCGGACGACGGGCTCGGCAACGAGTTCAACGGGCGCGGTCCGTTCCTGCGCGGGCTGAACGACGGCGACAGCGAAGTGACTGCCGGCACCGCATTCCTGACCTTGCGCAGCGATGGCCTCGACAAATATGCGCAAGCCGACGGCCGTTTCATCGGCAAGCCGGGCACGCCGACCAACGTCACGGCCGAAGGTCCGGCACTGAAAGGCGCGACCAATCTGATGCTTGGCGCCGTAGATCATCGCGAGACCGCGTATCATCCGCGCGCCTTTCGCGAGATCTACAAATTCATCGCGGGGCACGAGCCGTCGCGGATCGAGATCGTGCCGGAGACGGCGGTGAGGCTGAGCGGCCTCGTCACGGGCACGCCCGGCGGCGTGCCGACCAACCGGCCGGTGCCGGGTGCCACGGTCGACATCTATCGCGTGTCGGCGGAGACCGGCGAGCGCATCGGCGGCCCACTGCACAGCTCGCAGACCGGCGCCGACGGCCGCTGGGGGCCGGCGCAGGTCGATCCATCCTGGCCGCTCGAGTTCGTGCTGACCTCGCCTGATGCGGTGACGACGCATATCTATCGCTCGCCGTTTCCGCGCTCGTCCGAGATCGTGCATCTGCGCGCGGCACGACCGCTGCTGCCCGCCGACGCCGGTGCGGGCGCCATCGTGCTGATGTCACGGCCGCGCGGCTATTTCGGGCTACCGCGCGATATCGTGCTGTTCGATGGCAAGGAACCGGCCGATGTCAAATCCGGCGTGCCGACGGATGCGGTGACGACGTTGCGGCTCGCCGCGGCCGATGTCGGCCGTCCGGTGGCGGCGATCTTCAATGGGGAGCGCATCGTGGCGCGGGCCTGGCCGGCGTCGGAGAATCGGATTGCAGTCGCCGAGCTGACTTATTAGGTCTGGTGCAGGGTCCGCGCGCCTTCATGGCGCCGGGATCGCATAGCCGGATCGGCCGTTGCGTGAGGCAGGAAGCGAGGACCATGAGCATAGCGGAAGTCTACGACATCACGGTCACGCGGCGTCCCCTGGTCCCGCCCGCGCCGCCGCGCGCGCCGGACGACATGGGTGCGTTCCAGCGGATGCGGGTGATGCGCAACTCGCCGATCGAGACCTGGGGCCAGCGCGCCTATGAGGACGACATCGTCCAGGGCCGCTTCCTCAACCACTCGAGCTTCATCCTCAATACCCCGGATGCGATCCGCCATGTGCTGGTCGACAATTACGAGAACTACACCCGCACGCCCGCCGGCCTTCGCGTGCTGCGTCCGATGCTGGGCGAGGGACTGCTGATCGCCGAGGGCCGCGCATGGAAGCATCAGCGTCGCACGCTGGCTCCGGCGTTCACGCCGCGCGCGGTGACGACGCTGGTGCCGTACATGATCGCGGCGGTCGACGAGACCATCGCCAAGCTGAAGGCCGCAAGCGGCGACCCGGTCGATCTGCGCGAGGTGATGCAGCGCATGACGCTGGAGATCGCCGGCCGCACCATGTTCTCGTTCGGCATGGATCGCCACGGCGCCGCGCTGCGCGCCTTCGTGATGGAGTATGGCGACACGCTGGCGCGGCCGCATATGCTCGACCTGGTGCTGCCCTTGAACTGGCCCACCCCGCAGGATTTCCGGCGCGCCCGTTTCCGCAAGCGCTGGACCGCGTTTGTCGGCCAGCTGATGGCCGAGCGTCGCGCCGCCGGCAAGGATGACAACGCACCGGGGCGCGACCTGTTCGACCTGATGGGCGCCGCGCGCGATCCTGAAACCGGCGAGGCCTTCACCGATGCCCAGCTCGGTGACCAGGTCGCGACCATGATCCTGGCCGGCCATGAGACGACCGCGACCGCGCTGTTCTGGGCGCTCTATCTGCTGGCGCTCGATCCCGATACCCAGGAACAATTGGCAGCAGAAGTCAGGAGCGTGACGACGTCGGGCGCGCTCGACATCGAGCGGCTGAAATTCACCCGCGCGGTGATCGACGAAACCATGCGGCTTTATCCGCCGGCGTTCCTGATCGCGCGTGCGGCTGCCGGTCCCGATACGATCGCCGGCCGTCCGGTCAGGAAGCATGACGTAATCCTGATTGCGCCGTGGCTGTTGCACCGGCATGAAAAGCTGTGGCGCGAGCCGAACGCGTTCGTGCCGCAGCGTTTCATGACGGAGACGCCGCCCGATCGGTTCGCCTATCTGCCGTTCGGCGTCGGCGCGCGCGTCTGTATCGGCGCGCATTTCGCGCTGGTCGAGGCGACGCTTGCGCTGGCGCGGATCATCGGCACGTTCCGCGTTGCGCTGGTGGACAAGGAGCCGGTGCTTCCGATCGGCGTGGTGACGACACAGCCGAACCGCTCCCCGGTGTTCACGATCAAGCCGCGCTGACCTTGCGCGGCGGTGTCCCAATGCTCATCTACAGCGGGTTGACTCTTCGTCGAATCGTCATCCCGCTCTATCTCTTTGTTTTGAGCATGATCTTTGCGGAAGACCGCTACACACTTTTCCGGATCGTGCTCTAGGGGCTCACCATGAGCGATACGCAAGCCCACTTCGCAGTCCTCAGGCAGACGACCGATCCGGCCGTCGTCGATGCCATGCAGCAGCTGATCGCGGACGGCCATGACCGCGAGCTCAATCGTATCAACGTTCTGGATTTCTCCAGCCGCACCGGGCTCGACCAGGAGAAGGTGATCTCCGGCTTCCTGCATGCTTCGCGGCTCGGGCTGTTCGACATGAGCTGGAACGTGCTGTGTCCGGGGTGTGGCGGCGTGCTCGACGCCCACACCACGCTGAAGTCGCTGCGCCATGACGACTACAATTGCGCGCTGTGCGCAGCCGGCTACGAGGCCTCCGTCGACGAGCTGGTCGAGGTTGCCTTCACGGTCAGCCCACGGGTCCGTCACATCGCCGCGCACGAGCCCAACACGCTGCCGATCTGGGAATATTTCCGGCAGATATTCTGGAGCTCCGGGATCGAGTTCGATGAGAGCGCGGTGTCGACCCTGATCAACGAGGTGACGCTGGAGGGGCTCGAGCTGCCGCCCGGCGAAAAGGCGATCCTGTCGCTCAATCTGCCCAATCAGTTCGTCATCGTGTTCGAGCCGGTGACGCATTCGGCGCACTTCTTTGCTGTCGAGGGCGAGCCGACCACCGAGCGCCAGCAATTCTCGATCGCGTTCAACAAGTCTCATGCGCCGACCGGCACCTCGACGATGCGGCCGGGGCCACTGCGGCTCTCGCTGGAGAATCACGCCGACGTCCGCGTGCTGCCTTCGGTTTGGATCGCGGGCGATCCGCTGCACAAATTGCTCGGCAAGCGCAAGCCGATCCTCACTGCGAAGCGGATGCTGTCGAACCAGACCTTCCGCGACGTGTTCAAGGCCGACAACCTCACCGTCGACCAGCGGTTGAAGATCACCGCGCTGACCTTCCTGTTCACCGATCTGAAGGGTTCGACCGCGCTCTATGAGCGGGTCGGCGATCTCGCCGCATTCGATCTGGTGCGCGCGCATTTCCACGCGCTGCTCGAGATCATCGCCTCCGAACACGGCGCAGTCGTGAAGACGATCGGCGATGCCGTGATGGCGACCTTCATCCGGCCCGAGCACGCATTGTCGGCGGGCCTGCGCATGCGGGCCGCGATGAAGCAGCTCAACACCGAGCGCGGCAAGGAAGATCTGATCGTCAAGATCGGCATCCATGAGGGGCCGTGCCTCGCCGTGACGCTGAACGAACGGCAGGATTATTTCGGGCAGACCGTGAATATCGCCGCACGGGTGCAGAGCCTGTCGACGTCGCAGGAAATCCATTTGACCCAGCCGGTGATGGAAGCGGCGGAGGTCGCGGGCATCCTCGATCGCGCGGCGATCAAGCCGATCCAGAAGGAAGCGGCGCTGCGCGGCATTGCCGACAAGCTCGTGGTGTACGAGATACCGTAGTCACATTGCCGACACGTAATGCTTGCTGAAACGTAATCCCGCCGCGGGAACCCGCGCGGATTGCGTCGGTTCTGTTTCCACGCCATATAGATTTCAACAGCGCATGATCCGGAAAGGTGCGTAGCGGTTTTCCGGACAGCTTCATCCCACAGAGAGAGCGATGCTCGACGGACTCCGCCAATTCATTGCCGATATCGTCTCCCCCGATGCCCAGGCTGACCGCGCCTTCGATGACGGCGACTACCGCCTGGCGGCGACCGCGCTATTGGTGCATGTCGTCTCACTGGATGGTGAGCCGACGCCGGCCGAAACGCGCAAGCTGCACAGCCTGATCGAGAGCCGTTTCCAGCTCGATCCCGGCACCGCCGACAAGTTGATCGCCTCCGCCATGCGCGTGGAGGGCGAGGCCGTGGATCTCTATCACTTTACCAGTGTGATCATGCGCTCGGTGAATGAGGAGGGACGGCTGCGCATCGTCGAGATGATGTGGGAGCTCGTCTATGCCGACGGCCAGGTCAGCGAGTTCGAGGACAATGTGGTCTGGCGTGCTGCCGATCTGCTCGGCATTTCCTCGCGCGACCGCATCGATCTCAAGCACCGGGTCGCCGAGAAGCAGGCGGAGCTGCCAAAGGGCCCCTGGGGCACGGCAGACGCGGCAATCTGACACGGCTGCCTGCGCAGGCGGACGCCCCCCTGCCGGCGTCGCGGATGACGAAATTTTAATGTCCGCCGCGATTGTGGGCGATCCGACTGAAAATCGGTCGTTTCATCACGAAACCAGCGGCCCCGCCGCTATCCACAAGCCCATACGCGGCTTGCGTCACACCGCATCCCTATGCTCTCGTCGCCCCGTTGGGGACCTCACTAGAATTTGCAGTAAGAGTTTGAAACGTGACTGAGCGTGTGACGCTGATAACCGGGGCATCGGCGGGCATAGGCACCGAACTGGCGCGCGTGTTTGCATCGAATGGTCACCGCGTGGCGCTGGTGGCGCGGCGCGCCGATCGCCTGAAGACGCTTGCCGACGAGCTCGGGGCCAAGGGCGGCGCGGCGCCGATCGTGATTGCCTGCGATCTCCAGCAGACCGATGCCGGCGACAGGATCGCGCAGGCCCTGACCGAGGCCGGCGTCGAGGTCGAATATCTCGTCAATAATGCCGGCTTCGGCCTGTTCGGCCTCGCCGTGGAGCGCGACCGTGCCGAACAGCTCGACATTATCAACGTCAATATCCGCGCGCTGACCGACCTGACGCTGCGCTTTGCCGATCAGCTGATCCGCAACCGCGGCGGCATCCTCAATCTCGGCTCGATCGCCGGATTCCTGCCGGGCCCCGGCATGGCCGTGTACTACGCCAGCAAGGCCTATGTGCTGTCGTTTTCCGAGGCGTTGCGCTGTGAGCTGGCGCCGAAGGGCGTGCGCGTCACCGTGGTTTGCCCGGGTCCCGTGCCGTCCGAATTCCAGGACCGCGCCGGCTTCGCCCCCGGATTCGATTCCGCCATCCTCAACGTCCCGCCGGCGGAGGTCGCCCGCCAGGCCTATCGCGGCCTGATGGCCAACAAGCGCGCCGTGCTGCCCGGCGCCTTCATCAAGATGGTGCCGTTCCTGCTCCGGCTGTTTCCGCGCTCCTTCATCCTGACCGCGGTCGGCGGATTTCAGCTGCGCAAGCGCTAGCCTCACCCGAAAAAGCCCGTTCATCGCCGTTAAGCTTATTTCTGGCCCGCGATTTGCTTCGCACGGGTGTGCGCAAACTCACACGATGTTAACGACCACTTAGCTATGATCGTGCCTTACGTGCCGAAACTTTAAGCAGAGGCTATGTCGTTCCGGTCTGACCAAAGCCGTGTCGTGGTGCCCTTCGCGAGCCGAAGGCAGGCCGCGGTCACGCCGGCAGACCAGGCGTCGCTGCGGCCGGTGCTGGTCGTCCTGCATCAGGAGACATCGACGCCCGGCCGGATCGGCAACGCCCTGCGCGCCCTAGGCTACCCGCTCGACATCCGTCGCCCGCGCTTCGGTGACGCGCTGCCCGACACGCTCGAGGCGCATGCCGGCGCGGTGATCTTCGGCGGGCCGATGAGCGCCAACGATCCCGACGACTATGTGCGACGCGAGATCGACTGGATTTCAGTGCCGCTGCGCGAGCAGCGCCCGTTCCTCGGCATCTGCCTCGGTGCGCAGATGCTGGCGCGGCAACTCGGCGCCAAGGTCGCGGCGCATCCGCAAGGCCGCGTCGAGGTCGGTTATTACCCGGTCCGGCCGACGGAGGCTGGCCGCGCGTTGTGCCAGGACTGGCCGGCGCGGGTCTATCACTGGCATGGCGAGGGCTTTCAATTGCCCACGGGTGCGGACCTGCTCGCAGCGGGCGATGATTTCCCGGTGCAGGCGTTCCAGCTCGGCAACGCCTTCGGCCTGCAATTCCATCCCGACGTGACCTACGCGATGATGCATCGCTGGACCACGCGCGGTTGCGCGCGGATGGATTCGCCGGGCGCGCAGCCGGGTCATCTGCACTTCGCCGAGCGCGCCGTGCACGATGCCGCCGAGCGCGCATGGCTGAAGCATTTCATCGACGGCTGGATCACGCGCGTGCCGCGGCCGGTCATGCTGCAGGCTGCGGAATAGCCGCCGCGCGGAATTTCGCGCGTCACACAACACGGCTTTTCATTTTCGCTTCTGTGCTAGTCTCGCAACGGCTGCGCGCGGCGCCGCATGGTCGCGCGAACTCAGAACAACAAGACAAACACAGCACAGGGAGATCGTCGTGAGCTACGAACACATCCTCTATGAGGTCAGCGACAGGATCGCGACCATCACGCTGAACCGCCCCGACCGCATGAATGCGTGGACCGCGATCATGGAGCGCGACGTGCGCCACGCGATGGAGGCGGCGGCCAATGACGACAATGTTCGCGTCATCGTGCTGACCGGCGCGGGCCGCGGCTTCTGCGCCGGCGCCGACATGGAAGCGCTGAAGGGGATCGACCCCAACGAGGTCCGGCGCGGCGAGAACATCCCGTTCGACATGAACCGCCGCGCCGACTGGCAGACGCGCTACGCCTACTACCCCGCCATCAAGAAACCCGTGATCGCGATGCTCAACGGCGCCACGGCCGGCATCGGCCTGGTCCATGCGCTGTATTGCGACCTGCGCTTCGCGGCCGACAGCGCGGTGTTCACCACCGCCTTCGCGCGGCGCGGCCTGATCGCCGAGCACGGCATCAGCTGGATGCTGCCGCGCATCGTCGGCCACGCCAACGCGCTCGATCTGTTGATGTCGGCGCGGCGCGTGTCGGCCGCGGAGGCGCTGCGCATCGGCCTCGTCAACCGGCTCTCTGCACCGGAGAAGTTGCGCGAGGAAACCTATGCCTATGCCCGCGATCTCGCCGATTTCGTCTCGCCGAGCGCGATCGCGGTGATCAAGCGCCAGGTCTACGACGTGCCGTTCCAGACGCTCGCCGAAGCCACCATCGATGCCAACCGCGAAATGCAGATCGCGCTCAAGGGCAATGATTTCAGGGAGGGCGTCGCGAGTTTTGTGGAGAAGCGCCCGCCGCGGTTTACGGGGACGTGAGAGGGGATTGGCGACGATAAGGTCCGTCTTTGCCCTTTGGGCTTCGCCGGACACCACGCTTCACCCTTCGGGTCTGCGCGGCTGCGCCACGCGTAGCCCGAAGGGCGAAGCGTGGTGGAGCCAGGCGGGATCGAACCGCCGACCTCGTCATTGCGAACGACGCGCTCTCCCAGCTGAGCTATGGCCCCATTGCGGCCGGGTGTTGCTGAGTATCCCGGCCGTCAGTCGGGCGCCATTTACAGTCCCGCCCAAGGTCAAGTCAAGAACGGTGAAACAACGGTTTTCGGCCCGTCCCGCCGGGAACTTCCCTTGTTTGCGGGGGGATGAACCGATATTTAGAGCATGATCCGGACCCGGCGGGCCGCGCCAGCGAAAATGGCGGCTTTCCGAAAAGATCCTGCTCAAACGAGAAGCGCGCTGGCGGTTCAGTCCGGTCTCGTTGCGCTTCACCTGGTCGTCCCACCCGCGAGCCCCCATCATATGCGCGCTGTTCTCGACATCGTCATCATCGTCCTCGACCTCTATGTCTGGCTCTTGATCGCCTCCGCCATCCTGTCCTGGCTGATCGCCTTCAATGTGGTCAACACGCGCAACCAGTTCGTCTCCGCGGTGGCCGAGTTCTTGTACCGGATCACCGAGCCGGTGCTGCGGCCGATTCGCAACGTGATGCCGAATCTGGGCGGTCTCGATATCTCGCCGATCATCGTGATCCTCATCATCATGTTCATCCAGCGGGTGATCGCCTATTACATCTATCCCAACGTGATCTGATCCTCGCGATCGACGCTTGCTGATGGAGCCCTGGCGATGGATCCTTGGCGCTATTCCACCGGGGGCATCAGTATCGCCTTGCGCGTGACGCCGCGTGGCGGCCGCGACGACATCGACGGGATCGAAACGCTGGCCAATGGCCGCTCGGTGGTGAAGGTGCGGGTCCGCGCCATTGCGGAAGGCGGCGAGGCCAACCGTGCGGTGACCGAGCTGCTGGCCAAGGCGCTCGGCGTGCCCAAGGCCAGGGTGAAGCTGTTGTCCGGCGCCACCTCGCGGCTGAAGCAGGTGGCGGTGGACGGCGACCCGAAAGGGCTTGGCGAAATGTTGAGGAAGCTGACCCAGCAGGAAACAAGGGACTGACATGACTGCCCGCATCATCGACGGAAAAGCCATCGCCGCCGAGCTTCGCGCCCGCGTCGCCGACGAGGTCGCCCGCGTCAAGCGCGACCATGCGCTCACGCCGGGGCTCGCCGTCGTGCTGGTCGGCCATGATCCGGCGAGCGAGGTCTATGTCCGCAGCAAGCACACCCAGACCCAGGCCGCAGGGATGGCCTCGTTCGAGCACAAGCTGCCGGAGGATGTGTCGCAGCCCGATCTCTTGGCGCTGATCGCACAGCTCAACCGCGATCCGAAGGTGCACGGCATCCTGGTGCAGCTGCCGCTACCGAAATCGCTGCACACCGAGACCATCATCAACGCGATCGACCCGGCCAAGGACGTCGATGGCCTGCACCCGAACAATGCCGGCCGGCTCGCCGGCGGCCTTGCCGCGCTGTCCCCCTGCACGCCGCTCGGCTGCATCATCCTGACCAAGAGCGTGCACCCCTCGCTCGAGGGCATGAACGCGATCGTGATCGGCCGCTCCAATCTGGTCGGCCGTCCGCTGGTGCAATTGCTGCTGAACGAGAACGCGACGGTGACGATCGCGCATTCGCGCTCGCGCGATCTGCCAAAGCTCTGCGCCCAGGCCGATCTGGTCTATGCGGCGGTAGGCCGTCCGGAGATGGTGCGTGGCGACTGGCTGAAGCCGGGCGCGACCGTGATCGATGTCGGCATCAACCGCATTCCGGTCCCCGGCGGCAAGCCGAAGCTGGTCGGCGACGTCGCATTCCAGGAAGCGCTCGGCGTCGCCGGCGCGATCACGCCGGTGCCTGGCGGCGTCGGCCAGATGACGGTGGCGTGCCTCCTGGTCAACACGCTGCGCGCCGCCTGCGCGATTGCCGGCCTGCCGGCGCCTGCGGTGTGAGTTCTTACCTCGCCCCGCTTGCGGGGAGAGGTCGGATCGCATCGCCAGATGCAATCCGGGTGAGGGGGTACAGGTCTCCCGACGTTCGCAACTCGCGGAGGCGGCCCCTCACCCCAGCCCTTTAAGAGCGAGCTTCGCTCGTCTCGACCCCGCAAGAGCGGGGCGAGGGAGTCTAGGCAGCGTGCCTACTTCTTCTTCGCGCGCTCGATGCCTTCCAGGATCAGCTTGCGGGCTTCCTCGGCGTCGCCCCAGCGCAGCACCTTGACCCACTTGCCCTTCTCGAGATCCTTGTAGTGCTCGAAGAAGTGCTGGATCTGCTGCAGCGTGATGTCGGGCAGATCGTCGTAGTTCTGCACCTTGTCGTAGCGCTGGGTCAGCTTCGACGACGGCACCGCGATGATCTTCTCGTCACCGCCGGCCTCGTCCTCCATCAGCAGCACGCCGACCACGCGGACGCTCATCACGGCACCCGGCACGATCGCGCGGGTGTTGACGATCAGCACGTCGCAGGGATCGCCGTCGCCCGACAGCGTGTGCGGGATGAAGCCGTAATTGCCGGGATAGCGCATCGGCGTGTAGAGGAAGCGGTCCACCACCAGTGTGCCGGCCTCCTTGTCCATTTCGTACTTGATGGGCTCGCCGCCGACGGCAACCTCGATGATGACGTTGACGTCGTGGGGCGGATTTTTTCCGATCGATATGGCGTCGATACGCATGGATTGCTCCGCGTGGCCTTTGGAAGTTGAGAAGGATGTGATTTTTTGCTTGGCGCCGCCAGGCCGCGAAACAGCTTCAAGCCTGGCCTTGGGAGCCGGGCTGACCGTCACGCGCAAACGCTCAGGCTGTTTAGCCTTGCTGCAGCTGCGAGAGAAGCAGGATTTTCAGTTGGACCAGGCGAAAGCGACCTTGTCGAGCGACTTCGGCCCGAACCGCTCCGAGGAGCGCGCCACCATGCGGCCGCCCAGCGCCCGGTAAAACTCGGTCGCCGGCTCGTTGTCGGAGAGCGCCCAGATCACCATGGTCTTCAGGCCGCTCTGCAGGAGGTCGCGGCGGGCGGCGGCGAACAGGCGCCGGCCGAAGCCGAGACCCTGGAATTCCGGCCGCAGGTAAAGCTCGTAGATCTCGCCTTCGAAATGCAGGCTGCGGGCGCGGTTGCGGCCGTAATTGGCGTAGCCCGCGATCCGGTCGCCGAACACCAGCACGCTGACGCGGCTGCCCTTGCGGATGGCGCTGTCCCACCACTGCGGGCCACGGCGATTGATCAGCTTTTCAAGTTCGGCGCCGGGGATGATTCCCTGATACGCCGAGCGCCAGGCTTCGTCATGGGTAGACGCCACCGAGGCTGCGTCTGCAGCTTTGGCCGGCCGGACCTCGATTAGCGTTGTGCTCATGCTTGTAATCAAAGCAAGTCGGAGGGCCGCCTTCAAGGTCCATCGTTAATTATCGGTTAACGTGTGGATTTTTTGCATCAGTGTCATGAAAACTTGTACCGAAAGAGGACACTCGCCGGGTTCGCGGGACCGATCGCCGATCCCGGCCTGTGCAAAGCGTGGATCGCGAGCGCTGTATGACAATGCCGCAGCTCGGAAATAGGCCGTTCGGCGCTGATTCGTCGCAGGAATTTTGCGAGCGAATCCAGGCGCAACGCGGGTGCATCGCGCGTTCTGCTTCCGCGCCGCCGCAGTGGATTTCCGCGCGTACCCGGCCTATGGCAGCGGCGGTATTGTTGCGCGCCGGGACCGGCCTGATCACGAGCGGACTGCGATGACGCTCTACTTCCTGATCAAATATCTGCATTTGCTCGGCGCCATCGTGATCCTCGGCACCGGGACCGGCATCGCCTTCTTCATGTTGGCGGCGCATCGCACGCGTGATGCGGCTTTCATCGCGCGCACGGCGGCGACCGTCGTGATCGCGGACATGATCTTCACGCTGAGCGCCGTGCTGCTGCAGCCGGTGAGCGGTGGACTGCTCATGATGCTGTCGGCCACAAGCCTGACCGAGCGCTGGCTGCTGGTTTCGCTGGCGCTCTACGCGCTGGCCGGCGCGTTCTGGGTTCCCGTCATCTTCATGCAGATGGAGATGCGCGACCTCGCGCGGGCGGCCGCCGAAAAAGGTCTGCCGCTGCCGCCGCGCTACTTTGCGCTGTTTCGCCGCTGGTTCCTGTTCGGGATTCCCGGTTTCGGATCGGTGATGATCATCCTGTGGCTGATGATCGCGAAGCCATTTTGACGCATGATCCTATTCCCATGAGTGACGACGTATCTCACAACATCCTCGTGCTCGGCGCGTCGGGCCTGATCGGGCGCACCATCACCGACGATCTGAGGGCGCGCGGTTTTCACGCGGTCGGGGTCGCACGGCATTTCACGCCTGCACAAAAGATGAGCGCGGCCGACCTCGAGCTGCCCGTGATGTCGATGGATGCCGCTGCGCTGACGCAGCTGCTTCGCACCCACGAGGCGGACATTGTCGTCAATTGCGTCGGCGTTTTGCAGGATGGTCTGGGCAGCGACACAAGCGCGGTGCATCGCGACTTCGTGGCGCGGCTGTTGCAGGCTGTCAGCGACAGCCACCGCGCCATCCGTCTCGTGCACATCTCGATTCCGGGCACGGATAGTGAGGATCGCACGGCCTTCAGCACCACCAAGCGCGAGGCCGAACGGCTGATCGCGGCGTCGGGGATCGCGTATGCCATCCTGCGCCCGGGCTTTGTCATCGCGCCGTCGGCCTATGGCGGCAGCGCCATGCTGCGCGCGCTGGCGGCGCTGCCGGTCGATTTGCCGGCCGATGAGGCGGCGACGCCGTTCCAGCCGGTTGCGGTCGAGGATATCGCCGCCACCATCGCCTGGCTCGCGGCGCGCGACGTCACCGATGAAGCGGTGCGATCGGTGACATGGGATCTGATGCAGCCGCAGCCGATCTCGCTTGGCGGCGTCATCGCTCAGTTCCGCTGGTCGTTCGGCACGACGAAATATGTCCGTCTTCCGACGCCGCCGTTCCTGATCGATCTCGGCGCCCGCCTCGGCGATCTGACAAGCCGCCTCGGCTGGATGCCGCCGCTGCGTTCCAATGCGATCGCCGAGCTGCGCCGTGGCGTCACTGGCGATCCCACAGCCTGGATGACCGCGACCGGCATCGTGCCGAAGACCATCGCGCAAGTCGTCGGCGGCCGCCCGGCGACCATCCAGGACAAATGGTTTGCCCGGCTGTTCCTGATCAAGGCGCTGATCTTCGCAAGCCTCGTGCTGTTCTGGGTCGCGTCCGGTTTCATCGCGCTGGTCATCTCCTACGACGCCGCAGCCGGCATCCTGAGCGCGCACCATTTCCCGCCTGCCCTGGTCGGACCGGTGACGGTCTGGACCAGCCTGATGGACATGAGCATCGGCGTGCTGATCGCCTTCCGTCGCAGCGCGGCGTTCGGTCTTGTTGCAGGCATCATCGCTTCGCTCGGCTATATGGCGGGATCGGCGATCCTGACGCCCGATCTGTGGATCGAGCCGCTCGGCGCGCTGGTGAAGACCGGGCCTGCAATCGTGCTGATGCTGGTCGCGCTGCTGATGTTGGATAACCGGTAGCGTTTTCGAGCGAAGTGGGAACCGGTTCGCGTGAAGAAAACGCGTCGAAGGAAATCAAGATGAGCAAGTGGCCGGATGACGACGTGATCCTCTACGACGGCGTCTGCATCTTCTGCTCACGCTGGGTTCGCTTCGTCATCGCCCGCGACACAACGCGCCGCTTCCGCTTCACGCCGATCCAGTCCGACTACGGCACGCGGCTGGCAAAGACTTTTGGTATCGACCCTGATGACCCCGACACCAACGCCGTGGTCCATGGCGGCATCGCCCGGATGAAGTCGGACGCAGCACTGACGGTGCTGAGCCATCTCCCGGGCTGGCGCTGGACCCGCGAGCTGTTCGCGGTGCCCAAACCGCTGCGCGATGCGGTCTACAGCCTCATCGCCCGCAACCGTTACAAGATCTTCGGGAAGTACGAGACGTGCTTTGTGCCGGATGCGGACATGCGGGCGCGGGTGTTGGAGTAGAGGCCCGAAGCGTCGGCGGCTATCCAAATAGCGAGAGCCACTTTAGATTGAAGGAGGCTGAGATAGTTAGGCGCGAAGGTTTTGTTTTATGACCAAGGCAGTTTTCACGTCCAAGGTTACTCCGAGCTATAAGGACCTGCCTGAGGAGAGGTACCACTTTCCGCGCACATATCTTAACTATGTTCAGCAGACCGTCGGTGACTACATCGTCTACTACGAACCACGAAGGTCAAGCGCCGAGCTATCGAGTAGGGGAGGTCGCCAGTCCTATTTCGGTGTAGCTCGCGTCAATTCGGTGATCGAGGATGTCGAATTACCCGATCACTACTTTGCAATCATCGATAGCGCCACGTATCTGGACTTCGATACGGTCGTCCCGTTTCAAGAGCAAGGCGAGTACTACGAGAGCGCACTCGAGAAAGAAGACGGCAGCACCAACAAAGGTGCTTTTGGTCGGGCTGTGCGTCTGATCCCGGATAGCGAATTTGACCGAATCTTGCGAGCTGGCTTTGCTCCGATTCTTAGCGAGGTTCCTTCGCTGCAGGTGCCGTCGCCGCCCGGATACTCAGAACCGCCCACGCCATTTGAACGACCAATTGTCGAAATGGTTATCTCTCGGCCGTTTCGAGAGAAATCCTTTATGCACAGCGTGCGAGCGGCGTACTCCAATAGATGTGCCATCACGGGCTTGCGATTGATCAACGGTGGAGGCCGCCCTGAAGTGCAGGCGGCACACATTCAGCCAGTGGCATCAAACGGACCTGACTCTGTTCGGAATGGGCTGGCGTTGTCCGGAACGGTGCACTGGATGTTTGATCGAGGGCTGATTTCGATTGGCGATGATTACAAGATACTAGTTTCTAAGAACCACGTTCCCGAAGACGCCGTTAGGCTTCTTAATCAAAGCGGACTGATAAACCTCCCGAAGATCAAACCCTCTATCCAAACCCGCACTATCTAAAGTTTCACAGAGACGTCGTTTTCAAGAAGTGAGACGGGTGTCGGGGGATTATTTTCGTTGGTTAGTTAGAGCCATCACTTCCCTCGCTGCCCTCTCTCCGCTGTCCCGCGCGCCATGCGCGGTCGAGAAGAAATGCGGCGAGGTGGCTTCTCCGGCGAAGAACAGCCGGCCGTCAACCGGTGCGGCCAGCACGGCGCGCTTGTCGGCGTGACCGGGCAGCGCGTGCGAGTAGGAGCCGCGGGCGAACGGGTCGTGCGCCCAGCGGGATTCGCTGAGCGGCTTCAGCTTGCGGCGGAAATCATTGCCGAGGAAGGAGACGATCTCGTCGATGCTGTGGGCGGCGATGGCGCCGTCGCCAGCGTCCTCGAGCTCTCGCGCAAAACGGCCGCCGAAGAAGCCCTCGATGCAGGGCTGGCCGAACGGGCGGATGTGATAGGTGCCCATCTCTGTGCGCATGGTGGCGCCGCGCAGATTGCCTTCCTTGGGCAGCGCCTCGGGCTCGGCGAGCGCCAGCGTCACCTTGTCGGCGAGGCCGAGCGGCAGGCTGCGCGCGGCATCGAGCTTGCCCGGCAGCGCAGGCGAAAAGCGGATCGCCTCGTCGGCGATCAGATTGGTGGGCACGGTGACGATCACCTTGTCCGCCTCAATCACGCCGCGCGATGTCTCGATGCGCAGGCGCTTGCCGGCGTGGTCGATCAGCCGGACCTCGCAGTTCAGCGCGACCGCTACTTGCTCGCCATAGGCCGCGACCAGCGCGCCATAGCCGCGCCTGACGCGCCAGTTGACGTTGCTGTCCTCATAGGCGTCGAAGTCGAGGATCGAGAGCTGGTCGAGCTCGCAGCCATTCACATAGGTCGAGATCGCATTGATCATCGGGTTCCAGCGGTTGCCGGGCTCGAGATAACGATCGGCGGATGCGTCCTTGTCGCCGCGCGCGGCCTGCTCGATGCGATCGTAGAACTGGTCGAGCGCAAGCATGAATGCGTCGCGATCGGCCTGCGGGAACGCCTTGCCATAGGCGCGCTCGCGCCACGGCGGCAGGTCCTTGTTGAGCTCGAAGCCGAGTTGTTCGGCGATGCCGACAAAGCTGTTCTGGTCGGCCGAATGCAGCCAGCCGCAGCCGACGTCGAACACCACCTCAGGCGCGGCCTGGATCGTATGCGCGCGGCCGCCGAGACGGTCGCGGCCTTCCAGGACGATGGCGGAGAGGCCGGTGCCCTTCAGCGCATGCGCGGCGCCGAGGCCCGCAGCGCCGGCGCCGATGACGGCAACATCGACCGTGGAGGGAAGCGAACTCATGTCCCGGCTCTAGCACGTCTGGAAAGACGCCTGAAGCCACCACGCGCATAACTGTCATCACCCGCGCATGCGTATGCGGGTGATCCAGTATTCCAGAGACGGCGATGATAGAGCCGATGGGCCGCGGCGTACTGGGTGCCCCGGTCGAGCCGGGGCATGACAGACGGGCTTAAGCTACGGCCTCTTTGGCCTTTTCGGCGCGCTTGCGGTCGTTCGGATCGAGATGCTTCTTGCGCAGCCGGATCGACTTCGGCGTCACCTCGACGAGCTCGTCGTCCTCGATATAGGCGAGCGCCTTTTCCAGGGTCATCCGGATCGGCGGCGTCAGGCGCACGGCTTCGTCCTTCGAGGTGGTGCGGATGTTGGTGAGCTGCTTGCCCTTCAGGACGTTGATCTCGAGATCATTGTCGCGGGTGTGCTCGCCGACGATCATGCCCTTGTAGACCTTCCAGCCCGGCTCGATCATCATCGGGCCGCGATCTTCCAGCTTGAACATCGCATAGGCCACCGCTTCGCCCTGGTCGTTGGAGATCAGCACGCCGTTGCGGCGGCCCTGAATCTCGCCCTTGTAGGCGGCATAGCCGTGGAAGATGCGGTTCATGATCGCGGTGCCGCGGGTGTCGGTGAGCAGTTCGCCCTGGTAGCCGATCAGGCCGCGGGTCGGTGCGTAGAACACCAGCCGCAGGCGGTTGCCGCCGGACGGGCGCATCTCGATCATCTCGGCCTTTCGTTCGCTCATCTTCTGCACGACGACGCCGGAATGCTCCTCGTCGACGTCGATTACGACCTCTTCGATCGGCTCCTGCCACGCACCGGTCGCCTCGTCCTTCTGCAGCACGACGCGCGGGCGCGACACCGAGAGCTCAAAGCCCTCGCGGCGCATGGTCTCGATCAGGATCGCAAGCTGCAATTCGCCGCGGCCGGAGACTTCCATCGAATCCTTGTCGGCGGCCTCGACGACGCGCAGCGCGACATTGCCCTCGGCCTCGCGCAGCAGGCGGTCGCGGATCATGCGCGAGGTGACCTTGTCGCCTTCGGTGCCGGCGAGCGGCGAGTTGTTGACGATGAACGACATCGACACCGTCGGCGGATCGATCGGCTGCGCCGGCAGCGGTGTCTCGACCGTGGGGTCGCAGAAGGTGTCGGCGACGGTGCCCTTGGTGAGGCCCGCGATCGCGACGATGTCGCCGGCGTCGGCTTCCTCCAGCGGGGTGCGCTCGATGCCGCGGAAGGCCAGGATTTTTGTGATACGGCCCTGCTCAATGGTCTTGCCGTCGGCGCCAAGCACCTTCACGGCCTGGTTCGGCTTGATGGAACCCGATGAGATGCGGCCGGTGATGATGCGGCCGAGATAGGGGTTGGCTTCGAGGATGGTGCCGATCATGCGGAACGGGCCCTCTTCGACCTTCGGCGGCGCGACGTGGCGCACGATCAGGTCGAACAGCGGCTGCATGCCGGCGTCATGCGAAGCTTCCGGGCTGTCGCCCATCCAGCCTTGCTTGGCCGACCCGTACAGGATCGGGAAGTCGAGCTGCTCCTCGGAGGCATCGAGTGCGGCGAACAGGTCGAACACCTCATTGATGACTTCGGTCGGGCGCGCGTCGGGGCGGTCGACCTTGTTGATCACGACGATCGGCTTCAGTCCGACCTTGAGCGCTTTCGACACCACGAATTTGGTCTGCGGCAGCGGGCCCTCGGCGGCATCGACCAGCACCAGCGCGCCGTCCACCATGTTGAGGATGCGCTCGACCTCGCCGCCGAAATCGGCGTGGCCGGGGGTGTCGACGATGTTGATGCGGGTATCTTTCCACTGCACCGAGGCCGCCTTGGCCAGAATGGTGATGCCGCGCTCGCGCTCCAGATCGTTGGAGTCCATGGCGCGCTCGGTGACCTTCTGGTTCTCGCGATAGGTCCCGGATTGCTGCAGCAGGCGGTCGACGAGCGTGGTCTTGCCGTGGTCGACGTGGGCGATGATGGCGACGTTACGAAGGTTCATGGCTCTTCTTCTGGTCGTGCAATGGTCAGATGCGCGATCTCGCCGGACCAGTTTGGCCGGCCGCTCGCTCACGTGGCCCAATCGGGGCCCGGATCACGCTCATACCCAAGAAATTTGACGGGGACGCATCACCCCAAAAAGGAAGCCCGGTCAGAGGACCGGGCACCTTGCGCGTTGCGGCGCAATATAGTCAGAAAACGCCAAAAAACAACGGTTTATTGGCGGTTTAAGTGCCTGATTTTCGCGCCAGAACCCTGTTTTGGGGGGCATTTGCGGGTCGAATCCGGCGTCATTTCCGGGAACGGGCCAAAACGATCAATACGACGCCGCCAAGCGCGATCAACATCACCACCGGCGTGAATGGGTCCCTGCCCGGTTCGACCGAGGTGACGATCAGGACTGCACACAGCACGCCGGGCAGCAGCAGGATGACGCCCAGAAACAGCATGAACGAGGTCAGACAGCCGCTGCTTTGGCGCGGTTGCCAACGGCTGTTCGGCGGCGGTTGGTCCAGGCTGCTCATGATTCGTCGCGCCTCCTACGGCTACCGCCCCTTGATCGCAGCCCGGATCAGCATGATGCCGGCGAACCCGACCAGAAGGCCGAGCAGGATCAGGAACAGCAGGCCGGGCTCCAGGCTCGAGTTGGTCAGCGAACCGATCCCGAACAGGAGGGCGCACAGCCCGGGCAGCAGCAGGACCAGCCCGAACACCACCATGAACGCGGTCGCGCAGCCGCTGCGTGGCGGGGGCAGCGCGGGCGGCTGCGCTGGTGCAGGCGGCACGGGAGGGGGATTGGTCTCGCTCATGGCTGTTGGTCCACCAGTGGGTTCGTGATGCGAGCCGTCTCTAGGAGCCAGGTCTGCGGATGGCCCACCAGATCAGGGCCACGCCGAAGCACGCCACAAGCAGGCAGGCGGCAACGAACTGAAGATCATCAGATGCTGTCTTGGCGATGCCGGCAAATACGAAGAGCAGCGCGCAGAGGCCGGGCAGCAACAGAATGACGCCAGCGACGATCATCAGCGCCGTCACGCAGCCGCTGCGCTGCTCCGGAGGACGTGACGGAGGCGAGGGGCGCGCGCCGGTATCGCTCACCTTGGCACCTCCGCCTCCGTCGGCCGCGCCTCGCGGTAGGTCTGCCCGGCCAGGCTCGCGCGGATGCCGTCGATCTTTCCGTCGCGATAGAACAGATTGTAGGTGTCGAACGGGACGATCGCGCCGCTCTCGGTGACGAAGTGGATGCAGCTGCGCTTGACGTTGCCGACGCAGAAGTTGAAGCGATCGAGAAACTGCACGATGGTGACGCGGAACACGTTCTCGTAGGTGAGGCCGTCCGGCACTTCGAAGCTCGGCAGGCAGCACAGCAATTCGCAGACCCGCTCGCTGGTGTTCAGCGGCCCCGACGACAGCGAGAACAGGTCGACGAACTTCTCGCGCAACACCGGATATTTCTCCGGGCTGATCGTGTTGGGCATCACGGCGACGAGCTGTTCCTGCGGGATCAGCGAGGTCAGCGGCAGCACCTTGTCGCCGTTGCGCAGGCCGTAGCCGATCGAGATGCTCTCGGGGTTGCACGGCAGCGGGATCATATCCTTGTCGCCGAACACCCCGGTCTCGATCACGTGCTGGCGGATCTCCGACAGCATGATGCGGTCGGCGTCCTTGTTGAAATCCTCGTTGCGGCCGGCGTCCTGCACCGGTTGCAGCGTGATGCCGCGGACGCATGTCCAGGTCAGCGCGTGGCGGACGATATCGCCGATCTCGGCGTCGTTGACGCCGCGCTTGATGGTCGCGACCAGCGTGGTCGAGACGCCCTCGCGCTCGAGATTCTCCAGCGCCTGCTGGCGGATCTTGCGTAAGTCCGCGCCGCGCAGATTGACCAGCGCCTCGCGCTTCAGCGAATCGAACTGCAGATAGACTTCCAGCCCGCGCTTGTTCTCGGCGAGCTTGGCCACGAAGTCCGGCTCGCGCGCGATTCTGAGGCCGTTGGTGTTGATCATGACGTGACGGATCGGGCGGGCGCGCACCGCGTCCAGAATGGCGAAGAAATCCGGATGCAGCGTCGGCTCGCCGCCGGAGATCTGCACCAGGTCGGGCTCGCCCTCGCTCGCCACCAGCGCATCGAGCATTTTCTCGATCTTCGCCAGCGGCGTGAAGCTGGTGCGCGCCGGCGAGGACTCCGCAAAGCACACCGGGCAGGTCAGGTTGCAGTGCTCGGTGATCTCGATCAGCGCCAGGCAGGAGTGCTGCTCGTGGTCCGGGCACAGCCCGCAATCATAGGGACAGCCGAATTCGGTGTGGCGCTGGAAGGCCAGCGGCCGGTCGCCGGGCTTGATGAAATCCTTGCACAGCCGCCAATAGGCCGCATCGGTCGAGACCAAGGTCGACTGCACGCCGTGTTGCTTGCAGCGCTTCTCGTACCAGACCTCGTTGCCTGATATCTGGATCTTGGTCGGCACCGGGGTCAGGCAGGTCTCGCAAAGCGATTGGGTCTGGCCCCAGAAGATGTAAGGGCGGGACTTACGCAGCGGCGCGTTCATGCTTCAAGCTCAAATTCGGGGCCGTCGCCAGCATGACGGCGGCATAAACCATGACAAATAGCGACAGCAGGTGGAACAGCGAGAATGGACCGATCAGCGCGCCATACGGCTTGATGAACTCCCACACGAAGCGCTGCAGGCCGTAGTAGAACAGCACGAGGTAGAATCCATTGGTGATGAATGCGGCGTTGCGGTTCAACGCGGCCCAGACATAGAAGGCCGCGAACGCCGCCATCGCCAGGCTTTCATAGAGCTGCACCGGATGGCGCAGGACGCCGTCGCCGAAATCATGGCCCCAGGGCAGCGTGGTCGGCGTGCCATAGGTGAAATCCTCGAGCCCCGCGAAATAGCAGCCGAGCCGGCCGACCGCGACGCCGATCGCAAGCGGCAGCGCGAACCGCGCCCCGGTGCGTAGCGAAATGCCATGCAGCCATTTGTAGAGCTCGATCGCAACGATGCCGCCGGCCAGCGCGCCCTCGACCGAGCGGGCGATGCCGGGCACGCCCGAGAACCACAGGTTCAGCGTGCCGAAGATGTAGGCGCCGATGCCGGCGCCGAACACCAGCGCGGCGATGTAGGGCAGCTCGAAGGATTGCCGCGGGAATTGCAGCCCCCGCACCCGCGACAGCCACCACATCGCGACGGCGGCCGCGCACCATGCTGCGACGTCGAAGACGGCGTGAAGTTCAGCCCCACTCATGGGGCGAGTGTAGCGTGATTTTCGCGTTGGGCGATATAGGTTCTCCCTCTCCCCGTTCTTACGGGGAGAGGGTTGGGGTGAGGGGCTTCCATCCGGCGAGCACCTCGCGGCTTGTTGAGTCGTGTGCCTCGCCCCTCACCCGGATCGCTCGCGCGATCCGACCTCTCCCCGCAAGCGGGGCGAGGTGAGCCGTGTGCCAGCCTAGTTCGTCGGGTTGTCCTCGCTCGGATACACCCCGCGTAGCACTTCCTCGAAGTGATCCTTCACTGCGTCGTTGCACAGGCACGAGCGCAGCTTGAGCTTGTCGGGGTCGCGGATCACGATCGCGCCGCGGCGCGTGTCCAGCACGCCCTCCGCCTTGAAGTTCTGGATCACGCGGCTGGTGTAGCTGCGGCCGACGCCGAGCAGGGTCGAGAGCTGCTCATGCGTCAGCGGCACCACGCCATCGCCATTGGTGCGCTCGATCGCCGAGATGATCCATTTCGCGGCGCGCTGCTCGATCGAGTGGATCGCGTTGCAGGCGGTCGACTGGAAGATCTGCGCCAGCATGCAGTCGGCATAGCGCGCGAAGATGTTGCGCACCGAGATCGACGTCAGCTTCGCGGCGTCGAGCTTGCTGATCGGCAGCCGCACGAACGGCCCGCCGAACTTGACGGTGATGCGGGTAAAGGCCGGCAGAAATCCCTGGCTGACGATGCCGCCGACGGCGCCCTCGCGGCCGACCAGGATGGTCTCGACGTCGCGGCCGTCCTCGTTGGCCACCAGATAGGACGCAAGGCTCGGTCCGCATGGGAAATGGACGATCTGAACGTCATCGCCGGGATTGTAGAGCAGATCGCCGGCCGCCGCCTCGACCACCGAAAGATGCGGCGCGATCAGTTCGTAGTCGGCGGCGTTGAGCCGGCGCAACAGGTTGTTGAACGGCCGGTCATTCGTCCCGGCCAAATCGGTCCGTTTCGCAATCATCGGGAAATCCTGCAAATCCAACGCCGACCATACTGAAAAAGTTCCCGGGTTTATGTGCACTAGTGAACAGACGCCGCAGCTTACGATGTGATGGGTTTCATTTCGGGAACAGCCGGCGTGCCTTCGGGCGCCGGTCGCGGGCCATCCGGCCGGACTGATCCGGTCCTCTCATCCATCATCGAAGCAATGGACACCGAGCTATGGAATCCGCCCCCAATGCCGGCATGCCCGGTGACGTTCTCGTGGTCGAGGACGATCCGATCATCTCGCTCTATTTCGAGGACGCCATCCTGGGCTTCGGCGCCCGGACGGTGCGCACCGCTGCGAACGTCGCCCGCGCGCTCGAATTGATCGCCGAGCGCGCACCGGATTTCGCGCTGCTCGATGTCGGCCTCGTCAGGGGCGAGAAGACCTTCGCGGTTGCCGAGCGGCTGGATGCGCTGAAAGTGCCCTTCGCATTCGTCACCGGCTATGGCGCTGATATCAGGCTGCCGGAATCGCTCGCCGGCAAGCCGCGGTTGACCAAGCCGTGTTCGAGCGAAGCGCTGGAAGCCGCGCTGAAAAACGGACACTGACCGATCGCCGGGCTTCGGCCTCGCCGTCGGTGCGTCTGTCGTCTACCATCCGACCTGTCGGATTCGGCGACGCACAGGCATCGGGAAAGCCGTCATGGCGATCAGGACATCTGCCGCTGCGCCCGCAGCGGCGCTCTCTCTCGGGCTGCTCCTCGCGCCGGTTGCAACGCATCCGATGGCTGGTGCGGTGCCGTCGTCGGTGGCCTCGGCTGTCGCCATCGGTTTCGTGTCTCCAGCCATCGCCGAGCCAGCCGCGCTCACGAGCGAGCAATCGGCCGCGCTCAAGGCCTACGACGATGCCCTGAAGAACTTCGTCTCGATCCTGCGCCAGCGACGGGCGCAGATCGATTCCCATCAGCCGCTGCCCGACTTGCCGGGCCAGGCCATCTACCTTGCCCGTGTCGAGATGATGAGCGCATACAAGGATCTCACCGATGCGCTTCCGTCCAGGATTGGACGACCCAACAGATTCGGGATCCCTCCGGCCTATTTCGACGCCGACAATGAGCCGCTGCTCGATGAGTACAGGAAGCTCTTCGATGTGATGGAGGCGCCGCCCGCGAACGCGCAAAGCTCCGAGACGCCGTTCAAGGACGTGGTCGAGCTGGCGACGGTGATCGCGCGCGCCAGGGGTCTGGATGCCGCTGGCGCCGCGGTCGCCGGTCGCATCAGTCTCGGCCTGTTCTTTGCCGAGACAAGCGGCAAGCAAAATGCCGGAAATGCGCGGTCGAACACCTACAAGGGTAGCCTGCAGACCGGCCCGTCCGAAGATCGCAACGGTCGAAAGAAGTGGGCCGCCATCAAGCAATCGATCGCGGCCCTCGATCCTGCGCTCAGCCGTCGCGACGACATGGAAGAAGCGCGCGTCGGCAATCTCGATCACCGGTTCAATCACTGGACCGCGGTGCGCGATGCGCTCATGAACGAGCACGCGGATATCTTCCCGCAGGTCCCGGCGATCGCAAAGGCGCTGCCCAATTCGATCGATCAGATGAAGCTCTTCGAGCTCATCCAGATCATTCCCAGCCCAACCAGGTCCGCGCTGAAGTCAGGGGACCTCGTCAATTACAGAATTTCCGAGCCCAGGATCATGGGATATCTGCGAAACAACAGTGTCTTCGCTTTCGGTCGAGCCGACAGGGCAAGGACATCCGCGAGCTTCCGCGAAATCCTCGACGCGATGTGGCTCTTCAGCCCCAAGTTCGAACAGGCGCTGGCCAAATTCGCGGAGATCAAGGCCGGCAAACCAGGCTGAGCCGGGAGGAGCTGATCGCTCGGCGGTCAGAGCGGGCCGAGGAGCGCCCATCGCGGCTCGCAGAATTCCTTGACGGCAGACGCGACGCCGCTGCTGATCGCGTTGCGGCGCTCGGGCGAGTCCATCTTGAGTTCCTCATCCCGGTTGATGATCGAGCCCGCCTCCAGCAGGACGGCGGGCATCGCGGTCCTGCGCAGCACGATGAGCTTATCGTAACTGTAGACGCCGGTGTCCTTGTTCAGCAGGGGATGCTGGTCGTGGCCCATGACGGGCTGGCTGTATTGCTCGGCATATTGCAGCCCCTCGGCCTTCATTTCCCTGGCGACCAGCTCGGCGAACAGCAGGCTGGTCTTGAAGTCCGGATTGTTGCGGGAGACGAACACCGAGTAGCCGCTGAAGCGATCGCTGAAATGGCGCTTCTTTCCCTCGAACTCCCAGTCCTCGAGCAGCTTGTTGGGTACGGAATCATGATGGATCGACAGCAGGAGATCCGCGTGCAGATTGTTGGCGGCGGCGACCCGCCTGAACAGGCTGGGTCTCGCTTTGCCTTCGGTCAGCAGCAGCCTGGTTTCGGCAAAGCCGTCGGCCTTCAGCTTCTCCTCGATCAGCCGCGCAAGGCGCAGGTTGAAGGTGAACTCGGCGACATTGCGCGCGCTGATCGCGCCTTCCGATTCAGCGGTATGTCCGACATCGAGCACGATCCGCAATGTCGAGGGATCGCATTTCGCTGCGGCCGACTTGGGAACGGAAGGCGGCAGGGCGACCGGCCCAAGGGCGGCAAGCCGCGTGGCGCGTGGCTTTGACGGCGCGTGGTGCCTTGCCAATCTGGCCGGCTTTGCCGATTTCGCGCGCTTTGGCGCTTTGGGGTGCTTCGATGAGCTCTTGAAGAGATCAGGCAGCCAGCCGGCATCGCTGACTTCAATCGGCAGCAGCGCGAACATAGCGATCGCGACGACAAGCAAGCGGTGCGGCCGAAGCCCCACGACGATGCCACCGAGCACGCGAATCAATTCGCAGCGCCTCATGCTCCGCCCCTCCGGGCCCCCAGCATAACGGCTCTGATATCGGTACCGGAAGAGGCCGGCGAGGTCCATCCCCCGTCAATCGCGACGCCCCTGCCTTGAGGCAAGGGCGTTCAGCACAGAGAGGCCGGTTCCGTCGCGGCTGCGACCTGATTACACCGGCTTTGGATCGAGCGTGATGGCCCACAGCTCGGCGTCGACGCGGTCGCGCAGGCTGACCGTCATCTGTCCGCTCCTGCCGTCGATCTTGACGTGGCCGAAGAACTGCATGCCGGCCGACGGCGGCAGGTTCTGGTTGGCTTCGCCCGGCGCCTTGACGAACTTCACCTCGGGGCCAAACGTGTTGTCGAGCTCGTTCGGACCGAACGTGCCAGCGTGCAGCGGGCCGGAGACGAATTCCCAGAACGGATCGAACTCCTGGAACTGGGCCTTGTTCGGGTTGTAGTAGTGCGCAGCCGCATAGTGCACGTCGGCAGTCAGCCACACCGTGTTGGCGATGCCGGCCGTCTTGATGAAGCGCAGGATGTCGGCGATCTCGAGCTCGCGGCCGCGCGCCGGTCCGTCGCCCTGCGCGAAGGCTTCCGAGCCCTTCTTGTTGGCGGCATCGTCATAGACGATCAGCGACAGCGGCATGTCGGAGGCGATCACCTTCCAGGTGGCGCGCGAGTTGAGCAGCGCGCGCTTCAGCCAGGCCATCTGGTCCGGCCCGATGAAATAGGCATCGGGGCCGTAGGTCTCCTGCAGGTTCGGACCGTTGGGGCCGCGATAGCTGCGCTCGTCGAGCATGAACACGTCGAGATGCGGGCCGTAGCTCAGCGTGCGATAGACCCGGCCCGGCTCGACGATGCTTTCGCGCATCGGATACATCTCGTGGAAGGCTTTTGCCGCGCGCGCCGCGAGCACGTTGATGTCGCGCTCCTTGTAGGCGGCCGGCAGCTGCTTCGACAGCGACCAGTTGTTGGTCACCTCGTGATCGTCCCACTGCACGAAGATCGGCACCTCGGCATTGAAGGCGCGCAGATTGGTGTCGAGGAAATTGTACTTGTGCGCGGCGCGGTATTCGTCGAGCGTCTCGGCGACCTTGGCCTTCTCCGGGATCGTGATGTTCTTCCAGATCTTGCCGTCGGGCTGCTTCTGCTCGGCGGTGATGACGCCGTCGGCATAGATGGTGTCGCCGGAATGCAGGAAGAAGTCCGGGGCATGCTTCTTCATCGCGGCGAAGGTGATCATGCCGCCGTCGTCGGGATTGATGCCCCAGCCCTGGCCGGCGACGTCGCCGCCCCACACGAAGGAGACGTCGCGGCGGTCATTCGGCGCGGTGCGGAAGCGGCCGACCACGGGCTCGCCGACAACGTCGATATGGGCGAGGTCGCGGAAGCGGACGCGGTAGAAGATGTCCTGGCCGGACGGCAGGTTCTCCAGCAGCATCTTGGCGGTGAAGTCGCTTTCCGGCAGCGCCGTGATCGGCGGCAGCGCACGGGCATTCTTGAACGAGTCTGACGTCGCGACCTCGACCATCATCTGCGAGGGACGGTCAGCGCGCGCCCACACCACGCCGCCGTCGACGCCGACATCGCCGGACTGCACGCCATGGGTGATCACGGGGCGATCGGCCGCGCGCGACAGATAAGGCATCGCGATCACGCCGGCGCCGGCCGCAGCAGCCGTGGAGAGAAAGCGTCGGCGGGTCAGATTTCGCGAGAACCGGATCGTCATGGGGAGCCTCCTCAGGTCACAGCGACAATGCGCCGCGGGCCAGCACAGACCTAGAAAAATTCCATGACGGAGAGATTACAGGGGGATGGAGGGCGGGAATGTCTGAGCAGCAGAGATCGTGAGGGGAGCACCTGCCCCAAGCTCCCTCTCCCGCTTGCGCGGGAGGGCGGGGTGGGGGCTCTCTCCACGAGTCGTATCGCGGGGAGAGCCCCCACCCGCCGCGCTGCGCGCGTCGGACTCCCCCGCAAGCGGGAGAGGCGAAGAGAGTTCGCGGATAGAGTGGTGGCGGCTCTACGCCGTGCCCGCGGCCCTGAACTGGCTCGCAGTCCGCTGCAAATTCTGCGGCATGCTGAGCAGCAGCGCCTTGCGGTCGGCCACCGCGTTGTGGAACTGCTCGAGCGCGATGTTGAACGCGGTGAGCGTGCCCTCCTCGATGGCGCCATGCTCGAAACAGTCGAGCGTGTGGCGCAGGATGTCGTCGGCCTCCGCCTGCAGTTGGTCGAGCTCATCGGTCGAATCGCTCTGCCGCGCGGCCTTCAGCATCTCCAGCAGGCGCTCGCGCTGCGAGGTGTTGGTGTTGCGCTCGTCCTGCTTGAGATAGCCGGCGAACCATGCACCGGCCGAGCCCATCGCCGAGAACGCCATCAGGCTCCACCAGATGTAATCGCTGTAGCGGTCGAGGAAGGTCTTTTCCTCGCCGTCGACGAAGGCGGCCGCGCCGGGATGCACCGGAATGGTGGCGTCCTTGTCGGTGTCGGGCGTCTCGATCTTGGCGGCGAGCGGGAAATCGTTCTTGAGCGACTGCCGGATCGCAAACAATTGCCGGGTGAAGGCCGCGACCGTCGCGTCCGACAGGCCCTTTCGCGCGACGATATGGTGCGAGAAGCTGATCGTCTTCACCTCGTCGTCGGGCCGGTCGGCCGAGCCGAGCGAGCCGGCGGGAATTTCCGCGGCCTCATAGGCCGGATGGTTCTGCGCGATCGCCTCGGACGCATCGATCGGCAGGAAGGTGGGCTCGCCGCCGTCTTTGGTCGACGCCGTGATCGCATCGATCGTGAGCTTGCTGTTGGCCGGACCGACGGCAAGATAGGCGTCGGCCTTCAGATTCTTGATGGCCTCGACCGCTTCATTGGCCGGGAATTGCACGATCTCGACCTTCATCGGGTCGACGCCGTATTGCTGCAGGATCAGCTTCAGCAGATTGACGTTGGCAGGCGTGCGGCCGACGACGCCGATCTTGCGGCCGCCAAGCTGCGCGATCTTGGTGATCTTTGCGGCCTTGCGGCCCTTGCCCTTGGCTGCGGGCGGCACCCACATCACGACGACATTCTTGCGCAGGACCGCGACCGCCTGCGCATTCTTCGGCACCTCGAGGTCGCCGCGGATGATGGCGAGGTCGGCCTTGCCGTCGGCCAGCGTCTGCGCGCTGGCGCTGGCGCCGTCGGTCTGCACCGGTCTCAGTTTGACCTGGGTGTGCTGCTGGTTGTTGAAGGCCTGCGCCAGCGCCTGCACGACCCTGAGGTCATCGCTGCTTGCGGGGCCGACCGCGATCCGCAGCGTCACCGGACGCACCGCGAAATAATAACCGGCGATCGTCGCGCCGGTGATGGCGAGAGCGCCCGCGATCAAGACGAACATCAGCCGTCGCTTTGCAGAGCGCAGCGGCTTTGGCGATATGCTGGCGGAGCCGTCTGTCATCGATCTCGCAAACAATCGTCGGGGCTCAATCTCGCAAAACTACCAACGCGCACAGATAAGGCATTTGTAGCAAATTCCTGGGGCTACAGATGTTACATCTGCGTCATGGTTACCAGCGGCGATAGGACGCTATTTCGGCCTTATTTTCGGCATGGATCCCACCCGGAGGCCGGTTGTTAGGCTAAGGTCGGCGTCAAACGGGAGGGTTGCCATGGTCGAAAGGCTGTCAGCGGAAGCAAGGAAGGCCGCGCTTTGGGAACTGGCCGGCTGGTCGGAGCTGGCCGGACGGGAGGCGATCGCAAAGACCTTCGTGTTCAAGGACTTCAACGAGGCCTTCGGCTTCATGGCGCGCGCCGCTTTGGTCGCCGAGAAGAGCGACCATCACCCCGAATGGAAGAACGTCTACAAGACGGTCGAGGTCGTGCTGGCGACCCACGATGTCGGCGGGGTGACCAAGCGCGATATCGACCTCGCCAAGGCCATGAACGCGATCGCGAGGCAGTTCGGGGTCAATTGACCCGGCTGCGCGCAACCTTGCGCCGGTTGGCTGACATCCCCAGATTCGCATCGTCCGCCGCCGATCCGTCGCGCGGCGCCAAAGGGAACCTCGCGATGCCATCGACCGATACCGGCGCGGGATTCGGGCCTGCCGACCGGCTGGCGCAGGACCCGGAAAGCGTGCGCCGCCGCTTCTGGATCAAGTTCAAGAAAGTGGTGGCGCGGCTGCCGTTCGCCGAGGATCTGCTGGCCGCCTATTACTGCGCCTTCGACCGGCAGACGCCGCGCCATGTCCAGGCCGCGCTGCTCGGCGCGATCGCCTATTTCATCCTGCCGTTCGACTTCATCCCGGACATGCTGCCGGTGCTCGGTTTCACCGACGATGCCGCCGTGCTCGCAACCGCGATCCGCATGGTGGCAAGCCACATCACCCCGGAGCATCGTGAAGCCGCGCGCGCCGCGCTGAAGCGCGGAGTGCCGGAAGAGGCAGCACCGCAGGCGTAGAGTGACTTTCGCTCTCTCTTCTCCTTCCCCCTGACAGGAGGAAGGTCGGGATGGGGGTCAGCCGCAGGCGACGCTGTATCTGCGGAGAGAGCAGATCCCCACCCGCTTTGCTCTGCGAGCAAAGCGACCTCCCCTTTTCAAGCGGAGGTTGGAGGCGTAGCCCGGATGGAGCGCAGCGTAATCCGGGGTGAGAGCGTCAGCTCACGCACGAGGCCCCCGGGTCAGGCTGCGCTCCATCCGGGTTCGGGGGGGCTACCGTTTCTCGCCGGTGCGCAGCTGAGAACGCGTATTTTTTTCCGCGTCCCACGCCTGGAACTGCTTGAACAGCGCCTCCTTATCCGCATCGCTCTGCAGACGTGCGGCCGCTGGGCTCTGCTTCAGGAATTCATCGAAACGGCTGCGCGAGACGGCTTCGACGCCATGGCGGTCGAGCCATTGCTGGGCTACCGGCAGGCGTTGCCAACCCGGCAGTGGCGCCGACAGCGAGACCTCCCGCCACTTCGGATGGAACGGCGGATTCTGGAACGTCGGAAATTTTGTGAAGAACGCATCCACGAAATTGGCCAGCTTGTTGTAGCGCTCCGTCTTCGGTGCCCAGTTGTAGGCCGCAAGCACGGCAGGAACGGCGATCGTGTCGACGCGCTCCTCGCCCGAAATCAGGTTGGGATAGTCCTTGGCCGACAGGCTCGCGGGCAGATAGTCGCCCTGCAACGGCTTCTCGTAGTTGACCGTCACCAGGTGGAACCGATCGTCCTTGAAGCCGCTCACGGACTTGTAAGGCTTGCCGCCACACACGATCACGGCGTCGATTTCGCCGGCCTTCAGTTTCTCCAGCGCGATGCGCTGCTCGACATAGACAACCTTCGGCTTCATTCCGAGCCGCTCGAACACGGTCAGCGCGGTCACAAAGGTGCCGCCATTGGGAAGGTCGACGCTGACAGTCTTGCCCTCAAGGTCCCTGAGATTGCCGATCGATTTCGACGCGATCACATGCATCTCTTCGTTGTAGAGCTTGGTCACGTAGGTGAATTGCTTCTTGATATCTTTCGCGATGCCCTTCCGCTCGAGATAGTCGAGCGTGTCAGATCGAACGATGCCGAGATCGACACCCTGCAGAAACAGGATGTCGGCGACGCTCTGCACCGAGCCGCGCCCGACGATCGGCAGAATGCGCAACTTATTGCCATCGTCGAGCACGGAGGCGAGATCGGCGCCGAACTGAACATAGGTGCCGCCGATCGTGCCGGAGATCAGCGTGACCGTGTTGGCGTTGAGGCTCTGCTTGGTGCCTACCGAGCCGAACTGAAAGATCGCCTTCAGGCTGTCGCTGACCTTGGCCGGGTCGAATTCGGTCTGCTCGGCCCGTGCCGCCGGGCCCCAAATCATCATGCCTGCGAAAAGTACCAATCCAAACAAGCGTCGCATGTGTCCCTCGAGATGAGCCTAGTTTTGCAATTGCGCGAGGCGTTGCTGTGCGGGCTGCGAGCCGAGTTCGGCGGCCTTGCGATACCAGAGGCGCGCGGTCTCCGGATCGGGCGTGATGCTCCGCTTGTCCAAGGTCCCCAGCACGTCGGGATCGTAGGTGCGAGCCAGCAACAGCGCCGCGTCCGCGTCCTGCGCATCCGCGGCCCGCTCGAGCAAGAGCCGCGCCGATACGATGTCGCCGATCGCAAGCAGGCTGTTGGCGCGCTTCAGGAGGCCTGCGACGTCATCCGGATCGAGGCGTCTTGCCGGTGGCGCCGCCGGTGGTGGTGGCTCGATCGGCGCTGCCGCGGGAGTTTCGCGGGCAACGACTTCGCTCTTGATCGCTTCCTGATAGGCGGCTGCGATCTGCGCGCGTGACGGCAGGGTTGTAGTGGCGGGCGACACCTCGGTGGCCACGGCGCGAACCGCGTCCGCGATTTCTGCGCGGGCCTCGATCGGCGAGACGCCGACCAGCGCGGCCTTCGCGCTCAGGACCGCGTCGCGCACGCTGCCGATGGACCACAGCCCGACCACCGCAGCCGCGACAAGTGCGCCGGCCGAAATTGTCAGCAGGCCGGTGCGAAGGCGCGAACGTGGAATCGTGGCGCGCCCGTGCCAATCCGCGTCATCGATTTGGCTTGAAAGAAAAAGCGGAGCGGGTTCGTCCGCGCCGATGTCGATCGCTGCCCGATGTGGTCGCCGGTAGCGATAAGGTGCAAATTCGGGATCGTTGATATGCGCGTTGATCGCGTCGCGTGGCGGATCGCTGCCCTGAACGCGTGTTAGATTCCCCACCATGATGATGCTTCCCCGATACTATGACGCAACAATCGGGCATCTCTGGTGTCTGGTTGTTGTTTTTGTTGGGGTCCCTGAGCGCCCGTTACGAACTCTTAATCGCCTTGCGATTGGGCCCAAAAAGCGGCCCCGGTCGCTGCGAATCGGGAGAAATTTGGGTTTGATTGCGGCAACGCGCGCAAATTCGGAGAAAGTTCACAGGGTTTGCTCACGATTGCGCGCGCGGCGCAACGGCAAGCCGTTGCGGCGGGGTGACGGTGAGAGTGCGCGGCCGTCTGTCGTCAGCTTCCCGGATGCAGGATCACCTTGCCCATCGCCTTGCGGCCGGCGAGCACCTTCAAGGCTTCCGCGGTCTGCGACAGCGGGAAGGTGCGGTCGACATGCGAGGAGATCTTGCCTTCCGCGGTCCACTGCACGAGCTTCTCGAGGTTCTTGCGGTTCTTCTCCGGATTCAGCCGCGCCCACGCGCCCCAGAACACGCCGCGGATGTCGCAGCCCTTGAGCAGCGCGAGGTTGAGCGGAATCTTCGGGATGTCGCCGGCGGCAAAGCCGATCACCAGGAAGCGGCCTTCCCATGCGGTCGAGCGCAATGCGGCCTCGGCATAGGAGCCGCCGACCGGATCGAACACGATGTCGGCGCCCTTGCCGTTGGTCAGCTTGCGCAGGCCTTCTTTCAGATCTTCCTTGGCGTAGTTCAGCGTCAGCTCGGCGCCGTGCTGCTTGGCGAATGCGAGCTTCTCGTCCGACGATGCGCAGGCAATCACCTTCAGACCCATCAACCTGCCGAGCTCGCACGCGGCAAGGCCGGTGCCACCGGCGGCGCCCAGCACCGCGAGCGTTTCGCCCGGCTTCGGGCTCGCGCGATCTTCGAGTGCGTGCAGCGCGGTGCCGTAGATGATGATGATGCCGGCGGCGCGGTCGTAATCGAGATTGTCGGGAATCTTCACGATCGTATTCGCCGGCAGCGCGATCTTGTCGCGCGCGCCGTTGTGGCCACATGACGCAACGACGCGGTCGCCGATCTTCAGGTCAGTGACGCCCGCGCCGACGCTCTCGATCACGCCGGCGACTTCGGCGGCCGGCGAGAACGGGAACGGCGGCTTGATCTGGTACTTGCCCTGGATCATCAGGATGTCGAAGAAATTCAGCGCCGCCGCCTTGATCGCGATCACGGCTTCGCCGGGACCCGCAACCGGATCGGGCACGTCAGCCAGCACGAGATCGTCGGGTTGACAGTATTGCGAGCAGAGGATGGCTTTCATGGACACACCTGAGTTTCGGACGCAGAAAGAGCTGCAAGATCTTGGACTACAAGCTTCATGCCGGATTTGCGGCGGAGCGACAATACAGTGCGGAGGGATCAAACTATGTTTGAAAAAGGCCTGCTAGCGAAAGAGCGCATCCTGATCACCGGCGGCGGCTCCGGTCTTGGCGCGGCGATGGGCGCTCGCTTTGCCGAACTCGGTGCCGAACTGATCATCTGCGGGCGGCGCGAGGGGCTGCTGGAGGAAACCGCAGGCAAATTCCGCAGCGAACTCGGCGCCAAGGTCTCGACCGCGCGCTGCGACATCCGCGACGGCGCCGCGGTCGAGGCGATGATGGATCAGGTCTGGCAGGACGCGCCGATCGACGTTCTCGTCAACAATGCTGCCGCAACCTTTATTGCGCAGAGCGAACATTTGTCATTCCGTGCCGCGGACGCAATCCTCGCGCCGACGCTGCATGGCACGATGTACTGCACGCTCGCCGCCGGCCGGCGCTGGATCGAAGGCAAGCATAAGGGCGTGGTGCTTTCGATCCTCTCGACCTCCACAATCACCGGCCGTGCCTTCACAGTGCCGTCGTCGATGGCCAAGACCGCGGTGCTGGCGATGACCAAGAGCCTTGCCGTCGAGTGGGGCCCGAAAGGCATCCGCACCGTGGCGATCGCGCCCGGCGCGTTCCCGACGCCAGGCGCGACCGGGCAGTTGCGTCCCGAAGCGCGCGGCGAGACCTGGTCGCAGCGCAATCCGCTCGGCCGCGCCGGCGAGCATTCCGAGCTTGCCAATCTCGCGGCCTTCCTGATCTCGGATCAGGCCGGCTACATCAATGGCGAGATGGTGGTGCAGGACGGCGGCGCCCATTTGCGCAGTTCCGGTGCCGAGGACCTGCTGCAATGGACCGATGCGCAGTGGGAGAGCCAGCGCGCGGCGCGCGCCAAGGGGTGACCAAGAGCTGATCAAGCGCTGATGCGCGACAACAAGCGCTGAGCAAGAATTGAGAATCAACGGACGCGCGCGAGGCTGGGCCGGCGCGCGTGTCCGGGCCCAACTGCCTTCCCAAGAAAGCGTTTCCCGGTTATCCATCCGAGCCGGCGGAGGGGAATCGCCGGGCCATCTTCCAGTCACAATGATGGGGGAACCAGTTGGCCGTGCGGCAGATTCTGACATCACTGGCTGTTTGTGTCGTGTGCGGGATCGTCTCCCTCGCGCCGGCGCAGGCTGCGCCCAAGAAAGATGCGGCGAAAGAAGCGGCCAAGCCGGCGCCTTCGGCCGCCGCGGCTGCCGCCGGCGGCGCGGAGCCGACGCTGATCGGCCAATTCGGCACCTGGGGCGCCTACACCGCATCGCCCAACGGCAAGAAGGTGTGCTTTGCGCTCGCCAAGCCGTCGTCGTCGAAGACCAACCCGCCGAACCGGCCGCGCGATCCGGCCTATGCCTTCATCTCGACCCGCCCGGCCGAGAAGGTCGTCAACGAAGTCTCGATCATGATCGGCTACACCGTGAAGCCGGGCTCGGAATCGACGCTCCAGGTCGGCGGCGGGACCTATGCGATGTACACCCAGGGCGACGGCCTCTGGATCAAGAATGCGGCCGAGGAGGAGCGGATGGTGGAAGCCATGCGCAAATCGGCCGATCTGACGGTAAAAGCTGTCTCGGCGAAGGGCACCGAGACGATCGACAGCTTCTCGCTGAAGGGCCTGGCGCAGGCGCTCGACCGGCTGGGGCAGGACTGCCGGCGTTAAGACCGGCTCTGAGGGACAAAATTGAGGTATTTGGCGGCTTTCCAGCACCGGCTGGAAGGCCTATTTGAGGTTTCATGACCGACACCGTGACCACCCATGCCGTGTCCGGCGCCAGCGCGCTGGTCGAAAAGGTTCCGCTCGAGACCTATGTCCCGCCGGCCAAGCCGTCGCTGATCGGGCTGTCGCGCGCCGAGATCGCCGATCGCCTCGGCGAAATCGGGGTGGCGCCCGCGCAGCGCAAGATGCGCACCCAGCAGCTCTGGAACTGGATGTATTTCCGCGGCGCCAAGAACTTCGGCGAGATGACCAACGTCTCGAAGGACATGCGCGCCGAGCTCGAGAAGCATTTTACCGTCGACCGTCCCGAGGTGGTCGCCGAGCAGATCTCCAACGACGGCACGCGCAAATGGCTGCTGCGGCTGCCGAGCGGCGACAAGGTCGAGCGGCCGCACGAGGTCGAGTGCGTCTACATCCCCGAGACCGACCGCGGCACGCTGTGCGTTTCCTCGCAGGTCGGCTGCACGCTGAACTGCTCGTTCTGCCACACTGGCACGCAGCGGCTGGTGCGCAACCTCACCGCCGGCGAGATCGTCGGCCAGGTGATGGTGGCGCGCGACCGGCTCAACGACTGGGCCGACCGCGAGGACGGCACGCGGCGCGTCACCAACATCGTGATGATGGGGATGGGCGAGCCGCTCTATAATTTCGACGCGGTGCGCGATGCGCTGTTGATCGTCGGCGACAATGAAGGCATCGGCATTTCCCGTCGCCGTATCACGCTGTCGACCTCGGGCGTGGTGCCGAACATCCAGCGCACCGGTGACGAGATCGGCGTGATGCTCGCGATCTCGCTGCATGCGGTGCGCGACGAGCTGCGCAACGAGCTGGTGCCGCTGAACCGCAAATATCCGATCAAGGAATTGCTGCAGGCCTGCCGCGACTATCCCGGCGCGTCGAACGCGCGGCGCATCACCTTCGAATATGTGATGCTCAAGGGCGTCAACGATTCGCTCGACGACGCCAAGCTCCTGGTGAAGCTGCTCAAGGGCATTCCGGCCAAGATCAACCTGATCCCGTTCAATCCGTGGCCGGGCACCGCCTACGAATGCTCGGACTGGGAGCAGATCGAAAAGTTCTCCGAATACATCTTCAACGCCGGCTATTCCTCGCCGGTGCGCACGCCGCGCGGCCGCGACATCCTCGCCGCCTGCGGTCAGCTCAAATCGGAGACCGAAAAGCTCTCCGCCCGCGAGCGCCAGGCGCTGCGCGCGATGGCGATGACGGATTGAGTGCTGTGATCGACAACGCTCTCCACGTCGTCATTGCGAGCGAAGCGAAGCAACCCATGTCCGAGCTTGCTGAAGGATGGATTGCTTCGTCGCTTCGCTCCTCGCAATGACGGGGAGTCTATAGCATGGCCCTGATCGGCCGCCTGTTCGTCGTCGCCTTCGGCTTCCTGATGGCCTGCTTCGTGGCCGGGATCATCGTGGTCGTTGCGGTGCTGTATCCCGAGATCAGCGATTTCGGCGGGCAGATCGACCAGAGCGCTGTCAACGTCGTGCTCGGCTTCGGCTTCATCTTCATATCAGGCTTTGCATTCTTGCCCGCGCTGATCGTGGTGCTGATCACCGAGGCCCTTTTCATCAGGAGCGTATTGGCCTACGCCGTCGGCGGCGCCATCGTCGGCGCGGCCTGCTATCTCGGCCTCGTTCCGTTCGATCCTGACATGATGCAGTTCCACGGCATCGTGCGCCGTCACATGGAGATCATGACCGGCGCCGGCATCGTCGCCGGCCTGGTCTACTGGCTGATCGCCGGCCGCAGCGCCGGCGCCTGGCGCGAGCCGCCGCGCCGCTTGCCACCGCCCCCGCCCTTGCCGTCGCAATCGCGGCCGCAAACACCGCCGTCATCCTGAGGAGCCGTGCGCAGCACGGCGTCTCGAAGGATGGGCCGCAGCAAGATCACGTCCTTCGAGGCTCGCAAGAGCTCGCACCTCAGGACGACGATAACCCACACTTCCCATGCCCCATCGCCTCGGCTAAACCGCGCGCCATGAACCGGACCGGACTTTTCATCGCGCTGGCGCTCGCGCTCATCATTGGCCTCGTGTTCGGGATCTATCCCGAGCTTGACCTGAAGCTGGCGGCGCTGTTCTACGATGCCGCGCAGAACACCTTCCCGCTGAAGCTCGACGCGGTGGCGTCATTCGCGCGCGACGCGGCGATGTGGATCGCCTGGGCGCTGGTGCTGCCGGCGATCGTGACCATCGTCTGGAAATTCATCCGGCCGGATCGGCCGATGCTGATGTCCGGCCGCGCCGCGGTGTTCCTGCTCACCACGATGCTGCTCTCGGCCGGCGTGCTCACCAACCTCACCTTCAAGAATTATTGGGGCCGGCCGCGGCCGGTGTTCGTGACGCAGTTCGGCGGCGATTTGCAATTCATGCCGTGGTGGGACCCGCGCGGCGGCTGCCCGCGCAACTGCTCGTTCTTCTCCGGCGAGGGCGCCACCGCATTCTGGACCTATGCGCCGGCGGCGCTGACGCCGCCCGCCTGGCGGCCGCTGGCCTTTGCCGGGGCAACCGTGTTTGGCATCGTCACCAGCGGGCTTCGAATGGCCTTTGGCGGGCACTTCTTCACCGATGTGGCGATTGCGGGCCTGGTGTCGTTCTTCACCGTCTGGCTGTTCTATGCGCTGATCTACCGCTGGGCCGCGACCCGGCTGACCGACGCCCAGGTCGATGCCGCGCTGACACGGCTGGCAATGCCCGGTTACCGCCTGATGCAGCGCTGGCGCCGGGACGGCAAGGCCGAGCCCGGCGGTACGGAAGCCTGATTAAAGGCGTGCTCCGCCTTCCGAAATTTGATATCGCCACCCCAGAAACCTCATCGATTTCGACCGATTGGACCGTCCCATGAGTACGATTCTGAAAAGCCTGCCCACCGGCGAGAAAGTCGGCATCGCGTTCTCGGGCGGGCTCGACACGTCAGCGGCGCTGCTCTGGATGAAGCTGAAGGGCGCCAAGGTCTTCGCCTACACCGCCAATCTCGGGCAGCCCGACGAGGCCGATTACGACGCGATCCCGCGCAAGGCGATGGATTTCGGCGCCGAGAAGGCCCGCCTGGTCGATTGCCGCACCCAGCTGGTGCATGAGGGCATCGCCGCGATCCAGTCCGGCGCGTTCCACATCTCGACCGGCGGCATCACCTATTTCAACACCACGCCGCTCGGCCGCGCGGTGACCGGCACGATGCTGGTCGCGGCGATGCAGGAGGACGGCGTCAACATCTGGGGTGACGGCTCGACCTTCAAGGGCAACGACATCGAGCGCTTCTATCGCTACGGCCTGCTGACCAACCCGAGCCTGCGCATCTATAAGCCCTGGCTCGACCAGCAATTCATCGACGAACTCGGCGGCCGCGCCGAGATGTCGGCGTTCATGACCGCGCAGGGCTTTGCCTACAAGATGAGCGCCGAGAAGGCCTATTCGACCGACAGCAATTTGCTCGGCGCGACCCATGAGGCCAAGGATCTCGAGAGCCTTGCGAGCGGCATCACCATCGTCAATCCGATCATGGGCGTGCCGTTCTGGCGCGCCGATTGCGACGTCAAGCCTGAGAAGGTCGTGGTGCGCTTCGAGGAAGGCCAGCCGGTCGCGCTGAACGGCAAGACGTTCGCCGATCCGGTCGCGCTGTTCCTCGAGGCCAACGCGATCGGTGGCCGCCATGGCCTCGGCATGAGCGACCAGATCGAGAACCGCATCATCGAGGCCAAGAGCCGCGGCATCTACGAGGCGCCTGGCATGGCGTTGCTCCACATCGCCTATGAGCGGCTGGTCACCGGGATCCACAACGAGGATACGATCGAGCAGTATCGCATCAGCGGCATGCGGCTCGGCCGCCTGCTGTATCAGGGCCGCTGGTTCGACTCGCAGGCCTTGATGCTGCGCGAGACCGCGCAGCGCTGGGTGGCGCGCGCCGTCACCGGCGAGGTGACGCTCGAGCTGCGCCGCGGCAACGACTACTCGATCCTGAATACCGAGAGTCCGAACCTGACCTATGCGCCGGAGCGCCTCAGCATGGAGAAGGTCGAGGACGCCGCCTTCTCGCCGGCCGACCGCATCGGCCAGCTGACGATGCGCAACCTGGACATCGCCGATACCCGCGCCAAGCTCGGGCTGTACAACAAGACCGGCCTGCTCTCGAGCGGCGAAGGCTCGCAGATTTTTCAGCTCGAGAACGACAAGGATTGAGGTCGCCAAAAACTCGGTGTCGTCCCGGGCAGGCGAACGGGTCCGCCCTCGGCGAGTTCGTTCGCAACTCGACAAAGAGGCAATCCATCTCCGTCATCCTGAGAGTCTGACTCATAATGCCGTCAATCGCTATGAGCGGCGGCAAGTCTGCGGGTCAGGAGCCTGATGTGGGCGAGGAGTAACCATGCGACTTCGGTGGCTGTGGCGGCCTCGAAGTCCTTGGCGAGACGTCGACATCTGCCGAACCAAGCGAATGTCCGTTCAACAACCCATCGTCGCGGCAGCAGCTGGAAGCCTTTGACGCCTTGAGGCCGCTCGACGATCTCGATGGTCCATGGACCGCAGTCCGAGAGGGCGTCGAGAAGCTGCTTCCCACGATAGATCCGATCGGCAAAAACGTGTCCCAGCCGAGGGAATTGCGTCCGTACCATCTTCAGCAACGGTACCGCACCATGGCAGTCCTGGACGTTGGCCGGATGCACATGAACTCCGAGGAGCAGGCCATTGGTGTCGGTCACAATGTGCCGCTTGCGGCCGTAGATGCGCTTCCCCGCGTCGTAGCCACGAGGCCCGCCGGCCTGCGTGGTCGGCGCACTTTGGCTGTCGATCACGGCAGCTGTCGGCTTTGAAGCACGTCCCAGCTTTTTTCGCGCCCGCTGAACAAGAACGCTGGCGATCTTCTGCCATCGACCCGTATCTCGCCACGCGTAAAAATAACCCTGCACCGTCGAATAGGGTGGGAACTCCTGCGGCAGTGCCCGCCACTGGCATCCTGTCGATAGAATGTAGAGAACCGCCTCCACAACACTACGAAGATCGGTTCGGCGCGGTCGGCCACGCCGGTGTGCTCGCGGCAGAAGGCGCCTGATCAGCCTCCATTCCGCATCTGTCATATCGCTTGCATAACGCAGGTCGTCCCGCCGATATTGCTTTCGAGTGATTTCAGTCCAGGGCATCGTGATCTCCTTCGAATCTTTGCAAATCCGATGGAATCACACCTCGCTGGGATCACTCACCCCCATTTATCAGTCAGGCTCTGAGGTGCGAGCGGAGCGAGCCTCGAAGGATGCGCGGCCCGGCTGGTGGCCGATTCATCCTTCGAGGCTCGCAAGAGCTCGCGCCTCAGGATGACGGGACTATGAGCTTGTAGCGCAAGCTGCTGTACAATTTCATTTCGCCCTGAGCGCATCGAGCAGCGAACGGAACGCGCGCGCGTAATCCGTGCCGGTCTTGCCGGTGTCGGGCCCCGCGGAGACCGCGACCGCGGCTTCCGTCACCGCGCCGAGCAGCAGCCGCGCCAGGGGCTCGACCGGCTGCTTGGCGATCACGCCGGCATCCATCGCGGCGGTCAACGCGCGCGGAAATTTGCCGCCGAAATGCTTGGCGTCGATCTCGCGCCAGCGTTCCCAGCCGAGCACGGCCGGGCCATCGCGCAAGATGATCTGGCCGGTCGGGCCTTTTGAACATGCCGCGAAATAGCCCTGCGTTCCCGCCGCCATCGCCGCGAGCGGATCGTTCTCGGCGCGCGAGATGCGGTCGAGATCGGCGACGAGGTCCATCGAGACCTGGTCGAACACCGCCTCGAACACCGCCTCCTTGGTCGCGAAGTGATGATAGACCGCGCCCTTGGCGACGCGCGCCCCGCTGGCGATGTCATCCATCGTCGCCGCCGCAAAGCCGCGCTCGCCAAAAATGCGCCGCGCCGCCTTGACGATCGCGGCTCTGGTCTTCTCGCGCCGTTCGGCCTGGGTTGCCATAGCGAATGTCTAGCCCAGGTTCCGGGTCGGCGCCAGTTGACTTACCGACTCTCAGTCGATAAATACCGACTATCAGTCGGTAAATGGAGATTACCCGATGCCCTCGCTCGAGACGCTGCAAGCCTTCGCCGACACGGTCGAATCCAACGACCATGTCGGCGCGATCAGGAATTTCTATACCGCCGATGCCCGCACCCAGGAGAACGACGGCGAATGGCGCGTCGGCCGCGAGGCGCTGGCGGCGCGCGAGGCAGCGGTGCTGGCCGCGGTCACCAGTGTGAAGACCACGCGGCTCGGACCGCTGTTGCTCGACGGCGATCATTCGGCGATCTGCTGGCGCTTCGAATTCACCGGCAAGGACGGCAAGGTCCGCCGCATGGAGGAGGTCGCCTGGCAGACCTGGCGCGGCGAGGAACTGGTCGAGGAGCGCTTCTTCTACGACCCGCAGCAGATGGCGCGCTGACAACGTATTGGAGGTGCGCTTCATCCGCGCTACGCAGCTTCAACCTCCCCTTGAAAAGGGGAGGTTGCTTTGCTCGTTGGAGCAAAGCGGGTGGGGATCTGCTCTCTCCATGCGCAGCGTCGCCTGTGGCTGACCCCCATCCCGACCTCTCCCCTTTCAGGGGAAGGAGAAGAAACAAAAAATGGCCGGGGTCGCTCCCGGCCATTTCGTATCGCGATGTCGCGCCGGCTCAGCGCGGCGGCGGCGCGGCGGAGGCGGTGCCGCCGTTGAGCAGCGGGGTGATGCGGCGGACGGTGACGCGCCGGTTGATACGGCTCGGTCCGTCGGTCTGCTCCTTCAGATATTGCGAGCCGTAACCCTGCGAGGTCAGGTTTTCCGCCGGCACGCCGAATTGCTGCGTCAGCAGCTCGGCGGCGGACTGCGCACGGCGGTCGGACAGCGACAGATTGTCGGTGTCGTTGCCGGTCGCATCCGTGTGGCCTTCGATCAGGAACACCTCGCGCGGATTGCGCTGGATGGCCCGGTTGAGGCCGTCGGCGATCGCCTGCAGCTTCGCCGCCTGATCCGGCGGGATCTGCCAGGAGCCGGAGTCGAAGTTGATGCTGTTGACGTCGATCGACGGCATCAGCATGCGGACGTTCGGGCTGTAGCGGATTTCGTCGAGCGAATAGCGTCGCGCGATCCGATCCACCGGCGGGGCCTCCATGGTGTCGTAGATCACGTCCGGCGCCGCGCTGTCGGACTCGACGATGTAGCGATCATAGGGGATGCGGACCACCGGCGGAGGCAGGTCGACATAGAAGCCGCCGACCGCGCCCGGATCGCGATAGCTGTTGTCGATGATGACGAGCTCGCGGCCACCGGGATCCCTGCGGATCCGGCGCAGCATCTGGCCATCGGGACCGACCACGGTGATGATCTCGCTGCCGTCGGGACGAACCACGATGGTGCGAGTCTCGCCGCCGATCGTCTCGGTGCGAATGTCGCGCGCGCCATAGCGGAAGCGATAGACGTCGTCGCCGCGCACATAGGCCTGTCCACCCGGATCGCGGATGATGATGCGGTCCGGCTCGGTGTAGATGGTGCGGCCGTCTTCGACGACTTCCTGCCGCTGGTTGTGCAGGTCGGCGATGGTCCCGCCGATGATCGCACCGGCCACCACGCCGACGCCGACGGCGGCACCGATCGCGAGCGGCGAGACGTTGTCATGCCGCGGAGCCGGCGGAAGCGGCGCGGCGACGGTCGGCGCGGTCCGGAAAGCCGAGGAAACCGTCGGTGGGGCATATTGCGCGTTGCCGGGCGGGGGCGTTGCGGCCGCCGAGCCGGGCACGACACCCGGCGCCGAGGGGCCGGCCGGACGCGTGGGGGCGCCCATGGCCGCTCCTTGGGCCGACGGCACTGCGGGCGCAGCACCAGCGGCCGGCGGAGTGCCCGGGCGTCCCGGCTGACCCGGAGCCGGTGTCGCGGCGCCGGGAGCGCCCATTGCTGCTCCCGGGGTCGGAGCCGTTCCGGGTGTGGCGGGACGTCCCTGCTGACCCGGCGCCGGTGGCGTCGGCGTCGCGCCGGGAGGCGTCACGGCGGGTGGGGTGCCGGGCGTGCCAGGCCGTGCGGGCGGCTGTCCGCCTGCTGCGGGAGGCGTTGTCGTTGTCGATGGAGTAGGCGTTGCCGGCGACGTCGCGCCGGGCGGCGTCACCGCGGGCGGCGTGCCCGGCGGTTGCTTGGCGCCGCCAGGACGTTCACCACCCGGACGATCACCAGACCGGCGCTCGGCCGGCGCCGGCGTTGCAGCTCCCGGAGCTGCCGGTGCGGCCGGCGTCGGCGTTGCAGCCGCGGGCGGCGTGCCTGGGCGCGCTGCCGGCGCGGCAGCCGGTGCTGGGGTCGGCAGCGTGTGCGCGGGTCCTGCGCCAGGCGGTGGCGTGCCCGGCCGCTGCGGTGCTGCAGCGGGCGGCGGAGGGGTCGGCGTGGGATGTGCGGGCGCTACCGCCGGCGGTGGCGGGGTCGGCTTCGCCGGTGCAGCCGCGGGCGGCTCCGGCCGTGCAGGTGCTGGCGATGGTGCCGGCTTCGCGGCAGGCGGCTCGGGCCGTACAGGCGCGGCTGCCGGCGGAGGCGGAGCCGGGCGCGCGGCGGGCGGTTCGGGCCGTGCGGGTGCGGCCGGCGGAGCGGGGCGCGCAGGCGCGGCTGCCGGCGGAGCCGGCGGCGTCGGGTGCGGCGGAGCAGCGGCTGGTGGCGGAGGTGGCGGTGTCGGACGCGCGGGCGCTGCGGCCGGCGGAGGAGCCGGATGCGGCGCGGCTGCCGGAGGCGGCGCTTGCGGATGCGGTGCGGCGGCGGGCGGTGCAGCTGCGGGCGGTGCCGGATGCGCGGGCGCGCCCGGCGCGGGCCGTGGCTTCGGCTTTCCGTCAGGTCCGAGCTCTTCCTTTGGCTGCGCCTGTGCGACGACCAGCGGCGAAGTTTGTGCGTGCGACGCTGAGGTGGCGAATTGCATCACCGTCAGCGCAGTCGTGGCAAGCAGCACGAGACGAAGCTTTGTCATAATCTTGGAGTCCCCGGCGGAAAGTCTGGGCAGGAAGGAAAGGAAGTCAGAGCCGAACAATTCGGCAGGACGATGAATTGCCAGCCGTTAGGCCGGATTGTGGCGAGCGCCGAATCATCGGCGAAGTTTATTTCGACATTATAACGGGTTGCGTGTGCGCTTGTTCACTGCGCGTTCAGAAGAAACGCTCGGACACACTCGCAATCGATCTGGAACCAGGGCGCGACGGCGAATCAGGGGACGGCGGGCGATCTGTCGCAGGCGGCGGGCCGGTTGGTCCGGGCGGTCCGCGCACCGGTGATTCGTCTGGCGTCTTGCCGGGCAGCTCGTCCGGTCGCGCCGGCTCGCCGGGTTCGCGCACCGGCGGCGGAACCTCCGGCTGCGGATTGCCGGGCGGAATTCCAGGCGGTGGTTCACTCGGCGTGCCCGGCGTCGCCGGGGGAATCTCGGGGGGCTCGATCGGCATTAGATCGAGACCCTGTTGCCGATGTCAGGTCGCATCGCGCGCATCGATCGCTCCATCGAATCTCGAAGCGACAACGAATCGCGCGCTGCGCCGTTCCTGTGCGCGTTATCCGGGCGTGTGGCAGACCGCCTCGATGTTGTGGCCGTCGGGATCGAGCACGAACCCGCCGTAATAGTTCGGGTGATAATGCGCGCGAATGCCGGGCGCGCCGTTGTCGCGGCCGCCGGCCGCCATCGCAGCCTTGTAGAAGGCGTCGACGGTGGCGCGGTCCTTGGCTATGATCGCGATATGCACCGGCTTGTTCATCGCGCCTTCGCCGCCGATCCAGAAGTCCGGCTTGCCGTTGGCGCCGAAGCCCGCCGCAGGCGCGTGGCCGGTCACTTCCGCGGGCACTTCCATGATCAGGCCGTAACCGAGCGGCGCCAGCGCCGTCTGGTAGAACGTCTTCGCGCGTTCGTAGTCGGAGACCGAAAAGCCGATAGGGTCGATCATTGCGAGCTTCCCTCGTTGTGCCGCATTGGCATCCGCGCTCTCGTTTTACCTCCCCTTGGAAAGGGGAAATGAAGATGTAGCCCGGATGCAGCGCAGTGCAATCCGGGGCTGCTCTAGCCGCGGATGGTCTGGTCCCGGATTTCGCTGCGCTGCATCCGGGCTACGGTCCGTCTTCTTTCAGGGAAAGGAGAACGCAAGTCCGTCGTCCGGTGCGGCCGACCTGGGCCGCGGTTACACCTCAACCGCGCACAAGCAGCGTGTTGCTCCGCGTCCGGCCCTGATCGACATAACCGCGCGTGTGCATGTCCGCAATGCAGTCGTCGGTCCATTCGTCCTTTGACAGATGCTCGATCACGACCGCGCGCGGCCACAGCTGCTCCGGCGCGTCGCGGAAGAAGCCGGTGAGCACGCGGTCCTCGAACCCCTCGACGTCGATCTTCAGTGCATCGACGCTGGTCGCGCCGGCCTCTTCGAGGATGCGTTGCAGCCGCAGCGACGGCACCTTGAACGCATTGCCCGTGGGCGTGCCGGTGACGATGTGGCTGGCGCCGAGATTGTCGCCGTCGGTCTCGATCATCAGCTCGCCGTCGGTCGGACCTGCGGCGGCTGCAACCAGCTGCACCTGCGGGTATCCGGAGGCCTGTGTGTTGAATTTGAGCCGCGCATGCGTCATCGGATGCGGCTCGATCGCGATCACCTTGCCATTGGGCCCGACGTCGCGCGCCAGCGCCAGCGCATAGGTGCCGACATTGGCGCCGAGATCGACGAAGGTGCCGCCGGCGCCGACATGCCGGCGCAGGAAGGCGAGCTCTTCCAGATTGTAATCGGGATTGAACAGTGCGCCGCGCTCGGTCGCGCTCGCCTGATGATAGAAGCGGAACGATGCGCCCTGATAGGTCACATCAAGCGGTCCCGAACCGAACAGATTGACCAGCCGCGACAGCCAGGGCCGGAACGCGCCGCGCTTCAATCCGCTGCCATGCGCAAGCCGGATGATGGCGGCCTGCGCCGCATTGGGCGCCAGGGCGCCGAACGGCGGCGGCGAAATGTCGTTGCTCGGGATCACGCATGGCCTCATCGAAAGCGCGGCATGCATAGCCGGTTTTGATCGGAGCGCCAACGCCCGTTATGCTGCCTTGTCCGACGCCTTGGTGGAGCTTCGCCGCTGCCGCAGGAAGCGTCCGAGTAGCCTTCGCTTGCCCTTGCGCGGGATCAGGTCGACGTCGCTGACCAGCTTCGCACCACCCTTGCGGCGCTCCAGCACGATCTTGCGGCTATGGAATGCTTCGAGCTCGACGCGATGGGCGACGCTGACGATGGTCGCCTTTGGCAATTCCGTCGTCACCATTTCCATCATCTTGTCCTGGCTCTTTTCGTCGAGCGCCGAGGTCGCCTCGTCGAGCACGACGATGTCGGGGCTGTGCAGCAGCAGGCGGGCAAAGGCGAGTCGTTGCTTCTCGCCGCCGGACAGCGTCTGGTCCCATGGCGCGTCGTCCTCGATCTTCTCCTTGAGATGGTCGAGGCCGACCTTGTGCAGGGCGTCGCCGATCTCATCGACGTTCCAGTCCTCCGCCGCGCCAGGATAGGCCACTGCGCGCCGCAGCGTGCCCGAGGGCACGTAGGGCTTCTGCGGCAGCATGAACAGGCGGCGGTCCGCATGCAGGCTGACGCTGCCGCCGCCCCAGGGCCACAAGCCAGCGATGGCGCGGACCAGCGTGCTCTTGCCGGTCCCGGATTCGCCGGCGACCAGCAGCCGTTCCCCGGCCTCGATCGCGACCTCGGTTTCGCCGACCACGGCCGTGCCGTCGTCGAGCGTGACGGAGAGGTCGTTGAGGCTCAGCATGGCCTCGCCGCCGGTCTCGCCGCGCTTGATGCGGCCGAAGCCGTCACCGGTCTCGGCGCGTTCAAGCCCGTCGAGCGACATCATCAGCGAGGCGATCCGGCGCGCGCAGGCGTTCCAGTCGGCGAGCCGCGGATAATTGTCGACCAGCCAGCCGAATGCGGTCTGCACGATGGTGAAGGCGGAGGCTGCCTGCATCACCTGGCCGAGCGTCATGCTGCCCTCGAGGAATTTTGGCGCGCACAGGAGCAAGGGCACCACCGGCGCAATGAGATTCGATCCCTGCGACACCAGCGTCGTGCGCATGTGCTGCCCGGCGAGCCGCGCCCATTGCCGCAACACGTTCGAGAACGTCTTGTCGATGCCATCGCGTTCCTCGGCCTCGCCGCCGAGCAGCGCGATGCTTTCGCCGTTCTCGCGCAAGCGGGTCAGCACATAGCGGAATTCGGCCTCAGCCTGGTTCTTCTCCTCCGAAATCTGCACGAAGCGGCGCCCGATCGCCATGATCGAGCCGGACGCGATCGCGGCATAGATGATCGCGGCGATGACCAGGAAGCCCGGGATGCTGACGGAGGAGCCGCCGACCGTCAGCGTCAAGGCGCCGCCGATCGTCCAGAGCACGACGATGAACGTGACGGCGGACAGCAGCGCCGAAGTCACACCGGCGATGAAGTCGACCGGCGAGTCGGTTGCGATCCGCAGATCCTCGGCGATGCGGTATTCCGGATTCTTGTGATCACCGTCGACCAGATTGAGCTGGTAGTAGCGGCCGTTCGCCAGCCAGCGCGAGACGACGGCGTTGGTCAGCCAGGCGCGCCAGCGCCGCTGAATGCCCATGCGGCCGAACACCTGGGCGACGCCCAGCAGCACGCTGCCGATCGCGAGCGGAAAGAAGATGGCAGTCAGGTGAAAGACACTGACCGAATCCCGCTTTTCGATCGCATCGAAGATCGCGCGATTCCAGACATTGATGCCGTACTGCACGGCGACATTGGCGACGATCAGCAGCAGCAGGCCGATCGTGAACAGCCACGCCAGCCGGTCGCCGCTCTGGCCCCAGTAGCCGCGCGCGGTGATCCAGAATCGCGTCAGCAAATAGTCCTTGCGCGCTTGTTCGGCCTTTTCGGGCGACAGTTCGGGATCGGGTTCGATAATTTCCGGCGGCGGCGGTTCGACATGCTCGCCGTCTTCGGCAATGATCTCGACGAATTCGGATTTGTCGCCAGCCTCGCCCGGTGCGGCGTCGCTGTCTTCGGTATCGCTGCGCGTCGCACTGGCTTTCCGGGCCGAGTTGGCCTTCGCCGGCGAGGGCCTGTTCGACGATCTGGATTTTGCCTCGGCTTTGCCCATAGCGCGACAACGCGAGGGAAATCAGAAGGTTCCGATGTTGTTCCGACGCGGCGCGACAGAATATGACTCACCGGCGGAGCCAAATATTCGGTGTCGTCCCGGCGAGCGCAGCGCGACCCGGGACCCATGACCACGAATGGTCGTCATCAGGCGTCGCTGGAGCCACAGCCTACTCAACAGCCCGATCCTGTGGTTATGGGTCCCTGCTTTGCAGGGACGACATCGCGTTTGTGGCGCGCGCACGCCATCACCTCACGACGCCGGCGCCTGGTCCCGCTTCAGCCGGCGCGAGCGGGTGGCCTTGTGCAGCACGCGCGCCAGCTGCTCGGCCGAATACGGCTTCTGCAACAGCTCGAAGCCGCCGCTGCCCTGCTGCGACAGCACCTGGCTGTAGCCGGAGGCAAGCACGATCGGCAGATCGAGCCGCTGCCGGCGGATCTCCTCCGCAAGCTCGATGCCGCTCATGCCGGGCATTACGACATCGGTGAACACCAGGTCGAACCTGTCGGGGTCGACGGCCAGCTCTTCCAGCGCGTGGGTTGCGTTCTCGACCAGAACGCAGGTGCAGCCGAGCTGGGTCAGGGTGTCGGCGGCGAACTTTCCGACCTCGGCATTGTCCTCGACGATGAGGACCGACGCGCTGGTCTGATCGATCGAAGGCGCATCCTCCGTGAGCGGCGATTGTGCGTTGTGTCTGCCGACCACACGCGGGAGATACAGCGTGAACGTCGAGCCCTTGCCGACTTCACTGGTCACGGTGACCTCGCCGCCGGATTGCTTGGCGAAGCCGAACACCTGCGACAGGCCAAGGCCGGTGCCGTGACCGACCTCCTTGGTGGTGTAGAACGGCTCGAAGATGCGGCCGAACAGCTCCTGCGGAATTCCGACGCCGGTATCGGCCACCGACACCGCGATATGGCCGTGCGGGCTCGGCGGCGTGACCGCCTCGGACGGCAAATTCTTCACGGCGCGGACCGCGATCGTGAGCCGGCCGACGCCGTCCATCGCGTCGCGCGCATTCACCGCCATATTGATGATGGCGGTCTCGAACTGGCCGGCATCGGCGTTGACGAGGCAGGTCTCGTCCGGCACCTGCGCTGTGATCTCGATGCGCGAGCCGATCAGGGTGGTGATCATCTCGCTCAGGGTGCGGACATTCTGGCAGACGTCGAACACCTCGGGCTTGAGGGTTTGCCGGCGCGCGAACGCGAGCAGCTGGTTGGTCAGCTTGGCAGCACGGTTCACGGTGTTGGAGATCGCATCGATGTAGCGCTGCCGCCGCGCCTCCGGCAAGTCCGGCCGCCGCAACATGTCGACCGAAGCGCGGATCACGGTGAGCAGATTGTTGAAGTCATGCGCGACGCCGCCGGTGAGTTGCCCGAGTGCCTCCAATCGCTGGCCATGCCGCAACGCGTCCTCGGCCTCGATGCGCCGGTCGGCCTCCTCCTGCAGGCGCTCGGTTCGCCGGAAGGCGAGCGCGAGCAGGCCAAACAGCAGCGCGGTGGCCGGTATGCCGAAGATCAGGTGCTGCGCCATGGTCGAGATCCAGCGCGCCTGGATCGCCGAGGTTTCGAGCCCGGCGCTGACATAGATCGGGTATTCGGCCAGCCGCTGATAGCGCATGCGCCGTTCGATACCGTCGGCCGGGGAACGGATCGTCATGCCGCCGGTCTCGGGATTGGCGACGACCTGTCGCCCCAGCGGCCCGCTCGGGTCAAACCTGGCGTCGTGGTCGATGACAGGGAAATGCGCCAGTATCGAGCCATCGGTCCGGATCAGCGCCAGGAAGCTGCCGGGCTCGCGGCCGATCTTGGCGTAGAAATTCTCGAAATATTCCGGAAGCACGGAGGCCTGGATCACGCCGCCAAAGCTGCCGTCCTCGTTGTTGCGGCGGCGGCCGACGCTGAAGAACCGCGCACCCTGATAGGGTGGCCGCGGCGTCAGCACCTCGCCGATATAGGTGCCGATGTCGCGCTCGGCGTGGATGCGGAAGTAATCCCGATCCGAGAAATCGATGTCGGGGGCCGGTTGCACCAGGCTGTTGACCAGCGCATGGCCGTTGGCATCGAACACCCAGATCGATTTCACCTGGGGGAGCGTGTCGGCGACCCGGCGCAGCCGCTCGTGCAGGCTCTTCTCGCGCGCGGCGATGTCGGCGTCGCTCATGCCGCGGACGACCTCAGTGATCTCGCCCAGGCTGCGGTCGATGGTCTCGAACACCTTGAGCGCGTGCTCGTGGGCGACGTCGAGCGTGCGCTGGATTTCCTGGTCGGCGGCCTCTCTGGTCGAGATCCGGGACATCGCGGAAGCAAACACGAACAGCGCCAGCGGAAGGGCCAGCGAAGCGGCCATCATCCATTGCAGCAGTCTCAGCGAATTGCGGTGTGCGGTCGGCACGGGCGCTCCGGCTTCTTGCGGACCTTAACGCAAACCGTCGCGCCGGAGGAAGCGAAACCCCGACCCGGATGGCCGTGCGGATGGCGATCCGCCGTCCGCAGGCAGCAGAAGGGTGTCCAGAGCGATCGGCCGGCAGCCGGTCCGCGCTCGGGCCCGCCGCGGAGGGGCAATGCCGCCCGCGTGGTCAACCCAATTGTGCCGGCCAGGCCGATGCCGCCCGGCGGGATCACGACCTCGTTAGCGAGGGCGCGGCGGTCAAGCGGAAAATCGGCCGGGATGACGATCGCGGGCACTGTTTTTAGGAGTTCTAAAACCACTCACGGGCAAATGCTTGACCCTGTGACTACCTGCTGAAACACAGGCCGCATGACAGGCGATCCAAACTCCTCCCAGGATAACTTACGGGACATCCGGCTCGGACATGCGGATCGCGGTTTTGTCGGAAAAATCATCAGGCTCGATGCGCTCGTGACGGGTTCATCGCTCTCTCCGCAGGAGCTCGAGCAGCGCTTGGTGGAGATGGGATTTGTCGAGGGCGCACGCGTGGAAATCCTGCATGAAGGCACGATCCGACGGGATCCGATCGCGGTGCGCGTCGACAACATCACGATCGCGCTGCGCCGGAGCGAAGCCATGGCCGTGATCGTCGAATGACAACTGCATCCCTGCGCCTGGCGCTGGTCGGCGCGCCGAACACCGGCAAGACGTCGCTGTTCAACCGGTTGACCGGCAGCAGCCAGAAGGTCGCCAATTATCCGGGCGTCACGGTCGAGCGCAAATCCGGCGGCTTCGTCACGCCGGAGGGCCGCAGCGTGACGGTGCTCGACCTGCCCGGCACCTATTCGCTGCGCGGCCGCAGCCCGGACGAGGAAATCACCCGCGACATCGTGCTCGGCCGCTTTGACGGCGAGGCGGTGCCCGATCTCGTGCTCTGCGTCGCGGACGCCACCAATCTGCGGCTGACCTTGCGGCTGGTGCTCGAGCTGAAGCGCGTCGGCCGGCCGATGATGCTTGTGCTCAACATGATCGATATCGCGAGGCGCCGCGGCGTCACGATCGATCTCGATCGCATGTCGCAGGAGCTCGGCCTGCCGATCGTGACCTCGGTTGCGGTCCGCAAGGGCGGTGTCGACGAGCTCTTGAAGCGGACCGACGAATTCCTGGCGAAGTCGCATGAGGCGGCGGCCAGCGAGTGGGCGGCGCCGACGATCGCCGACCTCAAGGCGGCGCAGCGCGAGGCGGACCGCATCATCGCGGCAGCCGTCACGCTGCCGACCAAACCCGACACACTGACCAACCGGATCGATTCGGTCGTGCTGCATCCGGTCTGGGGTCTCGTGATCCTGGCCGTGATCCTGTTCGTGATGTTCCAGGCGGTGTTCACCTGGGCGCAGCCGGCGATGGAATTGCTGTCGGACGGCTTCTCCGCGCTTGGCCAGCTGATCCACGATTTGCTGCCGGAAAGCTGGAGCCTGTTGCAGAGCTTCCTGCAGAACGGCCTCATCTCGGGCGTCGGCAGCGTCATCGTGTTCCTGCCGCAGATCATCATCATCTTTCTGTTCATCCTGCTGCTGGAAGATTTCGGCTACATGGCGCGCGCCGCATTCCTGATGGACCGCATCATGGGCGGCGCCGGGCTGCACGGCCGCGCCTTCATTCCGTTGCTGTCGAGCTTTGCCTGCGCCATTCCCGGCATCATGGCGACGCGGGTGATCGACAACCGGCGTGACCGCCTGACCACGATCCTGATCGCGCCGCTGATGACCTGCTCGGCGCGGATTCCGGTCTATACGCTGATCATCTCGGCCTTCGTTCCGTCGACCTCGCTGTGGGGTTTCGTCAATCTGCAGGGGCTCGTGATGTTCGGCCTCTATGCCGCCGGCATCACCAGCGCGCTGACGGTCTCGGCGATCGCAAAGTTCTTTCTCTGGCGCGACCACGCGCCGGCGCCGTTCATGCTGGAATTGCCCGACTACAAGGTGCCGCGGCTGCGCAGCATCGCGATCGGCGTGCTCAATCGCGCGAAGATGTTCCTGTATCGCGCCGGCACCACGATCCTCTCGATGATGGTGCTGATCTGGTTCCTGGCCTCGTTCCCGACCGCGCCGGCCGGCGCCGAGGGGCCGGCGATCAACTACAGCTTCGCCGCGATGATCGGCCACGCGCTCGAGCCGCTGCTGCGGCCGATCGGCTTCAACTGGCAGATCGCGGTGGCGCTGATCCCGGGCATGGCGGCGCGCGAGGTCGCGGTCGCGGCGCTCGGCACCGTCTATTCGATCGAGGGCGGCAAGGAGGCGGCGGAGCAGATCGGCCAGGTGCTGGCGCAGAAATGGACGCTGGCGACCGCGCTGTCGATGCTGGTCTGGTACATCTTCGCCCCGCAATGCGCCTCGACGCTCGCGGTGATCCGCCGCGAGACCGGCGGCGCGAAGTGGATGGTGGTGACGTTCCTGTACATGCTCGCGCTGGCCTATGTCGCGAGCTTCCTGACCTTCAATTTGGCGCAGGCGCTGGGGCTGCATTAGCCGGGCCGTCGCGTTCTGTCGCGGCGGCAATGGGTGCAACCGGGCGGGCGACGAAGTAGAGTTCGTTCGGAGGCGCCTCTCGCGCATCCACGGGTTCCCTGCGAGACCACGCAATGTCGACGTTCGGCCTGGAGCGAGTATTTTCGCCTCGAAGCATCGCCATCGTCGGCGGCAGCCCGCGGCCGTCGTCGCTCGGCGCGGCGGTGCTCCGAAACCTCAAGGCGAGCGGCTTCGCCGGCAGGCTGGGCGTCGTCAACCGGCACTATGCGGACGTTGATGGCGAGCCGACCGTTGCCGACCTGAAATCGCTTCCGTTCGTTCCCGACCTCGTCGTCATCAGCGCACCGGCGGCGGCGATCCCGGAGATCGTGGCGGAGGCCGGGCTCGCCGGCGTTGCCGGCGCCGCGATCCTGTCGGCCGGTCTCGGCCATGGCGCGGGCTCGCTCGCGGAGATCGTGGAGCAGACGGCGCGGCGGCACGGCATGCGCCTGGTCGGGCCGAACTGCCTCGGCGTCATGGTGCCGCGCGCGAAGCTCAATGCGAGCTTCGCCTCGCATCAACCGTCCGAGGGCCATGTCGCGCTGATCTCGCAGTCCGGCGCGGTCGCGTCGGCGATGATCGAGTGGGCGGCGGAGCGGCGGCTCGGCTTCTCCGGTATCGCGTCGATCGGCGACCAGCTCGATGTCGACGTCGCCGACCTCTTGGATTATTTCGCGCTCGACGATCATACCAGCGCGATCCTGATCTACCTCGAAGCGGTCAAGGATGCGCGCAAGTTCATGTCGGCGGCGCGCGCCGCGGCCCGCATGAAGCCGGTCGTCGTCGTCAAGTCGGGGCGGATGGCGGAGGGGGCAAAGGCCGCCGCGACCCACACCGGCGCGCTGGCCGGCTCCGATGCGGTCTATGACGCCGCGTTCCGCCGCGCCGGCATGCTGCGCGTCTACGACCTGCGCCAACTGTTCGATTGCGCCGAGCTGCTCGGCCGCGGCTTCGTCCCGCGCGGCAACCGGCTTGCGATCCTGACCAATGGCGGCGGGCTCGGCATCCTCGCCACCGATCGGCTGGCCGAACTCGGCGGCGTTCCCGCGACGCTGCTGCCGCAGACCATTGCGCGGCTCGACGAGTTGCTGCCGCAGGGCTGGTCGTCAGCCAATCCCGTCGACATCGCAGGCGATGCCGATGCCGCCCGTTACGTGGTGGCGCTCAACGCGCTGCTCGATGACGCCAATAACGACGCAGTGCTGGTCGCGAATGTCGAAACCGCGGTGGCGCCGGCCGAGGGCATTGCCGAAGCGGTGGCGCAGTGCGTGCGTGACCGCAGGACGAAGCGGAGTGCGGTCGCGGCACTGGCGCTTGCGGCATGGGTCGGCGCCGACGAGCGCACCGGCGCGATCTTCGAGGCGGCGCGCATCCCGCATTTCCCGACCGAGGACGATGCGGTGCGCGCCTTCATGTATCTGGTGCGCTATCGCGAGGCCTCCACGGCGCTCGCGGCGACCCCGCCGGGCGTCGCATCGGTGTTCACGCCGGAGACGGCCGCGGCGCGGCATGTGGTCGTGAAGGCGTTGTCGGAAGGGCGCGCCTGGCTCGATCCCGCCGAGATCGTCGCGCTGTTCGAGGCCTATCGCATTCCGATCGTGACGACGGTCGTCGCTGACAGTGCCGAGGACGCCGCCGAGAAGGCGCTGCCGTTCCTCGCCGAGGGGCACGCGATCGTGGTCCGGGTGCTCTCGCGCGACATCAGGCACGCGTCCGAAGTCGGCGGCGTGATCCTCGACCTGCGCACCAAGGACAGCGTCGTCGAAGCGGCAAGGACGGTGCTCGAACGCGCCCGAAGCGCGCGGCCGGATGCGACGCTGCAAGGCGTCACGATCCAGCCGATGATCGTGCGGCGTGCGGCGCGCGAACTGATCCTCGGTATCGCCGACGATCCGACCTTCGGCCCGGTGATGGTATTCGGCCGCGGCGGCCCTGCGGTCGAGGTGATCAACGACAAGGCGGTGGCGCTGCCGCCGCTCGACATGAATCTCGCCCATGAGTTGGTCGGGCGGACGCGTGTCTCGCGGCTGCTCGGCGGCTATGGCGATGTGCCCGCCGTCCCGGCCGAACTGGTGCCGCTCACCCTGGTCAAGCTGGCGCAGATGGCGGCCGACATTCCTGAGGTCGCCGAGCTCGATATCAATCCGATGCTGGCGGACGAGACCGGCGTGCTTGCGCTCGATGCGCGGGTGGCGATCCGCAAGCCGGCGCGGCTGTTCGCCGGTCAAACCAGACTGGCGGTCAGGCCCTATCCGTCGCAATGGGAGGGCGAGCTGGCGTTACGCGACGACTCGCGCGTCACGGTGCGCCCGATGCGACCGGAGGACGAGCCGATGGTCGCCGAGTTCTTCAAGCGCGTCACCGCCGAAGACCTCAGGCTGCGCTTCTTCCACGCGATGAAGGAATTCTCGCACGCCTTCATCGCGCGCCTCACCCAGCTCGACTATGCGCGCGCGATGGCCTTTGTGGCGCTCGATCCGGGCACCGGCGAGATGATGGGAGCGGTCCGGCTGCACTCGGACTCGCTGTACCAGAACGCCGAATACGCGATCCTGCTGCAGTCCGATCTCAAGGGCAAAGGGCTCGGCTGGGCGCTGATGCAGCTCCTGATCCACTATGCGCGGTCGGAGGGATTGAAGCGGCTGTCCGGCCAGGTGCTGACCGAGAACACCACGATGATCGGGATGTGCCGCGATCTCGGCTTCACCGTCACGATGGATCCGGAGGATCACAGCATCGTCGATGTCGTGCTCGACCTCGATCGATCGGCGGTCGATGCGGTCGGTGCCGATATCCTGATCCGCCCCGCGGCGGCTGGCCGCCTATCATAGCGCCAGCCGCGGCTGCGTCGGATCAGATCTGGCGTTCGACCATCTTGAACTTGAGCTCGGCGATCGCTTCCGAGGGGTTGAGGCCCTTCGGACACGCCTTGGCGCAGTTCATGATGGTGTGGCAGCGATAGAGGCGGAACGGATCCTCGAGATTGTCGAGCCGCTCGCCGGTCGCTTCATCGCGGGAATCGGTGACCCAGCGCGTCGCCTGCAGCAGCGCGGCGGGACCGAGGAAGCGCTCGCTGTTCCACCAGTAGCTCGGGCACGAGGTCGAGCAGCAGGCGCACAGGATGCACTCGTAGAGACCGTCGAGCTTCTCGCGGTCCTCGTGGCTCTGCCTCCACTCCTTCTGCGGCGTCGGCGTCGTGGTCTTCAGCCACGGCTCGATCGAGGCATACTGGGCGTAGAAATTGGTCAGGTCGGGGACGAGATCCTTCACCACCGGCTGGTGCGGCAGCGGATTGACCTTCACCGCGCCGCCGGCGCCCACGTCGTGCATCGACTTGGTGCAGGCCAGCGTGTTCTGGCCGTCGATGTTCATCGCGCAGGAGCCGCAGACGCCTTCGCGGCAGGAGCGGCGGAAGGTCAGCGTCGGATCGATGTGGTTCTTGATCCAGATCAGGCCGTCCAGCACCATCGGACCGCAATCATGGGTGTCGACATAATAGGTGTCGACGCTCGGATTCTTGCCGTCGTCCGGGTTCCAGCGATACACCCGGAACTCGCGCGTCTCGGTGGCCCCGGCCGGCTTTGGCCAGGTCTTGCCGCCGGAAATCTTCGAATTCTTCGGAAGTGCGAATTCAACCATGCTTGCGCGCCTTCGTTCTCAGTAGACCCGCGCCTTCGGCGGGATGTACTGCACATCATTGGTCATCGTGTAGTCGTGGACGGGACGATAATCGATCGCGGTCTTGCCGGCCGGATCGATCCAGGTCAGCGTGTGCTTCATCCAGTTCTTGTCGTCGCGCGCCGAGAAGTCTTCGCGCGCATGCGCGCCGCGGCTCTCGGTGCGGTTCGCCGCCGAATCCATCGTCACGATCGCCTGCACGATCAGATTGTCGAATTCCAGCGTCTCGATCAGGTCGGAATTCCACACCAGCGAGCGGTCCGACACAGAGATGTCGCCGACGCCGCCATAGACCTTGTGGATCAGGTTCTGGCCTTCCTGCAGCACGTCGCCGGTGCGGAACACCGCGCAATTGTTCTGCATCACATGCTGCATGCTGTCGCGCAGCTTCGCGGTCGGCGTGCCGCCGGAGGCGTAGCGGAAGTGATCGAGCCGGCCGAGTGCGCGGTCGGCCGAATCCTTCGGCAGCTCCGGCTGCTTGGCGTTTGCCGTCAGCTTGTCGGCAAGGCGCAGCGCGGCGGCGCGGCCGAACACCACGAGGTCGATCAGCGAGTTGGAGCCGAGGCGGTTGGCGCCATGCACCGAGACGCAGGCGGCTTCGCCGATCGCCATCAGGCCCGGCACCACCGAATTGTCGTCGCCGTTGCGCTTGGTCAGCACCTCGGCGTGATAGTTGGTGGCAATGCCGCCCATGTTGTAGTGCACGGTCGGCACGATCGGGATCGGCTCGCGGGTGACGTCGACATTGGCGAAAATCTTCGCCGATTCGGAGATGCCCGGCAGCCGTTCATGCAGCACCTTCGGATCGAGGTGATCGAGGTGCAGGAAGATGTGATCCTTCTTCTTGCCGACGCCGCGGCCTTCGCGGATTTCGATCGTCATCGCACGCGAGACGACGTCGCGCGAGGCGAGGTCCTTGGCCGATGGCGCGTAGCGCTCCATGAAGCGCTCGCCCTCGGAATTGACGAGATAGCCGCCTTCGCCGCGGGCGCCTTCGGTGACGAGACAGCCCGAGCCGTAGATGCCGGTCGGATGGAACTGGACGAACTCCATATCCTGCAGCGGCAGCCCGGCGCGCAGCACCATGCCGCCGCCGTCGCCGGTGCAGGTGTGTGCCGAAGTGCAGGACGCATAGGCGCGGCCATAGCCGCCGGTCGCCAGGATCGTGGTCTGGGCGCGGAAGCGGTGCAGCGTGCCGTCGTCAAGCTTCAGCGCGATCACGCCGCGGCAGACGCCCTGGTCGTCCATGATCAGGTCGATGGCGAAGAATTCGATGAAGAACTCGGCTGCGTGGCGCAGCGACTGGCCATACATCGTGTGCAGCATGGCATGGCCGGTGCGGTCGGCCGCGGCGCAGGTGCGCTGCGCCTGGCCCTTGCCATAGTCCAGGGTCATGCCGCCGAACGGACGTTGATAGATCTTGCCGTCCTCGGTGCGCGAGAACGGCACGCCCCAATGCTCGAGCTCGTAGACCGCGTCGGGCGCGTTACGCACCATGTATTCGATCGCGTCCTGGTCGCCGAGCCAGTCCGACCCCTTCACGGTGTCGTACATGTGCCAGCGCCAGTCGTCGGGATGCATGTTGCCGAGCGAGGCCGAGATGCCGCCCTGCGCCGCAACGGTGTGCGAGCGGGTCGGGAACACCTTGGTGATGCATGCGGTGCGCAGGCCCGCTTCCGAGCAGCCGACCACGGCGCGCAGGCCCGCGCCACCGGCGCCGACCACGACGACGTCGTAGGTGTGGTCCTGGATCGGGTAGGCCTTGCCATTGGTAGCCGGGCCACTGCCGTTGGTGGCCTTGCCGTTTCCTTCACCGGCCATGGGTTATACTCCCGACGACAATTTGAGGATTGCGTAGATCGAGGCCAAAGCGACCGCGACGCAGAAGAAGTTGTTCGCCATCACGCAGGCGATCTTCAGCTTCTCGTTATGGATGTAGTCCTCGAACACGACCTGCATGCCGATCTTCATGTGCCAGGTGCTGGCGACGATGAAGAGCAGCAGGATGATGGCGATCGGGATCGAGCCGAGGATCTGGGCCGCGCCGGCATGGTTGCGGCCGATCAGCATGATCACTACGACGATCACGGGAACGATCAGGAGCGTCATCGCAACCGCGGTGAGGCGCTGGCGCCAGAAATCGCCCGTGCCGGTATGCGCGGAGCCGAGGCCGCGGACGCGCTCCAGCGGCGTGCGCATCGAAGAGGGGCCGCTCATCGTCCACCTCCAACCGCGTAGGCAATGATCCAGACCAGCACGGTCAGCACGATGCCGGCGACCAGCGCGCCCCAGGTCAGCGCTTCGCGCTCATTGGCCTTGAAGCCGTAGCCGAGGTCCCAGACGAAATGCCGGATGCCGCTGCACAGATGGTGCATCAGCGCCCATGTGTAGCCGAACACGATCAGCTTGCCGATCGCGCTGCCGGTGAAGGCCTGGACGTTGGCGTAGGCGGTCGGACCGGAGGCGGCTGCGATCAGCCACCAGGCGAGCAGCAGGGTGCCGAAATAGAGCGCCACACCTGTGGCGCGGTGGACGATGGACAGCGCCATCGTCAGCGTCCACCGGTAGGTCTGCAAATGGGGTGAAAGCGGTCGTTCGATCCTGGCGGTCATCGGCGGGCTTCATGTTGTGAGGGACCGCGGCCGGCCCATCGGGGAACGCGGTAGAGGAGTTCTATTTACGGAGTCGGATCAGCCCGCGCAACGGCCAAATAGCCTTCGGTCGAACCGAAGTTCATTGTTAGACTTGCCGAATTCTGGTTGATCCGCAGTGTGGTATACCAGATGCAAGGTCGAGTGAACAAAAGAATGAATCTGAAATCCGAACATCGATTGGTACGTTTAGCGACGCGCTGATGGGGCCCGGAAGGCGTCGATTTTGCTCCATTGTTCCACCAGATAATCGACGAATGCCCTGATCTTAGGCGATGCCAGGCGTGACGGCTGAAGCATCAGATGCAGCGGCGTCGGGGCCGGCTCATGATCGATCAGCAGGCGTTGCAGGCGGCCGCTGGCGAGATCGGACTGCACCTGCCACGACGGCACGCGGACGATGCCCACGCCATCCCGCGCTGCACTGACCAGCGCCTCGAGGCTATTCATCCAGAGCCGACCGGATATGCGGAATTTGCGACCCGTCTTCGTGCCGTCGGCAAAGCGCCACTCCGCACTCCCAGGCGAATCGGAGAACACCAGGCAGTCGTGCGACGAAAGCTCGCCCGGTGTCCGCGGTTCACCGCGCCGGGCCAGATAGGCCGGTGCCGCGCACACGATCATCTGTAGGTCGGTGAGCCGGCGCGTGACGAGCTGCGAGTCGCGCAGCCGCCCGATCCGAATGGCCAAATGGATGTCTTCCTCGACCATGTCGACCGCGCGATCGATCAACAGCAGGTCGATGGAAAGCGCCGGATAGCGGCGCAGAAACTCCACCAGCAGGGGCGCGATCACCAGCCGCCCGATCAGGCTCGGCGAACTCAGCCGAATCCGGCCTGACGGTTGATGCGGGTCGCGCGCCAGCGCCGCCTCGATCTCCCTGACCTCGCCGAGAACGGATTTCGCGCGCTCGTAGAGGATGCGTCCGTCGTCGGTCAGTGCGAGCCGGCGGGTGGTGCGCAGCAGCAGGCGGGTGCCGTAATGCTCCTCGAGCGCGCTGATCTGGCGGCTGACGGAGGTCAGCGAGCTCGGCAGCGACCGCGCCGCCGCCGACAGGCTGCCGGTTTCGACCGCGCGGACAAAGGCCGCCATCGCAGCAAGCTGGTCCAAGCTCGATCCTTCCGCATTTCGCAAGAGAGCCTGCTCAACAGCATAGATACTCCCGAATCCCAAAAGGGGCTATTGATCTCCGTGAAGGCGGGGGCGGGTGGTGCGGCCGTACGTCGACACTGCGAAGGATATGATGGCCGGCCTCGATCCCAGGGAATTGCTCGAGCTCGCACTGCTGCTGATTGCGGTTGGCGCGCTGTCCGGCTTTCTCGCCGGGCTGTTCGGCATCGGCGGCGGCGCGATCCTGGTGCCGGTGTTCTACGAATGCTTTCGTCTCGCCGGCGTGCCGCTCGAGGTGCGGATGCCGCTCTGCATCGGCACCTCGCTCGCGATCATCATCCCGACCTCGCTGAGCTCGTTCCGTGCCCATTATCGCCGCGGCGCGGTCGACATGGAGATCCTGAAGCGCTGGTGGCTGCCGATCGTGATCGGCGTCGCCGCCGGCAGCGTCACCGCGCGCTTTGCGCCGGAGCGGCTGTTCAAGATCGTGTTCGTCGTGGTGGCCTGGTCGGCGGCGGCGCGGCTGCTGCTGGCGCGCGAGACCTGGAAGTTCGGCGACGACGTGCCGAAGGGATTTCTGATGCGCGTCTATGGCTTCTTCGTCGGCCTGCTGTCGACGCTGATGGGCATCGGCGGCGGCCTGTTCGCCAACCTCTTGATGACCTTCTATGGCCGGCCGATCCATCAGGCGGTCGCGACCTCGTCCGCGCTCGCGGTGCTGATCTCGATCCCCGGCGCGCTCGGCTATGTCTATGCCGGCTGGCCCGCCGCCGCACGCTTTCCTGAGGTCACGGCGCTGCAACTGCCGTTCGCACTCGGCTACGTCTCGCTGATCGGCGCGCTGCTGGTGATGCCGACCACGCTCGTCACCGCGCCGCTCGGGGTCAAGGTGGCCCACGCGCTGTCGAAGCGTGCGCTGGAGGTGGCGTTCGGGGCCTATCTTTTCATTGTCGGCGGACGGTTCGTGATCAGCCTCGTTGGAGGGCACTGATCGGCTCATCCTTCAGCCGTACTTCGCTGTGACCCCACCGTCGGAGGTCTCCGACGCCCTCGATCCGACCGGCGTGGGACAGGAAGCGCAAGCGTGCTCCGATCATTTCAGGAGCTATCGGCAATTTCAGTTTCTCGCAGTCTTTCAACGCGACCCCTATAATCATCGCGACCTTCTGCCATCGTGATGTCAGGGCCGACATGATGATGTCGTCCAGCGTAGCTTCCGTAGCTTCGCGGGGAAGACGCACGTCGCTCCACTTCAGTTCGGAGCTCGGAGCAGGGAGTTTTTCGTGCAACTCCAGCTTCATCAGGTCACGAAACTGTTCGTAGAGCGGCAGCATCACCTGCCATTCCAGCTCGAGTAGGAGGTCATAAAGCGGGCCATCCAATTCAAGCCGCTCCTGCTTTCCGAGCTCCGCAATCGCGATTCGAGCCTTCTTCATCGCCTCGTGCGCGATGACGAGTTGATCGTTAATCTGGATAGCCTGCTCCCGCTCCATCTACCCCTCACGACGTTCTTCCGGCTTCATCCCTTTGCGTAGATATCCTTGTACGTATCCCGCAAAATATTCTTCTGCACCTTGCCCATCGCATTGCGCGGCAATTCGTCGACGACGAAGACGCGCTTGGGCATCTTGAATTTGGCGAGCCGCCCGTCGAGCGCCTTCAGCACCGAGGCCTCGCTGATATCGGCGCCCTTGCTGCAAACCAGAACGGCGGTGACGCCTTCGCCGAAATCGGCATGCGGCACGCCGATCACGGCTGATTCGATCACGCCGGGCATGGTGTCGATCTCGCTCTCGATCTCTTTCGGATAGACGTTGAAGCCGCCGGAGATCACGAGATCCTTGCCGCGGCCGAGGATGTGGACATAACCCTTGTCGTCGATCTTGCCGAGGTCGCCGGTGATGAAGAAGCCGTCGCTGCGGAATTCGGACTTGGTCTTCTCCGGCATCCGCCAGTAACCCCTAAACACGTTCGGGCCCTTGACCTCGATCATGCCGATGGTTTCGCGCGGAAGCTCTTTGCCGGTGTCGGGATCGGTGACCCGCACCGAGACGCCGGGCAGCGCGAAGCCGACCGCGCCGGGCACGCGGTCGCCGTCATAGGGGTTGCTCGTGTTCATGTTGGTTTCGGTCATGCCGTAGCGCTCGAGCACGGCGTGTCCGGTCCGCGCCGACCATTCGCGATGGGTGTCGGCGAGCAGCGGCGCGGAGCCCGAGATGAACAGCCGCATGTGCTTGGTCGTGTCCTTGTTCAGGCCGGGGTTCTGCAACAGGCGGGTATAGAAGGTCGGCACGCCCATCATCACGGTGGCGCGGGCCATCAGCTTCAGGACCGCGTCCGGATCGAACTTCGGCAGGAAGATCATCGAGGCGCGCGAGAACAGCGTCACGTTGCTCGCCACGAACAGGCCGTGGGTGTGATAGATCGGCAGTGCGTGGATCAGCACGTCCTTGTCGGTGAAGCGCCAGTAGTCGACCAGCGAATACGAGTTCGACGCCAGATTGTCGTGCGAGAGCATCGCGCCCTTGGAGCGGCCGGTGGTGCCCGACGTGTAGAGGATCGCGGCGAGGTCGTCATTGCCGCGCGGCACGGTGGCGAAGTCCTTCGGCGCCCTGTCGGCGGCCTCGGTCAGCGAACCCTTGCCGCTGGCATCGAGCGTCTCGACCTTCGCGCCGGCCTTGGCGGCGATCGCCTTGATGCCGTCCAGCTTGGAGGGATCGCAGACCACCAGCGACGGCTCGGCATCCGTGATGAAGTATTCGAGCTCGTTCAGCGTATAGGCGGTGTTGAGCGGCAGATAGACGCCGCCGGCGCGCACGGTGGCGAGATAGAGCACGAGGGCCGAGACCGACTTCTCGGTCTGCGCCGCGACGCGGTCGCCCGGCTTGACGCCGCGTTCCACCAGCACATTCGCCATCTGGCCCGCGCGTGCGATCAGGTCGCCATAGGAGATGCGGCTGCCGTCGAGCTGCTCGATCGCGAGCCGGTTGGGGTCGTCGAGGCCGTCGAACAGGCGGGAAAACAGGTTGGCGTTGGTGGTCGTGTTCATGCAACATCCCCCGAAGGGCGAAAGGGCCGGTAAGAGTCCGGCTGGATTAGCAAAAACGCCCTTCGGAAAGCAACGGAGACAGTTTGCATGACAAATAATGGGAAACGCGTGGCCTGGGTCACCGGCGGCGGCACCGGAATCGGCGAATCCGGGGCGGAATTCCTGGCTGCGGACGGCTGGACGGTGGTGGTCTCCGGCCGCCGCAAGGAAGAGCTCGACCGCGTGGTGGCCAACATCACCAAAAAGGGCGGCAAGGCCGAGGCGATTCCGCTCGATGTCAGCAACAAGGCCGACGTCAACAAGGCCGCCGAGACGATCGTCCGCAAACACGGCCGCATCGACCTCCTGGTCAACAGCGCCGGCATCAACGTGCCGAAGCGCAGCTGGGCCGACATGGAGCTGGAAGGCTGGGACAAGCTGGTCGAGGTCAACCTCAACGGCGTGCTCTACTGCATGCGCGCGGTGCTGCCGACGATGCGCAAGCAGCAGGACGGCTGCATCATCAACGTCGCCTCCTGGGCGGGCCGCCACGTCTCGAAGATGCCGGGCCCGGCCTACACCACGACCAAGCACGCGGTGCTGGCGCTGACCCATTCCTTCAACATGGACGAATGCGTCAACGGCCTGCGGGCCTGCTGCCTGTCGCCGGGCGAGGTGGCAACGCCGATTCTGAAGCAACGGCCGGTGGTGCCGAGCGAAGCCGAGCAGGCCAGGATGCTGCAGCCGGAGGATTGCGGCCGCACCATCGCCTTCGTCGCCGGCATGCCGGCGCGGGTCTGCATGAACGAGATCCTGATCAGCCCGACGCATAATCGCGGATTTATTCAGACCCCGGCGAACAGGGATTAGGTCGGGCTACCATCTGTCTTCTCCTTCCCCCTGAAAGGGGGAAGGTCGGGATGGGGGTCAGCCGCAGGCAATGCCGTCTACAGAGAGAGCGGATCCCACCCGCTTTTGCTCTGGCGAGCAAAGCGACCTCCCCTTTTCAAGGGGAGGTTGAAGTGCGTAGCCCGGATGCAGCGAAGCGTAATCCGGGGCAGGCCCATCCGTGGTTACAGCGGCCCCGGATTTCGCTGCGCTTCATCCGGGCTACGGTCTACCGGCGCCTCACTCGCTGATCTCGTTCAGCTCCTTGCCGGAATGCTCCGGCACGAACAGGAACACGCCGACCGCCATCGCGATCATCAGCACGGGGATGCAGAGGAACGACAGCGCGAACGAGCCGGTGTGCTGCTGGAGCGCGATCGAGACGAAGGGGAACAGCACGAAGCCGACGAAATAGGCGATCGCCCAGACCACGCCGTTGGCGGCGCCGCGGATGCGGGTCGGGAAGATCTCCGCAGTCAGCGTCGTGCTCGGGCCCCAGAAGCCGAGGAAGCCGAGACACCAGAGAAGCCCGAACGCCCACAGCAGGACGCGGTCCTCGGAATAGACCCAGAGCGTCATGAAGATCGCGCCCTCGATCAGGGTCACGATGAAGGTACGGCGGCGGCCGATCTTGTCGATCAGCCAGCCGACCAGGCACAGGCCGAGGAAGCCGCACAGGCCGTAGAACACGTAGAACAGGCTGTATTCCGTGGTCGACCAATGCTTCTCGGTCGAAAGATACAGCGGCATCCAAGCGCCGACCGTGCCGTAGATGCAGGTGCTGGCGCAGGCCACGAACAGCGCGACCAATGTCGAAGGCAGCACGTCGGGCATGAACACCTGGCGGATGCCGACCGACTTGGCTTTGCCGAACCAGGCGCCGTCCTCGTTGCTGACGGTGCCGCCGCGCGCCAGCGTCTCCGAGATGCGCCGCTTGCGGTCCTGCGCGCGCACCCAATAGGGCGATTCCGGACAAGTGGAGCGGATATAGATCGCGAGCAGCGCGATCACGCCGGGCACCATCACGGCGATTCGCCAGCCGAAATTGGCGGCGACCAGCCCGGTGATCGCGCCGGCGAGCGTGGCGCCGAGGCACCAGGCCGAGCGCGTGATGCTGATGATGCGCCCGCGCAGCCGGGCCGGCCAGGTCTCCGCCACCAGCATCGAGCCGAGCGACCATTCGCCGTTGAGCGCGAAGAACAACAGCGAGCGCGCGATCACGAAGACCGTGAAGGTCGGCGACAGCGCCGCGACCGGCATCAGGAGCGAGAACAGCGCGATGTTGACCGCGAGCAGCGTGCGGCGGCCGTAGCGATCGGCGAGCCACGGCCAGAAATAGAGGCCGGCGATGCCGACGAACAGCGCGATCTGCATGCCGGAGCGGTATTCCGGCAAGCTCAGCTGGAATTCCTTGATCACCATCGGCGAGATCAGCGCGAAGATCACGCCGTCCATGCCGTCGAAGCCCCAGCCGAGCGCGTTGGCGGTGGCGATGTGCCAATGGGTTTTCGTGATCTCGGTGGTGTCTGCGACCGCGCGATAGTTGGCGTATTGCAGATGCTTCTGCTCGAGCGGGCCGATGTCGCTGCCGGCATCGTTCACGATAGGCGTGGCGCGGCCGTCAGCCGTGATGCTGCTCATGATTGCTTCTCCCCACTACCGCCCGTTGTGAAGCTGCACCGCAATCTCAGGCTGAACCAATCGAACAACGGCGGCAAGCAAATTGCTCGCGGCGGCGCACCCGTCCATTCCGTCGAATGGAATGCGCAACGGCTGCGTGAAGCGCCACATGTACGGAGCGCGCGCCAACCGGTTTCAGGAATCACAAAGAGTTATTTCCGGAAACCGCCCGGAAAACCTCCCGTAGCTCAGGCCAACGACGACGCTCACATCAATCAACACGCGCCGTTGTTGCCCCTTCATCGCCGGCGGAGACTGAGCCGGCCAGATACCCATCGGGAGACGAACCATGTCGAAGCGTATTGCCTATCTTGCCGCCGCCTTCAGCGCGCTCGCGATCACCGCCACAGTCGTGGCGCCGGTCCGCGCCGAGGAAAAGACCGTGATGGTCGGCGGCGCCGCGATGTTCCCGTCCAAGAACATCGTCCAGAACGCCGTCAATTCGAAGGACCACACCACCCTCGTCGCCGCGGTGAAGGCCGCAGGCCTGGTCAGCACGCTGGAAGGCAAGGGTCCGTTCACGGTGTTCGCGCCGACCAACGCCGCGTTCGGCAAGCTGCCGGCCGGAACCGTCGACAACCTGGTGAAGCCCGAGAACAAGGCGACGCTGACCAAGATCCTCACCTACCATGTGGTGCCGGGCAAGCTCGAGGCCTCCGACCTCACCGACGGCAAGAAGCTGAAGACCGCCGAGGGCGAGGAACTGACCGTCAAGAAGCAGGACGGCAAGGTCTGGATCGTCGATGCCAAGGGCGGCACCTCGATGGTGACGATCTCCAACGTCAACCAGTCGAACGGTGTCATCCATGTGGTCGACACCGTGCTGATGCCGGCGACCTAACACCCGGCGGGCCGATCTAGTCCCTGAACGCCTTACGTGAATGCGAGCCGGAGCCTCGCCCCGGCTCGCATTTTTGTGACCAGATGGAGTGGCGTATATCGAACTGATGATGCGCGACCCCGTAACGGAACGCCGGTTCCGGGCGTATAAGCCGGTAACGACCACGAGCAGAGACATTCCATGACAAGCCTTGCCGTCAGCGACCACCAGGCAGAGACCGCGGCGCCCGCGAAGCTGATCCAGCCGGTCTGGGTACGCATGGTGCACTGGATCAACGCATTCGCGATGATCCTGATGATCATGTCCGGCTGGCAGATCTACAATGCCTCACCGCTGTTCGGCTTCACCATCTCGCGGAACATCACGCTCGGCGGCTGGCTCGGCGGCGCGCTGCTCTGGCACTTCGCCGCGATGTGGCTGTTGATGGTCAACGGCCTGATCTATCTGGCGCTCGGTTTCGCCACCGGCCGCTTCCGCAAGAAGCTGCTGCCGATCACCCCGGGCGGCGTGATTGCCGACACCAAGGCGGCGCTGACCCTCAAGCTGTCGCATGACGATCTCAGCAAGTACAATTCGGTGCAGAAGCTGCTCTATACCGGCATCATCACCGTCGGCGTCGTCATCGTGCTGTCCGGCCTGTCGATGTGGAAGCCGGTGCAGTTGCATTGGTTGGTGTCGCTGTTCGGCGGCTACGACATCGCCCGCTATGTCCACTTCACCTGCATGGCGCTGATCGTGGCCTTCCTGGTGATCCATGTCGCGCTCGCGCTGCTGGTGCCGAAGAGCCTGCGCGCGATGATCATCGGACGTTGAGGGAGAGTGTCATGGGTCGTCTTCGCAAACTCCTGGTCCCCGGCGTCGACAAGAAGCTGCTCGTGCGTGATGCGGTGAAGACGATGCCGGAGCTGACACGCCGCCGCTTCATCACGGCGGGGACCAGCCTCGGTGCGCTGACGCTGCTGACCGGCTGCGACGTGGTCGATTCGTCCTCGGCGGAGGAATTGCTGAAGAAGGTCTCGAAGTTCAACGACGCGGTGCAGGCCTGGATGTTCAATCCGGATGCGCTGGCGCCGACTTTCCCCGAGAGCATGATCACCAAGCCGTTCCCGTTCAACGCCTATTACGATCTCGACGATGCGCCGGAGATCGCAGGCGCGGACTGGAAGCTCGAGGTGCGCGGGCTGGTCGAGAACAAGAAATCGTGGACGCTCGACGAATTGTACAAGCTGCCGCAGGTCAAGCAGGTGACGCGCCACATCTGCGTCGAAGGCTGGAGCGCGATCGGCAGCTGGACCGGCACGCCCTTGCGCGATTTCCTCAAGCTGGTCGGCGCCGACACGCGCGCCAAATATGTCTGGTTCCAGTGCGCCGACAAGGACGGCTACAATTCACCTTTGGACATGCGCACGGCGCTGCATCCGCAGACCCAGATGACCTTCAAATTCGGCGACGCGATCCTGCCGCGCGCCTACGGCTTCCCGATGAAGATCCGGGTGCCGACCAAGCTCGGCTTCAAGAACCCGAAATACGTGCTCTCGATGGAAGTCACCAACGACTACAAGGGCGGCTACTGGGAAGACCAGGGCTACAATTCGTTCAGCGGGAGCTAACGCTCTGTCGTCCCCTCGTCATTCCGGGATGCGCCGAAGGCGCAGGCCCGGAATCCATTTGGCCGCATGCGCTGCGTCACGATGGATTCCGGGCTCTCGCTTCGCGAGCCCGGAATGACGAGTGGTCATTAAGGCCCGACCTTCCTCTGAAACGCCGACAGCACCGCTCCCAACGCCAGCATCGCGGCCGAGACGTTCAGCGCAAATGACAGGCTGCCGACCGCGTCGGTGATGGCACCGACCACGATCGGCCCGAGCGTCTGGCCGATGCCGAAGGCGATGGTCATCGCCGCAATCGCGGTCGGCCAGGCTTCCGGCGGGTAATTGAGACGCACGAAGGCGGTGGTCGAGCCGACCACGGCGAAGAACGCGACGCCGAACACCAGTGCCGAAATCGCGAGCAGCAGCGGCGAATGCCCGAAGATCGGGAGGGCCGCGCCGAGTGCGTTGACGCCGAGGATGATGGTGGTCGCGAGCCCGCCGCGGTCGAGCGCCAAAACCCGCCGCCAGACCCAAGGGGTGACGAATGCGCTGACGCCGATCAGGCTCCAGAACGCGCTCTGTGCACCCGCGCCGCCGCCACCGTCGCGGACATAGGCGATCATGAAGGTCATGTAGGCGATGTAGCCGGCGCCGAACAGGAAATAGGCGGCGAGGTAGATCAGGACCGGCATCACAGCGAATTTGGTCCGCACGATGCCGCCGGCGGCAGTATTGGCGTGCAATGGCGCAAGCAGCAGCGGCACGGTCATGATCGCAGAGAGCAAGGTCATCGCCCACCACACGATCCACCATGAGCCGGCGCCAAAGCCGTGCAGCACGAAGGGCGCGATCAGGCCGGAGGCCAGGATGCCGACGCCCGGCCCGGCATAGAACAGGCTGAGCAGGAAGTTGGCGCGCTCCGGCCGCGATTGCGCGATGGTTGCCGCCAGCGCGCCGCCGCCGACGAAGCCGATCGCAGCGGCGAAGCCGACCAGCAGGCGGGCGAAACTCAGCACGGCGAAATTGCCCGAGATGGCGCACAGCGCCAGCGACAGCGCACAGGCCAGCGTCGACCAGCGCACCGAGGCGGCGAGCCCGAAGCGCTGGATCAGGCGCGAGGCGAACAGCGCGCCGACCAGATAGCCGGCGGCATTGATCGTGTTCATGAAGCCGGCGGCCGAATAGGACCAGGCCAGCGAGTCGCGCATGTCCGGCAGCACCAGCGAATAGGCGAAACGGCCGATGCCGAGACCGACCGTTGGTGCGAGCGACAAAATAAGGATCAGCCGCGCGGGATGCGGGTAGGATGGGGCGGGGGCTCTCACTATTCACTCCGGCAATGGAGCCATTGTGGCAGGCCGCGCCGGTCCTGCCCAGCGCCACGGGCAGCAACACCGTCTTGCGTATCGGGCAATCAGGCGATCAGGACCAGCGCGACGCCGGCGACGGTCAGCAGGGTTCCGGCGACGATCCGCGCGGTGATCTCGACATGCTTGAGCATCATCGCACTCAGCGTCACGGTCACCAGCGGGTAGATTGCAGCGAGCGGCGCCACCAATGTGATCGGGCCGTTGCGGACCGCGGCGAACAGGCTGAGCGCACTGAGCCCGTTGCTGATCCCGGTCAATGCAAACCAGAACCGGCCGTCACGCGGCGCCTGCACCATGAAGCTGCCCTTGCGGACGCGCTGGACCGTCAGCACCACGATTGACGACATGATGTAACCGATCAGGCAGGCCCACAGCGGGCTCGGCCAGATCGCCAGCCCGAGCTTGGCGATCGGGGGCACGATGCCGCGCACCAGCGCGCTCGCAAGCGGCAGCAGCAGGGCCCAGCTCCGCCAATGACCGAGGTCGCGGGGCCGGGTCACGGTAATGATTGCGGCACCGGCCACCGCGACCACGAGGCCGATCAGCTGTTGCGGCGCGAGCGGCTCGTGCAGCAGCACCACGGCGGCGGCGACCGCAAGCAGCGGCGCCAAATTGCCCAATGTCGAGGTGATCACTGGTCCGAGCGCCCGGTTCGAGGCGAAGGTCAAGAGCGTCAGCGAGGCCGGGAAGAACAGGCCGATCGCCATAAAGATCGGCAGGCCGCGCCAGACCACCGGCTCGCCATGCAGGATCAGCGGCGACAGCACCAGGAACAGCAGGGTAAAGGACGGCACGCTGATCGCGGCGCCCGACAGCGGCTCGACGGTGCGCAGGCCGAGCTGTGCCAGCACGACGCCAGCGCCGAGGAAGATGGCCGAGGCGAAGGCGTAGATAATGGCTGCGGTCATGAGGTCCGTCTTGTTGGCTTCTTTTGGGGCGCGGTTGGCTCTTGGCGGGCCATTTTGGCCCTGTCCGGGGTGCCTTGCCAATCCGCCCGGGGCGTTTTAGCACTCCGCCCGCAACAAATTGGTCGTCATGGCCGGGCTTGTCCCGGCCATCCACGCCTTGCCAGCTTGAGGCTGGAAAGACGTGGATGCCCGGCACAAGGCCGGGCATGACGAGTTGGACAAGGTGATAGACCATGGCGACCCATAAACTGCTGCTTCTCCCCGGCGACGGCATCGGCCCCGAAGTGATGGCCGAGGTGCAGCGCGTGATCGACTGGCTGAACGCACAGGGCATCGCGAAGTTCGAGACCGAGCAGGGCCTGGTCGGCGGCTCGGCCTATGACGCGCACAAGGTGTCGATCTCCGAGGGCGACATGGCCAAGGCCAATGCGGCCGATGCCGTGATCTTCGGCGCGGTCGGCGGTCCGAAGTGGGACAGCGTGCCCTACGAAGTGCGCCCGGAGGCCGGCCTGCTGCGGCTGCGCAAGGATCTCGGCCTGTTCGCCAATCTGCGTCCGGCGGTGTGTTATCCGGCGCTGGCGGATGCCTCGAGCCTGAAGCGCGAGGTGGTCGAGGGCCTCGACATCATGATCGTGCGCGAGCTCACCGGCGGCGTTTATTTCGGCGAGCCGAAGACCATCACCGATCTCGGCAACGGCCAGAAGCGCGCGATCGACACCCAAGTCTACGACACTTTCGAGATCGAGCGCATCGGCCGCGTTGCCTTCGATCTGGCGCGCAAGCGCAAGAACAAGGTGACCTCGATGGAAAAGCGCAACGTCATGAAGTCGGGTGTGCTCTGGAACGAGGTCATGACCCAGGTGCATGCGCGCGAATACAAGGACGTCACGCTGGAGCATCAGCTCGCCGATTCCGGCGGCATGAACCTGGTCAAGACGCCGAAGCAGTTCGACGTCATCGTGACCGACAATCTGTTCGGCGACATGCTGTCCGACATCGCGGCGATGCTCACGGGCTCGCTCGGCCTGCTGCCGTCGGCTTCGCTCGGCAAGGAGGACGCCAAGACCAAGGAGCGCAAGGCGTTGTACGAGCCGGTGCATGGCTCGGCGCCTGATATCGCCGGCAAGGGCCTCGCCAATCCGATCGCGATGATCGCCTCGTTCGGCATGGCGCTGCGCTATTCCTTCGGCATGGGCGATCTCGCCGACAAGGTCGATGCAGCGATCGCTGCCGTGCTTGCCAGTGGATTGCGCACCGCCGACATCAAGTCGGCCGGCACCACGTCCGTCAGCACGGCGCAGATGGGCGAGGCGATCCTGAAGGAATTGCAGAAGCTGCACGCGTAAGGGTTATGCGGTCATTCCGGGATGGTGCGTTAGCACCAGACCCGGAATCTCGAGATTCCGGGTTCGATGCTGCGCATCGCCCCGGAATGACGAAGCCCAAAACAAAAAATGCCCGGCCGGAGCCGGGCATTTTCATATCGGCTATCAGCCGAAATTCTCAGTACAGCGGGAAATTCCGCGGATAGCCGCCGAGGTCGGCCGGCGGGCTGAGCGGCTGGCGGTCGATCGGACGGTTGTTGTTCTCGCGTGCGAACGACGGGTAGCCGACATCCGGCGGATACGCGTAGTCGTTGAACTTGCGGTCGCCCGGTAGCACTTCGGTGCCGGCGTCGAGCCATGACCGCGTGGTGACGTAAACGCGGGTGCGCGGACCCTGCTGATAGACCCGGTTCGGACCCTGCGCGCCGTAGTAGCGGCGGCCGTCGCGGTCATACTGCTCTTGCTGCTTGCGCTTGCTCGGGCTCTGCTGCGCGCTGGCCGCGGTCATGCCAAACGCGGTTGCGGTGACGGCAGCCGCGGCAAGCAACACCACGAGCTTTTTCGCGGCAGGGAATTTCAAGGTCATCGCATCCTCGTCATTACGGCCCCCATCGGGGGCTGGCGCATCAGCCAAAATCACTCGGAACACATTGTAGCCATGGAGGGTGGGGCGTCACTAGGTCAATTGCGCCACACCAGCAGAGATAATGCGTGTCCAAGCGCAAAAGTTTCATGAAAACCAGTGCCTTGCCACGGTCTCGCCATCAAAGCGCGCCGCGCAGAAGCGGGTTCTCGCTGCCCATCACCCAGTCGGCCGACAGGGCGGGCGGGCCGGAGGTAACGCAGTCGGTGCGCCGCAGCTCGGCATGCGCGAACAGCGCGGCGAGCCGTGGGTCGTTGCCAGCGGCCAGCAAGGTCAGCCGGTTCAGCATGCAAATGATCGCGGCGCGCTGGGCCGGCAGGCTGGCGCCCTGGCAGGTCCAGCCCGAGATGCGCAGATCGGGGGCGTCGGCCTGCTTGAGGAAGCCGAGACAGGCACGGCTGCCGTCCTGCCGCGCCGGACGCAGCAGGGTGACGCCGCCGAATTTGCTGTCGACGATCCCGGCGGCCTCGAGCTCGCGGACGCCGCCCCGGTCGAGCCGCCCGGCAATCTCGGTGACCGCAGGTCCCATGGCCTCGCCGCCGGGGCGGTAGATTTCCAGCTCGGCTGCCGGCGTGCCATTGGCGTCGGTCCAGCGGAAGACGTCCTTGCGGCCGCCCTCGGGATGCCGGATGATTTCGTAAGTCTCTGTTTTATCTCGCGGATCAAGCCGGCTGATGGCAAAAGCCGGTGCCGAGCGGACGGCCAGGCTCCAGCCTGCGGCCGGAGGTGCTGCCATCGCGGTTGCGTCCGGCAGTTGCTTCCATAGATAGGTGCCGAGGGCGGCGAACAGCGCAAGCACGGCGACATAGGCGAACAGCCGGGAGAGCGTGGCGTAGACCTCGTCGACGAAGCTCGTCAGTGCTGACGGATTTCTCGTATGATGGGGGGCGGCCGGATCGGCCCGAAATAAACGCATCAAAACGCTCAAAAGCTACGCAACGTTGTCTTGACGGGGTTTCTCGCATAGAAGCGCTGCCTCTTCCCTTTCCGCAGCTTGCGGGAGAACGGGCATTTTTCGTCGGAGAGTGAACGATGGGTTACAAAGTCGCGGTGGTCGGAGCGACCGGCAATGTCGGGCGCGAAATGCTCAACATTCTCGACGAGCGCAAATTCCCCGCCGACGAGGTCGTCGTGCTGGCCTCGCGCCGCAGCGTCGGCGTCGAGGTCTCCTATGGCGACCGCACACTCAAGGTGAAGGCGCTCGAGCACTATGACTTCTCCGATGTCGACATCTGCCTGATGTCGGCCGGCGGTTCGGTCTCCAAGGAATGGTCGCCCAGGATCGGTGCCGCCGGCGCGGTCGTGATCGACAATTCCTCGGCCTGGCGCATGGACCCCGACGTGCCGCTGATCGTGCCGGAGGTGAACGCGGATGCGGCCGCCGGCTTCACCAAGAAGAACATCATCGCCAACCCGAACTGCTCGACCGCGCAGCTCGTCGTGGCGCTGAAGCCGCTGCACGACAAGGCGACGATCACGCGCGTCGTGGTCGCGACCTATCAATCGGTGTCGGGCGCCGGCAAGGATGCGATGGACGAGCTGTTCTCGCAGACCAAGGCCGTCTACACCAATGACGAGCTGATCAATAAGAAGTTTCCGAAGCGCATCGCCTTCAACATCATTCCGCAGATCGACGTCTTCATGGAAGACGGCTACACCAAGGAAGAGTGGAAGATGATGGCGGAGACCAAGAAGATCCTTGATCCCAAGATCAAGCTGACCGCGACCTGCGTGCGCGTGCCGGTCTTCGTCAGCCACTCCGAGGCCGTGAACGTCGAGTTCGCCAACCCGATCACGGCGGACGAGGCGCGCAACATCCTCCGCAATGCGCCGGGTTGCCTCGTGATCGACAAGCACGAGCCGGGCGGCTATGTCACGCCCTATGAGGCGGCCGGCGAGGACGCGACCTATATCAGCCGCATCCGCGAGGATGCGACCGTTGAGAACGGCCTGTCGTTCTGGTGCGTGTCGGACAATCTGCGCAAGGGTGCCGCGCTGAACGCGATCCAGATCGCGGAAGTCCTGATCAACCGCAAGCTGATCACCGCGAAGAAGAAAGCGGCCTAAAGGCGGGACCAACGGGGGGCGCAACCATGTCGGAACAGCTGGCTCCCACCCCATCGAGCCCCCCGACGCCGCGCATCATGCGCGGCTTCGAATATGTGCTGTTCAACAGCCGCTGGCTGATGGCGCCGTTCTATGTCGGCCTGGTGGTGGCGCTTGCCGTGCTGCTGCTGAAATTCGGGCGCATGCTCTGGGAGTTCGTCCTGCATGCGTCCGGCTACAAATCGACGGAAGTCATCCTCGACGCGCTGGCGCTGATCGACGTCACGCTGGTCGCCAACCTCATTCTGATCGTGGTGTTTTCGGGCTACGAGAACTTCGTCTCGCGCATCGACACGTCGGGCAACCCGAACTGGCCGATCTGGATCACCAAGATCGATTTTGCCGGGCTGAAGCAGAAGCTGCTGGCGTCGATCGTCGCGATCTCCGCGATCCACGTGCTGGAAGCGTTCCTGAACATCGATGCCGCGTTCGACGCGACGCGGATGACCTGGCTCGTCGCCGTGCATCTGGTGTTCGTGATCTCAGCGCTGTTGCTGGCACTCTCGGATCGCTGGGGCGGCTATCACGGTGATGAGTAGCCGAGCGGCTACGCGCCGGCCTTCATGGCATCGGCGACGCTGATGAATTCCTTCGCGACCCGGTCGAGCACGAACAGCGAGCCCTCGGCGACGCCGAAATAGGCGCCGTGCAATTGCATCTCGCCGCTCTCGACCCGCTCGCGCACGAACGGGAACGTCATCAGGTTCTCCAGCGAGCGGAACACCGCGGCCTTCTCGATGCGGATGACGAAGTCCTGCATGCTTTCATGGTCGCGCTGCTCGACGATCTCGCCGGGCTTGATGAACATCTGCATCCATTTGCCGATGAAGTCGCCGGGCGTGAGCGGCTTGATCTTGTCGACGAAGGCGCGGATGCCGCCGCACTGGGCATGGCCCAGCACCACGATGTTCTTTACCTTCAGCACGGTCACGGCATATTCCAGCGCGGCCGAGACGCCGTGGGCATTGCTGTCGGGCTGATAGACCGGAACCAAATTGGCGATGTTGCGGACCACGAACAACTCGCCGGGGCCGGCATCGAAGATCACTTCCGGCGAGACGCGGGAATCGCAGCAGCCGATCACCATGGTCTCGGGAAACTGGCCGCGCTCGGACAGGTCCCGGTATCGCGACTGTTCAGTCGGCAACCGCTGGGTCGCGAAGGTCCGGTAGCCGTCGATCAACTGCTTCGGAAAGGATTTCATGGCCTCTGGCTAACCACATGCCGGTGACGGGAACAAGACTTTCGGTGTGCATCCTGAGATGATACGGCAGCGTTGAAAGATGGTTCCGCCCAATGCCCAAACAATGGACAGCAGAGCCCGAGCCCCCAGGAGAATGCCGATGACCCGTCCGCGCCGCAGCCTGTTGTTCATGCCGGGATCGAATGCGCGGGCGCTGGAGAAGGCCCGTACGCTGGCGGCGGACGGCATCATCCTCGACCTCGAGGATTCCGTTGCCCCCGACGCCAAGGCGGTGGCCCGCGAGCAGATTGCCAAGGCGGTCGCCGCCAGGGGCTTCGGCAAGCGCGAGGTCCTGATCCGCATCAACGCGCTCGACAGCCCGTGGTGGGTCGACGACATCGGCATGGCCGGCAAGGCGCAGCCGGACGGGATTCTGGTTCCGAAGATTTCCACTGTCGACGATCTCAACGCGGTCGCTGATCGCCTCAGCGACATCAATGCCCCTGCCTCGATCCGGGTCTGGGCGATGATCGAGACCGCACGTGCCGTGCTCGACGCCGACAAGCTCGCCGCGGCATCGAAGGACTCCGAAGTCCGGCTCGCCGGCTTCGTGTTCGGGCCGAACGACATTGCGCGCGAAACCCGGATCCGGATGAAGCCGGGCCGCGCGGCGATGATCCCGATGATCACGCATTGCATCCTGGTGACCCGCGCGCACGGGCTCGAGATCCTCGACGGACCCTACGGCGACATCAGCAATATCGACGGCTTCGCGGAGGAATGCGCGCAGGGCCGCGATCTCGGCTTCGACGGCAAGACGCTGATCCATCCGAGCCACATCGACGCCTGCAACGCGATCTTCACGCCGCCCGAGGCCGAGGTCACCGAGGCCCGCAGGATCATCGCCGCCTTCGAGCAGCCGGAGAACGCCTCGCGCGGCGCGATCCAGCTCGACGGCCGCATGGTGGAGCGCCTGCATGCCGAGATGGCCAGACGCACGATCGCGATCGCCGATGCGATCGCGACGATGGGGCAGTGACGACCATCGACCTGGTGTTTGCGCTCTATTCGCGCTTCAGGCTCATGATGTAGTTCGCGAGATCATCGGCCTCGCCTGGTCCGATGATGATGTTCGGCATCGTTGGATGACTGGTCTTCAGGAATACCTTCAGCGAGAGCATGGTGGTCGAGGGCCGGTTTGCGACGGCGGCGAAGTCCGGCGGGGCTTTCTTCGCGCCCCGGGCGATGGCGCCGATGACGTGGCATTCCATGCACCAGGCTTCAGCCAACCGATGTCCGGCAGCGATGCTCTCCGAGGGCTGCCCCGCACCGTTGGCCTGATGCAGGCGCAGCAGCAACAGCGCGGCCATCACGACCACGAAGATCGGCAGTGCAGGACGCCAGACGGCGTGCGGATTCAGCATCGATGCACCCTCATGACCCCTGCGCCGTGGCTAGCGGCGTGCTGTCTCGCCCAGCGCTTCGATCGTCGGAGCGTTATGGCAGTATTGCTGATAGCGCGTGCCGGAGGTGCCGGCGGCAAGGTCATGGTCGCACTGCCGCTTGTGATCGCACAAGCTGCAGACCCGCTCCATGTCGCGCAACACCAGGGGCTCGGTGCGCGCCAGCTTCTCCTGATCGATCCCGAGTGCCTTGAGCAGCTTGGGTAACTCGTCGGCACTGTGCGGTCCCTGGCGCACCAACGCGGCGAGGTCGTCGGGGCTGACCCGCAGGTCGCCCGCGATCTGGCTGAAACTTGCGTCGTCCAGTTCGCGCAGTTCATCAAGGTCCCGCCGATGCTTCAGCCAGTTGCCGAACACATCGACCAGGTACTCGACGACAGGGTAGTGGGTTTCGGTGCTCATGGGCGCCTCCTGGAATGGCTACCCATATGACGCCTTCTGCGCAATCCAACCTTGCGGCAGATCAAATCGGCTCAGGCCTGGCCAAAGCGCTCCGTCGCCCACGCGTAGAGGCTGCCCGGGATCGGCGCCTCCTTGCCGCGTCCCTTCGGGGAAATGTGAAGGCCGACAATTTCGGGATCGTTCAGGTAGCTCGAAAAATCCGACGGCTCGAAGAACAGACCCGGCTCGGCGTGTACCGCGTAGAACGAGCGCTTCGGCAGCGCGTGCTGCAACTCGCCTTCGCGGCGCGCGAGCGCGGTGAGCGCTGCGGGGCCGTAGATCGCGATGCGGATGTCGGACAGGCGATTGGATTTGCCGCGCAGCTTGCGCATCGCAAAGGTCAGGCGGTGACGCAGCGCCAGCCAGTCCGGCGTCAGTTCGTCCTGCTGCATCAGCGCTTCGAATGCGCGCACGATCGGATCATTGTGCGGCAGGTACAGCACGGAGTTGCCGAGCTGCCGCGGCCGTTCCCAGGCAAAATACGGCTTTGCCGGATCGATCTCGACCGGCTTCAAGAGAAGCACATCGGCGTCGAGCCAGAGCCCGGCGCGCTGTGTCATCAGCCGCATGCGGAAGAAGTCGCTGAATTGCAGGATGGTCCAGTCGCGCCAGGACCCGTCGCGCTCGGCCGGGCGCAGCCTCTCCGAGAATGCATGCGGCAGCACCGCTTCGGCCTCGGCATTGCCGATGCCATCCGGCAGGCCGGGAATTGGATCGAAACTGTAGACGGTGACCTTGTGCCCGGCCGCCACTTGCGAGCGCAGACAGGTCCGGCGCAGCCCGTCCATCGAGCCGTGCCAGAAGGTGACGATGTCAGGCAGCATGGGCGTCAGCCATCAGCAGGTTCGTGAGAAGACGATCTCGCAAAGAAAAGCCCCGGCGCCTGAAGGCACCGGGGCGCGATGACAGGCTGCGCCTCAAGCCCAGGCGCGCTCCTTGAGCTTGGCCTCGTAGGTGTCGATCGACGACTTCTTCTCCATCGTCAGGCCGATGTCGTCGAGGCCGTTGATCAGGCAGTGCTTGCGGAACGCATCGATCTCGAACTTCACCGTGCCGCCGTCGGGGCCGCGGATCTCCTGGTTGGGGAGATCGATGGTCAGCGTCGCATTGGCGCCGCGCTCGGCATCGTCGAACAGCTTGTCGAGGTCCTCCTGCGACACGCGGATCGGCAGGATGCCGTTCTTGAAACAGTTATTGTAGAAGATGTCGCCGAACGAGGTCGAGATCACGCAGCGGATGCCGAAGTCGAGCAGCGCCCAGGGCGCGTGCTCGCGGCTCGAGCCGCAGCCGAAATTGTCGCCGGCGACCAGCACCTTCGCGTTGCGATAGGCGGACTGGTTGAGGACGAAATCGGGGTTCTCGCTACCGTCATCCTTGTAGCGCTGCTCGGAGAAAAGCCCCTTGCCAAGGCCGGTGCGCTTGATGGTCTTGAGGTACTGCTTCGGAATGATCATGTCGGTGTCGACATTGATGATCTTCAGCGGTGCCGCGACGCCTTCCAGCGTGGTGAACTTGTCCATCGGTGCTCTTCCCGGGCAAAAATAGGGGATAGGGGCCGGATGTTTATCGCGAATGTGACAGCGGTAAAAGGGCCATTTCTGCAAAGCTGGAGCCCCCGTTCCGATTGGATCGGCAACGGGGGCTCCAGCTTCCTTGTTTTGACGCGTTTTCTTGACGCGAACCGGGGTCCACTTCGCTCGAAAACGCTTCATCCCGCATCGGCCTCAATTGCCTCCATATCGGCGTCGGAGAGGCCGAAATGGTGCCCAATCTCATGGATCAGGACGTGGCGGACGATGTGGCCGAGGGTTTCGTCGTGCTCCGCCCAGTAATCCAGGATCGGCCGCCGGTAGAGCCAGACCAGGTTGGGGAGCCGGGCCACGTCGCCATGGCTCTGCTGCGGCAGGCCGATGCCGTGAAACAGGCCGAGCAGGTCGAACTCGCTCTCGGCCTGCATCTCGTCGAGCACCTCGTCGGTCGGGAAGTCGTCGACACGGATGATCACGCCCTCGCAGAGGGCCCGGAACGCCTCCGGCAGGCGCTCGAAAACCTCGTGCGCCATGGCCTCCATCTCGGCGAGCGAGGGGGCTTTTTCTGTGGTCCACATGACACTCCTTTAGCGCGAGTGGCTCAGCCGGCGCCAGCGCAGTTGACCTTGGCGGTGCAATGGGAGACCGTGCGGCCCAAGATTGAGGCTCAAGAACGGGGCTTGGGTGGCGTGATGAAACGGATCGTGGCGGCAACGCTGTTGGCGGTAGCAGTCGGGCTTTCGCTTCCGGTGGGAGAGGCGCGGGCACAGAGCGCGGCGGCCGAAGCGCGCATCGGTGAGACGGCGCCGGCCGTGCGCGAGCGGGTCGTCGAGCACCGCCGGCTCAGGCGGGTGCCGATCTACCGGTCGCGGCCCGATCATTGGGAACCGGATGTCATCCCGCGCTACAATCCCGGTCCGAACGCCGTGCGCGATTGCACCGCGACCTATGTGCAGGAGCACCGACCGAGCGGCACCGTGATCACGCCGCGCATGAACTGCTTCTGGCGGCCGGGCTAGAGCGGCTTCGCGCGACGCGGAAGCTAGTGCAAATGTCGGCGCGCTGCGCCGATCAGTCCGGCCGCGACGACCACTCCCACCGTTCCATAGACCGCGAGCGCCATCAGCATTTGCGTGAGCTGGCTCGCCGTTCCCATGCCGCCGCCCGGTCCTTGCGAGGCGAGCGCGACATCAACTGAAATCATGGAACCAGCGAGCGCTGCCGTGCCGAGCGCCAGCCATCTGCGCGGGCCTTGTTGTGTCATCGGCGATCTCCTGCGAGAGGCTCCTCACAAGATACGACCATTGTCTATGCCGGTTTTACGCACAGACACGAAAATTCCAGCGGCTGCGTTGGAACCTGCGTGCGCCAGCGGCATTCACCATCGTGGCGCAGTCATTCACATCCCATTCACGTCGCCTGCATTCTGCTTGCGATCTGCGTCGCGGCAACGGGGGTCGATTCGAATGCCAGAGCGTTTTCCAGCGAAGTTCTTCGCGCGAAGAAAACGCGTCAAGGCAAGAAGCTCGAGTCGTCGTTGCAAGACGTGACATCAAGGGATCAAGGAGAAAACGCATGAAGGTGATGAAGGTTCTGGGGCTTGCGGCCGTCGGTGCCGTGCTGGTTTTGGCGGCGCCAACGGAGCGCGCGAACGCGATGTCGCTTGCGACTCCGGGCACCGCCGCAACGGTTCAGGACCATGCGAACCAGACGACCACGCAGGTCCGCTATGGTCATGGTCATGGCTGGCATCGTGGCTGGGGTCGCGGACATCACCGTGGCTGGGGCTGGGGCCATCGTCGCCACTGGCGCCGCTGATCGCGCGACGGATCAGCGCAGTTGAGACACAGGCCCGTGAGCAGCGGGCCTGTTGTCGTTCTCAGCCATCAAACCGGCAGATTCGCGCGCGCGAGATGAGATCAATCGCAATCTGCAGGAGTTGATCATGATGAGATGGATCGGTGTTGCCGCGGTCGCTTGTGCGTTCGCATTGACGGCGCCGGCATCGGCAACCGCCGCGGCATCAGCCACGCCGCGGGCCGCGGCACAGCAGCGGCCGGCGGGCCAGGCGACCGACTTCAGCGCGCAGCGCCATCATCGCCATTACCATCGTCACCATTATCACCAAGGCTACTATCACCAAGGCTACCGGCCTTATTACCGGCCGGACTACCAGCCCTATTCCTATTACCGGCCGTACGGCTCCTATTATTACGGACGGCCTTACTACTATCGGCCGTACCCATATGCGGTGCCGGCGCCGTTCACCTTTGGCTTCGGGTTCGGCCCGTTCTGGTGATGCAGCTGGCCGCACTGCGATCGTCGCCGACATTCCCGCTCGGACTTTTCGTCGCACGGTTTCGCGCGTTCATGGCGCATTCACTCAGGGCTTTCTAGCGTCCTGCCGGGAGCGACTGCGATGAACGCAATGAGACCGGCTGCCATGCAGCGCGGTTCTCAGCGCTGTTGTCAGGTAGGTTCCGAGATGAGGGGGAGCTCTTTGCGGCGTGGACCGCTGCGCCGCCTTGGTGTTGCCGCGGCCGCGGTCTTCGCATTGTCGATCGCTTCGCAGCAACGCGCCGAATCGCTGTCGCTCGCGAGTCCGGGCACCGTGCCTGCGGCAAAGTCCGCGGCCGATGCCATGACGACCCAGGTTCGGCACGGCGGTGGCGGCGGCCACGGCGGTGGAGGTTTTCATGGCGGTGGTTTCCATGGTGGCGGCTTTCACGGCGGTGGATTTCACGGCGGCGGCTTCCGCGGCTTCCATGGTGGCGGCTTCCGTGCCGCGCCGGCGTTCCATGGCGGCTACCATCGCCACTACGGCGGGTACCACCGCTTCTATGGCGGCGGTTATCGCTACGGCTCCCGCCGGCACTTCCATCACCGGCGCTACTTCTACGGATCGTCTTACTATTACCCGGCCTATTATCATCACCGCCGTTGCCGCGTGGTCTGGACCTATGACGGACCGCGCCGGATCTGCCGGCCGTATTGGCATCACCGCCATTACTGGCGGCCGTACGGGGTCTATTGGTAAGGGCTAAAACGACAGCGGGCGCCATGCGGCGCCCGTTTTTTCAGGTCACTCTCGCTCGAGAGCGCGCTAGTCCCAGTTCTTAAGCTTCCAGGACTTTATCTTCCACGGCGTCAGGTTTTCCATCCGCCATTGCGTCCAGCGCTCCGGCGGCCAGTGGCTGAGGCGCGAGGTTTCCTTCACCTCGGGAAGTGGATCGATGATGCGTGGTGCGGCGCGGCGGCGCTTCTGCCGCGTCGCCTCACTGATCATGTCGACGAATTCGCTCTTGTCGGCCACGTCCGGCTCCCCACGAAGCTTGTCTTCGCAAGGAGCCAGTGTGCGTGCGCCCCGTTAACGAGCCGTTTCCGAAACGGCTCGAGCTTGAGGCGAAAACCGCGCTTACCTTACCGCCAGTCGCGGACGTCGACGAAGTGGCCGGCGATCGCAGCGGCCGCGGCCATCGCGGGCGACACCAGATGGGTGCGGCCCTTGAAGCCCTGGCGGCCCTCGAAGTTGCGGTTCGAGGTCGAGGCGCAGCGTTCCTCCGGCTTCAGCTTGTCCGGGTTCATCGCCAGGCACATCGAGCAGCCCGGCTCGCGCCATTCGAAGCCGGCCTTGAGGAAGATCTTGTCGAGGCCTTCGGCCTCCGCCTGCTCCTTCACGATGCCCGAGCCCGGCACGATCATCGCGTTGACGTTGGCGTTGACGGTCTTGCCCTCGGCGATCTTCGCGGCGGCACGCAGGTCCTCGATGCGGCCGTTCGTGCAGGAGCCGATGAAGACGCGGTCGAGCTTGATGTCGGTGATCTTGGTGCCGGCGGTCAGGCCCATATATTTCAGCGCGCGGTGCTTGGAGAGCCGCTTCGCCTCATCCGCGATCTTGTCGGGATCAGGCACGAAGCCGGTCACCGAGATGACGTCCTCAGGGCTCGTGCCCCAGGTGACGATCGGCGGCAGTTTTGCGGCGTCCAGCCGCAGCTCGTGGTCGAAATGCGCGCCCTCGTCCGAGCGCAGCGTCTCCCAGTAGCGCATCGCGGCATCCCAGGCGGCGCCCTTCGGCGCCTTCGGGCGATCGCGCAGGAAGTCGAACGCCTTCTGGTCGGGCGCAACCAGGCCGGCGCGCGCGCCGCCTTCGATCGACATGTTGCAAACCGTCATGCGGCCTTCCATCGAAAGCGCACGGATCGCCTCGCCGGCATATTCCAACACATAGCCGGTGCCGCCGGCGGTGCCGATCTCGCCGATGATCGCCAGGATGATGTCCTTGCCGGTCACGCCTTCAGGCAATTTGCCGTCGACGATCGCGCGCATGTTCTTGGCCTTCTTCTGGATCAGCGTCTGTGTCGCCAGCACGTGCTCGACCTCGGAGGTGCCGATGCCGTGCGCGAGCGCACCGAACGCGCCATGCGTCGAGGTGTGGCTGTCACCGCAGACGATGGTGGTGCCGGGCAGCGTAAAACCCTGCTCCGGGCCGATGACGTGGACGATGCCCTGACGCTTGTCGAACTCGTTGTAATACTCGATGCCGAATTCCTTGGCGTTCTCCGCCATCACCCGCATCTGCTCGATGCTTTCCGGATCGGGGTTCGGCTTCGAGCGGTCGGTGGTCGGGATGTTGTGGTCGACGACGGCGAGCGTCTTCTCGGGGGCGTGGACCTTGCGGCCGGCGGCGCGCAGGCCTTCGAACGCCTGCGGCGAGGTCACCTCGTGCACCAGATGGCGATCGATATAGAGCAGGCAGGTGCCGTCCTCGGCCTCGTGGACCAGATGGTCGTTCCAGATCTTGTCGTACAGCGTGGTCGGTTTGGACATGAGCTTCAGCTCCAGAAGAAATTCAGTGGTGAATGGCGTTAAGCGCATCTCGGCGCGCGAGCAGGCGACAGCGTCCAGGCAGCGTTACGCTGCGCGCGTAAGCCCTGATGTTGCCGACGTCGCAAAGCGTCCGAAGAAGCGGCCGGGCAGCCGCGAGCGATCGTCGATCACGACGCGCTGGCAGGTCTGACTTGCTTGATCCGGAACCATTCTAAATTTCTAACACAGGGCTTGCGCCCGCGACAATCGATCGATGCGCGGGCCTGTCCATCAGATAGGTATGCCGCAACGAAAAAGCGCGGAGCAGGCCCCGCGCTTTTGGTCACATCCGGTTGTCGTTTGACGCGTTTTCTTGACGCGAACCGGTCCCCACTTCGCTCGAAACGCTATGAAGGGAAACGTTACTCGCCGACGGCGGTCTGGCGGTCCTGCTTCTCGACGATGCGGGCCGACTTGCCGCGCAGGCTGCGCAGGTAATAGAGCTTGGCGCGACGCACCTTGCCGCGACGCACGACCTTGATCGAGTCGATCATCGGCGACATCACCGGGAAGACGCGCTCGACGCCTTCGCCGTAGGAGATCTTGCGCACGGTGAAGCTCTCGTTGAGGCCATGGCCGGAACGGCCGATGCAGACGCCTTCATAGGCCTGCACGCGGGTGCGTTCGCCTTCGACCACCTTCACGTTGACGATGACGGTATCGCCGGGTCCGAATTCCGGAATGGTCTTGGTGGCGGCGAGCTTGTCGAACTGCTCTTTTTCGAGCTGCTGAATCAGGTTCATCGAAATCTCCATCGGCGGCGCGCCCAGCCTGTGCGGGCTGCGCAAACGTCCATCTATCCTGCGCGTGTGCGGATTAGGCCGTGCCTATAAGGCAAAGCGCAGGGTTTGTCACCCGTCTGTCGTGTTTTTTGTCCCTCGCCGGGCCGCTTTTTGGCTGGCCTTCCGGGCCCAGAGATCGGGCCGCCGGGCCGCCGTCAGGGCCTCGGACTGGGCCAGCCGCCAGGCCGCGACCTTGGCGTGATCGCCGGAAATCAGGATTTCCGGGATTTGGCGGCCCTCGAACTCCTGCGGACGGGTATATTGGGGGTATTCAAGTAGTCCTTCGGAGAAGCTCTCCTCGGTTCCGGAGGCCAGCTTGCCCATCACCCCCGGCAACAGGCGAACGCAGGCGTCGATCAGCGCCATTGCGGCGATTTCGCCGCCGGACAGCACATAATCGCCGATCGAGACCTCCTCGAGCCGGCGCGCCTCGATGACCCGCTGGTCGATGCCCTCGAAGCGGCCGCAGACGATCAGGGGGCCGGGCCCGGCCGCGAGCTCCGCGACGTGGGTCTGGGTCAATGGCCGACCCCGCGGGCTCATCAAGAGGCGCGGGCGGTCAGCCGCGACGCCCGCCGCATCGATCGCCGCCGCCAGCACATCGGCCCGCAGCACCATGCCCGGGCCGCCGCCGGCCGGCGTGTCGTCAACACTGCGGTGCTTGTCGGTCGCCGACGCCCTGATGTCGCGCGCCTCCAGCGCCCAGAGACCCATGGCCAGCGCCTTGCCGGCCAGGCTCACGCCGAGCGGTCCCGGAAACATGTCCGGGAACAGGGTCAGCACGGTGGCGCGCCAGGGGGGCTCTTGCGGTGTCGTCATGGCCTCTGGTTACGGCACCACGGCCGTGAGGTCGAGGCTCTGCATCATCGCGGCCGCATCCACGGCACGACTGAAGTCGGCAAGCTTGAAGGTCGCGACATTGATCTTGCGCAGATCCAGCAGGCCTTCGGCGGCAAGGCCGGCCAGTTGGCCCGGCGCGGTCCTATCGTACATGAACTGCCCGACCACCTCCCAGTCGTTGGCCAGCATCTCGCGGAACGACAGCTCGAGCGGCACCTCGGCGCTGCCCATCAGCACCATCCGGCCGCCACGCCGGAGCGCGCGCAGGCAGGACAGCGTCGTCGAGGTGCTCTTGGCGGCGCCGAGCAGGTCGAGCGCGACATCGGCGCTGCCGCCGGCGGCGCGGCGGATGATCGAAAGATCGGCGGCGGCATCGCCGGTGACGACGGCGGGAATGACGCGCGGGCCGAATGCATCGCGCAACTGCTCGAGCGCGGCCTCTTTGCGTCCGACCGCAACGACGCGGCCCGCGCCCATTGCGACCGCGAGCATCACGCCGCCCGAGCCGAAATAGCCGGTCGCGCCGTTGACGATGATGGTCTGCCCGCCGCGCAGGCCGGTGCGCTGCAATCCGCCGAACGGCACGATCAGTTTGGCCAGCCCGATCAGCTCGGTCGCCGGCTTGTCGTCGAGATTGGCAAGGGGCGTGACACAGGCGGCCGGCCAATGCGCGATCTCCGCGAACACGCCGTCGCGCCAGCGTGCCTGCAGCGCGAGCGCCTCCGGCGTCGTCACGGTGGCGGTGAGGCCGATCAGGATCTGCGGCGGATCGCGATCCGGCACGTCGCCGCGCAGATGCGGGCTGAGGAACACGCGGTCGCCACTTCGGACATGCGTGACGTTCTCGCCCGTGGCGACGACGTGCGCGATCGCGTTGGTGCCCGGCACGAACGGCATCGGCGGCAAGCTGTATGGCAGCGCGCCGGAGAGCAGCTTGTTGGTATAGGACAGCACCATGCTGGCTTCGACCCGGACCACGACGCCATCGGGCGCGGGCCCGGGCGTTGCGACATCCTCGAAGCGGAGATCATTGTGGGCGTGCAGCCGCCAGGCCTTGTGCGTGCTTGTCATTGTTGTCCTCCGTGGCACCTTTGCTTAGGTAGCCCGGATGGAGCGAAGCGCAATCCGGGAAGCATGCAAGCAACGGGGAGCGGCTCCGGATTTCGCTGCGCTCCATCCGGGCTACGGACTTCATGCCGTCGTTGGATCGTCCGCAAGATGCCGCGCAAGCGCCACTGCGAGCGGGCAGATCGCCAGCGCCGTGAGCGCGGTCGCCGTGGTGGCGAGCGTCGGACCGAGCGCGTCGCCGAGCAGGCCATAGAGCACCGGCGCGATCGCGCCCGATCCGATCGTCCCCGTGTAGAACAGCGCGAAGGCGCGCTCGGTCTGATGTGGCGGCGTGAGTTCGGGCACCGTGCCATAGAGCACCGAGGAGGTGCCGTTGAGCATCACGCCGAGCAGCGGCAGCAGCACGATGGCCGGCGCCAGCGGCAATGCGAGCACCGCCACGATCAGCGCCGCCGTGCCGCCTTCGGTGATCAGCACGGTGCGCAGCGTGCCGACCCGTTCGCCGAGCCAGCCGCAGGTGAATTTCCCGGCGGCGCCGCCGATGAAGACCAGCGCCAGCGCGAGGCCATTGGTCGGCAGCGAGGCGCCCTTGTCGCGCAGCAGGAACGGCAGGAAGGTGAGAAAGCCCATCCTGACCGCGGTGTCGAGGATTCCGATCGCAAGCAGCCAGTGGAAGCCGCCGCCGGCACCGTCACGGCGCGCCGCGGCGGCCATCTTGTGCTCGGCACCCTTGCCGACCGACGGCATCCAGAGCGCGATGCAGATCGCGACGAGCAGGCCTGCAAGCGCGAGCACGAGCAGCGTGTGCCGCCACGACATGATCACGAGCAGGATCGAGGTCAGGGCCGGGATAGCCGCCTTGCCGAGATCGCCGGAGAAATTGTAGATGCCGAGCGGGCCGCGCGCCGCCGCGCCATAGGCGCGCGACACCGCTGATGATGCGATCGGATGCTGCGTGCTCGAACCGGCGCCGGAGAGCGCGAGCGCCAGGCCAAGTCCGATGACGCCGCCGGACAATCCGGCGAACACATAGCCGAGCGCCGACAGCGCCGTGCCCGCGATCAGGATGATCTTGCCGTCGATCCGCTCCGCGATGCGTCCGACCGGAATCTGCAGCCCGGCCATGGCGCCGGCATAGAGCCCGCGCAGCAGCGCCAGCAGCCCGTAGCTCAGCGCGAACTCCGCCTGCCAGACCGGCAGCAGCACGTAGATCAGGTCGGTGTAGCCGTCATGGAGGGCGTGGTTGAGCCCGGTCACCGTGAGTGTGCGCGTTGCCTGGGTCTGGGCGGGACGGGATGTGCCGGCTTCCGTGGACACGCTCATCGGCGCCATCCAGAGCAAGAAAATCTATAGATAGGGCGACGGTGCATCGGACGAGACTTTCAAAAAGTGAAGATAAGTAAGTGGCTTGCTGCGCAATATGCGCTCGAACCGGTGCTGTCACAAATCAGTAATAATCGGATCATGCGTTAGAAAATCTGGTATTGAGGCATCATGTTCGTCCCCCGCCGCAGCCTGCCGCCGCTCAATGCGGTTCGCGCCTTCGAGGCCGCCGCGCGGCTCGGCAGCTTCAAGGAAGCCGCCGCCGAGCTCAGCGTGACCCATGGCGCCGTCAGCCAGCAGATCCGGCTGCTCGAGGAATGGCTCGGCGCGCCGGCGCTGTTCCGGCGATCGGTGCGGCGCGTGGTGCTGACGCCGGCGGGCGCGGCGCTGCTTGCGGAATTCGCTCCGGCGCTCGACCGGATCTCGGCCGCCGTGCAACAGCACCGCGAGCGGCGCGGCGATGCCGCGGTGGCGGTGTTGCGGGTCAATGCGCTCGCGACCTTCAGCCTGCGCTGGCTACTGCCGCGGATGAGCCGGTTTCGCGCCGAGCATCCGGACATCGAGGTGCGCTTGAGCACGTCGAACGATCCGGTGGACGCGTTGCCGGAATCATTCGACGTCGTGATCCGCGGTGGTCCGGATACGTTTCATGGCTTCTCGTCGCGCTTCCTGGTGTCGGAGCGGAGATTGCCGGTGTGCAGTCCGTCGCTGCTCGAACGACTGCCGCTGCATGAGATTGCGAATCTCTCCAGGCACACGCTGCTGCACGTCACGTCGATGCCGAGGCTTTGGCGCGACTGGCTGACCGAGGCCGGGCACTCCGCGCTGGAGCCGGCAGCTTCGCTGACCTTCGATCATTTCTATCTGACCATCCAGGCTGCGCTCGATGGCCTCGGCGTTGCGATGGGTCCGACCGCGCTGATCTCGGACGATCTCGCGGTCGGGCGTCTGGTGACGCCTTTTCCGAACGTTAGCCTGCCGGCGCGAAGTTACTTCGCGTATTTTCCGGCAGGTCGCAGCAACGATCCGCACAGCGCGGTGTTCTGCGACTGGCTCGAGCAGCAGGGCCGGATGACGGGCTGAGGGAAAATGTTTTGATCAAGCTACCGACGGATCGTCGCCGTCGATTTCCTGCGGCAGCTCGATCACGACGCGGCCGCCAGCGAGATCGACTGTCGGCACCACGGCATTGGTGAAAGGGAGCAGCATCGTCGCGCCCTGCGGCGGGGCGATCTCGATGATGTCGCCGGCGCCGAAATTATGGATCGCGATCACCTTGCCGAGCGGCTGCGCTGTCGTCGTCACCGCGGCGAGGCCGATCAGGTCGGTGTGGTAATATTCGCCGTCGTCGGTTTCCGGCAGCCGGTCGCGCGGAACGTAGAGCTCGAGACCATTGAGCCGTTCGGCGTCATCGCGGCTGGCGACCCCCTTCAGCGTCACCACCAGATGGTCCTTGGCCTCGCGCGCATGGGTGACCTCGAACTGGCGGGTGCCGTCCTTGGTCATCAGCGGGCCGTAGTCCTTCACGGCCAGCGGATCTTCGGTGAAGGTCCACAGCCGGACGGCGCCGCGCACACCATGCGCAGCGCCGATACGGGCGACACAGACCGGTGCAGTCACCGTGGTCGCCGTTCAGTCTAAGCCTTGGCGGCGGCTTCGGCCTGCGCCTTGCGCTCCTTGCGCGGCACGGCCTTTTCCGGGTTGTTGCGCGCGGCGCGCTTGACGACGCCGGCGGCGTCGAGGAAGCGGGTCACGCGATCCGACGGCTGCGCGCCCTTGGCGAGCCAGGCCTTCACCTTGTCCATGTCGAGCTTCAGGCGGGCCTCGTTGTCCTTCGGCAGCAGCGGATTGAAGTGGCCGAGACGCTCGATGAAGCGGCCATCGCGCGGGAAGCGCGAGTCGGCGACGACGACGTGATAGACCGGACGCTTCTTGGTGCCTGCGCGAGCGAGGCGGATAACAACGGACATTTAGTTCTCCTTCAAAGGTCGATGTGTTCGATTGATTGGCATTCCGCGTCGCGCCGGCTGCATGCGAGCCGTCGCGACGAATTTCTCATTTCTTCTTGCCCGGGAAGCCGCCGAGGCCCGGCAGCGTCGGCTTGCCGGAAAGGCCGGTCAGGCCCGGCACATTCGGCAGGCCGCCGCGCAGGCCAACGGGCAAATCCTTCGGCAGGCTCGGCAGACCGCCGCCGGCGCCGCCCTGCATCTTCTCGGCGAGCGCCTTCATCTCCTCGGCCGAGGGCGGTTTCATGCCGCCGCCAAAGCCCATCGCCTGCGCGATGCCAGCGAGCGGGCCGCGCTTGCCGCTTCCCATGGCCTTCATCATGTCGGCCATGTTCCGGTGCATCTTCAAGAGCTTGTTGACCTGCTCGACGCTCTGGCCGGCGCCTGCCGCGATGCGCTTCTTGCGGCTCGCCTTCAGGATGTCCGGATTCTTGCGCTCCTGCCGCGTCATCGAGTCGATCACCGCGACCTGGCGCTTGATGATCTTGTCGTCGATGCCGGCCGCCGCGATCTGGTTCTTCATCTTGGCGATGCCGGGCATCATGCCCATCAGGCCGCCGATGCCGCCCATATTCGCCATCTGCTGCAGCTGTTCGCGCATGTCGTTGAGGTCGAACTGACCCTTGCGCATCCGCTCGGCGGTGCGCGCGGCCTTCTCGGCGTCGATGTTCGCCGCGGCCTTCTCGACCAGCGAGACGACGTCGCCCATGCCGAGGATGCGGCCGGCGATGCGGTTCGGATGGAAGTCTTCCAGCGCGTCGGTCTTTTCACCGGTACCGAGCAGCTTGATCGGCTTGCCGGTGACCGCGCGCATCGACAGCGCGGCGCCGCCGCGGCCATCGCCGTCGACGCGCGTCAGCACGATGCCGGTGAGGCCGACGCGCTCGTCGAACGCGCGTGCGAGGTTGACCGCGTCCTGGCCGGTGAGAGAGTCCGCGACCAGCAGCACTTCATGCGGATTGGCGGCGGCTTTGATCTCGGCCGCCTCCTTCATCATGTCTTCGTCGAGCGTGGTGCGGCCGGCGGTGTCGAGCAGCACGACGTCATAGCCGCCGAGCTTGCCGGCCTCTAACGCGCGCCGTGCGATCTGCGGCGGCATCTGGCCGGCGACGATCGGCAGTGTCGGAATGTCGAGGTCGCGGCCGAGCACCGCGAGCTGCTCCATCGCCGCCGGGCGGTAGACGTCGAGCGAGGCCATCAGCACCTTGCGCTTGTCGCGCTGGACCATGCGGCGCGCGAGCTTGGCGGTGGTGGTGGTCTTGCCGGAGCCTTGCAGGCCGACCATCATGATCGGCACCGGCGGCACGGAGTTGATATCGATGGTCTGGCCGTCGGAGCCGAGCGTGGCGACCAGCTCGTCATGGACGATCTTCACCACCATCTGGCCCGGGGTCACCGACTTGACGACGGTGGCGCCGATCGCCTGCTCGCGGACCCGGTCGATGAAGCTGCGGACGACCTCGAGCGCGACGTCGGCTTCGAGCAGCGCGCGGCGCACCTCGCGCATCGCGGCATCGACGTCCTTTTCGGTCAGCGCACCGCGCCCCGTCAGACGATCGAGAATGCCACCAAGCCGTTCCGACAGATTGTCGAACAATGCCGTTGTCCTTCGTTGCGCCCGTAAGCGCGCTTCACTCGCTTCTCGTCATGCCCCGCGAAAGCGAGGTATCCAGTTCGCCGCGGCCTCCCGGTTCAATCCGAGCTGGCTCTGGGATACTGGATCACCCGCTTTCGCGGGTGATGACCAGATAGTCTGCCTCTGCACCGTGCCAAGACGGCGTGCCCGAGACGATGGTCCAAACACTTTCGCGCCCGAGGGCGCATCGCGCTGTCGGGCGTTGGCCTCTGGCCTCAAGGACCAGTCGGCGGGTCGAAAAGACGGATCTTTCCGAGAAAGTCGCGGCGTTAAACGCTGCCGGGGCGGCAAAGTCAAGGAAAGTTTCGCCGCAATTCGCTCGGCTTAGATCCTAAACCATTGAAATTGCGTCAATTTGCCGTGTTGGTTCCGAATTCGTCGTCACCGCCCATATAAGCGGAGCCAGCCTCCTGTTTGGGAACCCGCGAGCCCATCACCCGCCGCCGCCTTCTCGCAACCTTGACCGGAGCCGCTGCCGCGATCGGCGTGCCCTCGATCTGGATGTCCCTGATGAAAACCTATGAAGGCCCCGTCTCCGATCACTTCGACGGCCTGCACTTCTTCGATCCGGACGGCGCGCCGCCGAAATCGCTCGGCGAGTTGCTGCGCTGGCAGTTCGGGGACAGGCGGCAGCGCGCGGTCTGGCCGGAATGGGCGCCGAGCCCCTATGCCGATACGCCGCCAGCCCGCGTCGACGGCGACAAGGTGCGGCTCTGCTTTGTCGGCCACGCCAGCTGGCTGATCCAGACCGCGGGTCTCAACATCCTGGTCGATCCGGTCTGGTCGATGCGCGCCTCGCCGTTCAGCTTCGCGGGACCCAAGCGACACAATGATCCCGGTGTCACTTTCGAGAAGCTGCCTGACATCGACGTCGTGCTGGTGTCGCACGGCCATTACGATCATCTCGATGTCGCGACGCTGTCGAGGCTGACGGCGGCATTTGCGCCGCGCGTGATCACGCCGCTCGGCAACGACGTCACGATGCGTGCCTCCGATGCCGCGATCAAGGCCGAGGCGTTCGACTGGCATCAGCGCGTCGAACTCGGCGGCGGCCTTGCCGTGACGCTGGTGCCGACGCGGCACTGGTCGGCGCGCGGCCTGTTCGACCGCAACAAGGCGCTGTGGGCGAGCTTCGTGCTGGAGACGCCGGCCGGCAAGCTCTACATCGTCTGCGATTCCGGCTATGGCGACGGCCGGCACTTCCGCCGCGTGGCCGAGGCGCATGGCCCGTTGCGGCTCGCGGTCCTGCCGATCGGCGCCTATGAGCCGCGCTGGTTCATGCAAGACCAGCACATGAACCCCGAGGACGCCGTGAAGGCGCTGGCCGATTGCGGCGCCGCCCAGGCGCTGGCGCATCACCACGGCACGTTCCAATTGACCGACGAGGCGATCGACGCGCCCGCGGCCGCACTTGGTGACGCGCTCGATGCGGCGAGAGTGCCGCGCGAGAAATTTGTGGCGTTGAAGCCGGGACAGGTGTTCGAGATTTAGAAAGTGTTGGAGATGAGTTGTCGTCCCGGCGAAGGCCGGGACCCATTACCCAAATATTGATTGTTGCGCGACGCTGGGGCCACGATCCCGTTCACCACCAAACTCGGTGGTTATGGGTCCCGGCCTGCGCCGGGACGACAATCGCTACTTCTCCTTGATCGCCCAGGAGACGCTGACATTGACCGTCAGCGTTTCCTCGCCTTGCGCGACCGGCGTCGGTGCGGCGAAGCCTGCCGTGGCCATCTTGGCGCGGAACATCGGCACCGGCGCCGAGCCGACTTCCGAGATGTTCAAGGGCGCGCCGAGCGTGACGCCGGCGGCCTTGGCGTAGATCTCCGCCTTGCGCCGGGCGTCGGCAATCGCCCGCTCGCGGGCGTCATCGAGTAGCTTCGAGGCCTGCGACACCGAGAAATTGAGCCCGCCGATATCATTGGCACCGGCGCCCACCAGCACATCGATGACACCAGCGACCTTGCTCACATCGTGCAGCTTGATCGTGACGCGATTGCTCGCGTGATAGCCGACGATGCTGGGCGGGGCGTTCGGCGACGACGGCGGACGGTTGGCGAATTGCGGCTGCAGCGACAGCCGCGAGGTCTGATAGTCCTTCTCCGCGATGCCGGCGCCCTTCAGCGCGGCCAGCACCTTGCCCATCGTCGTATTGTTGGCGTCGGTGGCCTCGCGTGCGGTCTTGCCGTCGGTCGTGACGCCGGCGTCGAGCTGCGCCTCGTCGGGCGCCGCCGACACGGTCGCCTCGCCGGTGACCGAGATCGCCGGCGGAAAGTCGCTGTCGGCGAGTGCGGGCGCAGCCAGCAGCGTGGTCGCGATGAGGGTGGCAGCGATGGGGAGGCCCAGGGGGAGGCCGACGGGGAGGCGATAGGTCATCTGGCTCACTTCAGGGGTACGTAGACGTTGATCACAAGCTTGTCTTCGGCGGTCTTCAGCGGATCGGTGATGTATTCCTCGACAAAGGTGTCCTTGGCTTCGAGCTTCTTGTCGTCGAGGTGATTGGTGATCGCCTCATAGGTGTTGTCCATGTTGTCGTAGGACCCGCGATGGACGAATTTCAGCGCCTTGCCGTCGGGCGAATTGCCCATGCTCATGTTCTTGCCGAGGTTCTTGACGTCCTGGTCGACCGGGATTTCGGCGATGAAGGTGAAGCCGGTGTCGTCGGTCGAGGTGTAGACGATCATCGGATTGCCCGATGCCTTGACGCCGTCCTTGTCGAGCAGCGCGGTGAGCTGCTTGAACGCCTCGATCAGCGCGTCGAAGGCCGAATCCCAATTGGCCGTGCCCTTCAGCATCACGACCTTCTTCGGTTCCAGCGTGAACGGCTCGCCGAACGGGTCGGCGGTCTGCACCGGGGCGGCCGGCGGCGGTGCCGGGGTCTGCGATGCGGCCGGGCTGTCGGCCGGCGACTTGGTCTCGGCTGGCGGGGGCACCGGCGTTGCCGATGGCGCAGGCGCGGGCGTTGGGCTCGGGCTTGCCGCCGGAGCGGGCGAGGCTGACGGCGACTGGGCAGGCGCCGGGCTTGCCAGGGTGATCGCGGCCAAAGGGAGCAGCGCGAGCAGGGCCGCGCGGAGCGTGTTGATACGGTTCATTCGGTATTTCTCCATCCCCTTCCTCAAACGGCCGCTCGATCTGTCCCGGCGCGCGCGGTCCTTGAGGTGCGATATTCCTAACACGCGAGTTCTGCATTCGTCCCATGACAGATGTGTCATAGGGCCATTCTGACTGGCCAATCAGCCACCACTCGCCATATAACCGGGCAGAATTTAGGAAAATCGATGAGCGCGCTCGCCAATCACGCATTCGCCAAGATGAACGGCATCGGCAACGAGATCGTCGTCGTCGACCTGCGCGATTCCAAAGCACAGGTGTCGGCGGCGGAAGCGCGCGCCGTGGCATCGGCGGCCGGTGGCGTGCCCTATGACCAGCTGATGGTGCTGCAGCCGCCGCGGCTCGACGGCACCGAAGCGTTCATCTCGATCTACAACAATGACGGCTCGGAGGCCGGGGCCTGCGGCAACGGCATGCGCTGCGTGGTGCGGCGCATCTTCGAGAAGACCGGCCAGACATCCGCGACGTTCCAGACCCGCGCCGGCCTGCTCAATTGCTGGCAGGGGCCGGCGCCCGATCTCTACACCGTCGACATGGGCGCGCCGAAGTTCGGCTGGCAGGATATTCCGCTGGCTGAGGAATTTCGCGACACCCGCTACATCGAGTTGCAGGTCGGGCCGATCGACAATCCGGTGCTGCATTCGCCGTCGGTGGTCTCGATGGGCAATCCGCACGCCGTCTTCTGGGTCGACGACGTCAATGCCTACGACCTCGAACGTTTCGGGCCGCTGCTGGAAAACCATCCGATCTTCCCGGAGCGCGCCAACATCACGCTCGCCCATATCGTCGATCGCGACCACATCACGATCCGCACCTGGGAGCGTGGCGCCGGTCTCACCAGGGCCTGCGGTTCGGCGGCCTGCGCGACCGCGGTTGCCGCGGCGCGGCTGAAGCGTGCCAACCGGACTGTCGAGATCACGCTGCCGGGCGGCAAGCTCGGCATCGAGTGGCGCGAGCGCGACGATCACGTGCTGATGACCGGCACCGCCGATTTCGAGTATGAGGGCCGCTTCGATCCGGCGCTGTTCGCCAGCGTCGCTTAACGTCATGAGCGTCGATGTCGTCACCTTTGGCTGCCGCCTCAACGCTTTCGAATCCGAAGTGATCCGCCGCGAGGCGGAACAGGCGGGGCTCACCGACACCATCGTCATCAACAGCTGCGCCGTCACCAATGAGGCGGTGGCGCAGGCCCGGCAGTCGATCCGCAAGTTGAAACGCGAACGCCCCGCGGCGCGCATCGTCGTCACCGGCTGCGCGGCGCAGACGCAAGCCGACATGTTTGCAGAGATGGCCGAGGTCGATCGCGTCGTCGGTAATGACGAGAAGATGCGCGGCGACGCCTGGCAGGCGACGCGTGCGGCTTTCGATGCGCCGTTTGGCATCGATGCGAGCGAGAAGGTCGCGGTTGCCGACATCATGGCGGTGACCGAGATGGCGCCGCATCTGCTCGACGGCTTCGAGCGCGGGCTGCCGCGGGTGTTCGTGCAGGTGCAGAACGGCTGCGATCATCGCTGCACCTTCTGCATCATCCCCTACGGCCGCGGCAATTCGCGCTCGGTGCCGATGGGCGCGGTGGTCGATCAGGTCCGCACATTGGTCGAGCGCGGCCACGCCGAGATCGTGCTGACCGGTGTCGATCTCACGAGCTATGGCGCCGACCTGCCGGGCGCGCCGAAGCTCGGCCAGCTGACCCGGCAGATCCTGCGCCATGTGCCCGAGCTGAAGCGGCTGCGCATCTCATCGATCGATTCGATCGAGGCCGATCGCGACCTGCTTGACGTCATCGCCGACGATCCGCGGCTGATGCCGCATCTGCATCTGTCGCTGCAGTCCGGCGACGACATGATCCTGAAGCGGATGAAGCGCAGGCATTCACGCCGGGACGCGATCGATTTCTGCGCGCAGGTGCGCCGGCTGCGGCCGGACATCGCGCTCGGCGCCGACATCATCGCGGGCTTCCCGACCGAAACTGAGGAGATGTTTGCGCGCTCGCTCGATCTGGTCGCGGAATGCGATCTCACCTTTCTGCACGTGTTTCCCTATTCGAAGCGTCCGGGCACGCCGGCGGCGCGGATGCCGCAGGTCGAGGGCGGTGCGATCAGGGAGCGCGCCAGGCGGCTGCGCGCGGCCGGCGAGGCTGCGCTGGTGCGGCGGCTGGCTGCGGAAGTCGGCGCGACGCGCGAGGTGCTGATCGAGAGCGACAGGCAGGGCCGCACCGAGCATTTCCTGCCGGTTGCGATCGATGACGATGTGCCGGGCATGGTGCGGCGGCTCGTCGTGACTGGCCATGACGGTGCGCGTCTCGTTGGGGTGCGCGGCGAGGCTATCTAGGGTGGCGTATTCACAAGGTCGCACAATGGAGACCGCCAGCGTATGATCGGCCACTGAGTGGCCATCGCACAGCCCAGGGGAAGTCGTATGCAGCTATCGACGCCGCGGCTCATCCTCCGATCATGGATGGAGTCGGACAGGCTGCCCTTTGCAGAGATGTCTCAAGACGCTCAAGTCATGGAATATCTTCGCCCGCTTCCAACGCAGGATGCATCCGACGCGTGGATCGACCTTCAAATCAGCCATCAATCCTCTCACGGCTTCTGCCTTTGGGCCGTTGAATCGAAGGAGTCTGGGGTATTCATGGGCGCTGTCGGGCTATTGCGCATCGGCTTCGTCGCCCCCTTCACACCAGCTATCGAAGTCGGTTGGCGGCTAGCAAGTCAGTTCTGGGGGCAGGGCTTTGCGGTTGAGGCGGCGCGAGTATCTCTTCAATTCGGCTTCGAAGAGATTCGTCTTACGGTGATCGTGGCGCATGCAAGCATCCGCAACGTGCGATCCAGGCGCGTGATGGCGAAGCTTGGGATGTCTCACGATAGCGCAGAGGACTTTGACCACCCTCGCATGCCGGAAAACGACGCGTTGCGGCGGCAAGCTCTCTATCGATTGACACAGGAGGTGTGGCTGTCTTGACGTGGTCCTGCCCCCGAGCGCGTCAACAATCTCGATGTCGTCCCTGCGAAAGCAGGGACCCATAACCACGAATGGTTGTTGATGGTCGGTACCGGAACGACGAGTCCCGTTCACAATACCCGCTGCAGAGTATGGGTCCCTGCTTTCGCAGGGACGACGCCGGGAGAAGCAGTCGCGGCCTCTCGGCTCAAGCACCGACGTCCCTGTATACTGCATCACCGCATGCGCGGGTGATGACGCTGAACCAGCTGTTTGACAGGTTGAAATCGAAATCCGTGGCGTCCTCGCGCATGATGCACTCAGTGCGCGCGGCCGCCGGGCTTGGGAGACTGCGACGCGCGAACCTGCCAGAACCGCAGCAGGCGATCGGCATCGCCGCGTGTCATTTTCGTGAACTGGCTCTTCGCATGGGCGAGCTCAACGGGTCCCATGGACCCGGTCGCATAGCGGCATTCCATCACCGCGGCGGTGGTCGCCCAGCTCAGCCCTGCCGCCCGGCACGGCACCAAAAGGCCTTCACTGCGCAGGCTTTGCATCAGGGAGCGGATCACCTCGATGTTCGACTGCGCGAGATCCGCCAGCGCAACAACAGTCTCTTCATATCTTCGCTGCCTGGCGAAGCCGAGCAGGGCGGCCTCGTCGAGCTCGCCGCTGTCCTTCAGCTGCGCGACGTGCCGCTTGGCTGCGGTGAAATCGCGGACCTGCGACATGTCGCGCTCGACGCCGGCGGCGACCGCGGCGATCGCGTGGCGGATTTCCTCGTATAGATACGGCGGGGCGCGTTCCAGCAAACGGCCGCGAACCTCTTCCGTTGCCCGGCGCAGCAGCTGAAGACGGAGCTCCGCCGGCAGGTCCGCGCGGATGCCGGTCTCGACTGCGAGGGTCGGATCGTGCTCGGCCTGCGCCAGGATGACGGCAAATCCGCCCGGCGATACTTTGGCGCCGGGATTGGTGACGAGGCGGTGGCTCACGCTCGCAAAGCGACGGGCCAACAGCGCATCGGTGACGACGTCCTTCAGCCACCAGCGGCCGGCGACGGCGAGCAGGTGCTGTTCGCTCTTGGTCTGCGCGATCTCGACCAGATCCTCGGCACTGAGGCGTGAGGATTCCTGCAGCATCGGCCGCGCGATCCGGATCTCGTCGTTGCTGGCGAGGCGGCGAACGATCGCGGGCGGTGCCTGCGCGACCGGGGCGAGCTGCTCGCTGATCTCGGCAAGCGCCATCCGGGCGCTGATCTCGGCGAGTGCGCGCAGCTCGATGGTCTTGACCAGCCGTTCGAGCACATTGTCGAACAGTTCGATCTGCTCGCTGTTGAAGCTGCCGGCGGAGTGGAGGAAGAGATCAGTGACGCGCTTCGCCGTCGCTATGCATTTTTCGGCGGAGCCGGCGCGTATCGCAGCCTCGACCTCGTCGACAATTGCCTGCCCGGCAGTCAGCATTGCTCGTCCTGAGCCCGTCCCGATTGCTTGTTCTAAGCCGGCTTGCAGCTTTATCGGGCGGACCTGAACGTTTCGTAAGGATAATGATCAGTAGAATCCCGGAGGAAGCTCTACATTTTGACACGTTTTCGTTACGCGAACCGGTATCCATCCCGGATCAAGTCCGGGACAGGCTTTCGCTGGAAAACGCTCTATTCGCCGTTCCAGCCGCAGGCCTTGAGCCGCTCCTGCATGTGCGCCGGCGCCGGCGCGACGACATGCACCGGGTCCTTGTTGCGGGAAATCGGGATGCCGATTTCGCGGGAATGCAGATGCAGGGTCGGCTCGCCGAAGCGCGGGCCGTTGCCGTAGATATTGTCGCCGACGATCGGCCAGCCCATCGCCGCCGAATGCACCCGGAGCTGATGGGTGCGGCCGGTGACCGGCTCCATCGCGAGCCAGGCAAGGCCGTCGCCCCGTCCCAGCACCTTCCAGTTGGTGATGGCCTTCTGGCCATCCGGGTCCGGCTTCTGCCACCAGCCGCGCTCGGCGTTGAGCCGGCCGAGCGGCATGTCGATGGTGCCTTCGTCCTCGATGGGGCCGCCCTCGACCACGGTCCAGTAGGTCTTTGCGATCTTGCTGTGCTTGAACAACAGCCCGAGCGAGGCGGTCGCCTTGCGGTGGCGTCCCAGGACGAGGCAGCCGGAGGTGTCCTTGTCCAGCCGATGCGCCAGCACCGGCGGCCGCGGCAGGCCGAACCGCAACGCGTCGAAGGAGGCCTCCAGATTGGGGCCGCCCTTGGGGCCGCGATGCACCGGCAGGCCCGCCGGCTTGTCAATGACCAGCATCAGCCCGTCGCGGTGGAGCACGCGGCCCAGGATTTCCTCCGCGGTCAATTGGGGAACATCGATCAATTCGTCGAGACTTTCGTTTGTGAGGCGAAACGGCTAACACACCCCCGCCATGAACGATACCACTGCGGGAACTCCCAAACAGAGCTGGTGGCAGCGGCTGAAAGGCGGCCTGAAGCGAACCTCGAGTTCGATCGGGACCGCGGTCGCCGACCTTGTCACCAAGCGCAAGCTCGATTCTGCCATGCTCGATGACATCGAGGATGTGCTGCTGCGCGCCGACCTCGGCACCGATGTCGCGGTCCGGATTGCGGAGGCGGTCGGCAAGGGCCGCTACGACAAGGCGATCTCCGCCGACGAGGTCAAGGACGTCGTTGCGACCGAGGTCGAGAAGGTGCTGGCACCAGTGGCCAAGCCGCTTGAGATCGATGCGACGCTGAAGCCGTTCGTGATCCTGGTGGTCGGCGTCAACGGCTCCGGCAAGACCACGACGATCGGCAAGCTGGCCGCGAAATTCTCCGCCGAGGGCCGCAAGGTCATGCTGGCCGCGGGAGACACCTTCCGCGCCGCGGCGATCGAGCAGCTCAAGGTCTGGGGCGAGCGCACCAAATCTCCTGTCATCGCCGGGACCCAGGGCTCGGATTCGGCGAGCCTCGCCTTTAACGCGCTGACCGCGGCCAAGGAGCAGGCGCGCGACGTGCTGCTGATCGACACCGCCGGCCGGCTGCAGAACAAGTCCGAACTGATGAACGAGCTCGAAAAGGTCGTGCGCGTCATCAAGAAGGTCGATGCGTCGGCGCCGCATGCTGTGCTGCTCGTGCTCGACGCCACGGTGGGACAAAATGCGCTGTCGCAGGTCGAGGCGTTTCATCGTACGGCAGGCGTCACCGGTCTCGTGATGACCAAGCTTGACGGCACCGCGCGCGGCGGCATCCTTGTCGCGCTGTCGGAGAAGCACAAGCTGCCGGTGCATTTCATCGGTGTCGGCGAAGGCGTCGAGGACCTCGCGCCCTTCACGGCGAAGGATTTTGCCAAGGCGATTGCCGGGATCGAATAATTCATCCTTCGAGACGCGCGCTGGTGCGCGCTCCTCCAGCAACAACGGCAAAGCCGTTGTGCAGGGATGACGGTGGGATACGAAAGGTCGTCATCCTGAGGAGGCGCGGAGCGCCGTCTCGAAGGATGGCCAAGACACGAGTTCAATGGACTGAATTGATGGACAAGACCCAGCCACATCCGCTGTTCAAGCTCGCAACCGAGCTCGGGCCGCTGCTCGTGTTCTTCATCGCGAACGCCAAATACCATCTGTTCTTCGCGACCGGCGCGTTCATGGTCGCGATCGTAGCTGCCATGATCGCATCCTATGTCGTGACCAGGCACGTACCGATCATGGCGCTGGTGACCGGCGCGGTCGTGCTGGTGTTCGGCACCCTGACCTTGGTGCTGCACGACGAGACCTTCATCAAGGTCAAACCGACCATCATCTACGGCCTGTTCGCGGCCGTGCTCGGCGGCGGGCTGCTGTTCGGTCGCTCCTTCATCGCCGTCATGTTCGACCAGATGTTCAATCTGACGCCGCAGGGCTGGCGCATCCTCACCATGCGCTGGGCGCTGTTCTTTGCCGGCATGGCTATTCTCAACGAGATCGTCTGGCGGACGCAGACCACGGATTTCTGGGTGAACTTCAAGGTGTTCGGCGTGACGCCGCTGACCATGGTCTTCGCCATCGCCCAGATGCCGCTGACCAAGCGCTATCATCTGGAGCCGGTCTCGCTGGAAACCAGCGAGGCGGACGCCGGCGACCTGCGAAAGTAAATCCGAACGCAGCGCGGGTGATTGTGCCGCGCTGCGTCCGACGCTTCGGAGATCAACTCTTCAGAGCTCAGCTCTTCTGTTTGGCGACGATCTTGTCCTTGATCTTGTCGTAGGTCGCCTGCGGCAGGATGTTCTTCTGCACCAGTTCATCCTTGCCCTTGTAGGGGCGGCCCTTGATGATCGCGGCCGAATAGGCCTTGCCGACACCAGGCAGCGCATCGAGCTGGTCGGAGCTGGCGCTGTTGATGTCGAGCAGGTCGTCCTTCGCCATCCCCGTCGTCTTCAGATCAGGGGCCGCCGCTTTCGGCGCTGGCGCCATGTGGCTCTCGGATTTGGCGGCGGGCGCGGCCGGCTGCGGCGACTGGGCCATCGACGGCGTGGCCGTCATCAGGCCGAGCGTGAGTGCGGTAGCAAGAAGTGAAGCGAGCGTGGTCTTGCGCATATGTCCTCTCCGAGGAATGAGTGAAGTCACGCCATGGAGTTAGGGTTGCGTTCGTGGCGTCGCCGTGGCCGTGAAATGAACCGCAGATAAACCCGTCGAAGTATTATGCCGCAGGTGTTTTCCCGCGTCGTTCATGCTCGATTCATGTTCGCGAGTCGCGGCGTGCCGATGCGGCTACGGTCTCGCGCGCAGCGCCTTCTCGATCTCGGCCTTGAGCACGGTGTTGACGTTATCAGGCGTCACCGGGCCGACCAGCTTGTAGACGATCGTGCCTTCGCGTCCGACCAGGAAGGTCTCGGGCACGCCATAGACACCCCACTCGATGGAGGCGCGGCCGTTGCCGTCGACGCCGACGATGCCGAACGGATTGCCGTAGCGGCCGAGGAAGCGGCGCGCGTTCTCGGGCGAGTCCTTGTAGTTGATGCCGATGATCTGGAAGCGCTTGTCCTTGCCGAGCTCGGTCAGCAGCGGCGCCTCGTCATGGCAGGGCACGCACCAGGACGCCCAGACGTTGACGATTGAGACCTTGCCTTTGAAGGCTGCGGGATCGAGGCCGGGGATAGGCGCGCCGTCCTTCACGAGGCCGTCGAGCGCGGGCAGCGCAGTCTGCGGCGCCGGCCGGCCGATCAGGGCCGACGGAATTTTCGCGGGATCGCCGCCATAGAGCCGCAGCAGGAACAGCCCGGCAAGCCCGAGGAAAACCACCAGCGGCAGCACCACCAGCAGGCGGCGGCCTTGCGGCGGACTGTTGGTCGCCTGCTCGCTCATCTGATATCCGCCGGGCTGCGGCCGGAGCGGCGGGTGATGCCGCTGGCCTCGATCTCCTTCAGGCGCGCCTGTTGGCGGCGATAGTCGGCGATGATCCAGACGATCAACAGCAGCACGACCGCCGCGACCAGCGCATAGGACGTCACGATGAAGGAGGCGTAGGGGCCAAGCGACATCGTGTCACGCCGCCCCAATCGATTTTGACGCGCTTTCTTCACGCGAACCGGTGCCCACGTCGCTCGAAAACGCGATGCGGTTAGCTTGCATCATCTGCAAGCTGCGCACGCGCCGGCGCAGGATCTCGTTGCGCATTGCCGCGAGGTGCAAGGTGATGAAGAGCAGCGAAAACGCGATCGCCATCACCAGCAGCGGCCACAGGAATGCCTTGTCGAGGGTCGATCCGCCCATGCGGAGCACCGAGGCCGGCTGATGCAGCGTATTCCACCAGTCGACCGAGAATTTGATAATCGGGATGTTGATCGCGCCGACCAGGGTCAGGACCGCCGCCGCCCGCGCCGCGCGCGAAGGGTCCTCCACCGCGCGCCACAGCGCCATCAGGCCGAGATACATCAGGAACAGGATCAAGACCGAGGTCAGGCGCGCATCCCACTCCCAATAGGTGCCCCACATCGGCCGGCCCCACAGCGAGCCGGTGACCAGCGCGAGAAACGTGAAGGCGGCGCCGATCGGCGCTGCGGCTTTGGCGGCGACGTCGGCGAGCGGATGCCGCCACACCAGGGTGCCGAGCGCGGCCACGCTCATGACGCCCCAGACGAACATCGACAGCCATGCATTCGGCACGTGGATGAACATGATCTTCACCGTGGCGCCCTGCTGGTAGTCGTCGGGCGCCATGGCCGACTGGTAGATCCCGATCGCGAGCAGGACCGCGGTCACGCCGGCAAGCCACGGCAGGATGCGCGCGGTCAGCGCCAGAAACCTGGTCGGATTGGCGAGGTCGGTCAGCGTCTCAGTCAGCTTCATGGCACCCTGATAGTCGCCCAATGTGTCGCAAGCAATTGGCCGAATTTCTCTTGGCGAGATTTGATCGGGCTCATATTGCCGGTCAATTTCAGTCCAGCCCGTGCCGCAGGCTCGCGGCGGCGGCAAACGGGCCGATCACGAGGCTGGCAAGCGACAGCGCGCAGAGGATCGAGAACGGTGTTCCGAAGGGCAGGGACCCCGATATCGCCGCCTGCGAGGCCGCGACGCCGAAGATCAGCACCGGGATCGACAGCGGCAGTACCAGCACCGCCAGCAGCAGCCCGCCGCGATGCAGCGTCACCGCCAGGGCGGCGCCGATCATGCCGGTGAAGGTCAGCGCCGGTGTTCCCGCCAGCAGGGTCGCGGCGACCGCCAGTGTCGCGGTGCCGTCGAGATTGAGCAGCAGGCCGAGGACCGGCGTCGCGATGATCAGCGGCAGCCCCGCGGCGATCCAATGCGCCAGAGCCTTGGCCGCGCAGGCGAGTTCCAGCGGCGTCCGGCTCATCACGATCAGGTCGAGCGAGCCGTCCTCGTGATCGGCCGTGAACAGCCGGTCGAGGGTGAGCAGGCTCGCCAGCAGCGCGCCGAGCCAGAGGATGGCGGGGCCAAGTCGCGACAGTAGCGCCAGATCGGGCCCGACCGCGAACGGCATCAGCACCGTGACGGTGAGGAAGAACAGCACGCCGATCAGCGCCCCGCCGCCGACGCGCAGCGCAATGCGGATGTCGCGGCGGATCAATGCGGCCAGCGCGCTCATGCCGCGCCTCCCATCCGCAAATCGCGCGCATCGATGCCGAGCGGAAGGTGCGTCGCGGCGACGATCAGGCCGCCGCTTGCGAGATGATCGCGCATCAGGCCGACGAACAGCGCCTGTCCGGCCGCATCGAGCGCCGATGTCGGCTCGTCCAGCAGCCACACCGGCCGCCGCACCGAGAGCAGGCGCGCGATCGACAGGCGGCGGCGCTGGCCGGCGGAGAGGTAGGCGGCCGGCAGATGCGCGGCGTGGTCGAGCGCCACGGCGGCAAGGCAGCGGCCGGCGTCCACGGTCTCGCCGCCGAGGAATTCCCGCCAGAAGGAAAGATTTTCCGCGACACTCAGCGCCGGCTTCAGCGCGTCGCGGTGGCCAAGATAGTGGGCCTGTTCGGGCAGGCTGAGCTCGGCGTCGCCGCCTTCGAGCGCAATCGAGCCCTCGGCGGGAACCAGGAGCCCGGCGAGGACGCGCAGCAGCGAGGTCTTGCCCGCGCCATTGGGTCCCGTGACGGCAAGCGCCTCACCGGCCGTGGCCGACAGATCGAGGGCAGAAAACACCTCGCGTCCGCCGCGCACGCATTTCAGATTTCGTCCCGAGAGCCGCATGGTTCGTCTTGTCACAGCCCTCTGAAATCTTTCGCTACCGCGTGAGAATTTTTGGGTCGCGCAACGCTGTCGCACGCTTGTCGGTGTGGCGGTGCTTCTAGAAAGGTTCTATAAGCCCGGAACTTGATGCAGCACACACAATCGGCGGCCGCAAGCCATCCAGGCCATCCCCTCGGCCCGTGTCGATCGCCGGTGTTTAGTTACCCTTGCCGGGTATAACTGAGAATTGGGATCCTCCGCATGACCTCACTCGACAGCTTCAAATGCCGCAAGACCATGAAGGTCGGCGGCAAGTCCTACGTCTATTACAGCCTGCCCCAGGCAGAGAAGAACGGACTGAAGGGTATTTCGAAGCTGCCGTATTCGATGAAGGTTCTGCTCGAGAACCTGCTGCGCAACGAGGACGGCCGCACCGTCAAGAAGGAAGACATCGTTGCGGTGTCGAAGTGGCTGAAGAAGCGCCAGCTTGAGCACGAAATCGCGTTCCGCCCGGCGCGCGTTCTGATGCAGGATTTCACCGGCGTTCCGGCCGTGGTCGACCTCGCAGCGATGCGCAACGCGATGCAGAACCTCGGCGGCGACGCCGAGAAGATCAACCCGCTGGTGCCGGTCGATCTCGTCATCGACCACTCGGTGATCGTCAACTTCTTCGGTGACAACAAGGCGTTCGCGAAGAACGTCACCGAGGAATACAAGCAGAACCAGGAGCGCTACGAGTTCCTGAAGTGGGGCCAGAAGGCGTTCTCGAACTTCTCGGTGGTGCCGCCCGGTACCGGCATCTGCCACCAAGTCAATCTCGAATACCTCGCGCAGACGGTGTGGACCAAGAAGGAGAAGATGACGGTCGGCAAGAAGACCGGCACCTTTGATGTCGCCTATCCGGACTCGCTCGTCGGCACCGACTCGCACACCACGATGGTCAACGGCCTCGCAGTGCTCGGCTGGGGCGTCGGCGGCATCGAGGCGGAAGCCTGCATGCTCGGCCAGCCGCTGTCGATGCTGCTGCCGGAAGTGGTCGGCTTCAAGCTCAAGGGCCAGCTCAAGGAGGGCGTCACCGCGACCGACCTCGTGCTGACCGTCACCCAGATGCTGCGCAAGCTCGGCGTGGTCGGCAAGTTCGTCGAGTTCTTCGGCCCGGGCCTCGATTTCCTGTCGGTCGCGGACAAGGCGACCATCGGCAACATGGCGCCCGAATACGGCGCGACCTGCGGCTTCTTCCCGGTCGATGCCGCGACCATCGATTACCTGAAGACCTCGGGCCGCAAGGCCGATCGCGTCAAGCTGGTTCAGGCCTATGCCAAGGCGCAGGGCCTGTTCCGTACCGCCAAGTCGGCCGATCCGGTGTTCACCACCACGCTGACGCTCGATCTCGCCGACGTCGTGCCGTCGATGGCCGGACCGAAGCGCCCCGAAGGCCGCATCGCGCTGCCGGCGGTCTCGACCGGTTTCGCCACCGCGCTGGTCAACGAGTACAAGAAGCCCGATGGCGAGCAGAAGCGCTTCGCGGTCGAGGGCCGCAATTTCGATCTCGGCCATGGCGACGTCGTGATCGCCGCGATCACCTCCTGCACCAACACCTCGAACCCGAGCGTGCTGATCGGCGCCGGCCTGCTGGCGCGCAAGGCGGCCGCCAAGGGCCTGAAGGCCAAGCCGTGGGTGAAGACCTCGCTCGCGCCGGGCAGCCAGGTGGTGGCTGAATATCTCGCCAATTCCGGCCTGCAGGCCGATCTCGACAAAGTCGGTTTCAACCTGGTCGGCTTCGGCTGCACCACCTGCATCGGCAATTCCGGCCCGCTGCCGGAAGACATCTCGAAGTCGATCAATGACAACGGCATCGTCGCCGCCGCCGTGCTGTCGGGCAACCGCAACTTCGAAGGCCGCGTCTCGCCCGACGTGCAGGCGAACTACCTCGCTTCGCCCCCGCTGGTGGTTGCGCATGCGCTTGCCGGCACCGTGACCAAGGATCTCGCGGTCGAGCCGATCGGCATCGGCAAGGACGGCAAGCCGGTGTTCCTCAAGGACATCTGGCCGACCACGAAGGAGATCAATGCCTTCATGAAGAAGTACGTCACCGCGACGATCTTCAAGAAGAAGTACGCCGACGTGTTCAAGGGCGACACCAACTGGCGCAAGATCAAGACCACGGAAAGCGAGACCTATCGCTGGAACATGAGCTCGACCTATGTGCAGAACCCGCCCTACTTCGAAGGCATGAAGAAGCAGCCGGAGCCGATCGTCGACGTGGTCGACGCGCGCATCCTTGCGATGTTCGGCGACAAGATCACCACCGACCACATCTCGCCGGCCGGCTCGATCAAGCTGACCTCGCCCGCCGGCAAGTTCCTCAGCGAGCACCAGGTGCGCCCCGCCGACTTCAACCAGTACGGCACGCGGCGCGGCAACCATGAAGTGATGATGCGCGGCACCTTCGCCAACATCCGCATCAAGAACTTCATGCTGAAGGGCGCCGACGGCAATATTCCGGAAGGCGGTCTGACCAAGCACTGGCCCGACGGCGCGCAGATGTCGATCTACGACGCCGCGATGAAGTACCAGCAGGAGAACGTGCCGCTGGTGGTGTTCGCCGGCGCCGAATACGGCAACGGCTCGTCGCGCGACTGGGCCGCGAAGGGCACCCGCCTGCTCGGCGTGCGCGCGGTGATCTGCCAGAGCTTCGAGCGCATCCATCGCTCCAACCTGGTCGGCATGGGCGTGCTTCCGCTCACCTTCCAGGACGGCACGTCGTGGTCCTCGCTCGGCCTCAAGGGCGACGAGAAGGTCACGATCCGCGGGCTGCAGGGCGATTTGAAGCCACGCCAGACGCTGACGGCCGAAATCGTCTCCGCCGACGGCGGCAAGCGGGATGTCCCGCTGCTCTGCCGCATCGATACGCTGGACGAGCTCGACTACTATCGCAACGGCGGCATCCTGCATTACGTGCTGCGCAAACTCGCGGCCTAGCGAGGATTTGTGATCGGTGCCTCACTGCTTAGTGAGTAGCGGCTAAAAAGAAGGCGGCCTATGACAAGGCCGCCTTCTGGCGTTCTGGGGCACGCAAGTTCAAGGGACAGCTTCATGCTCCGTACAATTACGGATAGAAATCATCACGACTGGTTCGCAGTATGACAGCGATGATGGCCTATAGTTCTATCTCGCGATGGTCCAGCGCTCTCGGTTTCTGCGCGATCGTCGCAATCATCCGCCCCGCTCACGCCGACCCGCGTGCTGTCGTCGAACTCTTCACCTCGCAGGGATGCTCGTCCTGTCCTCCCGCGGACAAGATCATCGGTGACCTCGCCAAGGACCCCAACGTCATCGCGCTGAGTATGCCGATCGACTATTGGGATTATCTCGGCTGGAAGGACACGCTGGCCGATTCACGTTTCAGCGCGCGCCAGAAAGCCTATTCGCATATGCGCGGCGACCGCGACGTCTACACGCCGCAGGCCGTGATCAACGGCTCCGCTCATGTGATCGGCAGCGACCGCGCCAGCATCGAGGACGCCATCAAGGACACCGAGAAGAGCGGCAGCGTGATGTCGGTGCCGGTGACGATGACGCTGACCGGCAAACAGATCAACGTGTCGGTGGCCGCATCGAAATCGCCCGCGGTGTCGCGCGGCGAAGTCTGGATCTGCTCGATCTCGAAGTCGGTGCCGATCTCGATCGCGCGCGGCGAGAACCGCGGCCGCGAGATCACCTATCATAATGTGGTGCGCAATCTCCTGAAGGTCGGCGACTGGAACGGCTCGTCCGGGAGCTGGACCGTGCCGCTTGAGAACATCACGCGCGATGGCGTCGATGCTGCGGCCGTCTACGTCCAGGACGGCAATCGCGACAAGCCGGGCCCGATGCTGGGCGCCGCATTCACCTCGCTTCACTAGAGCCTTTCGGTTCTGATTGATCAGAACCGAAGCTCTAGATTCTTGTTTGACGCGTTTTCTTCGCGCGAACCGGTGTCCACTTCACTCGAAAACGCTCTAACGCTGGGCGGCGCTGGCTTCTGCTAGTCGCGTCATTGGCCGCACGCATGTAGTCGTGCGGCTCCGTGCGGCGGCAGCGTGCATCCAGTGATCTGCTGAGAGGGAAGCGCCGGGGCGTTGCGCGTCTTGATCGCGCGTAATCGAGCAGGGCCCCAAAAACAAAAAGGACCAACTTTCGTTGGCCCAGTGTGTTGGGATTTGATTCCCCTGCGAACAGGCCCGATCCCGACGGCCCCGGGGGGCTGGGGGCTGAGGAATCCGGAACCGAAAGGACCGGGCCAACGCAGGATTTTCTTTTCGCAGGGCAGCGGGGCGGGCGATGGGCGGAAGTGGGGCAGCAATATGATTCCTCTAACGTTCCCGTGACTCTTCGGTTTTCCGGACAATCGGTCGCGCCTGGCCTTGGTTAAGGGCTGGTTGCATTGCGAATGGCCCCTTGCAGGCTCCGTCGCTTAGCGCAATCATGTCACTCTCGTGACGATCCCGAAGTGGGGGCACCGGCCTTCGGAACCCGATCGTCACCGGGATGACAGGAGGCGCTCGATGAGTTTGATCTCGGAGGATAGTGATCCGAGTGGGAATCGTGCCGCGGCGCGTCCCGCCGCCGCGACCCCTCAGCCCAACCGCGTGACATTCAATCGACTTGAGCTCAATCGCATTCTCAATCTCTACGGCCGCATGGTCGCCGATGGCGAGTGGCGCGATTATGCGATCGACTTCCTGAAGGACCGCGCTGTGTTCTCGGTGTTCCGGCGCGCATCCGAAATACCGATCTACCGGATCGAGAAGGATCCCCGGCTGGCGCGCAAGCAGGGCATGTACAGCGTAATTTCGGCGACCGGTCTGATCCTGCGCCGCGGCCACGAACTCGAACGGGTGCTGTTCGTGATCGATCGCAAGCTATCGCTGGTGTAGGCGCGGCAAATTCACTGCCGTAGCCCGGATAAAGCGCAGCGAAATCCGGGGCCGCCGAGAGCGCGGATGAACTTGCCGCGGATTGCGCTGCGCTCCATCCGGGCTACGTATCCCACCTAATCCGCCGGCACCGTCGCCGCGCCTTCGCCGAGCGCGCGCTGCATCATCACGGTGTCGAGCCAGCGGCCGAATTTCAGGCCGACATTCGGGTGCGTCCCGATCATCTGAAATCCGCAGCGGCGGTGCAGCCCGATCGAGCCGGCATTGGCCGAGTCCCCGATCACCGCGATCATCTGCCGGAAGCCGCGCGCGTCGCATTCGGCGATCAGGCGCTCCATCAGCCGGAGGCCGATGCCGCGGCGATGCACCGCAGGGTCCAGATAGACCGAGTTCTCGACGGTGAAGCGATAGGCCGGCCGCGGCCGGTAGGGACCGGCATAGGCATAGCCGGCGACGCGGCCATCGAGCACGGCGACGAAATAGGGGAAGCCGCCATCGACCACCGCCCTGTAGCGGCGGGTCATTTCGGCAAGGTCGGGCGGGATCAGCTCGAAGGTCGCGGTGCCGAAGCGCACCGCGTGCTCGTAGATCGCGGTGATCGAGGGCAGGTCCGCCTCGGCGGTCGGCCTGATTTCCGGATTGGATCCCGCGGAATTGGACATGGGCACGACAGTATTTTGCCCCGCGCAAAAGAAAAGCCCCGGCCGCAAGGCCGGGGCTTGGATTGGATCGATCGCTTGGCTCGATGCGCTTAGTCGCGCTGGCCGAGCAGCTGCAGGAGCAGCGTGAACAGGTTGATGAAGTTCAGGTAGAGCGACAGCGCACCAGTGATCGCCGCACGCTCTGCCATGACACCACCCTGCGAGGCGTAGCCGTAGATGTAGTCGTCCTTCAGCCGCTGGGTATCCCAGGCGGTGAGGCCCGCGAACACCAGCACGCCGACCACCGAGACGATGAACTGCAGCGCCGAGCTCGCCAGGAACAGGTTGACCAGGCTCGCGATGATGATGCCGATCAAGCCCATGAACAGGAACGAGCCCATGCCGCTCATGTCACGCTTGGTGGTGTAGCCATAGAGGCTCAGCGCACCGAACGTCGCCGCGGTGATGAAGAACACGCGCACGATCGAGGTGTGCGTGTACACCAGGAAGATCGACGACAGCGACAGGCCCATCAGCGCCGAGAACACCCAGAACAGCAGCTGGGCGGTCGCAGGCTGCAGGCGGTTGATGCCGGCCGAGATGACGAACACCATCGCCAGAGGGGCGAGGATGAACAGCCACTTCAGCGGGCTCACGAACATCGCGTAGCCGAACTGCGTCAGATAGGCGTTGCCGAACTTGGCAACGGCGGCGGACTGGTCGCTGGTCACCGCACCCATGTAGACACCGAGCGCGGCCAAGCCTGTGATGGCGAGGCCGATGCTCATGTAGTTGTAGATGCGCAGCATGTAGGCGCGCAGACCGGCGTCGACGGCCGCAGCGTCAATGCGCCCGGCGGCCCGGCCGAAAGGAGAAGCGTAGTTGCGGTCTAGGTCCGACATGGTCGAATTCCCGTGGTTGGTCCCGGTGGAGCGCAAGGGATTTGCGGCGCCGGTTCTAAATCTATCTCAGATGGCTCGGTTTGCGGAACATTAATTGCGTGTCATTCAAACCGACTATCCGACCCGAGTGGTATGTGGGAAATTAACACATCCGACGCAAGCTTCCACGCGCGGCCGAATGTCGCTCTAGCCTAGCATTTATAGGCAAAACGGCGCTGCCGCCGCTACAAATTGTCACAAATTCCGCAACACCGAGGCCGGCTTCTGGTTCAGCGCGAGCAGCGTTCCGGCCAGCCCCAATCCGACGGTGACGACCAGCGCGGCGACCACGACCAGCGCGGCGCTGCCGGCCTGCCAGATGAAACTCAGCGTCATCAGCCGCGTCACGATCAGCCAGGCCGCGACCGAACCGGCGATCACCCCGAAGATTGCGGTTGCAAAACCGATCATCAGATACTCCAGCGCGTAGGCGCCGAGCAATCGCACCCGCGTGGCGCCGAGCGTCTTGAGGATCACGGCGTCATAGACGCGGTGGCGGTGCCCGGCGGCGAGCGCGCCGCCCAGCACCAGGATCGCCGAGATCAGCGTCACGGCGCTGGCGCCGCGGATCGCCAGCACCAGATTGCTGACGACGGTGCCGACCGTCTCAAGCGCCTCGCGGACCCGGACGCTGGTCACCATCGGAAACGCGTCGGCGACCTGCTTGATGATGCGCGCATCGTCGGTGGTGCCGGCATGGGGTTCCGTCAGGGTCGCGACGTGGCTGTGCGGAGCGCCCTTGAAGGCATTCGGCGAGAACACCAGCACGAAGTTGATGCCGAGGCCCTGCCAGTCGATGTTGCGCAGATTGGCGATCTTGGCCGGAACATCGCGGCCAAGCACGTTGACCACGATCTCGTCGCCGATCTTCAAGGACAGGCCGTCGGCGATCTTCTTCTCCATCGAGACCAGCGGAGGTCCGCTGTAGTCCGGTCCCCACCATTCACCCTCGACGATCTTCGAACCCTTGGGAACTTCGCCGGTGTAGGTCAGGCCGCGGTCGCTTTGCAGCACCCATTCCGAATCGACCGACGGCTTGAGCTGGTCGGCCTTGACGCCGCGCGCGGCGACGATGCGGCCGCGCAGCATCGGCACGTCCTCGACGGTCGAACCAGCGGCGATCTGCGCCAGGAAGGCGGCAAAGCGGTCGGCTTCGGTGGAGGGGATGTCGATGAAAAAGAACGACGGCGCCCGTTCCGGCAATGCGGCCAGGAATTGCCGGCGCAGATTGCCGTCGATCTGGGTGATGGTGACGAGCACCGCGAGCCCGAGCCCCAGCGACAGCACGACCGACGGCGTCAGCGCGCCCGGCCGGTGGATGTTGGCGATTGCCAGCCGCAGCATAGTCATGCGGCTGCGTGGCAGCCGCCGCGCCACCGCCATCAGGATCTCGGCGATCCCGCGCAGCAGCAGGAACACCGAGATCGACGAGGCGACGAACACCGCGGCCACTCGCTTGTCATAGGCAAGCCCGATCGCAACCCCGATCAGGAGTGCGACCACCACCGTCATCAGCGCGAGATAGCTCCAGCGCGGGCGGTGCCATTCGCTGGCGACGGTCTCGCGGAACAGCGCGGCGACCGGCACGTCGTGGACCCGGCCGAGCGGCCACAGTCCGAATGCCAGCGCGGTGAGCTGGCCGTAGAGGAAGGAGAGCGCGAGTTCGTCGGGATGCAGCGCCGGCACCACCGGCAGCGGCAGCACCTTGCCGAACAGGCCGACGATGACGAACGGCAGCGCGGCGCCGAGCACGAGCCCAATCACCGAACCGATCCCGGCCAGCACCACCACCTGCGTACAGTAGATCGTGAAGACGTCGCGGCCGGTGGCGCCGAGCGCCTTGAACGAGGCGATGACGTCGCGGCGCCGGTCGATATGGCTCTTCACCGCGTTGGCGACGCCGACGCCGCCGACCAGCAGTGCGGCGAGGCCGACCAGGGTCAGGAACTGGGTGAAGCGGTTGATGGTGCGTTCAAGCTGCGGCGAGGCGTTGTTGCGGCTGCGGACTTCCCAGCCGGCCTCCGGTGCGGCAGCCCGTGCGCCGTCGATCAACGCGGTGGTGGCGCGATCGTCGTTGGCGCCGTCAGGCAGCTTTACCCGGTAGATCCAGCGCACCAGGCTGCCCGGCTGCAAGAGATCAGTAGCGCGCAGGCTGGCTTCACTGATCAGGAAGCGCGGGCCGAGGCCGACGCCGCCGGCAAGCTTGTCGGGCTCGGCCGCCACCACGCTGCGGATCTGGTAGGTCGCGCTGCCGATGCTGACGCGGTCGCCGAGCTTCAGGTCGAGCCGCGCCAACAGCGTTGAATCGGCGGCCGCGCCATAGACGCCATCGCGTTCGGCGAGCAGATCGGCAACCGGTATGTTCGGCTCGAGCGTCAGCTCGCCGAGCATCGGATATTTGCCGTCGACCGCCTTGAGCTCGACCAGCGCCAGCTTGCCGTCGCCGCTGCGGGCCATCGCGCGGAGCGTGGCTGCCACCGAAACCTCGCCGCGGGTGCGCAGATACGCGACCTCCTCGGGCTTGGCTTCGCGCGAGATCAACGAGAATGCGACGTCGCCGCCGAGCAGCGTGCGGCCCTCGCGCGACAGGCCGTCGCCGAGGCTCGCGGCGACCGAGCCAACGCCGGCAATCGCCATCACGCCGAGCGCGATGCAGGCGATGAACACGTAGAATCCGCGCAGGCCGCCGCGCAGTTCGCGCAGCGCATAGCGGAAGGCAAGCCACGACGCGCGGCCCTGCACCGCGACTTCGGACGCGATGCTCATGTCGTGGATTGTCCGTCGATGCGGCCGGAGCGCAGCCGCACCACACGATCGCAGCGCTGTGCCAGCGAAAGGTCGTGCGTCACCAGCACCAGCGTCATGCCGCGCTCGGTGTGCTTGGTGAAGAGCAGGTCGATGATCTGCTTTCCTGTCGTCTCGTCGAGATTTCCGGTCGGCTCGTCGGCAACCAGGATCGCGGGATCGGGCGCGAGCGCACGTGCGATCGCGACGCGCTGCTGCTCGCCGCCGGACAGCTGCGTCGGGTAGTGATGCAGCCGTTCGCCGAGTCCGACCGATTGCAGCTCCTGCGCGGCGCGCGCGGCGGCATCGGGATTACCGGCGAGCTCGAGCGGCACGGCGACGTTCTCCAGCGCCGTCATGGTCGGGATCAGATGGAACGACTGGAACACGATGCCGACCTGGCGGCCGCGGAAGCGCGCCAGCGCATCTTCATCGAGGGCATTGAACGACGTGCCGTTGACGACCACTTCTCCGCTGTCAGGACGTTCAAGCCCCGCCATCACCATCAGCAAGGTCGACTTGCCCGAACCCGACGGGCCGATCAGGCCGATGGCCTCACCCGCTGCCACACGAAGGCTGATATCTTTGAGGATATGGACCCGTGCCGCGCCGGTGCCGAGCGAGAGATTGACGTTCCTGACGGCAATGGTGTCCGGCTCGACGTCGGTCAGTGAAGAGGATTCGATGAGACTGTCCATGGTTCGGTCATATGGCACTTCCGCTGCTGCGGTCGAGAGCCGGTTGAGAATCTTCGTGCACATACTCGTGTTGCTTATGGGCTTGATGACGGCGGCAAGTGCGCAGACGCCAGCACCGGAGAATGCCCCGGCGCAAGGTTCGGCGAAACCGATCAAGATGGTGGTTCTGGGCGATTCCCTGAGCGCCGGGTACGGCCTTCCGGCTGCGGCGGCATTTCCGGTCCGGCTGCAAAAAGCCTTGGAGACCAAGGGGATAAAGGTCAGCATGACCAATGCCGGGGTATCCGGCGACACCGCCTCAGGGGGTCGCGAGCGGCTCGACTGGTCGGTGGCTAACGGAACTGACGCCGTGATCATCGAGCTCGGCGCCAACGATGCGCTGCGCGGCATCGATCCCGCGGTCACGCGTGCCGCGCTCACCGACATCATCACAAAGTTGCAGGGGCGCAAGATCGCCGTACTCTTGTGCGGCATGCTCGCGCCACCGAACTATGGCAGTGAGTATGCAGCGAAGTTCAACGCGATCTATCCGGATCTCTCGAAGTCCCTTGGCGTGCCGCTCTATCCGTTCTTCCTCGATGGCGTGGCTGCCGATGCCAAGCTCAATCAGGCCGACGGCATGCATCCGACGGCGGAAGGTGTGGACATCGTCGTCAAGAATATGCTGCCCACGGTGGAGGCATTTCTCGGCGCATTATCAGGGCAACGCAGTTGAAATGCAGGCAGCGCGCCGAGTTGTGCCCGTAGGTTTACGAGCTGTTAACGGGTCGTGCTTCGCAGAGTCACATATCTCGGGTACAAATAGGCATCGGTGATTCGTCGCCGGGCTTGTTACAGGGGCGGGCTCCCAAAACCCGCGCCAAGCATCGAGGATTAATGCGATGCCGCGTCTCTTCACTGGACTGGAAATTCCGGCCGAGATCGGCCAGACACTTTCCAATTTGCGTGGCGGCCTTCCCGGCGCACGCTGGATCGATCCCGAAAATTATCATGTCACGCTGCGCTTCATCGGCGATATCGATGGCCTCTGGGCCAACGAGATCGCAACGATGCTGTTTCGGGTGAACCGAAAACCGTTCGAGGTCAAACTGCAGGGCCTGTCGAGCTTCGGTGGACGCAAGCCGCGCGCGGTGGTTGCCGCCGTCGAGCCCAGTCGGCCGCTGATCGAACTGCAGGCCGAGCTCGAGCGGATGATGCAGCGGATGGGGCTCGATCCCGAGGGCAGGAAATTCACACCCCATGTCACGCTCGCGCGTCTGCATGACGCGTCGAGCCAGGACGTCGCGGATTATCTGTCGGTGCGCGGCTACTTCCCGAGCCGCAGCTTCATGGCGGACCGCTTCGTGCTGTTCTCGTCGCGCGCGTCGACGGGCGGCGGCCCCTATGTGGTCGAGGATTCCTACGCGCTCTGCGCGTGAGGGATCGCAGATCGCGGCTTGAGGTGTCAGGCAGCGGCCGGTGCGGTCGGCCGTGGTATGCAAGGGCTTGCGCTTGCATACCCCATTGGCACAATTCACGGCTTGCAATTTTCCGCGCACTAGGGCCGTAAGGTGGGCCCATGCTGTCCACCTCGCCGAGTTCCTTTCTCGAGCACTACAACGACCTGGTCGCCTCCGGCGCGATCGAGGCCGATCCGGCGCAGGCGCAAGCTGCCGAGGCGTTCGGCGCGCTGGAGGAGCGGCTCGCGAGCTACAAGCCGCAGCGCAAGCAAAGCCTGCTCGGACGGCTGTTCGGCGGCGACAAGGACGACAAGCCGCCGCGCGGGCTCTACGTCCATGGCGAGGTCGGCCGCGGCAAGACCATGCTGATGGACCTGTTCTTCCAGCAGAGCCCGGTCGAGCACAAGCGCCGTGCGCATTTCCACGAATTCATGGCCGAGGCGCATGAGCGCATCTACGGCTACCGCCAGCAGATCGCGCGTGGCGAGATCGCAGACGGCGACGTGATCGCGCTCACCGCGCAAGCGATCTTCGACGAAGCGTGGCTGCTCTGCTTCGACGAATTCCACGTCACCGACATCGCCGACGCGATGATCCTCGGGCGGCTGTTCGCAAAGCTGTTCGATCTCGGCACCGTCGTGGTCGCGACCTCGAACGTCGCGCCTGACGATCTCTACAAGGGCGGTCTCAATCGCGCGCTGTTCCTGCCGTTCATCGCGCAGATTTCCGACCACATGGATGTGCTGCGGCTCGATGCACGTACCGACTTCCGGCTCGAGAAGCTCGTCGGCGTGAAGATGTGGCTGGTGCCCGCGGATGACGCGGCTCGCGATGTGCTCAATGCGGCGTGGCGCAAGATGACCGGCAACGCGCCGTGCAAGGCGCGCCTTATCGAGATCAAAAAGCGTTTGCTGACTGTGCCGTGCTCGTCGCATGGCGTCGCGCGCTTCAGCTTCGCCGATCTCTGCGAGAAGCCGCTTGCCGCGTCCGATTACCTCAGGCTTGCGCACGACTACCACACGATCCTGATCGACCATATTCCGGTGATGGACTACGCCGAGCGCAACGCCGCCAAGCGCTTCATCTCGCTGATCGACACGCTCTATGACAATGCCGTGAAGCTGATGGCCTCGGCTGAGGCCGATCCGGTGTCGTTGTACCTTGCGACCGACGGCATCGAGGCGATGGAGTTCAAGCGCACGTCCTCGCGCCTGATCGAGATGAGCTCGGAATCCTATCTGGCGCTGCCGCACGGCCGCAAGGATTCCTCGGCCAGCGGCTCGTCGACCGGCCTGGTCGAGACCTGAAATTCAGCCTTGAAATTCGGCCTCCAAATTCGGTCTTGCGCGCGGTCCGGTTCGGAGCAACTTTCGTGTCTCCGGGACGGATGTTGCTGGCATGCCTGATCGAATTCCAGGCAAGGCCTCCAATCGGGCAGGCCGCGACTTGAATGGATCATTCGAAAGGGATAACCACCCTTGCAACCGACTTCCCTCCCTCCTGCACCAGTTCAAAGGACTGATTTCCCATGGCACGCGACAAGATTGCACTGATTGGCTCCGGACAGATCGGCGGAACGCTGGCGCACCTCGTTGGCCTCAAGGAACTCGGAGACGTCGTGCTGTTCGATATCGCCGAGGGCGTGCCGCAGGGCAAAGCGCTCGACATCGCGCAGTCGTCGCCGGTCGACGGCTTCGACTCCAACCTGGTTGGCGCCAACTCCTATGAAGCGCTCGACGGCGCCAAGGTCTGCATCGTCACCGCGGGCGTGCCGCGCAAGCCCGGCATGAGCCGCGACGATCTGCTGTCGATCAACCTCAAGGTCATGGAGCAGGTCGGCGCCGGCATCAAGAAGTACGCGCCCGACGCCTTCGTCATCTGCATCACCAACCCGCTGGATGCGATGGTCTGGGCGCTCCAGAAGGCCTCGGGTCTGCCGCACAAGAAGGTGGTCGGCATGGCCGGCGTGCTCGACTCCGCGCGCTTCCGCTATTTCCTGGCCGACGAATTCAACGTCTCGGTCGAAGACGTCACCGCCTTCGTACTCGGCGGCCACGGCGACACCATGGTGCCGCTGACCCGTTACTCGACCGTCGCCGGCATTCCGCTGCCCGACCTCGTCAAGATGGGCTGGACCTCGCAGGCCCGCATCGACGAGATCGTCGACCGCACCCGCAATGGCGGCGCCGAGATCGTCAACCTGCTCAAGACCGGCTCGGCCTTCTATGCGCCGGCGGCGTCCGCGATCCAGATGGCCGAGAGCTATCTGAGGGACAAGAAGCGCGTGCTGCCCTGCGCCGCCTATCTCAACGGCGAGTACGGCGTGAAGGATATGTATGTCGGCGTACCCACCGTGATCGGCTCCAAGGGTGTCGAGCGCATCGTCGAGATCGAACTCGCCGGCAAGGACCGTGAAGCCTTCGACAAGTCGGTGGGCGCGGTGCAGGGCCTGGTCGACGCCTGCAAGAAGATCGCGCCCGATCTGCTCGGCAAGTAATCTCAATCGACAATGACCCGATCGGCGATTTCAATCGCCGGTCGGGTACAAGGTGATGAAATTCCGGCGGATTTTGTAGTTGCGCGAGCTTTGGTATATGGTATACCAGAATCAAGGCTGACTTGAAGTTCGCCGCACGAGGGTTTGGGAGCGTCTTTCCATGAATATCCACGAATACCAGGCCAAGGCTCTGCTGCACGAATTCGGCGTGCCGATCTCGCGCGGCGTGCCGGTGCTGAAGCCGGAAGATGCCGATGCGGCGGCAAAGCAGCTCCCCGGCCCGATCTGGGTGGTGAAGAGCCAGATCCATGCCGGCGGTCGCGGCAAGGGCAAGTTCAAGGAGGCATCCGCCGGCGACAAGGGCGGTGTCCGCATCGCCAAGTCGGTTGCCGAGGTCGACGAATTCGCCAAGCAGATGCTCGGCGCGACGCTGGTCACGGTGCAGACCGGCCCGCACGGCAAGCAGGTCAACCGCCTCTACATCGAGGAAGGCTCCGACATCGACAAGGAGTTCTACCTCTCGATCCTGGTCAATCGCGAGACCTCCGAGATTTCGTTCGTGGTGTCGACCGAAGGCGGCGTCAACATCGAGGACGTTGCGCATTCGACCCCGGAAAAGATCGTCTCGTTCTCGGTCGATCCCGCCACCGGTATCATGCCTCACCACGGCCGCACGGTTGCCGAGGCGCTGAAGCTGAAGGGCGATCTCGCCAAGCAGGCCGAGAAGCTGACCAGTCAGCTCTATGCAGCTTTCGCCGCCAAGGACATGGCGATGCTCGAGATCAATCCGCTCGTCGTCACCAAGCAGGGCCAGCTTCGTGTGCTCGATGCCAAGGTGTCGTTCGACAGCAACGCGCTCTACCGTCACCCGGACGTGGTCGCGCTGCGCGACGAGTCCGAGGAGGACGCCAAGGAGATCGAGGCGTCGAAATACGACCTCAACTATGTCGCGCTCGATGGCACGATCGGCTGCATGGTCAACGGCGCCGGCCTCGCCATGGCGACGATGGACATCATCAAGCTCTACGGCATGGAGCCGGCGAACTTCCTCGACGTCGGCGGCGGCGCCAGCGCGGAGAAGGTTGCAGCCGCCTTCAAGATCATCACCGCCGATCCGAACGTGAAGGGCATCCTGGTCAACATCTTCGGCGGCATCATGAAGTGCGACGTGATCGCCGAGGGCGTGGTCGCCGCGGTGAAGCAGGTCGGTCTCAAGGTGCCGCTGGTGGTGCGCCTCGAAGGCACCAATGTCGAGCAGGGCAAGAAGATCATCCGCGACAGCGGTCTCAACGTGGTGCCCGCCGACAATCTCGATGATGCCGCACAGAAGATCGTGAAAGCCGTCAAGGGAGGCTAACGATGGCCGATCATCTCGACGCTCCGACCCCGCTGGACGAACACCGCAAGCTCGCGGTTTTCGCGGGCGAGTGGAAGGGCGACGAGATGGTCTATCCGTCGCGCTGGACCGCAGGCGGTCCGGCCACTTCCCATGTCGTCGCGCGCATCGCGCTCAACGGTTTCTACCTGATCCAGGACTGCGTGCAGACCCGCGACGGCAAGGAGAGCTTCGCCACTCACGGCGTCTTCACCTACGACCGCGAGGATCGCGCCTACCGATTGTTCTGGCACGATTCACTCGGCTACTACCCGCCGTCGCCGGCGTCCGGCGGCTGGGCGGGCAAGTCGCTGATCCTGGTGCGCGGCTCGCTGCGCGGCAATGCGCGTCACGTCTACGAGGTCGTCGACGACAATACCTACAACATGAAGATCCAATTCTCGCCTGACGCGGAAGGGTGGGCCGACGTGCTCACCGGCGTGTACCGGCGTATCCACTGAACCCTTCACCGCTCGTCTCGCGAAAGCATCTCGAACCATGTCCATTCTGATCGACAAGAACACCAAGGTCATCTGCCAGGGCTTCACCGGCAAGAACGGTACGTTCCATTCGGAAGCGGCGATCGCTTACGGCACCAAGATGGTCGGCGGCGTGGCGCCGGGCAAAGGCGGCTCGACCCATCTCAACCTGCCGGTGTTCGACACCGTCGCGGACGCGCGTGCGAAGACCGGCGCCGACGCCAGCGTGGTCTATGTCCCGCCGCCGGGCGCCGCGGACGCGATCTGCGAGGCGATCGATGCGGAGATCCCGCTGATCGTCTGCATCACCGAGGGCATTCCGGTGCTCGACATGGTGCGCGTCAAACGCTCGCTGTCGGGTTCGAAGTCGCGGCTGATCGGGCCGAACTGCCCCGGCGTGATGACCGCGGGCGAATGCAAGATCGGCATCATGCCGGCCAACATCTTCAAGCCCGGCTCGGTCGGCATCGTCTCCCGCTCCGGCACCCTGACCTATGAAGCGGTGTTCCAGACCACCCAGGAGGGCCTCGGCCAGACCACTGCGGTCGGCATCGGCGGCGATCCGGTCAAGGGCACCGAGTTCATCGACGTACTGGAGATGTTCCTGGCCGACGAGAAGACCAAGTCGATCGTCATGATCGGCGAGATCGGCGGTTCCGCCGAGGAAGACGCCGCCCAGTTCCTGAAGGACGAGGCCAAGCGCGGCCGTAAGAAGCCGATGGTCGGCTTCATTGCCGGTGTCACGGCACCTCCCGGCCGCCGCATGGGTCATGCCGGCGCGATCATCTCCGGCGGCAAGGGCGATGCCGGTTCCAAGACCGCGGCGATGGAAGCCGCCGGCATCAGGGTGTCGCCGTCGCCGGCGCGGCTCGGGCATACGCTCGCGGAGATGCTCAAGTAACCTCCGTCAGGCGAAGTTCCCTTCGAGGTTTGACGTGGTTTTGGGCGGGTTCTCATGAGGGAACCCGCCTTTTTATTGCGTTTTGCCACCAGAACGCTGATCAATAAAATATGAAAATAAGTTCATTTCTTGGTTCTTTTAGGCAGGAATATCGCGCCCAGATAGGGTAAAGGGTATCAATCCAGCCGGCGCACTTCCAGACCGGCACCAGCGCCGTCTCCTACGCGCGAACCGAAAAAAATCACCAGGACTGCCCCATGTCTCGCCAAGACGCGAATGCTGCTTTTGCTCTCTCATCATTCCTGCAAGGCACCAACGCCACCTACATCGACGATCTCTATGCCCGCTACGAGCAGGACCCATCGTCGGTCGACGCAGAATGGCAGGATTTCTTCAAGAGCCTGAAGGACGCCCCGGCCGACGTCCAGAAGAACGCCGACGGTGCCTCGTGGGGCCGCGCCAACTGGCCGGTGACGCCGCGTGACGAGCTGACCTCGGCGCTCGACGGCAACTGGGCCCAGGTCGAGAAGGCGGTCGGCACCAAGCTCGCCGCCAAGGCACAGGCCAAGGGCGCCGAACTGTCCGACGCCGACGTGCATCAGGCCACCCGCGATTCGGTTCGCGCACTGATGCTGATCCGCGCCTATCGCATGCGCGGGCATTTCCACGCCAAGCTCGATCCGCTCGGCATCGAGGCGCCGCGCGACCGCGAGGAGCTCGATCCGCGTTCCTACGGCTTCACCGAGGCCGACTTCGACCGCAAGATCTTCCTGGACCACGTGCTCGGCCTCGAATACGGCACGCTGCGCGAGATCGTCCAGATCTGCGAGCGTACCTACTGCCAGACGCTCGGCGTCGAGTTCATGCACATCTCCAATGCCGCGCAGAAGGCGTGGATCCAGGAGCGCATCGAAGGTCCGGACAAGGAGATCAGCTTCACGCCCGAGGGACGCCGCGCGATCCTCAACAAGCTGATCGAGGCCGACGGCTTCGAGAAGTTCTGCGACACCAAGTTCACCGGCACCAAGCGCTTCGGCCTCGACGGCGGCGAATCGCTGATCCCGGCGCTCGAACAGATCATCAAGCGCGGCGGCAATCTCGGCGTGAAGGAGATCGTGGTCGGCATGCCGCATCGCGGCCGCCTCAACGTGCTGACCCAGGTGATGGGCAAGCCGCACCGCGCGCTGTTCCATGAATTCAAGGGTGGTTCGGCCAATCCGGACTCGGTCGAAGGCTCCGGCGACGTCAAGTATCACCTCGGCGCGTCATCGGACCGCGAGTTCGACGGCAACAACATCCATCTGTCGCTGACCGCAAATCCGTCGCATCTCGAGATCGTCGATCCGGTCGTGATGGGCAAGGTGCGCGCCAAGCAGGATCAGCACGGCGATCCGCCCGACATGCGCATCTCGGTGCTGCCGCTCCTGATGCACGGCGACGCGGCGTTCGCGGGCCAGGGCGTGGTGGCGGAATGCTTCAGCCTGTCCGACCTGAAGGGCTACCGCACCGGCGGCTCGCTGCACTTCATCGTCAACAACCAGATCGGTTTCACCACCTATCCGCGCTACTCGCGCTCGTCGCCCTATCCGTCCGACGTCGCGAAGATGATCGACGCGCCGATCTTCCACGTCAATGGCGACGATCCGGAGGCCGTGGTGTTCGCGGCCAAGGTCGCGATCGAGTTCCGGCAGAAATTCCACAAGCCGGTCGTGATCGACATGTTCTGCTACCGGCGTCACGGCCACAACGAGGGCGATGAGCCGGCGTTCACCCAGCCGGTGATGTACAAGAAGATCGCCTCGCACCCGTCGACGCTGGAGATCTACGCCAAGCGGCTGGTCGCCGACGGCGTATTGACCGAGGGCGAGGTCGAGAAGGCCAAGGCCGATTGGCGCGCACGGCTCGATGCCGAGCTCGAAGCCGGCTCGGGCTACAAGCCGAACAAGGCCGACTGGCTCGACGGCAAATGGGCCGGCTTCAAGTCGGCCGATCAGGAAGAAGACGCCCGCCGTGGCGTCACCGGTGTCGATGTCGCCGTGCTCAAGGAGATCGGCCGCAAGATCACCAAGGTGCCGGACGGCTTCCGCGCTCACCGCACCATTCAGCGCTTCCTCGACAATCGCGCCAAGGCGATCGACACCGGCGTCGGTATCGACTGGGCGACCGGCGAGGCGCTGGCGTTCTGCACGCTGCTGCAGGAGGGCCATCATGTGCGCCTGTCCGGCCAGGATTCCGAGCGCGGCACCTTCTCGCAGCGCCATTCGGTCCTGATCGACCAGGAGGACGAGAGCCGCTACACCCCGTTCAACCATCTCGGCGGCGAGGACACCGGCCATTACGAGGTCATCAACTCGCTGCTGTCGGAAGAGGCGGTGCTCGGCTTCGAGTACGGCTACTCGCTGGCCGAGCCGAATGCGCTGGCGCTCTGGGAAGCCCAGTTCGGCGACTTCGCCAACGGTGCGCAAGTGGTGTTCGACCAGTTCATCTCCTCGGGTGAACGCAAATGGCTGCGCATGTCGGGCCTCGTCTGCCTGCTGCCGCATGGCTACGAGGGGCAGGGACCGGAGCATTCCTCCGCGCGCCTCGAGCGTTATCTGCAGATGTGTGCGGAGGACAACATGCAGGTGGTCAATCCGACCACGCCGGCAAACTACTTCCACGTGCTGCGGCGCCAGCTGCATCGCGAAATCCGCAAGCCGCTGATCCTGATGACGCCGAAGTCGCTGCTGCGTCACAAGCGCGCGGTGTCGCGGCTCGACGAGCTCGGCAAGAACGCCACCTTCCACCGCATCCTGTACGATGACGCGCAGATGCTGCCGGACGAGAAGATCAAGCTGGTACCGGACGACAAGATCCGTCGCGTCGTGCTGTGCTCCGGCAAGGTCTACTACGACCTGTATGAGGAGCGCGAGAAGCGCGGCGTCGACGACATATATCTGATGCGCATCGAGCAGCTGTATCCGGTGCCGCTGAAGGCGTTGGTGCAGGAGCTCGGCCGCTTCAAGGGTGCCGAGGTGGTCTGGTGCCAGGAAGAGCCCCGCAACATGGGCTCCTGGCACTTCATCGAGCCCTATCTGGAATGGGTGCTGAACCAGACCAACGCAGCCAACAAGCGTCCGCGCTATGCCGGCCGTCCGGCATCGGCGGCGACTGCCACCGGTCTGATGTCGAAACATCTGGCGCAGCTCAAGGCGCTGCTCGACGACGCACTGAACTAACGACCTTCACTGAAGCCATGCCCCGCCTTGTGCGCAATTGCGCACTGGAGCGGGGCATCCGGTATCCCGGGTCATCCAGCCTCACCGCTGTCGTCACGGAGTACCGGGTCGTTCGCTTTGGCGGACGGTGGCGGACAAGGTTTGCGACTGCCAAATTTGCGACCGCAAGGTTATCGAGGAAAAGATCATGACTGAAATTCGCGTTCCAACGCTCGGTGAATCCGTAACTGAGGCCACGATCGGCCGCTGGTTCAAGAAGGCCGGTGAGGCCGTCGCGGTGGACGAGCCGTTGGTGGAGCTGGAGACCGACAAGGTCACCATCGAGGTGCCCGCGCCGGTCGCCGGCACGCTCGGCGAGATCATCGCCAAGGATGGCGAGACCGTCGCCGTCGGCGCGCTGCTCGGTCAGATCAATGACGGCGCTGCCCCGGCCAAGTCCGCGGCTGCCGCAGCCCCCGCCAAGGCCGCCGCGCCTGCACCGGCCGCTGCTCCCGCACCGGCTCCTGCCGCTGCGCAGAAGGTGCCGCCGGCGGATGCGCCGCTGGCGCCTTCGGTGCGCAAGCTGTCCGCCGAAAGCGGCGTCGACGCTTCCACCGTTCCGGGCTCGGGCAAGGATGGCCGCGTCACCAAGGGCGACATGCTGGCTGCGATCGAGAAGGCCGCCTCGGCGCCGACCCCGGTCAACCAGCCGGCCGCCGCCGTGCAGGTTCGCGCGCCGTCGCCGGCGGACGATGCCGCGCGCGAGGAGCGCGTGAAGATGACCCGGCTGCGCCAGACCATCGCGCGCCGCCTCAAGGACGTGCAGAACACCGCCGCGATGCTGACGACCTTCAACGAGGTCGACATGACCGAGGTGATGAAGCTGCGGGCCCTCTACAAGGATACGTTCGAGAAGAAGCACGGCTCGAAGCTTGGCTTCATGGGCTTCTTCACCAAGGCGGTCGTGCAGGGACTGAAGGACATTCCGGCCGTCAACGCCGAGATCGACGGCTCCGACCTGATCTACAAGAACTACTACCACATCGGCGTTGCGGTCGGCACCGACCGCGGCCTGGTGGTGCCGGTGGTGCGCGACTGCGACCACAAGTCGATCGCCGAGATCGAGAAGTCGATCGCCGATTACGGCCGCCGCGCCCGCGACGGCCAGCTTAAGATCGACGAGATGCAGGGCGGCACCTTCACCATCACCAATGGCGGCATCTACGGCTCGCTGATGTCGACGCCGATCCTCAACGCGCCGCAGTCCGGTATTCTCGGCATGCACAAGATCCAGGAGCGGCCGATGGTGGTCGGCGGCAAGATCGAGGTTCGCCCGATGATGTATCTGGCGCTGTCCTACGATCACCGCGTCATCGACGGCAAGGAAGCGGTCACCTTCCTGGTTCGCGTCAAGGAGAGCCTGGAAGATCCGGCCCGCCTGGTGCTGGATCTCTGAGGTCATGTCGCGCGCGGCGCCCGATCGGTTCGGGCGTCGCGATTCGTTGGGTGCTTACGTTTGGGGATCAATGTGACGGACAAGGTCGTTGTCATCACCGGCGGCAGCCGCGGCATCGGCCGCGCTACCGCACTTGCGGCTGCCGCGCGCGGCCATCGCGTTGTGGTCGGATATGCCTCCAACCAGGCTGCGGCCAACGAGGTCGTCGCCGCGATCGAGGCCAGGAATGGCAAAGCGATCGCGGTGAAGTGCGACGTCGGCAGCGAGCAGGATATCCTGGCGCTGTTCAAGGCGGCCGATGGATTCGGCACGCTCGGCGCGCTCGTCAACAATGCCGGCATCGTCGGCAAAAGTGGTGTGCGTGTCGACGAGATGTCGGCCGAGCGCATCCAGCAGATGATGGCGGTCAACGTCACCGGCAGCATCCTGTGCGCGCGCGAGGCGGTGAAGCGCATGTCGACCAAGCACGGCGGCCAGGGCGGCGTCATCGTCAACCTCTCGTCGGTCGCGGCAAGGCTCGGCGCGCCCAACACCTATGTCGACTATGCCGCCTCCAAGGGGGCGATCGATTCATTCACGGTCGGCCTCGGTTACGAAGTCGCGGGTGAAGGCATCCGCGTCGCCGGCATCCGGCCCGGCCTGATCGACACCGACATCCACGCCGCGGGCGGCGAGCCCGATCGTGCGCATCGGCTGGCCCATATGGTGCCGATGAAGCGCGTCGGCACCGCGGACGAGATCGCCAACGCCATCGTCTGGCTGATCTCCGACGAAGCCTCCTACGTCACCAGCGCGATCCTCGACGTCTCGGGCGGTCGCTAGAACACGATCAAGCGGGAAGCGGCCTTCCGATCGGATCGCGCCCGCCCAACTGTCACAGAGTTTAGCTACAGGACCTCTATCATGGCTTCTTACGATCTCGTCGTCATCGGCACCGGGCCCGGCGGATATGTCTGCGCGATCCGCGCGGCGCAACTCGGCATGAAGGTTGCCGTCGTCGAGAAGAACGCGACGCTGGGCGGCACCTGCCTCAATGTCGGCTGTATGCCGTCGAAGGCGCTGCTGCATGCCTCCGAGATGTTCGAGGAAGCCGCGCACTCCTTCGCCAAGATGGGCGTCAGCGTCCCCACGCCGAAGCTCGATCTACCCGCGATGATGGACTTCAAGCAGCAGGGCATCGACGGCAACGTCAAGGGCGTCGAGTTCCTGATGAAGAAGAACAAGATCGACGTCCTCAAGGGCACCGGCAAGATCCTCGGTGCCGGCAAGGTCGAGGTCTCCGGCGACGGCAAGTCCGAGATCGTCGAGACCAAGAACATCGTGATCGCCACCGGCTCCGACATCGCGCGGTTGAAGGGCATCGACATCGACGAGAAGCGCATCGTGTCGTCGACCGGCGCGCTGTCGCTGGAGAAGGTGCCGTCGAGCCTGCTGATCGTCGGCGCCGGCGTCATCGGGCTCGAGCTCGGCTCGGTCTGGCACCGTCTCGGTGCCAAGGTCACCGTGGTGGAATTCCTCGACCGCATCCTGCCCGGCATGGACGGCGAAGTGGCGAAGCAATTCCAGCGCATCCTGGAAAAGCAGGGTTTTGCCTTCAGGCTCGGTGCCAAGGTCACCGCGGTCGACAGCTCGGGCAAGACGCTCCAGGCCAAGATCGAGCCGGCCGCGGGCGGCGCTGCCGAAACCATCGAAGCCGACGTCGTGCTCGTGTGCATCGGCCGCGTGCCCTACACCGAGGGCCTCGGGCTGAAGGAAGCCGGCGTTGCGCTCGACAATCGCGGCCGCGTCGAGATCGACGCGCACTTCTCGACCAATGTGAAGGGCATCTACGCGATCGGCGACGTCGTGGCTGGGCCGATGCTGGCGCACAAGGCGGAAGACGAGGGTGTTGCCTGCGCGGAGATCATCGCGGGCCAGGCCGGCCATGTGAACTACGACGTCATTCCAGGCGTTGTGTATACCACGCCGGAAGTGTCGTCGGTTGGCAAGACCGAGGAAGATCTCAAGCAGGCCGGCGTCGCTTATACCGTCGGCAAATTCCCGTTCACCGCGAACGGCCGCTCCAAGGTCAATCAGACTACCGACGGTTTCGTGAAGGTTCTCGCAGATGCGAAGACCGATCGGGTGCTCGGTGTGCACATTGTCGGCCGGGAAGCCGGCGAAATGATCCACGAAGCCTGCGTCCTGATGGAATTCGGCGGTTCGGCGGAGGATCTGGCGCGCACCTGCCACGCGCATCCGACCCGCTCCGAAGCGATCAAGGAAGCCGCGCTTGCGGTGGGCAAGCGCGCCATCCATATGTGATCGAACATCCCGCGCGCGAGCCGGGTAGAGATCATAGTGATGTTGCGCCGTCTGCTTCAGCCGTTCTGGGTCCTGCTTGCGATCATCTTCCTGATCGAGGCCTGGCTATGGGATCACGTCGAGCCGATCGTGGCCCGGGTGGTGGCGTGGATTCCGCTGCGTGCGCTCAAGCAATGGCTTGCCGACCGGGTCGATTCGCTGTCGCCGGCGATGACGCTGATCGTCTTCGTCGTGCCGCTGATCCCGCTGTTTCCGCTCAAGCTGGTCGGACTCTGGCTCCTGGCGAACCAATACTGGTTCAGCGCGGTCTCGCTGATCCTGTTCGCCAAGATCGTCGGCGTCGGCGTCACCGCTTTCCTGTTCGACGTGACGCGATCGAAACTGCTGGAGATGCCCTGGTTCGAGGCGCTCTATAATTTCGTGATGGCGCTGCGCGCCAAGGCCACCGAGCTGGTCGAGCCGGTCAAGCGGCGTATCCTCGAGATGATCAGTGGCGACGGCGACGGCTGGACCGCGCGCACGCTGCGCCTGATCGCGCGCTTCCGCAAAAGCGTCCACCAGACCAGCAAGGTTCTCTGATTAAGCCTTTTTCCGTCATCCTGAGGTGCGAGCCTCTTCGGCGAGCCTCGCAGGATGAACGGCCCGGCCGGTGGCCGTGCATCCTTCGAGGCTCGCCCAGCGGCGCAATTGCGCCGCAAGGCTCGCGCCTCAGGATGACGGTCAAAAGCGGAGCTATGCCAACTCATGCAGATGCAGCTAATGCAAATGCAGCAGATGCGGCTGGAACAGGCCGAGCAAGGTCATCACGACGCCGGCGAGCGTCACCAGACCGGACACCCAGGCCAGCGCGGCGATGCCGGTGATGATGGTCGCGGACGCCAGCACGATGGCGATCTGGAAGGCGGCAGAGGCAAGCTCGAAGTGATGATATTTCGCGGTGGCCTCGTCGCGCTCGTGCTCGGAATGCTTGGCGCGTTCGGAGAGTTGCTCTGAACCTTCGCCGGTCTCCGGCTCCGAGCGGTAGCGTGCCGCGGTCTTCTGCCAGTCGTCGATCTGCTTCTGCAGCGCGGCCTTGGCTGCCTCGTCGGTGGTGGTCGCGAGGTTCAGCTTGCCCTGTTCGGCAGCGGTCTGCACCGCGGTGCGGCGGATGCTTTTGGCCTGGAAGAAGGCCCAGAGGTTGGAGGCTTCGACGTTCTTGCTGATCGATTCGGTCTGGGCGCCCTTGCCGAGCGTTTCCGACAGCGCCAGGCAGAGCGCGATCACGGCGATCAGGAGGGCGATCTTCTTGTTTTCGCCCGACGCATGCTCGGCATGCTCCGCGTGCTCCATACTTTCTTGTGCGCTCATGATTCCCCCTCCGGATGAGACCGCGCCACGATTGCTGAATGCGGCGCACAAGGCAAGTGCCGAGCGGTTTGTGGCAGCCGTATGAATATGAACGGCGCAAGATGAACGGCGCATTGATGCCGGCCGCGCGCCGTATTTTGAACCCGGGTGCTCAGCCGCGCGGGTGCGCGGAGCGATAGACTTCCAGCAGGCGCTCGCTGTCGATGCCGGTGTAGATCTGCGTCGTCGACAGCGATGCGTGGCCGAGCAATTCCTGGATCGCGCGCAAATCGCCGCCGCGGCTGAGCAGATGCGTGGCGAAGGAGTGCCGCAACGCATGCGGTGTCGCGCTGTCCGGCAGGCCGAGCGCGCCGCGCAGCCGCTCCATGGTGAGCTGGATGATGCGTGGGCTTAAGGGTCCACCGCGCGCACCGACGAACATCGGCCCGGTCGGGCTGAGCTGATGCGGACAGATCGCTGCATAGTCCGCGATCAATTGCAGCACATTGTGCAGCACCGGCACCATGCGGGTTTTGTTGCCCTTGCCGGTGACGACAAGCACGTCGCCTTCGCCCGGCTTCGGCACGTCCCGCCGCTTCAGCCCCAGCGCCTCGGAGATGCGCAGACCGGAGCCATAGAGCAGCGCCATCACGGCGGCGTCACGCACCAGGATCCAGGTCTCGCGGGTTTCGCCGGCGCGCTCGTCGGCATCGGCAAAGCGTTTCGCCGCTTCCATATGGATCGGCTTCGGCAGGCTCTTCGCCACCTTGGGGGCGCGGATCGCCGAGAGCGCGCCGACCTTGCCCTTGCCCTCGCGCTCCAGGAAACGTCCGAACGAGCGCAGGCCGGCCAGCGCCCGCATCAGCGATCGCCCGCCGATCTCCTCAGCGCGGCGCATCGCCATGAAGGCGCGGACATCGCTGGCCTCGAGCGCGGAAAATGCCGCAAGCGTGACGCGCGCGCCCCAGTGCTCGGCCAGGAAAGTCAGGCATTGACGCACATCGCGGGCGTAGGCCTCGAGCGTCTTCGGCGACAGCCGCCGCTCGGCGCGCAGATGCGACAGCCAGCGCGTCATCTCCTGCGTGACCGACACGTCGGCGCAGTCGAGCTCGAGCGGTTGCATGGGCTGATCGGTCCGGGCCATGTCTTGAGCGGTCATGTCTTGAGCGGGCATGTCCTTAGGGGCTATTGGCGCTGCTGATCTCCTGATTATATCGCACTGCCTTCGTTTACCGTTCGCTAAGACCGCGCAGCGGTGCTAGCCCGGCTCAAAGCTCTGATTCAATGGACCACACCACACGCCCCAGCCCAGCCTCCGCATCGACGACCCGCGTCGTCGACGTGCTGGTGCCTGTCGCGCTGAACCAGACCTATTCCTACCGCGTGCCGCGCGGCATGGAGCTTGCGCCCGGCGACGTGATCTGTGTTCCGCTCGGGCCGCGCGAGGTCGTCGCGGTGGTGTGGGCCGAGAATGCCAGGCCGGATCCGCGGCTGCACAACCGGCTCAAGGACGTCAGCGAGAAGCTTGATGTTCGGCCGCTCAGGGCGGAGCTGCGCCAGCTCGTCGACTGGGTCTCCACTTACACTTTATCGGCGCGCGGCATGGTGCTGCGGATGACGCTGCGGATGGGCGAGAACCTTGGGCCGGAGCGGATGCGGCTCGGGGTGCGCCTCGTGGGCGAGCCGCCACGACGCCTGACACCGGCGCGCCGGCGGCTGATCGAGGTGCTGTCGGATGGCTTGCTGCACGGCAAGTCCGAGGCGGCGCGGGAGGCCGGCGTCAGCTCCGGCGTGGTCGACGGTCTGGTCGACGAGGGCACGCTGACGGTCGAGGCGATGCCGCCGCCCGCACCGCCACCCGTTCCTGATCCCTCCTATGCGCAGCCGGATTTTTCGCGCGAGCAGCGCAGTGCGGTCGATATGATGCGGACGCTGGCGGCAAGCGGCAGCTTTCACGTCGCGCTGCTCGACGGCGTCACCGGTTCTGGCAAGACCGAGGTCTACTTCGAGGCGATCGCCGAGAATATCCGCCGCGGCAAGCAGACCCTGATCCTGATGCCGGAAATCGCGCTGACCGGCCAGTTCCTCGACCGTTTCGCGCAGCGCTTCGGCGTGCGGCCGTTGGAATGGCATTCGGAGCTCACGCCGCGCACGCGGGCACGAAACTGGGCCGCGATCTCCGAGGGCAAGGCGCCGGTCGTGGTCGGCGCCCGCTCGGCGCTGTTCCTGCCTTACGCCGATCTCGGTCTCATCATCGTCGATGAGGAGCACGACCAGGCCTACAAGCAGGACGAGGGCGCGCATTATCACGCGCGCGACATGGCGGTGGTCCGCGCCCATATCGCCAAGATCCCGATCGTGCTGGCGTCGGCGACGCCCTCGGTCGAGAGCGAGGTCAACGCGCGCAAGGGGCGCTACCAGCGCGTCGCGCTGCCGTCGCGGTTCGGCGGCCAGCACATGCCGCATATCGAGGCGATCGACATGCGCCGCGCGCCGCCGCCGCGCGGGCGCTTCATCTCGCCTGTGCTGGCCGAGCAGATTCGCCATGCGATCGAGCGCCGCGAGCAGGCGCTGTTGTTCCTCAATCGTCGCGGCTATGCGCCGCTGACGCTGTGCCGCGCCTGCGGCCACCGCTTCGCCTGCACGATTTGTGATGCATGGCTGGTCGATCACCGGTTCCGGCAGCGGCTGGTCTGCCATCACTGCGGCTTCTCGATGCCGCGTCCGAACATCTGCCCGCATTGCGCGGCCGAGGAATCGCTGGTCGCCGTCGGTCCCGGCGTCGAGCGCCTGCAGGAGGAGGCAGCTCACATTTTCCCAGAGGCCCGCACCATGGTACTGTCGAGCGATCTCATCACCTCGATCGAGACCATGCGCAGCGAGCTCAACGAGATCGCCGAGGGCCGCGTCGACATCATCATCGGTACCCAGCTGGTGGCCAAGGGACACAATTTCCCGCGGCTCAATCTGGTCGGCGTCATCGATGCCGATCTCGGCTTGAGCAACGGCGATCCGCGCGCCGCCGAGCGGACGTTCCAGCTGCTGAACCAGGTGGTCGGCCGTGCCGGCCGCGAGCAGGGCCGTGGCGTCGGCTATCTGCAGACCCATCAGCCGGAACATCCGGTCATCAAGGCCTTGATCGCGAACGACCGCGAGGCGTTCTACGCCAGCGAGATCGATATCCGCGAGCGCACCGGCTATCCGCCGTTCGGCCGGCTGGCGAGCCTGATCATTTCCGCCGGCGACCGTCCGACAGCGGAGGGGTTTGCCCGCAAGCTCGCTGCGGTCGCGCCGCTCGACGAGCGGATCCAGGTGCTCGGCCCCGCCGAGGCCCCGCTTGCCGTCATCAAGGGCCGCTATCGCTTCCGCCTGCTGGTGAAGTCGCTGCGCAATGTCGACCTGTCGCAATATCTGCGCGAATGGCTGGAAGCCGGTCCGAAGACCAAGGGCAATCTGAAGCTCGAGGTCGACGTCGATCCGCAGAGTTTCCTGTAGGCGAGCTGGCAAAGAAAAAGCCTGCCGTCATTCGCGACGGCAGGCCTTTTGGCGCGAGGCAGGCCTCGTGGCCGTTACGCAACGCAACGCTTACTGAAGCGCTTACGAGACGACCTCGGCGGTGACGCGGCCGACGCCGGCACCGGTCAGGCCGATGGCGCGGGCTGCGCCGGTGGAGAGGTCGAGCACGCGGCCGCGGATGAACGGGCCACGATCGTTGATGGTGACGACGACGCTGCGGCCGCCATGGGTGACGCGGAGCTTGGTGCCGAACGGCAGCGAGCGGTGGGCGGCGGTCATGGCGTTCTGGTTGAAGCGCTGGCCGGAAGCGGTGCGGCTGCCCGACTCATTGCCGTAGAAGGAGGCCATCCCCGAGAACGTGTGGCCGCCGGACGGCTGGATCGATGCATTGGCGTCGCGCCAGGACGAACCTTCGGCGCGGGCCTGGTGATGATGGTGGTGGCGATGATGATGGTGCCTGGACTTCGCGGACGCCTCCGTCACGCTGCCCCCGACCAGGATAGTTGCGGCTACAAATGCAAGCGCCGTACGCGAGCGGGTTACATTGCCCGCCACCTTCTTGATATTCAGCATTGATAAGACCCTCAGACAGTATTGCCACTAACGCGGCAAGTGGAACCCCCGTCCCTTCGTTGACCAAAGCCGTTTGGTTTCGCAATGAGGCACGAATTGGGCAGTAAATCCCGATTGTCTCGGGCTGAAATATCTTGTTACCGCTTTGGGGTACTCAATCGAGGTTCCGTAATCTTGGCCTTTAACTAATTTTTAACCATTAATATACTTACGAATACTGATTAATGGTCCAGCGGTAAGTTTTCAGTAAGTAATCGCCAAATGAAGCGGCGGCCCGTTTCGGGTTCCTTGCACGCTCGGCCATAGGCCCATGCAAATTTCGATGGAACAAATCCGCGGTGGCGCGAATCGGGGGCTGCGCGCTGAATTTCCGCGCGCCGAATTTTTCTGATTCGAGCGCCGGATGCGGTCGCCAAAAACCGCATGCGACAAGGCGGCTCGCACGATGCCGTCATGTTGCACCTGCGCGATTGCTATGTTAGCAAAGCCGCGATTTTAACGATCCCGGCATGTCCTGTGCCGGTCGAAAATCGAAGTCCCGCTTGAATTCCAAGGGCTTGGATCGCTAGGCGCTGCTTTGGTGGCGACGGTTTTTCCCTTGCGAATTTGACAGCAAAAAAGAGCGAGCTCGTGGCTGCTGAAGATCCGTCCGTTTCGGGAGTGTCCGGTCGTTACGCAACGGCCCTGTTCGAGTTGGCGCGCGACGAGCAGTCCGTCGATCAAGTCCGGGCCGACCTCGACAAATTCGAGGCTATGCTCAACGAGAGCGCCGATCTCAAGCGCCTCGTCCGCAGCCCGGTGTTTGCCGCCGACGCCCAGCTGAAGGCGCTGGCCGCGGTGCTCGACAAGGCCGGCATCGCCGGCACGTCGGCAAAATTCCTCAAGGTGCTCACCGCCAATCGCCGGCTGTTTGCCGTGGCCGATGTGATCCGCGCCTATCGCGCCCTGGTGGCCAAGTTCAAGGGCGAGGCGACTGCGGAAGTCACCGTCGCCGAGCAGCTCAGTGACAAGAATCTCGACGGGCTGAAGGCCGCACTGAAATCAGTGACGGGCAAGGACGTCGCGCTCAACGTGAAGGTCGATCCCTCCATTATTGGTGGCCTGGTGGTCAAGCTCGGCAGCCGCATGGTGGATAGTTCGCTTCGCACCAAACTCAATTCGATCAAGAACGCGATGAAAGAGGCAGGCTGATGGACATCCGCGCCGCAGAAATTTCTGCGATCCTCAAGGACCAGATCAAGAATTTCGGCCAGGAAGCCGAAGTCACCGAAGTTGGCCAGGTGCTGTCGGTCGGCGACGGTATCGCTCGCGTCTACGGTCTCGACAACGTCCAGGCCGGTGAAATGGTCGAGTTCGAGAACGGCACGCGCGGCATGGCGCTCAACCTCGAAACCGACAACGTCGGTATCGTGATTTTCGGCGCCGACCGCGAGATCAAGGAAGGCCAGACCGTCAAGCGCACCCGCGCGATCGTGGACGCCCCGATCGGCAAGGGCCTGCTCGGCCGCGTCGTCGACGCGCTCGGCAATCCGATCGACGGCAAGGGTCCGATCCAGGCCACCGAACGCAAGCGCGTCGACGTCAAGGCGCCCGGCATCATTCCGCGCAAGTCGGTGAACGAGCCGATGGCCACCGGCCTGAAGGCGATCGATGCGCTGATTCCGATCGGTCGCGGCCAGCGCGAGCTGATCATCGGTGACCGTCAGACCGGCAAGACCGCGATCGCGCTCGACACCATCCTGAACCAGAAGCCGCTGAACGCCCAGCCGGACGAAAACCTCAAGCTGTATTGCGTCTACGTCGCGATCGGCCAGAAGCGCTCCACCGTCGCGCAGTTCGTCAAGGTGCTCGAAGAACAGGGCGCGCTGGAATACTCGATCATCGTCGCGGCCACCGCGTCCGATCCGGCCCCGATGCAGTACATCGCGCCGTTCACCGCCTGCACCATGGGCGAGTACTTCCGCGACAACGGCATGCACGCCGTGATCATCTATGACGATCTGTCCAAGCAGGCCGTCGCCTATCGCCAGATGTCGCTGCTGCTGCGCCGCCCGCCGGGCCGCGAGGCCTATCCGGGCGACGTGTTCTACCTGCATTCCCGCCTGCTCGAGCGCGCCGCCAAGCTCAACAAGGAGCATGGTCTGGGCTCGCTGACCGCGCTGCCGGTCATCGAAACCCAGGCCAACGACGTGTCGGCCTACATTCCGACCAACGTGATTTCGATCACCGACGGCCAGATCTTCCTGGAAACCGACCTGTTCTTCCAGGGCATCCGTCCTGCGGTGAACGTCGGTCTGTCGGTGTCGCGCGTCGGTTCGTCGGCGCAGACCAAGGCAACCAAGAAGGTCGCCGGCAAGATCAAGGGCGAGCTCGCGCAGTACCGCGAAATGGCGGCGTTCGCGCAGTTCGGCTCCGACCTCGACGCCTCGACCCAGCGCCTGCTCAACCGCGGCTCCCGCCTGACCGAACTCCTGAAGCAGCCGCAGTTCTCGCCGCTGAAGATGGAAGAGCAGGTTTGCGTGATCTGGGCCGGCACCAACGGCTATCTCGATCCGTTGCCGCTCAACAAGGTGAAGGCGTTCGAGGACGGCCTGCTCTCGCTGCTGCGCGGCAAGAACGTCGAGATTCTCGACGCGATCCGCACCAGCCGCGATCTGTCCGACGACACCGCAGCCAAGCTCAAGACGGTGGTCGAGGGCTTCGCCAAGACTTTTGCGTAACAAGACGTTTGCGTAAGAAGACCTTCGCATAAGAGCATCGCCTGGCCGTTGGCCAGGCGATAGGAACAGAGAGGCTTGCGATCTGACCGTTGCGGTCGGATTGCCGGGGTGGACGAAGAATGGCGTCACTGAAAGACATGCGGGTCCGCATCGCCTCGACCAAGGCGACGCAGAAGATCACCAAGGCCATGCAGATGGTCGCAGCCTCGAAGCTGCGCCGCGCGCAGAACGCCGCCGAGGCGGCGCGGCCCTATGCCACCAAGATGGACGCGGTGATTTCCAACATCGCCGCCGCGACCAACGGCTCACCCGGTGCGCCGGCGCTGCTGGCGGGCACCGGCAACGACCAGGTGCACCTGCTTCTGGTCTGCACCGGCGAGCGCGGCCTGTCCGGCGCTTTCAACTCAGCCATCGTGCGTCTGGCGCGCGAGCGGGCGAACGCGCTGCTCGCGCAAGGCAAGGAAGTCAAATTCTTCTGCGTCGGCCGCAAGGGCTACGAGCAACTGCGGCGGACGTTCGAGAAGCGGATTGTCGAGCACCTCGACCTGCGTTCGGTGCGGCAGATCGGCTTCGTCAACGCCGAGGACATCGCCAACAAGGTGCTGGCGCGGTTCGAGGCCGGCGAGTTCGATGTCTGCACGCTGTTCTATTCGCGCTTCCAGTCGGTGATCGCGCAGATCCCGACCGCGCAGCAGATCATCCCGCTGGAAGTGGCTGCACCCGCGGCCAGCGTGGCTCCCGCGACCTCGTACGAATACGAGCCGGAAGAGGACCAGATTCTCGGCAGCCTGCTGCCGCGCAACCTCGCGGTGCAGGTCTTCCGTGCGCTGCTGGAGAACAACGCCTCGTTCTACGGCGCGCAGATGAGCGCGATGGACAGCGCGACGCGCAACGCCGGCGAGATGATCCGCAAGCAAACCCTGATTTACAACCGGACCCGTCAGGCCCAGATCACGAAGGAGCTGATTGAAATCATCTCCGGCGCTGAGGCGGTCTAAGACAGATTTCGAAGGAGAACAGTCCATGGCTACAGCAGCCAACCAGATCGGTCGCGTTACCCAGGTCACGGGCGCCGTGGTCGACGTGCAGTTCGAAGGCCACCTTCCGGCGATTCTGAATGCGCTCGAGACCAAGAACGGCGGCAACCGCCTGGTGCTCGAAGTCGCGCAGCATCTCGGCGAATCGACCGTTCGCACCATCGCGATGGATATCACTGAAGGTCTGGTGCGCGGCCAGGAAGTCACCGACACCGGCGAGCCGATCCGGGTGCCGGTCGGCGAAGGCACGCTCGGCCGCATCATCAACGTCATCGGCGAGCCGATCGACGAAGCCGGTCCGATCAAGTCCGAAGGCCTGCGCGCCATCCACCAGGAAGCGCCGAGCTACACCGACCAGTCGACCGAGGCGGAAATCCTCGTCACCGGCATCAAGGTCGTCGACCTTCTCGCTCCGTACGCCAAGGGCGGCAAGATCGGCCTGTTCGGCGGCGCCGGCGTCGGCAAGACGGTGCTGATTCAGGAACTGATCAACAACGTCGCGAAGGCGCACGGTGGTTACTCCGTGTTCGCCGGCGTCGGCGAGCGGACCCGTGAAGGCAACGACCTCTATCACGAGTTCATCGAATCGAAGGTCAACGCCGATCCGCACAATCCGGATCCGAGCGTCAAGTCGAAGTGCGCGCTGGTGTTCGGCCAGATGAACGAACCGCCGGGCGCCCGCGCCCGCGTCGGTCTGACCGGTCTGACGGTCGCCGAGCACTTCCGCGACCAGGGCCAGGACGTGCTGTTCTTCGTCGACAACATCTTCCGCTTCACCCAGGCGGGTTCGGAAGTGTCGGCGCTGCTCGGCCGTATTCCTTCGGCGGTGGGTTATCAGCCGACGCTCGCGACCGACATGGGCGCGCTGCAGGAGCGCATCACCACCACCCAGAAGGGCTCGATCACCTCGGTGCAGGCGATCTACGTGCCGGCCGACGACTTGACCGACCCGGCGCCCGCGACCTCGTTCGCGCATTTGGACGCCACCACGGTGCTGTCGCGCGCGATCTCGGAAAAGGGCATCTATCCGGCGGTGGACCCGCTCGACTCGACCTCGCGCATGCTGTCGGCGCTGGTCGTCGGTGAAGAGCACTACAACACCGCGCGTATGGTCCAGCAGATCCTGCAGCGCTACAAGTCGCTGCAGGACATCATCGCCATTCTCGGCATGGACGAACTGTCGGAAGAGGACAAGCTGACGGTCGCCCGCGCCCGCAAGGTCGAGCGCTTCCTGTCGCAGCCGTTCCACGTCGCCGAAGTCTTCACCGGCTCGCCGGGCAAGTTCGTCGACCTCGCCGACACCATCAAGGGCTTCCGCGATCTCTGCCAGGGCAAGTACGATCATCTGCCGGAAGCGGCGTTCTACATGGTCGGCACGATCGAAGAAGCCGTCGAGAAGGGCAAGAAGCTCGCCGCCGAAGCGGCCTAAGCTTTGGAATGTCGTCATCGCCGGACATGTTCCGGCGATCCATCGAACGAGAAGTATTTTGACTGATGGACCCGCGGGCCGAGCCCGCGGGTGACAGCGCAAAGAACGGAAAGACCATGGCCACCTTCCACTTCGATCTCGTCTCTCCCGAAAAGCTCGCCTTCTCCGGCGAGGTGGATCAGGTTGACGTCCCCGGTGTGGAGGGTGATTTCGGTGTGCTCGCCGGACACGCGCCGGTCGTCGCCACTATTCGTCCGGGTATCCTGACGATCACGACCGCCGGCAAGCGCGAGAAGGTGATCGTGCTCGGCGGCCTTGCCGAGGTGTCGGACAAGGGCCTCACCGTGCTCGCCGATGTTGCGACCGCGATTGCGGAGCTCGATCGGGCGAAGTTCGCCGAGACGATCAACGAGATGCAGGAGAAGCTCTCCGAGAAGGAGGGCTCCGAACTCGACCACGCGATCGAGCGGCTCGACCACTTCAAGAGCATCCAGCACGAGCTCAACGCGACGGCTATGCACTAAGGCGCGATTGCTGACCAGCGATCGCGCCATAGCGTCGAGTGAGCCGGCTCCTTTGTGAAATCGCTCACACTCTTCCAGTCATCGTCTGCCAGGACTTGAAGCATTCAACGCTCGCCGTACCCCGGCGGGCGGTGAATGCTTGTTGCGCCCGGAAGCGTCTGGCGGCATTCTGCCCGGCATATTTGGGTTCCGGGGCTGGCACTCATGAAGCGCAAGATCGCAGCGATCTTTGCGGCCGATATTGCAGGCTATAGTCGATTGGTTGCCGAGGATGAGGAAGAGACGCTGCGGCGGCTCGCCTCCTATCGTCAGGTCACCGACGATTTCATTGCCAAATGCGGCGGCCGCATCTTCAACACCGCAGGCGATGCGGTGCTCGCGGAATTTCCCAGCGCCGTCGAAGCCGTGCGTTGCGCGATCGACATCCAGGAAAGCCTGCGCACGCGCAACATGGCCTATCCGCCGAGCCGGCAGATGTCGTTCCGGATCGGCATCACCATCGGCGACGTGGTCGAGCGCGACGGCGATCTGCTGGGTGATGGCGTCAATATCGCGGCAAGGCTCGAGGGCCTCGCCGAGGTCGGCGGCATCTGCGTGTCGCGCGCCGTGCATGAGCAGGTCGCCAACAAGCTGTCGGTGCAATTCGCCGATATCGGCGCGCAGGAAGTAAAGAACATTCCGACCCCCGTGCACGCCTACATGGTGGCGATGCGGCGCGAGGACGGCACCTACGCGACGCCGCAGCTCAAGAAGCCGATCAAGGCCGCAGCTGCGGGCGCACCGGCCTGGATGTGGCCCACTGCCATCACCGTGGTGCTGCTGGCCGCGATCGGCGTCGGCGGCTTCCTCTACTACACCAAGCTGGAAACGTCGGCGACGAAGCCTGCAGCCGTGGCCAGTTCTCCTCCGGCACCCACACCCTTGGTATCAGCTTCACCGGCACCGTTGGTCGCGTCGTCGCCGCCGGCATCGAGCGTGCCGTCTGCGAAGCCCGCACCGCCTGTGCCGGCTGCACCGGCATCCTCGCTGCCGCCTCCGATCGCATCAGGCGACAAGCTCGCCACCGACATTGTTCCGTTCGTCAGCGACCGCACCCGCATCGCGCTCGCGACCGAGTATTTGCCGGCGGGCAACTCCAAGGCGATTGCCCTCAACATCAACGGCTTTGTCGGCTGGAGCGTGGCGCAGCCGAGCGAGGACGCGGCGAAGACGGCAGCACTCGATCTGTGCCAGAAGCGCGCCGATAATGCAGGCTCGCCGCGCAAGTGCGAGCTGTACGCGGTCGGCAATGCCATCGTGTATGCCCATGGCCAGCCTCCAGTGCCGCCCTTGCCGTGGGTCAAGCGTGATGCGCTGGTCGAGAAGACGTACGCGACCAAGGACGTTCCGCTGCTGCGCGAGGCGGCCAGGACCCGGCTCGACAGCCTGTTTGTGCCGGGGCGCAAGACGCGAACCATCGCGCTCGGTCCGGGCGGTCACTACTTCTTCAATTCGGGCATCGATTCGCTCGAGGAATCGGCGCGGCGCAATCTGCAGGCCTGCGGTGCGGTGGCGGGCGTACCCTGCACGATCGTCGTGGTCGACGATGCTTTCGTGGTGCCGATACCGGCCACATTGCGCGTGACCGGTTTCTTCAAGCCAGCGGACAGCTCGGTCATCACGCCGGGCGAGCGGAGCGACGTGGCGCGGAAGCTTACCGAGGCGACGGCAGGCTGGAATGCGGTTGCGGTCGGGACGCAGGGACGGCCGGGACTGGGATTGAAGGCGGAGAACGAGCAGAGCGCGGTCAACGCCGCGCTCGGCGACTGCGCCAGGCGCGACAGCGATTGCCATGTCATCGCGGTCGGTCCGTTCACGGTCGGCCCGAACTAGAGCATGATCCGGGAAATGTGAAGCAGCTTACAGCCGGGATCGTGCACCAATGACAAGCTGCGGCGCGATGACGAGTTGACGCGATTGCATCGCGATTTTATCCCCGGAATAACGGACAAGGTACGGTGCTGACTTTCTCGACTGACGCTCTCCGCCCGCAGGACCGCTTTGAGCATTGGTGCGATGTTCGCGGCAAAAACCTGTTCGGGGTCACGATCGAGCTCGAGCGCGACAGACGGCCCGAATTCCATGGACGGTTTTCCGCGACGCCGGTCGGCGATGCCGTGCTGGCGGAAATGTCGGCGTCGTCCTACCGCGTCAGCCGGACGTCATCCGACATCGGACATGTTCCGAGCAACAGCCTGCATCTCGGCTGGCAGGTGCGCGGCCCCGGCCACATGAATATCGGCCGCGATCGCATCCAATGGGTCGGCAACGGAGATATGGTGTTCGGCCATTCCAATCTTCCGTTTGCGTCGACGCCCGAACGGACCGACGGTTTTCGCTTCTTCAGCCTCAAGATTCCCGCCACCGACGAACTCGTGCTCGGTGCGCGGATCGAGGACGTGCCGCTGGTCGCGCTGGCGCGTGATGCGAGCCTGACCCGGCTTGTCGGCGCCATGTTCCGCGCCATGACGCGCGATCCGGCGCAAGCCGGGCAGTTCGCCGGCGAGGTCACGCATATGGTGCGCCTGGCGCTGCTTGCGCGCGGGCGCTTGCGGCCGCGCCAGGATGAGATCCGTGCCGCGCTGCATGCCGGCTACCTTCATGCCGCGCGCGAAATCCTGCTGCGCGATCTGCATCGCGCCTCGCTCACGCCGGCCGCGGTCGCCACCGAGCTCGGTATTTCGCTTCGGCAATTGCATGCGCTGTTCGAGCCGACCGGTCTCTCATTTGCGCGAACGCTGACGGCCAAGAGGTTGAGGGAGGCGAGGCGGCTTCTTTCATCGATGCAGGAGCGCGGCATCGACGAGATCGCGTTCTCATGCGGCTTCGACAGCATCGCGACCTTCTATCGCGTGTTCCGCGCGACCTACGGCATGACGCCGGGCGATGCGCGGCGTCTTCCGCCGCAGGATCAGCTAGAGCATGATCCGGAAAAGTGTGAAGCGGTTTTCCGAAAAGATCATGCTCGAACAAGAATCTAAGGCGCGATGACGATTCAACCTAATCTCATCGCGCTTTAGCGAATTCCGCGAACCGGGTCGCGACCGCGCGATAGACGTCGCGGCGGAACGGCACCACGAGATCGGCGACGCGATCGAGACGCTCCCAGCGCCATTGATCGAACTCGGCGGGCTGGCCGTTGCGCGGCGTCAATGGATCGATCTCCTCGTCTCGCCCGGTGAAGCGCAGCGCAAACCATTTCTGCCGCTGGCCGCGGAATTTGGCCAGCCGATGCGATGCCGGCCCGTCATAGTCCGGGAATTCGTAGGTCATCCAGTCGGTCTCACCGAGATAGTCGGCGTTGACCGCCCCGGTCTCTTCCCACAATTCGCGCATCACGGCCTGGCGCGGGTCCTCGCCAGCGTCGATGCCGCCTTGTGGCATCTGCCATTCGAGGCCGGGCAGTACTATTTCCGGACCGTCGTCCTTGATCCGGTGGCCGATCAGCACGCGTCCGTCGCCGTTGAACAGCGCGATGCCCACATTGGGGCGATAGGGCTTATCTGATGACATCTCGACCGGTGCGCCGCGCGTTTGTCTGGCCGATCATATGGCCGTCTATTTGGCCGCCAGACCGGCGAATTCCTTCACGACGCGCTCATAGACCGGACGCTTGAACGGCACAATCAGCTCCGGAAGATTCTTCATCGGCTCCCAGCGCCAGGTGATGAACTCGGCCTTGTGGCCGCCGCCGGGGTGGGCGACGTTGATCTCGTTCTCGTCGCCGGTGAAGCGCAATGCGAACCACTTCTGCCGCTGGCCGCGGTAGCGGCCCTTCCAGGCGCGGCCGGCGACGGTGCGCGGGATATCATAGATCAGCCAGTCCGAGACCTCGCCGAGCTTCTCCACCGACTTGACGCTGGTCTCTTCATAGAGCTCGCGCCGTGCGGCCTGAAACGTATCCTCGCCGGGATCGACGCCGCCTTGCGGCATCTGCCAGACATGCGCGTCGTCGACATGCTCAATGCCGCCGGCGCGGCGTCCGATGAAGACCAGCCCAGCCGTGTTGAGCAGCATGATGCCGACGCAGGTTCGATAGGGCAGGTCTTCGTAACGTGCCATGCCGCCGCTACCTCGTACAGTTCCTGGCGCCGCCGACCCGGCCCCCCGGCAAGGTCTCAAGCTGCACCAACGGATTGATCTTTAGCCTGATTTTGATTTCAGCATCGCCGTTGTCAATGGCACAAGCATGATGCCCTTGGAGTCCAGTGTCTTGAGCCAGGCGCCGAGCCGCTCGATCGAGACCGGCAGCGCCGAGGCGACGCCCACGGCCGTGCCGCGTTCCTTGGCGATCGTTTCCAGCTTGACCAGCGCGCGGTCGATTTCCGCCGATGTCGGCACCACGTCGATGGCGAAATCCGCCTTGGCGAACGGCAACGATTGGCCGGCCGCGAGGCTCTGCGCGACGCTGCGCGGGGTGGAACCGTCGTCGAAAAAGCTCAGGCCGCGCTTGGCCGCCTCGCGCACGATGGGCTGCATCACCGGATCGGTCGCGACGAACCGGGCTCCCATGAAATTGGCGATCCCGGCATATCCCTGCAGGCGGCTGAGGTGCCAATAGAGACGGTCGAGGTTCTGCTCGCTGCTCAAGGTGGTCAGCAGGGTCTGCGGGCCCGGATCGTTGTCGGGATAGTCGAACGGCTCCATCGGGATCTGCAGCAGGATCTCGTGGCGCTGGGTCCGGGCTCGTTCCGCGAGCTTGCCGGGATCGGCGCCGTAGGGCGTGAAGGCCAGCGTCACGGCCGGCGGCAGCTTCATGATGGCGTCCGCGGTCTTGGCGGCGCCGACCCCGAGGCCGGCGACCACGATGGCGACCACGGGCATCCGGGCCGCCTTGGCGCGGTCGGCTTCGGCCGCATAGACCGTGAACGGCTTCAGGCCGTCGGCGACAACAGGGATCATGCCGTAGCGCGATTTTTCCAGCAGGCGCGGGTCGATCCCGGTCATCGCGAGCGGCGGCGCGTCGCCATCCGTGGTCTTTTCGGCCGGATCGCCGGCGCCGATCACCACGTCCTGGCGCTTGCCGCTGGAGCCGTCGATGATGGTGACGGTCTTGGCGTCGTTCTTGGCGTCGACGGCTGCGGCCGGGGCTTTGGCGGCGGATTTGACCGCCGGTTCGGCCGGGGCGTGTTTATCGTCGGCGGCTGCGGGCGGGGGATTGTGAAGCGCGATGCGGGCAATCGGTTCGCCGCCGAGCGGATTGTCGTTGAACAATGCGACGCCGGCGAAGCCGACCAGCACGAGGCCCAACAGCACGGCGAGCGCCTGCATCGCCGTGAATGGCAGGCGGAAACGGCGCGTCCTGCCCACGGTCTGCTGCCCAAGCGGCGTGCTCAGTTCGTCGGCCGCTTCTGCCATGCCCCTCCCCGAATCAACAGCGCGAACGATAGCACGATGCGGTGCATTTCCGCGCGCCGGCCTCCCCCGTCAAAGCACGGTTGGGGGTGGACGGCGAAAGCAGAAAGGGCGGCCCGAGGGCCGCCCTGTTCGCCTCAACGATTGGATTGGATCAGTTCGCAGCCTTGTTGCCGGGCTTGTCGACCGCGGCCTTGTCGCCGGGCGCAGCCGGTGCCGGCGTCGCGCTCGAGGTCGACTTGATGCCGTGCAGCAGGTCGTCGGCCATCTTCAGCGCCTTGTCGTCCTTGGCGTCCGGCGGGACGTAGGACTGCGAGCCGGTCTTCTCGTCGCCGTCGTTCTTCAGATGGCCACGCAGCGAGGCCTCGCCCTTGGTGTCGGTGCGCGCCTTCAGCTCTTCCGGCACGTCCTGCAGCACCTCGATGTCGGGCACGATGCCCTTGGCCTGGATCGACTTGCCCGACGGCGTGTAGTAGCGCGCGGTGGTCAGACGCAGCGCGCCGTTGCCCGAGCCGAGCGGGATGATGGTCTGCACCGAACCCTTGCCGAACGAGCGGGTGCCGACCAGCGTCGCACGCTTGTGGTCCTGCAGCGCGCCGGCGACGATTTCGGAGGCCGATGCCGAGCCGCCGTTGATCAGCACGATGACCGGCTTGCCCTTGGTCAGGTCGCCGGGGTGCGCGGCGCGGCGCTGGGTTTCCTCGGCATTGCGTCCGCGGGTCGAGACGATCTCGCCGCGCTCCAGGAAGGAGTCGGACACGGTGACGGCCTCTTCGAGCAGGCCGCCGGGGTTGTTTCGGAGATCGATGATGTAGCCCTTCAGCTTGTCGCCGATCTGGCTCTGCAGATTGGCGACTTCCTTCTTCAGGCCTTCGGTGGTCTGCTCGTTGAAGGTGGTGATGCGGATGTAGGCGATGTCGTCGGCCTCGACGCGCGCCCGCACCGACCGAACGCGGATGTTGTCGCGCACCAGCGTGACGTCGATCGGATTGTCCTGGCCCTTGCGGATGATCTTGAGCTTGATCTTGGTGTTGACCGGACCGCGCATCTTCTCGACGGCCTGGTTCAGCGTCAGGCCCTGCACGGCCTCATCGTCGAGATTGGTGATGATGTCGTTGGCCATGATGCCGGCCTTCGAGGCCGGGGTGTCGTCGATCGGCGAGACGACCTTGATCAGGCCGTCTTCCATCGTGACCTCGATGCCGAGGCCGCCGAACTCGCCGCGGGTCTGCACCTGCATGTCGCGGAAGCTCTTGGCGTCCATGTAGCTCGAGTGCGGGTCGAGGCCGGACAGCATGCCCGAGATCGCGGACTCGACGAGCTTGCTGTCATCCGGCTTCTCGACATAGTCGCTGCGCACCCGTTCGAACACGTCGCCGAACAGATTGAGCTGGCGGTAGGTGTCCGACGTCGCGGCGCGCGCGCTCGATCCCATCAGCACAGCGCGGGGCTGCGTGACGAAAAGCGTCAGGGCCGCGCCGGTGGCGGCGCTAAGGAGAATTACCGAAGTCTTGCGCATCATCCGCGAACCTTTTCGCCTTCATTTGCGGCCCACCATGGACCTGGATCGATTGGAGTGCCGTCTTTCCGGAACTCGACATAGAGCACTGGCTGGCTCGCATTGGTCGCGAGAATGGATGCAACCTGGGACGTCGACCCCATGGTCGCAACCGGCTCCCCCGTTAGCACAAACTGGCCGATGTTTACCGAAATACGCTCCATCCCGGCGATCAGGACATGATACCCGCCCCCGGCATTGAGGATCAAGAGTTGTCCGTAGCTGCGGAAAGGACCAGCGTAAACAACCCAGCCGTCACACGGGGTTGTGACCTGCGCGCCCGGTTTGGCGGCCAAAGAAATGCCCTTTTGTACGCCTCCCGCGCCGTCGGAACCGCCAAATTCGCGAATCTTGGTGCCATTCACGGGATAGGAGAACAGGCCTTTGGCCGAGGCGAAGGCGACCGCCGGGCTCATGCGGGCCGGGTCCTTGAGCGCCCCCAGATTGGGCTTGCCGTTGACGGTCGCCGGGGCCCCCTGGAGGCTGGCCGTGGCGGCGGCCTTGGCCGCGCTCTTGAGATCCTGCTCCATCTTGGCGATCAGGCTCTGCAGGTCGGCGGACTGCTTCGACAGCGCGATGGCGCGGGCGCCTTCGGCCTCCATGTCCTTTTCGGCCGCGCTTTGCTGGCGCTGCCGTTCGTCGACCAATGCGGCGAGGCGGGTCTGGTCTTCCCTCAGTTTGTCGCGGTCGCCCGCCAGCGCATCGCGCTCGGTCGAGATGGTCTTGCGCAGCGCCACCAGCTCGCCGAGATCGGCCGCAAGCTTCTCGGCGCGGACGCGCAATTCCGGCACCACCGCGCCGAGCAGCATCGCGGTGCGCAGCGATTGCAGCGCGTCCTCTGGCCGCACCAGCAGCGCCGGCGGCGTGCGCCGCCCGGCGCGCTGCAGCGCGGCAAGCACCTCGATCACTTCGGAGCGCCGTGAATCGAGCGAGCCGCGGATTTCGCGCTCGCGGCCATCGAGCGGCTGCAAGCGTGCCTCGGCGTCGGCGATCCGCGTCTCGACGCCGCGCACCTGGCCGGCAATGTCGATCAGCTGCTGATTGAGCTTGCTGCGGTCCTGGCCGATCGCGGCGATGTCGGCCTTCAACTTCTCCTGCAACTCGGTGGCCTTGCGCTGCTGTTCGCGCGCGGCCTCGAGCTCCTGCTCGCGCTGCTTGATGGCGTCGGGCGATGTTTCTGCCGTCGTGGCCTGCTGTGCCGGCGGGGCGGACTGTTGCGCGGGTGGTGTCGCCTGCGCATGCGCCGCGGTCAGCGGATACGCGGCCAGCATAGCGATCGACAGAGGCAGGGATGCCGGCAACCAGCGGCGGCGCGCGGTGCCGCGATGCGAATCCGAAGCTGTGTCCCGCTTGTGCTGCATTCGCGTGCGTTCAGCGCTTTCGACTGTCCGTCACCGCGCCTCAGGCGCGATGGTAGGGGTGGCCGGCCAAAATGGTCGCGGCCCGATAAATCTGTTCCAGAAGCATGACGCGGACCATTTGGTGCGGCCAGGTCGCGGAGCCGAATGCAATACGCAACGAGGCCTTGCGCTGCAATTCAGGCGAAAGTCCGTCCGCGCCGCCGATCATGAAGACAGTATGTGCTGCCCCCTCGTCGCGCCAGCGGCCGAGCTGCTGCGCAAAGCTCGCACTGTCGATGCTCTTGCCGCGTTCGTCGAGCGCGACCAACATGTGCTTTTCCGGCAGCAGCGCCGCGATCGCCGCGGCCTCCTCAGCGATGCGCGCGGACGTGTCGCGCGCGCGGCTCTCCGTAATCTCATGGATCTCGAGGCCGCGAAAGCCGAGCTTGCGGCCGATATCTTCGAAGCGCTCGCGGTAGCGCTCGGCGAGCTCCCGTTCAGGGCCCTGTTTCAGACGGCCGATGCAGATCACGACGAGACGCATCAACGCAGACTAGCTGCGCTGCAACCGATTCGCATCGGCTTCGATACGCCTTAGACCGCCGCGACCGCCGGGTTCTGAGTCCACAACCGCTCGAGATTGTAGAACTCGCGCACCTCAGGCCTGAACACGTGCACGATCACCTCGCCGGAATCGATCAGCACCCAGTCGCAATTGGGCAAGCCCTCGACATGGATGTTCTTGACCCCGTTTTCCTTGAGGCTCTTCGTCACATTTTCCGCGATCGCGCCAACGTGCCGGTTAACCCGGCCGGTGGTGACGATCATGTAGTCGGAATATGCGGATTTGCCGCGAAGGTCGATGGTGACCGTCTCTTCCGCTTTCATGTCGTCGAGGCGGGAGAGGATCAGGCTCAGCGTCTTGTTGGCATCCGGTTTGTCGGCATCCGGTTGCGCCTGCAAGGCCGCGGTTTTCGTCGATGTTTTACGCGCAGTCTTGGGACCTGAAGTCTTGGGAACCTTCGGTAAAACAGACTTTGACAATACAGATGTGGCCAGGGACCATTCCTTTCACTGTATCGCGGGTGCCGAATCCTCGGCCCCACGCACCATTCTACGCATGTGGGGTTAATGGTTTCAATATCCAGTAACCCTTTTGCGCCTCACGCCGTCCTCCAGCTCCCGTCCGGGTTCCGCAGTCCGGTCGAAGACAAATTGGATTTCATTCCTGTCAGGAACACCCAGGCCGGCGCCTGCTGATCGGCCAGCCGTGTCGCCTGATTTTCAGGCAAGCGATAGCGCATGAGCGCCTGCGCCGCCGGTGCGGCAAGGGCGCGGAAACTCTGGGGCGGACGGTCGATCACGGCAATCGGCACATCGGACGCGATGCGCCGCCAATCTTTCCAGCGATGAAATTGCGCGAGATTGTCAGCGCCCATGATCCAGACGAAGTGCACGCCGGAGACACGGCGGCGCAAGTGGATGATCGTGTCGACAGTGTAGCGGACACCGATGACAGCTTCGAGACAGCTGATGTCGATGCGCGGATCGTCGGCAACGCGACGCGCGGCCGCGGCACGCTCGTTGAGCGCATGCAGGCCATCATGGTTCTTCAGCGGATTGCCCGGCGTCAGTAGCCACCACACGCGGTCGAGTTGCAATCGCTTGAGCGCGAACTGGCTGATGGCGCGATGCGCGGCGTGCGGTGGATTGAACGAGCCGCCGAGCAGCCCGATGCGCATGCCGTTGGTATAGAACGGAAGCGCCTGGGTTGGGGATAACGGCACGGTGGAAGCTTGTTGCAATGGTTTACCGTGCGCGTGCGACAATGATCACGGCCGGGTCTGCCCGGTGCCGTGGACGCGATACTTGAAGCTCGTCAGCTGCTCGGCGCCGACCGGCCCGCGGGCGTGGAATTTGCCGGTGGCAATTCCGATCTCGGCGCCGAAGCCGAACTCGCCGCCGTCGGCGAACTGGGTCGAGGCGTTGTGCAGCACGATTGCCGAATCGACCTCGTTGAGAAATCGCTGCGCGGCAGCGGCATCCTCCGTCACGATCGCATCGGTGTGATGCGAGCCGTGATTCTGAATATGCGCGATCGCTTCATCGAGACTGCCGACGATCTTCGCCGAGATGATCGCGTCCTCATATTCGGTGTTCCAGTCCTCGTCGGATGCGGGCTTCACCCTGGCGTCGGCGCCTTGCACGATTTCGTCGCCGCGCACCTCGCAACCGGCATCGATCAACAACTCGACCAGCGGTTTCAGCTTCGTCGCGGCAGCGTTGCGATCGATCAGCAGGGTCTCGACGGCGCCACAGACACCGGGACGGCGCATCTTGGCGTTCAGCACGACCTCCTTGGCCATATCGAGTCTGGCGCTGGCATCGACATAGATGTGGTTGACGCCCTCCAGATGCGCGAACACCGGAACGCGCGCCTCCGCCTCGACGCGCGCGACCAGGCTCTTGCCGCCGCGCGGCACGATCACGTCGATGCCGCCGTTCAATCCCGTCAGCATCAGGCCGACGGCCGCGCGGTCACGGGTCGGCACCAGGGTGATCGCGGCCTCAGGCAGGCCGGCTTCACGCAGGCCCTGCACCAGGCAATCATGGATCGCGCGGCACGATCGGAAGCTGTCGGAGCCACCGCGGAGGATCACGGCGTTGCCGGATTTCAGGCACAGCACGCCGGCGTCGGCGGCGACATTGGGGCGGCTCTCGAAGATCACGCCGATTACGCCGAGTGGCACGCGGACGCGCTCGATGGTCATGCCGTTTGGACGCTGCCAGCTCTCGGTCACGGCGCCGACCGGATCGATAATCTCACGCACGGTCGCAACGCCATCGGCCATGCCGTCGACGCGCGCCTGCGTCAGTGTCAGGCGGTCGACGAAGGCTGAGGTCATGCCACCCGCGCGCGCCTCGGCGACGTCCTCGGCATTGGCGGCAAGAATGGCCGGCGCGTTGGCGCGGATCGCGCGCTCGATCGCGGCGAGCGCCCGGTTCTTCTGCTCCGGCGGCGCCAGCGCCAGCACGCGCGCGGCGGCGCGCGCCTTGGCGGCAAGGTCGGTCATCAGGGCGGCGAGATCGGCGTTGCCGTCGATCGCCTTCAGGGGGGCGCTCATGGAAGTCCCGGCTTTCGATTAAGGCCATGTTCTAGCATGGCAATTGAGGGGTGGCGAGGCGCGGAACCGGCATGGCAGGTGGGCGGCAGGCCCAGCCTGTCGGCCGGGTAGGCTATCTGGGCCTACTTGGCCGGGATCGCCCCGGCCGGGCCGATCACGAGGTCGTCGCGGTGGATCATCTCGGAGCGGCCGCTGATGCCCAGGATGGCCATCACGTCCGGCGAGGAGCGGCCCTTGATCTTCTCGGCATTCTCGGCGTCGTAGGCGACCAGGCCCCGGCCGATCTCATGGGTGTCGGGGCCGCGCACTACCACGGCATCGCCGCGGGCGAACTGGCCGTCGACCCGGATCACGCCGGCCGGCAGCAGGCTCTTGCCGGCGCGCAAAGCGGCCACCGCACCGGCATCGATGGTCAGCGTGCCCTTCGGCTCGAGCGAGCCCGCGATCCAGCGCTTGCGCGCGGTGACGGGATTGGCCGGGGTCAGGAACCAGGTGCAGCGGCCGCCGTCGGCGATCGCCTGCAAGGGATGCTCGATCTTGCCGGAGGCGATCAGCATGTGGGTGCCGGCGGTGGTCGCGATCTTCGCGGCCTCGATCTTGGTGGTCATGCCGCCGCGCGACAGTTCGGAGCCGGCCGAGCCGGCCATCCCTTCGATCTCCGAGGTGATGCTTTCGACCACCGGGATCAGCTTGGCATCGGGATCGATCGCGGGCGGCGCGGTGTAGAGGCCGTCGATATCGGACAGCAGGATCAGCAGATCCGCGCTCGCCATGGTGGCGACGCGGGCGGCGAGGCGATCATTGTCGCCGTAGCGGATCTCGGTGGTGGCGACCGTATCGTTCTCGTTGATCACGGGCACCGCGCGCCATTCCAGCAGCTTGGCGATGGTCGAGCGCGCATTGAGATAGCGGCGGCGCTCTTCGGTGTCCTGCAGCGTCACGAGGATCTGCCCGGCGCCGATGCCGTGATGGCCGAGCACCTCCGACCAGATCCGCGCCAGCGCGATCTGGCCGACTGCGGCGGCAGCCTGGCTCTCCTCGAGCTTCAGCGGGCCGCGCGGCAGCTTCAGGCGGCTGCGGCCGAGCGCGATCGAGCCCGACGACACCACCATGACCTCGCAGCCTCGCTTGTGCAGCTTCGCAATATCGTCGACCAGCGCGGCGAGCCAGGATGCGCGGACTTCGCCGGCCTGCGAGTCGACCAATAGCGACGAGCCGACCTTGACGACGATGCGGCGAAAGTTCTTGAGCGCGGGGCGTTTCATGGGTTTGGTCTGGCAGGAAAGTGGAAGCAAGAGGCGCCACGATGTGGCTTAAGAAGTCGAAGTGCCGCTCAACCCTGCGGCACCGGCGTCGCCCACGGCTCCGCCTGGCTCTTGGCCTTGTTGGACACCGGCGCTTCGCCGATCACCTCGACCAGCGCGCGCAGCGCGTCCTGCACGCCGTCGCCCGTCACGCCTGAGACCAGCAGCGGCGTCTTCTTCGCCGCCCGCTTGAGGCGGTCCTTCTGCTTCTTCAACTCGTCCGGCTCCACCGCGTCGATCTTGTTCAGCGCGACGATCTCGATCTTGTCGGCGAGATGGCCTTCATAGGCTTCGAGCTCGGTGCGCACGGTCTTGTAGGCCTTGCCGGCGTGCTCACAGGTCGCATCGACCAGATGCAGCAGCACGCGGCAGCGCTCGACATGGCCGAGGAAGCGATCGCCGAGGCCGGCACCTTCATGCGCGCCTTCGATCAGGCCGGGGATGTCGGCGAGCACGAATTCGCGGCCGCCGTAATTCACCACCCCGAGCTGCGGATGCAGCGTGGTGAAGGGATAGTCGGCGATCTTCGGTCGCGCCGCGCTGACCACCGACAGGAAGGTCGACTTGCCGGCATTCGGCAGGCCGACAAGGCCGGCGTCGGCGATCAGCTTCAGCCGCAGCCAGATCCATCGTTCTTCACCCGGCGCACCGGGATTTGCGTTGCGCGGCGTGCGGTTGGTGGAAGACTTGAAATGCGCGTTGCCGAAGCCGCCATTGCCGCCTTCAGCCAGCACGAATTTCTCGCCGAGTTCGGTGAAATCGTGCAGCAGCGTCTCGCGGTCCTCGTCGAACACCTGGGTGCCGACCGGCACTTTCAGCACGATCGGCTTGCCGTTGGCGCCATGGCGGTCCTTGCCCATGCCATTGGTGCCTTTTTGCGCCTTGAAGTGCTGCTGGTAGCGGTAGTCGATCAGCGTGTTCAGTCCGTCGACGGACTCGATGATGACGTCGCCGCCGCGGCCGCCATTGCCGCCGGAGGGGCCGCCGAACTCGATGAACTTCTCGCGCCGGAACGCGACGCAGCCGTTGCCGCCGTCGCCGGAGCGAATATAGACCTTGGCTTCATCGAGGAATTTCATGATCCGTACTAGTTAGGGCAGGGGGGCCGCGGCGGCAACCCGGAAAGGCCCTGACTTCGGCGAAAAGCCTTAATTTTCGGGCCTTTTTGCGGCCCTTAGCGCCAAAGCGCGGCTATTGCGCTTTGGCCTGTCCTTTGAGCATGATCTTTTCGGAAAACCGCTTCACACTTTTCCGGATCATGCTGCGGGCCGCCGCCGCACAAGGAATTTCTGCATCCCCTCCAGCACCAGCTCGCGGCGCTGGTTGTGCACGGTCGAGCGCAGCGTCACGACGCCCGTGGTCCGGCCGGGCGCGAGCTCGATCACCTCCAGCGCGGGGTAGATGGTATCGCCGGCATAGACCGGTTTCAGGAACTTGCTCGACTGTTCCAGGAAGCCGATCAGCGACTCCTCCACGACATAGGGAAACAGCCCGGCGCCGGGCGCGGTGTGCACCAGGGTCTGGAAGCCATGCGCAAGCAGGTCCGGCATGCCCCGCGTGCGGCAATATTCGACGTCGTAATGGATCGGATGGGTGTCGCCGCTGGCGGTCTGGAACGCCGCGAACACGGCCGAGGTCTGGGTTCGGCTCGGAATCACGAAGCGCTCGCCGAGCACGAAATCCTCGAACCACCGCTGCGCGGGGACCATGCGATGCTGGGTGGGGTCGAATTCGCTCATGCGGCGTTTCCTGCTCTGTTTCTTGAATGGCTGCCCTAGAGCCTATCCCGTTCCGATTGAATCGGAACGGGGCTCTAGATTCTTGTTTTGACGCGTTTTCTTCACGCGAACCGGTATCCACTTCGCTCGAAAACGCTCTACCGGTAGCGCAGGCGCCGCACTGCGACAATTGGTTCGATCTGCAGCCGCTGGGGTTGTCCTGCGCAACGACGTCGGTAAAACCGGTGACAGGACCGCCCGACTCAGAGGCGGCGACAACAAGAGAACAATGAGCCTGTTCGCAAAACTGTCCTCCTACGACGATCGATCGGCGCGGCTTGCCGGCATTGGCCTGATGCTGCTGTCGATCTTCATGTTCTCGTTCGGCGACGCGATGGGCAAATTCCTCGTCGCCACCTATTCGGTCGGGCAATTGCTGTGGCTGCGCGCCTGCGCGGCACTGCTGGTGCTGCTGCCGATCGTGTGGAAGCGGCGCGCGGATTTCCTGCATCTGGAGCGGCCGTGGCTGCAATTGCTGCGCGTCACGCTGTCGACGCTGGAGGTCGCGGCGTTCTTCCTCGCGACCGTCTATCTGCCGCTCGCCGACGTCATCACCTACTATTTGGCCGGTCCGATCTTCGTCACCGCGATGTCGGGCCTCGTGCTCGGCGAGCATATCGGCTGGCGGCGCTGGACCGCGATCCTGGTCGGCTTTTGCGGCGTGTTGATTGCGCTGCGGCCATCGGCGCAGACCATCAGCTGGCCGGCGATGATCGCGCTTGGCGGCAGCCTGTCGTTTGCGGTGCTGATGCTGATTACGCGCTCATTGCGCGCGACGCCCGATATCGTGCTGGCGACCACGCAATTCGGCGGCACCTTCATCCTCGGCCTCGTGCTCTCGCCGATCGGCTGGGTGACGCCATCGGCCGGCAGCCTCGTGCTGTTCTTCACCGCCGGCATCATCTCGGTCGCGGCGCTGCTGTGCGTGAACCGCTCGCTGAAGCTCGCGCCGGCAAGCGTGGTGGTGCCGTACCAGTATTCGATGATCGTCTGGGCGGTGATCTTCGGCTTCGTGGTGTTCGGCGACGTGCCGTCCTGGGCCACGATCGTCGGCGCCGCCATCATCATCGCGGCCGGCCTCTACATCTTCGTGCGCGAGCAGCAGCTTGGGCGCACCGAGTCCGCGATCAATCCGCCGGCGTGATTCTTACCCTCCCCTGGAGGGGGAGGGTCGGATCACATTGAGCGTAGCGAAATGTGAGACGGGGTGGGGTGATCTCTCAACTCGGGCAGCGTCCGAGTGGAGAGACCGTCACCCCACCCCGCTGCGCATTCCGCTCCGCTGCATGCGCAACGACCCTCCCCCTCCAGGGGAGGGTGAAAATCGGGGGAGGGTGAGAAATCAGCTCTCCCGCCGCTTCGAACTATTCCAGCTCTTCAGCGAAGCCCAGACGCCGCGCGACAGCCGGAAGGCATCGACCGGGCTCGATGAGCCCAGCGCCTCGAAGCGGTGCAGCTCGACGCCGCTCCACTGGAAGCCGCACTTCTCGAGGATGTTGCGCGACAACGGGTTGACGACGCGGGCGCCCGCGATCAGCTGGTCGAGATCGAATTCCTCGAAGAAGTAGTCGATCACCGCGCGCGCGGCCTCGGTGCCGAAACCCTGGCCCCAATGGTCGACACCGAGCCAGTAGCCGAGTTCGGCCGCGGTCTCGTCGCGCCAGTCGATGCCGACCATGCCGATCGGCGTGTGATTGTTCTCGATCAGGAAGACGGTTTCGCGTCCGCCGGCGCCGAGCGCGCGCACGAAGTCGATGGCGTCGTCCTGGGTATAGGGATGCGGAAGGCGGCGGGTGTTCTCCGCGATGCGGCGGTCATTGGCGAGGCGTGCAATTGCTTTTACGTCCGCGAGCGTCGGCTTGCGCAATGTCAGCCGTTCGGTCTCGAGGACGCAAGCTCTTGCCTCGCGCAAGGTCGGCGTCGGGATGTCCTGCAACATGTCGAGCTCCTGTGATGCGACAATCGGTACGCAACGCTTGGAACGTTGCGCGCGGTCGAACCGGATCGCGCGCAACAAAAAGGGGAGGCCGGTCATCCCGCCTCCCCTTGGAGCCCTTTGCGACTCCGCCGGTTCAACAGGACCCGGCGGACTCATGTGTGTCCACCGTCTACTCGGCCGCCTCTGCCATCGGAATAACCGATATGAATGTGCGGCCATTGGCTTTGGCACGGAACTCGACATGACCCTCGACCTTGGCGAAGAGAGTATGATCGGTGCCCATGCCGACATTAAGGCCAGGATGCCAGGTGGTGCCGCGCTGACGCGCGATGATGTTTCCGGGGATCACGCGCTCGCCACCGAACGCCTTGATGCCAAGGCGCTTGCCCTTGGAATCACGTCCGTTGCGCGATGAACCGCCTGCTTTTTTATGAGCCATAGCTCGTCTCCGACTTCGCTTTGATCTCTAGATCAATTCCTTGACGGAATCATTTCACGTTTTGTCACGCTTCAAATCTGAAAGCGCGACGATCACTTCTTCTTAGCTCTTGGCCGCGGCCTTCTTGGCCGGAGCCTTTTTCGCGGCCGGCGCCTTCTTCTTGGCCGCCTTCGGTGCTGCGTCCTCGCCATCATCGGCGGGCGCTGCGACCTTTTCCTTCTTCGGCCGCGGGCCGACGGTCGGCTTGGCGTTATCGGCGAGGATCTCGGTGATGCGAAGCACCGTGAGCTCGTCGCGATAGCCGCGCTTGCGGCGTGAATTCTTGCGGCGACGCTTCTTGAACGCGATCACCTTGGCGCCGCGCTTGTGCTGCAGCACTTCGGCCGCAACGGTGGCGCCTGCCACGGTGGGCGTTCCCAGCACCGGCGTGTCACCGCCGAGCACCAGAACTTCGCCTAGCTGCACGATCGTGCCGACATCGCCGGCGATCTTGCCAATCTCGAGTACATCATTCGGAACGACACGGTACTGCCGGCCGCCGGTTTTGATGACTGCGAACATCGTTTGATTCCTTCGTGTTCGGTTCCGGCCTCGGACGGTTAGCCCGGGTCGGCTTTTTGTTCAGTCGCTATGGGTTATGTGTTTCGCGCGAAGGGAATGAATTCCCAAATTGGATCGCACAAAAACAATCGGCGCGAGAAAACTCCGCGCCGGATGGGCGGACTTATAGCTGCTGACGACGTAGAGTCAAGGTAAAGCAGGGCAAAAACCGGCCAAAAATGAAGGGTTTGGCGTGATTTTGGCCTGGATTGCCCCTCAGGCGGCGGTCTTTGCCGCGGCCCGCGCGTGCCGGCGGATGGTCTGGGGCGGCTGGCCCAGCACCCGCAGGAACGCCCGCCGCATCCGTTCCCGATCGGCAAAGCCGGTCTCACCGGCAATTTCGTCCATCGAATGGCGGCCATCGCCGATCAATTCTCTGGCAGCCTCGACCCGGAGCTGCTCGATCGCCTTGGCCGGTGACTGGCCGGTTTCGGCGCGGAAGGCGCGGCTGAACTGGCGCGGACTGAGCCGTGCCACCTCGGCCAATTCCTCGACCGAGAGCTCGTTGCGCAGATGCGCCTTGGCGTAGTTGAGGGCGTTCTGGATGCGATCGGATTTCGGGTCGAGCTCGAGCAGCGCTGAAAACTGCGACTGTCCGCCGGTGCGGCGGTGATAGACAACGAGCTTGCGGGCCACCGAACGGGCGACCTCGACGCCCAAATCATGCTCGATCATCGCCAGCGCCAGATCGATCGTCGCGGTCATGCCGGCCGAGGTCCAGATCGGCCCGTCGACGATGTAGATGCGGTCCTGCTCGACCTTCAGCCCGGGAAATCGGGCCTGCAATTCCGGGGCGAATTGCCAGTGCGTCGAGACGCGCCGGCCGTCGAGCAGGCCGGCTTCAGCCAGCGAGAAGGCGCCGATGCAGGGCGCGGCGATGCGCTGCGATGTCGCCATGGCGCGTCGCATGTAGTCGATCAACTTCGCCGATGCCGGATGAAGCTCGTGGCCGGCGCCGATGAAGACCGTGTCGAAGTTGCGATCGCCGAAGGCTTCGGTTTCGACATTGAAGCCGGCGGATGACCGCACCGGGCCGCCATTCTCCGACAGCAGCGTGACCTCATAGAACGGCACGCCCGCGATCAAATTGGCGACCTCGAAGGCGGTGATGGCGGTGAAGCCCATCACCTGGAACTCCGGGAAGACGACGAAGCCGATCTCCTGCATGGAACTCTCCAACCACAATCTGTGTCCTAAAAAGGTGTATATATGACATTTGAGACATGCAAGGGGGCCTGTAGAACCTGAGTAACGGCCAAGTCCGGCCGTTCAGGTCAAACAGGAGACCAACATGACCAAGTCAGCCAAAGGCACGGCGCTCGTTACCGGTGCGTCGTCCGGAATCGGTGCCATCTACGCGGACCGGCTCGCACGGCGTGGCTACGATCTGATCCTCGTTGCCCGCAACCGTGAGCGCCTCGACGGGCTCGCCAAGCGTCTCGCGACGGAGACAGGCCGATCGATCGAGATCGTCGCCGCCGACCTCGCCAAGCGCGGCGATGTTGCACGGATCGAATCCATTCTGCGCAGCAACGAAGGCATCAGCGTGCTGGTGAACAACGCCGGCGTCGGCGCCACCGCACCGCTGCTCGCATCCGATGTCGACAAGATGAGCGACATGATCGCGCTCAATGTCGACGCGTTGATGCGCCTGACCTATGCGGCGGTGCCGGGATTCGTCGCGCGCGGCGGCGGCACCATCATCAACATCGCCTCGGTCGTCGGCGTCCAGCCGGAGCTGCTCAACGGCGTCTACGGCGGCAGCAAGGCCTTCGTGCTGGCGCTGACCCACTCGCTGCAGCACGAGCTGAAGGACAAGAACATTCGCGTCCAGGCCGTGCTGCCGGGGGCCACCGCCACCGAGTTCTGGGACATCGCCGGCACGCCTGTCGCGCATCTGCCCGGCGAGATCGTGATGAAGGCCGAGGACATGGTGAACGCTGCGCTGGCCGGGTTCGACCAGGGCGAGGTCTTCACCGTACCGTCGCTGCCGGATGCTGCCGATTGGCAGGCCTATGAGGCGGCCCGCCAGAAGCTGATGCCGAACCTGTCGCGCAGCACGCCCGCGGCGCGTTACGGGGTGAACGCGGCCTGACGCCGCTGCGAAGATTGCGTCCCGCGCAGGCCGAGCGCCCGAGCGCGGGACGCAACCATTTGAGTTCCCCGTCGTTAATGCAGGGAATCTCAAGCGGGCAGGGCGAATGGCCGAAGACACCGGACTGACCACAGGAATCGCGCACCACGGTGCCTCGCGGCTGCCATCCGTCGACATCGACAGCTTCAACATCGAGCTGAAGGACGACGAGGGTTTTCTCGGCGATCGCGCTTCCAAGGGCGCTTTCCGCAAGATCCTCGACCGCTGGCGCAAGCCGCTGCGCAAATCCGACGAGGATCCGTTCGGCGAGGAGCCCTCGGACCAGATCAGCAAGAAGAAGCTCGACGAATTGCTGGTCGGCGACGACACCGAGGCCTCCGCGGTCGTGCACAGCGCGATCGAGGAGTTTGCGCAGGAGCTTGCTTATGTGACGCGGCGCTTCCTCGGCACCAAGGCCTGGGCCAAGACCGAGCGTATCGTGGTCGGCGGCGGCTTTCGCGACTCCAGGCTCGGCGAGCTCGCCATCGCGCGCACCGACATCATCCTGAAGTCGGAGGATTTCAAGGTCGACCTGGTGCCGATCCGCTTTCATCCCGATGATGCCGGGCTGATCGGCACGCTGCATCTGGCGCCGTCGTGGATTTTCGAGGCGCATGACGGCGTGCTCGCGGTCGATATCGGCGGCACCAACATCCGCTGCGGCATCGTCGAGACGCGCTGGAAGAAGGCGCCCGATCTTTCCAAGGCAACGGTCTGGAAATCCGAGCTGTGGCGCCACGCCGATGACGAGCCGACGCGCGAAGGCGCGGTGAAGCGGTTGGTGAAGATGCTGAAGGATCTGATTGCTGCCGCCGAGAAGGAGAACCTCAGACTCGCGCCGTTCATCGGCATCGCCTGTCCCGGCGTCATCAACGAGGACGGCTCGATCGAGAAGGGCGCCCAGAATTTGCCGGGCAATTGGGAGAGCAGCAAATTCAACCTGCCGGCGAGCCTGGTCGAGGCGATCCCGCAGATCGGCGATCATGACACCGCGATCGTGATGCACAATGACGGCGTGGCGCAGGGGCTGGCCGAGGTGCCGTTCATGCAGGATGTCGCGCGCTGGGGCGTGCTGACGATCGGAACCGGGCTCGGCAATGCCCGCTACACCAATCGCAAGAAAGACAACGGCAAGGACGAGAAGAAGGCCGAGAAAAGGGACAAGGACGACGAGGACGAAAAGAGCGAGAAAAAGGCCAAGAAAGCCAAGAAGGCCGACGCCTGAGCCGCTCGGGCCGGCCGATCGCCCGGTAAGGTTGATCGGTTAGGTTAAGATGGGGTTCGCGTTGCTGTTTGGGCGCCGGCCGCTACCGTGGACCGTGTCGCTCCCGCCGACCGGCGAAGCCGCACTTCCCGGCCAGCAATATTGAGAAGCGGCACGGGACCGCCAGTTTTTGTCGCGTCCTGGCGGTCCCACCACCTTCTACTTCCAATTGATCCGCGCGAAGAAGCTGGCGATCTCGGCCGCGGCGCAGTCGGGATCCTCGCGATGCGGGAAGTGCCCGACATCGGGAAACATCTTCAGGTCCAGGTTCGAGAAGGTCTCGCCCAGCCGGTCGGTCCAGGCATAGGGAAACAGCGGGTCGTGCTCGGCCCAGCGGATGCAGGTCGGCACCGCAATCGGCGGCAGCGCAGGCGCTTCGCCCTGCATCATCTTCACGCGGCCCGCATGCGACGCGCGATAATGCGCAAAGCCGCCGGCGAGGTTGCCCGGCTTGTAGAAGTTGTCGGCGAAGTCCTCGATCACGTCGTCGAACGCGGCCTTGCGGTGGGTCCAGCTGTGCAGGAAATGGCCGATGTAAGTGCGGCAGGTCTCTCTGTTCGTGCCGACCAGCGCGGGCGCCATCTCCATCTGGTGGAACGACTGGTACCAGATGTGGTTCAGCCGGTCCGGCGCGGCCATTCGCGCCCCGATGCCGGGATAGACGAAGTCGAAGAAAAACAGCCCGGCGATGCGCTCGGACGCCTTGCGGGCAAGCGGCTGCATCACCGCGCCGCCGACGTCGTGGCCGACCACGCCGGCCTTGTCGATCCCGAGTGCGTCCAGCAGCGCCAGCATGTCGTCGGTATGCTGATCGGGGCCAAACGGGCCCTGCGGCTTGTCGCTGTCGCCGAAGCCGCGCAGGTCGGGCGCGATCAGGGTGTAGCGGTCGGCGAGGCGCGCCATCACCGGCTTCCAGGTCAGCCAGAATTCCGGCCAGCCATGCAACAGCAGCAGCGGCGGGCCGCTCCCGGTCCGCGCGACGTGGAATGCCGCGCCATTGGCTCGAATCGTCACATGCTCCATGGGCCCTCCTGCTGCCTTTGCTTCGCCCGCGCGCCGATCGAACCCGAACCGTCCCGCTAGCGCTTTGTTTCCGCGCACTTTCTTGCGTCATCCCGGTGGTTCGATGGGACGAGGCGCCGGTGACGGAAATATTATTGCAGCGCCTTGTCTGGCCCGCCATCCTCGCCTAGAACACGCCCCGACCGCGGGTGGCGCAAATCACCCGGGCCATCGGAGAGGTGGCAGAGTGGTTGAATGCACCGCACTCGAAATGCGGCATAGGTGCAAGCCTATCGGGGGTTCGAATCCCTCCCTCTCCGCCATAATAAAACGGCTTCGAGAAAGCCCCGCAAAATCGGGTCTTACTGCACGCCAGGAACTTCTGGTGTAGCCCCCGAGGTAGCCCCAGGCTAACACGTCCGGCGGCAGTCGCGACAAGCGGCCTTTGCGAGCCGGATCACGCCAACTCGACCGGAAAACGCCACTGGATATTTCGCTTTCAGGCCCTCCGTTGTCGGCGCGGCCGGAAGGTTAGGCAACATTCAGGCCATCGATTCTTGATAGAAAAGTCTTCAAGATGGGCGAGGCGTTGTCTCGACGGAAGCCGACCGTCACAGCAATCGTCGGCGCATCACCTTCGAGGGGGCGACTTACGACCGACCAAGGCAGAAAATTCTTCGCCGATGCTGGCAAAATCGCAACGCCGCGGTTGGATGCGACGAGCGAGATCGCCATAGCGTAGTTGTCGATCTCGAACGCTGGTGTGATCTCGATGCCGCAGCGATCGAGATAACCGGCGATGAGCGCGCGCAGCACACGCGGCACTTTCGAGATGCCGATATAGGTTTCGCCGACCAAATCCTTCGGATCGAAAGTCTCTCGCTGCGCGAGCCTGTGATCGCTGGGCAGAACCGCGACCAGCGGCTCCTGCGCCACGACCTTGAATTCAATATCCGGTATCTTTTCGCCGCGCAGGAATGCGACGTCCAGCCTGCCATGTGTGAGCTCTTCCGCCAGCGTCGCCGAATGATCGCTGGATACCCGAATTTCGATGTCGGCCAGTTCGTTGCGTAGCAATCTGGTGGCACGTGGTAGCCAATCGACCTCCTGCCCGGTGGTGAAGCCGATCGCAAACACCTGCTTGCTCGGCTGCGCCGCGCGCCGAGCGCCTTCGGTGGCCGCTTCGGCTTGCATCAGTGCCAATCGCGCGTGATCGAGGAAGACCCGGCCAGCCTCCGTCAGCTGCACGCCGTGCACGCTGCGGGTCAGGAGCGGCACGCCGACTTCGTATTCCAGGTCCCGGATTTGCCGGCTCAGTGAAGGCTGCGCGGTGTGCAGTCGCTTCTCGGCCGCCACGGTGAGACTGCCTTCTTCGGCGACGGCGACGAAATAGCGGAGATGACGAAGCTCCATTCCATGCTCTCCAGGTATGGAGAGGGAACTTACAAAGTCTTTTTCAAAAGCGCTAGGACGCCCCAAATAGCTTCCAACGCTGAACGGCAAAGTGCCTTGGGACCATGCCTACGTGGCAGGGAATGGCAAGTTTTTGCCGAAATCGAGGAGCTTCGTATGTCCACTCCCGTAGTCCTCATCACCGGCGCGCTGACCGGCATCGGCCGCGCCACCGCCATCGCCTTCGCCAAACAGGGCTCGACCGTGGTCGTCTCCGGCCGCCGAGAGGCCGAAGGCCGGTCGCTCGAGGCCGAGCTCCGGAGCCTCGGCGCGGAGGCCGCGTTCCTTCCGGCCGACGTGCGTCATGAAGACGACATCCGTCGCCTGGTCGACCAGACGGTCGCGCGCTTCGGCCGGCTGGATGTTGCCGTCAACAATGCCGGCACCGAGGGCACGCCGGGGCCAGTGACCTCGACGACGCTGGAAAGCTATGCCGCGATGTTCGACACCAACGTGCTCGGCACCTTGCTCAGCCTGAAGCACGAACTCAGGGTCATGCAGCGGCAGGGCGCGGGCAGCATCGTCAACATCTCGTCAACCATGGGCGAGCGCGGCGCTGCCAACCTGTCGCTCTACGTCGCGAGTAAGCACGCCGTGGAAGGCCTCACCAAATCCGCAGCACTCGAAGCGGCCGCTTTCGGCGTCCGCGTCAACGCAGTGGCGCCGGGGCCGACAGAGACCGCGATGCTCGATCGTCTGACCGGCTCGCCGGATAAGAAGGCTGCCTTCTACGCCGCCGTACCGCTCAAGCGCGGCGCGAGACCAGAGGAAATCGCAGAGGCCGTCGCTTTCGTGGCTTCGGAGAAGGCCTCTTTCATCACAGGCCAGATCGTACGGGTCAACGGCGGCAAGACCGCAAGCTGAATCCATTCGGTCACATCATCTCAGACATAAAGGAGTTCTGCCATGACCACGCACACACACCAAACTGCGCCCACCCAATTCGTCGAAGCCAACGGCACCCGCTTCGCCTATCGGCGCTTCGGCAAGACAGGCGGCGTGCCGATCGTCATGAACATCCATTTCCGCGGCACCATGGACCATTGGGATCCGGCCGTGACCGATGGGCTGGCACAGCAACGCGAAGTCATCCTGTTCGACAATGCGGGCATCGGCGCCAGCTCGGGCCAGACGCCGGCGACCATCCCCGGCATGGCGACAGATGCCATCGCCTTCATCAGGGCGCTCGGGATCGGCAAGGCCGACATCCTCGGCTATTCGCTCGGCGGCAAGGTCGCTCAGGAGATCGCCGTGCAGGCGCCCGACCTGGTGCGCAAGCTGGTCCTGGTGGGCACCGGACCGCGTGGCGCCGACACCGCCGCCAGCAAATCAGCAGAGATCTTCTCTGCTACCTACGATCCGCCCGAACATCTCTGGATCGCCGCGCATTTCCTGCCCAATGCTGCCGGCCGCGCGGCCGGCCTGAAGTACCTCGAACGCAAGTTCCGCCGCAAGGATCGCAGCCCGGAAGTGAGCGAGGCGTCCGCCGCGGCGCAGTATGCGGCGATCGTCAAGTCGAATGAGAAGACCGATGGCGTGTGGGATTACCTGGCCGACATCCATCATCCGGCTCTGGTGGTCGACGGCAGCAACGACCTGATCATCCCCACGGTCAACGGATTCACGCTGCAGCAGCATCTGCCGAACGCGCATCTCATCATCTATCCCGACTCCAGCCACGGGCCTCAGAACCAGTACCCGGAACTCTTCGTGGCCCACGCCGCCCTGTTCCTGGATGCATGACCAAGCGCGAGTCGTCGAGCCGGTCGGTCGCGCTTCCAGCACGTCCAATCGGTGCCCTTGATTCCCTCGAAGGAAGATCATCATGAAACCGTGCTGTGGAAAGACCGCGCTCGTCACCGGCGCCTCGCGCGGCATCGGGCGCGCCGCCGCCCTGGCGCTCTCCAAGGCTGGAGCCCAGGTCCTGGTCCACTACGGACGCGGCGCCGCGGACGCGCGTTCGGTGGTCGACGAAATCAAGACTGCTGGAGGCAAGGCCGAGGCGATCGGCTTCGATCTCTCCGATGCTCAAGGCGCGCATAGGCTCGCCTCCAAGGTACGCGAAATCGTCGGCGAGCGGCTCGACATTCTGGTCGCCAATGCCGGCGTGTCGAAGGCCGCAACGATCGAGGAGACCACGGTCGAGGACTTCGACGCGCTGTTCGCCGTCAATGTCCGCGCTCCATATTTTCTGGTCCAGCAGTTGCTGCCGATCCTGAAAGCTGGGTCCAGCGTCATCTTCACGTCCTCGCTCGCAGCGCACGCGGCGGTCGGGAATCTTTCCGCCTACGCCGCCACCAAGGGCGCCGTCGACACCCTGGTCAAGCACTTCGCCCTGATCCTCGGAGCCAGGGGCGTGCGGGTTAACGCCGTGGCGCCCGGCGTCGTCGAGACCGACATGTCCAGCTTCGCAAGGACCGAGTCCGGCCGCGAGTTCACCCTCTCCATGCAGGCGCTAAAGCGGGTGGCGCAGCCCGACGACATCGCCGGCGCCATCGCCTTCCTGGCGTCCGACGCCGCGCGCTGGGTGTCCGGCGACACGCTGCGGGTGGACGGCGGCTCGAAGCTTTGAGCGACAAGAAGCAATGAAAGGACAACGTCATGACGGAACGCACGATCAAGATACCCGGCCCGGATCACCCGATCACCATCGAGCGGAACGAAAAGCGGGTCATCGTCACCGTCGGTGGACGCGTGATCGCGGATACGCGCAACGCGCTCACCTTGCGCGAGTCCAAGTATCCACCGGTCCAGTACATTCCGCGCCAAGACGTGGACATGGCCGCCCTCGCACGATCGGCCACGCAAACCTTCTGCCCGTACAAGGGGACGCCGCCTATTTCAGCGTCCCGGCCGGCGGCGAGCGCTCGACCGATGCGATCTGGACCTATGAAGCGCCCTATGAGGCCGTGGCCGAGATCAAGAATCACCTCGCTTTCTACCTCGACCGCGTCGACGCGATCGAGGATCAGGCCGCCTGAGCGGCATCTTCAAGGAGTACGTCATGTCTGATCTCACCGGCAAAGTCGCCATCGTCACCGGCGCGTCGAAAGGCATCGGTGCCGCCGTCGCCAAGACCCTGGCCGCACGTGGCGCCGCGGTCGTTGTCAATTATGCGTCGAGCAAAGCCGGCGCCGAGGCGGTGGTCAATTCGATCACCGGCTCGGACGGCAAGGCAATCGCCGTCAAGGGCGATGTCTCCAAGGCTGCGGAAGCCAAGGCTCTGGTGGACGCAGCCATTTCTGCCTACGGTCGCCTCGACATCCTGGTCAACAACTCGGGCGTCTACGAATTCGGCCCCCTTGAATCGATCACCGAGCCGCAGTTCCGAAAGATGTTCGACGTCAACGTGCTGGGTTTGCTGCTGATGACCCAGGCCGCGGCCCCCCATCTCGGCGAAGGCGCCAGCATCATCAACATCGGCTCCGGCGTTACTGCCATCACCCCTCCACAGACGGCGGTCTACACCGCCACCAAGGGGGCGGTAGACGTCGTCACCGGCGTGTTGGCCAACGAACTCGGGCCTCGAAAAATCCGGGTCAACACCGTGAGCCCTAGCCTCACCGAGACCGAAGGCACCCACAGTGCCGGAATGCTCGCGTCCGAGTTCGAAGCCGGCATCATCGCCCAGACGCCGCTCGGGCGCCTTGGCCAGCCCCAGGACATCGCCGACGTCGTGGCCTTCGTGGCCTCGGATGACGCGCGCTGGGTGACCGGCGAAAGGATCTCGGCCGGTGGCGGCTTGCGCTGATGGGACGGGTCCATGTCGGCCTCCGGTCATCGGATGGCCGACATTCTGGGCCGAGACTGGTCTTGAGCCGCCGAGCGAGTCTTTGGGTCTCGCTCGGCGTTGACATGCGGTAACGGATGGGCGAACGGCTCGTGAGCTCGAGCGCTATTTCAAGTCCGGCTCCGGAAAGGCGCTTGCAAAGAAGCGCTTTCTTGGAAAGTCAGGCTAGCGGGCGCCGCGGCGCAGCAGCCAGTCTTTTGATTCACGTATCAAGCAGCAACGAGGCATACGTTCGCATCCGGCTACGCCAGGCCAGGAGAGCGCGGCTGGCCGCAAAGCCGGTCCGCGCCGCCTCCGAGAGACCAGCCAATGACCCCTGACATTCCAACAATCAGAACCGATCGCCTGACACTCCGTCCGCAAGCGTTCGACGACTTCCCCGCCTATCTGGCGTTCCTGGCTTCGTCCCGGTCCACCGGCGTGGGCGGTCCGTTCGATGTGCGCGCTGTGTGGGGGATGTTCTGCCACGACCTCGCGTGCTGGCGTTTGTTCGGCCATGGCGCGCTGATGATCGAACTCGCCGCGACCAAGCAGTGCGTCGGCCAGGTCGGCATCAACCATGGGCCGCTGTTTCCGGAGAAGGAACTCGGCTGGCTGCTCTATGACGGACATGAGGGACACGGCTACGCCACCGAAGCCGCGCTCGCGTTGCGCGACTGGGCTTTTGCAGCGCTGAAGCTGCCCACGTTGGTCAGCTACATGGCACCTGGCAATGCGATGTCTGCTGCGGTGGCAAGACGGTTGGGCGGTGTGCTCGATCCGTCGGCGCCGCGAGAAGATCCGCACGATCTCGTCTACCGCTATCGGGCGCGCTGAGCGGAGACGGATGAAGCATCATCAATTCCGCCATCTCGTCACATCAGGCACGTTTTGCAGCTTGTCGGGATTGCGGGTCACATAGATCGCAACGACCCGTTCGTTCTCGATTTGCAACGCGGTCGTTTGAACAATACCGTTCTCGATCGTGATGAAGCCCGGCAATCCGTTGATGATGGCGTAGCGGATCAATCGTGAGGGATGTACGGCGAACAGGCGGGCGAGCCCCGCGAAGCGCTCCATCGCGGCATCACACCCGACCAGAGGCTCTGTCGGTGCCGGGACCCGGCCACCGCCATCCGCATACACCACGACATCTTCGGCGAGCATGGCGCGGAGCGCGGCAAGATCGCCCGTCCGCGTCGCCGTGAAGAAGGCATTCGCGAGCCGCAAGCCTTCTTCATTCCCAACGGCGAATCGCGGCCTGGCATCGTGGATATGCGCGCGTGCGCGGCTGGCAAGCTTGCGGCAGGTCGCAGCCTCGCGCCCGATCGTCTCGGATACGGCATCGAACCCCAATCCGAACACGTCATGCAGCAGAAAAGCCGCCCGTTCCAATGGCGACAGGCGTTCCAGCGCGATCATCAACGGCAGGGTCAGGTCGTCGGCCGCCTCCTCGTCCTCGGGGTCGAAGAACGGTTCGGGGAGCCACGGTCCGACATAGGTCACCCGCCGGCGCCGCGCGGACTTCAATTCGTTGAGGGATAATCGGGTGACGATGGTGTGCAGGAGCGCCTTGGGATCGCGCACCTGATCGCGATCGGCAGCGAGCCAGCGCAGCCAGGCGTCGTGCACGACATCCTCCGCGTCGGCGACCGAGCCCAGCATCCGATAGGCCAGCCGGATCAGGCGCGGCCGCAGCTCGGCGAAGATGCCGGCCGCCGATGTTTCGGCTGCATTTGTCATGACGCGGCCCGAACGGCGACCGCTGCTGCGTCGCGGCCGCGTGCAAACTGCAGTGCTGCCTTCGCCACCCGCCGTCCCAGGTGACGGGCGGTTGCGAGATCGGATTCCGGCGGCGCGGTATCCGGCCCCTCGTCGGTGTTCGATTGCGCGCCGGCCCCCAGCCAGAACCCCAGCCTGTTCGGATCGGCCTCCGATCCCGATGCGGAGTTGTTACCCGGCGGCAGGTCGAGATTGACCCAATGCATCCCGTGCTGGGCGGCGAACAATGCAAGCTGGATCAATGTGGAGAGCTTGTCGCCGGCATGGGCCCCCGAATTGGTGAAGCCGGCCGCAAGCTTGTCCCTCCACCGATAGCCTTTGGACATCACTGCACTTGAAGTTGCTTCCTGAAAGGCTTTGAAGGCTGCGGAGGCGGCGCCCATGTAGGTCGGTGTGCCGAAGATCAACGCTTCCGCCGCCATCAGTCGATCCCAGTTCTGCTCCACGCTCTCGACGGGCACCAGAAGCGCCTCCGCGCCATCGATATCCCCAACGCCGGACCTCACGGCCTCCGCCTGACGCCGGGTGTGGCCGTAAGCGCTATGATAGACGATCGCGATCAGGGTGCGACCGCCTCCGGTTCCGATAGTATGCATGGTGTCCTCTGCTGCTGGCATTGCAGAAGCTAGGACAAGGCAGCACGTCGAAACGTGACATGTTCTCCGGACTTTCGTCCGGAGGATATTGCGCCAATTGACCGCCACTCGGGCTGGAGCGGTGGCCACCGGCTACTGTGCATGGGGTTGTTTTCGATATTTTGCTGGGAGCCGGGTCCGCCGGACGCGATCGACCCTCGCCGGCGCGCCGGCCCGCGTCGGTAACCTTAATTCTTCGTTTCGATTGTCGATAAAGTTTTATCGATTATCCTCGTGACAGTTGAGCGGCGTGACGAACCGCACGATGAGAGGCAACAGCCGAGTGGCTTGACGACCTCTCTGGAATCGAAGGGTGGGCAGAGCGCAGTGCCAGCCACCTTTCGGGCTGTCCGGCGGCGGCCGGCGGGGCAAATCAATTTGTGAAGTGCATTGATTGCCAGGCTGCGGTGCGTGTCGCGCCGCAGGATGCTTCTCAATTTGGGATTTCCAAGATGACGTTCGCGCACTTTTTGATCGCGGCCGGTGGCGGCTTTTTGTTGCTGGCAGGCTTCGTCGCATTTGCCCTTTGGAGAAACGCACTCCATTCGATGGCTCGGATTTAGCTACCGGCGAGATTCAGCTCCGACGGCCTCGCTCGTGGGGACGAGCGAAGCTGGCGGAATGGCCGCACCGCCGCGCGGCCTGACAGCCGAGCACCGCGCCTTACGACCTACCCCAAGGCGACGCGTGCTCGGCTGTTCACTTTCTGCACCATCATCTCCACTCAGCGAGATCCAATCTGCGGGTGATCGCGATGGCCTCGAGGAAGGCTTCATCGTGGCTGACCACCAGCAGCGCGCCGTCATAGGCGCGCAGTCCGGCCTCGACCGCTTCCATCGATTCGATGTCGAGGTGATTGGTCGGTTCGTCCAGGATCAGGAGCGGCGGCGGCGTTGGGCCGCCCAGCACGCTGGCGAGGCCGACGCGGAGCAGCTGGCCGCCGCTGAGGCTGGAGACGGTCTGTAGCGCGGCATCGGCGCGAAACATGAAACGCGCCAGCGCGGCACGACAGGCGTTCTCGCTCGCATCCGGATTGATGCGCCGGAAATTATCCAGGATCGAAGCATTCGCATCGAGCAGGCTGACCGCCTGATCGAACATCGCAAAGCGGGTCATTACCTCGACGGTGCCGCGCGCCGCGATCAGATCGCCGCTGACGAGCTTGAGCAGCGTCGTCTTGCCGGCGCCGTTGGGGCCTGTGATCGCGACGCGTTCCGGGCCCGACATGGAGAAGGTGAGATCGCGCAGGATCGGCGCCTCCGCAGTGTAGCCGGCATCGGCACCTTCGATCCGCAGCACCATCCGGCTCGCAGGCAGATTGGTCGACGGCAGTTGCACTGAGAACGGTTGCAGCACCTCGATGCGCTGGCGCGCTGCGGTGGCCAAGTCGAGCGCTTGCGTCCGCCGCCGCTCGGCGAGGCGGGCATTCTCGCCGCCGGTGTCCTCGCTGCGATCCTTGCGCAGCCCGGCGGCGATGCGCGGCAGATCGCCCTTGGCGCGCTTCCTCGCGCCGGCGCCGTCCTTGCGCGCCTGCCGTTCAAACGTCTCCCTTGCCTTGCGGTCGATCTCGGCGACGCGCCTTTCGGCATCGGCCAGATCGTGTCGTGCTGCCGACAGCTCGATGGCCTTGCGCGCACGGTACTGGCTCCAATTGCCGCCGTAGCGTCGGGCCTCCAGCGAGGTCAGTTCGACGATCGCATCCATGGTCTCGAGCAGCTCGCGGTCGTGGCTGACGATGATGGCGCCATGCCGCCAGTCCGCGAGCAGGTCGATCACCGCCTGGCGTCCCGCGCGGTCGAGATTGTTGGTGGGTTCATCCAGCAACAGAAAGTCAGGTTGCGCGAAGGTCAGTGCGGCGAGGCGCGCCCTGGTGGCCTGTCCGCCGGATAGCGTCGCCAGCGGGGCGTCGAGCACATCGTTCAGTCCGACACCCGCGAGCGCGGATGCGATGCGGGTGTCGAGCGTCCAGTCGATATCCGCAAGCTCTTCAGTGCTCGCAAGGCCCTGTTCGGCGCGGCGCAACGCAGCCAGCGCACGGCGGGCGCCGAACAGGTCGACGACGCCTTCGTCCGGCTTCAGCTGAACCGTCTGATGCAGCGTCGCGACGCGTCCGTGAACCGAGACCGTGCCGGATTGCGGCGCGTGCGCGCCTGCGATCAGGCCGAGCAGCGTCGTCTTGCCGACGCCGTTACGGCCGACAAGGCCGGTCCGTTCGGGTCCGAAGTTCAGATCGATGTTGGAAAGGAGAACCCGGCCGTCAGGCGCGGACAGGGTCAGATTTGAGAGCGTGATCGATGCAGGCATGGCGATGGATATCCCGGTGGGCAAGGCTGATGGGCGTTGCGGTCCGGATGAAATCCATGGCTGTCGGCATCCTCTCGAATTGATGTTGAACTGATTTAGCCGCGTATTTGGCCGGGATCAAGGCGCGACGCGAACGTCACGCAGCTTCGGCGAAGGTCCAACGGTCCGGATCAGGCGTATGGCCGATCAAGGCGAGACCATAGGCGATCGATTCGAACTGGTCCGCCGAGGTCAGCCGCGCTTCGCCGAAACGCTCGGCAAACAGGCGCTGCACCGCCGGCACGAACGAGGTGCCGCCCGTCAGGAACACCTTCTCCACGTCGCGCGCGGTGATGCCGGATTTCGCCAGCGCCTCGTCCACCGTCGCACCGAGCCGTTCGATGTCGTCGGCGATCCAGGATTCGAAATCGTCGCGCGTCACGGTCGCGCCGATATCGATGCCTTGCCGGGCAAAGCGGAACTCGACCCGGTCGCGGCTCGACAGCGCGACCTTGGTGTCGGATACGGCGCGGTACAGCGCGAAGCCGAGATCGTGGTCGACGATGGTGATGAAATCGTGCAGCGGCGCCGGATCGATCGCGGTGCGCGCGAGCTGCTGCAATTCGCGCAAATCGCCATTGCCTCGCATCATCGCGAGTTGATGCCAGCGCGCGAGGCTCGAATAATAGTGATTGGGGATCGGCAGCACCTTGTCGAACGAGCGGTAGTTGGTGCCCTTGCCGAGCCGCGGCGAGACGATGTGGTCGACGATGCGGTAGTCGAAGGTGTCGCCGGCGATACCGATGCCGGAATGTCCCAGCGGCTCGGCGCGCAGCACGCCGCCCTTGCGCGAGAAGCGCATCACGGAGAAGTCGCTGGTGCCGCCGCCGAAATCGGCGACCAGCACCGTCGCATCGTGATCGAGGCTGCGCGCGAAGGAGAACGCCGCGCCGACCGGCTCGTAGACATAGCGCGCGTGGCCGGCGCCGAGCCGCTCGAACGCGGCGCGGTAGCGCTGCATCGCGAGCTCGTCATTGGGATTGCCGCCGGCAAACTTCACCGGGCGGCCGACCATGATGGTCGGTGCGCCCAAGTCGAAGCCTTCGCCGGCATGGCGGGTCAGCGTGCGCAGGAACGCCGCGAGCAAATCCTCGAACTTGTAGCGCTGCCGGAAGATCTGGGTGGTGTTGAACGCCGAGCTCGCCGCGAAGGTCTTGAACGACTGGATGAAGCGATGGATCGTCCGGCCCTCGAGGAATTGCTCGATCGCCCACGGGCCGCCCTCGGCGCGCGGATGCAGGCCGGCGCCCGGCCGGTCCTCCCAGAAGCACAGCGCGGAGACATAGACGCTATGCGTGCGGCCGCCATGGTCGAAGCGGATCGCCTCGACGCGGCCGTCGGCATCGGACAGCGCGACCACGGTGTTGCTGGTACCAAAATCGACGCCAATCGAGACGGCGGGCGGGGCGCTCGTCATGTCATGCTCGGATTGTCTGTGAAAGGGGGCGGACCTTTAGCGGCTTTGGCCGGTCTTGCCAACCCTTTCGGACGCCGCAAAGTTCACGATCCAGCGAATGACAACGGTGTCATGCGCGGTGTCAGAAATTCGCCACCGTCTTCAGACCGAACACGAGTGCGTTCGCGTTCCTGCTGGTGCCGCCGGGGTCGATCACGTACTGGATGTTCGGTCGCACCTGCAGGCCGGCGAGCGGCCGATAAGTGTAGTAGAGTTCCATGACGTATTCATTGCCCTGGACGGCGACGGGACCGAGGCCGGCCAGATTCTGCAGCTCTTCCGACAAGGCGATGCGGCTGTTGACATGGGTGGTGCCGACGGCAAATCCGATATCGTCCTCGGGTCGCAACTGGAAGGGTCCGGTATAGGTCAGGCCGCCCGCGATTTGATAATCGGTGGTGGCGGTCCGGCGGTCGGCCATAGTCGCATTGAAGAACAGGCTCAGCATGCCGGCGGAGCTGGCTTGCGATGGGCGGATCACCTGCTGAACGAAGCTGACATAGGCACCGTAACGTCCGCGGCTTTGCAGCAGCGGCTGTCCGGTGAGCACGGCCGGGTTGCCGTTGACGTCGGTGACCACGTCGGGGGCCGTCGAGGTGTCGTACCAGCCGCCGAACTTGTAGCTGCCCTGCAGATTGCCGAATTTCGGCAGCCAGGCGACCTCGGCCGGGATGAGAAGGCCGGTGGATCCCGAGTAGAACACCGGAAGCGCCGACTGCGAGACCTTCAGGTAATTGGGATTGGCGTCATAGACGCCGAACTGAAAATAGCCGAAGCCTTGCAAGTTAAACTTCAGCCGGGTGGCCCACTGACTGACCGGCCAGTTGTAGATGTAGTTGCCGACGAGGTTGCCGGGCTGCGCGCCGCAGAAGGTCAGGTTCTGGAAGTCGCACGCGAACGATGCGAAGTCCTCGCCGAAGGTGATGCGTCCGATCTTCCAGTCGACCAGGCCGTCGATGAATTTCTGGTCGTACCAGAATTGCGTGAGCCGCAGCGTCTGGCCGCGGCCGAACAGCTCCTGCACCTGCTGCAGCGTGCCGAGGCGCGCGTCATCGCTCAGATTGCTGCCGTTGCGGTCGGTCCATGTGACCTGGATCGTGCCGCCGGGCACGACACCGAGCTTCGCAAGGTCGAACGTGGTGCCGAAGGTCCATTGATCGGTGTAGGCGACCTGCTGCCGCTGACCGCCCGTTGCATTGCCGGCGAGCTCGCTGGTGTAGCCGAACTGAAAATCGATGCCGGCATTCAACAGCCGGGTTCGTGCGCCGTCCCAATCGCCGAGCAGCCAAGGAATCGGAGCAGGAACCGGTGCGGCTGTCGGACCGCTTGCAGCGACGGGAGTTGTCAGATCGGCGGCACGTGCGACCTCACCGCCTGCGCAGACCAACATCGCCGCGAGAGCCAGCCAGAGACAGAACGCTGTCGGATGCTTCGTTCGGTCGCCGGATGACGCAGGCATGACGACGCTCCCGGATTCAATGCTTCAACGACTTCAATCCTTCAACGCGTAGGCGATGACATAGTCGCCGCGCTTGGTGCCGAACGAGCCGTGGCCGCCGGCCGCGGTGACGACGTATTGTTTGCCGCCGGCCTCGTAGCTCATCGGCGTCGATTGGGCGCCGGCAGGCAAGCGATCTTCCCAGAGTACCTTGCCGTCGCGCACGTCATAGGCGCGGATCGTGTACTCATAGGTCCCCGTGTAGAACGCGACGCCGCCGGCGGTGGTGATCGGCCCGCCGAGCATCGGCACGCCCATCTTGAACGGAAGCGGCAGCGGCGTGGTGTCCCTGATCGTGCCGTTCGGATGCTGCCAGACGATCTTCATCGTCCGGAGATCGATCGCGGCCATCGAGCCCCATGGCGGCCGGTAGCACGGCACAGACAGCGGCGACAGGAAGCTCGAGATATCCACCCCGAACGGCGTGCCGTACATCGGCTGGGTCCCGACCTCGCTGCCGACCGGCTTCTCGGCCGTCGGCGCGGGAGGATTTTGCGGGCCGCGCGGAATCAGCCTCGAGGCGAACGGCAGCGACATCGGATTAGCGATGGCGATCTGCCGCACAGGATCGACCGCGATGCCGCCCCATTCGAACATGCCGAGATTGCCCGGGAAGACCAGCGTGCCCTGCAACGACGGCGGCGTGAACGTGCCCTCGTAGCGCAAGCGGTGGAACATGATCCGGCACAGCAGCTGGTCGAAGATCGTGCCGCCCCACATGTCGGCGCCGGTCAGCTTTGCCTCCGGCCGGAATGTCAGTTCGGAGAACGGCTGGGTCGGTGCGGAGCGGTCGCCGGGCGCCGGGCCCTGCGGCACCGGACGTTCCGGCGCCGGCACAATCAATTCGCCGGTCCTGCGGTCGAGCACGAAGATGTTGCCCACCTTGGTCGGCTGGATGATCGCGGGAACGACTCCCTTGGCCGTCGCCACATCGACGAGGCTCGGTTGCGAGGGAACGTCCATGTCCCAGAGATCATGATGCACGGTCTGGTACGACCAGACGCGCTTGCCGGTGTCGACGTCCAGCGCGACGATGGAGCTGGAATAGCGCTCGACCAGCGCATCGCGATTGCCGCCCCAGATGTCGGGTCCGTTGTTGCCGGTCGGGATGTAGACCAGATTCAGTTTCGGATCGAACGAGGCCGTGATCCAGGAATTCGGCGAGCCGTTGGTGTAATGGCGCGTCGGCGACGGCAGCGCGTTCTCGTCGGCCGCGGCGGAGTCCCAAGCCCAGACCAGTTTGCCGGTGTAGACATCGAAGCCGCGGATCACGCCCGAAGGCACTTCGACCGCGTAATTGTCGATCACCGCGGCAGCGACGACCAGGATCCTGTCGCTGACGACCGGCGGCGAGGTCGGCTCGAAGAACCCGGCGGTCTTGATCCCCATCCCCTGCTGCAGGTCAAGGATGCCGCGATCGGCAAAGCCATCGCAGAGTTTGCCACTGTCGGCATCGAGCGCGATCATGCGGCCGTCGTTGACGGGCAGGAAGATCCGACGCGGGCATTCGGCCGGCGCGGGACTGCCGCTGCTGTCGACGGCACCTGCCGCGGTCTCGTGATAGGAGACGCCGCGGCAGGTCATGTGCTGGAACGTCTTGTTGTGCACAAGCTTGGGGTCGTATCGCCAGCGCTCGGTGCCGGTCCTGGCGTCGAGCGCAAACAGCACCTGGTGCTGCGAGCAGAGATACAGCGTGTCGCGCACCTTGATCGGGGTGACCTCGAAGGTGGTCTCGCCGGAATCCTCCGGCGTCGGCACGTCGCCGGTGCGGAAGGTCCAGGCGACTTTGAGGTTGCGGACATTGTCAGGCGTGATCTGCTTCAGCGGCGAATAGCGCTGTCCGAATTGCGTGCGTCCATAGGCGCGCCAATCGCCATCCGGTTGGGGGTCGGCTTCGCTTTGCTGCACGGCAGGACCGGCTTCCGCAATCGTGCCATTGATGTCGTGATAGCTCGACAGCAGCCCGGTCACGAGGACGACTGCTGCTGCCACGACGCCGACCCAGAGCGGCGCCGTGGCGCGTGCGTATGACACCGGCTCGCTTCGCTGCAGTCCGCGAACGATCACCGGGGTCAGCAGCCAGAGCGCCATCGGGAAGATGATGTCGCCACGCGCCGCAAGCGGCCACCAGTCGAATTTCACCTCATAGACGGCCCATGCCAGCGTGCCGACCAGTACGATCGCAAACAGCCAGAGTGCCTGATGGCGCTGCGCCAGCAAGAGCGCAGCCGTAGCAAGAATGCCGACGCCGATGACAATGTAGGAGATGGATCCACCGAGCGCGGCGAGCCAGATGCCGCCGCCCGCAAGGATCAAACCGATCAAGGCGTAGACGATACCCGTGACAAAGACGGCCCTGGATCGCTGCATGGCTGCACCAGTGCGGAAGAGGCACCGGGCTTGTCCTGCGCAAGCGCAACAGACCGCGTCCGCTTTCAAGAACTGTGGTTCAATCAACCGTAACTTGCAACCGGGAACTGCGACGTTGGTGCAACACAAGCGCGCAAAGTTGCGATATCAATTCTTGCCGAAGCAAGATCATTCAAACTGCGCGCACTTTGTTCGACAAGGAGCAACGCCAGGCGCCTGGCACTGCCGCAGAGGTGATGGGTTCTCAGCGAATTTTGAATCGACGCGCTCTTCCGGTTCTGCGCCAGCGCTGCTTTATACCGTTCCGCAGATCTCATCGCAGATGCCCGGCTCGCAGGAGAAGCAACAATGACATTGAACCCCACGGCCAGGAATTATCGTGTCGCGGTCGCAGCCTACGAGGCGGGCCGGCCCAGCTATCCGGCGGAGATCGTCGCGGCGCTGCCGCTAAGGGACGCGCGCTGTGTCGTCGATCTCGGAGCAGGAACCGGCAAGTTCACTCGCCTGCTGCTCCCGCATTTGTCCGAGACGGCGCGTCTGGTCGCGATCGAGCCCGTCGCCGAGATGTCGGCGAAACTCGCGAACGAAGCCGGGATCGAGGTCATCAACACCCGCGCCGATGCGATCGGCCTCGAAACCGGCAGCGTCGATCTCGTGACCTGCGCGCAGGCCTTCCACTGGTTCGACAACGAGCCGTCCGTCGCCGAGATCGCACGACTGTTGCGTCCCGGCGGTACGCTGGCGCTGGTCTGGAACAACAGGGATGGCCGCGCACCATGGGTCGACACGTTGTCGGTCATGATTGAGCAATACGCGGGAGACACACCGCGGCAACGCTCCGGGCACTGGCGCTGGATCTTGCAGGATCCCCGCTTCGCGCTCGAGAAGGAAATCGTGCAGGACCATCCGCATCGGATGCCGCGTCAGGGCGTCTATGAACGCGTCGTGTCGACGAGCTATGTCGCCAATCTTCCCGACGCCGAAAAGGCGGTCCTTCGCGACAAGACCGACGCCATCCTGCGTGAGGCCGGCCTCGGTGATTCCGACGAGGTGGTGTTTCCTTATGTTACGCAGCTCCTTTTGCTGAAACGGACCTAGCCTTCGCTATTGTGCGGCGCGTCCTTGCTCGACGGTCTGCTTCAGGCGCGGCAGCGTCATGCGCCAGTAGAACGCGACATGCTTCGCGCCGGAGTCGGCGCCGATTTCCCAACCGTCCCCGCGCCGAATCGGCGACGGCGGCACCTGCTGGGTGACGGTCAGCGTTGTCTCGCTGCCGTCAGCTGCGAGCGTCATCGTGATCGTTGCATAGGATTGCGGAACATCCGGCAGGCCGGAGACCTGCGACCAATAGGAATATTCGAGCCGTGACGGCGCCTCGACACGGAGGACGCGGCCCTTGTCGCGATAGCGCTTCGCGCCGATCTCGGCCTCGATCTCGATCGATGCGCCGATCTGCCAATCGGTGTTGAAATGCGCGTTGCGCCATATCTCGCCCGCTTTGGGATCGATGATCGCGTCCCACACCTGCATTGGCTGCGCCGCGATCCGGATCGATTCGGTGACAGTCTGCAAAACCGAGGTTTCGTTCGTCATCAAATGCTCACTTGTCACTTACGACTTTCCATTTCCCGTCCCCACCACGCCGCAGCGCCGGATCGCCGATGCGGATGTGTTGCGCGAGAAAGTCGATGAAGGCGCGGACCCGCGCCGGCAGCGGGCCGGCATGGCCGACATAGACCGCGTGGATGTCCTCGCGATCGCCGGGATTGAGATTTTGCAGCACCGGCACCAGGCGTCCGGCCTCGATGTCGGGACCGATATGGAATAGCGCCAGCCGTCCGAGCCCGATGCCGCCGAGCGTGAGCTGGCGCGCGGCTTCGCCGTCGCTGACGCGGGCGACCGGCGGCGGCAGCGCCTCTTCGATTTTTTCAGCGCGGCGGAACGGCCAGCCGCGGATGCTGCGCGGAAAGGTCCAGCCGATGCCGCGATGGGTGGCGAGGTCGGCCGGGGTCTTCGGCGTGCCGTAGCGCGCGAGATAGGAGGGCGCGGCGACCACCACCATGCGGCTGGTGCCGAGCTTGCGTGCGATCAGCCGCGAGGCGCCGAGCGGGCCGACCCGGATCGCGACGTCGGCGCGCGCCTGCATCAGATCGACCAGCGTGTCGGTCAGCACGATGTCGAGCGTGATGTCGGGATGCTCGCGCATGAAGCGCGGCAGCAGCGGCATCACATGCAGCATGCCGAACGGGATGTTGCTGTTCACGGTGAGATGGCCGCGCGGCACGCATGAGGCGGCCTCGCGTTCGGCCTCATCGATGTCGGCGAGGATGCGCTGGGCGCGCTGATAGAAGGCCTGTCCTTCCTCGGTGAGTTGCAGCTTGCGGGTGGTGCGGTTGACCAGCCGCGTGCCGAGCCGCGTCTCGAGCCGGGAGACCAGCTTGCTGACGCCCGACGGCGTCAGGCGCAGGCTGTTTGCCGCAGCCGTGAAGCCGCCGAGGTCGACGACGCGGACGAACACGTCCATCTCGCCGGAGCGGTTGGTGTCAGTTCGGGACATCTTGAATTCACGTCACAAATGATTGGATTGCGGTCATTCTAATCCTTATTGGTCCGGACCGCTATGTCGCATTGCGGAATCCTTCCATCCGGAGCGACACATGCCTCTCGCAGTCCTTGCCTTGACCGCCGGTGCCTTTGGCATCGGCACCACCGAATTCCTCATCATGGGGCTGTTGCTGCAGGTCGCCGCCGACATGCACGTATCCGTCTCCGCGGCGGGCCTGTTGATTTCCGGCTACGCGCTCGGCGTGTTCGTCGGTGCGCCGATCCTGACGCTGGCCACGCGGCGGATGCCGCGAAAGGCGGTGCTGCTGGCGCTGATGGCGATCTTCACGCTCGGCAACGCGGCCTGCGCGCTGGCGCCGAACTACGAGTTGCTGATGGCGGCGCGTATTCTCACGTCGCTCGCGCACGGCACCTTCTTCGGCGTCGGCTCGGTGGTCGCGACAAGCCTCGTGCCGGAGGACAAGCGCGCGTCGGCGATCGCCACGATGTTCATCGGACTGACGGTCGCGACCTTGCTCGGCGTTCCCTTCGGCGCCTGGTTCGGCCTGATGCTCGGCTGGCGCGCGGCGTTCTGGGCGGTGGCGGTGATCGGCGTGATCGCCTTCATCGTGCTGGCGGTGCTGGTCCCCGGGCATGTCGGAGCCAACGACAAGCCGTCGCCGTTGCGCGAGGAGCTCGCCGTGCTCGGCCGCCCGCAGGTCCTGCTCGGGCTTGCCATGACGGTGTTCGGCTTCGGCGGGCTGTTCGCGGTCTTCACCTATGTGCAGCCGATCCTGACGCGCCTCACCGGATTTTCCGACGCCGCGGTGTCGCCGATCCTGCTGGTGTTCGGCGCCGGGCTTGCGATCGGCAATGTCGCTGGCGGACGGCTCGCCGACAAGGGAGTAGGGCGTGCGCTGCTGGTGTCGCTCGGCGGTCTCGCTGTCGTGCTCGTCGCGCTGGCGGCGGTGATCTCGATCAAGGCGTTGGCAGTCGTGCTGTTGTTCGTGCTCGGCATCGCCGCGTTCGCGACCGTCGCGCCGCTGCAGCTTCGCGTGCTCGAAGCCGCCGGTGTGGAAGGGCGGACGCTGGCTTCCAGCCTGAACATCGCGGCCTTCAATCTCGGCAACGCGCTCGGCGCCTGGGCCGGCGGCGTCACCATCGATCGGGGCCTCGGTCTCGGCGCGCTGCCGCTGGTGGCTGCCGTCATCACCGCGGTCGGGCTGCTGCTCGCGCTGTGGAGCCTGCGCCTCGACCGGCCGGTCGTCCTCGCCACGCAGTGCCCTGCCGAATGAACCGAATCAAGGGAGTATGACCATGGAATATCGCAATCTCGGGGCGTCCGGCCTGAAGGTCCCGGTGCTCAGCTTCGGCACCGGCACCTTCGGCGGCCAGGGACCTTTGTTCTCGGCCTGGGGGCGCAGCGACGCTAGCGAGGCGCGACGGCTGATCGACATCTGTCTCGATGCCGGCGTCAATTTGTTCGACACCGCCGATGTCTATTCGAACGGCGCGTCGGAGGAGATCCTCGGCGCCGCGCTCAAGGGCCGCCGCGACAAGGTCTTGATCTCGACCAAGACAGGCCTGCCGATGGGCGACGGTCCGCTCGATGCCGGCACGTCGCGATACCGCCTCGTCGCTTCGGTCGACGCGGCGCTGAAGCGGCTCAATACCGACTATATCGACCTTCTGCAGCTTCATGCCTTCGACGCCTTCACGCCGATTGACGAGGTGCTGTCGACGCTCGATGCGCTCGTGCGCGCCGGCAAGCTGCGCTATGTCGGCGCCTCGAATTTCTCCGGCTGGCACCTGATGAAATCGCTCGCCATTGCCGATCGGCACGGCTGGCCGCGCTACGTGGCGCACCAGGTCTATTATTCGCTGGTCGGCCGCGACTATGAATCCGAGCTGATGCCGCTCGCGCTCGACCAGGGCGTCGGCGCGCTGGTCTGGAGTCCGCTCGGATGGGGCCGCCTCACCGGCAGGATCAGGCGCGGGCAACCATTGCCGGCGAACAGCCGACTGCACAAGACCGCGCAGTTCGGGCCGCCGGTCGACGACGAGAAGCTTTACGCGATCGTCGACGCGCTGGACGTCGTCGCCACCGAGACCGGCCGCAGCGTGCCGCAGGTGGCGATTGCCTGGCTGCTGGCACGGCCGAGCGTCTCGTCCGTGATCATCGGCGCGCGCGACGAGACGCAGCTCCGCGACAATCTCGGCGCAGTCGGATGGTCGCTCTCGGCGGACCAGATCGCGCGTCTCGACAGAGCGAGCGTGGTGATGCCGCCTTATCCGTACTACCCTTACCGTATTCAAGAAGGCTTCGCGCGGCTGAACCCGCCGCCGGTGTGAGCCGGCCGTGGGCCTACCGGCGTCACAGTCTCACGCTTGTGTGGAATGTTCGCAGACTTGCCGGCGGTATTCCGCCGGCGTGATGTTCATGTGCTGCCGGAACACGCGATTGAGGTGGCTTTGATCGGCAAAGCCGCTCAGCAGCGCGATCTCCTTCAGCGCAACGCGGTCCTTGCGCAGATGCTGGCACGCGTGCTCCACCTTGCGCCGCAGGACATAGGCATGCGGCCGCGTGCCGTAATGCACGCGGAACTTGCGGGCGAACTGGATCGGCGTGCAATTGCAGATGTTCGCGAGCTCTTCCAGCGTGATGTTCCGGAAGATGTTCTGCTCGATATAGTCCTCGATCAGCCGGGCGTGCGCCGGGCGAAAGCGTCCTTGCGCGCACGGCATCTTGAATTCGATCGCCGCGTACTTCCGCAGGATGTGCACGCTCGCCTGCAGCGCCAGCGCGTCATAGCAGAGGCGTCCGCCCGGACCGCCTGCGGCAACCTCCTGGACCATCTGGTCGTTGATCCAGGTCAGCATCGGGTCTTCGGCCTTGAGCAGGTCGTGAAGCTCAATCGCATCGGCGTCGCGGTCGAATGCATCGCTCGCGGTCTTCATCATGAGCGCTGGAGCGATATAGAAATGGGTGACCTCGATGTCGTTCTTCCAGTGCCAGCTCGATGGCTCGGCACGGGTCAGCAATGACGTGACGCCACGACCGACGTGATCTTGCTTCCACGCGCCGGTGACGCGGCGGTTCATCGCCGTCACGCCGTCGCGATACAGCACGAGCAGGAAGTTTTCCGACGGGGGAACCCAGATATCCGATGGCTCATAGCGGAAAATCCGCAGCCGGAAGTCGCTCCTCCCGACTGAGGCGCTGTCCAGCTTCAGTTCACCGGGCGCATAGCGCGGCAGCTCCTCGACCGTGATCAATTGGCCCATCGCGCGAGCCTCCTCCGTGGAATCCGTGGCGCGGTTGACCGCTTCTTCTTGGCCGAACGTCTGAGCGCAGGATAGGCCGCTTTCTCCGTTTGCCAAGGCGACCAACGGCCGATGGCTCGATTGCACGGCCGCGTTCCAGAAATTGTCGGTTTCATCCAAGCCGCTCGGTCGCGCGGCACGTAGCCTGCTCTGCGTCTCGGCGACAGCACCAGCGGCCGAGATCCAATTGACGCAACGCACCATCACCCGGCGACACGGCGGGTATGAGCGCGTGCGAAGCAAGACAACAGGAGGAAACGATGACCGAGACCGTTACAAGGTCGAATGGAAGCAATGGTGCGCGTGCAACGACCAAGCTCGACGCCGTGGTCGTCGGCGCCGGCGTCGCCGGTCTTTACCAACTGTTCCGTCTGCGCGAGCAGGGGCTGAGCGTGAAGGCGATCGATGCCGGTTCAAGCGTCGGCGGCACCTGGTACTGGAACCGCTACCCCGGCGCACGCTTCGATTCCGAAGGCCACACCTATCAGTACCTGTTCTCCGAAGAACTCTACAAGGGTTGGAGCTGGAGCGAGCGGTTCCCGGGCCAGCCGGAGATCGAGCGCTGGCTGAACTACGTCGCCGACCGCCTCGACCTCAGGAAGGACATCCAGTTCGGCACCACGGTCAAGAGCGCGCATTTCAATGAGGCAACGCAACGCTGGCTCGTGACGACCGACCAGGGCGACGTGATCGATACCCAATTCCTGGTCACCTGCTGTGGCATGCTCTCGGCGCCGCACGTATCCTTTCCGGGACAGGAGACATTCAAGGGCGAGCTGTTCCACACCGCGCGCTGGCCCAAGGGGCCGATCGAACTTGCGGGAAAGCGCGTCGGCGTGGTCGGCAACGGCGCGACCGGAATCCAGGTGATACAGTCGATTGCCGGCGAGGTCGGCCACCTCAAGGTCTTCATCCGCACCCCGCAATACATCATTCCGATGAAGAACCCGAAATGGGACGCGGCGGATGCCGAGGCCTACAAGTCGAAATTTAAGTTCCTCACCGAACGGCTGCCGAAGACGTTCACCGGATTCGAGTTCGACTTCGAGCACGTCTGGGCTGACCTGACGCCGCAGCAGCGCCGCCAGGTGATCGGGGACTGCTGGAATGACGGATCGCTCAAACTGTGGGTTTCGTCCTTCGCCGAACTGTTCTTCGACGAAGCCATCAACGCCGAGATCACCGAGTTCGTGCGCGAAAAGATGCGCGAGCGGATCAAGGACCCCAAGCTGTGCGAGCAGCTGATTCCGTCCGATTACGGTTTCGGCACGCACCGGGTGCCGCTGGAGAGCAATTTCCTCGAGGCCTTCCACCGGCCCAATGTCGAGATCGTCAGCGTCAAGGACAATCCGATCGCCCGCATCACGCCGGAGGGTATCCAGACCGCCGACGGCACGGTGCACGCGTTCGACGTCATCATCCTGGCCACCGGCTTCGACGCCGGAACGGGGGCGTTGACGCGCATCGACATCCGCGGTCGCGAGGGGCGATCGCTGAAGGACGATTGGGGCAGGGACATCCGCACCACGATGGGCTTGCAGGTCCACGGCTATCCGAACCTGTTCACGACAGCGGTGCCGCTCGCGCCCTCGGCCGCGCTTTGCAACATGACCACCTGCCTGCAGCAGCAGGTCGAGTGGATCGCCGATTGCATCAACTATCTGCGCGGCAAGAACCTCAATGTCATCGAGCCGACCAGGGACGCCGAGGATCAGTGGGTGGCGCATCACGACGAGACCGCCAACGCAACGCTGATCGCCAAGACCAACTCCTGGTACCTCGGCTCGAATGTCGAGGGCAAGCCGCGCCGGGTGCTGTCCTATTGCGGCGGCGTCGGTACCTATCGCCAGAAATGCGACGAGGTCGCCGCGAGCGGCTATCAGGGCTTTGCCATGCAGTAGCACCTGATCGTGACGTGGCGCCGCGGTCTTCGCTGACCGCGCGGCCGCTCAGGATTGATCACATCACAAAGCAGTATATGGGAGGACGACAATGAGCATGAATTTTGGTGCGGCGGCAGATGCGATTCTCGACGGCGTCGTGACATCCAACCCGCGCGTTCCCGGCGTCGTTGCCATGGTGACCGACCGCCATCGCAACATCTACGAAGGCGCCGCGGGCAAGCGCCGCCTCGATCAGGCAGCGGACATGGCCACCGACAGCGTGTTCGCCATCTTCTCGACCACCAAGGCGATCACCGGGACGGCCGTCCTGCAACTCGTCGAGGAGGGCAAGCTCGATCTCGATGCGCCGGCCAGGACCTACGCACCCGACCTCGGCAAGCTCATGGTCATCGAGGGTTTTGACGACAGCGGCGAGCCGCGGCTGCGTGCACCGAAGCGCGACATCACCACACGCATGCTGATGGTCCACAGCGCAGGCCTGGGCTACGACTTCATCAATCACACCTACAATCGCCTCGCGCAGGAGAAGGGGCAGCCCAGCGTGATCACGGCGTCCAAGGCGTCGTTGATGACGCCGCTGCTGTTCGATCCCGGCGAGCGATGGGAATACGGCACCAACCTGGATTGGTGCGGCCAGATCGTCGAGTCGATCGCCGGCCGCCGGCTCGGCGAGGTCTTCAAGACACGGATCTTCGAGCCGCTCGGAATCCAGGACACGGCATTCGAGCTCACCGACGCGATGCGCCGCCGCCTCGCCGGCATTCACGCCCGCAACGCCGACGGCTCGCTCACGCCGATGGATTTTGAGTTGCCGCCTAACCCGGAGATCCATATGGGCGGCCACGGACTCTACGGCACCATCGGCGACTATATGCGCTTCATCCGGATGTGGCTGAACGACGGCGCCGGCGAGCATGGCCGGGTCCTGAAAGCCGAAACCGTGCGGATGGCGGAGAAGAACCATCTCGGCAACAACAAGGTCACCGCCATTACCGGCGTGATCACCTCGCTCGCCAACGACGCCGAGTTCTTCCCCGGCCAGTCGAAATCATGGGCGCTCAGCTTCATGATCAATGATGAGCAGGCTCCGACCGGCCGTCCCGCCGGCGCGCTCGGCTGGGCCGGCCTCGCCAACCTGTTCTACTGGATCGATCGCCAGAACGGCTTCGGCGGATTCTGGGCGACGCAGATCCTGCCGTTTGGTGATCCGACATCCTTCGTCGGCTACATCAATTTCGAGACCTCATTCTACGAGGCCCTGAAACTGCGCAAGGCGGGCTAGAACATTTTTGAACGGCCTGGACGCAGCTTCGCGTAAAGAAAACGCGCCAAGGCAAGAAACGAGAGCGCCGTTCCGATTCCATCGGAGCGGGCTCTTGTTTCGCGGCGCCGCGGCTAGTTCCGCCCGATCAGCACGCCGGCTGAGCCTTCGGAAACACCATGCGCATGCAGGCGCCGCCGGACGGCGCCTGATCGACCTCGATCCGGCCGCCGTGCAGATGCATGATGCTCTGCACCAGATCGAGGCCGAGGCCGGCGCCGCGTCCGCCCGGATGCAGCCGGCGGAACGGCTCGAAGATCTGCTCGCGCTCGTCGAGCGGAATGCCGTCGCCGTTGTCGCAGACCTCGATGCAACCGGCTGTCGTCACCCGCACCAGGATCGTGCCACGCCGCTGTCCATGGTCGATGGCGTTCTGCACGAGATTGGTGAGGGCACGTTCGAGTGAGGTCTGGTCGCCGCTCACCAAAATCGTCCCGTCCTTCTGCTCAAAGGACATTTCATATCCTGCCGCGAAGGCGAGTGGCGCGAGGTCGAGCACGACCTGTCGGGCAACGCCGACGAGATCGACGGCGGTGAACACGTCGGTCTGCTGGTCGAGCCGTTGCAGGTCCAGCAGCTGGCCGGCCATGACGCTGAGGCGAGTCGCGTCCTCGAGCAGATAGGTCTTCTCCGGGCCCGCCTGCAGTGAGGCGACTCGTGTCGAAAGAATCGCGATCGGAGTCCGGAGCTCGTGTGCGGCATCGGCGAGGAAACGCCGGTGGCGCTCGTAACCCTTGTCGAGGCGTTCGAGCGCGGCGTTGATGGCCTTGACCAGCGGGGTGATCTCGACCGGCACCTCGTCGAGCGGCAATTGCGCGCCGCGCTGGTCGATGTCGATGCGCTCGGCCTGCGCCGCGACCTGCGCGAGGCCCTTCATGGCCCGGCGCACCACAAATGGGGTCGCGACCAGCGTCGCCAGCGTCATCAGCACGACGATTGGCAGGATCATGTTGAGGAACAGCTGCGGTGTGATCTCCAGCGCTCGCCACATCGAGAGCTCGCCGTACGTTCCGGTCAGGATCTGGATCGATCCTGCCGACGTGTCGACCGATTTGACGAGTCCAGCGGGACGCGCGGCCACGGCGTCGTTCCACTTGAGCACCGCCTCGCTGACATGCTCGAGGGCCGATGCGATCGGTGCGAATTGCGAGGGCACGGTGCCCTCGGAGATTTGGTGACCGCCAGCGTCGCGGATGATGAACCAGAGATCGGCGTGCTCGGCGCGCAGGGCGGCCAATTCCGGTGTTTGGCGCAGCGTCAGTCCGCCCGCTTCATTGCGTGTGATGGCGTCCCTCAGCGTATCGAGGGTGCTGCCTTGGTACTCGCCGATCAAGAGCCCTGCCCACAGCAGCCCGATCGCGGCGGCCCCGATCAGCAGAATCAGGAGGGTCAACGCAACGGCCTGCAGACCCGCGAGGCGTCCGACCAGGCGCCAGGTGAGGGATCGCGGGCGCAGCACGCTCACGGTGTCTCTCGCAGCATATAGCCGAGGCCACGAACGCCGTTGATGGTGACGCCGGCGTCGGCCTCGGTGAGCCTGCGGCGCAAGCGCGACACATGACTGTCCAGCGCATTGGGCTGCACGTCGTCGTCGAGGCCGTAGACCGCCTCCATCAGCGCAGAGCGCTGCACCATGCGTCCCATCCGATGCATCAGTGTTTCGAGCACCAGCCGTTCGCGACGCGGCATCTCCAGCGGGCGTCCGTCGACGCTGGCCTCGCGATGGGTAAAGTCGAACGCCAGGCGGCCGATCCGCGCGACATGCTGCTGCACGTTGGCGGGCCGGCGCAGCAGCGCGCGCAACCGCGCCAGCAGCTCCTCGAACGCAAACGGCTTGCCGAGATAGTCGTCCGCGCCGCTGTCGAGACCCGAGATCCGGTCTGCCAGCTCACCGCGCGCGGTCAGCACCAACACCGGGACGGTGTTGCCGCTCGCGCGCAATTTCGGAATCAGCGACAGCCCGTCGCCGTCAGGCAACTGGCGATCCAGCACGATCGCATCGTAACTTCCCGCAGCGGCAATCGCCTCGGCTTCCAAGAGATCCGGCGCGTGATCGACCAGCATGTCGTGGCGCGCGAGTGCCGCACGCAGCGCCGCGACCATGTCCGGCTGGTCCTCCACCAACAGCACCCGCATTTCGTTGTCTCTACCTCCGCATCGATCTGCCGACTTTATGTCTCATTCATTGCGGCAACCTTGCGGTTTGCTCCGCGTGATTGCGTCGCACGCCAAAATTTCGCACGCGCGTGGATTCGCGACAGGCTCGCGCAAGCTTCGCATGAGACAGAAGCGTGCATCGGGGCGATCGAATCGTCCCGACACCGACCGGCACTGCTCAACCGGCGGGAGCCTACCACACATGATGGGGAGCACCCGCAATGCGAAAGACACGCGAATGGCCTTGTTAATAAATCCGTGGCGCCAGACCGATTGCGCGCTCATCGTGCGGGAGCTCCGGCATGTCGGCCGCTGACATCCTGCCGTTCGTCCGCGCCTGGGTGCGTAATCCGTTGCGTGTCGCCGCGGTCGCGCCGTCCGGGCCCGCTGTCTCGTCGCTCATGGCGCGGGAGATCACCGCGGACACCGGCCCCGTGCTCGAGCTTGGCCCTGGCACGGGCGTCTTCACCCGCGCGTTGCTGAAGCGCGGCGTCAGGCAGCAGGATCTGACGCTGGTGGAGTACGGCTCCGAATTCATCCCGCTGCTGCAGCGGCGCTTCCCGGGCGCGCGGGTGCTGTGGATGGATGCGGCCTGGCTGCGGAGGGAGAGGCTGTTCGACGGGGCGCCGGTCGGTGCAGTCGTGAGCGGCCTCGGGCTCCTCATGATGCCGCCGGAGAAAGTCATAACCATCCTCCACGGCGCCTTCGGCTATCTCCGCGCCGGCGGGGCGTTCTACCAGATCACCTATGGTCCGCGTTGTCCTGTCGCAGACGCGATCCTGGATCGCCTCGATCTGCAGGCGAGCTGCATCGGGCAGACGTTTCTCAACCTGCCGCCGGCTTCCGTGTACCGGATCAGCCGCCGCCACTCCCACGCTTGATCGAGACGCCATGGACACGTCGAGCACGATCGCGATGTTTTTGCACTTCGGCCTGCTGGGTATCGGCTGCCTCGCCGTCGCCGAGAAGTTCATTCCGCTGCTGCCGTCCTACGTGCTGCTGATGCTGCTCGGCTTGACTGTCTCCGACGGCTCGATGCTCGCGATGACCATCCTCGCGACCAGCGTCGGGTCTGTCGTCGGTGCCATCGGCTGGTACGGGCTCGGGCGCGCGCTCGGCTCGCGGCGCATCGAGGGGCTGGTGGCGCGCTATGGCAAGTTCGTGTTGCTGCGGCCCTCGCTCTACCGACAGCTCACCGACGCCTATCGCGGCAATCATTTCTGGGTGACGCTGATCGGTCAGACGCTGCCCACCGTGCGGATTTACCTCGCTCTCCCGGCCGGTGTGTTGCACTTGGAGCCGCGCGCCTTCGTGATGGCGACGGCGATCGGCACCGTGATCTGGAACATGCCGTTCCTCACCCTGGGCTATGCCCTGCGCGGCAGCAGCCACGATCCGGTCAGCCTCGGCTTCTGGGTGGTGGTCATCCTGGTCGCCGTGGAGGTCGCGCTCTTCCTCGGATTTCGCTTCTACAAGCGCTCGTTCGTGCCGCAGCCTTTGGGGAAGCCGCTCGCTTTACCCTCGCGCTTGCCGGTGGAGGAAGGCGCATGAGAGCCCTGTTGTCCCGCCTGCGGCCCGGATCGGATACGCTCGAGCGTGCTGCCGCGACCCTGCTGGTCCTGGCCGCGAGCTATCAGTTCGGTCACGCTGCTTCCGGCGGGCGATATCGCGCGGCCGAGTTCGCGCTGCTGGTCCTCATCGCAGGCATCTATTGGCATCGCTCGATCTTCAGGCGATGCGCCAGCCGCGATGTCACGAAGGTTCTCGCGGGATTGGCCGACGCCATGGCGGCGGCGTTTCGGCCGGACGGCGGCCTGCATGGATCTGGCGATCGCGCGGACGGCAGGCGGATCGCGCCGCGGGATGTCGTCAAGGTCAGGACCCTGTTCGTCTCCGACGTCCATCTCGGGACCCGGGGATGCCAGGCCGAGCGGTTGATCGACTTCCTTCGTCACCATGATGCCGAAACCGTATTCCTGGTCGGCGACATCGTCGACGGCTGGTGTCTGCGGTCGAGCTGGTACTGGCCCAGGGCGCATAATGCGGTTGTGCGGGAGCTGATCGAGCTCGCGCAACGGGGCTGTCGCCTGGTCTACATTCCCGGAAATCACGACGAGTTCCTGCGTGACTATGCCGGTGCGGCGTTCGGCGGCGTCGAGATTGTCGAACGGGCGATCCATCGTGGCCTCGACGGCCGCGACTACCTCGTCGTTCACGGCGATCATTTTGATCTCGTGGTGCGGCATGCGCGCTGGCTCGCGCTGATCGGCGATGTCGGCTATCGGGCCGCGCTGGCCTGCAACGTCTGGCTCAACTGGATCAGGCGCCGATGTGGGTTCGGCTATTGGTCGTTCTCGTCCTGGGCGAAATTGCGGGTCAAGAATGCGGTCAACCACATCGGCCGGTTCGAGGAGGTGTTGGCATCGGAGGCCGGGCGCAGCAACGTTCAAGGCGTGATCTGCGGCCACATCCACCACGCGGCACTGCACGACGATTTCGGCGTCCGCTACATCAACACCGGGGATTGGGTAGAGTCCTGCACGGGCGTGGTCGAGCGCTATAACGGGCAGTTTGAAATCGTCCGATGGACGGAAGCGCGGAGGGCGTTGGGTACTCCAGACCTCGCGCCGCTCGCGCAGGCGGCCGCCTGATGCGCGTGCTGGTGGCAACCGACGCCTGGCGGCCACAGATCAATGGCGTGGTCCGCTCGCTCGAATACCTTGCCAGTGAAGCGCCGTCGCTCGGCGCGGAAATCACCTTCTTGACGCCGGCCGATTTCCGCACCGTGCCGTTGCCCGGCTATCCGGAGATCCGCCTCGCGTTGCCGACGATCGGGCGGATCGCGCGCGCCATCGCGGCTGCGCGCCCGGACTCGGTGCACATCGCGACCGAAGGCCCGATCGGTTGGATCAGCCGGCACGTCTGCCAGACCCGCGGCTATCCGTTCACGACCAGCTATCACACCCGCTTTCCCGAATATCTCGCCGCGCGGCTGCCGGTCCCGCTGCGGTGGAGCTACGCGGCGTTGCGCCGTTTCCATAATAGCGGGGACGGCATCATGGTCGGCTCGGCGTCGCTGGAGCGGGCGCTGAAGGCGCATGGCTTCCGCAAATTGATGCCGTGGTCGCGCGGCGTCGATGCCGAGCTGTTTTGTCCGCGTACAGAGCGGCCGATCGCCTTCCCGGCGCCGGTGTTCCTCTATGTCGGCCGCGTCGCGGTCGAGAAGAATCTCGACGCCTTTCTCGGCCTCGACCTGCCGGGCTCGAAGGTCGTGGTCGGGGACGGGCCGCAGCGTGGCAGCTTGCAGACCCGGTTTCCGCACGTGCATTTCCTCGGCACGCGGACGGGCCGGGCGCTCGCCGACGTCTATGCGTCCGCCGACGTCATGGTGTTTCCAAGCCTGACCGATACGTTCGGGATGGTGATCCTCGAGGCGCTGGCCAGCGGCCTGCCGGTTGCGGCCTTTCCGGTGATGGGACCGCTCGATGTGATCGGCAAGTCAGGCTGCGGTTGTCTCGATCACGATCTGCGGCGTGCGGCGCTCGGCGCGCTGCTGGTGCCGCGCGAGAAATGCCGTGCCCACGCTTTGACCTTTACCTGGCAGGAAAGCGTGCGGCAGTTCCTCGACAATATCGGACGGGCGCACGCCTCGCCGGCGCGCACAGCAGCCGTGGGAGCATGACGCCGCTTCGCGCGCAGGCAGATCAATTGCCGAGCAGCTCCGTGATCAACCCGGCTGCCTTGATCCCGGTGCCGCTGATGATGACGACGGTGCGCTCTGCCGACCGGATCGCGCCGCGCGCCGCCAGGACGTCGAGCGCGGCGGCGGCCGAAGCCGAGGTCGGCTCGACGAACAGGCCGGTACGCGCCAGCCGCTTCAATGCGGCGACGATGCCGTCTTCGGGAATCGCGACCGTGCCGCCGCCGCTCTCCTTCAGCGCCGCGATCATCTGCTTCAAGCGCAGCGGATGCTTGATCGCGGTGCCTTCGGCGATGGTCTTGCGGACCTCGCGGTCGACCGGCGTGTCGACGCGGGCGGCGAAGCTGGCATCAACCGGCGAGCAATTGAGTGGTTGCGCGGCAAAGAGGCGCGGCAGCCGCGTGATCTGCCCGGCCGCGAGCAGCTCCGTGAAGCCGATATAGCAGCCGAGCAGGCTGCTGCCGGCACCGACCGGCATGATGACATTGTCGGGCGCGGTGAAGCCAAAATCTTCCCAGATCTCGTAGGCCAGCGACTTGGTGCCTTGCAGGAAGAAGGGCTGCCAGTTGTGGCTGGAGTAGAAGATCTGCTTCGACTGGCGGATCGCTTCCGCCTCGGATTCCTCGCGCGGGCCTTCGACCAGCTGCACCTCGGCGCCGAAGGCGTGCATCTGCGCCACCTTCATCGGCGATGTCGTCGCCGGCGCAAGGATCCTGACCCGCATGCCGCCCGCCGCGCCATAGGCCGAGACGGATGCGCCGCCATTGCCGGAAGAGTCCTCCAGCACCGCATCGACGCCGAGCTGGCGCAGGAAAGACAGCATCACCGTGGTGCCGCGATCCTTGAAGCTCGCGGTCGGATTGAACCATTCGAGCTTGAAATGCGGCCGCAGGTCGCCCCACGCCTTCTCGACCGCGGGTGTGAAGCCTTCGCCCATCGTGATCGGCTGCCTGATCTCGACCGGCAGCGCCGCGCGGTAGCGCCACAGCGAGCGCGTCCCGTGATCGACCTCGTCGCGGGAGATGCCAGGCAGCGGCGTGACGAGCAACGGCTTGCCTTCGTCGGAGCACCAGCGCGGGACATCCAGCGGATAGAGCTTGCCGTTGAGCGGGTCGATGTAGCTGGGTGATGGCATCTCGGTTCAGTCCTCAAGGAGCGTGCCGGCCGGACATCTCGCGACCCAGCACGAAAGCCGGCAAGGTCGCAAGGTTGTCACGAACCATGATCGGGGCGGGCGCCCCTTCCGGCGGGTTCATTCCGGCCCGATTATGCCACCAAGTCGGCAAGCGCACACGTGCCGTACCGAACAGATCATAGCCCGATCCCGCGACGAACAGGCATCGATCGGCCGGGACCGGCAGTTCGTCGAGCGCGAGCTGATAGGGTTGCGGCTGCGGCTTGTAATAGCCGGCGCGCTCGGCCGTCACGAACACGGTGAAGGGAACGTCGATGCGATCGGCGGCGATGCGGCCGAGCCGTTCCGAGCAGTTGGTCACGACGCCGAGCGCGACGCCGGCCTCGTGCAGCGCTTGCAGGACATCGAAAACCTCGGGCCAGGGATCGAGCTCCGCATAGCGTGCGCCGAGCTCCTCGGCCAATTCGAACGGCAGCCCGACATTGCGTGCCGCCTCGCCCACCAGATCCTCATAGGGACGATAACGTCCGGTGGCGTAGGTGTTCCTGAGATACTCGGCCCGCCAGCGTAGCCCGGCTTCATCGGAGCCCGCGACCTTGTTCCAGTGTGTCCAGCTGTCGAGCAGCGCGGTCAGCAGATCGAACAGAACGGCGTCATAGGCTCGGGTCATGGGCTGCGCTCCATTTCCTACCATCCGCGAAACCGCTCCCATTGCCTGACCGAGTTGGAGCCGGCGGCGACGGCATGATAGCGGTCGTGCTGGGCTCCGGTCGCGCAGGCATGATTCGGCAGGATCCGCACCTTCGCGCCGACCGGCGGCGCCACCTGCGGCGCGGTGCTGCCGGGACGGAGCGCGATGATGCCGTGCTCCTGATTGGTTTCGGTCACGATCAGGTCGCGATAGGGCCGTCCATCGATGTCGCACACGATGCCATAGCCCTGGTCGATCGGCTGCTTCGCGGTGCCGCGATCGCGCGACAGCGCCATCCAGCCGGCGTCGATGAAGGTCCAGCCGCGGTCGGCGCGATGGCCGATCACCGTCGCGAGCACCGACAGCGCAATGTCGTCGACCGCGCAGACCCCGATCCCGGCCATGACAAGGTCGAACATCACGAACACGCCGGCGCGCACCTCGGTGACACCATCGAGCCGGAGCGCAAAATGCGCCGTCGGCGTCGAGCCGACGCTGACCACGGGGCATGGCAGTCCGGCCGCGCGCAGCGCCTCGGCGCAGGCGACCGCGGCGGCGCGCTCCTGCTCGGCCGCCTGCTCGAGCGCCGCGACGCTGCGGCAGGAATAGGATTCGCCGGCATGCGCCATGACGCCGCGCAACTCGGCGCCGCCTTGATGCAACGCGCGGCCGATCTCGACCAGCAGCGGATCACGCGCACCGACACCGGCGCGATGGCCGTCGCAATCGATCTCGATCAGCACGGGAATGCGGTCGTTCGTCATGCGCGCCATCGTGGAGACGGCCGCCGCCTGCTCCATACTGTCGAGCACCACCGACAGGTCCACACCCTGTCGCCGCAGCGCCGCGACGCGATCGAGCTTTTGCGGCGCGATGCCGACGGCATAGAGGATGTCTTTCACGCCTGCCGCGGCAAACATTTCGGCCTCCTGCAGGGTCGAGACCGCCGCCGGGCCACCCGGGCCGTCCATCACAGCGCGCGCCGCCGGAATGGATTTCGCGGTCTTCAGATGCGGGCGCAGCGGCACGCCAAGCCGCGACAGCCGCGTCTTCAGGCGGGCGATGTTGTGCAGCATCCGGTCTTCGTCGAGCACGAGGCCGGGCGTCTCGATATCGGCAAGCGGATGCGGTGCGTTCAAGAAAGGGGCTGATGACATCCGGCGAGACTAATCGTTTCCATGCTAAGTACAATTTACCGAATGTCATTGTTATATTAAGACTGAGCTTAATGGTCTCGACCGACGACATCCGCTTCTTCCTGGCCATCGCCGCGGCCCGATCGCTCGCGGCCGCGGCGCGGGCGCTCGACGTCACGCCATCGGCGGTCTCGCAGCGGCTGCAGAGCCTCGAACAGCGTCTCGGCGTTCAACTGGTCAGCCGTTCGGCCCGGCGGTTGACCTTGACCGACGAGGGCGAGCTGCTGGTGCTGCGCGGCAGCGCGCTGCTCGACGAGGCGACGGAGTTGACGGAAGCGCTGCAGGCGCGTCGCGGAACCATCGCCGGTCACCTGAAAATTCTTGCACCGCTCGGCTTCGGACGCCGCTACATCGCCCCGATCGTTGCCGCCTTCCGATCCCGCCATCCCGACGTGTCAGTCGAGCTCGAACTGTCCGATCGGCCGGGACGTGCCGCTGCCGGCGCGTGGGACGTCATGATCCACATCGGCGCGTTGAAGGATTCCACGCTTCGTTTGCAGCGCCTTGCGCCCAATGAACGCTTTCTCTGCGCCTCCCCGGCCTATCTGAAGCGCCGTGGAACGCCGGCGAGCCCGCAGGAGCTGCGCGGGCATGATTGCATCGCATTGCGCGAGAACGAGGAGGACGTGACGCTCTGGCGCTTCTCGCGTAGGCGCGCGCCGGCGGAGCCTGATGTCATCAGGATCGAGCCGATGCTGTCGAGCAATGACGGCGAGGTGGTGAAGGCCTGGGCGCTGGCGGATCATGGCCTGATCGTCAGGTCGGAGTGGGATGTCGCCGAGGATCTCGCCGGTGGCCGGCTGGTGCGGGTGCTGCCGAGCTTCCGCCTGCCGCCGGCCGACATCGTCGCGCTGCTCAATCCGGGCCGCAGTGGCCGAGCCAGGCGCACGCAGGCTTTTGTCGAGCATCTGCGCGATGCCCTCTCACCGCCGCCTTGGCGCAGCAGGCCGCGCTGACAAACGGCGCGATCGCTTACGCCGCGCCGGCCTGCTTGCTCAGATGGCTCCTGGCAAAGTCGAGATACCAGTCGAGGCAGCCGGGATTGGCCATCGCATCGCGGTTGATGACCTTCTCGACGGAATGGCCGAGCAACAGCTTCTTGACCGGCAGCTCCTGCTTCTTGCCGGACAGCGTGCGCGGAATTTCCGCCACGACGAAGATGTCGTTGGGCAGGAAGCGGCGCGACAGCCCGGCTTCCACGGCCTTGTTGATCTTCGCCTTCATCGCGGCATCGAGGACAATGCCCTCGCGCAGCACCACGAACAGCGGCATGTAGCTGTCGCGGCCGAGATATTCGAGGTCGACGACCATCGAATCCAGCACCTCCGGCAGCGCCTCGATCGCCGAATAGAGCTCGCTGGTGCCCATCCGCAAGCCGTGGCGGTTGATCGTGGCGTCGCTGCGGCCGTAGATCACGCAGGAACCGTCGGGGTTGATCTTGAGCCAGTCGCCGTGCCGCCACACCGGGCCGCGGCCACTTCCGTCGAAATTGTCGGGATAGGTCTCGAAATAGCTCGACAGATAGCGCGCATTGCCGGGATCGTTCCAGAAGCGCAGCGGCATCGAGGGCAGCGGCTCAGTGCAGACGAGCTCACCGACCTCGTCGATCACGGCGCGGCCCTGCTCGTCGAAAGCTTCCACCGCGCAGCCGAGCAGGCGGCACTGCATGATGCCCGGGGTCTGCGGCAATTCGCGATTGCCGCCGATGAAGGCGCCGGCGAAATCGGTGCCGCCGGAGATATTGGCCCACCACATGTCGGCCTGGGCGGCATTGCCGTTGCGCTTCGAAAGCGCTGCGAAGCGTTCGTTGAACCAGGCTTGGGTGTCGGCGCTGAGCGGCGAGCCGGTCGAGCCGAGTGCGCGCAGGCTAGAGAGGTCGCCGACCTTTGCGAGATCGATCTCGGCCTTGGTGCAATTGGCGAAGAACGCCGCGCCCGCGCCGAAGAAGGTCGCCTTGGCGTCGGCGACGAAGCGCCACAGCGTGGTCCAGTCCGGCTTGTCCTTGGTGCCGCCGGGGCTGCCGTCGAAAATGCAGCAGGTCGTGCCGTTGAGCAGGCCGTTGGCCTGGCAATTCCACATGATCCAGCCGGTCGACGAGTACCAGTGGAAACGCTCGCCGAGCGAATTCGGGTGGTAGCTGCAGCCGATGTCGTTGTGCAGGGTCGAGAGCGGCAGCGCCACGACGATGATGCCGCCATGGCTGTGCAGGATCGGCTTCGGCAATCCGGTGGTGCCCGAGGAATAGACGATCCAGAGCGGGTGGTCGAACGGCAGCCATTCCGGCTCGAAGGCGTCGATCTCCGCGCTCTGGCCGGCAAGGATGGACGACAGCAGTGTTTCGGACGGCGCGGCATCGCTGTGCAGGATGACATGCTGCACCGTCGGCAGCGCGCGCCGCAATTCCTCGATCACCGGCTTCCGGTCATGGCGCTTGCCGGCATAGGTCACGGCGTCGCAGGCGATCAGCACTTTCGGCTCGATCTGCTTGAAGCGGTCGATCACCGCGGGTGCGGCCATGTCGGGCGCGCAGACACTCCAGATCGCACCCAGGCTCGCGGTCGCCAGAAACGCGATGATCGTCTCGGGGATGTTCGGCAAGTACGCCGCGACGCGGTCGCCGGCACGGACGCCGTTGGCCTTCAGGTGCAGCGCAAGCGCCGCCGATTTGCGCTGCAGCTCCGGCCAGCTCGTCTCCGAAAGCTTGCCCTCCTCGCCGCTCGAGATCAGCGCCGGCAGGCCGGCGGCGTGCGCCGGCGCGACGTGCCGGAAAACCTGGCGCGCATAGTTCACCGAAGCGCCGGGAAACCACACCGCGCCCGGCATCTTGCGTTCGGCCAGCACCGCCGAATGCGGCGTCGGCGAGCGCAGGTCAAAATAATCCCAGACGCTCTGCCAGAAGGCGTCGATATCGGTGACCGACCAGCGCCGCATCGCCTCGAAATCCGCAAATGCGAGGCCGCGCGTGTCCTTCAGCCATTGCCGGTAAAGGGCCATTTGCGGGACGTAAGGTGCTGTCATGGGCGTTTCCGAAATGTCTTGTGGTGTGGCATGCGCGATCGAGGCAAGCCTTCGTGTCTTAACATAGTGATGCGAGCACGGGGAACGCAGTCGAGGTCGTGGCTTGCGTCATATTCTTACCGCCGCCGTAGCGTGCTATTGCGTTGGGTGCGGGGCTGATTCCATGCCCATCCGATAGCGAGCGGCCATGTCCGTCGGCGAACTTTTCATCCTCGGCTTCTACGGCAAGGTCGTCCCGTCCTGGCTGAGGGAATTTGCTGCGCAGTTCGGGCTCGGCGGGGTGATCCTGTTCGATTACTCGTGCCAGACCAGACAATACGACAACAACATCATCTCGCCCGCGCAGCTGCAGTCGCTCTGCGCCGAGATCGCTACCCTGCCGTCGCAGCCGCTGGTCTTCATCGACCAGGAGGGCGGTCTGGTGCGCCGGCTCAAGGATAGCCTGGGTTTTCAGCCGCTGCCGAGCGCGAAGGATTTCAATCGGCTCACGCATGCGGACAAGCAGGCGATCCTGGCTGCGAGCTATGGCGAGCTGCGGCGGCTCGGCATCCGCTACAATTTCGCGCCCGTCATCGACGTGGACTACAATGCCGACAATCCCAATATCGGCAAGATCAAGCGGTCCTATTCGTCCGATATCGGCGAGGTCGAGGCCAACGCCCGCCTGGTCGACGCTACTGCGCGGCAGGCCGGGGTGGGCCTTTGCCTGAAGCATTATCCGGGCATCGGCGGCGCGCATGTCGATTCACATCTGGAGTTCATGGACATTTCCGATGCGCTGCGGCCGGAGCAGGAGGAGCTATTCTACGCATTGGCCCCGGATACCTTCGGCGATGCGGTGCTGGTCAGCCACGCCATTGTCCGCCAGTGGGACGCGCAGCATCCGATGACCCTGTCATCGGCTGGAATCGCCCGGCTTCGCCACCGGCTGCCCGAGACGCTGCTGATCACCGACGACATGCAGATGCAGGGGCTGCAAAAGGCGCTCGGCACCAGCGCGGCCAGCCTGCAGGCGATCGCCGCCGGCGTGGACATGATCTGCATCGGCAACAATCTGCTCGACCAGGAGCAGGCGATCGCCGGCATCGCCGCGGCGGTCGCGGGTGCGCTGCAGGACGGATCGCTGGATCAGGCCGCGGTGCGGCGCTCCATTGCGCGGGTGCAAAGGCGCAAGGCACTGCTCGCCTGACGGCATTGAACCAAATTTTCTGCCGGGCGACCATAAGGAACGGAACCAAACTTCATTGCCGCGAGTTAACACAGACGCTCATCGGGGCAACGAACCATGAAGATGCTCAAGCGTCTCTTCCGATTGACCTGGCTACGCCGCGTCCCACGCAACTCCGCCGATTTGCCGCCTGCCTGCATCGATCCCGACGAATTCATCCGCCTGCTCTGCAGCGGGCGCCGCGAGGATTTGCGGATACTGGCAAAGCGGCTGAGCCAGCGTTCGCGGGCTCACGCATAGGCAGCGGAGCCGTCCAATCGTGAGCCGGTTCGCGCAGGGCCGGCAATGCGGCGCGCGGCCGCGATGCCGTTCGGTCCTCATGCGATCGACCTATTGCTTCGCCTTCTCGTGATTGCCGATCCCGACTGCCTTGTAGTCGTAGGTCGGATAGAACTCGGTGTGGTAGGCGCCCCAGGCACTGTTCTCGATGACGCGATTGACCTCGCGCAGCCGCGAGGCCGGCAGCCGCAGGGTCACCACCTGGCCGACCCCCATCATCACGTACCAGCTCACGACCTCGACACCTTCGGGCGGAAATGCCTTGTAAAAGCCCTGCCGCTCGAGTTGCGCATTCAACTCGCTGAGCGGGCGTGACTGATCATGCTTGAAGAAGATGGTGACCATGATCGCGTTGTCTGACGTCGGCGCGGCATTGCTGGTCGGCGTGGTCTGGGCCTGCGCGCCGGTACCAGACAGCAGTGCCGCGGCGAGCGCCGCAATCGTCATCCAGGATCCATTCCGCCCGTTCCGCCCTCGCTTCATTGTCGCGCCCTTTTGTTGTTGATCGAGAGGCGGCGATCATCGCGGCGCATGCCGGGGCTGTAAATTGACATTCGCCTGACCCGACGACCACCCGCGCGGCCCTGGAGCTTCGGTTCTGATAGAATTGAAGCTCCAGTTTGTTGTTTTGCCGCGTTTTCTTCACGCGAACCGGTGTCCACCCCGCATCAAGTGCGGGGCAGGCTTCGCTCGAAAACGCTCTGGGCCGATGTGATCCGTCTCATACGCGCGTCGGCCGGCGTGCGGTAAGCCGATGCGATCCCGATGCCCGGAGGGTTGATCGATGACGACCCGGCGAATGGCGTATTGGTGGTTCAGGTTCGTCCTTTCGGGACGCTTCCTGCAGAAATTCCTCCGGCGGCGGCGCCCTTGATGTCTGAGGGCGGCGCGCACCCCGCCCATTTCAACCTGAAGCCAGGCGGCGGATGTGGGCGCCGATGCGCCCCGGAGCGCATCGGGAAGGTAAAATCCAACCTGCGGGCATCATCGGGATGAAGTGGCCTTGATGCCCCGTAAGACTACTGTCCTTCGGCTCAAACAAGCGAGATTCGTTGCCAAATCAGCGGTAATCTGCGCCTGCTTGGCAGGTCGGGGCCCGAGGTCACAGTTGCGTCACCCGTAGTTTTACGGAGTCCCGTGTTAACGCGGCCACAAGTTCACCTTCGGTAAACCATACTTATGACGCAACATGACAATCGAGCCGAGGCGCGCCTTCCGCCATGGATGGGCGGAACCGCGACGCTCGAGGCGCAGCCGCCCGAGATTCAGGGTGCCGCCGTGCCGCGAACGCAGGTGGCCGCGGACGCCGGGGCGGCGATCGTCCGGCAGTTCAACGGGCCGGTGACAGCGCTGCTGCTCTACATGAACGAGCTCAAACAGCACAGTCAGCAGTTCGCGCATGCGCCCGGAAACGGCGTCTATCTGCGGCAGGTGATCGAGAACGCGCTCGAGCAGACCGAGCGGGTATCCGCGATGCTGAAGCAGATCTCCGATCTCTATCCGAATGCGATACCGGCCACCGATCTCAGGCCGCCGCTCGACGACAAGCCGGCAGGCGCCCGGTCACCCGATGTCATGTTCACGCCGGAGGCAGGCCGCAAGCCGCTGACCAAGCGCGAGCGTGAGGTGCTCAGCCTGATCAGCGACGGCTATTCCAACAAGCAGGGCGCGTTGCGGATGAACATCAGCCCGCGCACGTTCGAGAGCCATCGCGCCGAAGCCATGCGCAAACTGGGTGCGCGCAACACCGCAGATCTCGTCCGCAAGGCCTTGTTGCATTCCGCCTAGAGCGTTTTCAAGCGAAGCCTGCCCCGCACTTGATGCGGGGTGGGTACCGGTTCGCGCAAAGAAACGCGTCAAAACCAAAGTCCAGAGTTCGGTTCCGATTCCAACGGAACGGGGCTCTGAGTCGGCGAATTCGGTTCGCTAGAACCCGGTTCTCAGAAATCGTCTTCCGCGGCGAAGCACAGGCGCGGCGCGAGCCGCGCGGCGGAGGCGGCTGACTTCGGCTCGTCCGGAACGATCGTGACCACCCATGCCGCCGTCGCGCCGGACTTGCTTTCGACGATCGCGCGCACACGTCCCGTCACTGTCGCGCCGGCGGATCTGATGGTGGCGGGCCGGCCGTTGAACTGGGCCATGCGGAAGCGCCGGGCTTCCTTCCGGTCGGTCGTCTCGTACGTGAACATCGGCTCCCCCGTGCGTCGACGCGACTTTGCGGATGCAGCGTTATCCGACGGTGAAAATCGTACGCCGTAGAAGTACGGCTTGTGGGCCGGCGGGAGCGCTTTCGCGCGAAGCGGGTAGCGATTCGCGTGAACAAGACGCGTCAGGAATAGCAGTTCTAGCCGCCGGTTTCCTGGCAACTCAGCAACCCCGCATACTGCGCCTTGACCGTGGCGTAGCATTCGCACGCGGTCCTGATCAGTCCATCCGCATTGGTGATCTCGATGTGGCCGCGGCTGTAGTGGATGAAATTCGCCTGTTGCAAGGTATGCGCGACCAGCGACACGCTGTTGCGGCGTGCGCCGATCATCTGGGCCATCGCCTCCTGCGTCAGGGCGATCTTGTTGCTGCCGGAGAGATCGCGCGTGTGCAGCAGGCATCGCGCCAGCCGCGACTCCACGGTGTGCGCGGCGTTGCAGCCGGCCGTCTGCTGGATCTGGGCATAGACGGCGAGACCGTGCCGGATCAGCATCGCTCGCAGAGTCGGGCTCTGGCCGGCGGCCGTCCGCAAGGCTTCGACCTCGATCGTCGAAGCGACGCCCGGGACCAGCACCACGGCGCTGTTCAGCGTGGGAGCTTCACCAAGCCCCGCGAACGCACCGTAGATGCTGCCGCGGCCGACCATCGCGATCTGCACGCACACGCCTCTTGCCAGCCTGACCACCAGCGAGATCACCCCCTTGTGCGGCATGTATGTCCGCTCGAGCATCTCGTCGGTCTCGATCAGGACCGAATCGGCGGCGAGGTCGATCGTCCGCAAATAGGGCCGGATCAGCCCAAAATCGCTCTCCGAGAGCGAAGACAGAAATCCGTTGGGCGATCGCGGAACCGTATCCAAAGCAACCTCCTGCCTTCCGGCAAAGCTTGTCTCTGGTCATCAAAGCTGATGCGTGCAGTTGGGTCGTTATGCAACTTATTCTGGCACGTCTTGGTTCCAATGGAAACATATCTTGGTTCCATTAGGAATACGCCGATCGCCGGAGCGTCACGTTATCCGCGGCTGCAGCGGGTCGCCGCGATCAATCTTCGGGCCCGATCAATTGTTCGGCGTGCGCCTTGACGGTCGCATAGCATTCACACGCTGCCTTCCGCAGACCGTCGATATCGGTGATTTCGATATGGCCGCGGCTGTAGCGCAGGATACCGGCCTGCTGAAACCCATGCGCGACGATCGAAACCGCATTGCGCCGCACACCGATCATCTGCGCCAGCATCTCCTGGGTCAACGGCAAGGCTTCGCTGCCGCACAGGTCGCGCGCGCGCAGCAGCCAGCGCGACAGCCGTGCCTCCACCGGATGCGACACGTTGCAGGCGACGGATTGCTGGGTCTGCGCCATCAGCGCCTGCTCATAGAGAGCAACCAGGGTCCGGAACTCCGCGCTGCGATTGGCGGTCTCGCGGAAATCTTCCGCCCGCACCATCGATGCCGTGCCCGGCACCACGACGATCGCGTCGGCGAGCAGCGGCCGCTCATGCAGGGCGGCGGATGCGCCGACGATGCCGTCACGACCGATGGTTGCAATCTCGACGGATTGCCCGTCGGACAGATTGACCATCATCGAGACCACACCGCCGTGCGGGAAATAGACCCGCTGCACCGGCGCGCCGGCATCGGCGAGCACCGTTTCCTTGGTCAGGTCGACGGTTTCCAGAACGGGATGAAGTTGCGCGTATTCCGTGGAGGGAAGTGCTTGCAACAGACGATTGGGCGGACGCGATACCGCGGACATTGGAGCTCCTGCCGAGGGCGGGAGCACTACGGTCTCGCATCACCTACTCTTGGCGTGTGGAAAGCGAACATAGCTTGCCTGTCCAATAGCACAAGGGTTGTGGTGCGAACTCTATACCCTCTAGGGGGCAGACGGTCGGCAATCGCATCGGCCTGCGCGGCGTTCGAGGCGATTCGAATGCCGCGTATCCCGGACGAGACGGTTGCGACGTTGTCTCGCATTTATTGATTTCCATTAACTCTGATGTTTACCCAAGCGTGTGCCGTCGCGATGGCCATTACGGATGTCGAAGGCCCCCGTCGGCAGCGCGAGCATGCGGCAAGTCCCGCAAATGCGAGGACAAATTCGCTGTCACGAGATTGATCCGGCGGCGAACATGCGTCGCTTAGCTGAGCGTCTGCACGGCGGCCGTGGAATTACCGGCAAAGCCATCCTGGGTATTTGTACGGAGCAGCCCTTTAACGAACGGGTAGCGCGGACGGACCAGTGTGGCACCGGTCGCCGTGCGAAATTTACGGCGTCGCGTCATTCGTGTTCATCCAGAAGGGTACCAGTATGTCCGGCATCGTCCTTTCGTCATCGGTCCGTCAGAACCTGCTTTCGCTGCAGTCGACGGCCGACCTGCTCGCCACCACGCAGAACCGCTTGTCCACCGGCAAGAAGGTCAACACCGCGCTCGACAATCCGACCAACTTCTTCACGGCGCAGTCGCTCGACAACCGCGCCAGCGACATCAACAATCTGTTGGATGGTATCGGCAACGGCGTGCAGGTGCTGCAGGCCGCCAACACCGGCATCACTTCGCTGCAGAAGCTCGTCGACAGCGCCAAGTCGGTCGCCAACCAGGCCCTGCAGGCCGCGGTCGGCTACTCCCAGAAGTCACAGGTGACGACCGCCGTGGTCACCGGCGCGACCACCGACGATATCCGCGGTACCGCCACCTACAGCAACGCGACCCTCGCTGGTACGGTCGTCAACAACAATCTCACGGTGCCGGCGCCGATCACGGCCGCCACCAAGCTCGTCACTGCGGCCAACTCCGACAGCCTGGCGGCGACCCCGACCGGTACGATCAGCGTCAACGGCAAGTCGATCACGTTCTCGAACACGCAGACCACGTCGACGACCGATTCGTCCGGCAACGTGACCCTCGGCACGGGCGCGGGCAGCACGCTGACGGTCGGCGACCTGCTCACCGCGATCGACGGCATCACCGGCACGGCCACCGCTTCCACCGTGGCGGCTGGTGCGCTCCAGATCAGCACCGGCACCAACCAGGATCTCAACATCTCCGGCTCGGGCCTCGCCGCTTTCGGCCTTACCGCCGGAACCAAGGCACGCACCGTGGCAACGCCTTCGCCGCTGGATGGCTTGACGCTGACGATCGGCGCGACCGGCAACGGCAAGGCCACCAACATTACGTTTGGTAGCGGCGCGGGCCAGGTGAAGTCCCTCAACGACCTGAACAACGCACTGTCCGCGAACAACCTGCAGGCGTCGCTCAGCGCGGGCGGAGCGCTCACCATCAGCACCACCAACGATGCTGCGTCCGCGACCATCGGCACGATCGGTGGCACGGCAGCCGGCGCCGGCAAGCTGTTCAACGCCCTTGTGGGCAGCGCCCCGGTGCAGGATCCGAATGGGCTGGCGAACCGCGCCAACCTGGTCAACCAGTACAACAACATCCTGGACCAGATCACCACGACCGCCCAGGACGCGTCGTACAACGGCATCAACCTGCTCAATGGCGATCAGCTCAAGCTGACCTTCAACGAGACGGGCTCCTCGACGCTGAAGATCCAGGGCGTCACCTTCGATGCCTCCGGCCTCAACCTCACCAAGCTGACCGCCGGCACGGACTTCATCGACAACGCTTCGGCCAACGCCACGCTGAAGACGCTCAACAGCGCGAGCGGCCTGCTGCGCACCCAGGCTTCGACCCTCGGTTCGAACCTGTCGATCGTGCAGATCCGCCAGGACTTCTCGAAGAACCTGATCAACGTGTTGCAGACCGGCTCGTCCAACCTGACGCTGGCCGACACCAACGAGGAAGCGGCCAACAGCCAGGCGCTGTCGACCCGCCAGTCGATCGCGGTGTCCGCGCTGGCGCTGGCCAACCAGTCGCAGCAGAGCGTTCTGCAGCTGCTCCGCTAAGCGTAGCCGCGACAGACAACGACTATCGAGGCGGCGGAGGAAACTCCGCCGCCTTTGCTTTTGGGTTCGCTTAACCATCCCGCCGGTTTCAACCCTTGTTCAACCCATGGGCGATCGCGCTCTGATGCAGGCGGATGTCATGGCCGCCAGCATTTCGCGGGATTTAACCGTCCCTCGATCGCATTTCGTTCAAATTGCGACGACAGGTGGAACGGGCTCTTTCCCGTCCGGGTGGTAAGGGCTTGTTGCTGTGAAACTGGCCGCGATGTCGTGATGCGTCGTCCTTGAACGGCTTCATCGTCCGTATTTGCACGGACGACGAAATTAACGTCGCCGTCAAGCCGGCCAAGTTATCGATGCGAGGCGTGCGTTTCCGTAGCACCTTGAGGGGACCGATTCATGGACGATCTGTTGCGCGAGTTCCTGACGGAGAGCAGCGAGAGCCTGGACACGGTCGACAACCAGCTGGTGCAGTTCGAGCAGGATCCGAACAACGCGAAGATCCTGGATAACATTTTCCGGCTTGTGCACACGATCAAGGGGACCTGCGGCTTCCTCGGGCTGCCGCGGCTGGAAGCGCTGGCGCATGCCGGCGAGACCCTGATGGGCAAATTCCGCGACGGCATGCCGGTGAAGGCGGAAGCCGTGACGCTGATCCTGTCCTCGATCGACCGCATCAAGGAGATCCTTGGCGGGCTCGAGGCGACCGAGGCCGAGCCTGAGGGCAACGACCGCGACCTGATCGATCAGCTGGAGGCGATGGTCGAGCACGGCATGGCGGCGATGTCAGGCTCGACGCAGTCGATGCCGACTGCCGGTGAGGCTGCTCCTGAAGACATGCCTGTCGTTGAATCTCCATCCGTGCAGGCAGCGATGACTGAAGGCACGCTGGTGGTGCAGACGCTGGAGCGTCCGCTGCGCCCTGGCGAGGTCTCGCTGGACGAACTCGAGCGCGCCTTCCGCGAGACCGAGATTGAAGTCGCAGCACCCGCACCTGTGCCGGTCGCGAAGCCCGCAGCCGAACCGGCTGAAGCCGCAAAGAAGCCGGTGCGCAAGGCCGCCACCGAGGATGTCCAGGAAGGCGACAAGATCGCCAACCAGTCGATCCGGGTCAACGTCGACACCCTCGAACACCTCATGACCATGGTCTCCGAGCTGGTGCTGACCCGCAACCAGCTGCTGGAGATCTCACGCCGCAACGAGGACACCGAGTTCAAGGTGCCGCTGCAGCGGCTCTCCAACGTCACCGCCGAGCTGCAGGAAGGCGTCATGAAGACGCGCATGCAGCCGATCGGCAATGCCTGGCAGAAGCTGCCGCGCATCGTCCGCGATCTCTCCGGCGAGCTCGGCAAGCAGATCGAGCTGGAGATGCACGGCGCCGACACCGAGCTCGACCGCCAGGTGCTCGACCTGATCAAGGACCCGTTGACGCACATGGTGCGCAACTCCGCCGATCACGGCCTGGAGACCACCGCCGAGCGGGTCGCTAGCGGCAAGCCCGAGCAGGGCACCATCCGCCTCAGCGCCTATCACGAAGGCGGCCATATCATCATCTGCATCGCCGACAATGGCCGCGGGCTCAACACCGAGCGGATCAAGGCCAAGGCGCTCCAGAACGGTCTCGTCACCGAGGCTGAGCTGGAGAAGATGACCGAAGCCCAGATCCACAAGTTCATCTTCGCGCCGGGCTTCTCGACCGCGGCGCAAGTCACCTCGGTGTCCGGCCGCGGCGTCGGCATGGACGTGGTGCGCACCAATATCGACCAGATCGGCGGCACCATCGACATCAAGAGCGTGGCCGGTGAGGGCGCCTCGGTCACCATCAAGATCCCGCTGACGCTTGCGATCGTCTCCGCGCTGATCGTGGAAGCCGGCGGCGACCGCTTTGCGATTCCCCAATTGTCTGTGGTCGAGCTGGTGCGGGCCCGCGCCAACTCCGAGCACCGCATCGAGCGGATCAAGGACACCGCGGTCTTGCGGCTGCGCAACAAGCTGCTGCCGCTGATCCATCTGAAGAAGCTCCTCAAGATCGACGATGGCGCCACCTCGGATGCCGAGAACAGCTTCATCGTGGTGACGCAAGTCGGCAGCCAGACCTTTGGCATCGTGGTCGACGGCGTGTTCCACACCGAGGAGATCGTGGTCAAGCCGATGTCCACGAAACTGCGGCACATCGACATGTTCTCCGGCAACACCATTTTGGGCGATGGTGCTGTGATCATGATCATCGACCCCAACGGCATTGCCAAGGCCTTGGGCGCGTCCGGCTCCTCGGCCCATGACATGGCCGACGACAATGCGGCAGCGCATGCCTCGAGCGGCGAGCAGCTGACCTCGCTGTTGGTGTTCCGCGCCGGTTCCAGCCAGCCGAAGGCGGTGCCGCTCGGCCTCGTCACCCGGCTGGAGGAGATCGCAACCGACAAGATCGAGCTCTCGAACGGCCGCTACATGGTGCAGTACCGCGAGCAGCTGATGCCGCTGGTGCAGATGGCAGGGGTCGAGGTGCAGACCCAGGGCGCGCAGCCGATCCTGGTGTTCGCCGACGACGGCCGCTCGATGGGGCTCGTGGTCGACGAGATCATCGACATCGTCGAGGAGCGGCTCAACATCGAGGTCGCGGGCAGCCAGGACGGCATTCTGGGCTCGGCCGTGATCAAGGGCCAGGCCACCGAGGTGATCGACGTCGGCCACTTCCTGCCGATGGCGTTTGCCGACTGGTTCTCGCGCAAGGAGATGCGCCCGTCGGCCTCGGCGCAGTCGGTGCTGCTGGTCGACGATAGCGCGTTCTTCCGCAACATGCTGGCGCCGGTCTTGAAGGCCGCCGGCTACAAGGTGCGGACCGCGCCGAATGCGCAGGAAGGGCTCGCCGCGCTGCGCTCGGGGCAGGCCTTCGACGTCGTGCTGACCGACATCGAGATGCCCGAGATGAACGGTTTTGAGTTCGCCGAGAACATCCGCTCTGACCAAAACCTCACCGGGCTGCCGATCATCGCGCTGTCGGCAATGGTGTCGCCGGCGGCAATCGAGCGCGGCCGGCAGGCCGGATTCCACGACTATGTCGCCAAGTTCGACCGTCCCGGGCTGATCGCGGCGCTGAAAGAGCAGACCGCCGAACTGCGCCGCGCGGCTTAAGGGAAGCGAGCATGATCCGGAAAGGTGGGAACCGGTTGTCCGATCCGATCATGCTCAAACAAAAGGTTGAGTGATGACCAGCAAGACCGAGACCAGTGAAGGCGCGATGGCCGAATACGTCACCGCCGTGATCGGCGGGCAGCTGTTCGGCCTGCCGATCTCGCGGGTGCAGGACGTGTTCATGCCGGAGCGGCTGACGCGGGTGCCGTTGGCCTCCAGCGAGATCGCCGGCGTGCTCAATCTGCGCGGCCGCATCGTCACCGTGGTCGACATGCGCGCCCGGCTCGGCCTGCCCAAGGCCGACGACGGCAAGCCACCGATGGCGGTCGGCGTCGACCAGCGCGGCGAATCCTACGGCCTGCTGATCGACCAGATCGGCGAGGTGTTGCGGCTGCCCGATGACAGCCGCCAGGACAACCCGGTCAACCTCGATCCCCGCATGGCCAGGCTCGCCGGCGGCGTTCACCGCCTCGACGGACAGCTCATGGTCGTCCTCGATGTCGATCGCGTGCTCGAACTGGTGCCCAAGACACTTGCTGCAGCGTAACGCTCCGCCGCGGAGACGGCGGACTCTACAAGGAGGCCAACATATGAAGACATGTCTTGTCGTCGACGATTCCGGTGTGGTGCGAAAAATCGCACGCCGCATCCTCGAAGGAATGGAATTCACCGTCATCGAAGCCGAGGACGGCGCGGTCGCGCTCGAAGCCTGCAAGCAGGCGCTGCCGGACGCGGTGCTGCTCGACTGGAACATGCCGGTCATGGACGGCTTCGAATTCCTCGTGCAACTGCGCCGCATGCCCGGCGGCGATGTGCCGAAGGTGGTGTTCTGCACCACCGAGAACGGCATCGACCACATCTCGCGGGCGCTGCATGCCGGCGCCAACGAGTACATCATGAAGCCGTTCGACAAGGACATCGTGATCGCGAAATTCCAGGAAGTGGGTTTGCTGGCGCTCGATGCGTCGGCCGAAGCCTAATACCCACCCAGTTTCACCCTTTGCCTTTGCGAGGCTCCCGTGACGCCCCCCGACTACGAGTATCTGCGTAAGCTCCTGAAGGACCATTCCGGTCTCGATCTGTCCGCGGACAAGCAATATCTGATCGAGAGCCGCCTGCTGCCGCTGGCCCGCAAATGCGGCCTGTCCGGCATCCCCGACCTGATCGCCAAGATCAGGGCCGGCTCATCGACGCACACCGTCCAGGTGGTCGAGGCGATGACCACCAACGAGACGTTCTTCTTCCGCGACAAGGTGCCGTTCGATCATTTCCGCGACACCATCATACCCGAGGTCCTGAAGGCGCGCGCCGCGCGCCGCAGCGTCCGGATCTGGTGCGCCGCCGGCTCGACCGGCCAGGAGCCCTATTCGCTGGCGATGTGCCTCAAGGAGATGGGCGCAGCGCTGGCGGGATGGCGGGTCGAGATCACGGCGACCGACCTGTCGCAGGAGGTGCTGGAGAAGTCGAAAGCCGGCATCTACAGCCAGTTCGAGGTGCAGCGCGGGCTGCCTATCCAGATGCTGGTGAAGTATTTCAAGCAGTCGGGAGAACTCTGGCAGATCAATCCCGAGTTGCGCGCGATGGTGCAGCACCGTCAGCTCAATCTGCTGCACGATTTCTCCCAGCTCGGCACGTTCGATGTGATCTTCTGCCGCAATGTGCTGATCTATTTCGATCAGGACACCAAGATCAACATCTTCAACCGGCTCGCCCGGTTGATGGAGGCCGACGGCTTCCTGGTGCTCGGCGCCGCCGAAACCGTGGTCGGCCTGACCGATACGTTCAAGCCGATTCCCGAGCGGCGTGGCCTGTACCGGCCGAGCGGGGTGCGGCCTGCGCTTGCGATGCCGCGGACTGCCATGGCGGTCGGATATTGAGCGATGACGGAGGACGGCAAATCAATTGAGCGTGTCACGTTCAGCCGGGGCGTCGATGTCTGCATCATGGCCATCGACGGCACCTGGCGGCGCGACTGCCAGCTCAATGCCATCTCCGACAATGACGCGGCGTTGACCGTCGAGGGTTCCATTCAGGGGCTCAACCTGAAGGAGTTCTTCCTCCTGCTGTCGTCGACCGGGCTCGCCTATCGCCGCTGCGAGCTGGTCCGCGTCAACGGTACCGAAATGGATATCAGCTTCCTCAAGGGCAAGCCGAGCAAGCGGCGGTCGGGCTCCGACGAAGAGCGGGCCAGAGCCTGACGTAACGAGGGCCTGACCTCAAGAAGGCCTGACCCGGCTGGATGGTCGATGCCTGCCGCCAATCCGAATGTGGAACGGATCGCCGCCTCGAGGGTTGGGGCGTCGTCGGCACAATCTGCGTGATGGCGCCGAATTCGGTGGCGGCCTGTCCGGCTGGTCAGTTCAGGAGGCGCGCCGGCGCCTCTGAATCGCGCAGCCGATCGAGCGCCGTGCCGAGGCCGGCGTCGCAGGCCCTCAGGGCCGTGGACGCCACGGCATAGCGCGGGGTGACGTCGTCAAGCACGAAGATGTCGGCGGCGGCGTCCTGCTCGGCCAGAAATGCCTCGCGCGCAATCGCCGCCTCGATCAGCCGCAGGCTCGCCTGGACATGGCCGATCAGCGCGACCAGGTCGGTCACGATCAGGCTGTAGGGATCGCTGCCCTCGTCCAGGCACACCGCAACGCCGTCCGCCGCTGCATTTTCCATGCATGTTTCTCCACTGCCCCCACTTTTAGGGACCGCGGTGCTACTTGTGCGTTAAGCGGACGTCCCGTACAAATACGGGTCCATTAATCGAGATGGTCGAGTTACTTCTTGTGCAGTCTGGGCAGCACGCTTCACCACTGATGGACGAGACATATGGTTGAGAATGGCGCTCCTCGCGGGGAAATCTTTGTAGTCGACGACGACCCCGCCGTTCGCGAGACGCTGTCCGTGGTCCTGTCGACCGCCGGCTACAAGGTGATTTGCTTTGCAGACGGCGCTGCGCTGCTCGCGGTGGCGCGCAGCCGGACGCCGGCCTGCATCCTGCTCGACGTGCATATCCCCGGCAAATCCGGCCTCGATATCCTGAAGGAGCTGCACGGCGAGGATTATCCGGCGCCGATCTTCATGATCTCCGGCCAGGGCGACATCACGATGGCGGTCAGCGCCATCAAGAACGGCGCGCTCGACTTCATCGAGAAGCCGTTCCGCGGCAACGAGATCGTCAGCCGCCTCAATGAGGCGATTGACGCCTATACCAGGCGCCAGGCCGAGACCTCGGCATCGCGCATCGCCGCGCTGCACTTTCCCGGCCGCGAGCCGCTGACCCGCCGCGAACGCGAGGTGCTCGAGCAGTTCACCGCGGGCGCCTCCAACAAGGAGGCCGGGCGTCACCTCGGGATCAGCCCGCGCACGATCGAGGATCACCGCGCCAACATCATGAAGAAGCTCGGCGCGCGCAACGCCGCCGACCTCGTCCGCATCGTGATGACGGCGCAGCAAAAGTAAGCCAAGGTCGGGCCAAGGCGGTCTACGCTCCGATTTCGTACATCGCGGGGTTTGTGCGGCGCACGCCCGGCACACGGGCGGCGAACGGCACGTCTGCGCCGCGCGCGGGACGAGACGTCCGGAAATCCTGTATATGCGTGGCGCAGGGCATGCGTGCCGAGACCGCGCGCGCGAGCAATGGCGAGACACGCGATATCGAAACACGCAATATCGAAGCATATGGCGCATCCAAGATGACCAACAAGAACAAGACCCCGGATCAATTGCGCAGCGCGCGCTGGTTTGCGCCCGACGATTTGCGCGCCTTCGGCCATCGCTCGCGCGCGATGCAGATGGGCTACGCGCCGGAGGAATGGCGCGACCGGCCGGTGATCGCGATCATCAACACCTGGTCGGACGCGCAGCCCTGCCACATGCACTTCAAGAGCCGGGTCGATGACGTCAAGCGCGGCGTGCTGATGGCCGGCGGCTTTCCGCTCGAGCTGCCGGCGCTGTCGCTGTCGGAATCGCTGCTGAAGCCGACCACCATGCTCTACCGCAACATGCTCGCGATGGACGCCGAGGAGCTGCTGCGCGGCCATCCGGTCGACGGCGTGGTGCTGATGGGCGGCTGCGACAAGACCACGCCCGGCCTGCTGCTAGGGGCCACCAGCATGAACCTGCCGGCGATCTATCTGCCGGCCGGGCCGATGCTGCGCGGCAACTGGAAGGGCAAGACGCTCGGCTCCGGCTCGGATGCCTGGAAATACTGGGACGAGCGCCGCGCCGGCAAGATCTCCGACAAGGACTGGGTCGACATGGAGGCCGGCATCGCCCGCAGCTATGGCACCTGCATGACCATGGGCACGGCCTCGACCATGACCGCGATCGCAGAAGCCATCGGCATGACGCTGCCCGGCGCCTCGTCGATCCCCGCGGCCGACGCCAACCATATCCGGATGAGCTCGGAAGCCGGCCGCCGCATCGTCGAGATGGTGTGGGAGGATCTGACGCCGCAGAAGATCCAGACGCGAAAAGCGTTCGAGAATGCGATCACCGTCGCGATGGCGATGGGCTGTTCGACCAACGCCATCATTCACCTGATTGCGCAGGCGCGCCGCGCCGGCCAGGACATCTCGCTCGACGATTTTGAAGTCGCGAGCCGCAAGGTGCCTGTCATCGCCAATGTGCGGCCGAGCGGCGACCTCTATCTGATGGAGGATTTCTTCTATGCCGGCGGGTTGCCCGGCCTGATGAACCGCATCAAGCCGCATCTGCATCTCGACTGCATGACGGTGTCGGGCAAGACGCTCGGCGAGAACATCGAAGGCGCGGAGGTTCATAATGATGATGTCATCCGCACCGTCGACAACCCGATCTACAAGGAGGGCGCGCTGGCGGTGTTGAAGGGCAATCTCGCGCCCGACGGCTGCGTCATCAAGCCGTCCGCCTGCGATCCGCGCTTCCTCAAGCACACTGGACCTGCGCTGGTGTTCGACGACTATCCCTCGATGAAGAAGGCAGTCGACGACCCCGATCTCGACGTCACGGCCGATCACGTGCTGATCCTGCGCAACGCGGGCCCGCAGGGCGGCCCGGGGATGCCGGAGTGGGGCATGCTGCCGATCCCGACCAAGCTCGTGAAGCAGGGCGTGCGCGACATGGTGCGGCTGTCGGATGCGCGGATGAGCGGCACCAGCTACGGCGCCTGCATCCTGCACGTCTCGCCGGAGTCCTTCATCGGAGGCCCGCTGGCGCTGGTGCGGAACGGCGACCGCATCACGCTCGACGTCGCCGCGCGCACCATCAATCTCGATGTGCCGGAGGCGGAGCTGGCCAAACGCCGCGCCGAATGGAAGCAGCCCGAGCAGCGCTTCGAGCGCGGCTATGGCTGGATGTTCTCAAAACACATCAAGCAGGCCAATGAAGGCTGCGACTTCGATTTCCTGGAAACCGGTTTTGGTAAACCGGTGGGCGAGCCGTCGATCTACTGACCGTCGTTCCGGGGCACGCGCAGCGTGAACCCGGAACCCATTTCTCCGAAGCGCATGCGGCCTGATGGATTCCGGGTTCGCGCTCTGCGCGCCCCGGAATGACGAAGGGAGCACCGATGTCAAAACTCAGCGACACCACCCGCAACAAGCTGAAATCCGTTTCCACCGCCACCGTTGCGACCGCGCTGTTCAAGCGCGGATTGCGCATCCAGATGATCCAGGATGTTCATCCCCTGAGCCCGGATCAGCCGATCATGGTCGGCGAGGCCTTCACGCTGCGCTACATGCCGGCGCGCGAGGATCTCAACACGATCGAGGTGTTCCGCGACCGCGCGCATCCGCAGCGCAAGGCGATCGAGGATTGCCCGCCGGGCAGCGTGCTGGTGATGGACAGCCGCAAGGATGCGCGCGCGGCGTCGGCCGGCGCGATCCTGGTGACGCGGCTGATGAAGCGCGGCTGCGCCGGCGTCGTCACCGACGGCGGCTTCAGGGATTCGGCCGAGATCGCGCGGCTGGACTTCCCGGCTTTTCATCATCGCCCGAGTGCGCCGACCAATCTGACGCTGCATCAGGCGATCGAGATCAATGTCCCGATCGGCTGCGGCGACGCGCCGGTGTTCCCCGGCGACGTGATCCTTGGCGACAGCGACGGCGTCATCGTGATCCCGGCGCATCTCGCCGACGAGATCGCGAACGAGACTTTCGAGATGACCGCGTTCGAGGATTTCGTCACCGAGCAGGTGCAGAACGGCCGCGGCATCTTCGGCCTCTATCCCGCGACCGACGAGCAGACGCTGAAGGATTTTGCGGCCTGGCGGAAGGCGAAGGGGCGGTAGCGGCTCCACGCCTTCCGCTGTCGTCCTAGCGAAAGCCAGGACCCATAACCACAGGGAGGAGTTTGGCGAAGACCGGCAGTGATCCATCGCCGTGGTACGACCACCGCGCTTCATCGATAGATCACGCGGTATGGATCCTGGCTTTCGCCAGGACGACGATGGGGATGGGACCGGGCAAGCTAACCGGTTCCAGTCGCCTCGGTGGCGTCCGTAGCCCGGATGGAGCGAAGCGCAATCCGGGACTCTCGCATGCGGCGTGACCGCCCCGGATTTCGCTGCGCTTCATCCGGGCTACGGGAACTCCCTACACCTCCGCCTTGTCCGCCATCCCGACCGCCCACAGCGCGAACGCGTAGACGATCGCGACCTCGTCGAGGCGGTTGAAGCGGCCGGAGGCGCCGCCGTGGCCGGCGCCCATGTTGGTGCGCAGCAGCACCGGGCCGCCGCCGCGCATGGTGGCGCGTAGCCGTGCGATCCATTTCGCCGGCTCCCAGTAAGTCACGCGAGGATCGGTGAGCCCGCCCATCGCGAGGATCGCCGGATAGTCCTTCGCCGCGACATTGTCGTACGGCGAATAGGACAGGATGGTGCGGAAATCCTTCTCGCTCTCGATCGGATTGCCCCATTCCGGCCATTCCGGCGGCGTCAGCGGCAGGGTGTCGTCGAGCATGGTGTTGAGCACGTCGACGAACGGCACCTCGGCGACGATGCCGGCAAACAGCTCGCCGGCGCGGTTCGCGACCGCGCCCATCAGCATGCCGCCGGCCGAGCCGCCATGCCCGACGATGCGTTTTTCACCCGTGTATTTAGCCTCGACCAGCGCGCGGCCTGCGGCGGCGAAATCGTCGAACGTGTTGGTCTTCTTCTCGCGCTTGCCGTCGAGATACCAGCCCCAGCCCTTGTCGGCGCCGCCGCGGACATGCGCGATCGCGTAGACGAAGCCGCGGTCGACCAGCGACAGCCGGTTCGCGGCAAACGACGCCGGCATCGCCATGCCATAGGAGCCGTAGCCATAGAGCAGCAGCGGCGCGTTGCCGTCGCGGGCAAAATCCTTACGGTGCAGGATCGAGACCGGTACCTGCGCGCCGTCATGCGAGGTCGCCATGATCCGCGTGGTGACGTAATCGGCCGGGTTGTGGCCGGACGGAATCTCCTGCCGCTTGCGCAGCACCCGCGTCCGCGTCGCCATGTCGTAGTCATAGACCTCCGACGGCGTCGTCATCGACGAATAGGCAAAGCGCAGATTGGTGGTGTCGAATTCGTAGCCGCCCATGGTGTCGAGCGAATAGGCCGCCTCGTCGAACGCGATGGCGTGCTCCTCGCCGCTCCTGAGGTCGCGGATGATGATCGCCGGCAGGGCGTTGGCGCGCTCCAGCCGCACCATGTGGCCGGCATAGAGCTCGACGTCGAGCACATAGACGCCCTCGCGATACGGGATCAGGTCGCGCCAGTTGGGGCGCTCGGGCGTGGCGAGCGGCGCGGTGACGACCTTGAAGTCGATCGCGTCGTCGGCATTGGTCAGGATGAACAGCTCGTCGCCGCGGTCGGCGATCGAATACTGCACACCTTCCTCGCGCGCCGCGACCAGCCGCGGCGGGGCGTCGGGATTGGAAAGATCGATCAGCCGCTGCTCCGAGGTCTCGTGGTCGCCGCCGGCGATCACGCAGAAGCGGCCGCTCGCGCTCTCGTGCAGATGGGTGAACCAGCCGGAATCCTGCTCCTCATAGATCAGGGTGTCGTCGGCCTGCCTGGTGCCGAGCCTGTGCCGCCACACCTGCATCGGGCGGTGATTGTCGTCGAGCTTGACGTAGAAGAAGCTCTCGGAATCCGCGGCCCAGACCACGCCGCCGTCGGTCTCCTCGACGAGGTCGTCGAGATCGCCGCCGGTTGCCCAGTCGCGCACGCGGATCGAGAAATATTCGGAGCCCTTGGTGTCGGCGCTCCAGGCGTGCAGGCGGTGGTCATTGGAATGTCGGCTGCCACCGAACTTGAAATATTCGTGGTCCTTCGCCAGCGCGTCGCCGTCGAGCACGACATGCGTGTCACCACCGTCGCGCGGCGTGCGGCAGTAAAGCTCATGCTGGCCGCCCTCGCGGAACTTGCGGAAATAGGCGAACGGGCCGTCCGGCGACGGCACGCTGGAATCATCCTCCTTGATCCGCCCGCGCATCTCCTTGACCAGCCGCTTCTGCAAGCCGTCGGTATGGCCGAGCAGGCTGTCAGTGTAGCCGTTCTCGGCTTCGAGATAGCTGCGGATGTCAGGATCGAGGATCGAGGGATCGCGCAGCACCTCCTGCCATTTCGGATCCTTGATCCAGGCATAGTCGTCCGTCACCGTGATGCCGTGGGTGGTGAAGGAATGCGGCCGGCGCGGCGCGACAGGGGGCGGTGTTGTGGTGGCGGATTTGGTCACACGATCCTCATGGTGCGGGGTTCCGCCTTATATCGGGATGAATGTGGCGATTGCCAGATGGGATGGGTCGTCGATTGGCTTCTACTCTATCCCCGTCATTGCGAGGAGCGAAGCGACGAAGCAATCCATTCTATCGCCGCGCGGAGCGATGGATTGCTTCGCTGCGCTCGCAATGACGGTCCGGATAAAGCGTTACCCGTTCCTCAGCTTCGCGCCCGCGTTGCCGCCCGTCATCGGGATCTGGTTCACCGCCAGCACCACGGCGAATGTGATCACCAGCATCGCGATGCCGAGCACGGCGATCGCAGCGAGGTCGCCGCCTTCGTTGAGATCGTAGATCAGGACCGACAGCACCTTGGTCTGCGAGGTGAACAGCACGATCGCGGCCGACAGTTCCCGCATCACGCCGATGAAGATGAAGCACCAGGTCGCGATCACGCCGGTGCGCAGCAGCGGCGCGGTGATCTGGCGCAGCGCCTGCAGCCTCGTCGCGCCGAGGATGCGGCTCGCCTCCTCGAGCTCGGGATGAATGGTTGTGAATGCCGCCTGCAATTGCTGATAGGCCGACGGCAAATTGATGGTGAGGAACGCCAGCAGCAGGATCCACAGCGTGCCGTAGAGCACGAAGGGCGGCCGCGTGTAGCTCAGGAACAGACCGACGCCGAGCACGATGCCGGGAACGGCGACCGGCGCCGTGGCGAGGAACCCGAGGATGCGGTGGCCTGCGATCACCTTCCGCGTCGTGACATAAGCGATCACGAGCGCGAGGATGGTGCCGATCGTCGCGGTCGCGGTGCCCAGGATCACGGTGTTCTTCAGCGCGAGCTGGGTCGACGACAGCTCGGTGAACACGAAGACGATGTTGTGCAAGGTCAGTGTCGACGGCGTCACCAGCGTGGTGGCGTTGGGCGAGAACGCGGCGTTGAGCAGCGCGAGGTACGGCAGGAACACGGGATTCAGCAGCACCAAAAGGCAAAAGCCGAGCGCGGCCCAGCGCCAGCCGCGCAACTCGACCCGGCGCGGCGCGCCATATTTGCCGCCGATCACCGAATAGCTACGGCGGCCGAGCAGCGCCTTCTGCCCCTGCAGCAGCAGGATGGTCAGCACCAGCAGCGGCACCGCGGCGGCCGCGGCCAGCTCGAGTTTTGGCGGATACTGGAACAGGCTCCAGATCTTGGTCGTCATGGTGTGGAAGCCGGCCGGCAGCGCCAGGATCGCCGGGGAGCCGAACAGCGTCATCGCCTGCAGGAAGGCAATCAGCGCGCCTGCGACCAAAGCGGGCAGCGCGAGCGGGATGGTGACCCGCCGCGCCGTGGTCCAGGCATTGCCGCCGAGGATCGCGGAGGCGTCCTCCAGCTCGCCCGGCATGGTGTCGAGCGCATTGGCCACCATCACGAACACGAACGGGAACGTGTAGCAGGAGATTACGAAGATGATCCCGGTCATCGAATAGATGTTGAACAGCGCGTCCGCATCCTCGCCGGCGAACAGCCGGTAGAGCTGGTTGAGCAGCCCCGAATTCGGCGCCGCCAGCAACTCCCAGGCGACCGCGCCGAGGAACGGCGGCGTCACGAACGAGGCCGTCACCAGCGCGCGGATGGTCTGCCGGCCCGGCATGTCGGTGCGCGACACCAGCCAGCTGAGCGGCGCCGCGACGATGCAGCAGATCAGCGCCGACGTTGTCGCGATGATCGCGGTCGTCAGCAGCGGATCGAGGAAATCGGGATTGCTGAACAGCGTGACGAAGTTCTGCAGCGTCGGATGGCGATTCTTGTCGGTGAAGGCGTAGACCGCGAGCCACGACAGCGGCAGCAGGATCAACAGGATGAGCACCGCGGCGAACAGCCACAGCACGGGGCGTGTCCAGTCGATGCGGGGTTTTGCGGCAGAGGAGGTTGTTGTGAGAGTCACGCGAGATATCTCCCCTCGTCATTCGCGGTGCGCAATTGCGCACCTGAGGGCGCGCGCAGCGCGAGCCCGGAATCCATTGCACCGCCAGCACATGCGGCCTGATGGATTCCGGGCTCGCCGCTTTGCGGCGCCCCCGGAATGACGAAAACGTTTGCGGCTCGGCATCGCTCAAACCCGAAACAGCCGCGCATAGCGCGTCTTGATCTCTTCGGTCATCGCCTCCACTCCCGCCGGGTCCTCCTTCATCAGCTTGATGTCGGCGAGCTTGCGCCGGCCGGCCTTCGGCTGCACCTGCGCGTGCACCGAGTACTGGCCGGTGAAGTCGACGAAGAATTGCTGGGTCTGCCGGGTGTGCAGCCAGGCCTGGAACAGCTTTGCCGCGTTCGGATGCGGCGCGCCGGCGAAGATGCCGGTCGGTCCCGAGATCGTCGGCGTGCCCTCGGTCGGATAGACCGGCTCGACCGGCTGTCCGGCTTCCTTCAGGAGCACGATGCCGTATTCATTGCCGTCGGCCATGACAGCGCGCTCGCCGAGCGAGAGCTTCTTCGGCGGATCGGTCGAGGATTGCACCTGCATCACGCGCTGCTTCGAAAGCTTCTCCAGGTACGGCCAGCCGAGCTCGCGCACGATCTGGAACGTGGTGGTCATGATGGTGCCGCTATAGGCCGGATGGCCCTTCACCATCTTGCCGATCCACTTTGGATCGAGCAGGTCGGCAAAGCTTTTCGGCGCATCCTCCGCCTTCACCAGATTGGTGTTGTAAGCGATCGACGACAGCCACAGCCGCGTGGTCACGGCCATGCCGTCCGGATCGCGATATCCATCGGGAAAATGCCTGGCGACGTCCTCGGGCACGAACGGCATCAGCCAGCCGCTCTTCTTCCATGGGATAAAGTGCGAGGCATCGGCGCTGTTGACGACGTCGGCGGCGTGGATGTTGGAATCGAATTCCTGCGCCACGCGCTGGAACAGCCGCTCCGAGCCGGAGCGCTCGATCTGCACGGCGATGCCGGGATAGGCGGCCTCGAACGCCTTGCCGAGCTTTTCGCCGACCGGCAGGTCCATCGACGAATAGAACACGAGCTTGCCTTCTTTGGTCGCGGCCGCGACGAGGTCGGGCGTGATCGCGGCCGGCTCGGGAGCCGCGGCGCGCGCCGGCGACGCGAATATCTTGCCGAGCGCGAGCGCCGCAGAGCCTTTCAGGACGTGGCGTCTGGAGATTTGTTTCCGCATCGCGTCCCTCGGCTTTCTGTTTGTTATCGGTTGAGGGCGCGGCAGCGTTCGGGCGGCAGTGTCAGCCAGACCTCGCTGCCCTTCTCGACCGCGGTCTCGGTCGGCGTGGTCACCCGCAGCGAGGTGCCGTCAGGCGTTTCCACCATGTAGTCGCGGTTCATGCCGAGATAGACCTGCCGCGTCACGATGGCCTTCAGCGTGTTCTGCGCGCCTGCGGGGGCTTGCGTCGAGAGCTGGATCTCATGCTGGCGGATCGCGACCGGCGCGCTCTGGCCGGCCGTGAGTCTGGCGCCGACCACCGCGAGAACAGCGCCGGCGAACTCGATATGGGTCGCATCGCGTGCGGTGCCCTTGATCACGTTGGCCGCGCCGATGAAGCGCGCGACGAATTCGGATTCCGGCCGGGCATAGATGTCCTCAGGGCTGCCGAGCTGATCGATCTTGCCGGCATTCATCACCGCGATCAGGTCGGCCGTGGTCATTGCCTCGGATTGATCGTGGGTGACGTAGACCGTGGTGTAGCGATATTCGTCGTGCAGGCGACGGATTTCGAACCGCATCTCCTCGCGCAGATTGGCGTCGAGGTTGGACAGCGGCTCGTCGAGCAGCAGCGTCTCGGGACCGACGATCAGCGCGCGTGCCAGCGCGACGCGCTGCTGCTGGCCGCCGGAGAGCTCGCCCGGATAGCGCTGCGCCAGCGGCTCCAGCTTGGTCGTCGCCAGGATCGCGGCGAGTTTTTTCGCGATGGTGTCGCGATCCATTTTGCGCAAGCGCAGCCCATAGACGATGTTCTCGGCCACCGTCATATGCGGCCACAGCGCGTAGCTCTGGAAGATCATCGACATGTTGCGCTGCTCGGGCGGCAGCGTGCGCGCTTTCGATGACACCACGCGGTCGCCGACGCGGATCTCGCCGCCGGACGGTTCGAGGAACCCGGCGATCAGCCGCAGCGTCGTGGTCTTGCCGCAGCCGGACGGCCCGAGCAGACAGACCAGCTGGCCGTGATCGATCGTGAGCGAGACGTCATCAACCGCGACAAACGATCCAAACCGCTTGACCAGGCCACGCAGTTCCACCGATGCCAAGCGATCCCTCCATCTTGTTATGTTGCAGGGATCCGTGCCCGGCTGTTGCCGGCAGTAAAGCGGAAAACGATGACGACGAAAAGTGCGCGGGCCTTCTCAATAAGTCGTGGCACCTCCTTCCTTCTGTTATCGCATGGCCGCTGTCCCGTCATCCTGAGGCGCGAGCGGAGCGAGCCTCGAAGGATCGACGGCCCGGCTATTTCCGCGTCTAGAGTCGTTGTGGCCACAGTGAGGCCGTCGATCCTTCGAGGCTCGCAAGAGCTCGCACCTCAGGATGACGGGGAGGGATCGGCGGCTCCGGATTTGGCTCGTGGCGCGCCGCCGCGACGACGCGCGAAGCGGCTGACGGTCTCCCAATCGGATTTGATGAGCGCTTCCTTCTTCGCCCGGCCCCAGCCCTTGATCTGCCGTTCTGCCGCGACGCCGTCGGTGATGCGCTCGAAGTATTCCGACCAGACGAGAACGACCGGCCGCCGATTATAGGTGTATCCGGGAAAAGCACCCGCATTGGTTGTTCAATGCGCGGCGCGAGATCGTCACCTGTGGCGCTGCCGACGTAGAACGAGTTGTCGGCGCAGCGAAGCATGTAGACGTAGATGCCCATGGCGATGGTCCGTGAAGCGGCGGACCAAGGATGGGGCAAATTGTGCCGCGGTCAATGCGCGAATACTCGCAGATGCTTCGTCAACCTGAGAACCGCGCGTTCCGTCATCCTGAGGTGCGAGCGAAGTGAGCCTCGAAGGATCGACGGCCCGGCTATTTCCGCGGCGAGAGCCTTCGGCCGCAGCAGGGCCGTGCATCCTTCGAGGCTCGCTGCGCGAGCGCCTCAGGATGACGGGTCTCAAGCCGCGGCCTTCTGCTCCTACGCCTTCACGTTCTCGCCGAGCCACTGGATGGCGGCGTCGGCGCCGGCCTTGCCGTGCGGGATGTTCAGCGCGGTCAGCGCGACCTCGACGACGCCGAGCGTGCCGAGGATCATTGGCGCGTTGACGTGGCCCATATGCGCGATGCGGAAGGCCTGGCCCTGCAGGTCGCCGATGCCGGTGCCGAGCACGACGCCGCATTTCTCCTTGGCATAGCGCTGGATCGCAGCGGGATCGGCGCCCTTCACGGTCACGGTCGTCACCGTGTTGGAGCGCTCGGCGGGTTCGGCGATGTTGAAGCCGAGCACCTGGCCCTCGCCCCAGACGGCGACGGCGCGGCGCACGGCTTCACCCAGCAGCCGATGCCGTTCGAACGCATTCTCCAGACCCTCGGCGTGCAGCATGTTGATCGCCTCGCGCAGCGCGAACAGCAGATGCACCGGCGCGGTGCCGGCATATTTGCGGTAGTGCTCAGAGCCTTCGCGCTCGGTCCAGTCCCAATACGGCGTGCGCAGGTCGGCCTTCTTGTGCGCGTCCCAGGCGCGGTCATTGGCGGCAACGAAGCCGAGGCCGGGCGGCGTCATCAGGCCCTTCTGCGAGCCGGACATCGCAACGTCGACATACCATTTGTCCATCTCGAACGGCATGCAGCCGAGCGAGGCGACGGTGTCGACCATGAACAATGCGGGATGGCCTGCGGCCTTGATCGCCTTGCCGATCGCCTCGATGTCGTTATAGGCGCCCGACGCGGTGTCGACCTGCACCGCGAGGATCGCCTTGATCTTGTGTTCCTTGTCGCGGCGCAGCCGCTCCTCGACCTCCGCCGGGCGGATCGCGCGGCGCCAGTCGCCCTTCAGCACCTCGACATCGGCGCCCATCGCGGCCGCGGCCTGGCCCCAGCCGATCGCAAAGCGCCCGCTCTCCAGCACCAGCACCTTGTCGCCGCGCGACAGCACGTTGGACAGCGTCGCCTCCCAGGCGCCGTGGCCGTTGGCGATGTAGATGTAGGATTTGCCCATGGTGGCGAACAGCTTCGAGAGATCGCGCAGCAGGCTGTCGGTCAGTTCGAACATCTCGGCGGAGTAGATATCGAGCGCCGGGCGATGCATCGCCTGCAGCACCTGATCAGGCATCGTGGTGGGCCCGGGGATGGCCAGAAATTCCCGGCCCGCGCGAACGGTCATCGTCCTGTTCCTTTTGGGTAAAGCTACGCAAATCATGCGTCTGAGGGGTCAAGGATGGAGGATATGCCATCGCGGCCGCGATTGCGAGCAGGTCCGAGCAATCCAGCGTTTCCAAAAGCGCGGGACACAGCCTTATTTGTCGATGGTCTCGACCACCGCACGCCAGATCTGGTCCTTGAACTGGGTCGCGGCGGGGCTTGGAATCTGCTCGACGGTGCCGTCGTTCTTGCGGCAGGCCTCGACCAGCCGCATCACCCAGATTTCGCCGTCGGTGTAATAGAGGTCGCCGCCGCCATTATGCCCGTCGAAGGTCGGGCCGATACCGGTGACCTGGTATTTCGCGGTGACCATGCCGGCGGATTCGAGGTCGGTCGCGAGCAGCGCGCGTTCGGCGTCGAGGTCGGCCGCGATGTGATGCGTCACTGCGCCGGTGTAGCTACTGATGCCGACACTGCGGTCGAGCGTCGCAGCGCCGAGCCACACCGGGCGCTTCTCCTGACCCTGATCGAGCACCCGCCAGAAACGGACATGGTTGCGGCGATCCGCGCTCGATCCGACCGGCCGTTCGAAGGCGAGGTCCTCGCGGCGGCCGAGATAGAACAGGTTGCTCACCGGCGCATCCTTGTAGGGACGGTCGAGCAGCACGCTGCCTACGATTTCGATCGAGGATTTCAGCGTGACCGGATCGGCCGGGAACCAGCCGGCCTCGTGCATCGCGCAGACCACGTCCTTGGTGTCGCCGATCAGCCCGACATTCATCGGGTCGCCGGGAATGCCCTGCGCGGTGCGGGTCACCATCGGCAGATTGGCGAGGCCCTTCTGGTGCTCGTAATGCGTCCACAGCGCCGGCAGCACCAGATAGGCCGCGATCAGATAGGTGACCAGGACGAACAGCAGCAGCTGCAGATAGCGCACGCGTTTGCGACGGCGCGCCGCAGGCGGGTTGATTTCGACGTCAGTCACGGCACACGCTTTCCGGATCAGTGCGTGGCGCCCTAAAGCGCGATGAGATTGGGTTGAATCGTCATCGCGCCTTAGCTCTTTGTTTGAGCATGATCTTATCGGAAAACCGCTTCGCACTTTTCCGGATCATGCTCTAGCGCCGCGTTTCGCGGCAGCCGGCGGCTTCGGCTTCCTCGACCGAGCAGAACCAGCGCGTGCCCTTGCTGATCTTCATCTCGATCTTGGCGTACCAGCGGCTGGTCGGCTGGTGAAAGATGCATTCGCCGGAGCGGTTGACGTTGCCCTTGATGGTGCAGTCGGGCGAGGGCGCCACCGGGCCGGAGGCGGAGGCGAGCAGGATCGCGTGGGCGCCTTCCGGCGGCTTCACGGTGCCGAGCACGGTGGTCTTCTTGTTGCGCACGCGCCAGTCCCACGGCGCGATGAATGCGCCCTGCCACATCCCGGCCTTGGCCTCGCGCGCCGCTTTCTCGTCGGGTTCGTAGTCATGCGAGATGCGGGTGTAGGCCAGCGCCCAGCCATTGCTGACCATCCACTTCTGGATGTCCTCGCCGTCGACCTCGCAGCGCGCAATGGTGCGGCCGCGGCGATCGACCGAACGGGCGTGGCAGGTCCAGCTCTTGTTGCCGGCATGCTTGATCAGCTCGTCGCGCGCGGCGACGCCGCAGGTCCAGCGCTCACCCTTGGTGTTGAGGCAGAGCTGGTCGGTCGACGGCGCGTCGATCCCGCCGAGCCGGATCTTGACGCTGCCGATCATGAGCTGGTCACCGTCGCGGATCTTCGGCACGCCGGTGATGTCGGCGGCGACAGCCAGCGTCGGCAGCGACAGCAGCAGGCCAGCAGTGAGCAGCGTCTTGAGCATCGGCGTTTCCGGCCAGTCTTTCGTTCAGCGTTCAGGGCCCAAAGGATCGGCGAGGATTGTGCGGGCAATTGGGCAACCCTGCCAGTGGTGTTGTGTTTCCGCCAGTTTCAACTTCGCGTCATCCCGCTCCGCGATGTCATCCTCCCCTGGAGGGGGAGGATCGGTTCGCATGAAGCGTAGCGCAATGCGAACCGAGGTGGGGTGACAGCCTCTCCGCAGAAGCGGTGCCCGTGTGGAGGGATCACCCCACCCCGTATCGCATCTTGCTTCGCGCGATGCGATGCGACCCTCCCCCTCCAGGGGAGGGTGAACCGGGCGACTTCGCTCTATCCATCCTAAACCGCAACCATTCGCTTCCTGGCTAGCGCCAGGGCCATCAGCACGAAGGCCGACGTCACCTCGGGGCCGCCGACCAGGATCCGCGTCGGCGTCTTCATCTTATTCCATTCATAGGCCCTGTAGGGTCCCTTGCGGCCGCCCTCGCCAAGGCCCTGCACGATGCAGTGCAACGCCGGCGTGAACGTCGAGGCCTCGGCGCCAAGATGCGCCAGCGCCATCAGCGCGAGCGCGGCGTCGAACGGGTTCATCTCATGCGTAATCAGCTCGCCCTGAACATAGCCGAGCACGCGGGCGCGGATCAGCGCGAACACATTGCCGGGATCGATCACGCGCTGCGCCGCCAGCGGCAGCGCGATGAAGGCGGCGTAGCAGCGGCCGAAATAGGCCGAATAGAGCTCCGGAAGATAATAGATATGCGAGCGCGGATTCCTGAACGCGCCGCTTTCGACCAGATTCTTCTGGAAGGCGATGATGCGATGCACCGTCTCGAGCCGCTGCGGCGTCTCGATGATGCGCCAGCGGGCGAGGTTGCGGAACGAGACCTCGAGGATGTCGAGGTTCAGCGTCGGATCGAGGTCGTTGCCATAGGGCCGCTCGCCGGCGAGATTGTCGATCCAGGTGACGACGCCGCCCTCATAGTCGATGTTGTCGTTGAGCGGCACGGTGACGCGCGGCTCGTTGGCGCCCGCGCGCACCTGGTAGCCGCGATAGAAATCCAGCAGCGGCTGCTGCAGGATCGGATCGTCGGAGCCGGCTTGCGTCGCGGCCGAGAACGCGCACGCGGTGGTGTCGCAGTCGGGCACATAGACGCCGAAGCCGAGGTCCTGCTTGATCTGGGCGAAGAAGCGCGAGAAACGCGGATGCCGCCCCGGCGCCAGCGCGGTGATCACCTTCACGACCGAGCCGTCATGCGAGGGCACCTCCTCGGCGCTGGTCTTCAGGCAGAAGTCCACCATCTCGGCCACCGCGCGCCGCGCCGCGCCCGCCTCATCCGGTGATGCGAGCCCGGTCTCGACATAGCCGAGCAGCGCCTCAGTGAAGAACGCGTCGTAATAGGCCGAGCGGTGGCGGATCTGCACTGGCTCCCACATCGGCTCGGCAATGCCGCGCCATGGCGGGTTGATCAGCGCGCGCGCCGGCGAATGCGCGATGAAGACCCGCGCCAGGCTGAACAGCAAGGTCGAGTTCTTATAGCCGCGGGCGTTCAGCCCGGTCAGCGCCATCAGCATCTCGCGTCCGCCGATATCGGGGTCGCCGATCAGGTTGAAGGCGGCATAGGTCGGGATGAAGCCGCATCTGCCGAACGAGCGCAGCAGATGCGCGCCGGTCAAGCGGATCACGTGGTCGATCTCGGCCATCGCGGGCGGGTGGTGAGGTGCGGTCGCGGCCGGCGGGGCGGGGTGGCGCACGCCGATGCCGTCCATCAGGTCGGCGACCGGGGCGCCGATCGCGGCCCAGTCCGGCGTCGCGGCGTCGCGCGCCTGGACCAGCGCGGCGCGCAGGCCCGCGAGGCGGTCGGGGTCGTTCAGCGCCGGCAGGCCGGTGCGGCGGAGCAGCGCGCGCAGCGGCGGATTGCCGAGCGCGGTCCGATAGAACTTCCCGAGATGGGCATCGCCGCCACGATAGGTCTGCAGCACGGGGTCGCAGACGTCGTAAAGCGACGGGCCGTCTTTCTTGGCGGTCAGCGCCCGGCACACCGCGCCCGCGATCTCGTGAAGGCTCATGAATCCCTTTCTCAAGGAACCGGTTAACGCCGCCGCCCCCGGCGGTGTTTCCTCCGGTCCTCCCCCAAACTCGCAAGCCTTTGGAAAGCTACATGAATCCTTACAAAATACAAATGTGACCGAAGTCACGTAACGGGATCTTAACGGCGTCAATGGCCTGTGCCGGGCGGCAGCATGCTGCAAACCGGGTTGCTCCGGCGGTCCAGCCGGGTTAAGGGAGTGTTTGTTGCGGCGCCGCAAATTGAGCTGAATTCAACGGCACACACACCTCAACCCCATTAAACCTGATCGTCACTGACGCGACTAACTGGCGCGATTTCGTTCGAACGCCATCGGGATAGAGATTGGGACTAGAACGTTATGAACCTTAGGCAGCTTCATATTTCCCGTCGCACCATCGCCGTCTGCGTGGCGGTGGCCGGCACGGTGTCGCTGGCGATCGGCGCCCACGCCGCGCTCAACAAGCGGACACCGGATGTTGCCAAGGAGACGATCGCCGGCGCCGTCACCACCGGGCAGACCGGCAGCATTGCGGGCGGCTCCTCCCGCCTCGCGCTGATCATCGGCAACGGCCATTATCCGGACGCTGCGGCGCCTTTGGCCCAGCCGATCAACGATGCCCGCACTTTGTCGTCGGCGCTGCGCCGCGAGGGCTTTGACGTCGACGTGGTCGAGGACGCGACCAAGGACGACATGTTCCGCGCGGTCGAGCGCATGAAGGCCAAGATCCGCCCCGACACCGTCGTGATGCTGTTCTTCGGCGGCTACGGCGTGCAGGTCGGCCGTGAGAGCTACATGATCCCGGTCGATGCCACGATCTGGAAGGAAGCCGACGTCAAGCGCACCGGCGTCAGCGTCGAGTCCGTGCTCGATGCGATGAAGGAGCGTGGTGCGAAAGCAAAGCTCGTGGTGCTCGATGCCTCGCGCCGCAATCCCTATGAGCGCCGCTTCCGTGCCTTCTCGCACGGCCTCGCCCCGATCAGCCCGCCGGAGAACACGATCGTGCTGACCTCGACGACGCCGGGCAAGGTCGCCGACGATTCTTCAGCGCCCAACAGCGTCCTGGTCTCCGAGCTCATCAACAACCTCAACGCCCAGGCCGGGGCAGAGACCGCCTTCAACAAGACCCGCGTCGCGATCTCCCGCGCCAGCGAAGGCGAGCAGGTGCCGAGCGTGTCGTCCTCGCTGCTGGAAGACATCAAACTCGGCGGCTGAGCCCGACTCTTTCCCCACGTCGTCCCTGCGAAAGCAGGGACCCATAACCACGACCGGTTATTGTGGCTCCGCGCTGTGGCCCCAGCGCAATCCTATTCGCGCACTCGTGGTTATGCGTCCCGGGTCGCGCTTCGCTTGCCCGGGACGACGGTGTGGATACAGCGCCGCCTACTTCGCGTCCGCGCTCGCGCCCACCGGCCGCACCGGATCGCCCTCGCGCAGCAGCGCGCCGGCGCGGGCGACGACGATGTCGCCTTCCTGGATGCCGTCGCGGATCTCGACCTGACCGGCCGACATCAATCCGATCTCGACCCGCCGCGTCTCGACGCGGCCGCCGCGCACCACCTGCACCACGGTGCCGGCGGTGGAATAGAGGATCGCGGTCAGCGGCACCGCGACGCCGCAGCTCTGCCCGGTCTTGATCTGGGCGCGGCCGGACGAATTCACCAGCAACCGCTTGTTGGAGGTGATGCCGACGAACACCTGGCCGAGCTGGCTGTTCGGCTCGATGGTCGGCGCGATCGTCCGCACTTTGCCGTCCATCTCGCCGGCGCCGATGATCTTCAGCCGCGCGGTCTGCTCGGTCTTCAGCTTGGCGATGTCGCGGGTCGGCACCATGCCGACCAGATCGTATTCGTTTCTGGCGATGATCGAGAACAGCGCATCCTTGCCCGAGGCCGGCGCACCGACGATCGCCGAGGACGCCGAGATCGTGCCCGCCACCGGCGCGGTGAGGTTGATCGCGTTGGTGCCGTCGGTCAGCCGCGCCAGCACCTGGCCCGCGGTGACGGTGTCGCCGGGATCGGCCTTCACCTCCGCCACCTTCAGCCCGAACCGATCGGGCCGGATCTGCTGCTCGTCGCGTGGCAGCACGATGCCGGAGACCTCGACGATGTTGCCGAAGCAGAATTTCGAGGCCTTCAGCACCGTCACCGCCGCGCCCTTCGGCACTGCGTCGGCCTCGCCCGCGGCACGCGCGGGAGAGGCCGCGAGCAGAAGCAGCGCGACGACAATCGACGGTCCGTAGGATGGGTAGAGCGGCTTGTCCGCCGTAGCTCGAAGAGCGAAGGCGGAAGCGAAACCCGTCGGTTGCTTGAGACGAAATCTCATCGGCAAACTATTCCCAAAATGAGGGCCTCCTGAATACCAGATGCGGCCGGGCCGAGCCAGCCGGCTGCGCCGGGGCGGCAGCCGCCTCGGCTGGCCCGGCACACGCGGCGAGCTCCAGCTTCGCCAGCTCCTCGGCGCGCCAGATGTGCCGCAGGATCTCCGGATTGACCCGCTCGGCATGCGTCACCGGCAGCATGTGGCCGGCCGCCGGCAGATGCCGCATCTCGGCGCCATCAATGATCGCGGCGAGTTTTGCGACAATGCGCTGCGTCACATAGGGCGACAGCCCGCCCGACACCAGCAGCGTCGGCACCCGCAGGGCGCGCGCGGCGGCCGCCACGCCGTCGAGATCGAGCGCGGCGTTGAAATCGTAAGGCAGCTTGTCGGCCTGCTCGATCATCCGCAGCCGCCCGCTCGGCGAGAACTGCTCGCGCGGGCCGGAGCCGGCCCAGAACGCGGTGAACGCCTCGACCGCCTCCAGCGCCGCGCCGTCGAAAATATCCTGCGACACCACCTGCGCGATCCGCGCGAAGCGATCGTACAGCCGCACGTCGGCGGACCCGTCGCGCAGCAACGTCGGCAACACCGGCTCGATCAGCGTCAGGCTGCGGATGCGCGGCGCATAAGGCGACGTGGTCGCCAGCCGAAACGCGATCGCCCCGCCATAGGAATGCCCGACCAGATGGATCGGCCCCTTGGCCTTGGCGAGCCAGGGCTCGAGCCGCGCGATCTCGCCATCCAGCGTCCGCGGCCAGTCGCGCCCGCAGGCGGCGACGCCATAGCCGGAAATATCCGGCGCCATGAACGGCGTGCCACTGAGCGCGCCCGCAAGCTTCGTCCATTGCCGTCCCGACCCCAGCGAGCAGTGCAGCGCCACCACCGACGCCGCAGCGTGCGTCCCGTCCAATCCTGTCATCAAACCCATTCCTCGCGTGTTCTTGTTCTCAGAGCACGCGGTTCCCGCGTGCCCGTCATGACGCGAGCGAGGAGGGGGATGGGTTATTCCTGGGAAGGGCGGGTGGGGTCGTGAACGTGATTGCGGAGGCAAACAGATTCACTGGATGGTGATTTGAGGCTCGTGGGAGTTCGCGGAAATGAAAGCAACATCGCACAGTTGCTGCTTTCTAGCCGCTTACATTGTTCTGGATATCAGAAGTTGCCTTGACGTCCCCAACTCGGCGCCCGGTCTTCCCTGCGCCCTCTCACGATTATTGAAGGTGAGTTGATCGCATCCCTCGGGCGCAACGCGCCGCGAGATCGCGAGCGCGTATCCCATCTGCTGTTTGACAATGTTGATCGGGACTAGATTGGGTGCAGCCCCGTCACCCCCGCGCAACGGCTTTGCCGTTGTCGCTGGAGGAGCGCGCATTTGCGCGCGTCTCGAAGGGGCAACGGCCCGGCTGGTGGCCGTGCATCCTTCGAGGCGCGCAAGAAGCGCGCACCTCAGGATGACGGGATTGAGGCTGTCATTGCGAGGAGCGATAGCGACGCGGCGATCTATGGCTCCGCGCAAGCTGAAGTATGGATTGCGTCGCTTCGCTCGCAACGACGGGGGATGGAAGGCGGCTCGTCGGCTGTCGCCGCAATCAAAACAGCGCCGCCACAGCGCGACGTCAGCGCACGATGCGCTTCACGCGCGCTTTCTTCTTGGCGATGGGTGCTGGCGCCAGCTCGGCCTCTGCGGCAGCTTTGGCCTCGCGCGCTTCGCGCAGCGCGCGCAGGCGCTCCATGTTCTTGCGGATCGCGGCTCCGTCGCGTTCGACTTCGGCGATGGCGCGCGCGCCTTCCTCGGCCGCCAGCCGCTGGCGGTCGGCCCTGGCGAGGCTTGCGGGCGATGGCGTGGGCTTTCTGGCGGTCATCGGCAATCTCTCCAAGGCATGATCCCCTGCGAACGCTTCGCGGCTGTTGCACGGAACGGCGCGATGCGGCGTGCTTTGGGATCACGCGCAGCAAGACATGCTAAAACCCGCCCAATCCGGGTGGATCGAGCGGGCCGCAACGTCATCCCAGTACATCCGTGGAATGACGAACTGGCATGATCGCGACAAACGCGGAACGCGTTTGCGCTGATATCATGCCCAAGTAAGAAACTCAGACGATCTGAAGATTCTCGGCGCTGGTCTTGCCGCGCATCTTGTCGGTCTTCAGCTCGAACGAGACCTTCTGGCCTTCAGCGAGGCCGGTCAGACCGGCACGCTCGACTGCGCTGATGTGAACGAACACATCCTTGCTGCCGTCGCTCGGCTCGATGAAACCAAAGCCCTTCTGGCCGTTGAACCACTTCACAGTACCTGTCGCCATCTTCTCTTCTCCAAAATGCGCGTCTGCGCATGTGTTGCGCAGAATCGCGCGCCATCCATTCAACTGACGATGTCTTTGGAGGAGGGCCGTTCTGACCATTCAACAAGGCGCAACGGCTAATCGAATGGCCCCAATATACACACTTTCCGCGCGAATGCAAGGTTCGGGCGGTAGCGGGTTCCCGCTCGGATTGACGGAATGGAGGGAGCGCGGATCACTCCGCCGCCGCTTCCGCTGACGGCTCGCCCTTCCAGCTCAGGATCTCCGCGGCGAGGATCGGGTGATTAAAGCCCTTCAGCACGAGGTCGTCGATGGCGCGGCCTTCGACATGGGGCTCGACCATGCCGAAGACGCGGCGGCTCACCACGATCTGGCCGGCCTTGGCCTCGCCGCACAGGCGGGAGGCGAGGTTGGTGACGCTGCCGATCGCGGCATATTCCAGCCGCTGCTCGAAGCCGACCTGGCCGAGCGTGGCATAGCCGAGCGCGATGCCGATGCCGAAGCCCAGGGTATGCCCGCGGTTGCGCCACTTCTCGGTCAAGGGGCCGACCGTGTCGCGCATCTCCACCGCCATCCGCACCGCGCGCGCAGTGTGGTCGGCGAGCTGGATCGGCGCGTTGAACAGGATCATCACGCCGTCGCCGGCATATTTGTCGAGCGTGCCCTCGTACTTGAAGATCAGCTTGCCGAGCGCCGCGTGATATTCGCGCAGCACGTTCATCGCTTCTTCCGGCTCGGTCGCCTCGGTGAAGGCGGTGAAGCCGCGCAGGTCGCAGAACACGACGGTGACTTCGCGCCGATGGCTGTCGAGCAGGCCCTCGGGATTGTCGGAGGAGGCGATCAGCTGCGCCACCTGCGGCGCCAGGAAGCGCTCGAGCCTGCGGATGCGCTCGATCTCGCCGAGCTGGGTCTCGACCCGCTGCTCCAACGACTTGTTCCAGTCGGTGAGCTCTTCGGTCTGCTGCCTGAGCTTGTCCGCCTGCTCGCGCACGGTGGTGTTGGCCAGCTCCAGCGCGTGGCTCTTCTGGTCGACCTCGGTGAACAGCCGCGCATTGCGCATCGCCAGCACGGCCTGATGCGCAAAAGTCTTCATCAGGCCGATCAGGCTCGCGGGGAAATCGCCGGCCGTCTTGCGCAGCACCACCAGCGAGCCGAGCACGCCCTGCTGATCGACCAGCGGCACCACCAGCACCGAGTGGAAGCCGGCGCCGACCACGACATCGCGCAGCGGATGATCGGGACTGGATTCTTGTTTTAACGCGTTTTCTTCACGCGAACCGGTATCCGCTTCGCTCGAAAACGCTATCGTGGCGAGATCAGGGAACGCCAGCGGCTCGCCCTTCGTCGCGGCTTCGCCGAGCGGGCTGTTCGCGGCATCGATCGCGCGGTGATGGCCCTCGGCGTCGGCGTCGATGCCGATCGACTGCGTCAGGTTGAACGTGCGGTGTGTCGCGTCGTAGCCATAGATCAGCACGGCGTCGGCATGGGTGATCTCGAGCGCGCGGGCGGCGACCGTCGGCAGCACGGCGTTGAGGTCGAGCGAGGACGCTACCGCGCGGCCGACCTCCTCCAGCACCTTCAGCTCGTTGATCGATTGCGCGAGGTCGCGGGTGCGCTCCTTCACCTTGCCTTCGAGGCCGGAATAGGTCTCGGCAAGCTGCGAGGCCATGCTGTTGAATTGCCCGGCGAGCTCCTCCAGCTCATCCGCGGTCTTCACCTCGATGCGGTGGCCGAAATCGCCATCGCCAAGCCGCCGCGCGCCGGTGCGCAGCGCCGTGATTGGCACCAGCATGCGCCGCGCCAAAATCGTGCCGGCGATGATCGCGACCACGAGACCGAGCGCGATCAAGAGCGCGATGCGCACCAGCTGGTCGCGGATCGGGGAGAGCGCCTGCGCGGTCGGCTGCTCGACAAAGACGTGCCAGCCGAGGTCCGGCGCTGCGGTTGCAGTCGTCAGCACCGCGTTGCCGTCGACATCCTTGCCGGAGGCGATCCGCCTGCCGCTCGGCGACAGCACCGCGGCGACCTGCGGCAGCGCGGCAAGGTCCTTGCCGACCTCGGGGCCCTTCGACGAGCTCGCGAGCACGCGACCCTTGGCGTCGACGAGATAGGCGTAGGCCGTGCGGCCGACCTGGGAATCGCCGAAATAGTCGTTAAGGAAACGCAGGTCGATCTCGGCCACCGTGACGCCGGCATTGAAGCCGGAATGCTGCTCGCCGATCGACATATACGGCCGCTCGTCGCGAAAGTACGCCGGCGCATAGGCGGTGCCGCGCTCGATCGCCTCCGTGAAGCGGAGGTCGCGGGAGAAGTCGGCGTTGGAATTCAGCGTGTAGGTCTGGCGCGACAGCCGCAGCACCTCGCGGCCCTGGCCGTTGATCAGGGTGAGCTGGTTCACCGCCGGCACCTGGCCGAGCAGCTGGGCATAATCGGCGCGGCGCAGCTCGATCGTGTTGGAGGAGGCGCGGGTCACCCAGGAGATCTGCCGTTCGAGATCGGCGATCGATTGCTCGATGTGCTTGGCGGTGGCGTCCGCCTTCTCGCTCATCGCGTCGGTCAGCGTGCTCCTGATGCCGCGGTAGCTGATCCAGGTCTCTAGCGCGCCGTTGACCGCCAGCACGAACACGACGAGGCCGACCAGCGCGAGGACGTATTTGGCGAACAGGCCGCCGCGCAGGAACCAGTTCTTGCCCTTGTCCGGTGCCCCGTTCATCCAGCCTCGTCCGTTCCCCTCCGATCAGTCGGGTGCGCCACTGTATCGCTGCTGTTTAGCACGGATCGGCGGGGCAAGGCGGGGCCTCCCGTCGCATGGTTAGCCCTGCATTCCGGCGGGGGATATCCGGGAATATTCAGCGGTTGAACAGCTGCCGCAGCACGTCGCTCATCGCGGGATTGTCATGCTGCTCGGCGGGGTCGGCCGGCGGAGGGGCGGGCGGTGGTGGTGCGGCGGCCGGCGGCGCGTCCGGGGTGGGCTGGGCCAGGCTGCGGCTCGGGCGGGAGGCGTTGCCCTGATTGAGGGTCGAGAGGCCCTGCTGCAGCAGGTTCCCGATGGTGTCGCCGAGCTGCCCGCCGAGCGGGCTGTTCTGGCCGGCGGCCGCGCCGGCTGGCGCCTGGCCGGTGCCGGGCTGCGCGGCGGTCCCGCTGCCCTGCACGCCGTTGAGGAGGTTGCTGAGCCCGTTCAAGCCTTGGCTCAGGCCTTGGTTCAGACCCTGGCCATTCGCGCCGAACAGGCCCTTGCCCATCTCCTTGAGCTTGGCATAGGCGGCCTCTGGATTGTCGAGGATGCCCTGCATCTCCGGATAGATCCGTGGGGACACCCACGGCCCCTCGATCATCACGGGGATGCCGAGGCCGACCGGATTGCCGGTGCGGCCCTGGCCTTCGGTGGTCATCACGAGCTGCGGCTCGACGCGGAACCCGATCTGGCGGGTGTTGAGATCGACGGTGCCGACCCCGCCCATCTTCACCAGCGGGCCGACCAGATTGAGGTCGGTGGTCACGGCCTGGCCCTTGTCGAGCTTGAACGAGGCCGAGAGCTGGCTGAGATCGGTCGACAGTGCCTCACTCTGCTGCCAGCCCGACAAGGTGTTGGTGGTGAGGTTGCGGATCATCTGCGCGACGTTGAGGCCGAGGATCTTGCCGTCCTGGAATACGACGAACGCCGTGCCGCCGAGATTGCCGACGATGGCGCGCGCGCTGGTGCCCTGCGAGGTTAGCGCGATCTTGGCCTGCATCTTGCCGTCGAGCTTGTCGAATTCGGCGAGGCTCTTCAGCACCGGCAGCGCACGGACGCCGGCGAGATCGAGCCGCAGCGCGTAGGTTGGAGTAGCTGCCTTGGCGTCGACGGTGACGTCGCCATTGGCGGTGCCCTCATAGGCGCCAAGATTGGCGAGCCGGGCCTTCAGCACGCCGCTGTCGACAGATGCATCGATCGCAGCCTGCGCGAAGCGGCCGTCACCGATCACGAGCTCCGCCGTTGAGATGCGCGCCTGCACGTCGACATAATTGAGCCCGCCGAGGTCGATCGATGCGTTGCTCCAAATGTTGGTGCCCAATGGCTGCGCCGCATCCGGTTGGCTCGGCGGCAGCGCCATCGAGATGCGCTGGAAGTCGAGATCGAGCTTCACCAGCGGCTTGTTGCTGGCGAAGTCGACCGAGGCCCAGCCGGTGAAGCCGCCATCGCCGAGCGTGCCGGATACGCCGTTGAACATCACCACCGTGCCGTTCAGGCGCACTTCCGCATTCGCCTTGATCGCCGCGGGCAACAGGCCGGGTGCGTCGATGTTGAACTCGGCCGGCACGTTTTGGCGTTCAAGCGGCGCTTGCGGCGCGGTCGCGCGGATCTCGAACTTCAGCGGCTTGTCACTGGCGCTCGCACTCCCCGTGACGACGATCTTGCGGTCGTTGTCGATGGTCGCATCGGCATTGAGCGTCTCGATCCGATTCTCGACCCGGTCGCGCACATTGGAGAACACGATGGTGCCGCCGGTGACGCTGACATGCCGGATCGTGAGCCCGCCGCTGTCGGACGCGGAAGACTTCGCCGGCGGATTGTGATCGCGGGTGCGCTCGCGCTGCAGCGGCAGATTGATCACCGGCTTGACGATCACAAGGTCGGTGATGTCGGGCTGGCCCGACCACAGGCTCGACAGCGTCATCTCGGCTTCGACCCGATCAGCCGCGAACCGGTTGTTGGCCTCGCGCTCCCGCGGGTCCTGCAACACGACGTCGCTTAGCGTCAGATTGACGGTCGGCCAGAGGCCAATCTTGGCGCTGCCATTGATGGTGAGTGTGTAGCCGGTCTCCCGCTCGACCCGCTCGGTGATGGCCGATGTGAGAAACGAGGACGGGATCCCGACCGCGGCCACCAGCGCGATGATCACGATCACGACAGCGATGGCGGCCCCGGCGAATTTCAGTGCTCTCATCTCGATATTCCAGGCCGGGCAGACAGGGTTCCGCCGTGGAAAGGCACGGCCGATCGCATGAGATTATCCCGCAAACGGGACCTTGCTCCAACGAGGCGAAAAATAATCCGTTACCAGCATGAACTTATGTGACCTCTCACACACTCTTATGAGGGTGATTGTTGCTAACCGGGCGGAGGGGACCGCTCGGATCGATTTGGAAGGCAATACAATGAGCAAACAGGCCGAATTTGCGGTCATTCTGAAAATGAACCCTATGTTCGCCGATCTCGGTGCGGACGAATTGGCGCGGCTTTCGGGCCTCTGCCACACCCAGCAGCTCGCCACCGGCGAGGTGCTGTTCCAGAAAGGCGATCCCGGCGACGCCCTGTTCGGGGTCCGCCGCGGCCAGGTACGCATCGAAACCGGCGCCTCCGACGGCAGCCGGCTCACACTGAACTTCATGGGATCCGGCGACCTGTTCGGCGAAGTCGCTGTCCTCGACGGTCAGGATCGCACCGCGGATGCGACCGCGGGCGAGCCCACCGAATTGTTCGTCCTGCGGCGGGAGGATTTCCTGGGCTTCCTCGAGCGCGAGCCGAAGGTCGCGGTCCGCCTGATCGAATTGCTGTGCCAGCGCATCCGCTGGCAGAGCGAGCGGATGGAAGAATCCGTGCTGCAGCCATTGCCGGTCCGTCTCGCACGCCGGCTGTGCGCGCTGGCCGAGGATTTCGGTTCCGAGGTGCACATCTCGCAGGAGCAGCTCGGCATCTTCGTCGGCGCCGCGCGCGAGAGCGTCAACCGGCAGCTGCAGACCTGGCGCAAGGACGGCATCGTCGACCTGCAGCGCGGCCGGATCATGCTGCACAACATGACCAAGCTGACGGCGGTCGCACGCAACGACTAAACGGTCGCATGCAACGCGCGCGCGAGGATCGCGTCCTCTCGCGCGCCTTGCTTGCGAATGTTGACGCACTCCTGCCTAAAAGACTTGCTTGCATGACGAGGCGGGTATCGCTTTCATCCGCGTGCCGGTCCTTGGGGTGACACCCAGCCTTGCTGGCCTCACGCCATCCACCTGCAAACCCCTGCGGTCTTTCCCGTTGACCGCAGGGGTTTTGCGTTCCACGAGTGCGTGACGCGAATTCGCCTACCTCATCACCACTTCGGGATTGGCCCAGCGCAGATACTGGCGCGGCGCGGCGCCGAGCTCGCGCTTGAACATCGCGGCGAACGCGCTCGGGCTGTCATAGCCGACGTCGAGCGCGACGCCGGTGACCGCTTCGCCGGCGCCGAGCCGCGCCAGCGCTTCGAGCAGCCGCACCCGCTGGCGCCAGGCCGCAAAGCTCTGTCCGGTCTCGCGCCGGAACAGCCGCGTCAAGGTCCGCCGGCTGAGCTGGCAGCGGTCGGCCCATTGGTCGAGCGTGAGATCGGAGCTCGGATCGACCAGCACCGCTTCACAGATCGCGGCGAGCCGCGGATCGGGCGGCACCTGCACATGCAACGACACTTCAGGCATCCTGCCGATCTCATCGAGCAGGAAATCGACCAGCCGGCCGTCGCGCCCTTCCGGGTCGTAACGGGTCGGCATATGCACCGCTTCTTCCATCAACGCTTCGACCAGCGCGGAGACCCTGATCAGGCGGCAGGTTGCCGGCGCATTCCGCACGCGATCCGGCGTGACATAGATGGTCTGGATCTCGACCTCGCCCCATGCACGCGATTGATGCGCGACGCCGGCCGGAATCCACAGGCCATGGCCGGGCGGAACGACGAAATGACCGCGCTCGGTCATCATCGAGGTCACGCCTGCGGTCTGCAGGATGAATTGATCGCGCCGATGCGCGTGTCGCGCGCTCGTGCTTTCGTTCGGATAAGAGGCCGCCATAGCCGCGAGCGGCCGTTCGACCTGTTGCAGTTGTCCGGCATAATGCGCGGCGGCTACGGGACCGGATTGCTTGCGGCACACGCGCAAGCCGGCGGTGTCATTTCGTCGCGCTGCGACTTTCAAGTGTCGTGAGCTCCTGATCGATCGTCGTTTTCGCAGGGTGCTCATGCATCTTCCGGGCCAGTTGGCCCGATCGCGATGGTTGTTGTCCCCATTCAGGTAGCGCGGGATACGGCGTTTGGCAACAATGCCTCACCCCGCGACATTCGCCGAAATCGAATGCCTGACGCGCGGCGACGGAGAGGTCCGATGAACAGACGCGAATTCACCAAGGCGATGCTGGCCTGCGGTGCAGCCATCCCGTTCGGCATCACGCGGGCGGCGGGCCAGACCCGCGGTGGAACGCTCAACACCATCATCCAGCCCGAGCCGCCGGTTCTGGTGACCGCGCTGAACCAGCAGCAGCCGACCTTGACACTCGGCGGCAAGATCTATGAAGGCCTGCTGAAATACGGCGCCGACCTCAAGCCGATGCCCGGCATGGCGCAGTCCTGGGAGGTCTCGCCGGACGGCCTGACCTACACATTCAAGCTGTTTCCCGGCATCACCTTCCACGACGGCAAGCCGATGACCTCGGAGGACGTGGTCTTCAGCTGCATGAAGCTGCTGGTGGAGACCCATCCGCGCGCGCGGCAGAACTTCGCCCGCGTGGCGTCGGCCGAAGCGCCCGATCCGCTCACCGTCGTGTTCAAGCTGAAGCAGCCGTTCGCGCCCTTCATCGGCTGCTTCGACTGCACGTCCGCCCCGATCGTGCCCAAGCACATCTACGACGGCACCGACTATCGCAAGAACCCGGAGAACGACAAGGCGATCGGCACCGGCCCCTTCAAGCTGAAGGAATGGGTGCGCGGCTCGCATGTTCACCTCGTCCGCCACGACGGCTACTATCTGAAGGACGAGCCCTATCTCGACGAGATCGTCTACCGCGTGATTCCGGATGCGGCGTCGCGCGCGCTCGCGCTCGAGAACGGCACCGTGCAGCTCGTGCAATGGTCCGACGTCGAATTCTACGACGTGCAGCGTTTCAAGGCGCAGAAGAATCTCGAATTCACCACCAAGGGCTACGAGTATTTCGCGCCGCACCAGTGGCTCGAAATGAACAACCGCATCGCGCCGATGAACGACAAGCGGTTCCGGCAAGCGGTGATGCACCTGATCGATCGCGAGGCGTTCAGCAAGCGCGTGTACTTCGGCAACGCCAAGGTTGCGACCGGCCCGATTTCGTCGAAGACGCGGTTCTACGATCCGAACGTGAAGCGCTACGAGTTCTCCGTGGACAAGGCCAAGGCGCTGCTCGACGAGATGGGATTGAAGCCTGGCGCCAACGGCAAGCGGGCCGAGATCAAGTACATCGTGCCGCCCTATGGCGAGTCCTATCAGCGCGCCGGCGAATTCTTCCGTCAGAGCTTTGCACGCGTCGGCATCGACCTCGTGCTTGTCGGCACCGATATGGCGGGCTGGGCCGAGAAGGTCGGCAACTGGGACTATGAGATGACCCAGAACCTGCTCTACCAGCTCGGCGATCCCGCGCTCGGCGTGGCGCGCACCTATATTTCGTCGAACATCAAGAAGGGCATCCTGTTCTCGAACACGCAAGGATACTCGAATCCCGAGGTCGACAAACTGTTCGACGAGGCCGCAATCACGCTCGACGAAGCCAAGCGCCAGGAGCTCTACAGCAAGGTGCAGCAGATCCTGGTCGAGGATGTGCCGGTGGCCTGGACGCTCGAGATCGAATATCCCATCATCTACGACAAGGCGTTCAAGAACATCGTGACGACGGGCATCGGCTCGCACGAAACCTTCGGGTCGGTCTACAAATCGTGACCCGGCTCGGGAGCGCAACGGCGATCGGGCTCCAGGCGATCAGCCGCATCGCCCAGCTCGTCGCCGTGATCATCGTCATCGCGACGTTCAACTTCGTGCTGGTGCGGGCCGCACCCGGCGATCCGGCCCAGGTGATGGCCGGGCAATCCGGCGCGTCCGATCCAAAACTGCTCGACGATCTGCGCAAGGAGTACGGGCTCGACAAGCCGTATTTCGTGCAGCTCGTGAGCCACCTCGGCCGCGTCGTCAGGCTCGATCTCGGCTATTCCTATCGGCAGCGCCGCCCCGTCGTCGATCTGATCCTCGAACGGCTTCCAGCGACGCTGCTGTTGACGGTCACGGCGTTCTGTCTCGCGCTCCTGATCGGCACCGCGCTCGGCGCGCTGGCGGGGCTCGCGGCCGGCAGCGTGCTCGATACGGTGTTCACCGTGCTCTCGCTCGTGCTCTATGCGACGCCGGTGTTCTGGCTTGGGCTGATGCTGGTGCTGGTGTTCTCGGTAGCGCTCGGCTGGCTGCCGCCGTTCGGCTATGAGACCATCAACGTCCAGCTCTCGCCGATCGAGCACGCGCTCGACATCATGAAGCACATGATCATGCCGGTCACCTCGCTGGCGGCGATCTATCTGGCGATCTATGCGCGGCTGATGCGATCCTCGATCATCGAGGTCGCGCAACAGGATTTCATCAAGACGGCGCGCGCCAAGGGCCTGTCCGGCACGCGTATCGTCGTCGGGCACATGCTGCGCAATGCGCTGGTGCCGGTCGTCACCGTCGCCGGCATGCAGGCCGGCGCGCTGGTCGGCGGCGCCGTCGTCATCGAGACGGTGTTTGCCTGGCCCGGCCTTGGCCGCCTGACCTTCGAGGCCCTGCTGCAGCGCGACTATCCCGTCCTGCTCGGCATCTTCCTGATCCTCTCGATCGTCGTGATCGCGCTCAACCTTCTGACCGATCTGGTCTACCGGCTGATCGATCCGCGCATGACCACGGGAGCGGCGTGATGGAGACGGTGCGCGCTTTCCTGCGTCATCCCAGCGGTATGATCGGGCTTGTCCTGCTGCTCGTCGTCGTTGTCATCGCGATCATCGCGCCGATCGTGTTTCCGGTCTCACCCTGGGAGATGGTCGGTGCGCCGTTCACGCCGCCCGGCGAGGACGGCTTATGGCTCGGCGGCGATACGCTCGGCCGCGATGTCGCGGCCGGCGTCGCCTATGGCGCGCGCGTCTCGCTGCTGATCGGCATCGCATCGGCGCTCGCGGCGATGGCGATCGGCGTCGTGGTCGGTGCGATCTCGGGCTATTTCGGCGGCAAGGTCGATCTGGTGCTGATGCGGATGACGGAATTGTTCCAGACCATTCCGGCCTTCGTGCTCGCCATCCTGCTGGTCGCAACGTTCAATCCGTCGCTGCTCACGATCATCCTGACCATCGGGGCGGTGAGCTGGCCGCCGCTGGCGCGGCTGACGCGCGCGGAATTCCTGCGCCTGCGCCATCGTGAATTCGTCGAGGCGGCGCTGTGCCAGGGCGAGCGCACCCGGCGCATCGTGCTCGGCCATATCCTGCCGAATGCGATCTCGCCGATCCTGGTCGTGACGTCACTGACGGTCGCCACCGCGATCCTGCTGGAAAGCGCGCTGTCCTTCATGGGGCTCGGCGACCCCAATTTGATGTCGTGGGGCTTCATGATCGGCGCGGGGCGTACCGCGATCCGCAATGCGTGGTGGATGAGCGTGTTTCCCGGGCTTGCCATCCTCGTCACCGTGCTGGCGATCAACCTGTTCGGCGAAGGCCTGTCCGATGTCCTCAACCCGCGCGTCTCGAGGCGCCGGTCATGAGCGAAGCTATGCAGAGCAACGCCCCGGTTCTTGCGGTCAAGGATCTCTCGATCGCGCTTCCCAAGGGCGGCGATCGGCCCTTCGCGGTCGAGAATGTGTCGTTTGAGATCAAGCCCAACGAGGTGGTCTGTCTGGTCGGCGAATCCGGCTCCGGCAAGTCGATGATCGCCCATGCGGTCCTGCAGCTGTTGCCGCGGGGCGTCGATATCGTGTCCGGCACCGTCATGGTCGCGGGGCAGGATCCATCCAAGCTCGACAGTCGCGGGCTAAGGAATTTGCGCGGCGGCAATGCCGCGATGATCTTTCAGGAGCCGTTGTCCTCGCTCAATCCGCTCAAGCGGGTAGGCAAGCAGATCGAGGAGATGATCCTGGCGCACCAGCGGCCCACGCCGTCGATGGCGGAGGTCCGCGAGCGGGTGCAGACGCTGCTGACGCAGGTCGGGCTGCCGAACCCGCTTCTGCTGGAGAAGAGCTACCCGTTCGAGCTCTCCGGCGGTCAGCGCCAGCGCGTGATGATCGCGATGGCGATGGCCAACCGGCCCGCGCTGCTGATCGCGGATGAGCCGACCACCGCACTCGATGTCACGACCCAGCGTCAGATCCTGCGCCTGATCGACGATCTCCGGCGCGAGCGCGGCATGGGCGTGTTGCTGATCACCCATGATTTCGGCGTCGTTGCCGATGTCGCCGACCGCGTCGTGGTGCTGCGCCATGGCAAGGTGGTCGAGCAAGGCACGGCCAGTGAGGTGCTGCGCAATCCGCAAGCCGCCTACACGCGCGAACTGATCGATGCGGTGCCGAAGGCGCGGCTCGCCGATATCCATGACACGATCGTGCGACCGGAGCCGTTGCTGGAGGTCGTCGGCCTGCAGAAGACCTTTCGGGTCAAGCGCGGCTGGTTGCAGCCGCCGCGCGAAGTCGTCGCCGCGGACGGCATCTCGCTGACCTTGCACCAGGGCGAGACGCTTGCCGTCGTCGGCGAATCCGGCTCCGGCAAGTCGACGCTGGGGCGCATGATCATGCGGCTGACCGAACCGGATGCCGGCGCCATTCGTTTCGGCGGCGCCGACCTCCGGCTGTTGCGTGGTGAAGCGCTCCGCCAGGCGCGGCGGCGGCTTCAGATCGTGTTCCAGGATCCGTTTGCCAGCCTCGATCCGCGCCAGAAGGTCGGCGATGCCGTCGCGCGCGGTCCGATGGCCTATGGCACCTCGCGTGCCGAGGCGATGGCGCAGGCGCGGAAGCTGCTGGTGCGGGTCGGCCTGTCGGAGACCGCCGCGGATCGCTACCCGCACGAATTCTCGGGCGGCCAGCGCCAGCGCATCTGCATCGCGCGGGCGCTCGCGCTCAAGCCGCGGGTCTTGATCGCCGACGAGGCGGTGTCGGCGCTCGACGTCTCGGTGCAGGCCCAGGTGCTGGCGCTGCTCGCCGAACTGCGCCAGGAGATGCGGCTCGCAATGATCTTCATCACCCACGATCTGCGCATCGCGGCCGAGATCGCCGACCGCGTCATCGTGCTGCAGAAGGGGCGCATCGTCGAGGAAGGCACTACGGCAGAGGTCTTCACCGCGCCGCGTCAGGCCTATACGCGCGACCTGCTCGATGCGATCCCCGGCCGCGATTTCTTCGACCAGCCGGGCTTTGCGGCCGCGGCCGGCGCACGCCAGACGGCGAGGATCGCTTCCGGCATCGACGCGGTGTAAACTAACAACAAAGGGAGGTTCGCTATGGGTCACGAGGGCGCAGGCGGCAAGCCGCCGGTCAAGTCGCAGGAGGATCTTCGCGCGCATTTCGGGCAATTGAGCCCGCTCGCCGAGAAGAAGGTGCTCAACCATCTCGACAAGTTCTGCCGCGACTTCATCGCGCTGTCGCCGTTCCTGGTCATCGCCTCCAGCGACGGCAAGGGCCATGCCGACGCCAGCCCGCGCGGCGACGCGCCGGGCTTCGTCTCGGTGCTCGACGACAAGACGCTGCTGATCCCGGATCGGCGCGGCAACAACCGGGTCGATACATTCGGCAATATCATCGCTTCGCCCGGGGTCGGTTTGATCTTCATGGTGCCGGGCATCAACGAGACCCTGCGCATCAACGGGCGGGCCGAGATCTCGCAGGAGCCGGATCTCCTGACGCCGCTGACGGTGCAGAACGTCACGCCGATCATCGGCATCAAGGTGCATGTCGATGAGACCTACTTCCATTGCGGCAAGGCGCTGATGCGCTCAAAACTCTGGAATCCGGCCGCGCAGGTCGAGCGCCACAGCTTCCCGACGCTCGGCCGGATCATCGCCGAGCAGACCGCCGCCGTCGAGGTCGAGGTCGCCGAGAAGACGATGGAAGAGGCCTATCGCACGCGGCTGTATTAGAGCGCGACAGGACTCGCTTCGGCGCGCCGCTATATCCTCGTCCACCGTGGTCATCGCCCGGCTCGACCGGGCGATCCAGTACGCCGCAGCCTCTCGGCTCAAGCACTGCGGTCTCTGGAATACTGGATCACCCGCATGCGCGGGTGATGACACTGAGCAAGGTGAAGGGCGTCTGCACGATTTCTGGATAATGGAAAAATACCCCTGAGTTGCCCGACGAGTCAAGTTGCCGTGTCGAACGCGGCGGCCGCCGGCTACTGTGCATGGGGTTGTTTTCGATATTTTGGTGGGCGCCCCTTCATCGTGCGCTGACGCGGCGCGAACTTGGCTCATTCTGCGGCGGGCGAGATCATGCTCGGCGGACCGGGCTTCTTGGCCTTGTCAGCCTCGGGCTCGCTCGGGGTCAGCTCGTGGTCGGCATGCGAGACCACGAGCCGCTTGCCGAAGCGCCAGATCAGGTTGCCGATGTCGTCCATCACCATGAACATCGCCGGCACGAACACCAGCGACAGCACGGTCGAGAAGATCAGGCCGCCGATCACCGCGAGCGCCATCGGCGAACGGAATTCACCGCCGGCGCCGAACGCCAGCGCCGACGGCATCATGCCGGCGGCCATTGCGATCGTGGTCATCACGATCGGGCGGGCGCGCTTCATGCCGGCGTCGATCATGGCTTCCTCGCGCGCCTTGCCGTCGCGGATCGCCTCCACCGCGAACTCCACCAGCATGATGGCGTTCTTGGTGACGATGCCCATCAGCATCAGGATGCCGATCCACACCGGCGTGGTGAGCTGCTTGCCGGTCAAAAGCAGCGCGCCGATCGCGCCTCCGATCGAGAGCGGCAGCGAGAACAGGATGGTGATCGGCTGCAGGAAGGTGCCGAACAGCAGCACCAGCACGGCGTAGACCATCATCAGGCCGGCGGTGATCGCGGTGGCGAAGCCGTCGGACAGCTCGGCGAGGCTCTCGGCGTCGCCGGACGGGCTGACCTTCACGCCCTTCGGCAGGCTCTTCATCACAGGCAGGTCGTAGATCAGCTTGGTGGCGTCACCGAGCGCGGCATTGCCGACGAGGTCGGCCGCGACAGTCGCCTGCCGCTCGCGGTCGTAGCGGTTGATGCTGGTCGGGCCCTGGTCGAGCTGGATGTCGGCGACGACGGAGAGCGGGACGCCACCGCGTTCGCCACGCGCGCCGAGCGGCACGCGCAGTTGCTCCAGCATCTGCAAATCACTGCGCGCATTGTCCTCGAGCTGGACGCGAATCGGGACCTGGCGGTCGCCGGCGTCGAACTTGGCCAGCGCCGGGCCGACGTCGCCGATGGTGGCGACGCGGATGGTCTGCGACAGGCTCTCGGTCGAGACGCCGAGCCGCGCCGCGAGCTCGGCGCGCGGACGGATGCGCAGTTCGGGCCGGTCGAGCGCGGTCTCCGAGATCACGTTGGCGATGATCGGGATCCGCTTCATCTGCGTCGCCAGTTCGCTGGCGACGTTGTTGACGATGTTGCTGTCGGTGCCGGTGACGACCAGCGAGATGGCGCGCAGGCCATTCTCGTCGAGGAACCAGAACCGGATATCGGGGACGTTATCGAGCTCCTTGCCGATCGACAGCTCGAGCTCGCGCTGGGTGATCTTGCGGTCCGCCTTCGGCGTGTAGTTGATGATCAGCGCGGCGCGGCGCACTTCCTGGATGCCCGGCGGCACGCGGCCGCCGTCGACGAACACGCTGCGCACCTCGGGCCGCTTGCGCAGCCGCGCCACGATCTCCTCGGTGACCTTCTCGGTATAGGCCAGCTGCGAGCCGGGCGGCAGCTCCATTGCGAGCAGCGAGCGCGCAGTGTCCTGCGCCGGCAGGAAGCCCTGCGGCAGCAGCGTGATGCTCCAAATCGACGCGGCGAACACCGCAAAGCCGATCAGCACGGTGATGTAATGGTGCTTCACCGACCAGGTGACGAGGCCGTGATAGCTGCGCAGGATGCGGCCGGGCGGCGGGTCGTCGTGGTCATGATGCTTGAGGAAATAGGCGGCCAGCATCGGCGTCACGAAGCGCGCGGCGAGCAGCGAGAAGAACACCTGTACCGACACGGTGATGCCGAACTGTTTGAAGAACTGCCCGGCGATCCCGGACATGAAGCTCGCCGGCGCGAAGATCGCGATGATGGTGAGCGAGATCGCGATCACCGCGAGCCCGATCTCGTCGGCGGCTTCGAGGGCGGCCCGGTAGGGCGTCTTGCCCATCCGCATGTGGCGCACGATGTTCTCGATCTCGACGATGGCGTCGTCGACGAGGATGCCGGTCGACAGCGTGATGGCGAGGAAGGAGACGAGGTTGAGCGAGAAGCCGAGCAGGTCCATCGCCCAGAATGCCGGGAAGATCGACAGCGGCAGCGAGACCGCGGCGATGATGGTGGCGCGCATATCGCGCAGGAACAGCAGCACGATGATGACGGCGAGGATCGCGCCCTCGAACAAGGTCGAGATCGCGGCCTCGTAATTGCCCTTGGTGAACTCGACCGAGGTGTCGATCAGCTTGAGGTCGACGTCGGGATAGGCAACTTTCAGGGCGTCGATCCGCTTCTGCACCGCGGCCGCGACGACGACGTCGCTGGCGCCCTTGGAGCGCTTGATACCGAGCGCCACCACCGGCTCGCCGTTGAAGCGGGCGAAGGTGCGCCGGTCGGCGATGGTGTCGGTGACGGTGCCGAGATCGTCGAGCCGGATCTCGCCGCCGCCGAACAGCGGAATCATGGTGCCGGCGAGTTCGTTCAGTGTCTTGGCGCCGGCCAGGGTGCGGATCGCCTGGTCGTTCTTGCCGATCTCGGCGCGGCCGCCGGCGACGTCGACATTGGTGCCACGCAGGATCTGGCTGACATTCACCGCGGTGAGCCCGACCGCCTGCAGCTTGTCGGGATCGAGCGAGACCAGGATCTCGCGCTCGACACCGCCGATGCGCTCGACCTGGGCGACGCCGCGCACGCCCTGCAGTGCGCGCTTGACCACGTCGTCGACGAAATATGAGAGCTGCTCCGGCGTCTTGCCGGGCGAGATCGCTGCGTAAGTCACGATCGGCAGGCCGATCACGTCGACGCGCTGGATCAACGGCTCGGTGACGTTCTGCGGCAGGTTGGCGCGCACCCGCGTTACGGCGTCCTTGACGTCGTTGAGCGCGCGGTCGGTATTGGTCTCCAGCGCGAACTGGATCGTCGTCACCGACAGGCCGTCGGTGATCGAGGACGAGATATGGCGCACGCCCTCGACGCCGGAGACGCCGTCTTCGATCGTCTTGGTGACCTGCGACTCAAGTTCCGAGGGCGCGGCGCCGAACTGCGACACCGCGACCGAGATCACCGGAATGTCGGCGCTCGGCAGCCGCGTCACCGCGAGCTTGGTGAAGGAGACCCAGCCCAGCACCAGCAGGATGATCGAGAAGACGATCGAGGGAAGCGGGTTCCGGATCGACCATGCCGAGATGTTCAAAGCCATTAGCGTGCCCGAATTAGCGTGATCGCGTGCGATCGAGTTCGTCGGCGAACATGGTCTTGATCTGGTCGCCGTCATGCAGCGAGGTGCCAGCATCGGCCACGACGATTTCGCCGACGTCGAGGCCTTCAAGGATTTCAGTCGAGGTGTCGGAGGTCAGCCCGACGCGCACCCTGCGGGTCTCGACCGTGTTGCCCTTCACGACTTGCAGGGTCAGGCGGTCGATCGCGGTGCGCGGCACCGCGACGCCGCAGGAGCGCTTGGCGTCGATATTGGCGCGCGCGAACATGCCGACCTTCAGCGTCGGATTGTTATTGATGGTGATGCGGACGTGCCCGAGCTGGGTGGCGCGGTCGATCTGCGGCGAGATCTGGCGAACCTTGCCGACGATGTCGGGCGCGTCGTCGCGGCTGATCCGGACATTGGCGCCGGGATTGAGCTTCAGGAGCTGGAAGCCCGGCACCTCGGCGTCGAGCTCGATCTCGTTGTTGACGGAGATCTTGAACATCGGCGGAGCCTGCGGCGAGGCCGGCGCGCCGGGCGCGGTGCGCACCTCGGTCACGAGGCCGGCGGCCGGCGCGCGCAGCACGATCGGCTTGGCATTGCCCTGCGCCGCCTGCTGCGGCGGCGGGGTCAACCGCGCCAGTTCCTGGTTCTCGGTCACGGTGTCACCCTCGCGGACCAGCACGTCGGTGACCTTGGAGCCGTCCTGGTCGACATACACCTGCGCCTCGCGGCGCGGCACGATGAAGCCGGTGACGCGGACCATGTCGGAGAAGCAGGCATTGGTCGACTTCGTCACCACGACCAGCGCCTGGCCCGGCGTCTCCTTCTCCTCCGGATGGGAGCGGTGCTCGAACGCGTAATAGGCGACAGCCAGCGCGAGGAACACCACCGTGCCGAGCGCAGGCTTGAGGTATTGGGAGAAATTCATCGCCTGATCAATCCAGAACTTGGCGCGTATCGACAGTGATTGTCTTGGGCGCTCGTCGAAGTCTCATCTCGCCGTCGTATTGTGTGGGCATCGGAAAGGCCGGGGTCCATTGTTCCGGATCATGCCCTGATGTCATGTGAGGCGGGTCACCTGTGGGCCGCTTTGGGCGTTCGCCCTCAAGCAAATGCGCCCCGCCGGGGTGCGGGACGCATTGTAACCTCAAAAAGGGGCCACGCCACCGCCCATCACTTGGAGGCGGTGTCCTTGTTTTCCATGTTGACGACCTGCACCCGCCGGTTGACGTCCGCCATCGGGTGGCTCGGGTCCTTCAGCTTGCTCTTGCCATAGCCGACGGTGACGAGATCGGTGCCGTTGATGCCATATTTGTCGACCAGATAGCGTTTGATGGCGTCGGCGCGGCGCTCCGAGAGGCCCTGATTGTAGTCCTCGCCGCCGGCGGCGTCGGTGTGGCCAGCGACCACGAAGGTCGAGCCCTTCAGGTCCTGATTGGTCAGGGCGCGGCCGAGCGCCTGCACCGACGGCAGCGACTTCGCGCTGATGTCGGCGGAGTTGTAATCGAAGTTGATCTCAAGATCGATCTTCGGCTTGTCCTGGACGATGGTCGCGATTTCCTCGCGCTCAGTCGAGGACAGCGAGCGGGTGGCGCGGCCACGGACGCTCTGCACGAATTTGGCCTGGTCGGCGTTCAGCCCGGGCGAGGTCTGCGGGCCGGCCGAAAGGCCGCGGGTCAGCGGCTTCTTCTCGGGTGTCAACGCCTTGATGATCTGATCCTCGGTGACGTCACCAGCGCGGGCGGTCGCCATGCCGAACCAGAGCATGGCGCCGACGGTCGCGATTGAAAGCATCGCGGCCCTTGCCGACGGCTTGAACATTTCGGTCCCTCCTGCGCCGGCTGGCGCGGTTCCATGCAACGGTTTGGATTGATTGCGGGCATCGCTGCCCGGCACGCACCCTCTGATTAGTCGCGCAATTTCGCCTGGGGTTCGAGCCGCGGGCAGGCCTCGCTCATTTGTCACTGCACGCCGTAGTAGGCGAATTCCTTGACGATGTTCGGGTCCATCGCCTTGGCGTTGGCGATGTCGAGATCGCCTTCCGCGACCGCGCCGCTGCGCTTCTTGGCAAGGCCGCGCCCGTACAGCGACGAGGTCAGCCGCGGGTTGATCTTCAGCGCGGCGTCGAAATCGGCGATGGCGTTCTTGTTCTGCCCGCCCTTCAGGTTCATCAGCCCGCGGCTGTCGAGCGCATCGACGAAATTCGGGCGCAGCCGCAATGCCTCGTTGCAGTCCTTCAGCGCCGCCTGCAGGTCGCCGATCACGGTGCGGACCCAGCAGCGGTTGTTATAGGCCTCGACATCCTTCGGGTTCAGTCGCAGCGAATTGGTGAAATCCTTCACCGCGAGGTCGTACGCGCCCTTGCTGGCAAAGACCTGGCCGCGGCGATACAGCGCAGCCGCGTCATCCGGGTTCTTGTCGAGCTTTTCGTTCAGGCCCTTGATCGTCGGATCGTCCGCGAGCACGGGCGAATTGCTCGGAGCCGGGGTGGGCTGGATCACCAAGGGCGGCGGAGGCGCGGGTGGCGGCAGCGCGATCTCGGGCGCTTTTGGCGGGGGCGGGGGTGCCGCCGGCGCTGTCGCGCCCGGTGGTTTCGGCGGCGCTGGTGGCGACGTCGGCGCGGTTGCAGCCGGAGGCGTCGGTGTCGGCTTCGGCGTTGCAGCGGGCGGGGCCGGCGGAGGTGCAACTGGCGGTGCCGTTGCCACCTCGGTCGACGGCGACGCGGCAGGCGCGGGCGCTGCGCTCGACGGTCCCGGCGCGCCGCCTGGAATGGCCGCGCCGCCTGGTGTGGCTGCGGCGCTTGGCGTGGCTGCGCCGCCCGGACTGAACGAGAAATCCTCGGCCAGCGACGACGATATCCACGGCACCTGTTCCTGCCGCGAGGCCCGGGTGACGCCGACGCGGGTGCGGTTCAGCGTTTCCTCCGCCATCAGGTCGGGGGTGCGGATCTCCTTCAGCAATTCCCGCACGAACAGGCTGCGGTCGCTGCCATTGTCCGAGACCACGGACGACAGCGCGGCCGAATACATCACCAACGTACCGTTGGGGGCGATCACCGGGGCGAGCCCGGCCGAGAAGCTGCGAAAGCGGCGCTCGAACGGGTTGCGCCGCGAGGCGTCGACCAGGGCGATCTTGACCCCGGCGCCGCGGCTGTTGATCTCGCCGAGCACGGTCTCGAGGCTGAAGCCGTCGCGGCGGACGTCGGCCTCGGCCCAGATCTGGGCATCGATCGGGATCATGTAGCTCTGCCGGTTCGACTGGATGCCGTAACCCGAGAAGAAGATCAGCGCGACCGAGCCGGGCTTGATCTTGCCATAGAGCCGGTCGAAGGCGCGGCGCATGCCGTCGCCGGTCAGGTTCTCGCCGACCTCGACGGTGAAGCCGTCGCGCTTGAGCTCGTCGGCGACGTCACGCGCGTCGTTAACCGGCTCCTTCAGCGGTGCGTCGGCGTCGGGATATTTGGCATTGCCGATGACCAGCGCGAAACGATCGCCGGCGGCGACGGACAGGGTGGGCGACGCGATTGAAAAAATCAGCGTGGCGAGCAAGGCAAGGCGGATTTTCATAATCGCAGCAAATCCAGATCGCGGCATTGTAATGAAATGGCGCCGCTTTCGGCCTGCGCCCCGGGGACCTTACTCTAGCGAAAAACCATTATCAAACCACGGTCAAACCCCCGTCAACGGCTTGCTGCACCATCGCTGATCGCGGCGGCAGGAGCGAGGCCGCAGTGCAGCAGCCGCGATCATGGCGGCCATCGCCTCCGTGGCATGGTGCAGGTTCCTGCGACCGGATAATGTGATTCCATTCACAGAGGCCGCGGCCGTCCCGTCATGCGCTCGTCGCACTTCGCGCGGTTTGACCTTTGCGCGAGGCGATGGCTTTGTGGTCGGGACGCCAAGCCAATCAAGAACAACCCGTTCAAACAAGGTCTGCCAACAAGAGCGAAACCGATGGGAAACGCCTACGAAATCTACGCCCTGCGCTATGCGACGATGTCGCCGCGCACGCCTCACCTCAACTTCCTGGTGCCCGATCCGCATGATACCACGGCGCAGGATCTCGATTATTTCGTCTGGCTCATCCGCGGTCACGGCCGCGATATCCTGGTCGACACCGGCTTCAACGCCGAGGAGGCCAAGGCGCGCGCCCGCAAGCTGACGCTCAACCCGGTCGATGCGCTGGCCGGCTTCGGCGTCAGCGCCGATGCGATCCGCGACGTCATCGTGACCCATCTGCATTATGACCACGCCGGCAATCTGGATCGCTTCCCGAATGCCAAATTCCATCTGCAGGAACGCGAGATGAGCTACGCGACCGGCCGCTGCATGTGCAACGGCATGCTGCGCCATCCGTTCTCCATCGAGCACGTCACCCAGATGGTGCGCCACGTCTATGGCGAGCGCGTCACCTTCCATTCCGGTGACGGCGAGATCGCGCCCGGCGTCACCGTGCATCGCGTCGGCGGCCATTCCGACGGCCTGCAGGTGGTGCGGGTCGAGACCGCGCGCGGCCCGGTCGTGCTGGCGTCGGACGCCGCGCATTATTATGCGAACCTGCACAAGCGTAGCCCGTTCCCGATCGTCTACAATGTCGGCGACATGGCGCAGGGCTGGGAGACCGTCGAGCGGCTTGCCGGTCATCCCGACCGCTTCATCCCGGGCCACGATCCGATCGTCAGCGAGATCTATCCGCGCGCCAGCGACAAGGTCGACGCGTTCGCGCTGCATCTGGCGCCGTCGCGATCGTTCGTGAAGTAGCCTCGCCGATATGGGCGCGGCGTATGCACAACACCTCAAGAAGCGTCAAAAAGAAGAAGCGATATGACTGAATACGAGACTCTCGGATTCATCGGCCTCGGCGTGATGGGTGAGCCGATTTGCCGCAACCTGGTCAAGAAGAGCGGCAAGCGCGTCGTGGTGTTCGACCTCGCGGCTGAGCCGCTGCAACGGCTGCGCGCTGACGGCGCCGATGTGGCTGAAACGGTCGCCGACGTCGTCAGGCAGAGCGATGTGCTGTTCCTCTGCCTACCGAGCGCCAAGCATGTACGCGCGGTGTTCGAAGGCGACGGCATCCTGTAGAACATCAGAAGCGGCCAGGTCGTGGTCGATCTCGGCACGTCGTCGGTCAGCCAGACCCGCGACTTCGCCGGGCAGCTACAGGCCAAGGGCGCGGCCTGGGCCGACGCGCCGATCGCGCGTACCCGGCAGGCGGCGCAGGACGGCACGCTCAGCGTGATGGTCGGCGCGGTGCCCGCGCTCTACGCCGCGATCGAGCCCCTGATCCGCTGCTTTGCTACCGACGTCACCAATTGCGGCGATGTCGGCGCCGGGCAGGTGACCAAGATCCTCAACAACATGGTGTTGTTCGAGACTGTGAACGCGCTTGCCGAGGCCGTCGCGGTAGCGAAGCACAATGGCGTCGATCCGAAACTGCTGCTGGAAACCCTGTCGAAGGGCTCGGCCGACAGCTTTGCGCTGCGCAACCACGGCATGAAGGCGATCGTGCCCGGCGTGTTTCCCGAGCGCGCGTTCTCGACCGAATATGCGCTGAAGGATCTGTCCTATGCGCTGGAGCTCGCCGCCGACGCCGGCATCAAGATCCGCGGCGCGGAGCTGATCGGCACAGTACTGCAGGAAGCGATCGACAAGGGATCGGGGGATAATTATTTCCCTGTGATCGCGAAGCATATCGGCGGGGCGTAGTGCAATATTTCACGCCGGCATTGCGCGCGTAATCCCATCACCGTCATGCTGAGGAGGCCGCGCAGCGGCCGTCTCGAAGCACGACGGCCCGACTGTGGCCGTGCATCCTTCGAGGCTCGCTCCGCTCGCACCTCAGGATGACGGGTTTGAAAGCTATGCTCGTGTTGTGCTGGGACGCCAGCCAACTCCGGCGTCGTCCTGGCGAAAGCCAGGACCCATAACCACAAATGTCCCTTGTTGGGCTCGCTGGAACGACGAGTCCCGTTCACAACACCGGCCGCGGAGTATGGGTCCTGGCTTTCGCCAGGACGACAACGGAGTGTGAGGCTAATACACCTCCTTCGCGTCGGCCTCTTCGCTGGTCTGCACCAGCTCGAGGCTGGTCTCGACCTTGCCGAGCAGGCGTGCGAGATCGCGGCGCTCCTGTGCGGACAGGCAGGACAGGATCTCCTGCTCCTTGCGCAGCAGGCGCGGGATCAGCTCTTCGTAGAGTGCCTGGCCCTTTTTGGTCAGGCGCAGGCGGAACTCGCGGCGGTCGTCGGCGTTCTCGACGCGCTCGACGATCTCGCGCTCCATCAGCGCCGACACCGCGCGGCTGATGGTGGATTTATGCGTGCGGGTGCAATGCGCGATGTATTGCGCGCTGCAGGGATCGCTGCGGAAACCCAGCGTGGCGAGCACGCGCCATTCCGGAATGTCGAGGCCGTAGCGCACCTGATATTCGCTCGACAGCGCCGAGGACACCTCGGCCGCCAGCCGGTTCAGGCGGAACGGCATGAAGTGGAAGAGGTCGAGGCGCTTCTTGGTTGGCGCGACATTGTCGCGCGCGTCCGCTTCCACGGCGCTGCGCGGCCGGGCTGGAGGCTGGCTTGCAGAGGTCCTGGCCAAAAATTCCTCCAATTTGAGTTGACGGCGGGTCCGACTGGGAGTTTAAGATAGTTGCAAGTGAGACTAATTTAGCAAGGTCGCGCCCGGCCCGCAAGGTCCCGGTCGCAAACCGGTCACACAAGCCGCAGCCCGAGCCACAAAAAGGGCCGGCGGCACCAGGGAACATCCAGGGTCAGGCAATCAGGGTCACGCAATGGCACCAGCCAATACGGCACAGGCCAAAACCCAGTTCGGCTATCGCCGTCATCCCGACCAGGATCGCTCGGGCGCCAACGTCGCGGAGCATCCGGTCGTGGTGGTCGGCGCCGGGCCGGTGGGATTGTCGCTCGCGATCGATCTCGCGCAGCGCGGCCAGCGCGTGGTGCTGCTCGACGATGCCGACCGGATCGGCGAAGGCTCGCGCGCGATCTGCTTCTCGAAGCGCTCGCTGGAATTCTGGGATCGCCTCGGGGTCGGCGACCGCATGGTCGAGAAGGGGGTGGTGTGGAGCGTCGGCAAGATCTTCCATGGCGCCTCGCAGCTCTACCAGTTCAATCTGCTGCCCGAGGAGGGCCATAAGCGGCCCGCCTTCATCAACCTGCAGCAGTTCTACGCCGAGGCCTATCTGGTCGACCGGGTCGAGCAGCTGCCTGAAATCGACCTGCGCTGGCGCAACAAGGTGATCGCGCTGGAAAGCCGCAACGATGGCGTCGCTTTGACGATCGCTACGCCCGAGGGCGCGTACCAGGTGCACGCCTCCTTCGTCGTCGCCTGCGACGGCGCGCGCTCCTCGCTGCGGCAGATGGTCGGTGCGGACTTTGCGGGGCAGGTGTTCGAGGACCAGTTCCTGATCGCCGACGTCAAGATGACCGCCGCATTCCCGACCGAGCGCTGGTTCTGGTTCGATCCGCCGTTCCACGCCGGACGCTCGGCGCTGCTGCACAAGCAGCCGGACGATATCTGGCGGATCGATCTGCAGCTCAATCCGGATGCCGATCCGGTGGCCGAGAAGCAGCCCGAGAACGTGCGGCCGCGGATCGAGCGCATGCTCGGCCACGACAAGTTCGAGTTCGAATGGATATCGCTCTACAAGTTCCAGTGCCGCCGGATGGCCAAGTTCATCCACGGCCGCGTGATCTTTGCCGGCGATTCCGCGCATCAGGTCTCGCCGTTCGGCGCGCGCGGCGCCAACTCTGGGCTCGAGGACGCCGAGAATCTGGCGTGGAAGCTCGATCGCGTGCTGCGTCGGCTGTCGCCGGAGGGCTTGCTCGAGACCTATCACATCGAGCGCAGTGCGGCGGCGGACGAGAACATCCGCGAATCCACCCGCTCGACCGATTTCATGGCACCGGTGACCCGGCAGGAGGCGCGGCTGCGCGAAGCGGTGCTCTCGCTCGCCAAGGACACCGAGTTCGGCAAGCGCATGGTCAATGGCGGTCGGCTGTCGGTGCCGTCGGTCTATGACACGCCGCTGTCGAGCGGCGATCGCGACAGCTGGCGCGGCGGCCCGCGGCCGGGTGCCTCGATGCTGGACGCGCCGGTGACCGAGCAGGGCGGCGGTTCCAGCTATCTGACGGACGTTTTCATCAGGCAGGGAACGCGATTCACGCTGCTGGAGTTTGGCAATGGCGCAGCTGCTGATGTCCCTGACGGCGTCGGCACCATCCGGGTTGGCGGCGAGGGCGGGCTGGTCGATGCGCAGGGCCTTGCCGGCAAGCGCTACGATGCCGAGCCTGGCACCGCCTATCTGCTGCGGCCGGACGGCTACGTCGCGGCACGCTTCCGCAACGCCGCGCGGCCGGCACTCGATGCGGCGCTGGCGCGCGCTGCCGGCTTGGACTGAGGAGCAGTCATGGCGCTGTCGACCAGTTCGAACTTCGCTCGTCCCGACGACGCCTTCCGCGCCATCGTCGAGGCGCATCGCGGCCTCACCGACGCGCAGAGCGCCGATCTTGATGCCGCGCTGGTTCTGGTGCTTGCCAACCATATCGGCGATCTCGACGTACTGCGCGAGGCGATCGCGCTGGCGAAGCGGCGGACGCTGGATGCGAGCCAGCAGCAACAACAGCAACAACAATAGCACCGATCAACGAACAGGATTGAACTGATGGCCAAAGGTTTTGCATCGACCACGGATCTCGCGGAGAAGAAGGTCACCTTCTCCGAGATCGGCACCGATCTCTACGCCTTCACCGCCGAGGGCGATCCCAACACCGCCGTCATCGTCGGCGACGACGGCTGCCTTGTGTTCGACGCGCAGGCTACGCCCGCAATGGCCAACAAGGTGATCGAGCGGGTCAAGACCGTCACCGACAAGCCGATCAAATATGTCGTGCTATCGCATTATCACGCGGTGCGCGTGCTCGGTGCCTCGGCCTATCACGCGCAGGGCATCGTCGCCTCGCAGGAGACCTATCGCCTGATCCAGGAGCGCGGCCAGCAGGATTGGGATTCCGAGTACGGCCGCTTCCCGCGGCTGTTTCAGGACGCGGCGAGCATTCCCGGACTGACCTGGCCGACGCTGACCTTCGAAGGCGAGATGTCGGTCTATCTCGGCAAGCGCGAGGTCCGGCTGATGCAGCTCGGCGCCGGCCACACTTCGGGCGATATCGTCGCCTGGGTGCCGGATGCCGAGGTGATGTTCTCCGGCGACCTGATCGAGTATCACTCGGCCTGCTATTGCGGCGATGCGCATCTGCGCGAATGGCCGATGACCTTGAACGAGATCCGCGCCTTCAATCCGAAGGCGATCGCGCCGGGCCGCGGCGATGCGCTGAAGGGCCTCGAGACCGGGCGCGATGCGATTGCGATGACCCGCGATTTCGTCACCACGCTCTATGGTGCCGCCGAATCCTCCGTCGCCAAGGGCCGCAGCCTGAAGGAATCGATGGCGGCGACGCGCGAGGTGATGGATCCGAAATTCTCGAAATTTGCGATCTACGAGCACTGCCTGCCGTTCAACGTTTCGCGCGCCTATGACGAAGCGTCCGGGATCGACGATCCCGTGATCTGGACCGACAAGCGTGACCAGGAAATGTGGGCCGCCCTGCAAGGAGGATAGCGATGAACATCAATACCTCGCCTGACCAGATCGTTCGCAGCTCGGGGCAAGTCACGCCGGGCTACATGTCCGGTTTCGGCAACAGCTTTGAGACCGAAGCGTTGCCCGGCGCGCTGCCGATGGGGCGCAACTCGCCGCAGCGCTGCGCCTACGGGCTCTATGCCGAACAACTGTCGGGCTCGCCGTTCACGGCGCCGCGCGGCACCAATGAGCGCTCCTGGCTCTACCGCATCCGCCCGTCGGTGCGGCACTCCGGCCGTTTCGCCAAGGCCGATGCGGGGCTGTGGCGCACCGCGCCGTGTCACGAATACGATATGCCGATCGCGCAGCTGCGCTGGGACCCGGCACCGATCCCGAAGGAGGACATGACCTTCCTGCAGGGCGTGCAGACTATGACGACCGCAGGCGATGCCAACACGCAGGCCGGCATGGCGGCGCACATCTATCTCATCACCAAATCGATGGTCGATCAGCATTTCTACAATGCCGATGGCGAGATGATGTTCGTGCTGCAGCAGGGCAATCTGCGCCTCGTCACCGAGTTCGGCCGCATCGATGCCGAGCCGGGCGAGATCGTCGTGATCCCGCGCGGCGTCAAATTCCGCGTCGAGATTCCGAATGGACCTGCGCGCGGTTATCTCTGCGAGAACTACGGCGGCGCCTTCACGCTGCCGGAGCGCGGCCCGATCGGGGCCAACTGCCTGGCCAATTCGCGCGACTTCCTGACGCCGGTCGCGAGCTACGAGGACAAGGACACCCCGACCGAGCTCTACGTGAAGTGGGGCGGCGCGCTGTTCAAGACCACGTTGCCGCATTCGCCGATCGACGTCGTCGCTTGGCACGGCAACTACGCACCGTACAAATACGACCTGCGCACCTTCTCGCCGGTCGGCGCGATCGCGTTCGATCATCCCGATCCGTCGATCTTCACGGTATTGACCTCGCCGTCGGAGACCGCCGGCACCGCGAACATCGACTTCGTGATCTTCCCGGAGCGCTGGATGGTGGCCGACAACACCTTCCGCCCGCCGTGGTACCACATGAACATCATGTCGGAGTTCATGGGGCTGATCTACGGCGTCTACGACGCCAAGCCGCAAGGCTTCGTGCCCGGCGGCATCTCGCTGCACAACATGATGCTGCCGCACGGCCCCGACCGCGAAGCCTTCGAGCACGCCAGCAACAGCGAGCTGAAACCGGTGAAGCTGACCGGCACGATGGCCTTCATGTTCGAGACCCGTTACCCCCAGCGCGTGACGCAGCACGCCGCGACGTCGTCGACGCTGCAGGACGACTACTCGGATTGCTGGAAGGGGTTGGAGAAGAAGTTCGACCCGAACAAGCCGTAAACACAACTCCCCGTCATTCCGGGGCGCGCGCAAGCGCGAGCCCGGAATCCATAACCACGATAATGAGTATGGATTCCGGGCCTGGCCCTTCGGGCCATCCCGGAATGACGACCGATAGATCGTAGCAAAATCGGCAGGAAGCCATGCCCCACCCCAACGACCCAAAACTCCGCTCCTTCGTCGACGTCGCTCCCACCTCGGACTTTCCGATCCAGAACCTGCCCTATGGCGTGTTCTCGTCGAAGGATGGCCTTGCGCCGCGCGTCGGCGTTGCGATCGGCGACTACGTGCTTGACCTCTGGGAGCTCGAGCAGGACTCGCGGCTCGATGTCGGGCCGCTCGGCGCGTTCTCGCAGCCGTCACTCAACGCCTTCATGGCGCTCGGGCCGAAGGTGTGGTCGGCGACGCGGGCGCGGATCAGCGAACTGCTGCGCGCCGATCATCCGGAGTTGCGCGACAACAGGGAGTTGCGGGCGCGGACGCTGGTGCCGATGGCGGACGTCCGGCTGCACATGCCGTTCGCCGTCTCGGGCTATACCGATTTCTATTCGTCGAAGGAGCACGCCACCAATGTCGGCGTCATGTTCCGCGGCAAGGACAATGCGTTGCAGCCGAACTGGCTGCACATGCCGATCGGCTACAACGGCCGTGCCTCGACCGTGGTGGTGAGTGGCACCAAGGTGCGGCGGCCGCGCGGCCAGCTGAAGCCGCCGACCGCTGACGTGCCGAGCTTCGGCCCCTGCAAGCGGCTCGACTTCGAGCTCGAGATGGGGGTGGTGGTGGGCCAAGCGTCAGCGATGGGCGAGATGCTCACGGAGAAGCAGGCCGAAGAGATGATCTTCGGCTTCGTCATTCTCAACGACTGGAGCGCGCGCGATATCCAGCAGTGGGAATATGTGCCGCTCGGGCCGTTCCAGGCCAAGGCGTTCGCGACCTCGATCAGCCCGTGGGTGGTGACGCGCGAGGCGCTGGAGCCGTTCCGCATGCAGGGCCCGGCGCAGCAGCCGGAGCCGCTGGCTTATCTCAAGCAGGCGCAGCCGAACAATTACGACTTGCAGCTCGACGTCGCGCTGCGCGCCGGTGCGATGAACGAAGCGAAGACGATCTGCAGCACCAACTTCAAATACATGTACTGGTCGTCGGTGCAGCAGCTGGTCCACCACGCCTCCAGCGGCTGCGCGATGAATGTCGGCGATCTCTTAGGCAGCGGCACGATCTCCGGTCCTGAGAAGCATCAGCGCGGCAGCCTCCTGGAAATTAGCTGGAACGGCACCGAGCCGGTCGAGCTTGGCAGCGGCGTGACGCGCTCGTTCCTCGAAAATGGCGACTCGCTTGTCATGCGCGGCTGGTGCCAGGGCGACGGCTATCGCGTCGGCTTTGGCGAGGTTGAAGGCACAATCGTCGCAGCGGAGTAAGTTGTTTCTCCGTCATTGCGAGGAGCGAAGCGACGAAGCAATCCACCTATCCCCGCACGGAGAGGGTGGATTGCTTCGCTTCGCTCGCAATGACGAGAGGAAACTCATCGCTCCTCCGGCCTGACATCCCTCAGCCGTGCCGTATTCGCCGCGCAGTCCTCGAGGCTGTATTTCAGATGCACCCGCTGGTCCGACGGCGGCTGGTTCACGGTGCAGACACCCGGCCGCCACGGCTTGGCCGGGCGGATCGGCCGCGGTGCAAAACCGCCGCCGCAGTTCGGGCAGACATTGCCGAGCTTGGTCTCGGCGCAGTCCGCGCAGAACGTGCATTCATAGGAGCAGATCCGCGCGTCCGTGGCGCTCGGTGGCAGGTCCTTGTCGCAATATTCGCAGTTCGGTCGTAGCTGCAGCGCCATGGTCGCCTCTCTTGGGGGATGCTGGAGGAATGATCGCAAATCGGGCAGGGAAAGCGAATGACGGAATTCCCTCGATTTGCGCCAGGTCAGGTCGGTAACGATTTCAGCGGCAGCTTGGTGCTTTCCTTCAAGCGGTCGAGCACGATCGAGGAGCGCACATGCGCCACGCTCTGGTGCGGCATCAGCACGTTGTTGACGATGTCGGACAGGCTCTTGAGGTCGCGCAGCATCACCTTCAGCACGTAATCGGCATCTCCGGTCAGCGCATAGGCCTCCTGGATGTCGTCGACGCGGTTGACCAGCTCGCGAAACCGCTTGGCGTTGTCGGGCGAATGGGTCGCAAGCGTAATGTGGATGAAGGCGATCAGGCCGAAGCCGAGCGCCTCGCCGGCGAGGTCGGCGTGGTAGCCCGCGATCACCTTCTCCTCCTCCAGCCGCATCCGCCGCCGCGAGCATTGCGAGGCGGACAGCCCGACCAGGTCGGCGAGCTGCTGGTTGGTCAGCCGGCCGTCGTCCTGCAACGCGGCGAGCATTTTGAGGTCGAAGGCATCGACGTCAGGCATGCGTAAAATATCCATATCATGCACGGATCGTGCGCGAATCTAGCAAATCAGCGGCAATTATGCACGCACGTTGCGCAGCTGGTGACGGAAACTGATCTCCAGACAAATCAGGGAGTTACCGCCATGGGTCCGTTTCCGCACGATGCGCCGCCGGCCGAAATCAGCACTGAGAACCCGATGGGCACCGACGGCTTCGAGTTCGTCGAATATGCCCACCCCAACCCCGGCGAGCTCCACGCATTGTTCAAGCTGATGGGCTTTGTCGCGGTCGCCCGCCATAAGACCAAGAAGATCACGGTCTATCGCCAGGGCGACATCAACTATCTCGTCAATGAGGAGCCCGGCACCCACGGCTTCAATTTCGTCGCCGCGCACGGTCCCTGCGCGCCGTCGATGGCGTTCCGTGTCGTCGATGCGAAGCATGCCTATGAGCGCGCGATCGCGCTCGGCGCCGAGCCGGCAGATGTGCCGTCCGCCGAGAAGACGCTCGATGTGCCCGCGATCAAGGGCATCGGTGGCAGCCTGCTGTATTTCGTCGACCGCTACGGCGCCAAGGGTTCGGCCTATGATGCCGAGTTCGAGTGGTTAGGGGCGGAGAATCCGCGTCCCGCAGGCTCGGGCCTTTATTACGTCGATCACCTCACCCACAACGTCCATCGCGGCCGCATGGATGTCTGGACCGGCTTCTATGCCAAGCTGTTCAACTTCCGCCAGATCCGCTTCTTCGACATCGAGGGCCGCGCATCCGGCCTGTTCTCGCGCGCGCTGACCAGCCCGGACGGCAAGATCCGGATTCCGATCAACGAGGACGCCGGCGATTCCGGGCAGATCGAGGAATATCTCAACATCTATCACGGCGAGGGCATCCAGCACATCGCCTGCGGCGCGCGCGATATCTATGCGACGGTCGAGACGCTGCGCGCGGACGGCCTGCCGTTCATGCCGTCGCCGCCCGAGACCTACTTCGAGCGGATCGATGCCCGCCTGCCGCAGCATGGCGAGGACCTGGCGCGGCTCAAGACCAACGGCATCCTGATCGACGGCGAGGGCGTGGTCGACGGCGGCCAGACCAAGGTGCTGCTGCAGATCTTCTCGGCGAACGCGATCGGGCCGATCTTCTTCGAGTTCATCCAGCGCAAGGGCGACGACGGTTTTGGTGAAGGCAACTTCAAGGCGCTGTTCGAATCGATCGAGGAAGACCAGATCCGCCGCGGCGTGCTCAAGGTCGATCACGCCGCGTGAAGACGTCGTAGGAGTGCGACGTTAGCGCACAGCCAACACAGGTGTCGTCCCTGCGAAAGCAGGGACCCATAACCACAGGATTGGATTGTTGAGGGCGCCGCGGCTCCAACGACGCCTGATAACTGCCATTCGTGGTTATGGGTCCCGGGTCGCGCTGCGCTTGCCCGGAACGACAGGGAGGTTTATTTCCCCGCCTTCCACGCGCTGGTCACGTCGCCAATGCTTGCCAGCTCCGGCTCGCGGATCGCCGACGGCGTGCGCGAGAAGCGCGGCGCGGGGGCGGGCTGGGTGACGCCGTGGCGCTCGACGAACACCTGACGCGCCGCCATGTGCGGATGCTTCGGTGCCTCTTCCATGGTCAGGATCGGCGCGAAGCAGATGTCGGTGCCTTCCATGATTGTGCACCAGTCCGCGCGCGACTTGCTCTTGAACACCTTGGTCAGCTTCTCCTTCAGCGCCGGCCAGGCCTTGCGGTCCATCTGGGCGTCGAAGTCGGCGTCGGTCAGGTCGGCATGCTTGCGCAGCAGCGCGTAGAACTGCGGTTCGATCGAGCCGATCGAGATGAAGTTGCCGCAGGAACATTCGTAGACGCCGTAGAAATGCGCGCCGCCGTCCAAGAAGTTCTGGTCGCGGCCGCCGCTCCAGCGGCCCTGTGCGCGCATGTCGTAGAACATCGACATCAGCGAAGCCGCGCCGTCGCACATCGCGGTGTCGACCACCTGGCCCTTGCCGGACTTCTGCGCTTCCAGCAGCGCTGCGAGCACGCCGACCACGAGATAGAGCGCACCGCCGCCGAAATCGCCGACCAGGTTGAGCGGCGGCACCGGCTTCTCCTTGGTGCCGATCGCAGCCAGTGCACCGGTGATCGAGATGTAGTTGATGTCGTGGCCGGCGGCGTTCGCCAGCGGGCCTTCCTGGCCCCAGCCGGTCATGCGGCCGAAGACCAGCTTCGGATTGCGCGCGAGCACGACGTCCGGGCCGAGACCGAGGCGCTCCATCACGCCGGGGCGAAAGCCTTCGATCAGCGCATCGGCATGGCTGAGCAGGTCGAGCACTTCAGATATCGCCGCCTTGTTCTTGAGGTCGAGCTCGATGACCTTGCGGCCGCGGGTTGCCACCGCCTTCAAATTCTTGCCGGCGCCGACCCGATCGAGGGTGATGACCTCGGCGCCCATGTCGGCGAGCAGCATGCAGGCGAACGGGCCGGGGCCGATGCCGGCGAATTCGACGATGCGGAAGCCGGCGAGCGGGCCCGAGGTGCGGGCGGCGGTTTGGGAGGCGGGTTTATCGAGCACGTTGTTATCCGTTCGTTGTGGGCGTTATGCGGCTGAGGTGCTTACGGCTGGCTTGGTGCCGAATGCCATGCGTTCCCCCAGCCGTCCGTGGGACGGTATTTTTAATTAGCTGATTAGCTAAATTGTCTCGCCGAACGCCCGATGAGGCAAGCGTCTTTTGCCCCGAAGCGCCGGTAAAACGAGGCGTCGGTAAAACGCGAACGGCGCGCATCGCTGCGCGCCGCCGCTCGACTTGTGTTTAGGCGCTATCAGCCGGCGGCAGTCACCGCCCGCTGTCCCATCACCTTCACCAGGTTCGCGCGGTAATCCGCCGAGCCGTGGATATCGGCGAGCAGGCCGCTCGCCGGGATCGTGACGCTGTCGAGCGCCGAAGCCGCCCAATTCGCCTTCAGCGCCTGCTCGATCGGCCCCACCCGCATGACGCCGCTTTGCGATGCACCGGTCGCGGTGACGCGGACGTCACCCGACTTGGTCTTGGCGACGAACACGCCAGTCAGGGCGAAGCGCGAGGCCGGGTTCGGAAACTTGGCATAACCCGCCTTGGCCGGGATCGGGAACGCGACCTGCGTGATGATCTCACCATCCTCTAGTGCCGTCGTGAACAGGCCCTTGAAGAAATCATCCGCCGCGATCGACCGCTTGTTGGTCTTGATCGTCGCGCCGAGTGCCAGCACCGCCGCCGGATAGTCCGCCGCCGGATCGTTGTTGGCGAGCGAGCCGCCGATCGTGCCGCGATAGCGCACGGCGGGATCGCCGATCATCGACGCCAGATTGGCAAGCGCCGGGATCGCCTTCTGCACGGCGTCGCTTTGCGCCACGTCATAATGCGTGGTCGCGGCCTTGATGGTGACGGTGTCGCCGGACACGTCGATGCCGATCATGTCCTTGATCTTGGCGACGTCGATCACATCGGATGGCGCAGCAAGGCGCTGCTTCATCACGGGGAGCAAGGTCTGTCCGCCGGACAGGAACTTGGACTCCTTGCCCTTGCCGAATTGCGCCACGGCATCGTCGATCGAGGAAGCACGGTGATAATTTGTCTCGTACATGGCTCTTCCTCCCTCAACCGTGAATGGCGTGCCAGACGCGATCGGGCGTCGCCGGCATTTCCAGCTTGTTGTTGCCGATGGCGTCTGTGATCGCGTTGATCACGGCAGCAGAGGCGCCGATCGCGCCGGCTTCGCCGCAGCCCTTGACGCCGAGCGGGTTGCCCGGACACAGCGTCGTGGTGTGGGAGAGCTGGAACGACGGCAGGTCGTCGGCGCGCGGCATGGTGTAGTCCATGAACGACGCGGTCACGAGCTGACCGGTATCGTCATAGACCGCGCCCTCGAGCAGCGCCTGGCCGATGCCCTGCGCAAGGCCGCCATGGACCTGGCCCTCGACAATCATCGGGTTGATCAGCCGGCCGAAATCGTCCGCTGCCACGAAGTTGACGAAGGAGGTCTTGCCGGTGCCGGGATCGACCTCGAGCTCGCAGATATAGGCGCCGGCCGGGAAGGTGAAGTTGGTCGGGTCGTAGAACGCCGTCTCCTTCAGGCCGGGCTCCATGCCGTCGGGCAGGTTGTGCGCGGTGTAGGCTGCGAGCGCGACCATCGGCAGCGCGATCGCCTTGTCGGTGCCGGTGACCTTGAACTCGCCGTTCTCGATCACGATGTCGCTCTCGGACGCTTCGAGCGCATGCGCCGCGATCTTCTTGGCCTTGGCTTCCACCTTCTCCATCGCCTTCACGATCGCCGCACCGCCGACCGCGATCGAGCGCGAGCCGTAAGTGCCCATGCCGAACTGCACCTTGTCGGTGTCGCCATGGACGATCGAGACCTGGCTGATCGGCACGCCGAGCCGCTCCGCGATGATCTGGCAGAATGTCGTCTCGTGGCCCTGGCCGTGGCTGTGCGAGCCGGTAAGCACCTCGATGGTGCCGACCGGATTGACGCGGATCTCCGCCGATTCCCACAGACCGACGCCGGCGCCGAGACTGCCGACCGCCTTCGACGGTGCGATGCCGCAGGCCTCGATGTAGCAGGAGACGCCGATGCCGCGCAGCTTGCCATCGGCTTTCGCCTTGGCCTTGCGGGCCGGGAAGCCGGCATAGTCGATCGCCTTCATCGCCGCATCGATCGAGGCGTGGAAGTCGCCGACATCATACGCCATGATCACAGGCGTCTGATACGGGAACGCGTTGATGAAGTTCTTTTTGCGCAGCTCGGTCGGATCGACCTTCAATTGCCGCGCCGCGGTCTCCATCATCCGCTCGAGCAGATAGCTCGCCTCGGGACGGCCGGCGCCGCGATAGGCGTCGACCGGTGTGGTGTTGGTGTAGACGCCGATCACCTCGGCGTAGATCGCCGGGATCACATACTGGCCCGATAGCAGGGTCGCGTAGAGATATGTCGGCACCGCCGAGGAGAACAGCGACATATAGGCGCCGAAATTGGCGTGGGTCTTCACCCGCAGGCCAAGGATCTTGTTGTCCTTGTCGAACGCCATCTCCGCCTTCGAGACATGGTCGCGGCCATGCGCGTCGGTCAGGAAGGCCTCCGAACGGTCGCCGGTCCACTTCACCGGGCGATTGACCTTCTTCGACGCCCACAGCGCCACCATCTCTTCCGGATAGATGTAGATCTTGGAGCCGAAGCCGCCGCCGACATCGGGTGCGATCACGCGGAGCTTGTGCTCGGGCGCGATGTTGTAGAACGCCGACAGCACGAGGCGGGCGACGTGCGGATTCTGTGAGGTCGTGTAGAGCGTGTAGTGCTCTTCGGCCTGGTCATATTGTGCGATCGCCGCGCGCGGCTCCATCGCGTTCGGCACCAGGCGGTTGTTGGTGAGCTCGAGCGTCACCACATTGGCGGCCTTGCTGAAGGCGTCGCCGACCGCGGCTTCGTCACCGATGTGCCAGTCATAGACGATGTTGCCGGGGGCTTCGGGATGCAGTTGCGGCGCGCCCGACTTGATCGCGGCCCTGACGTCGGCAACCGCGGGAAGCTCCTCGTAGTCGACGACGACGGCTTCGGCCGCGTCCTTGGCCTGGTTCTTGGTCTCGGCGATCACGACCGCGACCGCCTGTCCGACAAAGCGCACGGTCTCCGGCGCCATCGCCGGCCACGCGCCCATTTTCATCGGCGAGCCGTCTTTCGAGGTGATGGCCCAGCCGCAGATCAGATTGCCGACCTTGTCGTCGACGATCTGCTGTCCGGTCAGCACCGCGATCACGCCGGGCATCTTCATGGCCTCGGCGGAGTTGATGCCCTTGACCTTGGCATGTGCGTGCGGGCTGCGGATGAAGTGAGCGTAGCTCATGCCCACCATTTTGACGTCGTCGACGTAACGTCCCTGGCCGGTAATGAACCGGCGATCTTCCTTGCGCACGACGCGTGCGCCAATTCCTTCAACACCCATAGTCTAGTCCTCCCGACGGAGATTCGATTTGCCGCCGTTTCCATCGAGACCGGCGGTGATGAGCTTGATTCGTGTGTACTGCGTGGGCCGGCTATTCGGCGGCCTGCGCGACCTTCATGCGGCCGGCTGCGTCGAGCACCGCCTTGACGATGTTGTGGTAGCCGGTGCAGCGGCAGATGTTGCCTTCGAGCTCGTGGCGGACCGTTTCCTCGTCGAGCTTGCCGCCATGGCGGTGCACGATATCGACCGCGGACATGATCATGCCGGGGGTGCAATAGCCGCACTGCAGGCCGTGATTGTCGCGGAACGCCGCCTGCATCGGGTGCAGCTCGTCGCCCTTGGCGAGGCCTTCGATCGTGGTGACGTTGGAGCCGGCCGCCTGGCCGGCCAGCATGGTGCAGGATTTGACCGCCCGTCCATCGACATGGACGACGCAGGCGCCGCACTGGCTGGTATCGCAGCCGACATGGGTGCCGGTGAGGTTGAGGTTTTCGCGCAAGAGATGCACGAGGAGGGTTCGGTCCTCGACGTCGACCGAAACCGCCCTGCCGTTTACCGTCAGTTTGACTGTAGACACGCGTTTCTCCCAATAGCTTCGTTATGGGCCCAGTAGACCACGCTTCATATGGGACGTAACCGCGATCAAAGTCGTAGGTGCGGCCCTGTCATGAAGGCGCCGGGCAGTGCCTGCGATCCTAGCAGGCAGCCGTTCAATGAGCAATTTGCAAGCTGCCGGGAGCATGCTCCGGCGCGCCAAAATCGCCGCCGCGATTGCTACTACCTTCCGCCTATAACGACGCAATAGCGTTGCTGTCATTTTCATCGCCGACGCAGCGACAGAAGATCGCTGGTTCATGAAATTGGGTATCGATCCGCGCACGCGATGCATCCATCGCGGCAACGAAACCATATTGGAGGAAGCCAATGAAGCTGAGGAGCGGGATTTTCTTTGCCGGTGTGTCGCTGGTCGCCATGGTGATGGCAAGCATTGGCGCGTCGAAAGCCAATGATTCCGTGGTGAAGGCGGCGTCCGATCCGAACGGATGGGCAATCGCCGGCCACGACTACGGCAATACACGCTTCAGCCCCCTGAAGCAGATCAATTCCGAGAACGCCGGCAAGCTGCAGCTGGTCTACTCGCTGTCGCTGGCCTCGCTGCGCTCCAATGAGTCGTCGCCGGTCGTGATCGGCAAGACGATGTATGTGTCGACGTCGTGGGGTCCGAAATACGTCTATGCCATCGATGCCGCGACCGGCGCGCGCAAATGGACCTGGCAGCCCGATATTCCGGATGATGTGCTTCAATACGCCTGCTGCGACGTCAACAGCCGCGGCGTGTCCTACGCCGACGGCAAGATCTTCGTCGGCCGGCTCGACGGCAAGCTGACCGCGCTCGATGCCGAGACCGGCAAGGAGCTCTGGACCTCGAAGGTGGTCGACTACAAGCAGGGCTCGGTCATCACCTCGCCGCCGCTCATCGTCCGCGACAAGGTGATCACCGGCTTCGGCGGCGGCGAATACGGCGTCCGCGGCTCGTTGCAGGCCTTCTCGCTCAATGACGGCAAGCTGCTCTGGCAGACCTACACGGTGCCGGCGCCCGGCGAACCCGGCAGCGACACCTGGAAGGGCGACACCGGGCTGCACGGCGGCGGCGCCGCCTGGCTGGTCGGCTCCTACGACGCCAAGTCCGACACCGTCTACTGGGGTACCAGCAATCCGGGACCGTGGAATACCGGCGTGCGCTCCACCGGCGACGGCAATTTCGGCAAGCTGACCAACCTCTACACGGCCTCGACGCTGGCGATCGATCCCAACACCGGCAAGATCAAGTGGCACATCCAGGGCACGCCGGCCGACGCCTGGGATTATGACGGCGTCAACGAACTGTTGCTCGCCGACCTCAAGATCAAGGGCACCGAGACGCCCGTTCTGATGAAGGCGGATCGCAACGGCTTCTTCTTGGTGGCAAACCGCGAGACCGGCAAGATGATCTCGGCCGAGAAGTATGTCTTCGCCAACTGGGCCAAGAAGTGGGACATCAACACGATGCGGGCGGAGGAGGATCCGGACAAGCGTCCGGGCCCCGGCCACCCCGCCAAGGACATCTGCCCGAACCTGATCGGCGGCAAGAACTGGCAGCCGATGTCGTTCAACCCGCAGACCGGCCTCGTCTACATCCCGAGCAACAACGTCTGCATGGACTGGTCGGTCTCTGACGTGAACTACAAGCGCGGCGTGTTCTATCTCGGCGCCGAATTCCCGACCAAGGCGGGCCCCGGCGGCTTCCTCGGCGAGCTCGTCGCCTGGGATCCGATCGCCAACAAGAAGGTGTGGAGCATCAAGGAAGACCTGCCCTTCAACGGCGGCACGCTGACGACGGGCGGCAATTTGGTGTTCTCCGGCAATCTGCACGGCGACTTCCGCGCCATCGATGCCAAGAACGGCAAGGTGCTGTGGAGTAAGAACCTCGGCAGTGGCATCGGCGCCGGTCCGGTGACCTACTCGGTCGACGGCAAGCAGTATGTCGCGATCGTGGTCGGACGTACCGCGGCGCTGCCGGCCTTCCTCGGCGACATCGGCAAGAAGATGGTCGCCGCAGCGCCCGAAGGCGGCTCGCTGTTCGTGTTCGCCCTGCAGTAAACGATCGTCTAGGAGGCAGCATTGTCCATGTCCTGCATCGCCCGAAACGAACTGCGCACCCCCTCGCGCAACACGCGGTTGGAACATGCAATCCGGACCGTGCTGCTCTCCGCCCTGCTGATGGTGCCGGCCCTGGCGGCCGGCGCCGACGAGACAAAACCGCCGCTGCGGCTCTGCGCCGACCCGACCAACCTGCCGTTCTCGAGCGACGACCCGGGCAAGCCCGGCCTCTATCTCGAGATCGGCCAGGCGGTGGCGCAAAAGCTCGGCCGCACGGTGAGCACCAACTGGTACAAGTCCTATTTCGGCAAGCGCACCGTGCGGGAGACGCTGCTCAGCAAGCAGTGCGACGCCATGGTCGGCCTGCCGCTGATCGACGATTTCATGGGCCCGGCGGTGATCTTCTCGAAGCCGATCGCCCACGAAGGCTACGCGATGGTCGGCGCCAGGGATCGCAAACTGGCCGGCATCGACGACCTCAGGGGATTGCGGGTTGCGGTGCAGTATCAATCGACGCCGCAGAACCTGCTGGCGCTGCGTGACGACATCGTGAAGGTCACCGTGCTCAGCCCGGAGGAGGGCATGGCGGCCCTCGAACAGGGCAAAGTTGATATCGCCTTCATCTGGGCGCCGGTGGCGGGTTGGCTCAACAAGACCAGCTACGGCGACAAGTACCAGATCGTGTCGACCGAGGGTGACGGCCTGCTCTGGCCGACCGCGATCGGCTTCGCCAAGGCGTCCGGCGCGTTGCGCGATGAAGTCGACGGCGTGCTGCCGTCGCTGCAGCCGGAGATTTCCGCCCTGTTTGCCAAGTATGGCGTGCCCAACGGCGCGCCGGTGAAGTTCGGCCAGGCAACCCCGGCGGCGACGTCGTCCGTTGGGGCCAGCGAACCCGTCACGGTAGGGCAGGCGGCTGCGGCCGAGAAACCGGTCCAGACCGCCGCGACCGCCGGAGATGCCAAAGGCGACGCCACCGCGGGGCGGGAGGTCTTCAACGGCACCTGCGCCCATTGCCATGGTCCGGACGCGGTGCAGGCCGAGCGAAAGATCGATCTCAGGCTGCTGAAGCAGCGCTATGCTGACGACATGGAATCGACATTCTGGAAGACGGTCCATGACGGGCGGCCAGCCAAGGGCATGCCGTCCTGGAAGGACGTCTTCAGCGACGACGAGCTCAGAAACGTGTATGCCTATCTGCAGAGTGTGCAGGATACCGGCGGGTCGAACTAGCCGCCGCCATTGGCGAATAGCAGTGCGAGGGTCCTCATGATGGGGTTCCTGATCATCGACGATCACCCCCTGTTTGGCGAGGCGCTTGGCAACGCCATCCGCATCTCGCATCCCGATGCCCGGATCTACGAGGCCACCTCGATCAAGGGGGCCCTCGGCATCCTCGCCAGCGAACCGAATATCGATCTCGCGCTGCTCGATCTGCTGCTGCCCGACGTGGTCGGCTTCTCCGGCTTCCAGAAGATCAGAGATCGCTATCCCAGGCTGCCGATCGCCATCGTTTCCAGTGAAGAGGACAAGCATACGATCCGCGAGGCGCTGGAGATGGGTGCGGTCGGCTATCTGCCGAAATCGACCTCGCTCGGCGAGCTGTCGCAGGCGATCGCGCGCGTGCTGAGCGGATCGGTCTCGGCGCCGCGGGATTTCGTCGCGGTCGGCGCGCTGGAGCAGTCCGAGACGGCGCGGACGCTGCGCGAGCGGATCCAGAAGCTGACGCCGCAGCAGATCCGCGTGCTTCACCTGATCATCCGCGGTCTGCAGAACCGCGAAATCGCCACTGAGCTCAAGCTCGCGGAATCCACCGTGAAGGCGCATGTGACCGAGATCCTGCGCAAGCTGAAGCTGTTCAGCCGCAACAAGGCGATCATCGAGCTCGGCAAGATTCCGCTTCCCGTCCTCGAAGCCAGCTCGGGTGCGAAGGCAGAGAAGGCGCCCTAGGTTTGCTGCGCTGCAAGGCGAGGGCATCCGGGGTGCTACCTATAGGCTGCCGGTCGGCTTTGAGATAATGTCCTGCGCACAATGGCTGTCATGAGCGATCCGAGGGAGGACGGCGCAGCATTGACCACGACCGCGCCCCTGGCGGACGAGCCGCCGGTCGATCGAGCGGGTGCGCCTCGACTGCTGATCGTCGAGGACCACCCGCTGTTCCGTGCTGCCCTGATCGGTGTGATCAGGGCAGAGTTTCCCGACGCCGAGGTGCTGCAGGCGACCTCGATCGATGGCGCGCTCGACGTGATCGCCGCGCGCGACGGCCTCGATCTGATCCTGCTCGATCTGTCGATGCCGGGAACCACGGGCCTGCTCGGTGCCTACCGGGTGCGGGCCGCCGCGCCGCGCAGCGCGCTCGTGATCGTGTCGGCGCATGACGATTCCCGGATCATCGGCGGCGCGATCGCGCTCGGCATTTCCGGATTCATTCCGAAGTCGACGCCGAAGCTCGAGCTGGCGCGCCTGCTGCGCGGCATTCTCGAAGGCGAGGTGTGCCTGCCGACGCGCTTTCGCGATTCGGCTGCCGCACGGAAGGGCCAGGCGGACACCAAGCAACTGGTGCAGCAGCTCGGCCAGTTCACCGCGCAGCAGCTTCGCGTGCTCGACATGATCTGCCACGGCCTGCAGAACAAGCACATCGCCTATCAGCTCGATATCTCGGTCACCACCGTCAAGGTGCATGTCTCCGAGATCCTGCGGAAGCTCGGTGTGCGCAGCCGGACCGAGGCCATCATCGCGCTGTCGAAACTGGATTTCGGCAAGCACGACCATGCGCCGGTGACGGCCTCGCCGCCGTCGCACGGCGCCTAGAGCCCCGTTCCGATGGAATCGGAACGGGGCTCTAGGTTCTTATCTTGACGCGTTTTCTTCACGCGAACCGGTATCCACTTCGCTCGAAAACGCTCTGGTCATAACCGCGCATTCGATTCGGCCGCCAAGAGGAACGACAGCAGCGAGCGCATCTCGGCGGGCTTGATCGGCTTCTTCAGCAATTCGTGGCCAAAGGCCGAGACGTCGGAGGCGGCCTTGGCCGAGTAGTCGGCGGTCACGATGATCGCCGGAACCTTGGCGTTGATTTCGCCGCGGATCACGTCGACGGCCTGGATGCCGGTCTCGCCATTGTCGAGGTGCAGGTCGGCGATGATGGCGTCGGGGATGCCGTCCAGCGCGTGGATGCGCTCGAGCGCCTCGGTCTTGGAGATCGTCACTGCGACGTCGCAGCCCCATTTCTCCAGCAGATGGGCAAGGCCCTCGGCGCTCGAGAGGTCGTTCTCGATCAGCAGGATCTTGGCGCCCTCCATGCCGCCATAGCGGTAGTCGACGCTGGCCTGCTCGCGTACTGCGATCGCAACCGGATCGAAGGTGCGGGGTACGGTGACCGAGAACACCGAGCCCTTGCCGGCGCGCGAACTCAGCCTGATGTTATGGCCGAGCAAATCGGCAAACCGGCGCACGATCGAAAGGCCGAGCCCGATGCCCGCCTTGTCGCCGGCGCCCGCGTCGCCGCGCTGAAACTCGACGAAGATGGCCTCGCGCTGGGCTTCCGGGATGCCCGGCCCCGTGTCATGCACCTCGATGCAGATGTCGTCGCCCTTGAGACGGCATCCCATCAGCACGGTGCCGCGCTGGGTGTAGCGCAGCGCATTGGCCACGAGGTTTTGCAGGATCCGGCGCAGCATCAGCGGATCGGAGCGGACCACCGCCGACGACGGCATGATCTTGAAGCCGAGGTTGCGCTTGGCCGCGGTCGCCACAAATTCCTGCTCGAGCTGCTCGAACAGCGAGGCGATTGCGACCGGACCGAATTCCGGCCTGAGCACGCCGGCATCGAGCTTCGAGATGTCGAGCAGCGTCCGCAGCATGTCTTCCAGCGTGGCCAGCGAACGGTCGATCTGGTCGGTCAGCGCGCCGTTCTTCGGCTCGCTGGCCATCTCGGTCAGCGCGGACAGCGTCAGCCGCGCCGCATTGAGCGGCTGCAACAGGTCGTGCGTCACCGAAACCAGCACCGATGATTTCAGCGAGCTTGCCGCCTCGGCCTGCTGCTTGGCCTGCAGCAGGCGTCCGTTGGTCTTTTCCAGCGATTGCAGCGCCTGCTTGAGCTGCTGGGTGCGGTCGCGCACCTGCTGATCGAGCGCGATCGCGGTCTCGAACAGGGAAAAGGCATTGAGCTGCTGGTCGGTCGAACGTTCGACGCGCGACATCAGCGCCGCGTTGATCTTGCGCAGCTTCTCGGCTTCGCGTTCGAGGGCCGCAATGCGCGTGGTCTTGCTGTCGGTCATTGCGGCGCGACAGCCCGCTTGCCGATGGCGATGCCGGTCAGCGTCTGGTTGACATGCATGGAGCGATACTGCTCGCCATAGGTCTGAAAGCCAATCACTTTGTTGCGGCGATAGAGCTCCGACATCTCCCGCGACAGCTGGCGTTGCTCGACATCGAGCCGGCGCAGCACGCATTCGAAGCCGATGAACATCGAAACCTCGCCGAGCTCCTCGGTCAACTCCTGGAGCAGGCGGCTCGTCACGTCGATCGGGTCGCGCTCGCGCGCCACTGTCAGCACCATGCCCTCGTCGATCGCGCAGAAGAACTGCAGCGACCCGTCGGGATTGGTTCGCTGGATCGACCGCGCGTAATAGGCGCCGCCGACGCGGACCAGGACCGGATGCGCGGCAAAGGAGAACAGTTCGAGCTTGCTGTCGCTGAGGCCGACGGCGCGCGAATATTCGAGCGCGGCGGGCTCGGCATTCAATTCCTTGACGATACGGTGCTCGATGTCGGCCTCGGTCACCACCATCTTGGTCGAGGTCGGCTCGAAATGGTCGCATTTGAAGGTGCGGAACGGCAGCCGGGTCCGGATCAGGATCAGGACGGCAGCGTCGGTAAAGGCTTCGCCGCCGTAGAAGATCCACGACTTCTCGAAGCGCAGGCCGTCGCCGGCGGAGCCGCCGACCACCGGAATGTCGCCGAGCGATGCGTAGATCGCCGACATGATGGTTTCCTCACGCTGGCACATGCCATCGATGAAGAGCAGCCCGAAGGAATCGTCGGTGTGATCGCAATGCTCGGTGCGTTGCGCGAATTCGCTCTGCAACTCGGTGCACATCGAGCGGCCATGATCGACCCGGAACGTCGCGAGATCGAACAGCGGCCGGGCCGCGATGACGAAATCGGCCGCGTTGAAGCCCATCGCGACGACGCTGTCCTCATCCCAGCCGCCGGGCGACAATTCGCCCGCGGTGGTGCAGCCGAAGATCGGAACGTCGCCCACCTGCCTCGACAGCTCGGCAATGAATTCCTTCGGGTCATAGAACGGCGACACGAACACCACGAGCATGGCGAGATCAGCCGCCGTCAACTGGCGCGCGATCTCGTCGGCGGCTTCCTGCGGTCCGCCGGTCTTTGCCTGCACCACGACAATACTGTCGGTGGCGCTGCCGTTCTGCTTCGCCAAAGGCGTTCTCCCTGACCAGAATTTTTTGTTTTTCTTGGCGCGGCCCGTCGTGACAGCGCGGGTCGTAAGGGCATACGGGCCATGCCGCGATTGGTTGCGGTCAGGCCCGGCGGCATCTTCTAGGTCGTGAGGGGAAATGTCATTGGCCGGGCGACTTCGCCGGCAGCTGCGCCCGCCGCAAGCGCCAACGGCGCCGCTCGACGCGATGACATGGGACACCTCCCGATGTGTTCTCCCGGCCCGGGCAGGGACAGGTTTGATCGGTTCTAAAGTATCTAGCCGGACCCGCGCGTCAATCGCCTTGCCCACCCCCCGAGCCCGACCAAGGTAGTAGCGCGCCGAATTGGCTGACCTGTTGCCCATTTACCGGGCCTTATTGATTCTGCCTTAGTTTTGCCCTCCGGGGGCTGGGGCGGGTTGCTGCCGGACCCCGCGTGGTTTTCAGAATGAAGACGGGGGTTGGAATGCCGGGACTCAAGCGATCGCTGTCGATCAGGTTCCCAACCCTCAGATTTCAAGCCAAGATCATGCTCGGCTTTGCCGTGACGCTGGCGCTGTCGGCAGCCACCATGGGCTTTGCCTATATGGGCTTCGAGCGGGTCTCCGCCGGAGTCGGCTCCTACCGCCAGAGCGTCGCGGAAGCCGACCTTGCCCGCAACATCGATCGCGAATTGATCTCCTACCGTTCGCAGGCGCGCTACTACGTCGCCACCGGCAAGGAGGACGACGCCAAGGCCGCGCTCGCCGCCGAGGCCAGCCTGAAGGACGCCATCGTGGCGTCGATGAAGGGCACCAGCAATCCGGCCCGGCTCGAGCAGGTCACCAAGCTGGAGCGTGAATTCCGCGCCTTCACCAAGATCTTTGCCGAGATCGTCCGCATCAAGGATGAGAGCGCCCAGACCGCGCAGAACAAGCTGGTCCGCAGTGCGACCTCGATGCGCTACAAGCTCGACGATCTGCCGAGTAATGCCGACGATTCCGAGCTGCAGTCGATTCAGTTCGGTGCCAAGAAGGTCGCCGACCAGCTGCAGTCGATCACCGGCGCCGTCAACACGTTCGTCGTCAACGGCGACAAGACCGTTGCCACCAGCGCGCTCGCCCGGCTGAAATTCGCCGACAATCTCGTGAAGGGGATCACCTCGAAGAACGAGCGGATCGCCCAGGGCGTGAAGGACATCACCGGGCTGCTTGAAGAGTACCGCGAGGCGCTGGCCAAGCTGATCGCGAATGCGAAGTCGATCGACGAATTGACAGTCGAGATGACGGAATCCGCAGCCGCTATCAGCCAGGGTGCGGCGGCGATGAAGTCCGACCTGCTCGCCGACCAGAAGCGGCTCGAGAACGAATCGCACTCCATGATCGGCGACACCGAGCAGCTGATCCTGATGCTTGCCGCGGGCAGCTTCGTGCTCGGGCTGGTGTGGGCCTTCCTGCTCGGCAAGGGCATTTCGCGCCCGATCGCGGCGATGTGTGCGGCGATGCGCGAGCTTGCGGCCGGCAATTTCGACGTGGTGCTGCCGGGCCTCGGCCGTCGCGACGAACTCGGCGAGATGGCGGGCGCCGTTGAGGAGTTCAAGGTCCAGGCGGTCGCCAAGGCCGAGCGCGATGCCGCGACCCAGGAAGCGCAGAACAAGGCGAGCGCGGCCGCGCGGCGCACCGAGTTGATTCGCTTCGCCGACGAATTCGAATCCGCCGTCGGCTCGATCGTCTCCAATGTGTCGGCTTCCGCCGTGCAGCTCGAATCCGCGGCAGGCACGCTGACCCGCACTGCGGAGACCACGCAGAACCTGTCGAGCCAGGTCGCCGGCGCCTCCGAGGAAGCCTCCAGCAACATGCAGTCGGTTGCTTCCGCGACCGAGGAGCTGTCGGCGTCGGTCGACGAGATCGGCCGCCGCGCCAAGGAATCCAGCCAGATCGCCGATTCTGCCGTGCGTCAGGCCGAGCAGACCGATGCCCGGATCGGCAAGCTCTCGCGCGCCGCGCAGGAGATTGGCGACGTGGTCAAGCTGATCACGGCGATCGCCGAGCAGACCAATCTCTTGGCGCTGAATGCCACCATCGAGGCTGCGCGCGCCGGCGATGCGGGCCGCGGCTTCGCGGTGGTCGCCGCCGAGGTGAAGTCGCTGGCGAGCCAGACCGCGAGAGCCACCGACGAGATCTCCACCCACATCTCGGGCATGCAGGCCGCGACGCAGGAATCGGTCGCCGCGATCAAGGAGATCGGCGGCACGATCGGGCAGATCTCCGGGATCGCGACCAACATTGCTAGCTCGGTCGAGCAACAGAGCGCGGCGACGCAGGAGATCGCGCGCAGCGTGCAGAACGTCGCGCAGGGCACCCAGGAAGCCGCTTCCAGCGTTACCCAAGTCAACCGCGGCGCCACCGAGACGGGAGTCGCCTCCGAAGAGGTGCTGAACTCGGCCCGCTCGCTGTCGGTCGAGAGCTCGCGGTTGCGCGAGGAGCTCGATCGCTTCATGGCGAACATCCGCGCGGCGTAAGCGCGCTGGTCTATCCATCATCGTCCTGGCGAACGCCAGGACCCATTACCACCAATCGTTATTGTTATACGTGCAATTCGCCGCGCGCCCATTGCCATGGCCGCGGCGTATGGGTCCTGGCTTTCGCCGGGACGACGGAACGAATTGCTTTCGCCGGGACGACAAAATCAACCCCGCTCGGATTGCTTTCAGCAATAAGGCGATTTTCCTAGCTCTCCCGCATTGCGGGAACCCTTGCCGGGCTGCGGCGTTGACATCGCGTGGCGGGCACTCGTTTGCCGCAATCCTGGGAAAGAGAGCCTTGGAACACACCGTTCCGGGGCGTTTCTCATTGGTCCATTCTGATGACACTGCAGCGGACACAGTTGAGCTCTGCGACGACGCACGAGGCGGCGGCTCCAGTCACGCCAAATGACGACCGCATCATCGAGACCTCGATCCCGGTTCGGCTCGACAATCTCAGCTGGAGCGGCTTCCACACCCGCGTCGTGCTGGCGCTCGGCATCACCTGGATTCTCGACGGGCTCGAAGTGACGCTCGCCGGTGCGCTGTCGGGCGCGCTGAAGGAGAGCCCGACGATGAGCTTTTCCAACGCCGATGTCGGGCTTGCCAGCAGCGCCTACCTCGCCGGCGCGGTGCTCGGTGCGCTCGGCTTCGGCTGGCTCACCGACCGGATCGGCCGGAAGAAGCTGTTCTTCATCACGCTCGCGCTCTATCTCTCGGCGACGGCCGCGACCGCGCTGTCGTGGAATGTCGCGAGCTACGCGCTGTTTCGCTTCCTCACCGGCGCCGGCATCGGCGGCGAATACACCGCGATCAATTCGACCATCCAGGAGCTGGTGCCGGCGCGCTATCGCGGCTGGACCGATCTCGTCATCAACGGCAGCTTCTGGATCGGCGCCGCGATCGGTGCGGTGAGCGCCATCGTCCTGCTCGATCCTGCGTTGCTCGCGCCCGACCACGGCTGGCGGATCGCCTACTTCACCGGCGCGGTGCTCGGCCTCGTCGTGCTGTTGATGCGGATGTGGATTCCGGAAAGCCCGCGCTGGCTGATGATCCACGGACGCCCCGAAGAGGCCCACAGGATCGTCGCCGAGATTGAAACCTCCGTGCTCGGTCACGAACAGCCGAGCGAAGGCTTCGAGAAGATCAGGCTCCGGATGCGCGATCACACGCCGCTGCGCGAGGTCGCGGTGACGCTGTTCTCCACCTATCGGCAGCGCTCGCTGGTCGGGCTGACGCTGATGGCCGCGCAGGCATTCTTCTACAATGCGATCTTCTTCACCTTCGCGCTGATCCTGACCGATTTCTTCGGTATCGCCGCCAGCAATGTCGGCTGGTACATCCTGCCATTCGCCGCCGGCAACTTCCTCGGGCCGCTGCTGCTGGGCCACCTGTTCGACACGCTCGGCCGCCGCACCATGATCGCGCTGACCTATGGCATCTCGGGCGTGCTGCTGGCGCTGTCCGGCTATCTGTTCTCGATCGGCGTGCTCAGCGCGCAGACCCAGACCATCGCCTGGATGGTGATCTTCTTCTTCGCCTCGCCGGCGGCGAGCGCCGCTTATCTCACCGTCAGCGAGACGTTTCCGCTGGAGGTCCGCGCGCTCGCGATCGCCGTCTTCTATGCTGTCGGCACCGGCATCGGTGGCGTGATTGGGCCGGCGCTGTTCGGCGTACTGATCGATACCGGATCGCGCAACAGCGTGTTCGCCGGCTACCTGCTGGGGTCGGCACTCATGTTGGTCGCCGCAGCCGTCGCATGGCGCTATGCCGTCGCGGCCGAGCGAAAACCGCTCGAATCTGTCGCGCGACCGTTGGCATTTGTGGAGTAGACTATGACGAAGCATGAATTGGCCGGAATGCCCCTGGATGATGACATCCCCCCCAATGCGACGACCGGCAGCATGCCGGCGCCGGCATCGCTGATTCCGCCGCTGGATCGTACCGCGGTGCTCCTCGACATCGACGGCACCTTGCTCGATTTTGCGCCGACGCCGCGCGAGGTCTGGGTGCCGCCGGAGCTCGCGACCACGCTGAAGCAATTGCATGATCGCACCGGCGGCGCGCTGGCGCTGGTCAGCGGCCGTTCGCTCAACGACATCGACCTGATCTTCGCGCCCGACCAGTTTCCCGCGGTCGGCGGCCATGGCGCCGAGATGCGGCTGCAGCCGGACAGCGAAGCGGTCGCCGCGCACGCGCCGCCGCTCGACAAGGAATTGAAGCGCCGCCTCGCCGCGATCGCCAAGCTCAGCCCCGGCATTCTGCTCGAGGACAAGGGCTATTCGCTGGCGCTGCACTATCGGCTGGCGCCGCAGGCGGAGCGGGCGATCTATGAGGCGGTCTCGCTGATCCGCGCCGAGCTGCCGACTGCGCCGATCGAGGTGCTGCCGGGCAAGAGCGTCTGCGAGATCAAGCATTCCGGCTTCACCAAGGCGACCGGCGTGCAAGAGCTGATGATGCATGAGCCCTTCAAGGGACGCCGCCCGTTCTTCATCGGCGACGACGTCACCGACGAGACCGTGTTCGCGATCATGCCCGATTTCAACGGTCTCGCATTTTCCGTAGGCCGTCGCGCCACCGGCGTCGCCGGACATTTCGACGCGCCGAGCAATGTGCGCGAATTTCTCGCACAACTGCTCGACAATGATAGGGACGTCAGCCTGTCCTAACGAGTCACATTCATCGCAGCCGAGTCGAATGCGGTGCTTTTGCGTCGTTGCGTCAACCTCGCATGAAATTTTCTTTTCGCGAGTTCCCGCGAGTTCCATGCGCGTTTGTCAGAATTTGGTTTCAATTGGGAGATTCCTTGATCAGGAACCATCTTGATGAATGGTTGTTAATACGCGAGTTGACCAACAGGAGGGGACCGGGTGAACCTCGTCGTCGTATCGAACCGCGTCTCGCGCGGAAAACCCAATGAACCCATGACGGGGGGGCTGGCTGCGGCATTGTTGCCGGTGGTGGAAAAGACAGGGGCAATATGGGTTGGTTCCAGCGGACGTGTTCGCGACGGGAACCACAAGGAACCTTTTGCAGAGGTCGAAGCTCTCGGCGCCGGTGCGCTGGCAATGCTCGATCTGCCGGCCGCGCACTATGGCGGCTACTACGAAGGCTTTGCCAATTCGGCGCTGTGGCCCGCGATGCATTCGCGCGCGGATCTGATCCGTGCGTCGCACGAAGACTACAAGAGCTATCGCGAAGTGAACGCGTTCATGGCGCGCGCGTTGTTGCGCTTCCGCAAGCCTGATTCCGTGTTCTGGATCCAGGACTATCATTTCCTCGCGCTCGGCGCCGAGCTGCGCGATCTCGGCGTCACGCAGCCGATCGGCTTCTTCCTGCACACGCCGTGGCCGGCGCGCGCGGTGATCGCGGGCGTGCCCAATCATCGCGAGCTGATCGAGGCGATGCTGTCCTATGATCTGATCGGTTTCCAGACCGATGAGGACTGCGAGAACTTCCTGAGCTACGTGCAGAACGATCTCGATTTGGCGGTGCGCGACGGCGTGATCAGTTCGCCGTTCGGGCACACCCGCGCTGCGGTGTTTCCGATCGGGATCGACCCCGGGAAGTTCGCGCAGCAGGCCACCAAGGCGATGATGCATCCCGACGTGACGCGGCTGCGGCGCAGCCTCAACGGCGAGAAGCTCGCGATCGGCGTCGACCGGCTCGACTATTCCAAGGGCCTCGTCAACCGCATCAAGGCGTTCGACCGTATGTGGTCGGTGCATCCGAACCTGAAGCGCTCGGTGTCGCTGCTGCAGATCGCAACGCCGTCGCGCGGTGCGATCGAGGCCTATGGCAATCTCGCGAGCGAGGTGGCGAAGCTCGTCACCGACGTCAACGGCGTGCATGGCGAGGTCGACTGGACGCCGATCCGCTATCTCAACAAGGGTTTCGGCCAGGGCGTGCTTGCAGGGCTCTACCGCACCGCGCAGGTCGGCGTGGTGACGCCGTTGCAGGACGGCATGAACCTTGTCGCCAAGGAATATGTCGCCGCGCAAAATCCGGCGGACCCCGGCGTGCTGGTGCTGTCGAAATTCGCCGGTGCGGCCAACGAGCTCGACGCCGCGCTGCTGGTCAATCCGCATGACATCGACGGCATGGCGCGCACCTTGGCGATGGCGCTCGCGATGCCGCTGACCGAGCGGCGGATGCGCTGGGAAGCCATGATGGAGAAGCTCAACAGCGGCACGATCCAGCAATGGTTCGCCGATTTCATCGAGGCGCTCCAGGATACGCACAGTGCGGGTGCCGCGGCGCTGCCGGAGCCACCAAGCCTGTGGCCGCGCCGCACGGCGGATTTTGCCGCGCGATATCACTGAGCGAGCACGAGTTCGCCAGCGCACAGCGACGATGGACACGCCAGCGCTTGCCCATTGTCGTGCATCGTTGTCTTCCGATTCAAAATGTCAAACGGCCACTCGGTGTCGTCACCCGCGCATGCGAAAGCGGGTGATCCAGTAATCCAGAGTGCTTGAGCCGAGATGTCGCGGTTTCTTCCGGGCGTCGTCCCTGCGAAAGCAGGGACCCATGCTCCGCGGCCTGTGTAGTGAACGGGACTCGTCGTTCCACCGTCTTTCAACGATAACCGTCTGTGGTTATGGGTCCCTGCTTTCGCGGGGACGACGGTGAATGCGTGGCACGGCCTGTGAGATACTTCCGCGTTCTCGCGACATGATTGTCCGAGTCTTGCATCTCGTTCCGTCCTCTCTCTTGAACAGAGGGCGCAGGGAAAGCCGGGTGCCGATCGCACCCATAGGCCCCCAAGCAAAGGTCGAAAGCCGGGGGTGAAGCCGCATGCCCCCCGTGCGCAATTGCGCACCTCGGCGTGACGAGGATCGGCCGATCGATTGTGTGGCCTGATTTGCGCCGGTCTTTGACCGGCCAGCGGCCAAAATCGCGCGCCGCGGCAAGCAAGGCCGCCGGGTGCGGTTGATGTTGCCGCCAATTTACCCAATATTTTCAATCCATTGGGGAAATTTCGCGGTCCGGCCCCGCGCTCCCTTGCAAAATCCGCCTCAGCCCTTCAAGAGAGGCCTCCCGGAGAGATGGCCGAGTGGCTTAAGGCGCACGCTTGGAAAGCGTGTGTGCGGGAAACCGTACCGTGGGTTCGAATCCCACTCTCTCCGCCACCTCGCCCTAAAATTTCGTACCTCGAAGCGGAGGCGGGCCCGAAAACTCGGCCGTTTTCGTTCATTTTCTCGCCTTGGAGAAATCCGGCCGTGAATGGGCTGGAGAATGCGTTTTCTCCGAATCCACGGCGTTCCGGCGAAAAACAAGGCCCTCATGGGGGCCGATTTCGAATCTCTCTCGCTCAGCCAACCTCCTACGATCTGCCTGCGGCCGAATCCGTGCGACCGGAGTAAACATCATTCAGACCCTCGCGCACGAACCGCGCCCCCAAATGATGCGAGGCACAAAGGTTGCGCAAAATCACGAGTGACATCGTTCGAGCAGCATGCGTGGCAAAATCAGCCCGAAAGTTATGGCTAGGATGACAAGAATTGCCGTGACCCCGTTTACCGCGATGTCAGTCAGCAGAGTTATCGGTGCGCGCGGACCGGCCGAGATCAACGCGACGACGGCGCTCGCCGCCGTAAAAAGAAAGAAGCCTGGTATCATAGAAACAACCGCGGAGAAGCCGAGCGCGGCAAAAGGCAAATGTAGTCGGTCTACAACCGGCGTGACGATGATGCTGATCAGGATGCAGGCGGCAAGCGCTCCAGTTGCGACATTCGTGCCCGCGAGCGAGATCAGTGCCCAGCGAGCCGCATGCCCCAGCATGCCGGCTACGATGGGGAATGGCAACGTGCGCCACGGCATCGAGAAGAGAGTGCCGAAGGAGGCGACGGCGCATCCTGCCGCAATCACGTCGGCCAAGAATGGAACCGGCGCCGAAGATCCAGCCGCCGGCGGGACGGCGCCGCCGGCTGTGAGGCCCAGGAGCAGACCAAAGCAGATCATCAGCACGACGACGCCGGCGTAAGCCAGGCGCGCGATGCCAAGTGCGATCCGCGTGCGTACGAGATCGATTGCGCCGTTGAGCAAATGTGGACCAGGCACCAGCACCATGCAGGGACAGAATGCGACAAGAGCTGAGCTCGGCAGATGCAGGCTGGTGGAAGATATGACGGCCACGCTCCCGGCGATGAGCGCGGCACAAAGCGGCTGAATGAAAGGGTTGGTGCCGAGGCCTGACAGCCAGCAGCGGCGGACGAGCGCACCGAGGGCGGCGCTCACGGCGATCAGGATCAAGCTCGTCATTTCGAGCGCGCCAAAGATCACCCCGAGCGATGCCGCGCCGGTAGCTGCAAATGAGGTGAAACGCAGCGTGGATACCGGCGGCAGATTTCCTGCCGACAACAGTGCTGGTCGTGCCTCTTCCAGGCGTAGCGAGCCGTCGCACAGTCGATCAATGACCTTGCTGACAGCAAGTACCCTGTTCATGTCGACGCCCAGCGGTTTTGTGGGAACGGTCTGCGACAGGGATGTGCCGTCGATCTCGATAGTGAGTTTGTCCCAATCTGGCAGAACTCGCACGGGCAGGCCCAACCCGTGTCCGAGGCGTTCGACTGTGACCGCCATCCGTTCCGTGGTCTGCCCGTTCTTGAAAAGGAGGGCGGCCGCCAGCGCGACGATGCCAAGTGATGTCTCGTTCGCTGGCGGTCCGAAATCGAATGCGAGGCCGGGCGCAGATGGGCATCCGGAAGAAGCGGCCAAAGCGCGCTCTCGAGCGGCGACCGGCATGACAATGCTCCTGCCCTAGAGCCCGGCGCTCTGTCCACCGTCGACATGCAGGATCTCTCCGGTGGTGAAATTGGCGCCTTCGAGATACATCACCGCGTCGACGACGTCGCGCACTTCGCCCATCCGTCCGACAGGATGCAGCTTGGCAAGGAAGTCGTACGTTTCTGGCGCATGCATTGGCGTCTTGACCGCGCCAGGTGCCACAGCATTGACGCGGATACCGCGGCTCGCATATTCGACTGCGAGCGACTTCGTTGCGGCGTTCAAACCACCCTTCGTTAAGGCCGCCAGCGCCGACGGCGCCTGGCTATTTGCGTTCTCGTCGAGGCTGCTGGTGATCTGCACGATGTGCCCTGCTCGCCGCTTCAGCATTTCCGCGACGGCGCGACGGGTGATATGGAAAAAGCCGTTGAGATTGATCGCCAGCATGTTGGCGTAATCTTCAACCGTGTATTCGGTGAATGGCTTCCCGATAAAGATGCCGACATTATTGATCAGCGTATCGATGCGGCCGAAGCGTTCGATTGCCTGCGACACGATGCGTTCTGCCGTCTTGGCATCGGCGATATCGCCGGCAACGGCCAGGATACTCGGATCAGACGACGGCCTGATCGAGCGGGAGTTCGCGACGACGCGATAATCGCGATCGCGATATGCCCTGACAAGCGCTTCGCCGATACCTTGCGACGCGCCCGTGATGATAGCGACTTTCTGCTCTGCAGCCATGATAGGCCTCCACGCTCTCTGTTAGGGACAGGCGCCGTTGCGGCGCTCGCTTCGTTATTGTGCGGTCCAGCCGCCGTCGACCGGGATCGCCGCACCTGTGATCTGGTCTGCCGCCGGAGAGCAAAGGAAGGCCACGGTGCCGCCCAGCTGCGAGGGAGAGACGAAATCCAGAGACGGCTGTTTCTCAGCCAGAATCTCCTCGGCGGCTTGCTTCTGACCGATCTGCTTTCGCGCCGCGATGTCGCTGATCTGCTTTTCGACCAGCGGCGTTCGCACCCAGCCCGGGCAGACCGCATTGCAGGTGACGCCGCTGCCGGCTGTCTCCAGGCCGACCACCTTGGTGAGGCCAACCAGCCCATGCTTGGCCGCAACGTAGGCGGCCTTGTGGGTGGACGCGACGAGGCCGTGGGTCGAGGCGATGTTGACGATCCGCCCCCAACGTTGTTTTCTCATCTGAGGAACTGCAGCGGCAATGGCGTGAAATGCGGCCGACAGATTGATGGCGAGAATTGCATTCCACTTCGTCGCAGGAAATTCCTCCACCGGCGCGGTGAACTGGATGCCGGCATTGTTCACCAGGATGTCGAGGTGCCCGAACTTCTCGACCGTCCCGGCGATCAAACCGCGCACGGCCTCCTCCTTTGCCATGTCGGCGCCATCGTAGACGACACGCACGCCGTGCTCACGTCCGATACCGCTACGGATCGCCTCGATCTCCGCGGTATCGCCGAAGCCGTTCAACACCAGGTCGGCACCAAGCCGGGCCAATTCTTTCGCGATACCCGGTCCGATACCGCTGGTCGATCCGGTGACGATTGCGACTTTTCCCTTCAACATGGGAATTCCTTTCGCTGATTGAGACGGAAAAATCAGGCAGCCGTCGCAGGCTTTGCCTTCACGGGCGGCACCGCGCGAAAGGCTATCGAGAGCCGGTTCCAGGCGTTGATGGTTCCGATCAGAATCGTCAGGTTCGTCGCCTCGGCTTCGGAGAAGTGCCTGCGTAGCTCCTCGTAGACGTCGTCAGGCGCGTGCGTCTCGGCGATCAAGGTCAGCGCCTCGGTCCAGGCCAGCGCGGCGCGTTCGCGATCAGTATAGAGCGGAGCCTCCCGCCAGGCGTCGAGAAGATAGAGCCGCTGTTCTGCTTCGCCGTGCTTGCGTGCATCCTGTGTATGCATGTTGATGCAGAAGGCACAACCGTTGATCTGCGAGGCGCGGGTCCGGACGAGCTCGATCAGCGACAATTCGAGCCCAGACGACTGGATTTGGATTTCGACAGCGGTGAGTGCTTTGATGGTCTCGGGTGCGGCCTGATAGAAATTCATGCGGGGCTTCATGGTCGTTCTCCTTCGGGGTTGAAGATGGTCGTCAGTGGGCGCCGCCGCCGTCGAGGCGGTCGGGCCTGGTGAGCATGAGCGCTGCGCCCAGAGCGATGAGTTGCGAGACGCCGAGCAGATAGAACGTGTCGCTGAAGCCGAGGATAAAGGCTTGCTTCTGGATGATCTTCCCAATCGCGACGTAGGCACGGTGAATAGCGTCGGCGCGGTCGATGACGCCATGGCTTATGAAATACTGCGTAAGTTGATCGAGCCGAGCGCGGGTCGCCTGCTCGAACATCGTGACCTGCTGCGAAAGCAGATTGGAGTGGAATTGTTCGCGGTTGGTAAGCAGCGTCTGTAGTGCGGCGATCCCGATCGCGCCGCCAAGGTTGCGCATCATATTGAACAGGGCGGATGCAGATCCGGCGTTCTCTTGCTCGATCCCGGAGGTCGCGACAGCAGAGAGCGGCGCGAAACACAAGGCCTGACCGATCGCACGGACGACGTTCGGCCAGAACAACTGATCGGCAGCGTAGTCGTTGGTCATGTAGATGTTCATGAAGTTGGAGGCCGCGAACAGCGCAAAGCCGATGCCGATGATGAGGCGTGGGTCGATGCGTTTCATCAGTTGTGGCACCAGCGGGATCAGCAGGAGCTGCGGCAAGCCGGTCCACGCGAGCACCATACCGATCTGCTCCGAATTGTAGCCCTGGATACGGGACAGATAGACTGGCAGGATATAGACCGAGCCATAAAGCGCGACGCCGAGCAGAAAGTTCGCGAGCACGCCGAAGCCGAAATTGCGACGGAGCAGAATGCGCAGGTTCAGCAACGGCTTGTTCGTGGTCAGCTCGATCACGAGGAACAGCGTCAGTGCGACCGCAGCGATCACCGCGAGCCGCACAATGAAGGGCGAACCGAACCAGTCGTCCTTGTTGCCTTCTTCCAGTACGGTCTGGAGCGCCGCCAGTCCGATCGTCATCGTGATGATGCCGCTCCAGTCTCCCTCGCGCAGCAGTGACAGATTCATCGGCTTCGCTTCCAGCGAAACGTAAAGCATGGCGATCATCACCGCCCCGGGCGCGACGTTGACGTAGAAGACGTATTGCCACCCGAAATTCTCGGTGAGATAGCCGCCGATGGTTGGACCGATTGCCGGCGCGAATGTCGCGGAGATCGCGAACATTGCGAGCCCGATCGGCTGTTTTGCCTTCGGCAAGAGCGTGATGATCAGCGTGAACGCCATCGGAATCAGCACGCCACCGGTGAAGCCTTGCACGGCCCGTAACGCGATCATTTGCGGTAGGTCTAGCGCCATCGCGCATGCCGCCGAGAACACGAGGAACAGGAGCGCGTTAACGAGCAGATAGATGCGCACGGAGAACACCTGGGAAAGCCAGCCGCTCAGCGGGATCACGACGATCTCGGCAATCAGGTATGAGGTCGAGATCCAGCCGCCGTCATCGTGGCCTGCTCCAATGCCGCCCTGGATGTCGGCAAGCGAGGCATTGACGATCTGGATGTTGAGCACGGCCATGAATGCGCCGAGCGTGGCCCCGGTCACTGCGAGCCAGGTTTTCGCAGAGACGACGGGAGACGCCGGCGCCGCGGATGAAGGCAGATGTTCGCTGGCCGGAATGCCGTCGGCGGTGGTTTGCCGCGTGGTCATGGTTGTCTCCTCGGACGCGTCGGAGAATGCGTTTGCTCAACTGCGGGGGGCGCCGCCACGCGAGGCCAGTTGGCCCGCGGCTTCGCCCTCCGTGACAACAGTCGATTTGGTGTTGACGGTTGGTACCGCCGACATTCCGGGACGTAGCAGACCGCTCAGGCCTCGATCGTCGAGCACGATCTTGACCGGGACGCGCTGCACGATCTTGGTGAAGTTACCGGTGGCGTTGTCCGGCGGAAGCAATGCGAACTCCAGGCCGCTCGCCGGCGACAAGCTGTCGACATGCCCCTTCAGCCTGGTCGCATGGAAGCTATCGACGCGCAGTTCGACGGGCTGGCCATTGCGCACATAGGTGAGCTGCGTCTCCTTGAAGTTAGCGACCACGTAGACCTGATCGAGGGGGACGACGGCCATCAGCTGCGTACCTGCCTGCACATATTGCCCGACCCGAAGTGTGCGTGCACCGATGGTGCCATCGACGGGCGCGGTGATTCGCGTGTAGGACAGGTTCAACGCGGCCTGCTGCTCAAGCGCGCGAGCGTGTTCGAGTTGCGCGACGGCCTGTGCACGCCGGGTTGAGAGCACCTCGACGGTCTTGTTGGCCGCGGACAATCCGGCGTTGCCCTGCTGCAGCTGCGCAGTCTGCGCCCGCAACGCCGCGTCGGTCTGCTGAGCGCGCTGAATTGTGCCTGCGCCCGTCTTCATGAGGTCGTCGTAGCGGGCACGCTCCTGCTGTGCGAATTTCAGATTGGCTTCGGCCGCATCGACCTGGGCGGCCTGTTGTTGAATGATCGGCTGCTGCAATTCGATCTGCGCGTCGAGGTTACGGATGGCGGCCGCGGAGGCGGCGACGTCAGCCTTGGCCTGATCCACCGCGGTCTTGAAATCGCGATCGTCTATCCGCGCAAGGAGTTGGCCAGCCTTCACCGGCTGGTTGTCGGCAACCAGCACATCGGAGATGTAGCCGGAAACCTTCGGAGCGATGATCGTGGAGTCAGCCTTCACATAAGCATCGTCGGTCGTCTGCAAATAGCGGCCGGTCGTGATGTAGTAGCGGGCGAAAGCGGCCGCGCCGGCGACGCCGAGTATTGCGGCGAAGGCGATCGCCGACCGCCTGACTGCCTGCCTGGACGTGCGAAGGCCGGTCTTGGTGTTTTGTTCGGGAGCGTAGGTGAGGGTGGACATGACTTTCTCCGATGTCTGCAGGAAGCACGGAAGGTTAATCGGGACGATGAACATCATGGGTGACGATGCCGAGCTCATGGCTTGGTGGGTCGAGGCGACGCGGGTCGGCCAGCGTGCGGCGGATGTCGTCAAGCCCGCTCTGCCAATGCGCGCGCATCGCACTCCGGCCGAACTCGTAGTCCTTTGACTGGCTCTCGAAGACCTTGGATTGGTAGATCAGATGGACGATGTTGTAGGCGCGATGGCGCGCCATTTCCGCGATCGCGCGGATTTCCGGATCCTGCCTTGCGTTTGCCGGCAGGCGTTCGAGCGTGCGCTGCAACGCCCGACGCATCGTCTGCATCCGCCGCACCTGATCAGTGATCGCGCGCGTCCGGCTCGAATATTGAATGTCCTTCTGCCGGCTCGACAACTCCATCAAGTCGCTGGGAACGCGACCCTTGGCCGACCAGAGATCGACCTGAAATGTCAGGGTGTCACGTGGTTCGCTGGTCAGTACGCGTGAAAGGGGCGTGTTCCAGACCACGCCGCCGTCCCAATAATGCTCGCCGTCGATCTCGACGGCAGGGAAGCCGGGCGGCAACGCGCCAGACGCCATGAAATGCTTCGGCCCCAGCCGGCGCTCGGCGGTGTCAAAATACGTCAGATTGCCAGTGCGGACGTTGACGGCACCGACGCTGACGCGCATCTCGCCCGAGTTCAGGCGATCAAAATCAACCAGCCGCTCCAACGTCTGCTTCAACGGTGTAGTGTCGTAGAAGCTCGTCGCGGCATCGCCTGCGAAGGGCGACCAGAGCGGCGAGGGGAAGCGCGGCTTGAAGAAGCCGGGTTGGCCTTGAAACAAGGCCCTCATCGCTGCAAACGCGTTGTGGATCGAGCGGAAATCGAAAGCAAACGGCAGGGCGTCGCCGAGCCCTTCGCCGGCGGGCCATTCTACCGGGCAGGCGCAGATGGTTTCCCAGAACTCGCGTAGTCGTGTTACTCGTTCGGCTTCTGGGGCGCCTGCGATGATCGCGGCATTGAGCGCTCCGATCGAAATGCCAGCCAGCCAATTGGGCCGGATCCCGGCCTCATGGAGGCCTTCATAGACCCCGGCCTGGTAGGCGCCCAGAGCGCCGCCGCCCTGCAGCACCAGAGCGACGACGTCGTATGGCAGCGGCTTCGTCTGCTGTACTTGGCTAGTCCGCTCGCGCATCACGTTCAGCATGTTCAAACTCCGTTGCAGCCAATGCATCAACCGCCGCTTCCGTGACCTGTTTGCCGGGGCGCGAACGCGTCTTCGCAGCGACGTTCGCGCCCTCGTTTCGCTGCAAGCCGAGCAGCGATCAGTAGTCCCAGAAGGCCGGCACGAAGCGGAAGGCGTCGCCATCGACTGCGACCCGGCCTATGGACGGGAACGGCATGTGAGTGGCCACCAGCAATTCGCCGGTCTTGGCAAGCTCCCGTAGCAGTTGGACGCGAACCCGCGTCGCTTCCTCGGGGTCGTGCTCGAAACCGTTGTGCCAGTCGGGGTGGTCGAACCCGACCGAAAACACGGCGTCGCCGGCGAACATCAGCCGCTCTCCGCCGGAGGCCACGCGAACCACGCTGTGACCGGGTGTGTGGCCGCCCGTACGAGACACCACAACTCCTGGCGCCACCTCGTGCTCGTTGTCGAATTGCCGGAGCTGGTCGCGGTATTCCTGCGCGAAGCGCCTGGCAGTGGCGCGAAGCGCGTCCGGGAATCCCTGCGGCATGGCGGTGCGGGAGAAATCGGGCGCCTCCCAGAACCTAACCTCAGCGGCCGCCACGTGGATCTGCAAGTCCGGACGCAGCCGCTCCTTGATGCCGTCGGCAAGCAAGCCGCCGATATGGTCCATGTGCATGTGGGTCAGCACCACGTCGGTCACGGACGTGAGATCGATGCCCATGGCCTCAAGGCGCCGGATCAACTGACCGGCCCGTGGCAGGTGCAGATTCGGGTCGGATCCGAGGCCGGCGTCGATGAGGATGGTCTTGCCGCCGCTGCGCACGACGACCGCATTGAGCGCCCAGTCGAAAGCGTCTGACGGCAGGAACATATCATCCAGCCAGGCATTTCGAACCGATGAGGCGACGTTATGTGCCAGCATCGTGGCCGGGAGTGGGAGCACCCCATCGCTGACGACGAGTACCTCGATCTCGCCGACCTTCAGTGCGTAACGCGACGGCACCAGTTCTTCAGGCTCAGTCGTGCCAGAATGTGAGGGGTTGCCTGGGACGGGTTTGGTCATCTGTTTCACAGTCATTGTGGTCTCCTGCTTCGTGGTGAAGTTTCACGTCGGGTGGTGCTTGAGCAGACCGCGCACGTCGAGGAGCGCGGCCGTCTTCGCTTGAGGCAACTAGAGATTCACTACCTGTTCCGGATCTGCTGAAGCGAGAGCTGCAGCGCGATCGGCTTTCGGCGGATAGATCCAGACGGTGTTGATCTCGCGCTTGGTCTTCTTGGCGTCATCGCCGACGATTTCGAGCTTGCGCTCCCATCCGCGCGTGAACAGCGCGCCAGCCTCGCCAAGGTCGAGACAGGTGACGTAGACTTTCTGGTGATAAGGTTTGGTCGGCTTGCCCAGCAGCTCGGCGGCGGCGTTGTGGCCGGCAAAGGCGCCCATGCGGGTCGCATGCTGGCACGACATCAGTGCGTAGTTGCCGGCATCGTCGCATGCCGCACGTGCGGCGTCGCCGGTGGCAAAGACGCCAGCCACCCCCGGAACGCGCAAGTCACGATCGACCAGCAGTCGGCCGAACCTGTCACGCTCGCCCGGAATCTCCGCGGCTAGCGGAGCGGCACGGATGCCCGCCGCCCAAACCACGGTCGCCGCTTCAATGCGCTCACCGTCGGACAGCGTGACACCGCCTTCGTCGAGCGATGCGACGCCGGTAGCGACCCGCGTTTCGATCCCCAGCTTGCGCAGTGCGTCCTCAATGACCGGACGAGAATCCGAGCCCATGTTCGGTGCGACCGCGGCGTTCCTTTCGACGATGATGATGCGCGGCTTGGCATCCTTGCCGAGGATCGCACGTAGTCGCGCCGGCATCTCGGTAGCAGCCTCGATGCCGGTGAAACCGCCGCCGGCAACGACCACGGTATCGCGTCCGCTGCTTGCCGGCCGGCCTGCCAGGCCATGCAGATGCTTGTCGAGCGCAATGGCATCGTCGAGCTGATCAACGCTGAAACCGTGCGCGGAAAGGCCGGGAATGTCCGGTCGGAACAGCCGGCTGCCGGTGGCCACGACCAGACGGTCGTAGGAGAGCTCATTAGTGCCCGTTGCGGTCGCAATGGTTACGGTGCGGGACTTCGTGGCGACCGTCCCCGCGCTGCCCCGCATATAGGTGACGTCGATGGCGTTCAGCACATCCGAGAGCGGCGCTGTCAGGGTCTCTGGCTTCGATTCATAGAGCCGCGGACGAATCACGAGTGCGGGCTCCGGCGCGACCAGCACGATCTCAAACGTATCGGACGAAACGCCGTGGATATCGCGCAGGCGGGCGGCGGAAAGTGCGGCATACATGCCGGCGAAGCCGGCGCCGATGATGACGAGTCTCATGTGACTACTCCTGTGGTTCGGTTCTTCCGGGCATGCGCGCGCCATCGTCGCCGCTTTTGCGGCAAGCGTTCTGCAGACAATGATGGCGCGAAGACGTGAGACGAAATCGGTAGTCTAGGGCGAGAGACAGCCTGCGACCGGCGGTGTTCGCCGCGGATATTCGCTGCGCAGCAAGATTGGCCGAGGGGTGCTCGGAATCCATTCAGCGTAGGGGAGTTGGGCGCTGTCCCTTGTCACGATGGACATCCCTGGATTGGGGTGCTGCAGTGACTGCGGCGGAATTTCCACCTCATCACCGGTTGCTGATGTGAAGCGAACTGCCAGTGAAAGTCCGTACACGATTGTGGTCGCGACGATCCTTCGTCGTGGTTCGAAAGAGGGGAGGCTCACGAAGCGCTTCCAGATCATTGTCCGTCTCCGTCTAATGGATCGTGGGCACCCTGTTTATCTAGCGGATCAAACCTGCAACCGCGCCAGCGAGATTGACGTCTTTGAAGAGAGATTGCGGTTAGCGCATGCGTCGTCGCCAATCGCTCGGTGTTTCTCCGGTCAGATTCCTGAACGCTGCGGTGAAGGCCGTTTGAGAAGCATAGCCCAGTTCCGCGGCCACCGCCGCGATAGCCGCGTCGGTATCGCGGAGCAAGTTCATCGCCCGCTCGAGCCGCTGTTGACGTAGCCAAGCATGGGGCGAAAGCCCCGTGCTTTCCTTGAAGGCGCGACAAAAATGAAAACGAGACAGGCCGGCGTCGGTGGCGAGAGCCGCAAGAGAGACGTCAGCATCACTGTCCGAACCCAAGCGCTCGATCGCCCGTCGCAGTGCATGTGGAGAAAGTCCCCCAGTGATCGGCCCGAATGCGGTTGACGCGTCGGCGTGCTCAGCGAGAATACGCGTCGCCACAGTGTCGGTCAGTTGCTGTCTCAACAGCGCGTCTATTGCCGCATTGCCCTCCAGCAAATCCGCAGCGCTTATCAGCAACGAGGATGTGAGGGCGTCTGGATGTCCCGTGCGCTCCCGGAGATCGCCGGGCGCAGGAACTTCGGCTTCGCGAGCAACGCGTTCGAGTGTTGCATGAGGGAGATAGAGTTGGATGACATCCACAAAGCCAGGAATATCCCATCTGGCTCGCGAACCCGCCGGAATGATCGTCACTACACCCGATCGCGCCGTCCCAACAGCAACCGATTTTCCGGACCGTCGCTCGAGGCGCTGAACGCCCGTTGGGTAGGTCATGATAACGTGGTCGGCCATGGGCTCAACCACGTCGTGCAGGGCTCCATGCTTCCAATGCGCGATGGAGCCATTGGAAGGGTCGGAAGCTATTTGGAGTGGCGATGTCTTCAGTACACGCGCCATCTCCGCGTCGGCAGGATGCAGATCGCTGACGGGCAAATTGTTCGATCCTGCGCCGGACGGACGAGGTTGAGATGCCTGCAAATGATCGTGCACGACCGGAGTGTTCATGGAGCGGTCCTCGGGGTCAGAAGACACTTCGTTGCTCTCAAGCGATTGTATTAGCGCACGTGACGCCGCCAATCGGCGGGCGTCTCGCCGGTCAGGCGTCTAAAGGCTGCGGCGAAGGCTGTCTGCGAGGCATAGCCGAGCTCCGCCGCCACCAAAGCGATCGATTCGTCAGTACCCCGAAGGATATTCATCGCCCGCTCGAGACGGTGCTGCCGCAGCCAAGCATGAGGGGAAAGCCCGGTGCTTTCTTTGAAGGCGCGGCAAAAGTGGAAGCGGGATATGCCCGCATCTGACGCAAGCGCATCGAGGGAGACATCCTCATCGCTCTCCGAGCGCAGGCGCTCGATGGCGCGAGCCAGGACCTTCGGCGAAAGTCCGCCGATGGTCGCCTGCAATTTGGTTTTCGATCCGGTATGTGTAGCCAAAAGCCGCAGGGCCAACAGGTCCGTCAATTGATGCCTGAATAGCCGATCCAGAGCCCCATGGCCCTCGAGAGCACCATGGCCGTCCAGCACACCCGCCGCGCCCAAGAGTAATCGGGAAGTGACGGGATCCGGATGTCCCGTTCGCTCCAGGAGATCGTTCGGTGTGCCTGTGGCAACTTCTTCGGCAACGCGCTTGAGTGTTGCGTGAGGAAGATAGAGTTGAACGACATCGACGGGTTTCGGAATGTCCCATCGCGAGCTCGATCCTTCCGGAATGATGATCACAGCGCCGCGACGGAACGTTCCAATCTCGACCGATTTTCCTGACTGCCGCTCCACGCGCTGTGTCAAGCCGTTATAGGCCATGATGACATGGTGGCTCATAGGTTCGACGACGTCGTGCAACGGGTCGTGCTTCCAATGCGCAATCCCAGCGCCAGAAGAATCCAAAGCCATGCGGAATGGTGTCGTCCCGAGCACGCGCGCCATTTCCGCATCGGCGGCGCGATACTCGTGGCTGAGCGACTCTCGTTGATGTAGCTCGGACGAGGCTGGTGAGTACTCTGGGGCATCGTGTTGGATCGGGTGGCTCATTGGCTTTTGCTCGTATCGGAGGCCATGCGCACGCGCTACCGGCTCGACTCCACGTGCTCACGCGAAGTCGCCGCCTTGTGTCTGCTCGTAGGAGATGCCGGTGAATGCTGCGAGCGTTCGCTGCGCGTTCTAGGCGCGGAGAACTACGGTTTCTTTCCTAAAACGGAGGTGTTTTGCCAAATTCTGCTTGAGGCTTCGCTTGCTTAACGTCCTTGTGATCGGTGGCCGTAGACTTTAGGTCAGCCTCGCTGATAGGTTTTGTCCTCGATCGCGCCGTGAGTGTTGAAATCCCTGCGGAAAATGTCGCGTCGTAAAGCGGTCATAATGGCCGTTCGTGTCGCTCCAAATCTAGACCGCAGCGTGCCGATCCCTGATAATTGCGGGCGCGGCGATTGAAGAACCGCTCGCCCCGACCCCTTGCGATGAGAACCGACATCCATGACCCAGGCAGGCACCTTCGGACAGAGGGTCAGGCAGTACCTGCACCTGAAAGACGTGCCAAGCTCGCTGGTAACCCGCTCAACGCGCGGAATTGATCTTGCCGCCAGCGAAACGCAGAATGACAATCCTGTGCCAGGTCTCTCGGGGTCGATGGCAGACGAGGCTTATATCGTCAGCCTGAAACTTCACGACTATCCGGAGTGCGAACTCTGGAAGCACGGTAAGTGTGTCACGAAGGCGGATGTCAAGGCCGGTACGACGTGGCTGTATGATCTCAGGCAAGATCCTCGCTATGTGATCGACAAGCCGTTCCATTCAATCCAGTTTTATCTGCCACGTTCGGCGCTCGATCGTGTTGCTGAAGAAGCGGGCGCGCCACACGCCGATGATCTTGCCTGTCAATTTGGTACTGGTCATGACGACGACGTGATGCGCCATGTCGGGGCGTCGCTGCTGCAAGCGCTGCGTCGACCGGACGAAGCGAACCAACTTTTCATTGATCACATGATGCTCGCGTTCGGCGCGCATATCGCACAGGCCTATGGTGGACTGCAGCGCGTCACCAGGTCGGCTCGTGGCAGCCTCGCGCCTTGGCAGGTAAGGCGAGCTTGTGAAAGGCTAGATTCCGATCTGGGCGGTAAACTTTCGCTGCAACAGATCGCGGCTGAATTTGGCCTTTCGGTCGGCCATTTCTCACGTGCCTTTCGCGGTTCCACCGGTCTGCCGCCTCATCAATGGCTGCTTCGCCAGCGCCTGAAGGCTGCGAAGCAGTTGATGACAGTGCGTGAGTTGCCATTGGCCGAGATCGCGATATCTGCCGGCTTTGCCAACCAAAGTCACTTTACGCGGGTGTTTACGGCCACGCTCGGGATCAGCCCGGGCGTGTGGCGCCGCGAAAAGCTCGGCATGTCCGGAGGGGATACGTGATGCCGGCCAATGCGAGAATTGCGGGTTGTGTTCCAGAACGGCTGTGTTTTGCCTGAACCCGGCTTCAATCTCTGCTTGCCTGACGTCGTGTGATGAGTGGCCCGTAGGCGCTAGGTCAGCATCGTTGATCGATGTCTTTCGCGTAATAGGGTAATGAACGCAGCCCGCAGGCGAGCGAGAACCGCCTGGCCCAGCTACCAGCGATGAGACCGGCCACATGACAGAGAGGGGTTTCTACGGCGAGAATGCCAAGCAGTTCTGTCGCCTTGAGCAGCAACCGTCCTCGTTGATTACGCGTTCGCTGCGCAACACCGAAATCGCCGTCACTGAGACCCGCGATGATGCCCCCGCGCGAAGCCTTTCCGGCGCGATGCCCCTTGAGGACTCCTTTGTTGTTAGCCTGAAACTTAACGACTACCCGAGCTGCGAGCTCTGGGCACACGGCAAATGTGTTACCAAGGCCGATATCCGAGCGGGCGCAACGTATCTGTATGACATGAAGACGGATCTGCGCTTCGTTATCAACAAGCCGTTCCACTCTCTCCATTTCTATCTTCCGCGCTCAGCGCTCGACGGCATCGCCGAGCAATTCCGTGCACCGCGCGTTGGTCAGCTGCCTTGTCAGCTTGGCGTCGGCCATGACGACGCAGTCGTCCGTCATATCGGTGGGGCGCTCCTGCCAGCGCTACGCCGGCCGACCGAGACCAGCCGGCTCTTCATCGATTACACGATGCTCGCACTTACGGCGCACGTCGCGCAGACCTATGGCAGAATGCGCGTCACTAAGTCGGTCCACGGCGGTCTCGCGCCTTGGCAGTTGAAACGGGCCTGCGAAAGGCTGGATGCCGATCTGGGCGGAGAACTTTCGCTACAACAAATTGCAGCTGAGTTCGACCTTTCGGTGAGCTATTTTTCACGGGCTTTTCGTAGCTCCGCCGGCTTGCCGCCGCATCAGTGGCTGCTTCGCCAGCGCGTGAAGGCCGCAAAGCAGCTGATGACGGTGCGCGAGTTGCCCTTGGCCGAGATTGCGATATCGGCCGGCTTTGCCAACCAGAGTCACTTCACGCGGGTGTTTACGGCCACGGTCGGGATCAGCCCGGGAGTATGGCGCCGCGAAAAGCTCGGCCTGTCCGAAGGGATGCGTGATTCTGGGTAAATGCGCGGCAGCGCGTCCGATCAGCGGCGCATCTTCAGCGAGATGGCGTAGGCCACGGCCCGCGCAGCAAAGATCTCGTCGTGCGGGTGGCCAATGCCTTCGGCAAGTTTTGCTGGATCGAACATGGAGCCATCGCAAGCTTCGTTTGGCTCGATGCCGGTGATCACTATCGTACCAAGGCGCACTGCCTCGCGATTATCCTCATCGGGCCATCGAACAGTCAGGTCCATGATAGGGTCATTGGGCCGGTCAAGCAGCGCCATTACGCTGAAGCGCATATTGCCTTTCTTGACACGCCGTTTGAGTTCGGTGTGCAGGAAGTCAATTGACCTCGTGTTCGCGGGCGATTCGGTCAGCGCCACTTCGCCGCCGACCGGCGCGATCTTGAATTTGATGAACCGTGTCTCGTCCATCGCATTGGTGGCAGGAAAGCAATGCACACCCCAATAGGTCGTGCTGGCAAAGCTCGCCGGCGGCGGCCGCGCGGCGATGTAGTTGACTTGATGCAGTGTTTCGGGATTAGCAGCAGAGAACGCTCGGATTTTTTCCGAATCCAGCTTTCCATCGGGGCCCGGAACGCGTACCTCGAGGAACGCTATCATCTGCTCAAGCGTCCGTGCATAATGAACGGGACAGTCTTGTGCAAGGATGTCTGAGCGATGGTTGCTGTTGCCGAGTCTGAAGCTGAAGCCGCGCGGCACGAGATTTTCGCTATCCGCCACATTGGGATCGCCGTCGCCCACCGAGAAGCGCGCCAACACGCGTGATGGTCTTGTGAAGCTTCGCGATCTAGTAATTTCTTCCGCCTGATTTGACGGAATGTAGGTGCCGTGGACGCATTGGCCTTTGGCAAAGCTGGCGCGCGCTTTTGGCGGATCGCCAGCCACCGCTTTCAGCGCGTCAACAATCGAGGCGGGCGAAGGAGCGCCCTTCGGGAACTCGGACATGGCGACCTTGGTTCGAAAGCCGGTAATCGTAAAGGTCTACCTGGCCGAACGTGCCGTCGCCCCCGAGCGATTGACCTGATTGCAGAGCGATTGCTGCTAATGGATAAGTCTCGGCAATAATTCAAGAATTGTCCGTATGAATAGGTAAATTCGTAGGCTGGGGCGCCTGCTTGGCGCAGGCGCACAATCGCCGCCGTCGCCGCCGTCCGCCCACGGGGTGTCGCGAAACTTCTGGATGTTTCAGGTTCAGCTCATTTCTTTGGCCACGGATGAAAGCTTTTCGCGCAGCCACTTATGTCCTGGGTCGGTAGTATGGCGGGGGTGCCAGTACATGGCCTCATGAATATCCGGGAGGGCGTGCGGAGGCGCGAGCAATCTAATCTTCAATGTCGCGGCTAGCTTCTTGGCGGCCCGCTCCAGGACGAGACTCACCAATCGAGTCCCCTGAATTAGAAACGGATTGAGCAGAAAGCTTTCAACCGTCACCTGGATGCGGCGGGCTATGCCCGCGTTTGCAAGGTGCTGGTCGGCGAGGTTCAGTTGCCTATCAGTGCCGATCCCGTAAACGAGGTGGGGCAATTGAAGAAATTGTTCCTCGGTAAGCACATCACCGGCGATATCAGGGTGATCGGCATCGACGGCGCAAAGCCAGCGATCGCTCAGCAGCGCGCAGCTCGGGTAATCACTTGAACCGAACAGTTCGGTGGGCTCGATAACGATGTCGGCCTGATTGGTCTGCAAAACGCGCGCGGCGTCTCGCGCTCGGGGCAGCAGATGTATGGTCACATTCGGAGCCTCGTTTGCAATCATTCGGACGAGCGGAGTCAAAAGGACCAATCCCGCATAATCGGATGCGCTAATAGAAAATGTTCTGGCATCACTTGCGGGATCGAAACTCGGACGCCGCAGCAGAGTCTGTTCGATCCTATTCAGCGCGTCTTTTAGCGGAACGATCAGCTCTTCTGCATTTCGCGTCAGGACCAAATCCCGGCCGGCGCGCACGAGCAACGGATCACCGAAGATGTCGCGAAGCCGAGCGAGTGCGGCGCTCATCGCCGATTGACTGAGCCCGATACGTTCCCCGGCTCGACTGACGTTTCGTTCGGTGAGGAGAGCATCAAGGATCACAAGGAGATTCAGATCGATGTTTCGCAGGTTCATCGCAGTCCCCCAATGAAAGGGGCGAGCCTAGCAAACTGAACGATAACGCACCACGCAAATGCGAAGCCGACGATCGCGACCTGGCGGAGCGGCATTCACCCGAGCTGAAGGGCTATGTGTGCAGCGTCCGCTTATTCGTTCATCGATTGACGCGTTTGCGGGCATCCGATCCTGTCGCTGCATCGCAGCAGCCGAGTGATCCATGCCACGGATAGTTGGGATTTCAAATATCGATTAGATTTTGACGCCGACGCCACCTAGCCTCTTCGACAGAAGAATTGTCGCAACGAGGCGCGCGATGAAGAGAGCGAAAAAAGTCGGAGGAATAGCCGCCAGATGTTCGTCTTCGCAAACCGAAGTGGACGCGAATGCGTTTCGGGCGGCGATGCGTCACTTTGTCGGAAGTGTGAGTGTCGTAACTACCTGGCACGACGGTAGACCATGGGGAATGACGATTAATTCGTTCACCTCGATCTGCATGGATCCCCCCACGATTCTGGTCTGTCTGAACAGCAAGACCGTTACTGCAGCGGACGTTCGCGATTTCGGGCGGTTCGCCGTCAATCTTCTCAGTCAGGACCAACGTCATCTTTCGGAGGTTTGTTCGCGTCCGAATGGCGACAAGTACGTCGATGAACATGTCTTGCCGGCAGAGAGAGTGTTGGGAGCGAACGGGATACCTAAGGTGCGAGATGCGTCGGTGGTTTTCACATGCCGGACGGTCGAGCAATTGATCGTCGGCAGCCATCTCGTTGCGATCGCTGCAATCGAGAGCATCGATGCTCCGGGCCCTCGCCCGCCATTGCTCTACGGGCATGGTCGCTACATGCACGGTATCGATTTGGAGGCGCGAGCATGAGGTTGTCGGTCGAACTAACCCCGATCGGGATCGCAAAGAAGCTCTACGCTGCTTACGACAATCATGATCCCGATACGATCCGTGAATTGTATCGCGATGACGCGACGCACGATGAAGTGTCTCAAATGCGCACGAAGCGCGGGGTCGACGAAATCGTGTCCGGAATGCAGAAGCTGTTTTCGTGGCTGCCCGATGTTCGCTGGGAAGTAAAGGCGATGGTTGGTGGGGAAGATGGGGCAGTCGCGACCTTCTATACCATGCACGCGACAGCGCCGCGCAAAGACAGCATTCAGCTGGCCAAGGCCATTTCCCTGCGAGGTGTCCAACTCGTCAAGATCGAGGGCGGCTTGATACGCTGCAGCGAAGACTACTGGGACGCTGCAACGCTTCAGCGACAACTTTCCTGACAACCCCCAAGGAGGACTGACAATGAGATCCGGTGCTGAATATCTTGCGTCGCTTCGCGACGGGCGGCGCGTGTACGTTGGAGGCGAATTGATTGAGGACGTAACGTCCCATCCGATGACCAAGGGCTACGCCAACGCGATCGCCGAGTACTACGATCTTCATCTTGATCCAAAATATCAAGATATCGCGACGTTCGCCGACGATGCGGGCAATCGGCAGTCCATGCATTGGTTCCTTCCTCGGTCCAAGGAGGACGTTATCAAGCGTCGCGAGTACTGCGATTTTCTGTGCCGTCACTTCAAGGGTGGGATCTTCACGCGGCCGCCGGCCGGAATGAACGTCGTTATGTTTACCCAGGTTGACGACCAGAAGCCCTGGTCGGACAATTCGCGGTTCTCTGGAAAGAAGCGAGATCTCTCCGGCAATATCCAGCGTCAGTGGGAAGAGGTGACATCGAAGGACTTTGCCATTTCCCCGATGTTCCTCGACGTGCAATTCGACCGCGGTCGCGACAATGCAATGGCCGAGACGCCAATGCTCAAAATTATCGAGGAGCGCGACGACGGCATTCTCGTTCGGGGGTGGAAGGCAATCGGCACGTCTGTCCCGTTCGTCAATCATCTCCTGATCGGGAACCTGTGGCGTCCTGGCCAGACTCCGGAGCAGACCGTTTACGCGTTGATCCCGATCGCGACGAAGGGGATCTCAGTCGTCGCGCGCAAGTCCAACGCTCAGCCAGATGCCGACCCGTATGACCGCCCCCTGGCCACGATCGGCGACGAGCTGGATGCGATGGTCTACTTCGACGATGCCGTTATTCCGTGGGATTGCGTCCAACATGTTGGCAATCCGGAACATGCCAAGTGGTATCCGCAACGCCAGTTTGACTGGGTACACCTCGAGACCCAAATCCGACATTGCGTCCACGCCGAACTGATGGTCGGTCTTGCGCTGCTTCTCACCCAGTCTCTGGGCACCAGCAACAATCCCGTCGTCCAAGCTCAGCTGGCCGAACTCATTCGCTTCCGCGAGACGTGCCGCGCATTCATGATTGCGGCCGAGGAGACAGGCTTCGCTACTCCTGGCGGTCTGTTCAAGCCGAACAACATCTACATTGACTTCGGCCGAGCCTACTATCTTGAGAACCAGAACAAGATGGTCAACATGCTCATCGATTTCTGCGGCCGCGGAGTCGTCATCCAGCCGTCGAAGCGGGAGCTCGAGGATCCCTACATCGGCCCGAAACTCGCCGAAGCGTTACGCGGCGCCGAGATAAGTGCCCACGACCGTATCAAGATCTTCCGTCAGATCAGCGAGCGATTCCTGACCGAATGGGGAAACCGGCACGAGATGTTCGAGAAGTTCAACGGGACGCCGCTCTATCTGATCAATCTGCTGACGATGCAGCGCACGGAATATCAGGTCGACGGCCCGTTAACAGAGCTAGCTCGCCAAGTTCTCGGTTTTGGCGATACGGCGGAGCTCGGCAAGCGAGCCCAGGAGGAGCAGAAGAGTTCGCACTATGCCAACGTTCGCTTCCAGCCCGACTACGCCAAGGCGCAGGACGTCCAGAAGCGCTACATGAGCACCGCGGCCGAATAACAGCAGGCTAGATCGGCAACAGAAAGGGGTCGCGATTGTCCATCGGACATTCGCGATCCCACTCGTGGACTTTCAGGGCGCGACATCGCCGCACTTCAAACGCTGGTGACGCACGTATTCGCAGAGGGCGACGAATATCTCGATTCCGACGTGGTATTCGGCGTCAAGGATAGCCTGGTTGCGAGTTTGTGCTGATGCCGGCCGGAGTCGCGCCCGATGGCGTTTTCCGCGACTCCCCTTTCTCTCATTTGCACTACGACTTTGGTGTCAAACAGTCTTAATGCCGCAGGCGATACGAACATCGCCCAGGATAGCCGCCGGCAGGGATCCCCTGAGGCTCGCCGAATTGCGCGGCCTCGGGCAGACGGCTCCGAGGCCGTTCACAGAAACGATGTAAGCGGACCAGTCTGATTTCTGATTTGAAATCAATTAGATGGCTATGGCGTCACGATGTGCGGCTGGTGAGCAAGTTTGGCTCTAGCTTCTCTCTCTCCGCCACCGCTCGATTTTGCACGCCAGATTACGATCTCGCGCGATTTCCTACGACCCGCGAAAATGGCCAGGCGGCGGACTCTGGCATTGTTGACGAGGTGTCGGGATCCGGCGGGTGGTCAGCATGGCGTCGTGGCCATCCTTCGAGGGCACATCGGCCGCTAGAGACCGGCCGTATTGTGATCAAGCGCGCGCGAAGTCTCGATGCTCATGCTGCCGTCAAACCTCGGCTGAGGCCTAGCGTCGTATTGCGGCTCGGCCGATCGATCGATGCGTCGGGAGCTTGAATGAGACGACTTGATCTGAACGGGCTGGTTCGAGTCGATCGGAAGCACCGTCTTGTGAGAAATCCGCTTCAATGCCAGATTTGAACGGATGCTGGTCACGCCGGCTATGCGCGAGAGCTTGTTTACGATGAGGTCTTCGAGAGCCGCGATGTCAGACACCATCACGCGGAGCAGGTAATCGCTGTCTCCCGTCATTAGGTAACACTCCATCACCTGGCTCAGGCGATCGATTGAGCGCGTGAAGTTCTCGAGCGATAGCTGAACCTGCTTCTCAAGCTTAACCTGGATGAAGGCGGTGACGCCGATGCCGAGGACTGCCGGATCGAGTACGGCGATCCGTCGATCGATCACGCCGAGCTTCTCGAGCGTACGAACTCGGACAAGGCACGGCGACGGCGAAAGGTTGACGCGGGAAGCAAGCTCGACATTGGTCAGACTGGCGTTCTGCTGGAGCTCATTCAAAATCTTGATGTCGATCCTGTCGAGAGCCGTCGTTGTCATGTCGTTCTCCCATGGGCGAATGGTCGTTGTATCGAGGCCCGGTGCCGCGCGTTATCCCGCGTGGTGACATCTCGATGACACGAATGCTAACCGCAGCCGCGGTTGTAGAATTTCGACGAAATGACGACTTATATCGAAAAACGGTCAATCTCCTTCGGGCTGGCCGCCTATCCGGCGCCGCAGAGTTGGCAGGGACGTCGTGGTCGGCTTCGGGTATCCGGAGCACGCGATCGCCGACCCGCGGCCGCTGAGGAATGACGTCAAAGGCCGGATGCGGCAGCATAAGATGCCGATTGATCATGCGGGAGGTGAACTGTTTGAGCATTCATGCCGGGGCCGCTGCGCCACGATCGCAGGACAGCCGAAGTCTGCGGAGAAATCGCAGATCGACGGGGCGCTCGGAATCGGGAGTGACACATGAAGCTCAAGCAGGCTTACCTCACCGCCGCGAAGCCCGAAGCGCTGGCCGGGTTTTACGAGGCGCTCGGATTGCCGATCCGCTTCGCTGACGGCGGAAAGTGGATTCAATTCGCAGGCGAGAAAGCCGCCCTTTGCATCGCAAGCCCGGCCGAATCCGTCTCCGTGCCGTCTCGGAATGCCGTCCTCGTGTTCGAGGTGGATGATCTGGAGGGGGCTCTGAAGCGCGCGCAGGCGCAGGGCGCGCAGGCGCTTGGCGAGGTTCGTGACATGGGCGCGCACGGCCGGGTCGCTGATTTCAGGGACCCGGAAAACAATACGATCCAGCTCTTTCAAGCCGCACCCAGATAGGCGGGCGAATCAGCCCTCTGGACAGCTTGGTCTCTATGTATCGGAGCAATCCATCATGATGAACTTCCGAGTGTCGCCCATGCCCGGTCAAGAAATCCCGATGTTCAGCAGCACGGAATTCCGCAGCGCCATGCGCAACGTCCCGGGCGCCGTGTCGATCGTCACGACAGGCGCGCGGCCGTGCAGGCACGGTTTGACACTGACGGCCGGTTGCTCGGTGTCGACAGAGCCATCGAGCGTGCTGGTCTGCGTCAACAAGTCGGCCGGCGCCCATGATACGATCAAGCAGAGCGGATCATTCTGCTGGAACATCCTCACGGCGGATCACGCTGCGTTGGCGCAGAAATTCGCAGGGCAGGACGGCAGCAAGGGCGACATACGGTTCAGCGAAGGCTTGTGGCGCGAGCTCGCGACGGGGGCGCCGAGTCTCGTCGAGGCGATCTGCAGCTTTGATTGCCGAGTGTCCGGTTCGCACGATGCCGGCAGTCATACGATCTTCGTCGGCGAGGTGGTCGCGCAGGCGACAAACGCCGATCGCGAACCCCTTGTCTATGTGAAGGGTGAATTCACCGTGCCCAAGCGCCAGTAACCACCGATGCTGTCACTCTGGCTCAATGTTCTCGCGAGCGGCATTCTGCTCGGTCTCGTCTACGGGCTCGTAGCGCTCGGCCTGACGATCATTTTTGGCGTCATGCGCGTCGTCAACTTCGCACACGGTGAGATGGTCGTGTTCGGCGTCTACATCGGCTATTGGGCCGTCCGCCTTTGGGACGTGCCGATCATCGTCGCGGCAGCGATCGCAGCGGTCGTGATGTTCATTTTTGGATATTTTCTGGAGGCCCTGCTCGTCAAACGGTTCGTCAACCGGCCGCATCACTATCAATTCATCGTCTTCATCGGTCTGTCGCTGCTCTTCAGCGGCGCCCTGCTGGTGGCATTCGGGCCGGATCCGCGCCCGACCGCATCCCAGCTCTCGTTTCACACCGTGTCGCTCGGCTTCGTGACGCTGGATATGGCGCGACTTCAGGCGGCGGCAACCGCAGGCCTGCTCATCACGCTGCTGGGGGCGTATCTGAAGTTTTCATCGTTCGGCCGGTCCTTGCGGGCGGCCGCGGACAACCGCTTGGGCGGCCTTGTCGTCGGGCTGAACATTCCTCGGATCTATGCGGTGACGTTTGGTATCGGAGCGGCCTGCGCGGGCGTTGCCGGCGCATTGATATCTCCCTTGTTCGACGCCCAGCCATATCTCGCGGTCGACTTTACCCTGCTGGCTTTCATGACAGTCATCGTCGGTGGTCTCGGTAGTTTCAGTGGTGCGCTGCTGGGTGGCCTGATGATTGGCGTCGCCGAAGCGATTGCTGCGTTGATGTTCGCTCCGTCGATGAAGACGGCGCTTCCATATGCGCTCCTGATCCTCGTCCTGATTTTCCGTCCGAGAGGGTTTTTTGGTGCAAAAGAGATTTGATGGCGGGACCGAAGTGAAGCGGTGGCTCGCCGGGGGATCGGTCCTTGTTGTCCTTGCCTTGGTCGGCGCGCTGGCAAGCCCGTACCTCATCTCGTTGCTGACGATCGTGCTGCTGTTCACGTTCCTTGGGCAATCCTGGAATTTGATGCTGGGGATAGGCGGGCAACTGTCGATCGGTCATGCCCTCTTTGTCGGTCTGGGCGCCTATTCGGTGGCCGTCCTCGACGTCAAGTACGGCGTCTCTCCGTGGATAGGCCTTTTGCTCGGAATGGTCATTGCCGGGTCTGCCGGCGCGGTGCTGGCGTGGTTGAGCTTCCGGTTTGAAGTGCGTGGAATCTATTTCGCCCTGCTGACGATTGCCGCTGCCGAATTCGCCCGGATCATGTTCGGTGGCTGGGAGTTTGTTGGCGCCATGCAGGGGCTGTTCTTTCCCGCGCCGACGGGCGCAATCGACATCTCGATGCTCCGGGGAGACGCGCGCTTCTACTACTTCATGGCTCTTGCTCTGGCGGCATTGGGGATCGTTGGAACCGAAATGATATCGCGATCGTACTTCGGATATGTCTGGCGAGCGATGAGGGACGATGAACAGGCCGCGCGCTCTCTCGGTGTCCGCGCATTCCGGCACAAGATCCTTGTGATTGCGATCTCGGCGGCGACCGCGGCCGCGGGTGGTGGAATTCTGGCGCTGGTGCAGGGATCGATATTCCCGGATTCGATCATGGGCATGGGGCTCTCCGTCGACGTCCTGATAGGGCCCGTGGTCGGCGGGTTGGGCACGACGTTTGGTCCGCTGGTCGGGTCGCTCGCAGCTATTCCCCTGAACCATCTGATGAGCGCTCTCGGCGACAGTCTTCGGATCCCGGGACTGAACAGTATCGCGTACGGTGTCGTGCTGGTGCTGGTCGTCTGGTTCCTGCCCGACGGCATCTGGCCGGCGATCGTGCGGATCTGCAAGACAGTCCAGCTGCCGTCCCGGCTGTGGCTGCCGCAACCGAGGAAGGCCGAGGAATGACTGCCTTGCTCGAGGTGAAGAATCTCTCCAAATCGTTCGGCGGATTGGTCGCCGTGAACGATGTCAGCTTCGCGTTGGAAGCCGGACGTATCACCGCACTGATCGGGCCGAACGGGGCCGGAAAAACGACATGCTTCAATCTCGTTGCGGGCGCCATGCGGCCGACCAGTGGGCAGGTGGTCTTCGAGGGACATCCGATCGAGAATGCACCGCCTGAACTTGTTTGCAGGATGGGCATCGCGCGGACATTCCAGATCGTACGGCCGATGCGCGACATGTCGGTGCTCGAGAACGCAATGGTCGGCGCCTTCAGCTGGACCAGGAACGTCAGCGAAGCCAGGTCGACGGCATACGAGTCCCTTGAAAGTGTTGGACTTGCCGGCAAGGCCAATGCGCGGACGGACCAGCTGACGCTGCCGGATCGGAAAATGCTGGAAACCGCCAAGGCGCTATCCACGCGACCTAGGCTACTGCTGCTGGACGAGGTCATGGCGGGCCTCCGCCCCACCGAAGCCGCGGGTGTTGTCCGCGTGCTGCGGAAACTTGCTGAGGGCGGACTGACGATCCTGCTCGTCGAGCACGTCATGCGGATCGTGATGGAGGTCGCGTCGCGTGTCGTCGTCCTTCATCACGGCGCCAAGATCGCCGAAGGACGTCCTGAAGAGGTGGTCGCAGATCCGATGGTCCTCGAGAGCTATCTGGGGGCGGGCTTCCATGCCTGACGAGGCGCTCTTATCGATCGACGGCCTTTCCGTTGCGTATGACGGATCGAACGCGCTGAACGGTGTTTCCTTGCAGATCCGCAAGGGCGAGCTGATCTGCGTCGTCGGTGCGAACGGTGCGGGAAAGACCTCGCTGATCAGATCGATCTCGGGCATCGTGCCATCTTCGAGCGGCGTCGTGAAAATGAATGGCGTCGATATCACCGGGATGCCGCCATGGGAGGTCTGCGAACGCGGCATTGCGCAGGTCGCCGAAGGCCGGCAGATTTTCGGGAGCCTTTCCGTCGAGGAAAATCTGCTCCTGGGTGGTTCCCTGAAGCGTGCGAAAGCCGGCCGACTTGAAGCGCTTGAACGCGTCTATCAATTGTTTGAGCGGCTTCGAGAGCGCAGGCGGCAATTGGCCGGGACGCTATCCGGTGGCGAGCAGCAGATGCTGGCCATCGGGCGCGCGATCATGTCGAAGCCTGAAATCGTCATGTTCGACGAGCCGTCCATCGGGCTGTCGCCGGCCTTGACGGACGTGATGTTTGGCGTAGTGAAATCGCTGCACGAGCAAGGGATCACGGTGTTGCTGATCGAGCAGAACGTCGCGAAATCCCTTGCGTTGAGCAATCGCGGCTACGTCCTCGAGAACGGCTCGATCGTGCTGCACGGACCGAGCGACGAACTGCTGAGCAATTCCGAGATTCAGCGCGCTTATCTTGGAATGTAGTGGCGTTTCGCGGCTGCGGCATTGGTCCGGCCGGCGAGGAGCACGGAGCGTATGAAGCAGAAAATGCTGCGATCCAGCGCTGCGGTAGCGATTTGTGTCGACGCTCGCTGATGCGGATGCGTTGTATGGCAACCGATTCCGGGGTGCGTCGCATAGGTTGACCCTATGCAGAACGACGGCACCCTTCGCGTCGAGCGCGACCTCGACATGGTTACGATGACCTTGAACCGGCCGCCGGCCAATGCCTTGAACAACGGACTGGTCAAGCGTTTGCTGGACACGATTCGTGCGGTGTCCGCTGAAGCGTCACCGCCAGGTATCGTCTTGACCGGCGGAGGTGATCGCTTCTTCAGTGCGGGTGGCGATATCAAGGAAGTCGCCGGCATCGAGATTTCCAGACCCCGCATGCGGGACTTCCACGCGCTCTTGTGCGAGATGGAGCGATATCCGGGCCCGCTCGTCTGCGCCGTCCGTGGCTATGCGGTCGGAGGCGCCCTGGAACTCCTGCTTCACGCCGATTACGTCGTCGCAGATCATGCCTGCATGATCGGGTTTCCCGAGATAAACCACGGTCTCCTACCAGCGGCCAAGGGAATGCGGCAAGCTGTGCGGAAACTGGGGCTTCGGGAAGCACAGGCATTGCTTTACCGGGGCGACTTGGTCGACGCCCGGAAGGCGCTCGAAATCGGAGCGATCAGCGAGGTCACAACCACCGCTGATGTGACGGGTCGTGCCCTGGAGGTATGCAGGCATCTTCGCGGGAAGGAACCGAAACTATTCGCCGCGATCAAGCGCTCGTTGAACTTGACGGGACAAATGGATGACGCTTCGCTTGAGGCGATGACGATCGAGGATCTCGGCGCCTATTTGACCGGGGATAGCTCGGCAGACGCGCGCGCCCGTTTCCTGTCGAAGAATTCAAAGAAGGCTTGAATGGCCGTACTGCCACCCCTTGAAGAAATCCGCCTGGAGCTGATGAGCTTCGAGGAGGTGTCGGCTGCCCTGGCGCAAGGATATTCGACGGCCTTGATACCGTGCGGCGCTGTCGAGCAGCATGGGCCGCACCTTCCGCTGTGTATGGATGCCGATCACGCGGAGGCGCTCGCGGCAAGACTGGCGCAGCATCTCGGCCCGGCTCTGATAGCCCCGACGATCAAGGTCGGCTGTTCGGCCCACCATCTTGTTTTCCCCGGTACGGTCTCGCTTCGACCGGAAACCTTCGAATCGATCTGCCTCGATTACTGCACGAGTCTTGCCCAGCACGGCTTCAAGCGGATCCTGCTGTTCTCCGGGCACATCGGAAACTTTCCCGTCCTGCGCGACATGCTTCCTCGGTTGAGGCGTGCGGTTGCGTCCGACGTTGAGATCGATGCGTTCTGCGACGCAATCGCCTGGGTCGACAGGTGGCGAAGCGCGGTCGGAGACGCCGGCGGTGACCCCAACGCAGTCGGCGGGCACGCCGATATCGCGGAGACGTCGCTCATGATGTGGCTCCGCCCCGATAGCGTGCGGCTGGACCGGTTCGAGGTGGGGTACCTGGGCGCGCTGTCTGAACAGCAGCTTCAGTCCATGTGGAAGAATGGGATCAAGTCGATCACGCACAACGGGATCATTGGCGATCCGCACGGATCGACCGTCGAGATCGGTGCGCAATGCCTCGAGGCGATCGCGGATCTACTGGCGACCTCGTTTGCCAGATGAGGCGACGCCGGCCTCTTACGCGCCGCCTGGCGCGGGAAACTGCCAGCGGTGGTGTTGATTGCGGACAGGAAGTGATCCGCCTGCCTGCAGCACAAAATTTGGAAAGCTGCGGGGCCACCACCAGCATTCGGACGAAAATGTTGCCGTGCCTATGAAATCCTCTGCCATCTCGAATTTCCCAGGGGACTTTAGAAGATGGCACTTTCGTTCGGGTTCTGGTCGGAGCAGGAAACCCAGGTCGGGCAGAGCTATGCGCGACGACTGCACGAACTGGTTGACGAGGTGCGCCTCGCGGAAAAGATGGGGTTCGACTGCGTCGCGCTGTCCGAGCAGCACGTCGCGCTTGGCGGCATCTCGAGCTCCGCTCCGGAAGTGGTCTACGGCTATCTCGCCGCGGTGACGTCGCGCGTGAAGCTGAGGTCTGCGGTGACCCTGATGCCGCAGAAGATCAATCATGCCTTGCGCTCGGCGGAGCGGCTGGCCGTCACCGATATTCTGTCGCATGGCCGCATGGAGTTCTACGCCGGCCGCGCCAACACGACCATCGCAATGCGTGCCTTCAACGTCGATCCCAGCGAAACGCTTGCCCAGATGGAAGAGGGGATCGCGCTTCTGAAGAAATCGATGCGCGAGGATATCTTCACCTTCGAGGGGAAGTACTACCAGATTCCGCCGCGGATGCTCGTGCCAAAGCCCCTGCAGAAGCCGCATCCGGTCATCGGCATCGCCGCGACGAGCGAGCGGAGTCACGCCTGGGCGGGATCCGAGGGCCTCGCCGTGATGAGCGCTTCGATTTACCAGGGGTGGGACGTCCAGCGAAGGCTTCTCGATACCTATCGACGCGCCTGGAAGCGCGACGAGCAGGGTCCGCTCGAGCGTCCGCGCGTCGGCCTTCCGCTGTTCTTCGGCATTGGTCCGACGGATCAGAAGGCGAAGGACGACTACGCCGAGCCGCTGATGCACTACGCGAGGATCTCGACCGACGCGTATCCCCGCCTGGCGAAGCTCGCGGATGACTATGCGTATATGAGCGAGAGCGTTCCGGCCATGGAGCGCGCCGGAAGAGACTGGGACTATCTGCTCAACCATTCAGCGACAACGGTTTGCGGGAGTCCCGACACCGTTATTCGCCAGATCGAGAAGTTCCAGGAGCTGGGCATCGACGAAGTGCTGCTGCATCTCGACTCGGTCAGCCACGAGAAGATCATGGAAGCGATCGAAATGTGCGGCCGCTACATCATTCCGCACTTCAACGACAAGAACAACGTCGTGCGGCCCACGGAAGACATTCTCGCGCAAATCCGGGCCATGCGGCCTCAAAAGTGAATTCACAGAGAAACGGAACGGAACCAGCGATGTCACAGCACAGCTGCAAGTACCTGCTCGTCGAGAAGCGCTCCAGCGGCGTTGCCGTTGTGACGATGAACCGGCCCGAAATCCTGAACGCCATCAACTGGGATATGCACGAGGAGCTGGAGCGGGTGTTCGTCGACCTTGACCATGACAAGGACGTCCGCGCGATCGTGCTGACCGGCGCGGGGCGCGGCTTCTGTTCCGGCGGTGATCAGAAGTCGCTCGACAAGGGGCCGCTGCCGTCGCCGACAAGGAGCGGACGTCACCTGATCCGCAACATGCTCGAGGTCGAGGTACCGATCGTGGCAGCCGTCAACGGCGTTGCCGTCGGGCTCGGGGCGACACTTGCGCTGTTTTGCGATGTCATCTTCGCGAGTCCGACCGCGCGATTTGCCGATACGCATGTGACGGCGGGCGTGGTTGCGGGTGATGGCGGTGCGGTGATCTGGCCGCTGCTGATGGGGCCGGTACGCGCCAAGCACTACCTGATGACGGGAGAGTTCATCTCCGCCGAGAAGGCCGCCGCCATGGGCATGATCAACGAGGTCATTTCGGGCAGGGACGTCAAGGACGCGGCGATCGAATACGGCGAGATGCTTGCAAGCGGCCCTCGGGAGTCGATCATCTGGACGAAGTACAGCGTCAACAAGATCATCAAGCAGTATGCGCATCTGGTGCTCGACACCTCGGCCGCGCTGGAGATGCTGACGTTCGCGCTGCCCGAGCGCCGCGAGGCCGTCGCCGCTTTCGCCGAGAAGCGGAAGCGGTTCGCGGAGCGGTGAGATGGACGTCGAATCCATCACCTCGGGCGCTCAACTCGTCGACGTGACCATTCCGCAGCTTCTGAACGCGCGACGGGCGGAGCGGCCCGAGACGGTCGCCTACAAGCAAAAGCGTCGCGGCGCATGGATCGCCGCGACCTGGCGGCAGTATTCGGGTCAGGTGGCGAATCTGGCGGCCGCTCTGCAGCAAGCCGGATTCGCGCGCGGTGATCGCGCAGCCATCATGGGGGATGTATCCCAGGAATGGCTGCTCGCCGACATGGCGACGATCTGCGCCGGCGGTGTCATGGTCGGCGTGTATTTTACCTCGTCGCCGGAGGAAGTTGGTTACTACCTGAGTGATTCCGGCGCCTCCTTCATCTTTGTCGGCAGCGAGCTTCAGCTTGGCATCGTCCTGGCGTCCGGCCAGGCCGAAGAGGTGCGGAAGATCATCGTGCTCGATCCGGAATGGAATGGGATCGATGCGGCGGCGAACGTCGTGTCGCTCAGCGCCTTTTGCGAAGGGATCTCGGTCGACGCCGATGGATTCCTTCGCGAGCAGGTCGCGCAAGCCAAGGCGAGCGACCTGGTCAGCATCGGATACACATCCGGCACCACCGGCTTTCCGAAGGGCGCGATGCTGACCCATTTGTCGCTGCTCGCCGGCGCGCACAGCGTGACGACGTTCAGCCCGAGGATGCGTTCCGACGCGCACCGCGTCGTCGTGCATCTGCCGATGTCGCATACGGTTGCGCGCGCGCAGGCAACGACGTTGCCGTTGCTCGCCCGGATGGTGCCGCATTTCGGCGAGACCAGCATGGAGTTCGCCCAGACCATCAAGGATGTGAAGCCGACGTATTTCATGGCGCCGCCCCGCTTCTATCAGCGGTTTGCCACCCAGATCCTCAGCAAGGTCCATTCCGGATCGGCGAAGCAGAAGCAGGACTATCAGTTTGCGATGACGATCGCGCGCAAGGCGCTCGACGACCGCCAGGCTGGAGGCGCGCCGGATCCCCTGATATCGGCGCTGTTCGCCGTGTGCCAGGACCAGATATTCCGTCCGCTGCTTGCTGAAGTCGGGTTCGAGGAGCTCGCGATCACCTACACATCTTCGGCGGCGATGCCTTCCGAACTGATGTCGCTCTGGCAGCTATGGGGATTGCAACTGAAGGAATGCTACGGCCAGACTGAGCTGGTCGGCGCCAATCTGGTCCAGATGGCGGAATGGCCGGAAGCCGGCACCGTTGGTGTGCCCGTGCATGATGCGGCCTGGGAGACGGCGGTTCTCGAGGACGGGGAGATGATTGTCCGGGGGCCAGGGCTCTTCGTCGGCTACTGGAACAAGCCGGAGGAAACGAAATCGGCGCTGCGCGATGGTTGGCTTTACACCGGAGACATCGTGGATATCGGCCCGACAGGCCTCTTCAAGCTGGTCGATCGCAAAAAAGAGATCATCAACACGTCCAACGGCAAATCCATCAGCCCGACGCAGATCGAGAATGAAATCCGGCACAGTCCGTTCATTTCCGAAGCCGCGGTGATCGGAGAAGGAAAGAAGTATCTCACCGCGCTGATCGAAGTCGACGCGATCGCGACGATGGAGTGGGCCCGATCGCGGGATATTCGGATCGCGCAGTACGCGGATCTGGCAAATTCCGAAATCGTCGTCCGGATGATCGAAGGCGAGATCGGCAAGGCCAACAGCAGATTGGCCAGGGCCGAACAGATCAAGGCCTTCCGGATCTTGCCGGAAGAGCTGTCTCCCGAGAATGGCGTGATGACTCCGACCAGGAAGAAGCGCCGGAGGCAGATCATCGAGAGATATCGCTCGTTGATCGATACGCTTTACGACGAAAGTGAAGACGATCTGGTCAAGGCCGAGATGAGAAGGTGATCTGAGCGGACGCATCTGCCGCTTGCGTCGCCAGTCATCGAGCTTTTCGATTGGATCGCCTCAATATTCATGCAGCCGACTGAGGGAGAACGTCACATGATGAATCGCAACGAAAGTGGTCTGACGCGCCGTGCGCTGCTCGGCAGCAGCGTTGGCGCCGCCGCCGGGCTCGTATCGTGGCCGGCGAAGGCAAACGCTCCCGGCAACGTGCGGGTAGGCGCGATCAATCCGAGCAGCGGCGTTTTGGCATTTCCCGGCCAGGCCTGTGTGCGCGGGATCGATGCCGGTGCGAAGTTCGCCAAGGAGAAGTTTGGAATAGACATGGAAATCATCCATGCCGATACCCAGAGCAGGCCGGAGAACGGGCGAATTGCGGCCGAGAACCTGATCCGGCAGGGCTGCACGGTGCTCATCGGAGCCTGGGACTCCGGCGCAACCATATCCGCGCTGCAGGCCGCGGAAGCCGCAAAGGTCCCGATGGTGGTGCATATCGCGAGTGCGACCCAGGTGACTTCGCAGGGTTTCACCCAGGTCTTTCGTTACTATCCGACGTCGCTGACGGTCGTCAGGAAGTCGCTGATCGAACTGAAGTCGCTGTTGTCGTCGCTCAAGGATGTGCCGACGAGTGCAGCCATCATGCATCTCAACAACACGATGGGGCAATCGACGGCGGCCAGCATCGATCAGGCCTGGAAGGAGGTCGATGTCCCTCTGGAGATTGCCCAGTACATCCCGTACGACGAGAAGGCGAGGGATCTTTCGGTTGAGGTGGCGAAGGCGAAAGCCTCGGGCGCCGACGCGCTGGTATCGGTGACGCGCGTCAACGATGCCATCATGATCATCCGGGAATGCGTCAAGCAGGGATGGAATCCCAGATTGATCTTCTCGCCGAACTCGAACGGAGTCCAAGACAAGGCATACTACGACGCATTGGGCAAATACGGTGACGGCGCGATACTGTCGACACTATGGTACAACCCGAAGGCTCCCGACGCCGCAGCGATCCTCAAGCGGTTTGCGTCCGACTATCCAAACGACTGGCTTGACGCAAATTCAGGATGCGCGTTCGAGGCCGTGCAGATCGTTGCGGACGCCGTGAGCCGCGCCGGCTCTTCTGAATCGGCCGCTATCCATGCCGCGCTCAAGGCAACCGATATGACGCCGATCCTGATGTCCAGCGGCAGGATCAAGTTCGATGCCAGCGGTCAAAACATGGGGGGCGACGTGACTCTGCTGCAGGGGCAGAACGGCAGGCCGCGCGTGGTGGCGCCGCAAGCCGTGGCCGAGGCAACCCTCCAGTACCCGCTGGTGCCGTTCAATTCGAGATAGAGCATTGCCGGCCGCGGCTCAGGATACGAAGTCGCAAGCTGCTTATTCGACCGGTTCGCGGCCGACGAAGCTGGATCGCTCGGCGAGGAAGCGACGAGGGCTCTTGCCCATTGCCTTCTTGAACATGGTGATGAAAGCGCTGGGCGTCTCGTAGCCCAGATCGAGTGATACGGCTTGTACGGAATATCCGTCCGATAGTCGCTGCAACGCGACCAGGATGTGAAGCCGCTGTCGCCAGCGCCCGAACGTCATCCCGGTTTCCTTGAATACCAGACGGGCGAATGTGCGCTCGCTCATCGCGTATCGTGCAGCCAGTTCCTCGACCGTGCTCCGATCGGCAGGATCATTGAGAAGGGATGTGGCCAGATGCTGGAGCCGGCTATCAGCGGAGATCGGCAGGTAGAGCTGCTCGGTGGACATCTGCACCAGTTCGTCGAGCAATACGCGCCCAAGTCGACTTGTCGGCCCCTCGATCGGATACAGGGGCGGAAATACCGACAATCGATGAATTAACTCGCGGACGAGCGACGATATCGTGAATGTGCAGCAGGTCGTCGGAAGCATGCTCGCCTGCGGATCGATGAAGACGACGTAGACCTTTCTGGAACCTGACATGCAGTTGCTGTGCAGAACGCCGGCGGGTATCCATACCGCACCCTGCGGCGGAACGATCCATAGTCCTCCTGGTGCACGACACATGACCGATCCATGAGAGGCGACCACCAATTGCCCCTTCTTGTGCGAATGAAGTGGGAGCTCATCGTTCCCCTGGCCTGTCTCGATGCAGAGAGAGATAATCGGTCGGTCGAACTGGTCCGGATCGATCGGATCGTAATTGATCCGAAGGTCCGGCAAATTCATTCGGGCAAAGCCGTCATTCGTTTCAACAGCGGGTGACTTCTGCATGGAATTCTCGCGTGAAGACCGCAGTTCCGGTCTGTTGGGCGGCTGTGAGGCCGGCGGAGGATTCCTTCAGAGGATAGCCCTCGGACACATGATCGTCACGGGAAAGTAGGGCGGTCGAGAGAAAATGCCGCGGCAGGCTGAATGCGGGTCGCCTGACGCCGGCAAGCGCGAACGGCAGCGTCAACGCCGCTCTGCCGCTACCGGATTAACGCGCGTCAATTGCGCTCGCTCTGGCCGTGCAACAACGCGCGAGCCTACTGGACCGAGGCTCTCTCAACGATCCGCGAGATTCTATTCCTGCTAGGAGAGCGGGATCTTCCCGCACCCATCGAGCCGCGCGACAATTTGCTGAAATAGGCGGAACATCTGATCCAGGCAAGTTGGCGCGAGATCCCCTTCGATCGCGCAACGCCTCGACCTTCTCATGATAGTTGCCATCAGCATATACTGAACTGGCGTATCCGAGTGGGACTGGGGTCCAGGAGGTGCCGTATGACGATGAATGAACTCGCTGACGCGCTCGAAAAGATCGACGAGGATGCATTTGCCTCTTTCCTCCTGGAGTATGAGATCACTCACGATGATGGACCCGAGGCCATGAAGACGATGATCGTCGAGGCGCTTCGGTTCGCGGATGCGCACGGCTTTCAGGCGCCCCGGCCGCCTCTCGACGAGGCCGATTAGGCTCGGGAAAAATTCATCCGCGCCGGAGATGCCGAGCGCGTGCATGCATCGCCGATGGACAGCCTGTCCTCGACGGCGCGGACAAAATGTCCAAAATGTCCGTCGTCGCCATGCGTCTCGCTACCAAGCCATTGACATTGTTTCTGTGCCCGAGTTGGCGCATTCTTTGCCATCAGGACTTTCGATGCTTTGGCGGATCGGAAACACCTGTTCATTCGAACAATCCGGCAGAGCGCGATGTTGAATGTCATTGATAGCGACATAGGAGGAACCTCAATGTCCAAGGATCATGACAAAGCCTCCCACGGATCACAGGATGCGCGGCGGCATAAGATCGACCATCAGACCCGAAACGAATGGCTGCACAGGGACGCCGGCCTTCAGGCCTTGTGGCAGGCCTCCGGCATGTCGCGGGACGAGTTCATCCAGCACAATGAAGGGGTGATCGACAAGGTTATAAGCGATAACCTTGATGCGAACCGGTAACTGGAAACAGCGCATTGGAGCAGGCTGCATGGCAGCGTAGGTTTCGCTGAATCGAGCCAGCTGCCGGGCCGTCCAACTGCCGTGTGTGAGGACACGCCATGACTGCTGGCAGCCGCACTTCCGATTTCTGGCCGGCGCTTTCCAGCCCGGCCTTCGAGCCCACGCGAAATCTTCTCCACATGGCGTTGCAGGCGGTCGGCAAGCTCAAGCTGGCCGAACCGTTTCAAGCGCAATGGGCCGAGGTGCCGTTGTGGCTCAGCGCGAGAGGGCTGACCACCGGCCCGATCCGTTGTGCGAGCGGCGCTTACGAGGTCCGCGCAGACTTCATCTCGCACGAGCTGCAGTGGCTCACGAGTTCGGGCGGATCGGGACAATTGCCGCTGGGGCCAACATCCGTTGCCGCGCTCGTCGAGGCTCTGCTCGGTCAGCTGCGTGGCGCCGGCATTGACGCTTCAATCACTCTATTGCCGCAGGAACGACCCCGTCCGATCCCCTTCAACGAGGACAAGGAGCAGCGCCCGTACGATCGCGACCTGGTCAACGCGTGGTGGCGCATCCTCCTCAGCACGCAACGCGTTCTCCAGATCTTTCAGGGCCGGTTCACGGGCAAGACGCAACCCATCGGCCTGATGTGGGGGACGTTGGACATTCGCGTGGTGTTCTACAACGGCAAGCCCGTCACACCCGCGCAAGATATCGGCTTCATCAGGCGCAATGCGATGAATGCGGAGTTGATCGAGATGGGGTGGTGGTCGGGCGATGCCTCCTATCCAAGGCCCGCGTTCTATTCCTTCACGTACCCGCAGCCGAAAGGCATCGAGAACGCCAAGGTCGCTCCGGCCGCCGCCCGCTGGGACGCCGGCATGGGCGAGTTCCTCCTCGACTACGATGACCTTCGCCAGTCCGGTGATCCCGAACGAGACCTGTTGAGCTTCCTCGAATCCACCTATCACGCTGGCGCAACCGCTGCAGGGTGGGAGTCCGGGCTGTTGGGTGGCGGCCGGCCGGAGTGACACGCGACCTTGCACTCACAACCGCTTGTGTATCACGACGGCGTGTTGGAGGCGAAACGCCAGACTTCGGCAGTAGCTCAATTGGTAGGTTTTTCTGTTCAGGTGGCCGCATCAGTCCGCGGCCTTATCGAAGTCGCACGCCATGAGTGCGGTTTCGGCCAGGCTGACGATGTCCACCCGCAGATCCGTGGTGGTCCCCTGACCGATAATGCCTTGCAGCGTCAGTTCTCCTGTGAGCGCTTCGATCATTCGTTTCATGCGTCGCTGGTACTTGATGCTCGAGCATTCGTTGTCGTGACTGAACATGTCGCAGGCTGCAATCTGCTCTTTATCGATGAATCGCCGGGGATCCAAAAATTGACATGTCCAATGGACATCGATTCCCGAAAAGGTGCTGTCGGACCAAATTGGGAGTGATTTTGGGACATGGCCGATCGGGATTTCTGGCTGGCGCCGTCGGCCGGTCGGGGCAAACTCGCTGCAGCGTCAGTCCTTGAGCAACCGCCGCAACAGCTTGCCGGCCGGTGAGCGCGGCAACTCGGTAACGAAGCTGACATCGCGCGGTACCTTGTAAGGCGCCATGTTCTGGCGCGCCCATGCCACGAGCTGGGCGGTGTCCAGTTCGGCACGCGGGGCCAGCACGATGAAGGCCTTGACCACCTCGCCCTTGGTTGCGTCGGGCGCGCCGATCACGGCTGACGCCGCCACGTCGGGGTGCTTGTTCAGAATCGATTCGACCTCTTCCGGGAAGACGCTGTAGCCGGAGACCTTGATCATCTCCTTGAAGCGTCCCATGAAGGTCAGATAGCCCTCGGCATCGAGGCGGCCCATGTCGCCGGTGTGCAGCCAGCCATCGCGCAGCGCCTCCGCGGTCGCATCAGGACGATTGCGGTAGCCCTTGAATACGCCCGGGCCGCGGATCACGATTTCGCCCGGGACGCCGGCTGGCTGGTCTGCGCCGGAGTCGGGATCGACGATCCGGATCTCGTTGCCGGGCACCGGCCTGCCGTGGGTACCCCAGCGTATTGCGTTGCGCGGCATGAAGGTGTCGACCGTGTGGGTCTCGGTCAGCCCATACGCCGCCTCGAAGCTCTCGCAGTTCGACGCGACGGCCTGCCACTGCCTGGCAAGCGCTTCGGTCCAGTCGATACCGAAACTGGTCACGGGATTGACGCGGAGGCTCCTCAATTCGAAGTCGGAAATGTTCGAGAGCTGCGTGATCGCGACGTTCATCGGCGCCACGCTGTACCACCAGCTTACCTGATAGCGGTCGATCGCCTCTGCCGTCACGAGCGGATCGAACCGGTACAGCAGCACGGACGTCGCGCCGGCGTAGACCGGTGCATTCACGCCCATCACCATGCCGGCGATGTGATACAGCGGCGCGATCGAGAGCAGCACGTCATCGCTGCCGATCCCGTTGCAGTTCACGGTCGCGGCCGTCTTGAAAATAACGTTGCGATAGGACAGCATCGCTCCCTTGGGCCGGCCCGTGCTGCCCGACGTGTAGATCATCAGCGCCGTATCGTTCATGTCGATCGCGACATCGCGGGGCGCCGCGCCGCTTGCAGCGACGGAGAGGAAGTCCTCAATTTCGCCGGCCGTATCCGCCGGCTCGGAGCCGGATGCGAGCAGTTCATCCGGAACGCCGATCGGTGGCCGCTCGGGCAGCAGGTCCGGGTAGCGGACCACGAAGACATGCTCGAGCTTCGTCTTGTCGCGGACCTGACCTACGATCGGCAATAGCGGTTCAGCCGCGACGATCACGCGCGCGCCGAGATCGTCGAGCTGGTAGGCGAGCTCGTGCTCCTTGTTCAGCGCCCCGCAGGGCGAGGCAATGGCGCCGATCTTCTGGATGCCGTATTGCGCCATCAGATATTGCGGGCAGTTGTTCATGAACAATGCGACCGGCTCGCCTTTGGCGACGCCGAGCTGTTGCAGGCGCGCCGCGAATGCATCACTCGCGCGGTCGAGCTCGAGGAACGTGATGGCGCGGCCATACCAGATGCAGGCCGGTTTCTCCGGCCGCTCACGGGCATGGCTTCGCAGTATTTCGTGCAGCGGTCGTTCGAGGTTGTCGTTGGAAGCGCTCATGATCATTGTCGCCAGGCTTATGTGCTCATATCGAGACGGAAAGGTGCAAACGGGCCGTTTCGGGAGTTATATTAGGACATCGGTACACCCGGCTTGCCTGATCCGGCTCCTGCGCGCAGGACAGGCAGAAAAAGCGCTACGATCCCCACAAGGTGGTTGTGGCGAAGTCTGGATTTCGGATTGAGTGAACGATCTGCATGAGGAACACCAAGATGCGATCCTATCCGCGTCGCGTCAACTTCGAGAGCGGGGACGTCGAGTTTCGGTTGATGGGGCCTGCCGACGAGGCCGCCGTCCTGAAGTTTGCCAACGCGCTTGCCGTGCACGACATGCTGTTCCTTCCGCGGAATATCCGTGAGCCGAAGGTGCTCTCGGCATGGATCAAGGAGATCGAGCGCGGCTCGATCGTCAGCCTGCTGGTGGTCAAGGACGACATCGTTGTGGGGTGCGGCACGATCGTGCGGGACCCCATGTCGTGGTCGGCCCATGTCGGCGAGATCAGGACCGTGATCGCCTCGCATGTGCGCGGCACCGGCATCGGACGGGCTCTTTCCAATGAGGCGTTTGACCTCGCGCTGTCGATGGGCCTGGAACGCCTGACAGTGCAGATGACGTCCGACCAGACCCGCGCGATCGCGATTTTCGAAGCACTCGGCTTCCGCGCCGAAGCTCTGTTGCGCGACCAGGTGAAAGACCTTCAGGGCAAGACGCACGACATCGTGGTGCTTGGCGTCAGCGTGGCGGATGTGCAGAAGCTCGAACCGGGCGGCTCGTCCGGAGCGATCGACTAGCATGGGGGACTAGCCGAGGAATGGCTTCGCCGTCCTCGCGCCGTTCGCATCGATAACGGTAACGTCGCGGTCATGCCGGCTTTCGCGGGCTGGATCTTCGGCCCGCCAGTGTTGCAAAAAATGCAACAGAAACGGGACGGCACGATCATTGATGCAAGATGCTTTCTCCCCGATGCTGCGCGCGCAAGTTGGTTCACCGTTCACCGCATTGCCTCGCAATCATTTTCTGGAGGTGTCCAGCATCATGACGTCGACCTCTTCGCCTTCCGCAGACCTGGCCGCCCCGGCGGTCAATCCCGCAAGCACCGGCAAGCTCACGCTGTTCGTTGCCGTTCTGATCATCGTTGCCGTCGCCGAGACGGTCGGGATCGTCCAGTTCCAGATCGGACCGGGCAAGGTGCTGCTTCAACCGATGGTGTGGGCGCTGCTGATTGCGGCCGCATGGGGCCTCTCAGCGCGTTATCTGCCTGCCGCCGCGCGGATCGGGCCCGGCCTGCAGACCTATGCGGGACAATTGCTCAACGCAGGCCTGCTGCTCTTCGTGATCAAGATGGCATTCACGGTCGGCGGCGCGCTGCCGGAGGTGCAAAAGGCCGGCTGGGCGTTGATCTTCCAGGAGCTCGGGCACACCTTCGGCACGCTCGTCCTCGGCCTGCCGATTGCGCTCTTGCTCGGGGTTAAGCGCGAAGCGGTCGGCGCGACCTTCTCGATCGGCCGTGAAGGCAACATGGTGATCATCGGCGAGAAATACGGCATGAACTCCGCCGAAGGGCGCGGCGTGCTGGCCGAGTACATCACCGGCACCGTGCTTGGTGCGCTGTTCATCGCGCTATTGGCCGGCTTTGTCGCCAGTTTGCACATCTTCGATCCGCGGTCGCTCGCGATGGGCGCTGGCGTCGGCTCGGGCAGCATGATGGCGGCCGCGATCGGCACCATCAACGGCCACAATCCACCCGAGATGGCGAAGGAGCTGATTGCGATCGCCTCGGCGGCGAACCTGATGACCGCCGTTCTCGGCTTCTATTTCGCCTTGTTCTTCTCGCTGCCGGTGTGCTCCTGGCTGTATGACAGGCTGGAGCCCGTGCTCGGCCGGTTCTCGAACTTCTCGTCGGGAAACCTCGGGCCCTCGATCGCCAGCGCCGGCGAGACAAAGCACGCAACGTTCGGCTTCTCCGACTCGCTGCTCGCCTGGATCACCGTCGCGGGCGGCGTCCTGATCGGCAATTCGCTCACCTACAAGGTTCCGCTGCTGGAATCGGGCGCAGGCCTCCTGGTCGTGCTCGCGGTGGTGCTGCTGGTGGACGTCCTTGCCCGTCTGCTGTCGAAAGTGCCGCACATCCTGATCCTGGTCGCGGTCACCACCGTGCTCGGTATTCCCGGCCTGCTGCCGTTCTCCAACGCGATGATCGGCTCGGTCGACAAGCTGAACTTCCTGGCTTTCACGACCCCCGTGCTGACGCTCGCCGGCTTCTCGGTCGCCAAGGATCTTCCGATCTTCAGGAAGCTGAGCTGGCGTATCGTGGTGGTCTCGCTGACGGCGGCCGCGGGCACGTTCCTCGGTGCGACATTGATCGCCGAATTCTTCCATCGCTAGCCAAGGACAGGTGGACCAACGCATGTCAAAGAAGTTTGGAATCGCCGATGATATCTGTGCCCGGATGCTGGATTGGCGTCATGATATCCATGCCAACCCGGAAACCGCGTTCCAGGAGCACCGCACCGCCCAGCTCGTGGCCGATGCGCTGATGGAGATGCAGATCCCGGTCCATCGCGGCCTCGGCGGAACCGGCGTGGTCGGAACGCTGAAGAATGGCGAAGGCCCGACGATCGCGCTGCGCGCCGACATGGACGCGCTTGATCTCCAGGAACTCGGGGACCGCGTCCACAAGTCAACCCGCGCCGACAAGATGCACGGCTGTGGCCATGATGGCCACACCACAATGCTGCTCGGAGCTGCCGTGCAGCTCGCCCGTCACCGGCCGTTCCGCGGCACCGTCCATTTCGTTTTCCAGCCCGCCGAGGAGAATGAAGGCGGCGGCAAGAAAATGGTCGAGGAGGGGTTGTTCAAGATGTTTCCCGCCGACGCGGTCTACGGGATGCATAACATTCCGAATATCCCGCGCGGAAAATTCGCGATCCGGACCGGCATCGCGACGGCCTTCCTCGATACCTTCGAGATCGTCGTGACCGGGAGCGGTTGTCATGCCGCGACGCCGGAGAAGGGCATCGACTCGATCCTGGTGTCGGCCGATCTCGTCTCCGCTCTACAGGGCATCGTGAGCCGCCGCATCGGCGCAATGGACGCCGCTGTCGTGAGCGTCACCCAGATCCATGGCGGCGACACCTGGAACGTGGTGCCCGAAACCGTTACACTACGTGGCACGGTGAGAACGCTGGACGCCGAGATACAGGATCAGGTCGAGGCCGCCATGAAGCAGGTCTGCGCCGGCGTGGCGCAAACCCATGGCGCAAAGATCGATCTGGGCTACATGCGGGGTTATCCGGGGGTGATCAACACGCCCGCGGAAACCGATGCCGCGGCGTCGGCAGCCGCAAACCTCGTCGGCGTCGAACAGGTGCAAACCGACATCAAGCCGGCGATGGGATCGGAGGATTTCGCCTTCATGCTGCAAGAGCGCCCGGGAGCTTACATCTGCATCGGTGCGGGCGAGACCGCCAATGATCCGCCGTTGCACAATCCATACTACGATTTCAATGACGCCATCCTGCCGCTCGGCGCCGCCTATTGGGTCGAGTTGGTGAAGCAACAACTGCCTGCTGCCTGATGCTTTCGGTCTTCGACATATTCAAGATCGGTATCGGCCCCTCGAGTTCGCATACGGTGGGGCCGATGCGCGCGGCCGGACAATTCGTCCGCGCGCTCGAGCGCGATGGCCTTCTTTCCAGGACAGCGCAGGTCCGCGCCGACCTCTATGGCTCGCTGGGCGCGACCGGGCGCGGGCATGCGACCGATCTCGGCGTGATCCTCGGCCTGCTCGGCGAAAAGCCCGATACGGTCGATCCGGCCCAGGTGGCGCCGCAGCTTGCGGATATCCGGCGGTCCGGCGAGTTGCGGCTGCTCAATGTTCACCCGGTCCCGTTCCGGCGCGGGCGCGATATCATCTTCCAGCCCGACAGCGCGCTGCCGGAACACCCCAACGGGATTCGTCTTGTGGCGTTCACGGCCGACGGCAGTCTGCTGGCGGAGCGCTATTACTTCTCGATCGGCGGCGGGTTCGTGATCGAGCGCGGCTTGGGCGACTTGGCTGGCGGCGCAGGCGGCGAGCTTCCGGTTTGGCCGTATCCGTTCGGCACCGGCGCCGAGCTGGTCGAACGCGCGCAGTCGAGCGGGCGCTCGATCGCCGACATGGTGCTGGCCAATGAGTGCGTGCATCGCACCGACGCTGACGTCCGTTCCGGCCTCCTGAAGATCTGGGAGACGATGAAGCAATGCGTCGACCGCGGCTTCGGGATCGACAATGCTAGCGCGGCTGAACCGCTGCCTGGGCCGCTGAACATTCGGCGTCGCGCGCCGGCTCTCTATCGCGAACTGTCAGCCCGCAACAGCGACACCGAGAGCGTCGATCCGCTGGCGGCGATGGATTGGGTCAACGCCTTCGCGATGGCGGTGAACGAGGAGAACGCAGCGCGCGGACGGATCGTGACCGCGCCGACCAACGGCGCCGCCGGCGTGATCCCGGCGGTGCTGCATTACTACGTCAAGTTCTGTCCGGGCGCGACCGACGACGGCGTCGTTACCTTCCTGCTCACGGCGGCTGCGATCGGCATGCTTTACAAGGCGAATGCCTCGATCTCCGGCGCGGAAGTCGGGTGTCAGGGCGAGGTCGGCGTCGCCTGCTCGATGGCCGCAGGCGGGCTGACGGCCGTGCTCGGCGGTGCGCCGGCCCAGGTCGAGAACGCCGCCGAGATCGGGATGGAGCACAATCTCGGTCTCACTTGCGATCCGGTCGGTGGTTTGGTGCAAATCCCTTGCATCGAGCGCAATGCGATGGGGGCGGTCAAGGCCATCAACGCCGCCCGAATGGCGCTGCGTGGCGACGGCAAGCACTATGTCTCGCTTGATGCCGTCATCAAGACGATGCTGCAGACCGGCGAAGACATGAAATCCAAATACAAGGAGACGTCGCTGGGCGGGCTCGCGGTGAACGTCGTGGAATGCTGACCAGAAGCACGGCGGCGCCGACGAAATACATCGCGACCGAATTCGGCATCGCTGGATACGATCCGCTGCGCGCTGCCCGTTGCTGGGGATAGGGGTAGCCGGCCAGCTGCCGCCAGCATTGCGAATGATTTCGATTTAAGCAAGACTCCAAGCCTAGGGAGGAATACGACCATGAGCGCTGGAAGGCGTCTGCGAGACGCCGTGCCGGAATGTCAATTGCCGCCGGATTTCGACCAGCATGTGTATTCGGCGCAGTTGATTGCTGCCATCATCGCCGAGCTCGGCAGGCAACAGGTCCGATCGTCCGTGGCGCTGGCGGGCACCGGCTTGACCGAGGATCAGCTCGAAGCTCACACGACGCGTATCTCGTACCGGCAGATCGACATCGTGGTTCGCAATGCATTGCGGCTGTCGAACGAACCGACCGTTGCACTCCATGCCGGACAGCGCATGCGGGTGACGGCGCACGGAATGTACGGATATGCGTTGCTGAGCAGCGCGACCTATGACGATGCGCGCGCCTTCGCCAATCGATACCTTCGGGTCGTTGGCCCGCTGTGCGATGCGAAATACTCGTATGACGGTGCGGCGGTCGTCTGTGCGTTCGAGCCGTTGCATTGGCCGAATCCGACGCAGGACGTGCATCGCTTTGCGGCCGAGTTCGCCCTTTCGTCGCATTTGACAACGATGAAGGACCTGGCGGGCGAGTCATTCCGCTTCTCGCAGATTTCCCTCGCCTATGGCGAACCGGCGCATGCCCGCGCCTACCAGGTGATCTTTGACTGCCCGGTCTTGTTTCGCCAGCGCGGCAACGAGTACAGGTACCAGCTGTCGCAGGCCGACGGGCCGGTGGCGTTGGCGGATTCTCGCACCCACGGAATGGCGCGCGAGATGTGCGAGCAGGTGTTGTCCGAGGTCAATCATGCGGGCGGGATCGCTGCCGATGTCAGGCGGGTGCTGATCGAGCAGCCCGGCAGGTATCCGAACATCGAGGCGATTGCCGAGAGGCTTTCGATGCATCCTCGCGCGCTGCGGCGGAAGCTCGAAGCGGAAGATACATCATATCGTGAGCTGCTCGCGGAGGTGCGGACGCGGCTTGCGATCGAATATCTGCGCAAGACCGCGATGACCAACGAGGAGATCGCGAACCGGCTGGGCTATAGCGACGCCGCCAACTTCCGGCATGCCTTCATCCGCTGGACCGGAAAGAGCCCATCCGACTTCCGGGTCTCTTCGCCGATGTGAAGGCCGTGCGGGTAGGACGTTGCCGCGTCCGGCCGTTCGTTACGCCGCGCCGTCCATAAGTCACCTCCGAACCGGCCTCGTCGAACCTCCTCGCGGTCGAACTCCATGCATAGATTGGCCTTCGACAGTAAGCGCGATGGCTGATCAAGGAGTAGGGGACACGTCGGGCGCTGATCGTTTCTGCTCGGGGGCGTCCTCCGAACCTCAGCTGCGCCGCATCGCCGCTGTGGTGCCCCCCGGTTCGGGCGCCTCGAGACTGGCCGCGCTCCTCACCCGAGGGCGCGGCCTTTCTCGTGCGCGCGATGAAGGCGGCAGGCGTCGTCTCGTGGTCAGCGTATCATGCCAGGATCTTGCTTTCGCGCATCCCGGCGATGGCTGCGTCATCGTAGCCGGCCTCGCGCAAGATCTGTGTGCTGTGCTCGCCGACCGCGGGCGCCTTGCGCGGCTTCACCTTGGTCGCACCGTCGACGAAGAACGGGCTGTCGATGGTCAGCATCTCGTCGTTCTCGAACGGCACCAGCACGCCGGCTGCCAGCATTTGCCGGTCGGCGCACAGGTCGCTCATCTCGGCAACGCATTCGAAGACGATACCGGCTTCATCGAGGCACGCCCGCCATTCGTCCCGGTCCCGCGTCGCGAATGCCGCGTCGAACAGAGCGATCAGTTCCGCGGAACGGGCGAAGCGATCGGCCTGCTTGGCAAAGCGCGGATCAGTGAGCAGGTTGTCGAGGCCCAGGCATTTCGCCACGGTCGGAAAGTCGCGCTGTTCATTGACGATCGCGAGCAGCAGCCAGCGGCCGTCGCGGCAGCGGTAGTAGCAGCCGAGCGCATTGAACAGATTCTCGCGCGGTGGCCGCGGCGTGAACGTCGCCCCGCACAGCGCCGCCTGCGCCATGATGCCGTTCGACCAGACGCCGTTGGCGAGCAGCGAGGAGCCGACCTGGGTGCCGCGGCCGGTCCGCTCGCGCTGATACAGCGCCACCGCTACGGCCGCGAACAGCGAAACGCCCGACGGGTGATCGCCCATGCCGGCGAGCGCCCGCGCCGGCGGCGTGCTGGCGTCGCTTCGCACCATGTCCATCAGGCCTGAACGCGCCCAGTAGGCAGTGACATCGAAGCCCGGCTTTCCCGCCTCGTCGCCGGTTTCGCCATAGCCGGTGAAGGATGCGTAGATCAGCCGATCATTCGCCGCGGCAAGCCGCTCGTAGCTGATCGCCAGCTTCCTGCGGACGGCGAGCGGATAATTGGTGATGAACACATCCGCGGTGGAGGCCAGGCGATGCAGCACCGCCTGGCCTTCGGGCTTCGATAGATCGAGCGCAAGGCCGCGCTTGTTGCGGTTGTCGAGCAGCCAGCCATATGGTTGGTCGGATCTCGGCATGCCCGGCAGCTTCGGGACCTGACGGAACGCGTCGCCTGCGCCGGGCGGTTCGATCTTGATCACGTCGGCGCCGAAGTCTCCCAGCAGTGTCGCGGCGGTTGGCGCGGCGATGAAACTGCCGCAGTCGATGACCTTCAATCCCTCGAAGATGCTCATGAGCGTCCGTCTCCGCTTGATGCCCGAGGATCACCCCAGGCGCGTCTGGATTCCGAAAGATGGCGACCGCCTGTGTCTGCGAGCGCGCGCAGCCTTGAGGGCGAGCCGACTACGTGCGATCCCTGCCGTTGCGTGCCGCCAGCACGTGCAACAGCGCCACCTGCGTGTCGTCGCGTTCGCGTTCCATCCGCGGGATCGGTGTCCGGCCGAACGATGCCGCAGCCTGATCGATGATCCTGCGCTGTAGCGCATCGTCGAGATCGACCTGCGGAATCATCTTGAACGACGCGGCCATGTTCTTGCCGAGGTGCTGGAAGAACGATTCGAGTCCCTTCGGTCCGCCGCCCATGTGGAACGAGCTGAACGGCCCGTTCACGGCCCAGCGCAACCCGATCGAGCTGGTGACGATGTCGTCCAGCTCGTCGACCGTCACGACGCCTTCCTGCACGAGATAGCAGGCCTCGCGCATGATCGCGCGCTGCAGCCGGTTGGCGACAAAGCCCTGAATCTCCTTTTTGAGCACGCGCGGTACCTTGCCGAGCGCCTCGTAGAACGCCACGGCGTCGGCGGTCGCCTGCGGATCGGTTTGCTCGCCGGGAACGACCTCGACCAGCGGGATCAGATGCGGCGGATTGAAGGGATGGCCGACGAGCAGCCGGCTGGCATCCTTCATCTCCCGCGCCTGCTCGGTGGCCGGCCGCGCCGAGCTCGAGGACAGCAGCAACGCATGCCTCGGCACCGCTGCCTCGATCCGTGCCCAGAGCTGCTGTTTCCATTCGGTTTTCTCCGGGCCGTTCTCCTGAACGAGGTCGGCGCCGGCGACCGCGCGCGCGAGATCCGGCTCGAAGCGCAGGTTGCGCTCCAACCCCTCGTGCGGCAGGCCGAGCTTCAGCAGTGTCGGCGCGATCTTGATCAGGGCGTCCTTGGTTGTGGCCTCGATGCCGGGCTGCGGATCGTTGATCACGACATTGAGCCCGTGCGCGAGAAACAGCGCTGCCCAGGAGGAGCCGATGATTCCGGCCCCGATGACGCACACATTGCGATAGCGGTTGAGCGCCGCGGCGGGATCTGCGGATGATGGCATGGCTTGCTCCGACGTGTCCGCTTACCGCGGCTGATCGAGATAGTTGTGGCAGCGCTTGGCGCGGGACAGCGTCAAGTCGGTCATAATGTGGCTGCACGCGACGATCTTGCGCACCGGAAAATCGGCCATCGGGGCTAACGCGTGGGCGAACAGCTCCAGCCGGGCCGGGCCGGTCCAGGCGCCCTTGACGGTGATGTCGGTGATCTCGGAGCGCAGCAGCTCGCAGATGCGCGGCTCGCCCGCCGGCTTCGGACTGTCATAGGTCCACAGGATCTTCAGCATGAAGGTCGGTACGCAGATCTCGGCCTTTGCCTTTTCGAGGTCCAGCGCGCGGTGCTTGTAACCCATCGTCGCAGTGGCCACGCGCAGGCTGCCATAATCCATTGTGCCGACCAGTGTATCGGAATCGACATAGAGCTTTGGCTTGCCGATCACCTTGGGATAGCCGCTGATTTCGCGGCCGGACGCCAGCGCCGGCAGGCTATCGAGGTACATCGCGTGCAGGTACTCACCCTTTTCGTCGCCAAAGCGCACCTGGACGGCCTGGCCGCATTCGGTGTAGTCGCCGAGACCGGAGGTGTCGGGCATCCGCATGATCTCCCAGCGGACCAGCGGATCGTCGATCTCCAGCGGCTCGGGAACGACAGCGCGCAACGCCTCGATGTCGGTGCGATACAGGATGTTGAGGTATTCGCGGTTGGTGAAGCGAAACGGTCCGCGGGGAAATGCCGGGGCGCCGATTGGCGTCGTCAGCTGCTTGAGAATGTCCTCCCGTCGCATCCGCTCCTCCCTTGATCGCGCTTGCCGCGGTCCGTGTGGGCCCTCCGGCTGGGTGCCGGTTGTCGAGCAAGGCATCGTGAGCCTAGCGATCTCGCGAGGCGGAGAAAGGTGCGATTGGACCGCCGACCGGGTGACTTCCGGACGCGGAATGCGGCGCGTGCAGCGCGCGGGTACCCGATCATTGCGTCGCCTGCGTGATCGGGCTTACGTTTGGAGCGGTAGATCAATCGTGGAGCGGAAACGCGCGGAATGCGAGGGACATGCGATCGGAATGACTAGGCAAGATTCGCACGCAAGCCAATCGCCGAGCCGAATGCTGCCCAGCTTCGCGCAGCGAATATTCCCGCCGCATTCGATCGCGGCCATCGCGGCCGAGCTTCGCGAGCAGGGCATTGATCCATCTGAGGTTCTCGATGGCACCGGGCTTGTGATCGGCCAGCTCGAGTCCCACACGACGCGAATATCCTATCGGCAGCTCGACACGGTGATCCGCAATGCGCTGCGGCTGGCAAGGGACCCCGCCATCGCGCTGCGCTCCGGAGCGCGAATGCATGTTACCGCCTATGGCATGTACGGATACGCGCTGCTGAGCAGTGCAACGCATGCGGAGGCCCGCGACTTCGCAGCGCGATACATCCGCGTGGTGGGCCCGTTCTGCGATTTCGGCCTCTCTTATGATGGTGAGACGGTGGTGGCGACATTCCAGCCCATGCACTGGCCGAATCCGACCGAGAGTGTGCATCGCTTCGCGGTGGAGTTCGCACTGGCCGCGCATCTGACGACCATTCGCGACCGCTCCGGTCAGGGCTTCGGGTTCTCGCGCGTGCTGCTCGACTATGCACCGCCGCCATCCACAGCGGCGTATCGTGATCTTTTCGGATGCCCGGTGCTGTTCAATCAGCATCATTGTGGATACGAATACGTACGCAATGACGGCCCGCGGGCGCTGGCAAATCCGCGTACCCACGCCATGGCGCGGGAGATGTGCGAGGAGATCCTCGGCGAGGTGAACCGCGCCGGCGGCGTTGCTGCCGATATCCGCCGGATACTGATCGAGCAGCCCGGCAGTTATCCAAGTATCGAGGCGATCGCCGAGCAGCTCGACATCTATCCCCGCGCGCTGCGGCGCAGGCTCGAGGCGGAGGGAACCTCATATCGCGGCCTGCTTGCGGAGGTGCGCATGCGGCTCGCGATCGAGTATCTGCGCAAGACGCGCATGACCAATGAGGAGATCGCGAGCCGCCTCGGCTACAGCGACGCGGCCAACTTCCGTCACGCCTTTTCGCGCTGGACCGGCAGGAATCCATCCGAGTTCCGGGGCGACGAGGGTCTTTAGACCCCGAGATATCCAAGCGGCGCTTCGCCGGCTCTGTCCGTAGTTCACCGGCAAATTGGTTCAATCGAACCTTTTGCGCAGCCGAAGCGTGCGTAAGCTCGGCGCCGTGGTTGCGCTCGCGATCGCGATCGCGTTCTCCCAACCTGGACCGCCCTCCCTCGGCGGTCTTTCTTTTGGCCGGTCTTGTCCGGAACTCACCCCCAAACGCGACCAATCGAACCTTCCGTTGCCTGGTCCGGCTTACTACCCTCCCGGATTGCGGGACCGGAAACGGGCGCGCAAGGCGGACGAGGAAGCTCGTGTATCACCCGTCACCAAATCTCCTGCAGTGTCTCTATTCGCCGCAGCGAATCGCTGCGGTGGTGGACGTCCTGGCCGAGGACGGGATCTCCGCGTCACGCGCGCTCGGCGGGACCAATTTGACGAGTGCCGACCTGAGGGATTCGTCGGTACGCGTCTCCTATCGGCAGGTCGCGACGGTCTTTCGCAATGCGATGCGGCTGTCGCGGGATCCGTCGGTCGCGTTTCGCGCCGGAGAACGAATGCATGTCATGGCTTACGGCATGTATGGCTATGCCATGTTGAGCAGCCGGACCCGAGCCGAAGTCATCGACTTCGCGGCCAAATATGGTCGCATCCTCGGAACGGTCGCCGACATCGACCTTGCCCGCAAGGACGATACGGTGAGCTGTCTGCTCGAGCCTCTGCTCTCACGCGATCCGGCCGATGACGTCTATCGGTTCGCGCTTGAATTCGCCTTTGCGACCTATCAGACGCTGAGCCGTGACGTCTATGGCGGCTCGTTCCGTTTCTCGAAGCTGAGCGCGGCCTATGCGCCGCCGCCGCATGCCGGGACCTACGATCGCATCTTCCAGTGTCCGGTCGAGTTCGATCAGTGCAAGAACGCGCTGGAATTCGACGCAGCCTGGATCGACCGTCCGGCGGTCTGCCCCGACGAGATGACCAGGGCGATGGCAGGCCGATTCTATGATCAGCTTTTCGATCATGTCGCGCGGGACGATGGCCTCGCCGCCGACATCCGGCGACGGCTCGTCGAGCATCCCGGCCGCTTCCCGAGCATCGAGACAATGGCGGCGGAGCTTGCGATTCATCCGCGGACGTTCCGCCGCAGGCTACAGCTGCAGCGGAAAACCTACCGGCAGATCGTCTCCGAGGTCCGTATGCAGCTCGCCGTCGGCTATCTGCGCAACACGCAAATGACCAATGACGAGATCGCCGCGCGGCTCGACTACAGCGACGCGGCCAACTTCCGCCACGCTTTTGTCCGCTGGACCGGCAAGAGCCCTTCGGACTTTCGAGATCGCCGGGCATCGCGCATGGTAGCAGGGGCGCAAGATTTATTGGCGGATGTCCCAAACTAACCGGTCAAGCGGGCCAATTGCACCTTTTACGGGTCTGACCTGCTCGATAGCGTTTTGAGACCAAGAGGATGCGCGGTTGCGCGACCGGGTCCGCACGGAGCCGGTCGCGAAGCGAGGCAGCCATCATACAATGTCGGGTCGTGCGGGACGCGCTGCGTGATCCGGGAGGGGACATTCTGACATGAAAACGGTCGTCGACCGCTCTGCGCCGCCGTCGCAATTGCTGCTCGCGCTCGAGGTGCGTGGGATATGGGAGCTGCAGGCGTTCTTCGCAAGCTACCCGCTGCTTCGCCGCGCGCCGCGCGGCGACGGACATCCGGTCCTCGTATTGCCGGGGCTCTCGGCCAGCGATATCTCGACGCGACCGTTGCGCGCCTACCTGAAGGCGCAAGGCTACGCGGTACATGGCTGGAAGCTTGGACCCAATCGCGGACCGCGTCCCGGTGTCGAGGCCGCCATGGACGCAAGGCTGGCCGAGCTCGCCGAGCGATACAAGCGCAAGGTCAGCCTGATCGGCTGGAGCCTTGGCGGCGTCTTTGCCCGCGAGATTGCACGGCGCGCACCCGATCTGGTCCGCCAGGTGATCACGCTCGGCAGCCCGTTCGCCAACGAGCCGAAGGCAAGCAATGCCTGGCGTCTCTACGAGATCCTGAGCGAGCGCCAGGTCGATGACTGGCCCGACAGGGACATGATGAAGTTGCCGCCGCCGGTACCGAGCACGGCGATCTACTCACGCACCGACGGCATCGTCTCGTGGTGGGGTTGCCGCGAGCAGCATGCCGACCGGACGCAGAACATCGAGGTCGAAGGCAGTCATTGCGGGCTCGGACACAATCCGGCCGCGCTCTATGCGATCGCGGACCGCCTCGCGCTCGGGGAGGAAGAATGGTCGCCATTCGACCGCAGCGGTCTCCGCGGCATGGTCTACCCCGATCCGGATCGGGCCGATGACAGCGTCGCCCTGTTTCGGTCGCGCTGGCCGACGGCCTGACGCGCAGCCCACGGGTCGGCGTTTCGCCGCCGCTAGCCAAACACCAGAAGGAGGACGTCGATGGGGACCGATGACAGGCAATCCGACGCAGGTGGCACGGGCGCGATGCCGTGGCTCGGGGATCTGAAGAAAATGGCCGAGAAGTTCGCGCTGCCCGGGTTCGATATGGCCGCGTTGGTCGAGTGGCAGCGCAAGGACATGGAAGCGTTGGTGGAGGCGAACCGGCAGGCCTACGAAGGCATCCAGGCGCTGGTCAGCCGGCGCAACGAGATCCTGCAGGAGACGCTCGCGCAGTGGCAGGCGGCGATGAAGGGCTTCGCAAGCGGTGAAGCCATGACGAAGCAGACGGAGACCGCCAGGCAGCAGGTCGAGAAGGCGGTCGCGGATTTCCGCGAGCTGTCGCAGCTGGAGGCGCAGGCGCGCAACAACGCCTGGATGGTCATGCAGGAGAACCTTACGAACCTTCAGAAGCTGTTGCAGCCGAAGTAGTGCTGCGCGTGTGAGGCGCCAACCATCGGGGGAAAGCCATGAGTCTGGCCAAGTTGCAGGACTTGACGGGTCGCGTCGCGCTCGTCACGGGCGGATCGCGAGGTCTCGGTCTTCAGATCGCCGAGGTGTTGGGCGAACTCGGCGCCAAGGTCGCGATCACGGCGCGCAAGCGGGATGAGCTTGATGCCGCAGCTGCTCACCTCAAAGGGCTTGGCATCGAGGCGCTTCCGGTGGTTTGCGACATGGGCAGGCTGGAGACAATCGCGCCGATGATCGAGCAGGTCGTGGCCGCGCTGGGCCCGATCGACATCCTCGTCAACAATGCCGGGACTTCCTGGGGTGCCGCCACGATCGAGCATACGCTCGACGGCTGGAACAAGGTGATCAACCTGAATGTAACCGCGATCTTCATCGCCACCCAGGAGGTCGGCCGCCGCTGCATGGTGCCGCGGCGGAGCGGCAAGGTGATCAACATCGCGTCGATCCAGGGCCTCACCGGCTGCTATCCGGAAGGCACGCCGACGCTGGCCTACAACACGAGCAAAGGCGCGGTCGTCAACCTGACCCGCACGCTCGCCAATGAATGGGCGCCGCTCGGCATCAACGTCAACGCGATCGCGCCGGGTTATTTCCCGACCAAGATGACCGCGCAGCTCGACCAGAGCGCGACCGCGCATATGGCGCCGATGAATCGCGAGGGCGGCCCCGAAGACCTCAAGGGCGTCGCCGCGCTCCTCGCCTCCGATGCCTGTGCATTCATCACCGGCCAGACCATTGCGGTCGACGGCGGCGTGACCGCCGTCTGATCCGAGAGACCATAGAAGGGAGAGAGATCTCATGAACGACATGCCCTGGATCCGATCCTATCCCGACGGCGTGCGCTGGGACATCGAGATCGCTGCCGGACCCGTGCAGAAGATATTGGGCGATGCCGTCGCCAAATGGCCGGATCGTCCCGCGATCGATTTCATGGGCAAGCGGATCAGCTATGCCGAGCTCGGGCGGCTCACCGATCGCGTGGCCAAGGGCCTGCAGCTCCTCGGCGTGAAGCCGGGCGTTCATGTCGGTCTCTATCTGCCCAACACGCCGCACTACATCATCTCGTTTTTCGGCATCCTCAAGGCAGGCGGCACGGCGGTCAATTACTCGCCGCTTGACGCCGCCATGGTGCTCGAACACAAGATCGAGGACAGCAAGACCGATATCCTGATCACGCTCGACATGGTTTCGCTCTATCCGCAGATGGCGGCGATGCTGGGCAAGACGAGATTGAAGAAGCTGGTGGTCGGCTCGCTTGGCGAGATCACGGCCGACCCCGACACCGTCGTCAACGAGATGAAGGCGGCCAAGCAGCTGAGCGAAGTCGCCTGGGATGACCATCACATCAGCTTCGGCCAGCTGACCCATAATGATGGAGCCTACCGGGCCTATCCGATCGATGATCCGCGCGAGACGATCGCCGTGCTGCAATACACCGGCGGCACGACAGGGTTGCCCAAGGGGGCGATGCTCACCCACGCCAACCTGACCAGCGCGTGCCAGCAGTACCGGGCGACCACGGCCGGCTCGCCGCCGGTGCTGGTCGATGGGCAAGAGCGCTTCCTGGCCGTCTTGCCACCGTTCCACATCTACGCGCTTTCCGTGAATGTACTGTTCGGCGTCTTGATGGGCGCGGAGATCATCCAGCACGTCCGTTTCGATCCGAAAGCGGCACTCGAGGAAATCTCGACGAAGTCGGTCAGCGTGTTCTGCGGGGTCCCGACCATGTTCACCGCGCTGATCAACCATCCGGAGACGCCGAAGCACAGCCTACGCGCGTTGAAATACTGCGGATCCGGCGGCGCGCCGTTGCCGCTCGAGGTGGCGCAGCAATTCGCCTCGATCACGGGCTGCAATTTGAGTGAAGGCTGGGGCATGACCGAGACCTCGCCGAGCGGCACCTACACGCCGGCGCAGCATGGCGCCATGCGCAAGGCCGGCTCCTGCGGCATGCCGATGCCCGGCATCGTCATCAAGTTCCTCAACGTCGACGACAGCAGCGGATACGTTCCGCTCGGCGAGCGCGGCGAGATCTGCATCAAGGGCCCGAATGTCATGAAGGGCTACTGGAACAAGCCGGACGCCACTGCCGAGGTGACGACCGCAGACGGCTACCTGCGCACGGGCGACGTTGGCTACATGGATGAGGATGGCTTCATCTTCATCGTGGACCGCACCAAGGACATGCTCCTGTGCAGCGGATTCAACGTGTATCCGCGTGTCCTCGAAGAGGCGATCTACAAATATCCGGCGGTCGAGGAGGTCGCCGTGATCGGCATCCGCGACGAGTATCGCGGCCAGTCGCCGAAGGCGTTCATCAAGCTGAAGGCGGATGCCAAGCCGTTCAAGCTCGAGGAGCTGCAGGCGTTCCTGAAGGACAAGCTCGGCAAGCACGAGATGGTGCAGGCGCTCGATATTCGCGCCGAACTGCCGAAGACCGCGGTCGGCAAGCTTTCGAAGAAGGAGCTGTACGACGAGGAAGAGCGCGCGGCCCGGGCGCGGGCCTGAGAGCGCCTGCGCGAACCGGATCGGCAGCGGCGGAGAGGTATCAAGCCCGACCGCAATGCAATGACCGTGACGCGCGAGATATCGGCGTACGGTCATCAAGACGGCGGTCGCCGTCACAACGTCATGGGAGGGAAGAATGGATCAACTCAGCAGCATGGATGCGTCGTTCCTGCATCTCGAAACGCCGGAGACGCCGATGCATGTCGGCAGCCTGATGATCTTCGATCTCCCCGAGGGCTATCAGGGCGACTACTACGAGGATGTCAAGGAGATGCTCGGCAAGCGTCTCCATCTCTCGGGATTGCTGAACCGCAAGCTGGCGCAGATGCCGTTCCAGCTCGCAGAGCCGGTCTGGATCGAGGATGATGACATCGAGCTCGATTATCATGTGCGGACCGTCACCTTGCGGCGGCCGGGCACCATGGCGCAGCTCGAGCAACTCGTTGCGCGGTTGCACGCCTCGCTGCTCGACCGCAGCCGTCCGCTGTGGGAGATGTATGTCATCGATGGCCTCGAGAACGGCCAGGTCGCGTTCTACACCAAGGCGCATCACAGCGGCGTCGACGGCAAGGCCGGTGTCGAACTCGCCAAGGTGCTCTATGACGTCTCGCCCAAGATGCGCGAGGTGCCGCCGCCACGGCGCAAGCGCGCCGCCGTGCAATACCAGCTCGGCGTGACCGAGCTATTGCAGGCGGCGGCCAACAACGCGGCCCAGCAATATCGCAAGCTCGCGGAGCTCCTGCCGACGGCGGCCAAGGCGCTCGGCACGGCCGCGAGCGTGGTGGCCAGCCAGCGGTCGCAAAAGGGGGAGCGTTCGCTCAGCCTCGGGTTGGCCCCGAAGACGGTGTTCAACGACTCCATCACCAATCAGCGCTCCTACAGCACGATGTCGTTGCCGCTTGCCGACATCAAGGTTCTGGGCAGGCGTGTCGGCGGCACCGTCAACACCATCGTCATGGCGATGTGCAGCATCGCGCTGCAACGCTTCCTCGCCGAGCGTGGCCTGCTGCCCAAGGAGGCCCTGATCGCGATGGTGCCGGTTAGCCTGCGTGCCGAAGGCGACAAGGCGATGAACAACCAGGTTTCGGCGGTACGCGTCGACCTGGCGACCGATATCGATGACCTGCCGACCCGCTTTAAGGCGATCCATGCGTCATCCGAGGCGGCGAAGGCGGTCGTGCGCGAACTCAGGCCGGTGCTCGGTGTCGATGTGCCGATCACGGGTTCGCCGTGGCTGATGACCGGGCTCGCCTCGCTGCTTGGGCGCTCCAACCTCGCCAGCCGCATGCCGGCAGCGGGCAACGTGCTGATCTCCAATGTGCCGGGACCCGGGCAGAATCTCTACATGGCCGGCGCACGGATGGTGCATTATTTCCCGGTCTCGATCCCCTATCACGGCAGCGCGCTGAACATCACGGTGCACAGCTATGCGGGCCTGCTTGAGTTCGGTCTGACCGCATGCCGGCGTGTCCTCACGCAGGACGAGTCCTACGAGATGATCGAGCATCTCCGGGCGGCCTTGCGCGCGATCGAAGCCCTGCCGCCGGTCGAGGCCGAGATTGTCGAGTTGACGACGCAGGCTACGGCTCAACCGAAGGCGGCATCGGCGGCCGCGGCGTCGGTGACGGTCATCCAGACCGACGAGGTGCCGCCCGCTGCCGCAAACGACAAGGCGAGCCGGGCCAGCTAGGCGCCCGGGGCGTCAACGCGTCACACCGCCGGAACTGGGGACGCCACCGCGGTCTCCCGCTCGGCGTCGGAATCAAAAGAACATTTGGAGGACACCAGGATGCACCCACCCGCAAAGGGATCTCTGTCGGTACTGGAAAGTCCGGCGCACAAATCCCTGTTCTCGAAGATCGATTGGCGCCTGATTCCGCTTTTGTTGATCGCCTATATGATCGCCTATCTCGACCGCATCAATATCGGCTACGCGCAGCTGCAGATGAAGCAGACGCTGCCATTCGACGATGCGGTCTACGGTCTCGGCGCAGGCATCTTCTTCATCGGATATTTCCTGTTCGAGGTGCCGAGCAACCTGCTCCTGGAGCGGATCGGCGCGCGCAAGACCCTGCTGCGCATCATGGTGCTGTGGGGGCTCGCGGCCGCCGCCATGATGTTTGTGTCGACACCGTTCCAGTTCTATCTCGTCCGGTTCCTGCTCGGTGTGTTCGAAGCCGGCTTCTTTCCCGGCGTGATCCTGTACTTCACCTATTGGTATCCGTCGGCGCGGCGCGGGCAGGTGATCGCCACCTTCATGTCGGCGACGACGATCGTGTCTGTGATCGCCGGTCCGCTGTGCGGCTCGATCCTGAAGTACCTCGACGGTGCCGGCGGCCTTCATGGCTGGCAGTGGCTGTTCCTCGTCCAGGGTCTGCCGGCGTTGATTCTTGGCATCCTGGTTTACGTCTTGCTCGAGGACAAGCCCGCGCAGGCCGCGTGGCTCTCGAAGGACGAGAAAGCCCTGCTCGAAGACACCTTCCAGCACGATGAGAAGGACATCGAGAGCGAGCCCTCGGGAACGTTCGGGCAGATGCTGAAGGATCCCAAGGTCTACGTGCTATCGTTCGTCTATCTGCTCCTGCTCGGCGCGACCTACACGATGGTGTTCTGGATGCCGACCCTGATCCAGAGTTGGGGTGTCAAGGATCTGTTCCTTGTCGGCGTCTATGCCGCGATCCCGAATGCCGCCGGCGTCATTGGCATGATCCTGATCGGCCGTCACTCCGACAAGTGGCACGAGCGTCGCTGGCACTATGCCGCCTGCGTCGCGATCGCCGCTTTCGGCCTGTTCATCACCACGATGCTGCAAGGCAACCTCGTCGGATCAATCCTTGCGCTGTCCTTTGCGGTGATCGGAATTGCGTCGGCAACGCCGCTGTTCTTCGCGCTGACCAGCGAATATCTTTCCACCGGCGCCGCCGCCGGAGGGCTTGCGCTGATCAGCAGTCTCGGCAACCTCGGCCCGGCGATCAGCCCTTCGATCAATGGACTGATCGTGCGAGGCACCGGCGACAACATCTACAGCATGTACTTCGTGATGGCGCTCTACGTGTTGTCGGGATTGCTGTTGCTGCTGTCGATGCGGCCTGCTCCCAGTGCGCGGCTGGCGATGGCGTGAGGACAATTCGAGCGGCCCGGCCCGTACGGAGCCGGGTCGCCCGACGGTCCGTCGGAAAGCTGCCGGTGATCAAGCGAATATCGGGACACATGCGATGAGGATCGTTCTGCTGGGGCCGCCTGGTGCGGGCAAGGGAACGCAGGCGAGGCGCCTGGTCGAGGCGTACGACATACCGCACCTTTCGACAGGCGACATGCTGCGTGCTGCGGTCGACGCGGACACCGGCATCGGACGGAAGGTCAGGGATATCATGGTGAGTGGTGGGCTGGTTCCGGATCAGCTCGTGATCGCCGCGGTGATCGAACGCATCTCGCAAGCGGATGCCGAGCGTGGCTTTGTGCTCGACGGCTTCCCGCGGACGATGGCGCAGGCGGTCAGATTCGATGATCTGCTCGATACCGAAGGTCTTGCGATCGACCATGTCGTTGAGCTCCAGGCCGACGAGGCGGTGTTGCTGGACCGGATCGAGGCGCGGGCCCGTGAAGCGCGAGAGCAGGGCGGCGCGGTGCGCGCCGACGACAATCACGAAACGCTCAAGCTGCGTATCGACGCCTACAACGAGCAGACCGCGCCGCTGGTCGACTACTATCGATCGCGGAACATCCTCAGAACCGTCGACGGACTGCAGCCGGTCGAGGCCGTCGCCCTCGACGTCGTCAGGGCGATCGGCCAAGATCGTTCGGTGACGTGATGCCGGCGACGCAAAATCGCGATCCGCAGGCCCGGCTGTCGGGCCATGTCGACCGGATCGAGGTGCTGGAGCCGTTGCGCAAATCGCTTGGCGAGGTGAAGGAAACGGCCGGTCAATTCGAGCAGGCCCAGGCGTTGCTGCGCGCGATCGAACGGTTCTCCCGCACACATGCTGCCGACCGGAAGTGCGCCGGCACGCCTGCCGAGCTGGCGCGGCGCGACGAACGTCGTCTGGCGCGGCGGCGGCTTGTTGCGCGCGCCGTCCGTGGATTGCGCAGAACCGTTCTGGCAGCGAAGGGAGGCGCCTCATGTCGGTGAGCGGAAATGAAGGTCAATGCGCGCTGGTGACCGGCGCATCGGGCGGCATTGGGCTCGAGCTCGCACGCGTGCTCGCGGCCAATCGCTTCAGCCTCGTGCTATTGGCGCGCAGCCGCGACAAGCTGCAGGAGCTTGCCCGCGAGCTCAAGGCCGATCATGGCACCAAGGTGACCATCGTTGCCGCCGATCTGAGCGAACCGGCGGCGCCGCAGGCGGTGTACGATTCGCTGAAGGATGCCGGCGTCCGGGTCGACCTCTTGGTGAACAATGCCGGCCTTCTGCTCGAAGGACGCGTCGCCGCAATCGGCCTCGATGACCAGTTGCGGCTGCTGCAGGTCAATGTCGTCGCCATGACGGCACTGACTCGTCTCTTCCTCGCGCCGATGCTCGAGGGCAACAGTGGACGGATCCTGAATGTTGCGTCAGTCGCGGCGTTCATGCCGGTGCCAAACCTTGCGGTCTACGCCGCGTCAAAGGCCTATGTGCTGTCGTTCGGCGAGGCATTGTCCCAGGAATTGAGCGGCAGCAAGATCACGCTGACGACGTTGTGTCCCGGCGTGACGGACACCGGGATGGTCCACGGCACCAATCTCGGAAATATGCCGAGCATGATGATCATGGATGCGAAGACCGTCGCACAGGAGGGCTACCGCGCCTGCATGGCGGGAAAGCCGGTGCATGTCGCAGGACTTGCCAACGAGCTGGCGGTCCAATGGATCAAGTACCAGCCGAGTTGGCTGTTGCGGGCCATCGGCGGGGTGTTCGGAAAGGCCGCGCCGCCGAACTGACGTCTCGTGCTCGCCAGGCGATGCACGGTTGCGGGGCTGTTCTTGAGCATCAACAAGGGACGTTACTCATGGGACGTGACGAGCAGACCGTCGAACCACCCTCGCTCGCGCTGCTTGCCGCGGAAGGGCGCGGCATTCTCGACATCCCGGCGCTGCTTGCCGTGGCGGCGCCGCTTCTGGCGACTGCGCCGCGGGGACAGCGGCATCCGGTCATGGTTCTGCCCGGGTTGGGCGCCGATGACCGGTCGACATTGGCGATACGCTCGTTTCTCGAGTTCCTCGGTTATCAGGTTCATGGATGGGGCCGCGGCCGCAATGTGCGCGCGCCGGACGCGGACCTCTCCGCCGTGGTGGCTCGGGTCATCGAACTCGAAAAGCAGGGCGGCTCGAAGGTCAGCCTGGTCGGCTGGAGCCGCGGCGGCATCATCGCGCGCGAGGTTGCGCGGCAGATCCCCGCGGCGGTGCGGATGGTCATCACGCTCGGCAGTCCGTTCGCGGCTCCGGGTGCGAGCAATGTCCGCGCGATCTGGCGGCTGCTGACCGGCCAGAAATATGAGCCGCCGACCGCCGAGCGGATCAGTCGCCTCGCGCAACCGATTCCGGTGCCGACAACATCGATCTATACCCGCACCGATGGTGTGGTGGCGTGGCGCGCCTGCCTGGAGCAGGAGGGTGAGGAGCGCGAAAACGTCGAAGTGAACACGACGCATATCGGGCTTGGCTTTCACGCGCCGGCGCTGTGGGTGATTGCCGATCGCCTCGCCCAGCCGACGGGCAGCTGGAAGCCGTTTCGTCCGCCTCCGCAGGTCGCGATCTGGTTTCCGGCAGCGGCGCGTCGCGATTGAGGCCGCAAAGGCGCGGCCTGTCTCAGTCTACCGCGCACTGCTTCCCGGTGTTCGCATCTCGCCGACCATCATCCGCAGCAGCTGCATCGCGGCGGGCGGCAACGTACGTCCCTGACGCGACACCACATGGGTGCGGCCACGATGCAGCAGCGCGTTCTTCATCGGCAGCGCCACCACCTTGGCGGCGTCGGCCTCCGTCATCGCAAGGCGCGATGCCAACGCATAGCCAAGTCCGGCGGTCACGTAATGGGCGAGCGCATCGAACGAGGCAGTCGTAAACGCGAAATTGAGGCGGACGCCTTCGCTGATCTCAGCGGCCTGGACATGCTGGCGCAGGCCGAAATTCGGATGCATTGCGGCTCCCGGGTAGGGTGCGAGGTCGGCGAGCTTGAGCGGCCGACCGAGCTGGGTCAGCGGATGCCCGTGCGGCACTACGGCCCTGATCGGATGCGGCTGCGAATGATGCGAGCGCGGTCGATCGTCGCGAGGCGGATTGAACAGGACACCGATATGTGCGCGTTCTCCCACGACTTGCTGCACGATCTCGTCGGTGCTCCCGATGTCGAGGCTGATCGTGATCTTCGGGTGGGTTTGCATGAAGCGGCACAGGCAGCTCCTGGCCAGCCAGTCGACATAACCTTCGCCCGTCACGAGATCGATATGACCCGACTCGACCTTGCGGATGCTGTCCATCTGCGCGAGCAGCGCCTGTCGTTCGCCCTGCTGGCGATGCAGGTAGGCGGCCAGCAGCTGGCCGGCGTCGGTCGGCGCAACGCCGCGGCCTCGCCGTTCGAGCAGGCGCGCGCCATACTCCTTCTCGAGCAGGCCGAGTGCCCGGCTGACCGCCGAGGCATCCATGCCAAGCGCACCGGCGGCGCCGCGCACGGAGCCGCTATTGAGCACCTCCATGAAATGGTGCAGTCGACGCGGCTCCAGCTTGGCGCTCATCGGCATGGTCCTGATCGTTGCAAACAGTGCAGCGAATATTCAATCGTGCGGCCATTTATGCAAGCACGTCGGGGTGGGGGCGCGATAACGGCCAGGCATCGGGAGTTGGGTTCGCGATGCGGTCGCGCATCACGGCATGCTCCCTGTTCGGCGCAGCCACCGCGCTGCAATTCCAGCTGTCGGCGTTCGGCATCGGCATTCCGAATGCCTTGCTGATCATGCTGCCGTACCTGCTGGCGCTGCTCGCCGTCGGCGGTCTGGTCGGCCGGCAGATGGCGCCGGCGATGATCGGCTCGCGCAGCGAGCCGTTGCGGGCGCGACTTCGGCCGGACGGGCAGGCATCAGGCCGAAGTTGTCTTGGCGAGCCAGAGTCTGGAGTTGGACTAGTGTCCGGCCGGAGCCGAATAGCCCCCGGTGTAATAAGAGGAAACGGGGCTGTTTACCCTGGGTTGCTGCCAAGCCGCATAGGCGTCGGTCGGACGGGACTGCGATTGCTGAACCGGTGCAACCTGTGGCTTGCGGTGGCGCTCTGAGGCCGTGGCGCTTTGCAAGGTCGATCCGAGCAGCAGACCGGCCGTCACGACGTAAACAACGCGAGTGTTTTTCTTCATTGGGTTCTCCCTTGGGCTCCTGGCCGGAGGAATCGCTCGGCCTGGTTTTCCGCAAATAGTGCTTGCAACAACGTTGCTTAGCCCGACGGCGATCACGAAGTGGTGCGCAAAATAATTGGGCGCGACTAAACTTTTGGCAGGGTCTATCGTTGGCAGACTCCAATCGCACGCGCGCAAACCATCCGAGAACACACAGCCGATGAAGACGAAAATCTTGTTAGTCATGCTGTTGGCCGCTTCGCCAGCGGCGGCCGAGACGCGAACGGCGCCCAAAGCCGTTCCGAAAGCTGCGGCCGTACCAGCAGACATTTGCGCCCCGATCGGCCGGACTGCGAAAGGCGAGCTGGTCTATTCGATGAAATGCCAGGACGTGCCGGTCGCTGCAGCGCCAGCGGTCGAGTCCAAGGAAGCTGCGCCGCCGCCCGAACCGGAAACGCAGCGCACCGGATTATTCGGTTTGTCCTACGACCGGCGGAAACAGGGAGACTAGTGCATTGCAGCGTGCGGTGCATCGCGCGGAATGACCCTGCGCGCCGCATGTCGAAGAGCCATCCATCGAATGGACCAGCGGACGAATTCATGACGACGTTGATCGATCTCAACAATGCGAGCCGAGATGACTTTGTCGCGGCTCTCGCCAATGTCTTCGAGCATTCGCCGTGGGTTGCCGAACAGGTTGCGATGAAGCGGCCGTATGCCGGGATCGCTCAATTGTTCATGGCGATGAAGGCGGCGGTCGAGCAGGCACCGTCCGAACTGCGACTGGCACTGATCAAGATGCATCCCGACCTCGCTGACAAGACGCAGCGTGCAGCGGGTCTCACCGATGATTCCTTTGCCGAGCAAAATAGCGCGGGGCTCGATCGGCTGTCGGGTGCGGAATACGATGCGTTTCAGCGCGTCAACAATGCCTACCGCGCCAAGTTCGGATTTCCTTACATCGTCTGCGTGCGCCGCCACACCAAGGATTCCATTCTACGTGATTTCGAGCGGCGCCTGCCGAATGACATCGCGGTCGAAATGCAGACCTCGGTGGAGGAGATCTGTCGCATCGCGGCCCTGAGGCTCGACCAGATCGTGATGGCTGACGACCGGCTTGCCGTTCACGGGCGTCTCTCGACCCACGTGCTGGATACCCACAGCGGCAAGCCCGCTGCCGGGGTTGCGGTCGAGCTGATCGAACTCGCGGGGCTGGGCACGAGCCGCGTGGTGACGCGCGCTTTGACCAACGCCGACGGACGGACGGACCAGCCCTTGATTGGCGGCCGTCCCGTTCCGGCCGGGACGTACGAGCTGCTGTTCAGCGTCGGCGATTATTTCGCCAGGCGCGGCGTGCCATTGTCTGATCCACCGTTCCTTGACCGGATACCCCTGCGCTTTTCCGTCAGCGAACCCGAAGGCCATCTCCATGTGCCGCTGCTCGTGACGCCATGGAGCTACGCGACCTATCGCGGAAGTTAGGTACGGAATCGCAACCCGCTGATGACTGCTGAAAGGTGTGGCAGGGATGGTGAAGATTCCGGCAGCGAGGCCATGCCGTGGGTGCCACTTCCGGTGATCGAACCTGGTCTATCCATGACGCGGTGCGTGGCGCGAGCTTGCCGATGGCACAAACGTTGCTCAATACTGGCCACGACGGGCGGCGGGCCATGCCAGCCCCGGGGGCCATAGCTGGAGGCTTTGACGTGCTGCTGATCAAGAACCGATATGGCAAGGGCCGGGTCCGCGTGATGCGGATTCACCGTGATGGAGAGCGGCAGGAGGTCAGTCAGCTCAATATCAAGGCGATGGTCGAAGGCGAGTTCGCGCGCACCTATACCCATGCCGACAATATCATGACGGTCTCGACCGACACCATCAAGAACATCGTCAATGTGGTCGCTCGCGAGAACACCGGTCTCTCTGCCGAGGAATTCTGCCAGGTCCTGGCGAGAAAATATCTCGACACCTATCAGCAGATTTCATCCGTCGCGATTACCTCGCACGAGACCAAATGGAGCCGGCTGAGTTTCGACGGCAAGCCACATCCGCACAGTTTCGTGCTCGATGCCAACGGCCGCCCGACGGTCGAGGCCACGATGACGCGCGATGGCTCCTCGACGCTGAGTTCGGGCGTCGATGGGTTCGCATTTCTGAAGTCGACCCAGTCGGGCTGGGAGAACTACCTCAAGGATCGCTACACCACGATCCCGGAGACCGCGGATCGCATCTGCGCGACCAGCATGGTCGCGTCGTGGGCATGGTCCGCAAAGCCCGCGAACTATCCGGCGACGAACGCGAAGATCCTTGACACCATGCTAAGGGTCTTCTCGACGACCTACAGCAGGAGCGTGCAGGACAGTCTTTACCGTATGGGCGAGGCGGCGCTTGCCGCGGTCCCTGAGATATCCGAGATCAGCATGGCCTGCCCAAACATGCACTTCATCCCGATCAATCTCTCTGCCTTCGGGCTGGATAACAACAACGACGTCTTCCTGCCCACCGACGAGCCTCATGGACAGATCGAGTGTACGGTGGGGCGGAAGTAGGCCTGTGCTCCTGCCCCGCGTTGCGAGCCGCGTCGACGGCGGCCACCCCGCAGCAGGCGCGCTGCCAAAATATCGAAAACAACCCCATGCAAAGTAGCTGGCGGCTGCCGGCGTTCGACGAGGCAACTTGACACGTCGGGCAACTCAGGAATATTCTTCCAATATTCCGAAATCGTGTACCCTCCTCGCCCGCACCGGAGCTATTTCCGTTCCGATGGAATCGGAACGGAGCTCTAGATTCTGGCTTTGACGCGTTTTCTTCACGCGAACCGGCAGCCACTTCGATCGGAAACGCTCTAAATTAGGCTGCGGGCTCATTAGGGCGCAGCCAGAGCCTGATTGACGCAAGCTGAATGAAGGCAAGGTAGTTGGCGGCGAGCCTGTCGTAGCGCGTCGCTATTCGACGACATTGATTGGTCTTGTTGAAGAACCGTTCGACCCGATTGCGCAGTCCACTTGCAGGGCCGTAGTGCACAAGCGGGGAAGACCAAAGCTCAAATTTTATGAGTTTGAGCAATCGAAACGTGACCGACGCCAAGCCAGGTCCCGGCCGTTAAAGTCGCTTTAATCACCTGCGCTGCAGCCTCCGGCAGCAGTCCTGAAGTAAGACTATACGCTGAAGATTGATCGTCGCTGCGGCTGTGGACGGATTTGTCGCTTGCTTCGCCGCTGAGGCTGGCGCGCTTCCCGAACGATCGGAAATTGCATTCGCACGACATTCCCAGGGTGCTTGCCTCGAAGGACCAGGCAGACAAACGCCCGAACTCTAGGCGGGTCCGACCGGAAGCAGAGGTATGAGCATGACATGGGTCGAGCGCCAGATACGCAACACGAGCTTGCGTCAGCTCGGCGCATGCCTTCTGCTGTTCGCGTTTGCGGCTGTCATGGTGCTGGAAAACGTACAGTTTCTCGGCAACTACGCCAGAGGCGTCGTCGCGATGTCGCAAGACCAAGTGCGCGCGGTGACGAGCCTTCCGCAACTGTCGCGTAACTGGGTCGCGCTGCAGGCCGATAAAGTCGTTTCGACCGGCGTCTACTCCCGGCACAAATATGACCACGCGATATTCTCTGTTGCTCAGTTCGGGGATCGCTTGCTCTTGATCAAGGCGGCTCCGGATCGCGTTCTCGACGCGAGAGCGCTGAGCGGCGGTCTGCTTGCCGCCGACATTGAGACAATCGACCGGATCAGTCGCCTCGTTAAGCGGAGTGGCGATGCCAGCGCGGCGTTCCTCCCTGTCATGCTCGACACGGAGAAATACACCTCCGCGGCCGTTGCGGCCGTGCTGATCTTGATTGCGGTACCATTGGCGCTCGTTGCGTTGATCGGCGGGCGAGCACTATCGCGATTTAACGAGCCATCATCGCATCCCGATTTGCGTGCGGTCTGCAGGCAGTCCGCCAATGCGTTGGAAATGCTCAGCGCGGGACTGGAGCACGACATTGTGACAGCCAGATCTGCCTTGAAGCTTCGCGGCCACGTGCGGATTACTGACACGCACGTGTTGCAAAGGGGCTGGTTCAGGTTCCGACTGATGCCGCTGTCGGACATGCTCTATACCTATAGCATGACGACTACGACACTGATGTACGGCGTGATACCGACCAGCCGCTCGCATTCGCTGATGCTTTACTTCTCCAACCAGAAGATGCGGGCTTCTGTCCGGAAGGCGCAAACTGCTGAGGTCATGGAGCACTTGGGGAGAGTGGCGCCATGGGTGTTGCTCGGCCACGCTCGGGAGCTCGACAAGGCGTACAAGAAAAACAGGTCCAGGCTCATTGACCTCGTCGCGGCGCGGCGCAAGCTGGTCGCAGCCGGTTCGCCATAAACGAGGCTGCATTTCCGGGCGGCTATTTGTTTCCAACTTACCGCTTTTGGCCATCGCGACATATTGCGCTGCCGCACTAACCTGGTCGCTATATGGGGAAAGCGACGTAGTCACCGGTCACGCCGCGCGGCGTTCATAGGTGCACGGCCTAGCCGAATTTCTTCAGCAACTCCGGAAACAGCCGGTCAGGCTTGAAGGGAACGTCGGTAAAGCGGATGCCGGTGGCGTCGGCGATGGCGTTGCCGAGCGCGGCGGCGACGGGGTTGTAGGGGCTCTCGCTCATCGATTTCGCTCCCATCGGGCCGACGCTGTCGGAGCTGTCGGCAAAATAGACGTCGGTGCGCGGCACGTCTGCGAAAGCTGGCAAGTGATAGTCCCGGAAACTCGGATTGATCACGCGGCCGCCGCTGTCGATCACCAACTCCTCAAAGAGTGCCGCGCCCAGCGATTGCGCCACGCCGCCCTCGACCTGACCGCGGCACTGCATCGGGTTGGCGACACGGCCGGCATCGGCGGCCTGCACGCTCCTCAGGATCTTCAGCGCGCCGGTACCCTTGTTCACTGCGACACGGAACCCCTGCACGTTGAATGCGACCGAACGCGGCGTTCCCTCCGACGTACCGCTGGCTTGCAGGACCTGGCCGCTGCCGCGCGCCGAGCGCGCAAGCTCGATATAGGGCAGTCGCTGCCTGCCGCAGACCGCGTGATCGGCCTCGAGCACGCAGGTGCCAGGATCACCTCCAGCCAGACGGCAGGCCAGCGCCTTCAGGTCGCCCGCCAGATTCTCGGCCGCTGCCTGAGTCGCGCTTCCGGCCACGAAAATCCCCGCGCTGCCATAGGCGCCGGTGTCGTGGCCGCCATGCGCGGTGTCGGATTGTCTCAGGCGGATACGATCGACCGAAGTGGCGAGCGCGGTGGCCGCGATCTGGCGATGCACCGTGCTGGTGCCGTTCCCGAATTCCGCGGTGCCGACGGTCAGCTCGAAATGCCCGTCGTCGCAGAGCCTGATCTTGCAATCCGCGAGGTGGCCGGCGGGTGGTACGGTATCGATCATGGTCAGCGCGATGCCGTCGCCGACCAGCCAGTCGGCGGAGAGCTGCGGTGTGGGGGTTCCCGCTGACATCGCGCGCTCGACCAGGTCGAGACACTGGTCGAGGCCGTAGGAGCCGTACGTCACGTCGTGATATTGGGAGCCGGGTGGCGCGAGCATCGGGTCGCCTGGCCTGACGACATTGCGACGGCGCATATCGAACGGCGAGATGCCGAGCTGCTTGGCGAGTTCGTCGATGGCCGCCTCGACGGCGATCAGCGTCTGCGGCAGACCATAGCCGCGGAAGGCGCCGGCCGGCAGCGTGTTCGTGTAGCAGGCAATCGCATCAACCTTCTTGTTCGGGCAGTTGTAGACGCTGATGGATTCGCTGACCGCGTGGAAGAGCACAGGACCTGCGTGATTGCCATAGGCACCCGTGTTCGAGAGCACATCGAGCTGCAGGGCTGTCAGATTGCCGTCCTTGTCGGCCCCCGCCTTGACTGTCACCCGCATTGGATGCCGCGTCGAGGTCGCCGTGAATTGCTCTTCGCGTGTGAGTTCGAGCTTGACCGGCCGCCCCGTGCGGAGCGCGGCGAGCGCCAGGATGTCCTCGACGAGCATCTCCTGCTTGCCGCCGAAGCCGCCGCCGACGCGCTCGCAGAACACCCGGACCTTGTCGGTCGGCAGCTTGAAGAGGCTGGCCAGCGTGCGGCGGGTCAGGAATGGGACCTGCGTGCTGGAACGGACGTTGAGCACGCCCGAGGAGTCAAGCCATGCCAGCCCGCCATGGGTCTCCAGTGCGGCGTGCTGGACGCGCTGGGTGGTGAAGGTCCCCTCATAGGTGACAGCCGCCTCGGCGAATCCGCAGGTGACGTCGCCAAATTCGCCATGCGTTTCGGCGACAATGTTGCGCGCGGCATTGGCGACGCGATGCGCGGTCGTCTTGTCGGCATGAATGGCCGGAGCGCCTGCGGCGATAGATTCGGCGGGATCGAACACGGCGGGAAGGATCTCATACGCGACCTTGATCAGCCGGCAGGCATTTTCCGCGGCGGCTTCGCTGTCCGCCACGACAGCTGCGACCTTCTGACCGATGAAGCGGACGGTCGTGTCGAGCACCCTGGTGTCATCGGGATCCATCCAGTCGCGCTCGTGGCGCGCGGTCGAGAACAGGCAATCGGGCGCGTCCTCATGCGTCAGCACCGCGTGGACGCCGGCGGCCTTCAGCGCATCCGTCTTGTCGATCGCGACTATTCTCGCGTGGGCGTGAGGAGAACGCAGCAGCTTGATGTGCAGCAGGCCGTCGATCGTCGTGTCGAAGGTGTAGGGCGCTGCACCGTGCACGATCAGGGGGCCCGCGGGGGCGGGCAGGCTGCGGCCAAAGGCCGTGCCGGCCGTGGCATCCTCTATGTTGATCTTGCCGTCGAGCGCGTCCTGGATCGAACGATAGCCGGTGCAGCGGCAGATATTGCCCTTCAACGCCGCGTCGAGGTCCTGCCGTTGTGCCTGGTTCAGCGAGGCACAGGTCAGGATCATGCCGGCAGTGCAGAAGCCGCACTGAAATCCCTGCGCATCGAGAAACGCCTGCTGCAGCAGATGCATGCCGGTGACGCCGGCAAGACCCTCGATGGTGGTTATCGCATGGCCGTCAGCGCGGAATGCCGGGATCAGACAGCTATGGACCGGCTCGCCGTCGAGCAGCACCGTGCAGGCGCCGCAGTCGCCGGCGTCGCAACCCTTCTTGACGCCGAAATGGCCGAGCTCGCGCAGGAACGTACGCAGGCATTGTCCGGCACGCGGGTGGGTCGAGAACGTCTTGCCGTTGATCTCGAACGTCATGGGTGCGCCTGCAATTCGTCGCAGATTTCCTCGGCAAGCCGCAACGTCATGTGCTTGCGCCACAGCGGCCTGCCGTGGACGTCGGCGTGGTAGAGGCCATCCGCAATGCGCCGCTGGATCGTGTCGCGGAGTTGGTCGGCACGAGGCATGGCAGGAAACGACAATTGCACCGGCCGCACCGTCGAGGCGGTGACGGTCAGTGTGAAGCTGCCGTTGTTGTCGACGCTGCCGATCAGCAGCGCGGCTGAGCGGCCGACCGGCGTCAGCGAAATCTGGCGGAATGCCGAGCGCCGCTTCAGGGCTGCGATCGGGATATCGATTTGCCGCAGCAGGTCACCGGGGGCCAGCACGTTTGCATGATCGCCGGTCACGAAGTCCATGACCGGGATGGTTCGCTCGCCGCCGCGGGCTGGCCAGATCGTGCACACGCCATCGAGCGCCGAGGTCAGCGAAATCATCGGTCCCGCCGGGAGCGACATGCAGATGTTGCCGCCGACGGTCGCGGTCTTCCAGATCTTGAACGAAGCGAGAAAAGCACGGCAGCACTGGTTGATCAGCGGTGCGGCCATCCAGTCCGGCGGGCAGGCCAAGGCATCGAGCTGCGCGACCGTACAGGTCGCCGCAATGCTCAGATGCGTGTCACCAATCGTAAGCGCCGGCCAATTCAGCTCAGCGAGATCGACCAGGCGGGTGAGATGTACCTGAGGTTCCGAGAACAGCCAGGTCCCGCCCGCGAGCCAGGCATCGCCTGCCGTCCAAACGGGCAGTTGCGCCCGCGAGAGCGGATGGACAACCTCGGTGATGGTGTTCAAGTCCATGGATACGCCAGCGCTTTCAACGAGATGCATCATTGACTATGAAGTCCTGCAAGAGCAACGCCAAGTCTCGCTGGACGTGGGACGGTCCTTGCAGGTCAGGAATGGCGTTCGCCGCCTCGGGAGACGAAAATGATGGATCAAATGCAGGCAATCTGGATCAAGGATCCCCTGTCGATTCTGGCCAACGGAGCCGAACGCGGCGTTGTGGTCCATGGCGGCAAGATCGTCGAGTGCGTGGGCGCCGGGCATCAGCCGACGACGGCGAATGTTGCGGTCTACGACGCGAGCGCTCATGTCGTGCTGCCCGGGCTGATCAATACCCACCATCATTTCTATCAGACGCTGACGCGGGCGCTGCCGGCTGCGATGGATCGCGAGCTGTTTCCCTGGCTGCAGGCGCTGTATCCGGTGTGGGCACGACTCACGCCGGAATCACTCGAACTCGGCGTCAGCGTTGCGATGTCCGAGCTGCTGCTGTCCGGTTGCACCACGACCACCGATCACCACTACGTGTTTCCGGCGGGGCTCGAGGAGGGGATCGACATCGAGGTCGCGGTGGCTAGGCGGCTGGGTGTCCGTGTGCTGCTCACGCGCGGCTCGATGAACCTCTCGCAGCGTGACGGTGGATTGCCGCCAGACAGTGTGGTGCAGGACGAGGATGCGATCCTTGCCGACAGCGCACGGCTGGTATCGAAGCATCATGAGCGCGGCGAGGACGCGATGGTGCAAATCGCCCTGGCGCCGTGCTCGCCGTTTTCGGTGACGACGTCGTTGATGCGTGCGACTGCCGATCTCGCCGATAGGCTGGATGTCCGGCTGCACACGCATCTTGCCGAGACCGAGGACGAGAACAGGTTTTGCCAGCAGATATATGGCTGTCGCCCGCTCGATTACCTCGAGCAGTGCGGATGGCTGAATGCCCGGACCTGGCTGGCTCACGGCATCTTCTTCGATGCACAGGAGATGAAACGGCTGGCCGGGGCCGGAACGACCATCAGCCATTGCGCCTGCAGCAACCAGCTCCTGGCGTCCGGTTGCTGTCCGGTCTGCGAGATGGAGGAGGCCGGCGTGGTGATCGGGCTGGGTGTCGACGGCTCGGCGTCGAACGACGGATCCAACCTGATGCAGGAAGTCCGCGCCGCGTTCCTGCTGCAGCGCGCCCGTTACGGCGTCACGAAGGTCAGCCACAAGGATGCGTTGCGATGGGCGACCAGGGGCTCGGCCGCCTGCGTCGGCCGTCCGGAACTGGGCGAGATCGCCGTCGGCAAGGCGGCTGATCTCGCGCTGTTCAAGCTTGATGAGCTACGCTTCTCCGGCTCTGGCGACCCACTTGCCGCGTTGGTGCTTTGCGGCGCACATCGTGCTGATCGGGTGATGGTCGGAGGGAGGTGGGTCGTGATCGACGGAGCCATTCCCGGGCTCGATGTCCCGGACCTCATCCGACGTCACAGCGCAGCGGCGAACGCAATGCACGCGGGATAGCGCGCAAGGAGACTCGGGCCGGATCACCCGAGCCCGAGCCTGATCGTGATCGGGTCTATTTCCCGGGGAGCTTGTCGTCGATCCCTTTGACGTAGAAATTCATGCCCAGGATCTGAGTGTCCTCGAGGTGATCGCCGCCCTTGCATTCGACGTCCTTGCCGTCCTGCGTGACGACGGGGCACTTGAATGGATGCAGCTTGCCGGAGGCGATAGCGGCCTGAGTGTCCTCCGCCATCTTCTTCACGTCGTCGGGCATGTTGGTGTAGGGAGCCATCTCGAACATCTTGCTTTCGAGGCCGCCCCAGGTGTCTTCGGATTTCCAGGTGCCGGCGAGCTCGGCCTTGACGCGCTCAATGTAGTAGGGCGCCCAGGTGTCGAGGATCGAGGTCAGCTGCGCCTTGGGACCGAACTTGATCATTTCAGAGTCCTGGCCGAATGCGAGCTTGCCGCGTTCGCTTGATACCTGCATTGCAGCCGGGCTGTCGGTGTGCTGCATGATCATATCGGCGCCCTGGTCGAGCAGGGCCTTGGCGGCGTCGGCTTCCTTGCCGGGATCGAACCAGGAGTTCACCCAGATGATCTTGACCTTGATGTTCGGGTTGATGGTCTGGGCGCCCAGCATCGTCGCGTTGATACCCGACACGACCTCCGGAATCGGGAACGAGCCGATGTAGCCGAGCACGCCGGCCTTCGACATCTTGGCCGCGATCTGACCCTGAATGTAGCGGCCCTGGTACCAGCGCGCCGAATAGGTCGACATGTTCTTGTCGCGCTTGTATCCCGAGCAATGTTCGAAGTGCACATTGGGATATTTCTTCGCGACCTTCAGCGTCGGATCCATGTAGCCGAAGGATGTGGTGAAGATCAGTTTGTTGCCGGCACGCACGAGCTGTTCGATCGCACGTTCGGCGTCCGGTCCTTCCGGCACGTTCTCGAGGAATGTCGTTTCGATCTTGTCGCCAAGTTCCTTCACAAGAGCCTGGCGCGCCAGTTCGTGCTGATAGGTCCAGCCGAGGTCGCCGACCGGTCCGAGATAGATAAAGCCGACCTTCAGCTTGTCGGCGGCCCAGGCGCCACTGTTGATGCAGCCGGCCAGGAGAATCGCTGCCGCCGCAAATAATGTTCTCTTCATCTCAATCTCCAAACGGGGAAACCATAGTTCGGAACGTGGGCGCCCCATCGCGGCACGTACCGACATCAAGCTAGCGGTCCGGCACGAATACGGTTCCGAGCGCAGCGGGCGCCGTCGAGCCGCCGGTGCGCGCGCGAGAGAGCAGAACCAGAACGATGATGGTCGCGAGATAGGGCAGCGACGACATGAACTGCGATGGAATTCCGATGCCGGCGCCTTGCGCGTGGAGCTGAAGAATGGTGACGGCGCCAAACAGGTAGGCTCCGACGACCAGCCGGGCCGGCCGCCAGCTCGCGAAAACCGTCAAGGCCAGCGCGATCCAGCCGCGGCCTGCCGTCATGCCGGGAATGAAGAAGGGTGTGTAGGCGAGCGGCAGATAGGCGCCGGCAAGCCCGGCGCAGGCGCCGCCGAACATCACTGCATAGAGCCGGATCCGGAGCACCGGATAGCCCAACGCATGGGCGGAGACGTGGTTGTCGCCGCAGGCGCGCAAGATCAGCCCGGCCCGCGTCCGATACAGGAACCACCAGACGCCGACCACCAGGGCGATCGAGAGATAGACAAATCCGTCTTCTCCAAACAGGATTCGCCCCGCCAGCGGAATGTCGCTGAGGCCCGGAATGTGGAGATGCGGCGCCGGCGTGATGCGTTCGCCGACGAAGCCGGCGCCGATCAGGCCGGACAATCCGATTCCGAGGATGGTCAGCGCGAGGCCCGTCGCGACCTGGTTGACCGCGAGCCCGAGCGCCATCAGCGCAAAGATCAGCGACATCAGGATGCCGGCGACCATGCCGCAGAGCGCGCCGACGATGATCGAACCGGAGAGCCACGCGCCGCCGAAGCCGCAGGCGGCGCCGACGATCATCATGCCTTCGACGCCGAGGTTGAGCACACCCGAGCGCTCGGTCACGAGTTCGCCGGTGGCTGCGAGCAACAGCGGCGTGGAAGCCGCCAGCACCGACAGGATGATGGCCTCAATGAGCCCCACTTTGCACCTTTGGCGATGAGGAAATAAGCCGAAAGCGGTAGAGGATCAGGGAATCGCAGGCGAGCACGTAGAACAGCAGAATGCCCTGGAACACCTTGGTGACGTCCAACGGGATTTTCATCGCGATCTGGGCCTGCTCGCCGCCGATAAAGGTCAATGCGAGGAACAATCCTGCAATTAATATTCCAATTGGGTTCAGTCGCCCGAGGAAGGCGACGATGATCGCAGTGAAGCCATAACCCGGCGAAATGCCCGGCTGCAGATGGCCGACCGGGCCAGCCACCTCGATGATGCCGGCGAGCCCGGCCAGCGCGCCGGAGATTGCAAAGGTCAGCAGCACCAGCTGATTGGCGTTGAACCCGCCGAACCGCGCTGCCCGCGGCGCGGCGCCGACGACCCGGATCTCGAAGCCCTTGATGGTCCTGCCGAGCAGCACCGCGCCGGCGGCCACCACGAGCAGAGCGATGATCGAGCCAAGATGCAGCCGACCGCCTTCGATCAGCGTCGGCACGGTCGCCACCGGATCGAACTCGGCCGTGGTCGGAAAGTTGAAGCCTTGCGGATCACGCCAGGGACCGCGCACGAGATAGTCCAGCAGGAGGTCGGCGACATAGACCAGCATCAGCGAGGTCAGGATCTCGCTGGCGCCGAACCGCACCTTGCAGATCGCCGGAATCAGTGCGTAGAGCGCGCCCGCGGCCGCGCCGAGCACGAGCATCCCCGGCAACACCCAGTGGCCGGCATCGGTGCCCTGGGTCTTCACCGCGAGCCAACTCCCGGCCACCGCGCCGATCAGGAATTGGCCTTCGGCACCGATATTCCAGGCGTTGGCGAGATAGCACAACGACAGGCCGATCGCGATCATGACCAGCGGCGTTGCCTTGACCGCGATTTCCTGCAGGGAGTAGCCGTCGGTCAGAGGGTCGATGAAGTAGACGGCGAGCGCGGCAATCGGATTCTTGCCGAGCACTGCGAACACGATGCACAAGGTGGCGATCGTCAGCCCGATTGCGATCAGCGGCGAGATGAGCGCGATCGTGGCCGAACGCTCGGCGCGCTTCTCAAGCACGAGTTGCATGAGGTGTCTCCGGAGCTTCGATGCTGCTGCCGCCCATCAGCAGGCCAAGCGTCTCGCGGCTGGCTTCGGCGGTTGGCACGGGGACCGACAAGCGGCCATGGAACATCACGGCGATGCGGTCGGTGATTTCGGCAAGTTCATCGAGATCCTGGCTCGTCACCAGCACCGCGGCGCCGCCTGCGGCAAGATCGAGCAGGGCCTGCCGGATCACGGCGGCCGCACCCGCGTCGACGCCCCAGGTCGGCTGGTTCACGATCAGCACGACGGGATCGCGCAGGATTTCGCGGCCGACGATGAATTTTTGCAGGTTGCCGCCCGACAGGCTCGCCGCTTCCGGGTCGCGCTTGGCCTTGCGCACGTCGAAAGTCTCGGTGGTGCGGTCGACGGTCTTCAGGGTTGCGGCCGTGTTCACGAAGCCATGAAGCACCATATTGCCGATGGCGTGGCCGGTCAGGAGGGCGTTTTCCGAGAGCCGCATGCGCGGCGCCGTGCCGTGGCCGAGCCGTTCCTCCGGGATGAAGGCCGCACCCAGCTTGCGGCGCCTGGTGATTGACAGGTGACCGGCCGCGTGTCCGTCGATCACGATCGTGCCCGGGTCCTTCGCCAGCCGCTCGCCGGAAAGGGCTGCGAACAGTTCGTCCTGTCCGTTACCGGCAACACCGGCGATGCCTAGAATTTCACCACCGCGGAGCTCGAACGAGATGTGCTCGAGCCGTATGCCGTGCGGATCGTCGGGTGCGAGGTTGAGATCGTTGACCAGCAGGCGAGGCACGGTGATCTGGCGGCTCGCCGCAGCCTTCACTTCCATGATCTCGCCGCCGACCATCATGCGCGCAAGTGACGCCGCGGTCTCAGCCCTGGGATTGCAGGTCTCGACCTTGCGTCCGCCGCGCAGGATCGTTGCGGTGTCGCAGAGCCGCTTCACCTCGTCCAGCTTGTGGCTGATGTAGAGAATCGCGCGGCCTTCGGCCTTGAGGCGGTTGAGCACGATGAAGAGCTGATCGGCCTCCTGAGGTGTCAGTACGGCTGTCGGCTCGTCGAGGATCAGGAACTGTGGATTCTGCATCAGCGCGCGCACGATCTCGATACGCTGCCGCTCGCCAACCGAAAGCTGCCAGACCTCCCGCTTCGGATCGAGTGGAAGTCCGTATGTACGCGACACCTGCTCGAGGCGCGCCGACATGTCCTTGAACGGCTCCTTGCCGTCGAGGCCGAGCGCAACATTCTCGGCGACCGTCAGATTGTCGAACAGCGAGAAATGCTGGAACACCATGCCGATTCCATGTGCGCGCGCATCCGATGGCCCAGACAGCACGATCGTCCTGCCCTGCCAGCGGATCTCGCCCTCGCTCGGCTGGATCAGGCCGTAGATCGTCTTGACCAGGGTGGATTTTCCGGCGCCGTTCTCGCCGAGCAACGCATGGATCTCTTGCGGCCGAATATCGAGATCGATCTTGTCGTTGGCGAGAAACGAACCGTAGCGCTTGGTCAAGCCGACCGTCTGCAGAAGCGGCGTGGCACCTGTGTGCTGCGCGGCAGATGTCGTGTCTGGCATCCCGGGATATCGCATGCGTGGAGAGAGGAGCCGCAATAGTGGGCCAGTTTTCACGCACGCGTAAGTAGGGAAAAAGCGCCAGTGCTTGCTCAAGGCTTCGGCACGGTTGAATCGCTCCGTAAATTTGCGGGGTCGACGGTCAATCGGCCTTGCTTCCACGTCCGTGGAAGTTGTTGCAGAAATGTGACTGTCGATCCAATTCGAAAGTGGAGCGGTCAACGATGACGCAAAGTTGAGCAGCGTGTCGCTGCTGGATTCCAGCGGATTTCCCGCGTCCCGGCGGTACGTCCCCGCGCTGTGCGCAAATGTCGCGGAAGTCTAGCAATGATGGGCATAATTCGAAAAATCCAGAATTCTGTCGAAGCGAATTTTGCGGCCGTCAACCGCTACAGGACCGGCCCAACCAAACTGATCTCGCGGAGGTTGCTGATCAAACACGCGTCAGCGCGTGGAGAAACTTCGGGCTTCCCGTTCGCCCCGAAGCTGCGCCACGCTCCTGCATCAGCACGAATTCGTCGCGTTCACTCCTGGGGGTCTTTCACAATGTTCAACATCCGCCGAACCTTGTCGGCCGCGGCACTATCATTGGGGTTGATGCCGGTCGCTAACCTTGCAAGCGCCGCAGATCTGCCAGTCAAGGCACCCAAGCCGGCGGCTGATCTGCCATTCTTCCTGGTCATCGACGACCGCGTGACCTACTCCTACATCTTCTCCGGCACTGATCCGGGCGTATTCTCCGTCCGCCCCGACGGCAGCATCAACGGAAAGACCGCCAAACAGGTCTACTCGTTCACGCATTTCGATATCTGGGCCTATGGCCAGAACTTCTTCACGATCTCGATGTACAAGTCGGATCATAACGACCCGGCGTCACCGTGCTCGAATGTCGGCGTGACCATCACGGGAGCTCCGGCAACCTGCGCCGGCGCGACCGAGATCTACGGCCTGTTCCGCTCGACCTTCGGCTGGAATCAGATCTTCAACACGAAGGCGTTCAGCATGGGGCCGCTGAACAACATCTCGTTCGAAATCGGCATGGACGCCAACACGGAAAACAACTTCCTGGCGCCCGCCAAGCGTGACGTCGTCGCCGGCCTCCAGTTCGAATTCAATCTTCCGTACAAGGGTTACATCAACGTGTCGCCGTTGATGTACTACGAGTTCTCCAATCACAACGCGTTCGACCAGTGCGGTCTGTTCGGCCCGGGTGTGCCCGGCGTGAGCTGCATCAGCGATGGCAATACCAAGTTCAACCCGACCTGGGCCGTCGAAGTGAACTACTACATGGATCTCGGCTTCCTGCCCGAGAACATGCAGTACTTCTCGATCAGTGGTCGCGCAGGCTGGTACGGCAAGAAGGGCACCGAGAACGAACCGATGGCGTTCAATCCGGTCACCAACGTCAGCACGGCGGTCGAGCTCAACTCCGAACCGATCCGTCTGACCTTCGACGCGAGCAAGGCGCTCTGGGGTCCGAAGTATTCACATTTCGTGGACGTCTGGGTGGCCTATCGCTACTGGCAGAACAAGTTCGGCCTCGATCACGCCAAGAGTGTTGTCTGTAACGTAGCCCCAGGCGTCAGCAACCATTCCTGTACCGAAGAATCGCTCTACTCCGGTATCTCTGTGAAGTTCTGATCCACCCGATCCGTTCCACGGGTGGCTCCTGGTGGCGCCGCGACACACCGCGGCGCCACTTTTCACGTTCCTGCACGGCGGGATTCCGGCCGGCAGGGTCGCTGCGCGACTATCGGGTCCAGATGCCCTCGTGCACGACCGCGGCCTCGTCTTCAAGCAACGGGCCGACGACCTCGGTTGTGCGTTGACCGCTATCGAACACATTGCGACAGGGCAGATCGAGCGTCGGATTATCGGGGTGATTGCCGGTCAGCTCGCGCAAGCGGTGTTCGCCCAGTCCGTAGACGACGCGGCCGATGCCGGCCCAGTAGATCGCGCCGGCACACATGGCGCACGGCTCGGCGGATGAATACAGCGTCGCAGTCGCGAGGACCTCCGCGGACAACGTCGTGCATGCCAGGGTCGACAGCAGTCGCTCGGCGTGGGCCGTGCCGTCGCGCGACGGCATGAAGCCGTTCTCGGCCTCGAGCAGGACGCTGCCTTCGCGATTCACGAGAACGGCGCCGAAGGGATGATTGCCATTGCCGATCGCGCGGCGCGCAACCGCGAACGAGTGCCGCAGAAAGCTCTCGTCGTCGAGCAGGTGGTTCGAGTTGTTCGCGTCGCTCATCAACGATCTCCTCGCCATTCACATCCAAGCGGCGGCTGCGAATTGTCAGCCGGCGTCTTCCTTGCCCGAAATCGTGATGACGGCAATCTCGGCTCTCACGGCTGCAATGGCGTCGCTGGCCCGGCCATTCTCTCCCGGTCAAGGCGGCGATGCCATTCGACGATCCGGATGCGTGTGAGGATTTTACACCAGCCCCTTGCCCGCGTCCGATCCATGACGTCTCTGCCGGGCCTGAAGCACAAGAATGACAACCAGCGCCAGAAAGATCACGAGAAAGGAAACGGCGCTCGTCAATGTTCCGAGCGCATAGATATCTGGCTTCGTGACGGTGGTCGTCAGGCCCTGCAGGTCGAGGGGCAGTGTATTGACAGGGCCGATGGTCTGGCTCGAGCGCGCGAGCTCGTCCCAGGACAAGGTGAACCCAAACAGGCCGATACCGACGACCGATGGCAATATGATCGGCAGCACAACATGCCGAAATGTCTGCCACGGCGTGGCGCCCAGGTCGCGTGCCGCTTCTTCAAGCCGGCTATCGAACCTGTTGAAGATCGCAAACATGATCAGGAGACCGAATGGCAAGGTCCAGGTCAGATGCGCACCGAGGCCCGATGTAAAAAGCCCCATTGCCGTTGTCCAATCCGCGGCGCCGCTCTTGATGATGAAGTCGTCAAGCAGCCGGAATTCCAGGGCGATGCCGAGCGAGGTAATGATCGATGGCATGATCAGGCTGGCAATGGCCACATAGAATAGCAAGGTCGCGCCGCGGAACGATCTGCGGAAGGCCAGGCCTGCCGAAACCGAGAGGACGACCGTAAGCACCATGACGACGAGGCCGAGCTGAAGCGATCGCCTGAAAGCCGCAGCGATGTCGACGATGCCTGAGCCGGAGAACACCTTGCCGAACCACACCAGGGACACACCATTCATGGGGAATGTCAGGCCGCCATCCGGCCCCTGAAACGACAGGATGTAGATCGCGAACATCGGTCCGTATAAAAACAGGACGTAAGCGGTGAAGAATGCGGCGAGAAGATAGAAGGATCGCGATCGCTTCTCGTTCATCTCACAGCTCCTTGCGAACATCGACGATTCGGGTCAGCGCCGAAATGATCAGGATCGTGATGCCGAGCAGGATGACCGCATTGGCCGCGGCGGCCGGGAATTGCAGCGCATTCAGGCGCGTCTCGATGATCTTGCCTGCAGATGCAATCTGCTGGCCGCCCATCACGCCTATCGTGACAAAATCGCCCATTACGATCGTGATCACGAAGATCGAACCAATGACGATTCCGGGTTTTGCCAGCGGAATAACGACGTTGACCAGGGTCTGCCATCCGGTGGCGCCGGCGTCATAGGCGGCTTCGATCAAACGCTTGTCGATGCGAATCATCGAGTTGAAGATCGGCACCACCATGAAGAATGTGAAGAGGTGAACGAGGGCAAGTACGACGGAGAACTCCGAGAACAAGAGCCACTCCAGCGGTTGCCGGATCAGTCCCACGCCCTCGAGCCCCCGGTTGACCAAGCCGTTCCGGCCAAGCAGCGGAATCCATGCGATCATGCGGATCACGTTCGACGTCCAGAACGGGATGGTGCAAAGCAAGGTAAGTACGATCTGCCAGGTTTTGGACCGGACGTGGAACGCGAGAAAGTAGGCGACGGTGAAGCCGATCAGAAGGGTCAGGCTCCAGGTCAGCAGGCACAATTTCAACGTCTTCAGATAGGTCTTCAAGATGGTGCAGAGGTTGGGCAGATCGGCGATGCATCCCTCGAACGTGTCGCCGTAGCCACGCAGGCTAAAGGCCGGGATCATTTCATATTCGTTGTAGTCCCAGGCGCTGACAATCGTCACAAGAAGCAGCGGCAAGAGGAAGAACACCGAGAAAACGAGCATCATCGGTGCAGCCTGGAGCCAGGCAACGAAGGTCTTGCGGTCTTGCATCATCGAACGGTGAATCGCGGTGATGGCGCAGCAGGACTTGTCAAACGCCTTGTCCTCCTTTGGATTGCATCAGGCGGCGATGAATTCATTCCACTTGCGCACCATGTAATCGTTCTCGTCCATAACGGCGTTCCAGCAGGCGACCGCGCCCATGCGGTCTTCGTAGGATCCCCCGTCGCGCTTGGTGCCGGCCTTCTCGAGAATCGTGCCGTCGGGTGCCTTGATGTCGCTGACGGCGGCCTTGCCTTCCATCCAGTATCCCCACTCGTCCGCCGTCATGTTGGCCTTCGCAGTGGACAGCACAGCCGAATAGTAACCCTGGCGGTTGAGATAGGCGCCGGCCCAACCCGACAAGTACCAGTTCACGAATTCATAGGCCCAATCGAGCTTTGGCCCCGTAACCGCCTTCGATACGCAGAACCCCGACGCCCACGAGCGATAGCCTTCCTTGAGCGGCTGGAACGTGCAGGCGATCCCCATCGAGCGCACCTTGGTGACCGCGGGCGACCACATCGACTGGATGACGGTTTCACCCGAGGCCATCAGGTTGACGGATTCGTTGAAATCCTTCCAGAACGCGCGGAACTGGCCGGCCTTCTTGGCTTCCGTCATGATCTTCATGGTGAGATCAATCTCGGCCTTCGTCATGTTGCCCTTGTCGGCATAGGTGTGCTGACCGCTGGCTTCGACCACCATCGCAGCATCCATGATTCCGATCGACGGAATGTTGAGAATCGAGGCCTTGCCCTTGAATTCGGGATTGAGCAATTCGGTCCACGATGAAATAGGCCGCTTGATCAGATCCGGCCGGATGCCGAGCGTATCGGCATTGTAGACCGTCGGGATCAGCGTCACGAATTCGGTCGGCGTTTTTGAGAACGTCTTGGAGTTTGCACCCTCGAGATAAAGCACCTTCCACGGCGCGGTGCCCTGATCACCGATCTTCTTGCCGTTCGGCAGCTGACCCTTGGTGAACACCGGGGTGATGTTGTCGAATTCCTTGATCTTCCTGGCGTCCAGCGCAAAAATGTTGCCCGACGGGACCAGCTTCCTCAGCGAGAAATACTCGGTATCCAGCACATCAAACGAGTTCGGCTGGGTGATCACGCGTTTGGTGACGTCGTCGGTGGTTGCCGTGATGTATTCGATCTTGATTCCGGTATCTTCCAGACACTTCTTCGAGATCTCGTCACCTTCGTTCACCGCCGTTCCGAGATAACGCAGAACCTTCGGATCTGCCGAATGGACGTAGGGAAATCCAGTAATTGCGCCCGAACCCGCGGCAAGGCCGACCGCTCCGGCCGCGCCCTTCAGCATGGTGCGACGGCTAACGCGACGATCGAATTTCGAGGATTTGCTCATGATTGTCTCCTTGGGTGTCACGCCGCCCTTTCAGGCGATCGGGCGATTACAGAACTCGTGATTTTGAGAAGGCTGGCCTGCGTCGGGTCCCATGTGGCGAGAACACGTTCACCGACAGCGTAGTTGGCCACGTCGAATTGGGTTTCCGTGACCTGGGCCGAGATCTCGGAGCCACCCTCGACGGCAATGACAACGCGGACATAGGTCCCCTGGTATTCGACCTCGCTGATGGTGCCTGCAACGGATGGACCAGCGACAGCTTCGCTCGGTCGCTTCAGCATCAGCCGGTCAACCCGAACGGCGAAGGTCTCGGGACCCACAGCAAGGACATTGTGGCCGCCGATGAATTTCGCCGTGAATTCGGTTCGAGGGTGGTTGAAGATTTCACGCGGCGAACCCTGCTGCTCGATCCGGCCCGCGTTCATGAGAACCACGATATCGGCCAGAGCCATCGCCTCGTCCTGACCATGCGTCACATGGATGAAGGTAAGCCCGAGCTCGCGCTGCAGCTTCTTCAACTCGGCTCTCATCCGCAGCCGCAAGAACGGATCGAGCGCCGACAGCGGTTCGTCGAGGAGCAGGATTTGAGGAGAGGTGATCAGCGCGCGCGCGAGTGCGACTCGCTGCTGCTGGCCTCCGGAAAGCTGGCCTGGCAGCCTTGCCGCATAGGGCTGCATGTCGACGAGCTCCAGCAACTTGTTGGCCTCGGCATGGCGTGCAGCCTTGGCGACGCCTTTCATCTTCAAGGCGAACGCAACGTTGTCGATGACCGAGAGATGAGGGAACAGGGCGTAAGACTGGAACATCATCGCCGTACTTCGATCGGCAGGGGGCAGGCCGGTTACATTCTTCGGCCCGACCAGGATGTCGCCTGAAGTGACCGATTCGTGGCCGGCCACCATGCGCAGCGTCGATGTCTTGCCGCAGCCGGACGGCCCGAGCAGGCAGCAATAGGAGCCGGGGGGAATCTTGAGGTTGATGGCGTCAACGGCGGTGACGCCGCCGTACATCTTGGTCAACTGCACGAGTTCGAGCGCCGCCGTCGTCGTCATCCGCACCATTCCGCGTAGGCTTGCCAGGGATCTTGAACGACATTGCCGCTCCGGCACGCGACCCGGAATTCGATGCAACAGATGTGCCAAATCTTGCGACAGGCCGGACAAAAATTGGGCAGATTCCGCCGGCCGACGAGGTCGACCGCGCCGCTTCGACCGAGATCGGAGGTCAGTTGCCAGGCACGCCGTCTGTGAGGCTTGAGTTCCGGACGTAGGCGATCGAGGCGATGTTGAAGGTCGATCCCTTTGCCAAAGCCATCTCGATGCGATCAAAACCGGTGCCGTGCCCGCAGGCGCCGGGAGACGCTTTGGCTTGCCATATCTTTTCGCGAGCCCGAAGATGTCCGGGGAAAGAGCATGCGTACAAAATCGGTCGACGTCGTTCGTATTTCCACCAAGGGCCCCGGTGATGTCTCCGGCCTGCTGAGCCTGATCGAGCAAGGCAAGATCGATCCAAAGTCGATCGTCGCGATCTTGGGGAAGACTGAGGGCAATGGTGGCGTCAACGATTTCACGCGTGAGTTCGCCGTTTCAGCTCTCCGTGCGGCCCTGGCGCCTTATCTGGATCTGCCGCCGCATCGCGTTGAGCAGCGGATTGCGTTCGTGATGTCGGGTGGGACGGAAGGTGTGCTCAGTCCACATATCACCGTGTTTACGCGCGACGGTGCCGCCAATCACGATTCAGGTATCTCCGGGAAACGCCTTAGCATCGGGATGGCACAGACGCGGGATTTCCTGCCCGAGGAGATCGGTCGCGATGTGCAGATCAGGGAAACCGCCGGGGCAGTGGCTGCCGCCATGGCCGACGCTGGGATCGTCGATCCGCAAGACGTTCATTTTGTGCAGATCAAGTGCCCGCTTCTGACCAGCGATCGCATCGAGGCAGCGGTGGCGCGGGGGCATGAGACCGTGACCAACAGCGCTTACGGTTCGATGGCGTATTCCCGTGGCGCGTCAGCGCTGGGCGTGGCCGTCGCGCTTGGCGAGGTTGAAAGCGAGATTGACGACGAACACGTTCTCCGGCGGTTCGATCTGTTTTCGTCGGTCGCCTCCACGTCGGCGGGCATCGAACTGATGCACAACGTGGTCATCGTGCTCGGCAATACGACGTCGTCGGCGGCTCCATTCGAGATCGGACACGCCGTGATGAACGACGCCATTGATTCGGCAGCGGTGATCGATGCGTTGAAAAGCGTGGGGCTGCACATCGACGACGCCTCCAGGCCGCCGCCGGCGTCGCGGCAGCTCGTCAATATCTTTGCCAAGGCGGAAGCCGCGCCGAACGGGAGCATCCGCGGATTTCGTCACATCATGCTTGAGGATACTGACATCAGCTCAACCCGGCACGCTCGCGCTGCCGTCGGCGGATTGATCAGCGGCTTGTCGGGGACCAGCGCGGTGTATGTTTCCGGCGGAGCCGAACATCAGGGACCCCCAGGTGGCGGGCCGGTTGCCGTCATCGCTCGACTGTTGGCAAACGGGTCCGACTGAGCATCGGGCGTCGTGTGCCGTTACAAACGGCATCTGTTCACGCTTCAGCACGAACGCGCTGCCGTCGGCTCACCTGGTGCCGAACATTCTGTCTCCTGCATCGCCCAAGCCTGGCACGATATACCCGTGATCATTCAGTCTTTCGTCGATGGCAGCGGTCCAGATCGGAACGTCCGGACACTCGTCCTGGAATCGGGCAATTCCTTCGGGGGCTGCGAGCAGGCAGACGAACCGAATGTCTTGCGCGCCTCGCGATTTGAGCAGGCGGGCCGCCGCGCTGGCGGAATTTCCCGTAGCAAGCATTGGATCCAGCAAGATCACGATGCGCTCCGAAACATCCTGCGGCGCCTTGAAGAAGTACTCCACGGCTTGAAGTGTTTCCGGATTCCGGTAAAGGCCGATGTGCGCGACGCGTGCTGATGGGACGAGCGCCAACATTCCGTCGAGAAACCCGACACCCGCCCGCAAGATCGGAGCGAATGTGAGTTTCTTGCCCGCAATTTTGGGCGTCCTCATTGCAGCGAGTGGCGTATCGATGTCGACCATCTCCAGGGGCAGATCCCGGGTGACCTCATAACAGAGCAGCATTCCGATCTCGTTCAGTAGCTCGCGAAACCCCTTGGTGGAACGATCCTTGTCGCGCATCAGCGAGAGCTTGTGCTGGACGAGGGGATGGCTGACGAGGTTCACGTTCTTGGTCATGATATCGCTTTCTCAACAAAGGGGGCGCGTGCGAGTTCGTCCAAGTCGTCGCGTGTGCAAGTAGCGTGCCCCGCTTCTTCTGACTGTCGAGCGCGGCCTCATTCATTGGGCGGAAGGGCCATTCTTCAGGGCGATCCACCCGGCTCCTTCATCGCTTGACTCGTTGTTCGTGTTTTGCGGAACACGATCATGGCCCATTCGGAGGATAGGGAATCTGCTCGTCGAAACCAATGCTTACTGCGCGAAGTCTACCAGGCTATCGAAAGTCCGGTGTCGGAGGTTAAGCAGCCGAACGCGAGCTTGTCGCCGCGGATGAGGCCAGCGATTGGTGTTCTCGCTGAGATCACCGGTGACGCCGCCGCCGAACCGCTCACGTGACCGGGCGCCCGTTGCGCGAACTTCCCATGATGCCCGAACGCGTGAAGGCGCTTTCCCTATCGCCGCTGCGCGAATGCGCTGGCGGCCTCCTGCACGGATCGGTCGGCGTTTGCCGACGTCAATTGTTCCACCTGCAGGACACACCGTTCCATTTGACGTCCCCACGGCGTCAAAATTATACTTTACGATCGTAAAGTAGAGTGCGATGGTTGGTGCGGCCAGAGGGAGAGGCCTGCCTCTCCGCTTGTGATGGTCGAATTCGACGGAAAGCGTCGCGGAAACGCCGGGGAGAAACGATGATCGAGGAGCGGGACATCAGCGTCGTGATGCGGGACGGCACCCGGCTGGCGGTCGACGTCTACCGCCCGGATGCGACCGGCAAGTACCCGGTGCTGTACGCGTCGGCGCTGCACAACAAGGACATCCAGGGACCCGACATCGCGGACATCCTGCCGCCGCAGCCGGCGCATGCGCCGCTCTGGTTCGGTCCGATCGAGGCCGGCGATACCAGGCGCTTCATCGCCAATGGCTACGTCCATGTGATCGCGCAGCCGCGCGGCTCAGCCAAGTCGGAAGGGCACTATGGCCATGAGGACACCGATCACTACGACCTGATCGAGTGGATCACGCAGCAGTCTTGGTCGAACGGCAAGGTCGGGATGGTCGGCATCTCCGGCTATGCCGGCGAACAGTGGCGTGCCGCAGCCCAGGGACATCCTGCGCTCAAGGCGATCTTCCCCTATGACGCGTGCAGCGCGTATGGCGGCATGTTCGGATTCCGCGACTTCAATCCGGGCGGCGTGCTGCACAGCTTCCCGTATTTGCTCGATGTCTTCAGCACGGTCCACGAGTCTCGTGACCGTCCCGCCGAGCTGCCCGCCGCGGAAGAAGCGCTCTGGCGCCGGGCGATGCAGAATCCGGACTTCAAGCAGTACATCAACCTCTACAACATCCTCACCCAGAAAGGGCAGCGGACGTTCGTCATGTATCTCATGATGACCCACCCGTGGGAGATCGACGGCACCGTCGAGCGCGCCGAGGAGGTCTTCAAGAAGATCAAGATTCCATTCTATACCGGCTCGGGCGCCTACGCTTACACCTACAAGCTGCACTGGCTCGGGGCGCAGCATTACTTCCAGAACGTCGATGCACCCAAGAAGCTGCTGTTCACCGGACCGGCCCATCTCGAGCGGCCGTTCCATCAATATCACGACGAGATCATCCGATGGTATGACTACTGGCTGAAGGGGCATGACACCGGCATCATGAAGGAGCCGCCGGTGCGCTATTGGCTGATGGGGGCCAACGAGTGGCGAACCGGAACCAACTGGCCGCTGCCGGAGACGCAGTGGACCAAATACTATCTCTCGCATTGGGAGACGCTGTCGACCGAGCCGCCACGGCCGGCCTCCGAGGTCGGAGCTTCGGCACGGGAGCCTGACGTCTTCACGCAGATGCCCGTCACGCGCACGACCAAGATCGAGCGGTTGCGCTACATGACCGAGCCGTTGCCGCATGACGTCACCGTCGCCGGCCCGATCACACTGACGCTCCACGCGGCGATCGACCAGGACGACACCAACTGGATCGTCGTGCTCAAGGATGTCGGCCCCGACGTTTCGGTTCGGACCGCGCGCGAAGGCGAGCGGGATGTCCCGTCGACGTTACCCGAGCGCGAGCTGACGCGGGGGTGGCTGAAGGCATCCTATCGCGCGCTCGACGAAAAGCGTTCCAAGCCGTGGGAGCCGTTCCACAAGCTGACGCAGGATGCGATCGCGCCGGTCAGGCCGGGTGAGGTGGTCGAGTATCAGATCCAGATCCTCGCGACTGCGAACCAGTTCAAGGCGGGTCACCGCATCTGCCTCGACATCACGTCCATGGATGTTCCGACCGGGACGGGAGCCATGACCAACGTCGAGTACATCCCGTACCACGTCTGCAGCAGCAGGACCGTCACTCACAAAATCTACCGCGACGCGGAGCGGCCGTCCCATCTGCTGCTGCCGATCATTCCCTCGTCCGCTGACCGGCGTCCGGCCTGACATCTCATAGAAGGGAACGTGACCATGAAGACGATCCGCTTTGAACGAGACGGCGCCATCGGAAATATCGTCCTGGCCAATCCGCCATTCAATCGACTGGACCTGCGCTTCGCCGAGGCCCTGCGCACCGCCGTGCACCAGGCCAGCGAAAGCGACATTCGTGTGCTGGTGGTTCGCGCCGAGGGGCCGCACTTCAGTTTCGGCGGTGAGGTGCGGGAGTGGCCGGGCAAGGACATCAACTGGTTCCGAACATTCGTCGCGGACGTCAACGTCTCCTATCGTGCGATCGAGATGCTGAAGATCCCGACGGTTGCCGTCGTGCGGGGGATTGCCTTCGGTGGCGGCTTCGAACTGGCGCTGGCGTGCGATTTTCTGGTCGCGGCCGAGAACGCCACCTTCCGCTGCGTCGAGGTCACGACCGCGATGCTGCCGATCGCAGGTGCCTTGCAGCGGATCGCGGAGCGCGCCGGTCGGGCGCGCGCATCGCGATTTGCGATGCTTGGCGAGCCGATTTCCGGACGTGAAGCCGGAGCGCTCGGAATTGCGACGCATGTGGTGGCCGAGCACGATCTGTCGGCGACGGCGACGGCATTGGCCCGCCAGCTCGCGACCGGGCCGACCAGGTCATATGCTGCGACGCGCACCCTGCTCAAGGCGTGGTCGAGCGGAGGGGCGGCTGCGGCCGATCTCGTGATGCTCGACGTCGCGGTGGAGCTCTACAACGGCGCGGACGCCCAGCGCGGTTTTGTCAACACCGCTGAAGCCTTCGAGAAGGATATCGAGCCGCCGACACTTGTCTTCGAAGGAAAATAGGCCGGCGCAGGATGAGCGCGCGGAAGCGACCGAGGGATTCGTGCGGCGCGAAAGCCATTCGACACGCCGCTTGGCGGCCGGTCTGGAACCATGATACTCGAAGACCAAATGGCGAAGAAAACGGGGCCGGCAGCCGGACGCCGGGAGCGGCCGCGCAAGAGGGCCGAACAACAGCGCTCGATTGAAACGCGCACCGCGATCCTCGATGCCGCCATTGCGGAGTTTGCCGAGCGAGGATTCGACGGCGCCAGCATTCGCGCCATCGCCGACCGGCTTGGCCTGCAACACCCGCTGATCACCTATCACTATCGAAGCAAGGACATTCTGTGGCGCGCGGCCGCCGAGCACGCCTTCACGCAGATCCGTGCCGAATGGGATAGAACGGTGGAGGCGGGGATCGATCCGTCGCCGTTGGCGCGGCTGCGCCAGGAATACACGACCCTGTTCCGCTACACCGTCGCATTTCCCGAGTTTCATCGGTTCATGCGTCAGGAGACCCTGACCAACAATCCGCGGCTGAAATGGGTGGCAGAAGCGGTCCTGGCTCCGCTTCTGGGCCGGCTATTGCCCCAGATCACCGAGGCTCAGAAGCAGGGTCTGCTTCCCGCCGCGGACCCGATCCTGTTTCACTACATGATGGTGAGCCTCACCGCCACGCTTTCGGAATTCGGTCCCGAAATGCAGGTGACCAGCGGACTGTCATCCGGTGACCCGAAGGTTGTTGCCGCCTATTGGCGGCTTGTCGACGAGATGGTCTTCGGCAAGGAGCCCAACGATGGTCGGCGTCGAAGGCAGCCATGACGCTGCGCCGAAACGGTTCGAAATGCTGCCTGCGTCAGGCGGGCGCGCCGCGTTTGCGAGGCAGGCTTTCAGGCAGATAAGCCTCGCCTGGTTTCGCCCTTGCAGATTCCGGAGCCGGCTCGCGCCCGGCCAATACGGAATCGAGGATGACCTTCGTGGTCATTTGCAGGTGCTGGTTCATCAGCGTGACGGCGCGTTCGCTGTCCCGCGCCAGAGTGGCCTCTGCAATCTCCCGATGTTCCCTGTCGAGGTCTCTGTCCACCTTGGACAAGGGACCGGAAAACGCGCGGTAGCGTTCGGAGTGGTTGTAAAGCGTCGCGCGCAAGTGGAGCAGCCAGGGGCTGCCGCATCCCGACGCGAGCGCTTCATGAAAAATCTCGTGCGCCCTCGAATACTCTTCGCTGTAGCGTCGCGCGGCCTTATCTGCCCATACCGGCGTGTGCGACAGGCGATGCAGCGCAGCGACCACCTGTGACTGCCACTCGATCCCGCCTTTCTCGATCGCGCCGCGAAGGCATAGTTCCTCGATGCTGCATCGAACATTTGTGAGGTCGCTCAGCGCATCGACGGACAACGGCGCCACGCGGAAACCGCGTTGTGGTTCGCTGACCACAAAACCCTCTGATGCGAGGCGCGACAGAGCCTCGCGCACGGCGCTCGACCCGACCTCGAAGCGGCGGCACAGATCGTCGATTTTCAGCTTTTCTCCGGGCGCGAAGCGGCAGGCCAGCAATTGGGCGCGAAGCTTCGCATAGGCCCCGTGGGTCAGACTCGTCGGTGATTCCATGGGCTTAGCCATAACAAAAGGGGTGATCCGAGTCATCAAAAATATGCACGATTCTAAAATAATGCATTTTTATTTGTAATATGCATTTTATGTGCTAGAGGAGACGAACACGGAGGAAACACCCCATGCGGTTCATCGCTTACGAAAGAAACGCGAAGCGCGGCCTCGCCGTGGCCGATCCGGCCGGCCGATATCGGGGACTTGATGATGGCGCAGCGCACGGCCGGCTCGAGCGCGCCCTCGCCGGCGGGCATGACGGGCTGAAGGATCTCGCAGCGGCGCTTCTCAAGGGCGAGCCGCTCGATCCGGAAGCCGTGACCTTCCTTCCTCCGCTGTCCTCACCCGGCAAGATCATCTGTGTTGGACTGAACTACGCGGACCACACCGCCGAAAGCAGCATCCAGCAGCCCGACTACCCCACGCTGTTCGGCCGGTTCTCGTCGAGCCTGATCGGGCACGGTGCGCCGATCGTGCGGCCGAAGGTTTCGGCAGCGCTCGACTATGAAGGCGAGCTTGTCGCAGTCATCGGGCACGGCGGTCGCCATATCCCGCAGTCCGCGGCGCTCGATCATGTCGCCGGCTATTCGATCTTCAATGACGGCACGATCCGGGATTATCAGTTCCGGACGCCGCAATGGACCATGGGCAAGAACTTCGACGGCACCGGAGCGTTCGGACCTGCGCTGGTGACGGCCGACGAACTTCCGCCCGGCGCCCGCGGCCTGACGCTCGAGACGCGCTTGAACGGCACGGTGATGCAGAAGACATCGACCTCCGACCTCATCTTCGATGTCGCAACGCTGGTCGCGCTGATCAGCGAGGGTATAACGTTGTATCCGGGCGATCTGATCGTGACCGGCACGCCGTCCGGCGTCGGCGCTGCACGTAAGCCGCCGCTCTACATGAAGCCCGGCGACGTCTGCGAGATCGAGATCGAGGGATTGGGCGTACTTCGCAATCCGATCGTGCAGGAGAGCGATGATGCGGTACGTGCAGCTGCCTGACCTTCGTCGACGTCGCTGCGCGCGGTTGCGAACGGACGTCGTATCGATCGCCAGGAGGATGAAAGCCTGGCCGAGGTCGATGCGCACAGTGCCCGGAGTTGAGGGAGTCGATCAGGCCAGATCTTGATCTGACGTGGCGCGCGAGCGGCAACAACATAAAATCCGCCGCCGGTCCTTATGGGAGGAAACAATGAAATCGGTTCCGGTTTTGATTGCAGGGGGCGGTCCCGTCGGGATGACGCTTGCGAACGTCCTGGCCCGTTTCGGCATTCGCTCCATGCTGGTCGAGCGGAATGCGACGACGACCCGCCACCCGAAGATGGATATCACCAACAGCCGCAGCATGGAGCTGTTCCGCCGGTTCGGCCTGTCGGACGCGTTGCGAAAGGTCGCGGTAGCGGAAGATCATCCCTTCGACGTCTCCTGGATCACGAGCCTCGCGGGATATGAGCTGCATCGTTTCCGATACATGAGCCCGAGTGAGTTTCGAAAGCACGGCCGAACCAGGAACGACGGCACCCAGCCGCTCGAACCGCCGATGCGCGTTTCACAGGTCGAGATCGAACCTGTCCTGAAGCAGGCCATCGACGCCCGTTCGGAAGTCGACGTGCGGTTCGGCGTCGCCTTTGAAAGCTTTGAAGCAAAAGACGATGGCGTCGTCGCTGTGCTGCGGGAGCAGGGAAGTGGCGCGCAAGAGCAGGTCAGCTGTCAGTATCTGATCGGTTGCGACGGCGGCTCCAGCCGCGTCCGCGCGGGACTGGATATCGCGCTGGAGGGGCAGTCGCGCGTCGGCGAGCTCTACATGATTCACTTCCGATCGACGGAGCGCGACCTGTTGCAGCGCTGGGGCGTCGCCTGGCACTACCAATCGCCGCTTGGAACCATGATCGCCCAGAACGATGATGATATCTGGACCGTGCATGTTCCCGTGCTGCCCGGGCAGGATGCGAGCAAGCTCGATCCACGCGCGCTGGTCGAGGCCTATGCCGGCCGGCCGTTTGCTTTCGAGATCCTGGTCGCCAATGCCTGGACGCCTCATCTCCTTGTCGCCGAATCCTATGGCAAGGGACGCGTCCTCCTCGCCGGCGACTCCGCGCATCAGTTCATCCCGACCGGCGGCTATGGGATGAACTCCGGGGTCGGCGACGCCATCGACCTCGGCTGGAAACTGGCTGCGACGCTGCAAGGTTTCGGCGGGCCTGGCCTGCTCGCCTCTTACGAAGTTGAGCGGCGCCCCGTCGCCGCACGAAATCGCGACGCGTCCGGCCGCCATATGCAAGTGCGAATGCAGATTGCCGAAGCCTATGGAAACTTGCTGCAAGGCGACAACAGCGAAAATCCCGTGCGCCGCGCCGAAGTCGGTGCAGAGCTTGCCAGGCTCGGCAACGCAGAGAACGAATGTTTCGGGATCGAGCACGGCTTTGTCTATGAAGGATCGCCGATCGTCGCCGACGCGAAGGCCGCTCCGTTTCCGTTCGATCCGGTCGTCTACAAGCCGACGACCACGCCCGGTGCCCGCCTGCCCAGCACGTATCTCAAGGATGAGACGGCGCTCTACGATCGGCTGGGTCAGCATTTCACGCTGATCGATTTCCGCGGCGCCGAACTGTCACCCTTCGTCGACGCTGCGGCGCGACGGCGGATCCCGCTGTCGATCCTGCAACTCGACGAGCCCGATCTGAAGGGCGTCTATGGCCGGGACCTGCTGCTGGTGCGCCCCGACCATCACATCGCGTGGCGTGGAACGGGCGGCAAGGCACCCAATGCTGACGCGATCCTCGCGACGGCTCTCGGCTGGGGAGGTGAGCGGTGAAGTCGCTGCGTGCCCTCGTGATCGGCGCCGGCATCGGGGGCACGGCCGCTGCCATTGCGCTGCGCCGGGCTGGTCTCGACGTTTCCCTGTTCGAGCAGACGATGGCGCAACGCGAGGTCGGCGCCGGCATCCAGATCAGCCCCAACGCCTCCCGGTTGCTTCGCCGCTACGGGCTTGGCGATGCCATGGCGCGCGCCGCCGTGCGCCCCGCCGCGGTGGTGTTTCGTCGCTGGCAGGACGGCCGTGTGCTGGGGCGCGAGGAATTGGGCGACGTCCTCGAGCACCGTTATGGTTCGCCCTATTACCATTTTCACCGGGCGGACCTCATCGCCCTCCTGGCCGACGCGTTCGGTCCCAGGGAGATCAAGCTCGGACGCCGTCTGGTCGATGTCGAGCAAGACGACAGCGGCGTGACCGCGCATTTCGAGGATGGTACGTCCGCGCGCGGCGATCTCCTGATCGGGGCCGACGGCATCCACTCCAGGGTTCGTGAGTGTCTGTTCGGCGAGGAGAAGCCGAGGTTCTCGGGGCAGATCGCGTATCGCGGGCTCGCGCCTTTGGAGCGCGTCGCGCATCTCGACCTGCCGCTCGACGTCACGAACTGGGTGGGGCCGGGCGGACACTTCGTCCATTACTTCGTCGCCGCCGGCCGCTTTCTGAATTTTGTGGCGGTGAGCGAAGCGGCGACCTGGACGCGGGAGCAGTGGTCCGACCGCGGTTCGATCTCGGATGCCGTCAAGATTTATGAAGGGTGGCATCCGCAGCTTGCGACGATCCTCAACGCGGTCGACGAGACGTACAAGTGGGCGTTGTTCGACCGCAATCCATTTCCGGAATGGACGCAAGGGCGGATCGCGCTGCTCGGGGACGCCTGTCATCCCATGCTGCCGTTCATGGCACAAGGCGCCGCACAGGCCATCGAGGACGGCGCGGCCCTGGCGGCCTGCCTGAATCACACAGCCTTCGACATTCCGTCTGCGTTTCGGGCTTACGTCGCATTGCGCAAGCCGCGTGCGACCGAGGTGCAGGAGCGATCCCGCGCCAATTCCACAAGCTTCCACATGCCGGATGGACCGCAACAGATCGAGCGGGATCACGTCCTCGCCACGCGCGGCGTGCGTGGCAGCCCCGAGGCAATGAACCGACTTTATGGCTACGACGCAGAAGCCGTCGCGGCGACGCTGGAGGAAAAACCATGACCCGCGCTTTCCAAATCGCCTATGTCGATCTCGATACGCCCGCCGCAGAACAGGAGATCGCCTATTATGATCAAGTGATCGGCGCAACTCCGACCGAGCGCGGTTCCGACGGCCGCACCTATTTCAGCCTCGGTGTCGATCACCACAACATCACCATCAAGCCGGCGTCCGATAAACGCCTCACCGCTCTCGGCCTGAGGATCGGTCAAGAAGCGGTCGACGAGACGATTCACTCACTGCGCGATCTCGGACTTTCCGCGGAAAGAAAGAGCGACGCGCGGCCGGGCGTTCCGGAACTGGTGGAGGTCGTCGTCGCCGGGCACACACTGCACCTCGTGCCGGAGATGGCTATGCCCGGCCCGGGCTTCCGCACCTCGGGTGTCGTTCCGACGCGCCTCGGACATGTCGCCCTGATGGCGCCGGAGGCGGACAAGCTCATCAAATTCTGTTCGGCGATCGGGTTTCGTGCGACCGATTGGTTCGAGGGCATAGCCACGTTCCTGACCTGCAATCACGATCATCACGTGCTCAATATCATCGCGGCACCGGAGGCGCGTGTTCACCATCTCGCCTTCGAGCTGCGCAGCCGCGCCGCGCATCACGATGCCGCGGATTTTCTCGCGACGACAGGTCATCAGATGCTCTGGGGCCCGTCGCGGCACACCGCGGGCCACAACCTCGCCTCCTATCACTACGACCCCAGCCGCTTTCTGATCGAGCTCTACTCCGACATGGACGTGCTCGTTCCAGAGCTCAATATTTTCGAGCCGCGACCGTGGCACGATGCATTTCCCCAACGTCCTCGCGTGTGGACGATCGATCAGCTCACGACGTGGGGAACCCGCTTCGAGTTCGACTTGAAGACGGCGTAGCGCCTGGCCGATTGCCGATCGAATATCAAAACCGCGAGGAAAGAGATGCCACGGCACGCGCGCGAGGCGAGATCCGCTTGTTTGGGTGTCGCGCTGACGATCCTGACCGGCCTCGCCGTTGCAGCGCCGGGCTCGGCTCACGAGGAGAAGCGCTACGATACCGGCGTATCCGACACGGCGATCAAGATCGGCAACACGGCTCCCTACAGTGGGCCGCTGTCCTCGAATGGCATCATCGCCAGAACCGAAGCCGCCTACTTCAAGATGATCAACGATCAGGGCGGGGTTAACGGCCGCAAGATCGAGTTCATCTCCTATGATGATGCCTATAGTCCGCCGAAGACCGTCGAGCAGACCCGCAAGTTGATCGAGAGCGACGAGGTGCTGCTGCTCTTCAATCAACTCGGTACGCCGACCACCATGTCGGTCATCAAATATGTCAACGCCAGGAAGGTGCCGCAGCTGTTTATCGCGGCGGGCGCAACCGTGTTCGGCGATCACAAGGCATATCCGTGGTCGATGGGCTTCCAGCCGAGCTACCAGAGCGAAACACGCATCTACGGAAAGTACCTGCGCGAGAACCATCCCAACGGAAAGATTGCCGTGCTGTCGTCCAATGACGACTTCGGACGGGACAACATCAAGGGCTTGAAAGACGGTCTCGGCGAAGCAGCGGGCAACATCGTCGCCGAGGTCACCTATGAGACGAGCGCACCGACGATCGATTCCGAGCTTGTGAAACTGAAATTCTCCGGCGCCAGCATCTTCGTCAATTTTGCCTCCGCGAAATTTGCGGCCCAGGCCATCAAGAAAGCGGCAGAGATCGGCTGGAAGCCCGTGCAGATTCTGCATGGAAACTCGCAGTCGATCAGCGCCGTGCTGAAGCCCGCCGGCCTCGAGAACGCCAGGGACATCATCACCGCAAGTTACAGCAAGGACCCCGCGGATGCGGCCTGGAAGGACGACCCCGGCTTGAAGAGATTCTCCGATTTCATGGCCGAGCACATGCCGGGCGAGGATCGAGACAATTCTTACGTGGTCTATGGATACAACGCCGCGCAGGCGCTGGTTGACGTGCTCAAGCAATGCGGGGATGACCTGACGCGCGCCAACGTCATGCGGCAGGCCGAGGCCTTGAACGGGGTTCACCTCGACATGCTGCTTCCGGATATTGTGTTGACGACATCGCCAAGCGACCACTACCCGATCGAGCGAATGCAATTACAGAAGTTCGATGGGCAGAACTGGGTGCGATTTGGCTCCGGTGTTGAAGGGACGCCGGACAAGAGGTGACGGGGCACCGGCGGAGGTTCGATAGGCAAAACTGTTTCTCCGTCGCCGATACGCGCTCCCTGAACTGTGATTAACCCTTGCTTAGGCGCGGCTAACTACCTTGCAAGCAAAGATTGCAAGGGCCAACGAATGTCACTTTTTGAGAACGCGCCGGATCGCACGCTTCCGGAGGTATCGCGTTCTGCCGATGATACGCGCCTGCTGCCGTTCCTCAGCGTGGCGACGGTGTTCGTATCCGCGCTGCTGCTGTTCCTGATTCAGCCGATGTTCGCGAAAATGGTGCTGCCGAAGCTTGGCGGCGCGCCCTCGGTCTGGTCGGTGGCGATGGTGTTCTTCCAGGCCGTCCTGCTCGCCGGCTATGCCTATGCACATCTGCTCGGCCGGTTGTTCGGGACGCAGCGCGCAGGCCTCGTCCACCTGCTCCTGCTCGCCGTCACGGCCATGACCTTGCCGATTGCGATCGCGCCCAATTGGGGTGCGCCACCCGCCGATGGAACCGCGCTCTGGTTGTTCGGACTGTTCGCTGCGTCAATCGGCCTGCCGTTCTTTGCGTTGTCGGCGAGCGCGCCCTTGTTGCAGAGCTGGTTCGCCGGAAGCGGCCATCGCGATGCCGACAATCCCTATGTGCTCTATGCCGCATCGAATCTTGGCTCGTTCGCGGCCCTGTTTGCCTATCCTGTCGTTGTCGAGCCACTGCTGGCGCTGAACATGCAGGCGAGCATCTGGTCGTTCGGCTTTGCGGTCCTCGCGCTGCTCGTCGCGGCGGTTGCCGTCGTGCTCGGACGAGGCAACGGTGCCGTGAAGGTGACGCCGACGCCGGAGACATCGGTCGTCAGCGTGGCCGACAGGCTGCAGTGGATCGCGCTTGCGGCCATTCCGTCCGGGCTGGTCATCGCGGTGACCGCGTATCTGACAACCGACGTCGCGGCAGCGCCCTTTCTGTGGGTTATTCCGCTGGCGCTCTATCTGTTCAGCTTCGTTGTCGTGTTCCGCGACCGGCCGTGGATCAGCCACGCGACCGTGGTGCGTCTCGTTCCGTTCGCCGTGGCCCCCCTTGCGATCAGTCTGGTCGGCGCCAAGGTGTTCTGGCTCACGACGATCGTGCTCCACCTCGTCGTGTTCACGCTGTTGGCGCTGCTCTGTCATGGCGAGCTCTATGCCCGGCGTCCGCACCCGCAACGCTTGACCGAGTTCTTCCTGTGCACCTCGTTCGGCGGTGTGCTCGGCGGCGCCTTCGCGGGCCTGCTGGCGCCGCAGATCTTTTCCGGCAACTACGAATATCCGATCCTGATCGCGCTCGCATTGCTGGCACTGCCCGGCATGTTCGCAGGCGGCGCGCGCCAGGCGCTGATCAAGGCGTTGCCATGGCTGGCGGTGGCGATCGCGCTTGCCATGGTCTGGTACGTGACCCAGTTGCAGCTTCCGGCCTCCTTCGAGCTGCCGTTCCGGGCCTTGCTGGTCCTGCTGGCGGCCGGCATGATATTTTTGCGCCAGCGGCCGGTGTCATTTGCCGGGTTGGCGGTCACCGGCCTGATGCTGACGACGTTCTGGCGTCCGGGCATGGCCCCGATCGAGACCGCGCGCAGCTTCTTCGGGGTCCATACCGTGGTCGACCTCGCGGATGGCCGCGCGCGGCTGCTGTTCCACGGCAACACGATGCATGGCGCAGAGCGGTTGCGGAACGACGACAGCACGCCAGTCTCCGGAGCGCCCCAGCCTCAAAGCTACTACTATCCGGGCAGCCCGCTGGCTGAAGGGGTTGCGGCGGCACGCAGCGCCCGGAGTGGCTTCGGACGGGTTGCGGTCGTCGGCCTCGGTACCGGCACACTCGCCTGTCTCCGTCGCGGCGCAGAGAATTGGACGTTCTTCGAGATCGATCCCGAGGTGATCCGGATCGCGAGCAATCCAACCTTCTTCACGTTCCTGTCGCGCTGCGCGCCGAAGGCCAGCCTCGTGCTCGGCGATGCGCGTCTCACACTGCAGGCCTCGCTTGATCGCTACGACCTGATCGTCCTGGACGCCTTCTCGTCCGACAGCATTCCGGTCCACCTGCTGACGCGTGAAGCGATCGCCGGCTATGTGTCGAAGCTGGCGCCGCACGGGGTCATTCTCGTGCATATCTCCAACCGCCATCTCGATCTCGCGCCGATCATGGCGAATATCGCGCAGTCCCAGGGGTTGATCGCACTCTTCAAGGAAGGGCATCCGGTCGGCGATGTCATGACCACGCTAAGGACGGCGTCCCGGGTGGTGATGCTTGCGCGCGCGCCTGACGATGTCGGCGAGGCGGCTCGGCATTGGGCCGCCATGTCGCCGGATCCGGCCAGCGCACTCTGGACGGACGATTACTCGAATCTCCTTGGCCCCATGCTGCGGGCGAAGTTCGGCTCCTGACGCGCTCATGGCAAATAGAATCGGCGCCCCGCGATAGGGGCGCCGATATGGAAGGCCCGGCCGCTCGGCTTGCCCGGTCACGGTGTGCCGGCGCAAGCCGTTTGGTGCGTTGTGCCGCTGGAGGGAATGCCCCTCTGCGGCTTTATTTTATCTTCAGGGCCTCGACACCCTCGTCACGAACCGCCTGGAGGCTGCGCGGATTGAGGTCGAGTGCACGAAGGATCGTCGGCGCGATCTGGGTGGTGAAAGCCGTCTCCTCGACGACCCGCGCGTGCTTGATGTGCGGCGACGAGAGCAGCAGCAGCACGTTGCGATCGTCGTTGGAGAAGCCGCCATGCTCGGCGAGCTTGCTGCCGCCGGTGCAGATGACGCCATGATCGGTGACGGCGATGAAGTCCGGCACCCGGCTGTTGTGGAACGGATCCTCGTAGAGCCTGGTCAGTTCGTCGCGGTCGAGCAGCTTCTGGATATGCAGATCGGCGGCGTGGGCGAGGATGTAGGCCTTGGCATCTGCGTAGTAGGGATGGTCGGTCGCCGGATTGGTCGCCTGCTGCAGCTCCGGCGACAACCAGACGAGCGCCTCGTCGTCGCAGATCTCGAAGCCGTTGGTGCCGAAACCGGGCGCCTTGCTGTACAGCGCGTCGGAGATCGCCACGCGGTCCTTGACGTCGATCGGTGACTGGCCGTGCTTGGCGCTGACGATGATCAGCGTCGAATCGTAGAGATTTTGCGTCTTGAGCTCGTTGACGAACTTGCCGAGCGCATCGTCCACGAACTGGAATTGCAGCGTGAGCGCATTACCGGGCGTCGCCTTGCCGTCGGCATAGCCGCCGACAAGCGATTTGTCGGCATCCGCGTGGCCGGCCTTGGCGAGCTTCTGGCCGACGCTGACCGCCTGGAAGTTCATGCCGAAGATCGCGGGCACCGGCTGACGCTGGGTTCGCGTGCCGTCATAGCCGTCGATCCAGTTCAACACCGCCTTCACTTTCAGCGAGTCGTAGGAGCGGACGCCGGTGAAGCTCTTGGTGTAGTCGTCGCCGGGCTGGGCGCCGGGGTCGATCGTGTCCTGCGAGTTGATCTCCGGCGTGAAGAGCTCGTCGAGGCCCTTGCCCGACGGACCCGCGAGGTCCTCGTAGGCAGGATGCTTGTCGGACCAGGCCGTGCGCATGCCGGCCTCCTTGATCACCTCGAAGACCGTGTTGGTGCGCACGTATTCGTGGGGATAGACCGGCACGCACTGGCCGTTCACCAGCTTGCGCTGCATGTGATCCGGATCGAGCTGCGTGTAGACCTGACCCAGCGTGCCGCCGGCGGTGTAATCGGCGACCAGCCCGGTGGAGTAATTGTAGGTCTTGTCGAGCGCTTCGAAGTTGGTGAGCTCGGTTCCCGCCGGGCCGACGCAACCGGGGTCCGCAAGACCCTGGCTGGTGTAGAAGGCCTTGGCCGGATATTCGGTGCGGTCATAGCTGTCGTCATAGAACAGGCCGCCGCCCTTCGGCGTGGCGCCCGTGACCTGCGCGAGCATGCCGGGAAAGCTGTCGGATGGCGCGGTGGTCAAAGCGTTCGGATAAACGACGCCCTTTCCGGTGAGCTGGGCGAAGTTGCCGCCGGGGCGGCTTTCGACCCAACGCTTCAAATCGATGGCGTGCATGCCGTCGACGCTGATCAGCAGGACGTGCTTGTAGCCATGTCGCTGCGAATGGTCGTTGTCGTCATCCGCTTGCGCGACGGCGACGCCGCAAGCCAGCATGGCTGCCGCGATCGCGGCAGTTGACAAGAGATAGTCACGAAAGCCACTCATGAGTTCGCCCCTCTTTGATTTCGGTGAATTTGGAATCGCCTGCGCTGGCCGCGACAACTTGTCGCGGTCAATTGACGGTGGGATGACGCTTTCTTGCGAGTTCGATGACCGTGGTTGGGGCTGACCGGCATCCAGGGGGCGCGGGATTTGCCCAATTTGGGCGACGCCGCGCAACGGCAAGCTTTGCCGTTCAAACACGGACATCGCGTCTCTGACGTCTTACGCTGGACCGCGCGACACTGCCGGCTCTATGAGAGCATGAGGGGGAACCGCATGCCTAACATGTCTCGCCGGCCATTCCTGCAGCTCGCGCTCGGCGCGGCAACGCTGCCGCTTGCTTGCCGCGGCACGCGCGCGGAAACGCTTGCGCGCCCCATCACGATGATCGTGCCGTTCGCCGCCGGTGGGCCGACTGACGTGCTGGCGCGGATCCTCGCCGAATATATGCGCAATACGCTCGGCCATCCTGTCATCATCGAGAATGTCACGGGCGCCTCCGGCACTGTCGCGGGCCTGCGCGCCTCGCGCGCGGCGCCGGACGGCACCACGATCACGATCGGGCACTGGGGCACGCATTGCCTCAACGGCGCGATCTATCAGCTGCAATATGACGTGCGCGAATTCGCGCCGATTGCACTGATCGCGAGCGGACCGCAGCTCATCATCGGCCGGCCCGATCTGCCGGCGCAGAATCTGAAAGAGCTGATCGCCTGGCTCAAGACCAACGGGGACAAGGCGACCGCCGGCACCGCGGGCCCGGGTTCGGGCGCGCATGTCGCGGGCGTGTTCTTCCAGCAGTTGACGGCTACCCGCTTCTCGTTCGTGCCGTATCGCGGCGCCGGTCCCGCGCTGAACGATCTGATGGCCGGGCATATCGACATCATGTTCGATCAGGCCTCCAACTCGCTGCCGCAGGTGAAGAGCGGGACCGTGAAGGCCTTTGCGGTGACAGCGTCGTCGCGGCTCGCATCGGCACCCGATATTCCGACCGTCGACGAAGCCGGATTGCCGGGTCTCTATATCGCCTATTGGCACGGCATCTGGGCGCCGAAGGGCACGCCGGCCGATATCGTATCTGTTCTGTCGAAGGCGGTGACGTCGGCGCTCGCCGAGCCCGTCGTCCGGCAACGCTTCGCCGAACTCGGGCAGGAGATCCCGTCACCGGATAGACAGAGCCCCGCCGCGCTGCGCGACCATCAAGCCGCCGAGGTCGAGAAGTGGTGGCCGATCGTCAAGTCGGCCAACATCAAGGCGGAATAACTTCCAGCGCGACGCTCCGTCAAACTCAAGGGAACCGCGACAGGCGGTATCCCGTGCGGTTCCGAATTTTTGACGTAGGCCGAAGGTCAGGGGCCACTGTCATCCCGTCGTCATGGGCCTCCGAAAAAACGTTGCGACAGCTTACGAGAGCATCGCGCGCGCGAGACCTCTCGCGTTTCCACGGAGATCAACATGAAATTCGTCAAGACAATCGTGGCCGCAAGTCTGGTGGTCATGGCGACGCCGAGCTTCGCAGCCGACATCACCGGTGCCGGTTCGACATTTATCTTCCCTGTCCTCTCCAAATGGGCCGACGCCTACAAGAAGGATTCAGGCAGTGGCGTGAACTACCAGTCGATCGGTTCGGGTGCCGGCATCAAGCAGATTGAAGCCAACACCGTGACCTTCGGTGCCACCGACGCGCCGCTGAAGTCCGACCAGTTGCAGAAGGACGGTCTTGCGCAGTGGCCGATGATCATGGGGGCGATCGTTCCGGTGGTGAACCTCGACGGTGTGAAGGCCGGCGATCTGGTTCTCGACGGTCCGACGCTTGCCAACATTTTCCTCGGCAAGATCACCAAGTGGGATGACGCCGCGATCAAGAAGCTCAATCCGAAGGCCAAGCTGCCATCCGAGGCGATCTCGGTGGTTCATCGCGCCGACGGTTCGGGAACGACTTTCAACTTCACCGACTATCTGAGCAAGGTCAGCCCGGATTGGAAGAGCAAGATCGGTTCCGGCACCGCGGTCGAATGGCCGGTCGGCGTCGGCGCCAAGGGCAACGAAGGCGTTGCGGGCAATATCGCGCAGGCCAAGAACTCGATCGGCTATGTCGAGTATGCCTACGCCAAGCAGAACAAGCTGACCTACACCGCGTTGATCAACAAGGCGGGCAAGACCATTCAGCCGACCAACGAAGCGTTCCAGGCTGCGGCGTCGAACGCCGACTGGACCAACGCGCCCGGCTACTACCTGATCCTGACCGACCAGCCGGGCGACAAGTCCTGGCCGATCGTCGCTTCGACGTTCATCCTGTTGCACAAGGACGCGACCGACAAGGCGGCCTCGAAGGAAGCGCTCAAGTTCTTCAAGTTCGCCTTTGACAAGGGCGCCAAGAGCGCGGAAGAGCTCGACTACATCCCGATGCCGGACAGCGTCGTGAAGCAGATCGAGAAGACCTGGGCTGCTGACGTCAAGAGCTGAGCTGCCCACTTTCGGATCCGCTCAATGGCATGAAGCCGGCGTCGGTTGACGCCGGCTTTTTCTTCGGCGGTTGACCGCCACGCTCACATTCGCGGCATTTCATCTATCTACCTGAATGTTATGCGCTTTTAGATCGTGCCTCGAACTTGAAATGCGGACTTACCAATTTATATGTTCGTCTGAACATATTTGGTGAGCGATGATTGGAACGACGACTGCCGCCGCGCTGCCGGCCTCCCGGCCCAAGGGACGCCGCAGCAAGGACATGCCCGACGGCCGCCAGGCGCTGCTGATCGCGGCGACCGAGGCCTTTGCGAGCCTCGGTTTCGACGGCGCCGACCTGCGTAGCGTCGCCGCGGCAGCGGGCGTCGCGCCGAATCTCGTGCGCGTCCACTTCGGCAACAAGGCCGCGCTATGGGAGGCCTGCCTCGACCGCATCGTGACGCTTGCGGAGCCTGTGATGGCCGAGGTGCACACCATCGCCACCGACACGCGCCGTTCGCTGGCCGACCGGCTGCGCGATCTCATCATCCGCGTCGCCACGTTCTATGCCTCGCATCCGCAGGTGAGGGACTTCGTGGTTCGCCACGGTGCGGAAGCGCCGGAGCGCTCCGCAATGGTGACCGAAAAGCTGCTGCGTCCGGCCTATGAGAGCGCGCGCGAGCTCTTCGAGGCCGGCATCGCGGCGGGCATCATCCGCAGCAGCCATCCGGCGCTGTTCTTTGCGTTGCTCAACGCGGCGCTCAACCAGCCGCCGGCCTTTCCGATGCTGCTCGGCCGGTTTGCGCCCGAGATCGATCCCGAGACAGCGCGGACGCAGCTGCTCGATACGACGATCGCAACGCTTCTGCATCTTCCGCCGTCGCAAGCCGACGCCGAACCCGCAGCCGGCAACGGCCGCAAGCCGCTGTCGTGACATCCAGCCTCGACCAACACTTCAACCTGCCAGTGAGAGAGTGATCCATGAAACTTCGTCTTGCCCTCGTGCTTCTCGGTGCAACCATCGCGCCCGCCATGGCCCAGTCCGGACTGAACGAATCCATGCAGCGTCAAGCCTGCATGGGTGACGCGGTCCGCCTGTGCGGCGCCTACATTCCGGATCGCGGCCGGATCAGGGATTGCATGGCGGCGCAGGTCGAGCAGCTCAGCCCGTCATGCCGCGCGGTGTTCGATGCATCGGTGCAGGCCGAGCGATCGCCGTCGCGGCGTTGATCCTCGCCGCCGGTCCCAGAATCATGCGTCCAGGCAACAGGTCGCAGCCAACAGCGGTTGTCCGAGGAGCAGTCCTCGCAAATCCGTGAAAACACCTCCTTCCGTTAACCTTTGATTAACCATGCGGTCCGATTGTTAACCATTCGACAAGAGAACCGAGTCAGAGGCGATGGACGCAACTCAACAGGTGGCACGTCAGCAGGTCCGCATGCGCGGCCGTTCCTATGTTGCGTTCGTTTTCTCGCCCGTCGTGCCGGTCGTGTCCTGGCTCGCCGAGATCGACGCGACGCTGGGAAAGTCGCCGGGCTTCTTCGCCGGCAAGCCTGTGGTGCTCGACCTTTCGGCGGTCGACCTCAGCCAGGCCGCGATCGCGCATCTGGTCGGCAGCCTCGCTGAACGCAACATCCGCATTCTCGGCATCGAGGGCGTCGACGAATCCAAGCTCGGCGCCAACCTGCCGCCGCTTCTGACCGGCGGCCGCGCCTGCGCGATCACCCATGTCGAGCCGAAGACGCCGCCGGCGCAGGAAAAGAACAAAGACAAGGACAAGACCAAGCTGCCGTCGCTGCTGCTGGAAAGCCCGGTGCGTTCCGGCCAGTCGATCGTGTTCGCCGAGGGCGACGTCACCGTGCTCGGCTCGGTCGGCTCCGGCGCCGAGATCGTCGCCGGCGGCTCGATCCATGTCTACGGCACGCTGCGCGGCCGCGCGATGGCCGGCATCAACGGCAATTCGGCGGCCCGGATCTTCTGCCAGAAGATCGAGGCCGAACTGCTCGCCATCGACGGCTACTACCAGACCGCAGATGAAATCGCCGACAGCTTGCGCAACCGACCCGCCCAGGCGTGGCTCGAGGGCGAGATGCTGCGCATCACAGCTTTGAACTGATCGACCACAAGGAGAGAGAGAATGGCCAAGGTATTGGTCGTGACGTCTGGGAAGGGTGGGGTCGGCAAGACGACCTCCACCGCGGCGCTTGGCGCGGCGCTCGCGCAAATGGGCCAGAACGTCGTCGTCATCGATTTCGACGTCGGCCTGCGTAACCTCGATTTGGTGATGGGCGCGGAGCGGCGGGTCGTGTTCGACCTCATCAATGTGGTGCAGGGCGTCGCCAAGCTGCCGCAGGCGCTGATCCGCGACAAGCGGCTGGAAAATCTCTGGCTGCTGCCGGCGTCGCAGACCCGCGACAAGGACGCGCTGACCGAAGAGGGCGTCAAGCGCGTGATCGCCGACCTCAAGACCAAGTTCGACTGGATCCTGTGCGACAGCCCGGCCGGCATCGAACGCGGCGCGACGCTCGCGATGCGCTACGCCGACGAAGCGATCATCGTCACCAATCCGGAAGTGTCGTCGGTGCGCGATTCCGACCGCATCATCGGCATGCTGGATTCCAAGACCGCCCGCGCCGAGCGTGGCGAGCGGGTCGAGAAGCATCTGCTGGTCACCCGCTACGACAGCGCGCGTGCCGCGCGCGGCGAGATGCTGTCGATCGACGATATCCTGGAAATCCTTGCCACACCGCTGCTCGGCATCGTCCCGGAAAGCCAGGACGTGTTGCGCGCCTCCAATGTCGGCTGCCCGGTCACGCTGAACGCTGCGAGCAGCGCGCCGGCGCGGGCCTATACCGACGCGGTGCGGCGCCTGATGGGCGAAGCGGTGGAGATGACCGTGCCGGTCGAGCGCAAGGGGCTGATGGACCGGCTGCTGCGACGGAGGGCGGCATGATGAACGTAATGCGGCTGTTCGGCGGCCGCTCTGCATCGGCGCCCGTCGCGCGGGAGCGGTTGCAGATCCTGCTTTCGCATGAGCGCGGCCGGACCGGCACGCCGGACCTTCTGGAGATGCTCCGCTCGGAAATCCTGGGTGTGGTCTCCAAGCATATCGATGTCGATCCCGACAAGGTCGTGGTCCGGATGGACCGGGGCAAGTTCGTTTCGATGCTCGAAGTCGACATCGAGGTACCCAACGGCGTGCAACGATCAAAGATGGTGGCGGCCACATGACAGCAGACAGCAACAGTCACATCGCCTGGCAGCGCGCGCAGCTGAAGAAGCTGCGCGCGGCATTGAAGGCGATCGAGGTCGATCAGCTCGGCAAGGCCAATTGCGGCCGCGCGACGCAGATGACGATCGACGAATTGCAGCGCAAGATCGGCGAATCAGGCCGCTGCATCGCCGAGTACGAGCGCCGCACGCGTCGTCCGTTGGCAACGGACCGCGGCAGCCTCGCCAGCGTCAGCTGGACGCACTGGAACGCCAACATGCCGATGGCCAAGTCGCAGCGCCATCGCGCGTGAGAGCGCGGGCGAACGGCGCTGGCCTATAGCAAAAACGCCAGCGCCGTCTCGCACTGGTCCTCGATCTTGAGCGTGAGCAGCTCGTCGGCGCGGGTGCGGCCGAGATTGACCGCGGCGATCGGCAAGCCGCGCTGCTCCGCCATCCGGACGAAGCGAAACCCGGAATAGACCATCAGCGAGGAGCCGACGACCAGGAGAGCGTCGGCCTGCTCGAGATGCGCCTGCGCCGACGCAACGGTGTCGCGCGGCACGTTCTCGCCGAAGAACACCACGTCGGGTTTCAGCACGCCGCCGCAGGCCTCGCAGGCCGGCACCACGAACGACGAAAAATCCTGCTCGAGATCGGCATCGCCGTCAGGGGCATCGACGGCATCGAGCGCGAGCCAGGCGGGATTCAGCCGCGCCAGCTCGCCCTGAAACTGCTCGCGGGGCGTCGTCGCGCCGCAGCCGAGGCAGCGCACCACATCGAGCCGGCCGTGCAGGTCGATCACGCGCTGGCTGCCCGCGGCCTGATGCAGGCGGTCGACATTTTGCGTCAGCAGCAGCTCGCAGCGGCCTTGTTGTTCGAGCTTCGCCAGGGCGCGATGCGCACCATTCGGCATCGCGCGGCCGAACCGCCGCCAGCCGACCATGCTGCGCGCCCAGTAGCGCTGGCGCGTCGCCGCCTCACCCAGGAATGCCTGGATCGTCACCGGCCGCGTCCGCTTCCAGTTGCCGTCGCTGTCGCGATAGTCGGGAATGCCGGAATTGGTGCTGCAGCCGGCCCCGGTCAGGACAAACAGGCGCTGGTGGCCGGCGACGAAATCCTCAAGGGCGGGGTGCTGCATGGCAGCACATCTAGTGTGGCGGGCATGCCTGCGCCAGATGTGGGGCCTGCCAGATGAGGACCCTTCGCGTGGCCTCTGCGTTGACCGCATGGCGGCCGGGGCGGGATGTTGCAAACTGTCTTGCTTAGCGCAATTGCCGAGGGAGAGACCGATGCGGCCAGGATTCATCGTCGTCGTTTGCGGCCTGATGTCCCTGCTTTTGTCGCCGTCCCATGGCGAGAATGCGGGCGTGTCCGGCGAGCAGGCGTTCAATAATTCTTGCCGCACCTGCCACACCGTCAAGGAGGGCGACAATCGTGTCGGCCCGAACCTGCACGGCATCATCGGCCGCAAGGCCGGATCCGTGGCGAACTTTCCCTACTCGGAGGCGATGAAATCATCCGACATTGTCTGGGATGACAGCGCGCTGCTGCGCTTCATCGAGGATCCCGAAGCCGTGGTGTCGGGCAACGGCATGAAGCCGTATACCGGCGTGCGCTCGGCGGAGGATCGCGCCAAGATCGTCGCCTTCCTGAAATCCCCCGGCAAGTGAGCGTTGCCGGAATGCCGGCCTCACCGTGCCGGCAGCACAAAGACCTGGCCGGGATAGATCAAATTGGGATTACGGATCTGCTGCGAGTTGGCCCGATAGATCACCGCGTAGCGCTGGCCGGCACCCAATGCGCGCTGGCTGATCCGCCACAGGCTGTCGCCGCGCGCCACGGTGGTCGTGGTGATCTTCGGCACGATCACGGCGGAGGGTGAGCTCAATGCGGCGGTGGTTGCCGCCGCAACCTGCGGCGTGGTCCCATCCGTACGGCCGGACGATGCCGCAGGCGCCGGGATCGATGCGGTCGTCGTCGTGTCCGGAACGTTGAACGGCACTTCGGCACGCGCGCGGACCTTGCCGGAGCCGGGGTCGACGTCGTCAAGCCGGATCCGATAATCGCCGGTCGTTACGCCCTTGTTGATCGTGACCGAGAGGTGCCCCGCTGCGTCGGCAGTCGCGGATGTGATCAGACTGTCGTTGAGATAGAGCCTGACGTTCGCGCCGGGAGTTGCCTGAGCGCTGACATGGAGCTTGCCGCCCGGTTCGGTCTCGACGGCCTCGACAGCCACCTTCCCGTGCGTCGCCGCCGCAGGTTGCGACAGCACGCGGATCGGCTTGTCCGGCGCCATCAGCGCCACCATCGGCCGCTCGCTGGCCGCAGCGTCGAGCGCCACTGCCACGCTCTGCTTGGAGGTCACCTGCTTGCCGTCATGCGTGATGCGCAGGGTGAGGTCATAGTTTCCCGGCGGAAGCGGGCGCGGCACCATGACGAACTGGCCGGACTTGTCCGCCACGGCGCGATCATGCACCTCGCCATTGCGCAGCAATTCCACCGTCGCGCCAGGGAGCGCCCGGCCGGCGACAACGGTCTCGCCGGTCGGCTCGATGCTGACGACGTCGAACTCCGGCACCGCGTTGCCGCCCGGTGTTGGCGACGGTCCTGCCAAAGCGTTGGCCAGCGCCGCGGTCTCGGTCTGCGTCTTTGCCAGCGCAGTCTTGTCTTGGTCTTGCGTGGGCGCGGATGGCGCCGTCGCCATCAAGCGCGTGTTTACGCCCAGGATCTGCTGGGTTTGGTGGATGCCGAAGATGAACGCAGCGGTGCCGCCGGCCGCAAGTGCCAGCAACGGTATGGCCAGTCTCATCGCCGTGACGTTCATGACGGTCATCCCCGGATGAATCGACCCGCGCATCCACGCGCGCGACCCTGCAGCCCTGTGGGGAGTCCGGAAAGAGACTGCGCCGATTTGCACGGCCCATCAAGTCGAATGAAAGGACTACTCCTCTCGGGCAGGCTGGCCGACACCGCAGCTGTAGGGGATCGCGTCTGGCTCAGAACCCCGGCGGCGCATTGCCTATTGCGAGTACGTCAGCTGCTCTTCCGTCACCACGCGCTCGATATTGCCTGCCTTGCTCCTGATTCGGTATCGAAGCCGCCCGTCTGCCTCAATCGGCATGCGTTGAATGATGGTGTAGACCGCCGGCTCATCGGCCTCGGCGCGACCTTGCGGCCCCTGGGCCCGGTGGTGAACGTCTTCATTCAGCTTGTAGGCATATGACATCTGTCCACCTCTGCAGTTGGGGGTGCTCTCACGCAGGACTGTGCTGTGACGCAATGGAGCTGTGGCTTCCCGTATGGACGCGGCTTGCTGTTCGATAGCCGCGTCAGGCCTCTCCGGAGTCCGCAGGAGCACGTTGGTTACATTGACCGAATTCGCCGCAAATAGCCACCGAATACTCGCCTTCGACCAAGGATGGGTGAGAGCGCTGGGTGGGTTCCCGGCCGTTTGCGGCCTCAATTGCCATTTGATCTCCGCAGGCAGATGCTGCCAGCCAATGGTACAAGGGAGAGCAACATGAGCAAGGCAGGTCTCGACCACCGGCATCCCAACAAGGATGGCGAAATCAGCGGCAAGCACGGCAACACGCTGCTCCGCACCTTGCGCAAGGTTTACGGGCCAAGTTTCGCGGCGGGTTATCCCGAAACCGAGAAGCTGAGCGATGTCCTGGCTGCGTTGAACGAGACCTCGCTGAGCCAACTCCGCAGAGATCATCAGACCGGCCACCTCGCGCACAAGATCGCCAAAGCTTCGAAGTAGGTGCTGAGCGGAACCGCAGCTCAGAACTCCAGCTCCGCATTGTCCACCACCTCCTTCATCACGAAGAAGGTGCGGGTCTGCCGCACACCGGGCAGCGCGATCAGCTGGTCGCCATGGATGCGGTTGAAATCCTCCATGTCGCCGACGCGGATCTTGAGGAAATAATCGAAGTCGCCGGCGACGAGGTGACAGTCGAGCACGAACTTCAGCTTCGCCACCGCCTGCTCGAAGCTCGCAAAGCTCTCCGGCGTCGAGCGGTCGAGCACGACGCCGACCATCACCAGCGCGCCCTTGCCGACCTTGCGCGGCGCGACCATGGCGCGGACGCCGCTGAGAAAGCCCTCGTCGAACAGCGCCTGGGTCCGGCGATGGCAGGTGGCGGGGCTGACGCCGACCTGGTCGGCCAGCTCGGCGTTGCTGAGCCGGCCGTTCTTTTGCAGCAATCTCAACATCTTGACGTCGATGCGATCGAGTCGGGCGGACATGGAAGAATCTCTCATTGTTAGCCAGTAATGTGAGAGAAAACATATCATCCAGTGCAAATTCAGCAATCTTCGGCGATCGGGTGGCCTGACTTAGAGAGCACCTTTCGCAGCTGTAGTGATAGTTCTGGCCGCCGTTCCAGACCACCAAAGAGGATGCCAGTATGCTGGAGAAGTTCGCACGCTACCCGCTCACCTTCGGGCCGACCGCCATCGAGAAGCTCGATCGGCTGTCAAAGCATCTCGGCGGCAAGGTGGAGCTCTATGCCAAGCGCGAGGATTGCAATTCCGGGCTCGCCTTCGGCGGCAACAAGCTGCGCAAGCTCGAATATATCATCCCCGACGCGATCGCCTCCAACGCCGACACGCTGGTCTCGATAGGCGGCGTGCAATCCAACCACACCCGCATGGTAGCGGCGGTCGCGGCCAAGATCGGCATGAAGTGCCGGCTGGTGCAGGAAAGCTGGGTGCCGCATGAGGACGCAGTCTATGACCGCGTCGGCAACATCCTGCTCTCGCGCGTGATGGGCGCGGATGTGCGCCTGGTCGACGAAGGTTTTGACATCGGCATCCGCCAGAGCTGGGAACAGGCGATCGAGGAAGTGAAGGCGGCGGGCGGCAAGCCCTACGCGATCCCGGCCGGCGCTTCCGTGCACAAATATGGTGGGCTCGGCTATGTCGGCTTCGCCGAAGAGGTGCGCGCGCAGGAGCGTCAGCTCGGCGTCAAGTTCGACTACATCATCGTCTGCACGGTGACCGGCTCGACCCATGCCGGCATGCTGGTCGGCTTCGCCGCCGACGGGCGCGCGCGCAACGTGATCGGCATCGATGGTTCGTTCACGCCTGCGCAGACCAAGGCACAGGTGCTGTCGATCGCGCAGAACACCGCGAAGTTGGTCGAACTCGGCCGCGACATCGTCGAGGATGATGTCGTGCTGATCGAGGACTACGCCTATCCCGCCTACGGCGTGCCGTCGGAGGAGACGAAGCAGGCGATCCGACTCAGTGCGCGGCTCGAGGGCATGATCACCGACCCTGTCTACGAGGGGAAATCGATGCAGGGCATGATCGATCTGGTGCAGAAGGGTTTCTTCCCGGCCGGGTCGAAGGTGCTCTACGCCCATCTCGGCGGCGCGCCGGCGCTCAACGGCTACGCCTACGCGTTCAGGAACGGCTGAGGCAGGCGACGCTTCTCATTTCGTAGCTCGGATGGAGCGAAGCGCAATCCGGGACAACCGAGGCCCCGGATTTCGCTTCGCTTCATCCGGGCTACAGGTCCCGTCCGTCCTGCGTCAGGTCCGCGTCAGCTTCGCCCGGTATTTTCGTCGTGCCGGGCGAGTCGGGAGACCTTCGCGTGAGGATGATGAATGCAGCCGGCCGAGCCATCGCCGCGGTGGGGCATTGGTTTTGGGCTTACCCGGGCCACGGCGCCGTGTTGCGCGCCCGCCTGCTGGCGCTGAACCACGCGGTCGAACTCTATGCCGGCATTTTCCTGATCGGTGTCGGCGTTCATGGGCTGGCATCCCGCTGCTGGTTCAGCGATCCAAATCCGCCGGCGCAGTCTTCGGTTCGGGAGCCGCAATAGCGTCCGCCTGGCGCGGCGGCTGGACTATGTCCGGGTTGACATTTCAGGAACAAAATAGGAACGTGTCATCTGTAACCTGAGGGTGTGGCGATCGCCTCATCCGCGGCGGTATTGCGTGGCCGCTGGACCAAAGGCCAAGCCGCGCACCACTTGCGGATGAATTTCTCCGCCTCCTATAAGGGGTTGTGGCTGGGGAGTGCATGTCATGAGAGTTGCGATCTGGGCGGCCGTCGTGGCCGCGTGGCTGTTTGCGTCCGCAACTCCATCGAGCGCCCGCGGTCCCTACGGCTCGATCACGGTCGGCAATTGGAAGGGCGGCGCCTTCACCGACGACAAGAGCGGTGCGTTCACGCATTGCTCGGCGGGGAGCACCTACCAGAGCGGCATCTTCTTCATGGTGGCGGTTGCCGCGAATGGCAGCTGGCGGCTGGGCTTGGCTCATGACAGTTGGCGTTTGACGCCGGGCGAAGCCTTTCCGCTTGCGCTGACCTTCGACGGCCAGCCTGCGTTCAATGTCTACGGCATGCCGCTCGGCGAGAAGCTCGTGAATGTCGAGATGCCGGTGAATTCGGCGCTGATCAACCAGTTCCGCAAGGCGCGCCAGATGACGGCGTTCGCGCAGGGGCAATTGTTTCAGTTCAACCTCAATCAGACCGCGCAGCTGTTGCCGGCGCTGCTCAACTGCGTGGTCTCGGTGAAGAAGAACGGCGTCTCCAACGCCGGCGAGTTCGCGGTCGCGACAAAGCCTGCGGCCGCGCCGCCGCAACAGGCTGCTGCACCCAACGCGCCGCCCGCGAAGCAGGCGAGATCAGGCACCGGCACCGGCTTCGTCGTCAGCGATAGCGGTCACGTCGTCACCAACCATCATGTCGTCGATGGTTGCAGCGAGATCACGGGCAATCTGAGCGGTGCGGCGGTTGTCAAATTGCGGTTAGTGTCCGACGACGAGACCAACGATCTCGCGCTGCTGCAGGCGCCGTCCCCGTTCAAGGATGTCGCGAGCATCCGGCAGAACTCGATTCGGGTTGGCGACGGAGTCGTGGCGATCGGCTACCCCTATCATGGCCTGCTGACATCCGATTTCACCGTGACCACGGGCATCGTTTCTTCGCTGAGCGGCATCCTCAACGACACGCGTCATCTGCAGATCAGCGCCGCGGTACAGCCCGGCAACAGCGGCGGGCCGCTGTTCGATCTCGGCGGCGCCGTGGTCGGCGTGGTGGCCGCGAAGCTCGACGCGGTCAGGATGGCGCGGGCTACGGGATCGATCCCGGAAAACATCAACTTCGCCATCAAGACCGGCGCGCTGCGCGACTTCCTTGACAACAGCGCGGTGATGTACCGGACCGCCGAATGGCGCGACGGGACCAAGAAGGAGACGTCCGATATCGCCAAGGATGCGCGCGGCTACACCCTGTTGATCACCTGCACGGTGAACGAGCAGAGCGCGAGCGCGAAGAAGGGCAATTGAGACCTCTGCTACTCCCTCTCCCCATCCTTACGGCAGGGCGATCGCATATGGCGATCGGCCACACGTCATTCCCTGCGAAAGTCCGGGCAGCCGCCGGCTACTTTGCATGGGGTTGTTTTCGATATTTTGGCCGTGCGCGCCTGCGACGTACGGGCGGGTATCAGCCGAGCCGGCGCAGCGTATGCACCGTGATCTCGGCCGGGCAGTTCAGCCGCACCGGCGCAAGGCTGGTGCCGGCGCCGGCCGATGTGTAGCCGGCAAGTTCACCGAACCGCCAGGCGCCTCTGCCCATCCGGCGCGGCAGCCGCGCCTCCAGCTTGATCGCGATGCCGCCGGGCAGGCAGAGCTGGCCGCCATGGGTATGGCCGCTCAGCATCAGGTCGAAGCCGGCCGCTGCCGCCTCGCGATAGGATTCCGGCGTATGCGCGAGCAGGATCGAGAACGCATCGCGCGGGATCGCCGCGGCAGATTTTGCAATGTCGTCGGTGCGATAGAAATGCGCATCGTCGATGCCGGCGAGATGGATCGTCGCGCCATCGCGCGTGATCGGCTCCTGCTCGTTGAACAGCATCCTGATGCCCATCGCTTCCAGCGCCGGCGTCATGCGGATGCTGTCGTGGTTGCCGAGGATGCCGTAGAGCGGCAGCTTGATCAGTGCGCAGAGATCCTTCATCAGCGCGAGACTGGTTTCGAACGGGCCAAACGTCTTGCCGCGATAATCGCCGGTGAGGACGCAGATGTCGCAAGCGACATAGCGGACGATGTCAGCCAGATGCCGCATCGCTCCCTGGCTGATGTCGGCGTGGAGATCGCTGAGATGAAGGATGGTGAAGCCGTCGAACGCCGCCGGCAGGCGCGTCGACGTCACCAGGTTGCGCCTTACCTCGACCCGGTCGGCGTTGCGCCGCGCGCGGCCATGGAGGCCGGCCAGCTTGAGCGCAGTTTCGACGACCCATGGCGCCAGCTTCCAGTTCTCGACGTTGAACACGAGTGTGCCTTGGCCGAACAGTTGCTTCTCATGCGCGGCCTCGATTCCAAGTCGGCGCACGACGTGATCCGCGCCGATCCGCTCGACCAATCCCTGCAATGCCGTGTCGGCCATCGTCCCCCGTGCGGCCCGCGATGCGAAACGCGAACCCGGCGCGACACTATCATGCGCAATCCCGGCGGGGATACCGCGGAAGCTCAGACCATGGGGACGCGCTTGGCGGCGACCGCGGCCGGCGAGATCACCTCGATGTCGAGCGGCACCTGCCAGCGCTCGGTGAAGCGGATCTGCGGCGGCGTGTTGGCCTTGGGCGCACCCTGCAGCACGAAGCCGTCATAGCCCGAATTCATCACCTCATTGCATTTCTGCACATAGATCGGGAAGCCGCCGATATAGGGCATGAACACGCGGGGACGGCCCGGGATGTTGGCGCCGACATACCAGGAGCTGCAGGTCGAGCGCAGCGATACCGTGGAGACGTCGTTGACATGGGCGACCCAGGCGTCCTCATCGTCGCGGACCGCCTCGATCGTGCCTGCGCCGATGTCGCGCATGTGGCTGATGCAGTCCGCCAGCCAGTCGACATGCTGCTCGATCGCCTGGATCATGCTCGCGAGCACCGACGGGCTGCCGGGCCCGGTGATCATGAACAGGTTCGGAAATCCCTCCGAGGCGAGGCCAAGATAGGCGCGCGGGCCGGCCTGCCATTTTTCGGCGAGCGTCTGCCCGCCGCGGCCGGTGATCGCGATCTTGTCGAACGAGCCCGTCATGGCGGCAAAGCCGGTGGCGGAGACGATCGCATCGAACTTGTATTCGGTGCCGTCGACCACGATGCCCTCGGTGGTAAAGCGCTCGATCGGTGTCTTCGACACGTCGACCAGCTTCACGTGCGGCAGATTGTAGGTCTCGAAATAGTTGGTATCGACACAGAGCCGCTTGCAGCCGAACACGTTTCGAGGGCACAGCAGCTCGGCAGTGGCGGGATCCTTGACGATGCCGCGGATCTTCTCGCGCGCGAAATCGGCGATGGTGTCGTTGGCGGCCTTCTCGAACAGGAGGTCGCCGAACGCGCCGAGGAAGGGCAGGCCGCCGCGCTGCCAGGCTTCCTCATACAGCCGCTCGCGTTCGTGCTCGCTTGCCTGCAAGGCGGGCTGGGCGTTGAACTGAAAGTAGAAGCCGGTCGGGCGCGCACGTGCTTTCGCGCGCAGCTCCGGATAATGCGCCTTGGCTTCCTTCAGATACTCCGCCGACAGGCGCTCGTTCCATGCCGGCACCGACCAGGTCGCGGTACGCTGGAACACAGTGAGCTCGGACGCCTGCTGCGCGATGATCGGGATCGACTGGATCGCGGACGATCCGGTTCCGATGACGCCGACGCGCAGGCCGGTGAAGTCGACACCCTCATGCGGCCATTCGCCGGTGTGATAGATTGGTCCGCGGAAATCCGCCATCCCAGGGAAAGCGGGTCGGTTCGGCGCCGACAGGCAGCCCACCGCCATGATGCAGAATTTGGCGGTGACCTTGTCGCCGCGATCGGTTTCGATCAACCAGCTGCCTGCCTTCTCGTCGAACGTCGCCGCGGTGACGCGGGTGTCGAACACGATCTGGCTGCGCAGGTCGAAGCGGTCGGCGACGTGGTTGGCGTAGGCGAGAATTTCGGGCTGCGGAGAATATTTCTCCGACCAGCTCCAGTCCTGATCGAGTTCCTCGGAGAACGAGAAGGAGTATTGCAGGCTCTCGACGTCGCAGCGCGCGCCGGGATAGCGATTCCAGTACCAGGTGCCGCCGACGCCGCCGCCGGCCTCATAGACCCGCGCGGTGAAGCCGAGCCCGCGCAGCCGATGCAGCATGTACATGCCGGCGAACCCTGCACCGATCACGACGGCGTCGAACGTTCCACTTTCGGCAGGGCGCGCAGCTTTGCGCGCGGTGCTCTCCTGAGCCATGGCCCGTCTCTTCCCTATCTCTTGTCGTTATGACTTGTCCGCGCCTCGGTGGACGCGTTGGGCAAAAGATTAGGGCGAGGGCGACGCGGCCCGCAAGCACATGGGTTGCCGCGCCGGGTATGGCTCCTATGCCGCTGGGCGGAGGGCTGCGGTATCCGGGCGCTGCTTCAGGCGAGGCGCTGAACCTTGCGCGCGAGGCCGCGAACAGCAAGAGCGGCAGATGACGGAACAGGGGACTGTCGTCAATCCCTGTGATCTTGAGACCCTCGAATCTCGTCGGGGTCGGCGCAGTCGGATATAGTCCGGGCTATCGAACCTCTCGAGAGCAATGGGCCGTCCATATGGCGCAAGCCCGAAAGCGATCCGCCTCCGATATTGAGGCTATGCTACGGACCGACCGATTCGATCTCGCGGCGTTGCGCGAGGTCGCTGGTGACAAGACCTTTGCTCGCGGCAGCGCTTATCAGGCGGATCGGCGGGTGGAGATCATCACGATCGACGAGGCCCGCGTGGTTGCGCGGGTAGCAGGTACTGAAATCTATCGCTGTGAGCTGACCGGCCAAGGCGAGATCTTTTCCGGCGCTTGCACTTGTCAGGCCTTCGCCGATCGGGGCTTCTGCAAGCATCTGACCGCGGTAGCCTTGACCGTCAACAATCTGGAGCCGGACGAACTGGGACAGGCCTCGAACCGGCTTGGCAAGATCCGTGATCATCTGCGCGCGAAGGGCATCGATCGTCTTGTCGAAATGATTATTGGACTCGCTGAGCGCGCTCCCAAATTGCTTGAGGAGCTGGAGCTGTCGGCCGCGCTCGACTCGGCCGACGATGCCACGCTGAGCGCACAACTCAAGAGAGCCATCACTGACGCGACCCGCGTCCGCGGCTACATCGAATATCGCGACATGCGCGACTGGGTGCGTCACATTGATGGCGCACTTGATCGCATTTCGGTTCTGCTCGGAGGCGGGAGAGCGTTGCTGGTCCTCGAACTGCTCGATCATTTCTTCGGACGAATGGACGAGGCGCTGACCAAGGTCGATGATTCCGATGGCGGCGGGGGAGCTTGCTACGCGCGGGCCTGCGAAATTCATCTTGCCGCCTGCGAGCAGGCAAAGCCTGATTCCATCGAATTGGCGCGCGTGCTGTTTGCCCGCGAAGTCAATTCCGACTGGGACTTCTTCTTTGGCGCGAGCGAGACCCATGCTGATGTCTTGGGTACGGCGGGGCTAGCCGAGTATCGCAGGCTGGCGACCGAAGCGTGGCAAAAGATAAGATCCAGGCGAGGGAGGCGAACCGAGATCCGGACCGGCGGAGAATATGCGCTTCGGGCTATGATGGAGCGCTTTGCTGAACGAGACGGTGATGTCGATGCGGGCATCGCCATTCGGGCGAGTGATCTGTCGACTGCGTATGACTATCTCGGTATTGCTCAGCTCTGTCTCGACAACGGACGGGAACAGGAAGCGCTGAAATGGGCTGAAGAGGGGTTGTGGAAATTCGAGGATGAGCCCGACCAGCGTCTGGTTCTCTTTACCTGTGGTCTGCTTCAGCGCAGCGGCCGAAATGAAGACGCCAACGAACGGCTCTGGAAGCTGTTCAGTCGGGAACCCAGCGTCGAGCTGTACCTGCGATTGAAATCCGACGCCGGCGATTGCAACGCCCAGATCCTCGTCCGCGACAAGGCCATCGCCGCGCTGAGCGTCCGAGCGGGGAAGTCTGGTTCGCAATCGGAATGGAGTGTGTTCGGAGCAGCCGAGGTTCTGGTTCGAGTGCTCATGGCGGAGGGTCTGCTGGCAGACGCGTGGGCGGCTGCCGACAAGCACGGATGCCGCGAAATTCTGATGGAAGAACTCGCCAGGGCGAGCGAAACGGATCTTCCTGCCGAGGCGTTGAAGGCCTATGCTCAGCTGGTCGAACGCAAGGTTCGGCTAGGTGGCCAGGGCAACTACAGCGACGCTCACGCTATGATCAAACGGATGCGGCGGCTTGACGGAGCCATCCAACATTCGGCCTACCTCGCTGACCTCATGACGCGCCACAAGGCGAAGCGGAATTTTATCAAGCTGTTGACGTCGAAGATGGTATCTTGAGGTTGGTTCAGCCTTCCGTCCCTTTCACGATCCGGATCAGCTCGTCGCCGTAATGCTCGAGCTTCTTGTCGCCGATCCCGGCGACGTTGCGCAGTTCGTCCAGCGTATCCGGCCGCATCGCGGCGATGCCGTCGATGGTCGAATCGTGCAGCACCACATAGGCCGGCACGCCGCGCTGCCGCGCGACCTCCGAACGCCAGGCGCGCAGGGCCGCATGCAGCGCGGGGCTGGCGATCCCGCCGAGGCTGTCGGCGGCGGGCGCGAGCTCGCCGCGGCGCGACTTGCCGCGGACCGCGCGATTGCGCGCGCCTTCCGGCTGCTCGCGCAGCATCACCGCGGTCTCGCCTTTCAGCACACCGCGGGCGCTGTCGGTCAGCTTCAGCGCGCCAAAGGCGTCGCTATCGGCGCGCAGATGGCCCATCGCCACCAGCTGGCGCAGCACCGCGCGCCATTGCTTCTCGTTGAGCTCGCGGCCGATGCCGAACACCGACAATTGGTCGTGATTGAACTGCTTGACGCGTTCGGTCAGCCGCCCGACCAGCACGTCGATCAGGTGCATGGCGCCAAACCGCTGCCCGGTGCGATAGACGCAGGACAATAGCTTCTGTGCGAGCACCTTGCCGTCGCGGACACGCGGCGGCGTCAGGCAGTTGTCGCAATTGCCGCAGCTTTCGTCCGTGCGGGTCTCGCCGAAATAGCCGAGCAGGCGCTGGCGCCGGCAATGCACGGTCTCGGCGAGCGCAACCAGCGCGTCGAGCTTGCCGATCGAGACGCGCTTGAAGGCGTCGGAGCCGGTCGATTCGTCGATCATGCGGCGCTGCTGCACGATGTCGGAGAGGCCATAGGCCATCCACGCGGCCGACGGCTTGCCGTCGCGCCCGGCGCGTCCGGTCTCCTGGTAGTAGGCCTCGATGCTCTTCGGCAAATCGAGATGCGCGACGAAGCGCACGTCGGGCTTGTCGATGCCCATGCCGAACGCGATCGTGGCGACGATCACGATGCCGTCCTCATTGAGGAAGCGATCCTGATGCCGGGCACGCACGCTGGCATCGAGCCCGGCGTGATAGGGCAGCGCGGGAATGCCGGCCTCGCTCAGCGACGCCGCGACGTCCTCGACCTTGGCGCGCGACAGGCAATAGACCACGCCGGCGTCGCCGGCGTGCCGCTCCTTGATGAAGGATTTCAGCTGCGTGGTCGCATTTTGCTTGTCGACGATCTCGTAGCGGATGTTGGGGCGGTCGAAGCTTGCGACAAACTCCGGCGCGTCGGTGAGTGACAGCCGCTCGGCGATCTCCTTTCGCGTCAGCGCGTCCGCGGTCGCCGTCAGCGCGATGCGCGGCACCTTGGGGAAGCGCTCGGCGAGTGCGGACAGGCCGATATACTCCGGGCGGAAGTCATGGCCCCATTGCGAGACGCAATGCGCCTCGTCGATCGCAAACAGCGCGATCTGCGCCTGGCCCAGCAGATTGAGGCAGCGTGGCGTCAGCAGCCGTTCCGGCGCAACATAGAGCAGGTCGAGATCGCCCGCGAGCAGCCGCCGCTCGACCTCGGAGGCTTCCTGATAGGACAGCGTCGAGTTCAGCACCGCGGCGTTGACGCCGGCCTCGGAAAGGCCCGCGACCTGGTCACGCATCAGCGCGATCAAGGGCGACACCACGATGCCGCAACCGTCGCGCAGCAGCGACGGCAGCTGGTAGCACAGCGACTTGCCGCCGCCGGTCGGCATCAGCACCAGGCAATTGCCGCCATCGGTGACATGGCGGACGATCTTCTCCTGCGCACCGCGGAAGCCCGACAGGCCGAATACGGAACTGAGCACGGACCGCGCGTCGCGAGGCGAAGCGGATGCATGATCGAGGGCTGGTTGGGCGGTCATGATCCCTGAGAGGGCGATTCGGGTTCCCGGATCGAACGATTCCGGAACGAAACGTGTTAATACACCGTCCTGCGATAAACTCAATTGAGGCAATGGCAGCCGGCCATCGCGCGCGCCGATACGGTCGGCTGAGCTCAGCCGCACGCGGATCAAGGATACCGATCGATTCGCAAAGCGCTTTCGAGCGAAGTGGATGCCGCTTCGCGTAAAGAAAAGCGCCTCAGGATAGGAAACTCTGACGTTGTCAGGCCGCCGGAGCGGGCGGCGCCGGTGGCGGCGTCATTGGCTCGACCTTGTAGGTCTTCGGCAGGTTGATCGGCCGGTAGGCCGGATCCTTGTCCATGCGCTCCAGCACCGAGGCGTGGATGGTCGCCCCCTCCGGTATAGGCCGCGGCTCGCCGCGCGGCAGATAGAAGCCGAGGAAGGACTTCCGTTCCGGCCATTCCTTCCATTTGTCGCTCTTCGGAATCCATTCCAGGATTTCCCAGGCGGCGGTCAGCGAATTGTGCAGCGGAGCCGTCGCGCTCGGCGGCACGTAGTCGTACTTGTGCGGCGGCAGCGGCATCCCCCAGGCGAGATGATCGATCAGCGCCTGATCCATGTGCAGCCCGGCGGACCTGGCCTGCTCGAGCATCCAGATCAGCGGAAACTTTGACGGCCCGCTCTGGTCCTCGGGATAGCCACCGCCGACGTCGGAGTGCACGCCGGCGAACCAGACCTGGCGAATGTCCTGCTCCACCTCCGTTGCCGGATTGAATGGATCGGAGCGGAACTTCTGCGGTTCGATCCAGCGGTTGAGGCGGAACATGCGCCTGCGTTCATCGATCGAGATCGCCTGGCGGAATCGCCTGACACTGGAATTGGTGCGGGTGAACAGCAGCGTCTGGATGTCGAACAGGAAATTGTCCTGCCGCGGCACGATGATCGAGGCGACGGTGTCCCAGACTCCGACGAACTCGATGTCGATGTTGCGCCCGCCGGCGATCTGGCTGAAGTGCCAGGCTTCCTTCAGCGGGGCATCGTCGAACGTGCCGTCCGATTTCTGGGAGTCGGAGCTGGCTTTCTTGTAGGTGTTGAACGCGTAGTCCGCGATATCGAGCTGGTCGACCGGCAGGAGGCCCATCACATGGACGAAGGCCGCCAGCGTGCGCACGGTATAGGCGCCGCGGCTGAAGCCGAACATCCAGACCCGGTCGCCGGGCTCCCAGAGCCGGCACAAAAACTGGTAGGCGCCAAGCGTGTCCTCGTCGAGACCGGCACCGAAGGCCAGCCCGAAAAGGCCGCGCACCTCCTGCTTGAAGCGGCCCCAGCTGTTCTGCAGGCCGATCGTGCCGAGACCCGGATGATAGTAGATCCGCTGCCGGTCATCCTTGTCGGCGACGCGAAACAGCTTCAGGACGTTGGAAATATTGGCGCCGATCTCGTTGCCGGTGCCGTCGCAACAAATCACAAGATCCTTCGGCATCCGTTGCCCCCGCGGCCGCCGTGAAAATTCGCGACCTCTATGTACGGCAGAACACGGGGATGATTCAATCTCCAATTGAAGGCGGTTCTGTGTACGCGGCATGAACGCCGACTGTCGTTCTGGAGTCTGCGGCCGGCATCGGTCGCGCGCGCGCACTCCACGGCGATCCGCAGAATTCAATTGCAACACTTTGGAAAAGGTGGAAATCTCATCGACAGTCATTGCGATATTGCGTCGATATTTTCTCCCCTTCAGGGATTTCGCCGGTGCGCGCGATCATCTTGCCCGCTGCTTTCCGCAGCTTCCGCAGCCTGGACAGGAACGGATCGGCATGAGCCACCAAGCTCTCGTGACGATCATTCTCGCGGGATTGGTGGTGAGTGCGTTCGGACTGTTCTGGTGGGTCGGCAGCTACTCCGATCGCGTTTTCGCCGATAGATTCCGGGCCCGCTTTCCAGAGAAGACGCTGAGCTACACCGGCGATCAGCTCGGCGAGCTGGTGCAATCCGATCTCCGGATGAAATATGTCTTCCCGATTCTGTTCCCGCTCGATCTCGTCGTCATGCTGGCGCTGGCGGGCGCGATGGGCGCGGCGTCATCATACTGGCTCAACCAGATCTATCCGACCGCAGCGTGGCTCGGCCTGGTCGTGCCGGCCGTGTATCTGCTGAGCGACCTGATCGAGGATTGCTTGCTGGCCTGGTTGTTGCTGCACGGCGACCCGCATGCGGCGGCACGTTCCGTCTCGATCCTGAAGGCGATCACGACGATCAAGCTCGTGAGCATCTTTGCCTCGATCGCGCTGACGCTGGTTGCGTTCGTCGGATGGCAATTCCACAGCGACTCGCTTCGCCTCTAGAGCTTCGGTTCTGATTGAATCAGGACCGAAGCTCTAGATTTCTGTTTTGACGCGTTTTTCTTCACGCGAACCGGTGTCCACTTCGCTCGAAAACGCTCTAAAGCGCTGGCGATCTACTGATACGTCGCCACGATGTCGGAGACGGCGCGCTCGAGCTGCCGGGCGGTCGCGCATTGGCGCACCACGGTGCAGAAGGTCGCGTAGCGCGGCATCTCGGAATCGCCGAAGCCCCAGACCATGCGGCCTTCGGGGTTGAGCCACACCAGGCGCTTGGAGCGCTCGCCGATGCGACGCAGGATGTCGGCGCGCGGATCGAGATTGTTGCTGCGGGCGTCGCCGAGCACGATCACCGTGGTCTGCGGCGTGATCGCGCTCATCCAATTGTGCTCGAAATCGGCGAACGAATTGCCATAGTCGGACGAGCCGAAGCCGACCTTGGACATGATCTCCTTCATCGCCTCTTCCGGCGATTTCGATTCCAGGATGTCGCTGACCTCGATCAGGTGGCCCGAGAAGGCGAACGAGCGGACGTCGTCGACCACCTCGTGCAGGCTGTGGATCAGGAGCAGGAAGAAGTCCGACACGCGGGCAACCGAACCCGAGACGTCGCACAGCGCGACGATCTTCGGCCGGTCGCGATGCTTGCGCTTCCACGCGGTGAGGAACGGCACGCCGCCCCAGGCCGCGTTCCGGCGCAGCGTGCGGCGAACGTCGAGATGGCCGCGGCGCTGACGCTTGCGCGGCTTGGAATAGCGCTCGCGCAGCCGGCGCGCGATCTGGCGGATCAGCGCGCGCATCTGCTCGACCTGGCGCGGCTCGATCCGCGCCAGCGGCGCATTGCGCAGGATCTCGTTGCGCAAATTTTCGGTCTCTTCGCGCCCGTAAAGCAGCAAGGCTTGCGAGACCGCGTCGCGAACCGTGCCGCGCAGGCCGTTGAGCGCTTCCTGCAGCCGCTCGGCGAGCGCCGGATTGCGCGTGGTCTGCTCGTCGATGTCGTCGCGCAGGCGCTGGATGCCCATCGCATCGAGGATGCGGGTCTGGAAGATGCCGCGCTGGGTGAAGTAGCGGATGTCGGGCAGCGAGGCGGCGCCGGAGGCATTGGCGATCGCCGTCGATATCGCGGCGCGATCCTGCGACAGCAGCATCTGCGCCAGCGGCCCGACATTCTCGTTGGCGGCGCCGCCCGCCGCATCGCCATGCTCATCGGCCGACGGGTTGGCGCCGGATTCGCTGTTGTCGTCGGTCTTGTTCTGCTCGGCGCTTTCCTGCTGCGGCTCGGGCTGGCTGAAGAACAGGTCAAAGCATTCGCCGAGCGAGCGCTTCTCGTCCTGGGTCTTGGCAAGCGTCAGCAGGAACGTGTCGCGCAGGATGTCGCGGTCGGCAAAGCCGACCTGGGCGACCGCTCGCATCGCATCGATGCTTTCCGCGGGCGAGACCCGGACCCCGGCTCCCCGCGCCGCACGAAAGAAGCGATGCAGGTTCTCGCGCATCTTGGTCTAGCTGAACACGCCTTGGCGCGACGCCTTGGCGATGAAGGACGAAATCTGTGGCGTCGCGGCCTCGATGTCGGCCTCGTATTTCAGGAGCACGTTGAGCGTGTCCTTGACGATCTCGGTGTCGAGCTCGCTCGCTTGTAGCAGAACCAGCACGCGGGCCCAGTCGATCGCCTCGCTGACCGAGGGCAGCTTCTTCAGGTCGAGCGAGCGGATCTCGTGGATGAAGCCGACCATCTGCTTGCGCAGCGTCTGCGAGATGCCGGGCACCCGGCTCTCGACGATGCGCTCTTCAAGCTTCTGCTCGGGGAAGCCGATATGCAGATGCAGGCAGCGCCGCTTCAAGGCATCGCCGAGATCGCGTTCGCTGTTGGAGGTCAGGATCACGGTCGGCGGCGCCACCGCGGAGACGGTGCCGAGCTCGGGGATCGTGACCTGGAAGTCGGAGAGAATTTCCAGCAGCAGCGATTCGAATTCGGCGTCCGACTTGTCGATCTCGTCGATCAGCAGCACGCAGCCGGCCGGCTGCTCCAGCGCCTGCAACAGTGGCCGCGGCTCGACGAATTCCTTGGAGAAAAACACGTCGCCGAAGGTGTGGAGCTGGTCGAGCGCTGCGGCCAGCGTCTGCGCGCCGCCGAGCACCTCGCCGAGCTTGTCCTTCAGGATCTGGGTGTAGAGCAGCTGCTTGGCATATTTCCACTCATACAGAGCCTTGGCTTCGTCGAGGCCTTCATAGCACTGCAGGCGGATCATCTTCAGGCCGCGCCAGGCGGCGATCGCCTTCGCAAGCTCGGTCTTGCCGACGCCGGCAGGGCCTTCAACCAGGATCGGCTTCTCGATCTGCTGCGACAGATAGACCGCAGTCGCGATCTGCCGGCTCGCAATATAGCCTTGCGCGGCGAGGCCGCTTTCCACGGCCTCGATCGAGGCGGTGGGCCTGGTGTCAGCCACGAGGATCAGCTCCGAATTTGCCTTGAACTCGGACCTGTTCTGCTCCCGTTGCGGGCAAAGCACAAGGCTCGTTTGGCCGCAACGGCATGAGGATTAAAGGCTGGGGTTAGCGCATGGTTCCGGGGTTATTTCCGCCGAGCGCAATACGGGAGGAGCGGCAGCCTCTAGCCCGCGCAGCTCTTCACGAAATCCTTGCGCTGTGGGCCGACGATCTTCTGGTCGATCGCCTGCTTCAGGCAGTCGAGATGCGCCTGGGCCATGCAGAGCTGCATCTGGTCATGCCGGTCCTGTCCCTTCAGCGCCTTCGCCGCGCTCTGGCAGGCCGCGCGCTTGGCACCGGGGACGGGCGCTGCCGCCGACGTATTCTCTTGCGCGGGAGCCGCCGCCGGCGCTGCCGCCGGTGCGGGGGTTGAAGTCGATTGCGCGAACGCTGCGACCGAGACCAGCGGCGAACCAGCCGAGACCAAGGCGACGACGAGGTGTTTCATGGGATGTGCCTCCGCGGGCATGATCCGGAGAAGTGAACGTCGGCTTTTCCGGAACGTCATGCTCAGACCAGGAATGGGATCACGATGCGATTTCATGGTCGCGCCGTGACCCAAGGGGAGGCTGAGAATTAGTGACTGCCGCCTGAATGCGGAGTGAATATGCCGCCAGGCCGCTTCACCTCAGCGTGAGGCCGGTCGCCGCTTCGAGCTCGGAGATCGCCTGCGCGGCGTTCGCGACCTTGATCGTGGTCATGCCCACCTCGCGCGCCGGCTTCAGGTTGACGCCGAGATCATCGAGATAGACGCAGTTCTTCGGGTTCACCCGCAGCGTCTCCACCATCATCTGGTAGATGCGCGGGTTCGGCTTGCGCAGGCCGATCTTCGCGGACTCGATGACGTGGTCGAACAGCGACATCACCTCGGCAACATAGAGCGTGCGTCCGCTATGGCTGCCGATTGCGTTCGACGGCAGATTGTTGGTGATGCAGCCGGTCTTGAATTTCGCCTTGATGCGCTTCAGCGCCTCGACCATTTCCGGGCGCAGGTCGCCGGACAGCAGCGGCAACACGTCCTTGCCACGCACCTCGGCGCCGAGCGCCTTCGATTCCGTCGCGAACAGCTCGTCGAACGCGTCGATGCCGATCTCGGCGCGCTCGAACTTGGCCCAGGCGTTTTCCAGATGGTTGGCGGCGTTGGTGCGGCGGATGATGTCGACCGGCAGGCCGCGCTCGGTCTCGTAGCGCGCGAAGGCCTCGAACGGCGAGGTGGTCAAGACGCCGCCGAAATCCCAGATCACTGCCTCGATCATCAATGTCCTGCCCGTTGCAAAGCGGCGGCTTCGCCTCGGGTCGTCCGGCCGTTTTGGCCGAAGACAGGGAAACGCGCGTTCAGCCTTCTTTATTGGAATTGCCGCCGATCAGGCAAGCCGCCAGTTTGCGGCAAACTCCGCCATACGGAACGGCTCACCAGACCATCGGAACCAGGCGGTAGCGCACGCGCCCGAGATATTCGGCATAACCGTCGAGCTCGGCAGAGAGCATCCGCTCCTCCATCATGGACCGCAAACCGAGCAGCGCCGCCATGACAGGCACGATGCCAAGGCCATACCAGGATCCGAGCAGCAACGGCGTGCCGATATAGGTCAACAGGCCGCTGGCATAGATCGGATGCCGCACATAGGCGTACGGCCCCGTCGTCACCGCAGCATGTCCGCGCTCGCGCTGGATCTTCACGACCGGGGCGGCGTAGCTGTTTTCCCGGTAGGTCCGGTAGACGATGTAGAACGACGCGGCGATCATCACCGCGCCGGCGCATTGCAGCCAGAGCGGGATGAACGATGTCTGGTAGCGCACCGCGTGGAGCGCCATCAGCGGCAGCCATGTCAGCCACAACAGCGGCATGATCGTCGTGATGACGCGATCCCACCCGGCCTGGCCGCGCGCGGTGCGGCGCTCCGCCAGCAGCCCCGGATCATGTCTTGCGAGCCATGCCTCGGTGATCAGTCCGCCGATCGTGATCTCGAGCAGGAACATCCAGGCGCCGGCCCATCGCATGGTGCCGGCCGCTAGAAACAGGAGAGTCCCGAGGCCCACAAATGTGCAGGCGGCGCGGCGCAGATTGATGCCAGGGGGATTGCCGTTAGGATTGCCATTCTGGTTCATGTCTCTCTCCGACGAGCGGCAACGGCCGCGCCGCCGGATCGGGCGGGCCGTTGCATGTCCGGGTAGCGGATCGAAGCGCCGCTCAGTGCGTGGACCTGGTCACGGTCTGCGGGTCCAGTTTCGTGCCTGTCCGGAATAGACCTTGCTCGGCAACCCGCGGGCCGTGGGATCGAGCAGGATCTTCATCGCGGTGTTGAGGCGCTCCTCCGAACGCGGCGAGCCATCATGGCGCATCTGCTGCGGAGCACCGGGGCCCTGCGGAGGCGCCATGTAGGCCGACGTTGTCGGCGGGGCGGGCGTGGTGGCGATCTTCGGACGGGCGACAACGGCCGCCTCCAACGGGCGCCGCGCGTCGGCAAGGCTTGACGCTGCGGATGCTGATTCCGCCGGCGGCGGAGAGGCGGCGCTGTCGGATCCGGATTTGCGGGGCGGTTTTGCCATGGCATCGGCTCCATAGGTTGGGTGATGACGACGACGTCAGGATTTGTCTTCGTCGGATGTGGTGCGTTTGGCGATGATCGGGTTGCGGTCGCTGATCGCGGCGAGCAGCGAGGCGTGGCTCACGACTGACGACACGACGATCTTTCCGGACGGCTCGATCCGGCGACCGTTCTGCTGCTGTTGCTGTGGGCTCCTGGCGGTGGATTTCTGCATCATGTCGGCCTCCTTGAGGGCAGGGGGTGGGGCCCGACAGCGCCGGGCCCCGAGTTTGGCGATCAGATGCCGAAAGCACCGAGGACGCCCGGCAGCGCCTGCACGGCCGTACCGAGGATGTCCTGCCAACCCTGCGGGTTGACCGACCCGTTGGTCGCCACTTCGGCAATCCGCTTCGGACCGCGCTCGATGCCCTCACACTGGATCGGGCTACGCACGCTGCCGAAGGTCTCAAAGTCGTTCCTTGCGTACATGTTCAGCTCCTTCTTTCGGTTTGAATTGACGGCAACTACGGGAGGTGGGCACCGACCGGGGTAGCCGTCGCTGGACGTCGCCCAGGGGATCGCTCATCGCGTCGATCCCCTGGACCACGTGACGCTAATTCGCGCCACGTTCTGATCTCCTCCGGACGCAGAGGAGCAATCGCGTCAATAGACCTGCCACTGCCGCAGCGGCCCGACCGCCACCGGCACCACGTCGCTCACGTCGATCGTGTACTGATAGACTTCGCGCGCCTGGGTCAGGACCTGCGTCGGGTTGAAGAAGCGGTAGGTCACGTCGTGGCAAATCGATTCCGGACGGCAGATGAGACTCTGGTCGACCTCGACGGTGTCGAGCCGCAAGCCCTTCTTGGCGACGTCGGTGAAGATCTTCCGCGTATTGTAGGCATTCATCGCCGAGTAGTTCAGCGCGCGATCCTGCGGCGAAAGTCCGACATTGCGGAATTCGTTGTAGATCCGCTCGAGGAAGCCCTCGGCGCCGTCCGGCCAGGTGGTGGGGTCGGGCCCGAACAGCGTGTAGAGATCCCACTGGTAGAAGCCGCGCCAATCGGTCACCAGCGTCGGAACGACCGTGCCGTTGAGCAGTTTGGTCGTGTTGGTGCTGTCGACCCAGCCGGCCATCGAGACCCGCGCGACGCCGCCGCGCGGCGGGAATGCGGGCGGCGTGATCGGTCGTGCGTCAGCGCCGGCGGCAGCCGCATTCGCCAGCACCACGGTGCGGGTCGTCGCGGGATCGTCGTGCGAAACCTCCTGATGCCACAGCGCCAGGATCAGCGCGGCGAAGAATCCGAGACCGAACACGTCGAGCGGCTTGATCGCATAGATCGGGATCGAATCGATCGTCATCGTCCAGGTGATGGCGTCGGCGTCCGGGAAGTTGTTGCCGGCGCCGGCCGGAGTCGCGGTCTCGCCTTCAGCCTGGTTCAGCAGATAGCGCGCCATGATCGCCGGATTGTACGGCGCCGAGGTATCGCCGGAGTGATCGCGCTCCGGTCCGAACGCCGGATCGCCGCGTCCGATCAGGCTGTCGCGCCAGTTGGCGATCGCCTGCACGAAGTAGTCGAGGCGGGCTTCCTTGCCGAAATCATAGAACAGCCGGCCGATCGGGAAGGCGAGCTGTCCGGTGGACTCGGGCGTCGCGCCCTGCGGACGCATGCCGCCGCGACAGCCGCAGTTCTTCTCGCTGGTTCGAACCGCGGGCGCTTCGTACATCGGCAGCGCCTGGGGCATTGCGACGGGAAGCGCATTGCTCGGCATCAGCGCGTGCAGTTGCTGCGGCTGCAGCCAGGTTTGCGGCATCATGCCGGCCGTCGGCATCGCCATCTGCGGCATCATCATCTGCGGCATCACCATCTGGGGTGCCGGTGCCGGCATCCAGACCATGTCGCCGCCCGCATGGGGGGCGTGATACGGATAAGGCGCGGGTGCGGCGATCGGCGCGGCGACGACGCCGTGATCAACGGGGACGGCCATGGCCGCAGGTGCCGTCGGCGCGGCGGGCTGCGCCTCGCTTGGCATTATCCCGGCGTTGCTTCGCAGGACCGAGCCGTCAGGCCCGAATATGCGCGGAGCCGATGGTGCAGACATTGCTGATAGATCTCCCATGGAACCCTCTCTGGTTGCAGTTGGCTGAGCGGCGGATGACGGTTGGACGAAAGGGCGCGCGGACACTCCCCAGAAGCGGGGAGGCGCGGCCGTGGCACCCGACGGCATGACGGCGTCCGCCTGCTCGCCAAGCAGGGCGGCGACAGCCGCGGGAATATCGAGCCGTCCGGCGAGACAGCGCGAGGCGCTGCCATCGTTGCGGCACGGCACCGCGCTTTCGAGCAGCGCGGCACGGACGGCTTGCGGATCGGCCTTGCGTCCGTTCTGGCGCAGGCATGAGAGCAGCAGCGCGACGACGCCGGTGACGATTGGCGCCGCGTAGCTCGTTCCGGAACGCAGGCTGACGTTGCGGACCGGCGAGGCGCCGGCGATGTTCTCGCCCGGCGCCAGGATGCCGTTCTCGAGATAGGCGTCGCCGAAATTGCTGAACGGCAGCGGGTTGCCGGCCAGATCGCACGCGCCGACCGCAAGCACCGAAGCGAGGCTGCCCGGCACCTGGACGCAGCGGCAGCCATCATTGCCGGCGGCGGCGACGATCAGCTTGCCGGCGCGCTCGCAGGCCCGCACCGCGTCGACCAGAATGCGATCGGCCTGTCCCGTCGCGGATTGCTGACCGCTGCTGATGTTGATGATGTCGGCGCCCACCGCCAGCGCCTGGTTGATCGCAAGCGCCAATGTGCTTTGCGAGGACGGCTCGATCTGTCCGGCGGCATTCTCGCGATAGATCGAGAACACGGTTGCGTTGCAGTTCGGCGCGACGCCGAGCACCGGGCTGCCGGGCGTGCCCATCAGCACGCTCGTGACATGCGTGCCGTGCTCGGACTGGATGATCGATGAAGACGGCGCGACGAACTCGCCGCCCATGGCGACACGGGCCTGCCTGAGCGAGGGATGATTGAGATCGACGGGGCCGTCGATGATCGCGATCTTCACCGCGGGGTCGCCACCCGACGTTCTCTGCCACAAGGCAGCCAGACCAGCGATGTCGGCAACTGGATTCATGAAATCGATCCTGGCCGATCTGCTGCGAATTCGTGCAGCCGATCCGTCTTCCACGGCAATCTGCAACCGCGCAGCGAGCAAAAAGAGCGGCACGTCGCTGCGTTGGTGCTGTTGTGGCAGGTGTGCCGCGAAAGGCCTATTCACCGCGGTGGATCAGAAAGGATCGAGCCGATGATGCGGATCGACTGATCCATGAGATCGATCCTGCGCCTCGAAAGATCGATCAAAGGGTTTAGTCGGGATCGGTCTCACGGCGTGATGCGCTCTCATGCGCGCAAAGCCGCGCAGCATCTGCGCAGCAATGCATGCGCGCGCTGCGGTCAGTCGAATACGGAATTCAGGTCGCTGGTGTCAGTCGAGCTCGCGGCGACGATCGAGAGCCGGCGCAGATGATGCGAGCCACGGCGCTTCGCGGACCCGCCGCATCGCCTGCGCCCGGCGCGGCAGGCCGAGCTTTTGCAGCACGTGATGGACGTGATGCTTGACGGTGGCAAGACTGAGATTGAGATCGCGCGCGATCTCCTTGTTCGACATGCCCTGCCCGATGAGCTTGAGAACCTCGCCTTCGCGGCGCGTCAGTCCCTGGTCCGTATCGATCGTATCTGCCTGACGTTCCATGCAAAACAACGCGCGCAGCAGTCCGCCGGAAATCTCGGCGCTGCAGGCAAGCCGCCCTGACGCCACGTCCGACAGTGCGCGGCAGAGCTCGTCGAAGCTGGCATTCCGGGAAATGTAGCCGCTAAACCCGGCCCGGCCGCAGCGAACCACGTCGCGCCGGTCCTCATTGAGGCCGAGCGCCACCAGCGCGATCTCCGCATGCTCGCTCGCAATCACGCGCACCTCGTCGAGATCGATGCCCTGTGTGACGTCGATCAGAATGACACTCACACTGTTGGTCTCGAGGGTCGCGCGCAGGCCGGCAAGATCGGCGACCGCCGCCTCGACGGCAAACTCGGCGTGGTTCTGGAAACTCGAGGTAAGCCCCTCGCTGAACAGCCTGATCGGCGTGACGACCGCGATCCTCATGATTATCCTCGAAACTCAACGAAATGGCGGATGAAAAGCCGTCTGTAAGTCAACGGCACCGGCATCCAGAAAGTCATGAAGGTAAGTATGCGGTATGCTGCCAGAGGTTGTATTATATTATCAGGTCGAAATTACGGCTCTGATGCGCGCGGGATCAAGAGATACAGTTCACATTCGAACGTCGTGCCGGCAGCGCAGCGCAGGATACGATGTGATGGATATCGCGGCAAGCTGGCGACACGCAGCGCGTGCGCACCATGGGCTGCAGGAAATCTCGTGGCGGCTTCAACGCCGTAGTGATCGACGCCTAGATATTTAGACAATTGACGCGTGTGGGCGCGGGTGCTCTGTACAAGATTGCGTGTTCTTCGGCCGAGTGTGAGCGACGCAATGCCGCGCCTCGGATGTGCTCAATCCAGATGCAGATCGACAGGATTCCATGACGAGCGTGATTCGAGCGACAGCCTTTCTGACCCTGTTGATGGCAACGCCGGCCCTTGCGATCGTCGGTGGTGGCGCGCCGTCGACCGATGGCGTCGCGCGCGCCGTCGTCACCATCGTCGGCTCGCGTGGCAATTTCTGCACCGGCGCGCTGATCGCGCCGAAGGTGGTGCTGACCGCGGCGCATTGCGTGCAGGCCGGCGCCGACTACAAGATCGTCGACTATGGGCCGGACCGGCAACCGAAGCTGCAGGACGTCAAGACGGTTGCGATCCATCCCGGCTTTCGGATGCAGGCGATGACCAATCATGTCGCGACCGCCGATGTCGCGCTGCTGCAGCTTGCGGATCCGGCCGCAGGCAAGGCGCCGGCCGTGCTCGGCATGCCCAACATTCCGATCCAGGTCGGCGGCCGCTTCACCGTCGCAGGCGTCGGTGTCACCGTGCGCGGCGACGGCAAGAGCGGCGGCAGCATTCGCGTCGCTGGCCTGATCGCGAGCGGCAAGCCCGGCACGCTGCAGATCCGTCTGGTCGATCCGGTCGGGCAGGGCGTGCGCGACGGGCTCGGCGCCTGCACCGGCGATTCCGGTGCGCCCGTGTTCGAAGACAAGCCAGGCGGGCCTGTCATCGTCGGCGTGGTGAGCTGGTCCACCGGCCCGAACGGCACCGCCGGTTGCGGCGGCATCACCGGGGTGACGCCGCTCACGCTCTATCGTGACTGGGTGATGCAGACCGCGCTGCAGTGGGGGGCGAGCTTCTAGCCGAGCGATGCTTTCGAGCCAGCCGGACACTCGCGATCCGTCATCCTGAGGTGCGAGCCTCTTCGGCGAGCCTCGAAGGATGCACGGCCCCACTGTGGCCGATTCATCCTTCGAGGCTCGCTGCGCTCGCACCTCAGGATGACGGTGATGAATTCGCGATGAACCTAATGCCCCGCCGCCTTGTTCGCGGCGGCGTTGTTCAGCACGATCAGGCCGTCGACGGCGACGCCGAGCTTGCTGTTGATCAGGAACGGATTGACGTCGATCGAGGCGATGCGGCCATTGGCGTCGGCCATCAGGTTGGAGAGCCCGACCAGCGCCTTCACCGCCGACGGCTCGTGCAGCGCGGGCTTGCCGCGATAGCCCTTCAGCTTGACGCCGGCCTTGGTCTTGGCGATCAGCTCTTTCGCCTCGGCGGCATCGAGCGGCGCGCCGGCAAGGGCGATGTCCTTCAGCAGTTCGATGTCGACGCCGCCGGTGCCGAACAGCACCACGGGGCCCATCTCGGCATCGAGCGAAGCGCCGACCACGAGCTCGAGGTCGGCCTTGACCTGTTGCGCAATCAGGATGCCCTCGAGCTTCGGCTTGCCCTTCAGCTTCTTCACCCGCGCGGTGATGTCGTTGAACGCCTTCTTCACCTCCGCCGCATTGCCGAGGTTCAGCACCACGCCGCCGATATCCGACTTGTGCAGGATGTCGGGGCTGACAACTTTCGCGACCACCGGGAAGCCGATTGCCTTGGCGATCTTCACGGCCTCCGCCGCGGTCTGCGCGACGTCTTCCTTGGAGATCGGGATGCCATAGGCCTTGAGCAGCCGCTTCGAGGCAACCTCGTCGAGCGCGGCGGCGCCGTTGGCCGCCTTCAGCGTCTTCTCCAGCACCGCGCGCGCGGATGCCTTCGAGCTCGACACGATGTCGGGCACTTCCTTGCGCAGACCTGCGTACTCGATCAGCGACTTGATCGCGCCGACCGCGCGGTCGAGCCCCTGCATGACCGCGATATCGGGCAGCGACTTGCGCAGTCCCTTGGTGAACTCGGTGAAGCCGATCGACATCGCGCTGATATAGATCACCGGCTTGTTGGCCTGGCCCGCCATCTCGTTGACGATGCGCAGATTGCGCTCGCGCAGCTCATGCGGCGCCTTCGGCAGCTCGGCATCGATGATGACGATGTCGGTGTCGGGATCGTCGATCATGATTTTGATCGACTTCATGTAGACGGAGGGATCGACCACCGCGGCGAAGCCGGCGTCGAGCGGGTTGCCGACGATGCTGCCGGGCCCGAGCATCTTCGCCAGCTGCTCCGTCGCGTTCGGGCTCAGGGCTGCGAAATTCAGGCCGGCGGAATAGAACGCGTCGATCAGCAGCCCGCGCTTCCCGCCCGACAGCGACACCGCCGCGAGGCGGTTGCCCTTTGGCGGATCGGCATGGACGAAGCACTCGGTGGTCTCGATCAATTCATCCAGCCCGCGCACCCGGATCACGCCTTCGCGGGTCGAGATCGCATCGAATGTCTCGATCGAGCCGGCGAGCGCGCCGGTGTGCGCCATTGCGGCGGCGCGGCCGCCTTCGGAGGAGCCGAGCTTGAGCGCGATCACCGGCTTGCCTGCGGCGCGCGCGGCCTTGCAGGCTTCGCGGAACACCTTTGTGTTCCTGACGCCTTCGAGATAGACCACGATGACGCGGATGCTTGGATCGGCGGCGAAATAGCTCATCAGGTCCGGTGTCTCGAGACCGGATTCATTGCCGGTCGTGACCATGTAGCCGACGCCGACGCCGCGATCCTCCAGCGCCTGGCGGATCGCCATCACGATCGCGCCGGATTGACCGGCGATCGCCACCGCGCCCGGCTCCATGGTGACGATGCGGTCGTCGATGTTGGTGAACAGGTTCTCGCCGGCGCTGAGATTGCCGAGGCAATTTGGACCGGTAACCGCAAGTCCGGTCTCCTTGATCGCCTGTTTCAGCTCGACCGCGAGCCGCTGGCTTTCCTCGTCCTGCAGCTCGCTGAAGCCGGAGGTGACGATGGTCGCCGAGCGCGCGCCGGCAGCGGCCGCATCGCGGATCACCTGCACGGCAAAGCGGGCCGGTACCAGCACCAGCACATGGTCGGGCTTTTCGGGAAGGCTCGCGAAATCCTTGTAGCAGGTGACGCCCCAGATGGTTTCGCGCTTGGCGTTGATCGGAAACAGGCCGCCGGCATATTGGTATTTGATCAGATTGTTCCAGATCCGTTCGGCGTAGTTGCCGGGCTTATCGGTCGCGCCGACCAGCACGATGTTGCGCGGGTGCAGCATCGCATGGATGCTCTTGACGATGTCGCTGGCGTCAGCGGGCGGCGCCCATTTGCGGGACGGATGTGACGTGGTGCCTGCGAAAGCTTCCATGGAGCCTGCCCTTATCCTTGTTCTACTTGTTTCCTCTGGCCCACGGCGGAGTACCGCAGAACGCGATTTTTCATTGTTTTTATGGCTGATGGAAGGGGGTAGCAACTCACGCTGCTGCAAGTCAGGGCATCGCTTGCAATATCCCGGCAGGCGCAAAATCGATGCGTATCAGGAACCTGATTCGGGAGAACCCGGGTCGATCATGGTCCCGTGCAGCAGATAGCGCTCGGGGCCGGATGTCAGCGCGTCGAACGGCCAGCAGGTCGACAGCACCAGCTCATGCCGGTTGGTGAGCGGATCGATGCCGGATTGATCGAAGCGGACGACCGCGCTGCGGTCGGCGAGGTAGCGAAAAATCTTGCCGTCGCTTCTCGTGACGTCGATCTCGTCACCGATTGTGACATCCTTCAGAAACCGGAAATGGGTGTCGCGATGCGCGGAATAGACCGCGACGCCCGGCTCGCCGGCATCGACGGTCTCTTCGACATGGCCGGGGCCGAACGCCAGCGCCTGGCCGCTGCTGCCGGCCAGCGCAATCGCGGAAGCGTGCAGGCGCTTCACCTCGATCCGGGCCACCGGCCAGGTATCGGCCCAGCGCCACGGCTTCACGGAATGTCCGGTCGCGATGCTCTGTGCGAAAGCGCGCTCCAGCAGCACCTGCGCGAGCAACGCCTTGGCATGGATATAGGCGCCCTGGCCAAACAGGGTCAGGCCGATGAGGGCGACGGCGAGGGGGAGGCTGAAGCGGCGCATGTTCACCAATCCTCGTCATTGCGAGGAGCGAAGCGACGAAGCAATCCATCTTCCCCCGCGTGGTGACATGGATTGCTTCGCTTCACTCGCAATGATGGTTGAGAAAGAGTGGCGCGCGCGGCCCCCGGGGGGACGGGTGAGAAGGCCGCGCGCGCTCTTGAAAGAGGAGGTCGGGGGCACCTCCTCCTTTCATCCGACGTCAGTGGGACGACGTCTGACGTCGGTTGAACACCAGAAGCAGAAGGCTGACCGTGAGCAGGATCACACCCGCGATCATCTTCAATTCGGCATCGGTCGCAGTCTTCGGCAGCTGGATCGTGCCGGGACCTTGCGTCGCGACCGGTGACCGCTTCAGCGTGGCGAGCTGCAGCTTGCCATCGCCGGCTTCAGCGCGGCGTTCGGTCGGTGCAGCCGGCAGACGCGGACGCTCACCGAACACCTTTGCGAAATCCCAGCCGGCGGGTAGGTTGAGCGGCAGTTCGGCAAGCCTGAGCGGCTCGCCTTCGGGACGGCTCGGCGTCTTGTCGACCGCAACGAGGCTGGTCAGCCGCGTCACAAGCTGATGCTCCAGCGCCAGCGCAAGGATGGTCTTGTCGGCATCCTCCGGGCTCGCCTGCCGCGTGGTGCGCGCAACCTCGGCATCCGCGATCTTGCGGCGCGCCCACAGCTTCGACAGGCCCTTGCCTTCGGCCGCACCGGCGAGCGGCAGCGTCACGCTCCACGGACGGTCGCCGATGCGGCCCTTGATTTCCACCGAGCCGGCAAGCTTGTCGAGCTTCGCGGCCAGCACCAGCGGCTCGTCGCGGTAGACGTCGGGCAGTGCCGACGGCGTCAGGTCGGCGGTCGCGTCGGAAAATTTTGCGGCGAGGTTGGTCACCGCGGGATTCTCCAGCTTGCCGAACAGGTCGCGCATCCGCTCGTCGACCTGCTCGACCGAGCCGATATGGGTGAAGGTGCCGCGGCCGAGCTCGGCAGCGCGCGTCATCAGGTAGGTGTTCGGTGCCGAGCCGATGCCGACCATGAAGATTCGTGAGCGGCCACGCAGCGCGCTGATGGTTTCGAACAATTGCTGCTCGTTGCCGATGGCGCCGTCGGTCAGGAACACGACCTGGCGGACATGATCGGCCTCATCATGATTGGTGTCGGAGAGCGCCGCGCGCATCGCCGGCACCATTTCGGTGCCGCCGCGCGCCTGCAGCGCGCTGACGAACGACGTCGCGTTGCCGATATTGGCACTGTTGGCCGCAACCGGCGCCGGGAACAGCGTGTCCATGGTGTCGTCGAAGCGGATCACGTTGAAGCGGTCGGTCGGCTGCAATCGGCCGAGTGCGTAGATGAGGCTCGCCTTGGCCTGGATGATCGAGGTGCCGCCCATCGAGCCGGAATTATCGATCACGAAGATCACTTCGCGCGACAGGGCCTTCTGTTGCGCCTGCTCGACCGCTGGCGGGGTCACGAAGGCCAGCAGATAGTCGGAATTGCCAACATGCTCGCGGAACAGCCCGACCGACGGCGCCTTCTCGGCGGCCGGCTTCCAGCTCAGCTCGAAATCGCGGTCGGCCGGCACCGGGCCTTCGGCGAGCTTGACGACGCGCGTCGCGCTGTCGGGGCTCTCGATCTTGACCTGGTGGAAATGGCTCTTCACTTCGCCGAGCGGGAAGCCGGCGTTGAGGTGCACGGTGATGTTGGTCGGATTGACCGGCGCATTCGTCGCGGGATCGAGTACCTCAGAGGCGATGCGATCGCGGTCCGGCACCGGATCGGTCGTGGTGGCGCCCCAGCCGCCGCCATCGGCGCGGAGGTCGACGCTCTGCACCACCGGGCGCGGATTGTAGCGCGGGCCGATCACCATCGGCACCCGCAACGAGAATTCGTTGCCGTTCTGCTGCACCGGCTCCTGATATTCGATCTGCACCAGCACGGTTTCGCCGGGGCCGATATTGGCGACCGAGTTGGTGAAGATGTTCGGCCGCTCCTGCTCGGTGAGCGCGGCCTTCTGGCCGTTCTGCTTGGCCTGCTCGTAGATCGCGCGGGCTTGCTGCCGTTCCTTGATGTCGCCGACCACGATGCGGTCGCCGACCACCATCTTCAGCGCGTCGACCGCGCCGGCCGGCAGCGGATAGACATAGGTCGCTTCCACCCAGTCCTTGGTCGGATTGCGGAAGATCTGCGTGACGCGGGCGCGGACCGTCGGGCCCGACACGGTGAGGTCGACATCGATGCCGAGCCTCAGCGCGCCCCTATAGCCGTCGTCGGTCTTGAACAGCAGCGAGCCGGAGCGCGCATCGCCTGGCCGCAGCACCGCCTGTTGCGGCAACTCGGCTGACCACACAGGATCGAAGCTCACGAACAGCGCCGCAAAGCCGATCACCAGCGCGGCGACGCCTTCCACCAGGAAGAACAGCGCAATGCGCATCCGGCGCGACAGCCGGATCTGCCGGCCGCTCTCACATGCATCGTAAATCGTCATTTTCGTCACTCCCGAGCGAGACTTTCGCTGCCCCGCGATCATGGAGAGTGGCGGTTTTGGCGCGAGCAGAATGATCGGCAATGATTGGCCGCCGTCCGGCGCGGCGCGCCACCGGCTGAGGCGGGTTTGTGCGGTTTTGTGATGGATTGTCCGGTCTGCTAGACTGCACGGAATCAAGGGGAACCGGGCAGGAATCAGGATGCCGACGCCTGACAAGCAGCTTTCAGCCGAGCAGAGCCAGCAGGTCGCGGAGACCATCCGCGAGGAAATCGCGCGCCGCCGCATCTCGCGGCAGACCCTGGCCGAGCAGGCGAAGCTCAGCCTGTCGACACTGGAGAAGGTGCTCGGCGGCCGCCGCCCGTTCACGCTGGCGACCACCGTGCGGCTCGAGCAGGCGCTCGGCGTCCCCTTGCGCAAGCTGCCGGAGGCGATGGCGGTGGCTGCGCCCGCCAATGGCGGGATCGCGCCCGACAGCCTCGGATCCTATTCGCGCCGCTCGGTGGCGCGGATCGAAGGCACTTACATCACGGTGCGCCCGTCGTTCGGCGAGCAGGGCGCGGTCTATGCCTATCGGACGGAGATCGCCTGGGACGATGCGGCGTCATCGCTCGGCTTCCGCGAGGGCGAGCGGCAGGATGCCGATTACACCCAGTATGGCGAGGTGGCGGTGCCGAATGAATCGGGCTTCGTCTATCTCGTGACCAACCGGCACGGCCAGCATCGCGTGATCACGGTCTCGCGCCCGCGCAATTCCGGCGAGATGTACGGCATCATCACGACGCTGCTCGCCGGCCGCGGCTCGCTACTGACGCCGGTCGCCGCGCCGATCGCATTCCTGCCGGTCAAGAACGTGCCGAAGCCGAGCCTCGGCCGGGTGTCGGCCGACGATGTCAACTACGCCCTCTATCGCGAGCACCTGCGCCGCACGATCGACGAGCCGTTCGCGATTTTTTTGCCGGGGTAGCGCCGGTCGCGGCGATCGTTGCTGCGCAACTAACCACGTCGCGCCGCTAGTTCCGTCATCCTGAGAGCCTGACCGAAAAAGCAGTGAGTGATTTCAGTCGGCTGTGATTCCTTCGGATTTGCGAAGATTCGAGGGAGTGCACCATGCCATGGACCAAAATCACTCGTGCTCAGTATCTGCGGAACGGACTGCGCTATGCAAGCGACATGACCGACGCGGAGTGGCGTCTGATAGCCAGGAAGTTGCCAGGTCGGCGTCGATTGGGCCGACCGCGGAAGGTTGATCTGCGCAAGGTGGTCGAGGCGATTTTGTTCATTCTGTCCACCGGCTGCCAATGGCGCGCTCTGCCGCGGGAGTTCCCGCCGTACTCGACGGTGCAAGGTTATTTCTATACTTGGCGCGATACTCGCCGATGGCACAGGATCGTGAAGGCTCTGGTCCGACAGGCACGGCGCAAACTCGGCCGCAAGCCGACACCGACGGCGGCCGTCATCGACAGTCAGAGCGCTTCGACGACACAAGCCGGCGGCCCGCGCGGCTTCGATCCGGGCAAACGTGTTAACGGACGTAAGCGGCACATCGTCACCGATACCAACGGTCTCTTGCTGGCCGTCCACGTTCACCCAGCCAATGTTCAGGACGTGCATGGTGCAGTCCCCTTACTGGAGCGCGTGCGAGAGCGCTTTCCGAAGCTGCGTCATGTCTTTGCTGACCGGGTTTATCGCGGAAAGCAGCTTGTTGGCGCGCTCTCCCATTGCGGGCCATGGACCATTGAGATCGTTCAGCGGCCGCCTGGGGTCAAAGGCTTCCAGCTCTTACCACGACGCTGGGTCGTCGAGCGCACCTTCGCGTGGTTCGGCAGGTGTCGCCGCCTCTCCAGAGATTTCGAGGGCTCCGCCTCAACTGAGGTCGCCTGGCTCCTCGTAGCCCATCTCAGGCTCTTGACCAGACGCCTCGCTATGCCCTGAAAATACTCAGCTCATTTGGAGTCAGACTCTGAGGTGCGAGCGGAGCGAGCCTCGAAGGATGCACGGCCGCCAGCGGGGCCGTCGACCCTTCGAGACGCCGCTCTGCGGTTCCTCAGGGTGACGGTGAGAGAGACGGGCGCGCGACCCACTTGCTCTGGCCTCGGCCTCAACACTCCTGCAAAATAACGAAGCCGCCCGAATGGGCGGCTTCGCAATAACGTTCACTCGTCGAGCGGCTGACACTAACCGCCGGTCTCGGCGCTGATGATGTCGCCGAACAGCTCCCACTGTCCGTTCTTGAACTGCATCATCTTGAGCTGCTCGACCGGAGCGAAGTCGGTCGCGCTGGTGTTGATCCGGATGCCGGGGATCAGCGTGTCGGGTGTGAAGTCCTTCAGGCTGGCGGCCTGCTTCATCACGTTCTCACGCGTCAAATTGTCACCGGCCTGCTTCAGCACCTGCACCATGGTCTGCGCCGCGGCGTAGCCATAGACCAGATTGGCGTCGGACAGGTTGGCGCCCGGCATGTACTTCTCGGCGAACGCCATGAACTTCTTCATGCCCTCGTCATTCTTCCACTGCGGATCGGACGCGTCCTTGAGGTACCCGGCCGACAGTACGCCTTCGGATGCTTCGAGGCCGGCGGGCTTCATGACAGCGCCGATCGAGATCGAGACGTCGGTCATTACGTGCATCGGCTTCCAGCCGAGTTCGGCGATCTTCTTGATCGCCTGCGCGGCGAATTTCGGCGTCGAGATGTTGACGAACACGTCGGCGCCGGTGTCCTTCAGCTTGACGATGTGAGAATCGATCGACGGCTCTGTCGTCTCGTAGCTTTCCTCGGCGACGATCTTGACGCTCGACTTGTCGAGCACCTCCTTGAGGCCGACCAGGTAGTCCTTGCCGAAATCGTCATTGGCATAGAAGATCACGACCTTGGCATCGGGCTTGGCCTTGAGGATGTACTTGCCGAAGATCCGCGCCTCGACGCGATAGCTCGGCTGGAAGCCCATGGTCCACGGGAAATCCTTCGGATCGTTCCACTTGCTGGCGCCGGTGGCAAGGAACAGCTGCGGCACCTTCTTGGCGTTGTGATACTTCTGCACCGCGGTCTGGGTCGGCGTGCCCAGCGCGTTGAACACCAGGAACACCTCGTCGCTCTCGATCAGCTTGCGGATCTGCTCCACGGTCTTCGGCGGCGAGTAGCCGTCGTCATAGGAGATCCAGTTGATCTTGCGGCCGTTGATGCCGCCCTGATCGTTGATCATCTTGAAATAGGCTTCTTCGGTCTTGCCGATGACGCCGTAGGCGGAGGCGGGACCGCTATAGGCCTCGACATTGCCGATCTTGATCTCGGTGTCGGAGGCGCCGGTGTCATACTTCTTTTGTGCAAAGGTGGCCTGGGTGGAGAGCAGGCAGAGCGCCGCGGCGGCGGCCAGCAGCGACAATTTTGTGGTTTTCATAAAGGCAATTTCCTCGATTGATTCGGGTTGGGGACTTACGCAACGAACCCGCAGCCGGTTCGGGCAGACGGTTGCGGGCAACACTTCTCTCGACATGGCCAGGGAGACGCGACACGCGTCCCCAGGCTCATGCGGCAGTATCGGTCGGCTTCGGCTGGCTGAATTGCTGCCGCAGCGTCGGCTTATGAATTTTGCCTGTCGCATTCCGCGGCAGGGCATCGATGAATTCGATCAGGCGCGGGCACTTGAACCGCGCCAGATTGGCTTGGCAATGCGCGTGGATCTCGGCCGGCGTCAGCGTGTGGCCCGGCTTCACGGCGATCACGGCCATCCCGACCTCGCCCCATTGCTCGTTCGGGATGCCGATGACGGCGGCCTCGGCGACGGCCGCCAATTGATGCAGCACGCTCTCGACCTCGGCCGGATAGACGTTCTCGCCGCCGGAAATGTACATGTCCTTCCAGCGGTCGACGATGTAGTAGAAGCCTTCCTCGTCGATCCGCGTGGCGTCGCCGGTGTGCAGCCAGCCGTCGGTGAAGGACGAGGCGTTGGCGTCCGGCCTGTTCCAGTAGCCCGGCGTGATGTTCGGGCCCTTGACCCAGAGCTCGCCGAGTTCGCCGACCGCGGCATCGCTGCCGTCGGGCCGTACGATCCGAACTTCGGTATGCAGCACGGGCTTGCCGGACGAGCCGGCCTTGCGCGCGGCATCCTCGCGATCGAGCACCATTACCGCGGGCGAGGTTTCGGTCATGCCGTAGCCCTGCTGCAGCGCGACGCCGCGCGCCTCCCAGGTTTTCAGCAGCGGCACCGGCATCGGCGCGCCGCCGACGCCGCCGATCAGCAGGCGGCTGAAGTCCACTGATGCGAAGGCCGGATGCTGCGCCATGAACTGGTAGATCGCGGGCACGCCGAAGAACACGTTGATGCCCTGCAAGGGATCGCCGATCAGCTTCAGCGCCTCGCCGGGATCGAACGCGCGCATGATCAGCACCGTGCCGCCGGCATGCAGCACCGGGTTGGTGTAGCAATTCAGCCCGCCGGTGTGGAACAGTGGTAGCACCGTCAGCAGCACCGAGGCCGGCGAGATGTAGGCGGGGCCGCCGAGATTGACGCAATTCCAGAACGTCATCCCATGCGTGATGATCGCGCCCTTGGGCTGGCCCGTGGTGCCCGAGGTGTACATGATGGTCGAGATGTCATCGAGCGTGACCTCCTCGAACCGTTCGAGCGGTTTCGCCGCCGCGATGCCGGCCTCATAGGCACCGCCCGGGCCGAGCCGCACGGTCGATGCGACGTCGCAGAGCTTGGCGACCGCAAGCGCGGTCTCGGCGAGGTCGTCGTCATGGATCATCACCTTGGGCGCGGCGTCGCCGGTAATGTAGCGCAGCTCGGGAACGGTGAGGCGGGTGTTGAGCGGCAGGAAGACCGCCCCGATCCGGAAGCAGGCGAACTGCACCTCCAGCGTATCGGTGGTGTTCAGCGCCAGCACCGCGACCCGGTCGCCACTGGCGACCTTGAGGGTGTCGCGCAGCCAGCCGGCGAGCCGCGACACGCGGGCGTCGAGTTCCGCATAGCTGAAGCGGCGACCGCTTGCGAGATCGACAAGCGCCATCTTGTCCGGCGTGCGCCGGCGATGATGCGCGATCCAGTCGTAATAACGAACCGGCAAATGTCCCTCCTCTGGAACGGCAGTCTTGCGCCGCCTGTTCCTGGCTCGATTGATGCCATGAATTGGCAGTGGAGGGGGCGTATTAGGATACTGTCTTGCGTTTAGTGGCTGGCGGGTGGCCAGATGGAAACCCGATCCGGCGAACAGCCACTCGACGCAAGTGAACAGGGAAAAATCCGGACATCGTCGGAGGCGGGAATCAACGGAGCACGCGGATGGCAAACCCATTCTACACCAGCGAACATGAGGCCTTTCGCGAGGTGATGCGGCGCTTTGTGGCCAAGGAAATCGAGCCTTATGCCCATCAATGGGACGAAGAGGGCGAGTTTCCACGCGCGCTCTATGCCAAGGCGTCCGAAATCGGGCTGCTCGGCCTCGGTTTCCCGGAAGAATATGGCGGGATCGCCGCCGACCAGTTCATGAAGATCGTGGCCTCGCAGGAGCTGGCGCGCGCCGGCGCCGGCGGCGTTTCCGCGAGCCTGATGAGCCACACGATCGGCTCGCCGCCGATCGCCCGCGCCGCCCGCCCGGAGGTCAAGGCGCGGGTGCTGCCGGAGGTGCTTGCGGGCAAGAAGATCTCCGCGCTGGCGATCACCGAGCCGAGCGGCGGCTCCGATGTCGCGAACCTGCGCACCAAGGCGCGGCGCGACGGCGACCATTATGTCGTCTCCGGTGAAAAGACCTTCATCACCTCGGGCATGCGCGCCGACTATCTGACGGTCGCGGTGCGCACCGGCGGCGAGGGCCCCGGCGGCGTCAGCCTGCTCCTGATCGAGGGCAATACGCCGGGCCTCTCCCGCACCAAGCTGAAGAAGATGGGCTGGTGGGCGTCGGATACCGCGACCTTGCATTTCGACGAATGCCGCGTGCCGGTCGAGAACCTGATCGGCGAGGAAGGCCAGGGCTTCAAGATCATCATGCAGAACTTCAACAGCGAGCGCATGGGCATGGCGGCGGGCTGCACCGCCTATGCGCGCGTCTGTCTCGACGAGGCGGTCGCCTATGCCAAGGAGCGCAAGACGTTCGGCAAGCCGATCGCCCAGCACCAGGTGATCAGGCACAAGATCGTCGACATGGCGCAGAAGGTCGCGGCCTCGCAGGCGATGCTGGAAATGCTGGCGTGGCGGCTCGGCCAGGGCGAAAGCCCGGTTGCCGAGATCTGCATGATGAAGAACCAGGCGACGCAGACCATGGCGCACTGCGCCTCCGAGGCGGTGCAGATCTTCGGCGGCGCCGGCTTCATGCGCGGCATCAAGGTCGAGCGCATTTACCGCGAGGTCAAGGTCAACGCCATCGGCGGCGGCACCGAGGAGATCATGAAGGATCTCGCGAGCCGTCAGATGGGGTTGTAGGAGATGCCGCTCACCCTCAGCCGTCATTCCGGGGCGACGCGAAGCGGCGAGCCCGGAATCCATCAGGCAGCAGATTCGAAGTGAAATGGATTCCGGGTTCGATGCTTCGCATCGCCTCGGAATGACGAGGATTAAAGCAACATGCTCTTCACCGCCGACCACGACGAACCGCGCCGCGCTCTACAAAAATTCATCGCAGCCGAGATCAATCCCCATGTCGACGAATGGGAGAAGGCCGACATCTTCCCGGCGCATGAGCTGTTCAAGAAGCTCGGCAATCTCGGCTTCCTCGGCCTCAACAAGCCGGTCGAATTCGGCGGCCAGGGGCTCGATTACTCCTACGCACTGATGATGGCTGAAGAGTTAGGAGCCATCACCTGCGGCGGCGTGCCGATGGCGATCGGGGTGCAGACCGACATGGCGACGCCCGCGCTGGCGCGGTTCGGCTCCGATGAGGTGCGGCGCGAATTCCTGGTGCCGGCGATTGCGGGCGACCAGGTCGCCTGCATCGGCGTCTCCGAGCCCGGCGCCGGCTCCGACGTCGCCTCGATCAAGACCAATGCGCGCTCCGACGGCGACGACTACGTCATCAATGGCGGCAAGATGTGGATCACCAACGGCACCCAGGCCGACTGGATCTGCCTGCTCGCCAACACCAGCGACGGCCAGGTCCATCGCAACAAGTCGCTGATCTGCGTGCCGATGAAGACCAAAGGCGTGCAGGTCGCGCGCAAACTCGACAAGCTCGGCATGCGCTCCTCCGACACCGCGCAGATCTTCTTCGACAATGTCCGGGTGCCAAAGCGCAACCGGATCGGCGAGGAGGGGCAGGGCTTCACCTACCAGATGATCCAGTTCCAGGAGGAGCGGCTGTGGGGCGCGGCCGCCTGCCTGAAGGCGCATGAATTCATCATCAACGAGACCATCGACTATACACGCAACCGCAAGGCGTTCGGCGGTTCGATTCTCGACAACCAGGTGGTGCACTTCAAGCTCGCGGAGATGCAGACCGAGGTCGAGCTGCTGCGCTCGCTGATCTATCGCGCCGGCGAGGCGCTGGTGGCGGGCGAGGATGTGACGCGGCTCGCGACCATGGCCAAGCTGAAGGCCGGCCGGCTCGGCCGCGAGCTCACCGACGCCTGCCTGCAATATTGGGGCGGCATGGGTTTCACCAACGAGACGCCGGTCAGCCGCGCCTATCGCGACAGCCGCCTGACCTCGATCGGCGGCGGCGCCGACGAGGTGATGCTGATGGTATTGTGCAAGATGATGGGCACGCTGCCCGGGATGAAGAAATAGTGCGAACCCGGTCCGACGGATTGCATCGCCGCGCAGAGATGGAGGCCGCTATGCTCTTTCAGGAGAGCCAGAAAGTCGTCGAGCTGAAGCATCGCCTTCAGTCGTTCATGGATCGCCATGTCTATCCGAACGAGGCGCGGTTCTACCGTGAGGCGGAAGAGCTCGGCCCATGGAAGGTCTTTCCGGTCGTCGAGGAGCTGAAGCCCATCGCGAAGGAAGAGGGGCTGTGGAATCTGTTCCTGCCCGAGAGCGAGCATGGCGCAGGCCTCACCAATCTCGAATATGCGCCGCTCTGCGAGATCATGGGCCGATCGCATCTTGCGCCCGAACTCTTCAATTGCTCGGCGCCTGATACCGGCAACATGGAGGTGCTGGCGCGCTACGGCACCAGGGAGCATCAGGAGCGGTGGCTGAAGCCGCTGCTTGCGGGCGAGATCCGGTCCTGCTTTGCGATGACTGAGCCGGCCGTCGCTTCCAGCGACGCGACCAACATCGAGAGCTCAATCGTGCGCGACGGCGATGACTACATCATCAACGGCCGCAAATGGTACACCACCAACGCCACCGATCCGCGCTGCAAGATCTGCATCTTCATGGGCAAGACCGATCCCAATAATCCGGACCGGCATCGCCAGCAGTCGATGATCCTGGTGCCGATGGATGCGCAAGGGATCGAGGTGCTGCGCCCGCTTCCGGTGTTCGGCTTCTATGGCGTGCCGGACCGCGCCTTGGAGGTCGTGTTCACCAATGTACGGGTGCCCGCAAGCAACATGCTGCTCGGCGAGGGCCGCGGCTTCGAGATCGCGCAGGGCCGCCTTGGTCCTGGCCGCATTCATCACTGCATGCGGCTGATCGGGCTTGCCGAACGCACGCTGGAGAAGATGTGCGTCAGGACCAGGAGCCGGGTCGCGTTCGGCAAGCCGGTCGCGGAGCAGACCGTCACGCAGGAGCGGATCGCGGAATCGCGCATCATGATCGAGCAGGCGCGCCTCCTAACGCTCAACGCGGCCCACATGATGGACACCGTCGGCAACAGGGTGGCCAAGGCCGAGATCGCCATGATCAAGGTCGCGGTGCCCAACATGGCGTGCCAGGTCATCGACTGGGCGATCCAGGCGCATGGCGGCGGCGGCACCAGCAACGATTTCGGGCTCGCGGCGGCCTATGCGACGGCCCGTCTGCTGCGTCTCGCCGACGGTCCGGACGAGGTCCATCGCAACCAGATCGCGCGGCTCGAGCTGCGCAAATACGGCAATGCCTGAACCGGAAACCTGCGCGATGAATCCACCGCGCACGACAATGTTGCAGTCACCGCGCCGGCGCTCCATGGTGGCGGCGATCAAGAACACGGGAAACGCCTGATGATCACGCTCTATCACTGCGATGCCGCGCGCTCGTTCCGTCCGTTGTGGATGCTGGAGGAGCTCGGGCTGCCTTATGAGCTGAAGATGCTGCCGTTCCCGCCGCGCGTGTTCGCCAAGGAATATCTCGGCATCAATCCGCTCGGCACCATCCCGTTCATGGTCGATGGCGAGACGAAGATGACGGAGTCCTCGGGCATCTGCCACTACCTCGGCACCAAATATGGCCCGACGCCGCTGATCGTAGGTCCCGACGAGCCGGCCTATGGCGCGTTCTTGAACTGGATGTATTTTTCCGATGCGACGCTGACCTTTCCGCAGACACTGGTGCTTCGCTACAGCCAGCTCGAGCCGGAGGAGCGGCGCAACCCGCAGGTCGCGGGCGATTATGCAAAATGGTTCCTGGGCCGCCTGCGCGCGGTCGAGGCCGCTGCCGCGAACTCTGAATTCCTCTGCGCGGAACGCTTCACGGCCGCCGACATCACCAATGGCTATGCGCTCCGGCTCGCCAGCAATATCGGCCTCGCCAAGGATTTCGGGCCGAACGTCGCGGCCTATTGGGCGCGGCTGCAGCAGCGCGATGGTTACAGGCGCGCGGTGGCGTCGGAGCAAAAAGCCGGGCAGGAACAGAACGTTGCGCCGCGGGCGCGGCCCTGATGATGCGTTGTTCCAGGGTGGTCCGAAGGACCAGACCACAAATGCACAATTGTGCATCGGGGAATATTGAGATCCCACGATGTGCAATTGCGCATTGGGGTTCGATGCGTCGCATCGTCCCGGAATGACAACGTATCGCTTTTGCGAATTTGCGCTATGGTAGCTCCGCCGCAGCGGCCCAAAGAGCCGCGCGAGGAGGAACCGCCATGGACGCGATCGTGGACGCGAAGTGCCAAGAGTCCGGCCAGCCGTCCGGCCACCGGATGCTGATCACGCCGGAACGGGTGTTCTATGCCGGGCTGCTCGGCCGCCCGCGCGAACGCTGTCCGGGCGCATTCCATGTCTATGTTGCGATCCGCGAGGGCTTGCATCTGTCGACCAGCGAAGGTCGCGAGTCCCATGGCGAGCTCGCGGTGACGATGCCGAACCTGCGCCACACCATCACCAGCGAATATCGATCCGCGATCTGCGTTGCGATCGAGCCGGAAAGCGTGCCTGACGGTACGCTCGAAGCCGTCGCCCGCCGCCTGCAAGGATCCGACTCGCATTTGTTCGCGAACCGGATTCGCAATGCCTATGCGACGCTTGCCGAGATGCAGCATCGCGATGCGATCGCGAATGCCGAGTTCGACACCATGTGCTTCGGCGACGCGCTGCCGCAGCGTGTGCTCGATCCGCGGGTGGTGCGTGCGATCAGCCGCATCGGGCAGTTCTCCGGCGAGCCGGTGACCGCGGCAGGCTGCGCCACCGAGGCCGGGCTGTCGCCGTCGCGCTTCCTGCATCTGTTCAAGGAGGAGACCGGGATCTCGTTCCGCTCCTTCCGCGCCTGGAAGCGCGCGCGGCATCTGCTGCACTTCGCCAACCAGGACATCAATCTGGCGCATCTCGCGCAGGATATCGGCTATCCCGATAGCACGCATTTCAGCCACTCGATCCGCCGCTTCTATGGCTTAAAGCCGCGCGCGATCTTCTCCGGCTCGCGGGATCTGGCGATCTACCGCACCGGGCAGGCGGTGGGCGAACAGGCGCTGTGAGTTGAGCTCGCAGGCAACGCCACGGTCAGTGCACCACAGTCTGGACGACCACTGAGGTCAGGGTACTTGGCTTGTCCTCGGGGAGCGTGTGGTTGGCCGAGCCTGCCAGCTCTGGATGACAAATGCGTCGGGCGAAATCGTCGGATCTGCGACGAGCTCGTGATATCGCTGAACGGCATGACGGGTCCAGGCGAGGTCGCTGTGGTCGCCCGGATCGCCGTCGATCACGACGCCATAGCTAAGGCCTGCCGCGTGCAGTCGGCTCTTCCAGACCGTGAGTTGTGGCCGCCAGTTATTCTGCCAGATCAGGTCAGCCTGCAGGAAGGCCAAAGGCTTGCCGGTCTTCGCCTTGAACAGCTCTGCGAACCTCAGGATTTCGCTGAGGCGGCCGGACGTCTGGTCTGTCACGGGCTCGATGTCGCCGAACTGAACGGCCGGGAACACTGCCTTCAAGGCTTCGACGCTCGGGGCGATGTTGTCGACGACCTCTTCAGTCGTGTACTGGCATGCGCGGTGGGCGAAATGTCCCCAGGTCATGGGCTCGTCGAAGGCGACATAGGCGATCTCGCCGCCCTGGGCCGCGACCCGCTCCGCCGCCTTCTTGATGACCGCGGTGGTGGTGTAGCCGGGAATGCCATTTCCGCACCGGGTCGTGGCGACCAAAATCTCCGCCTCCATGGCGAGTGCGATGTGGCGGCGGCGAAGATCGTGGATCACGGCGGCGAGGTCCGCGTCGCTCGATCGATGCAGGAACTGGGTGGAGAGCTTGAAGACCTGGATCGCCGCAGCCGCGCGGCGCCACGGCGCGTTCTGCTGGAACAATCCCATGAAGTCGCTCGCCGTGGCGCCGCCGCCGCGATCGGCCTGAACCACGGGGTCGACGACCGAAAGCCAGATCTGCGCCGCCGCCGCCGACGTCGTGATCAAGCAGGCGCCGAGCGCGATGCCGAGAAACAAGGATCTGGGATTCGTCAAGGGATTCACCTATATCGCTCACCAGTTGCGATATAGATCGCTTCGTTTCGGTCGTCATGACGGCCTTGATCACAAATTCGCGCCCTGGATCACCTCGCCGAATCGCAGCCAGCCGGGCCCTTCGATCCGCTGCAGCTGAAGCTGCTGCAGCGGGTGATGATTGGTCGGGCTGGTGTTGACGCGAATGCCGGGCAACAGCGTCGGGACCTCGACGTCTTTCAGGTTGTTCGCCTGCGCCATGATGTTGTCGCGGGTGAAGTTACCCTTGCACTGCTCAAGCACGATCTTGAGCACCTGTGCCACCGTGTAGGCGTAGAGGCTGTAGCCCTCCTTCGGATTGCCATCGGGGAAGTACTTCGCCATGAAGGCGAGGAAATCCTTGACGCCGGGGTCGTTGGCCCAGGCCGGATCGGCAACGTCCTTGACATAGGCCGATGAGATCGTGCCCTGCGACTTGTCGAGGCCGACAGGCGCAATGGTCGAGGAGATCGAGGCCGCGCCGCTCGCGATGAAATGCATCGGCTTCCAGCCGAGCTCATAGATCTTGCGGATCGACTGCGCGCAGAATTTCGCCGTGGTGCCCGAGATCAGCACATCGGGATTGGCGCCGCGCAGCGCGACGATCTGGGAATCGATCGTCGGATCGGTGACCTCGTGCGAGGCCACCACGGCCGATGTCGCGAACCGCTCGCCCAGCACGTCCCTGGCGCCGGCGACGAAATCCTTGCCGAGATCGTCATTCTGGTAGAGCACCGCGAATTTCGCGTTCTTGTTCTGGCTCAGCGCATATTTGACGAACACCTGCGCCTCGGTGCGCGCGCTCGGCGCAAAGCCCATGGTCCAGGGATAGCTCTTGTAGTCGCCCCATTTGTCGCCGTTCACCGACAGGAACAGATGCGGCACCTTGGCGGCGTTGATGTACTTGACGACCGACGAGTTCGGCGCGGTGCCGAGCATGTTGAACAGGAAGGCGACATTGTCGCTCTCGATCAGGCGGCGCACCTGCTCGACCGTCTTCGCCGGATTGAACGCGTCGTCGTAATAGATGTATTTGATCTGCCGGCCGGCGATGCCGCCCTGCTCGTTCAGCATCTTGAAATAGGCTTCCTGGCAGCGCGCCTGCACGCCGAGTGCCGACACCGGGCCGCTCAGCGAGGTGGTGCTGCCGATCCTGATCTCGGTCGCGGTGACGCCGGGCGTATCTTCGGCAAGCGACGGCCTGAGACCCGCGACTGCGGCAAGGCCCGCACCCGCGGCGCCGGTAAGCCATCTGCGCCGGTTGATCGAGACCATAATTTTCTCCCCGTGATGCCGGCTTGTTGCGCCGCTTCTGCTTTGCAGGCAACCCTACGCGCCGCGTGGCCGTCGCGTCTTGTGTTAACCGGCTGACGGCGGATTCCGTCGTGAGCGCATCCACTTAGCCAGTCAACGCAAGATGGCGCACAGACAAATTTCTCATCATGGGAAAATCAGCCGCGCAGGTGCGCCGCAACCCGGACGAGAGACCCATGAGCGACAAGGCCGTCATCACCTGCGCGCTGAACGGCGTGCTTACCGACCCGAAGCAGCACAACGTTCCGGTGACGCCGGAAGAGATGGCGCGTGAGGCCAAGGCCGCGTTCAACGCCGGCGCCAGTATCATGCACATCCATCTGCGCCAGCAGGCGCCGAACAAGGGCCACCTGCCGTCATGGGAGGTCGGCGTCAGCAAGGAAATCCAGCAGGCAATCCGTGAAGCCTGTCCCGGCGTGATCATCAACCACACCACCGGCACCTCGGGCCCGAACTATCAGGGCGCGCTCGATTGCGTGCGCGAGACCAAGCCCGAGATCGCCGCCTGCAACGCCGGCTCGCTGAATTATCTCAAGGTCAAGGCCGACAACACCTGGGCGTGGCCGCCGATGATGTTCGATAACGCCGTCGAGAAAGTGCAGGACTATCTCGACGTGATGAAGGCCGCGGGCACCATTCCCGAATTCGAGTGCTTCGATGTCGGCATCGTGCGTTGCGTCGGCATGTACCGGCAGACCGGTATGTATTCCGGCCCGCTCGAATACAATTTCGTCATGGGCGTCGCCTCGGGCATGCCGGCCGATCCGGAGCTGCTGCCGATCCTCTTGAAGCTGAAGGTGCCGGATGCGCATTGGCAGGTCACCGCGATCGGCCGCGCCGAGATCTGGCCGCTGCACCAGCGCGCCGCCGACCTCGGCGGTCATCTGCGCAGCGGCCTGGAAGATACGTTCTATCTCGGCGACGGCACCAAGGTGACGTCGAACGGGCAGCTCGTCGAAGGGCTCGCCGCCTGCGCGCGGCGTGCTGGGCGCGAGATCGCGAGCCCCGCGGAAGCGCGGCAGATCTTTGGGGTCAGGCACTGACGTCAACCCGGCCGTCATTGCGAGCGAAGCGAAGCAATCCATCTTGCCACTCGAAGATAGAGTGGATTGCTTCGTCGCTTCACTCCTCGCAATGACGAGGCAGGAGGAAACACATGGACAATCTCGCAGCAACCGGCGACGTCACCGGCCCGGGCCGCATCGGACGGGTCGCGATCGGCGATCTCCTCAAGCGCGCCGCGCGGCGGTTTCCGGATCGCGTCGCCCTGACCGATGGCGGCCGGCAGGTCACCTTCACCGAGTTGGAGCGCGACGCCAATCGCTTCGCCAATTATCTGGTGCAGCGCGGGCTGAAGCCGGGCGAGAAAGTCTCAACTATTTGCAATAACTCCGTCGAGTTCGTCAAAGCGCTGTTCGGCATCCACCGCGCCGGCCTGGTCTGGGTGCCGATCAACACCATGCTCGGGCCGTCGGACACGGACTACATTCTCGGCCATGCCGAGGTCCGCTTTGCCATCATCGACGACAATCTTCATGCCCAGGCAGACCGGCGCGCCGCGCTGGAGGCGCGCGGCATGGAGATGATCGCGATCGACCTGACCAGTAATGCCGGCAAGACCGGATTGCAGGAGTTTAACGGCCTCCTCGAGGGGCAATCCGATATCGAGCCTGACATCGAGATCAGCGACCGCGATCTCGCAATGATCATCTATACGTCGGGCACGACCTCGCGACCGAAGGGGGCGATGCATTGCCACCTCGCCGTGGTCATGGCGGTGATGAGCAACTGCATCGAGATGCAGCTCTCGCGCGATGACGGGATCACCGGGCAGTTTCCGTTGTTTCACTGCGCTGGCCACGTGCTGCTGCTGAGCTATCTCTCGGTCGGCGGCCGCATGGCGCTGATGCGCGGCTTCGATCCGGTGGTGTGCATGGAGGCGATCGTACGCGACCGGTTGACGGTGTTCGTCGGCCTGTCGCTGATGTACCAGGCGATCCTCGATCATCCGCGCCGGCGCGAATATGATCTGTCGGGCCTGCGCTGCTGTATCTACACCATGGCGCCGATGGGCAAGCCGCTGCTGGAGCGTGCGATCGCCGATCTCTGTCCGAACTTTGTGCTGACTAGCGGTCAGACCGAAATGTACCCGGCGACGACGATGTCGCGGCCGGAGGTGCAGCTCGACCGCTTCGGCAATTACTGGGGCGAGTCGCTGATCGTCAACGAGACCGCGATCATGGACGACAACGGCAACCTGTTGCCGCGCGGTGAGATCGGCGAGTTGGTGCATCGCGGACCCAACGTGATGATGGGCTATTACAAGGACCCGAAGTCGACCGAGGAGGCACGCAAGTTCGGTTGGCACCATACCGGCGACCTTGCCCTGATCGACGCCAATGGCGAAGTGCTGTTCCTCGATCGCAAGAAGGACATGATCAAGTCGGGTGGCGAGAACGTCGCTTCCGTCAAGATCGAGGAGACGCTGCTGGCGCACCCCGCGGTGCAGAACGCCGCCGTGGTCGGCCTGCCGCATCCGCAATGGGGCGAGGCAGTCTGCGCCTTCGTCAAGCTGAAGCCCGGTGCGGTGGCCGACGAGGCCGGCATCGAGGCGCATTGCAGAAAGCATCTCGGCGGCTTCCAGGTGCCGAAACTGGTGCGTATCCTCGAGGAGATGCCGATGACCGCGACCGGCAAGCTGCGCAAGGTCGAGCTGCGGCAGCAGTATAGTAAGTACTTTAGCGGAGGGGGCGCATGATGTGCGGCACACTCACTTTCGTCATTCCGGGGCGCGCGCAGCGCGAGCCCGGAATCCATAACCACGATCGAGAGTATGGATTCCGGGCTCAGCCCTTCGGGCTGCCCCGGAATGACGGAGGTTAGATTCATGGCCATCATCGAGAGCACGATTTCGACCGGCAGCGCCGTGTTCCAGGGCAATCGCGACGGCATGCTGACGCTGATCGCCCGGATGCGGGGGCTGGAGGAGCGCACGCGCACGGCATCCGCCGCGGCCAAGGACCGCTTCCACAAACGCGGCCAACTGCTGCCGCGCGAGCGCGTCGCGCTGGTGCTCGATCCCGGCTCGCCGTTCCTCGAACTCTCCACGCTCGCCGGCTACATGTTCGACGTGCCGGACGCGGACAAGAGCGTCCCCGGTGGCGGCCTGGTTGCCGGCATCGGCTTCGTCTCCGGCATCCGCTGCATGGTCAGCGCCAACGATGCCGGCATCGACGCCGGCGCGCTGCAACCCTACGGCCTCGACAAGACGCTGCGGGTGCAGGAGCTCGCGCTGGAGAACAAGCTGCCCTATGTGCAACTGGTCGAAAGCGCCGGCGCCAATCTGCTGCGCTACCGCGTCGAGGACTTCGTTCGCGGCGGCAACATCTTCCGCAATTTGGCGCGGCTGTCGGCGGCGGGGCTTCCCGTCGTCACCGTCACCCACGGCTCCTCGACCGCAGGCGGCGCCTACCAGACGGGCCTTTCCGACTACATCGTGATGGTGCGGGGTCGTACCCGCGCGTTCCTTGCCGGCCCGCCTCTGCTCAAGGCTGCCACCGGCGAGATCGCGACCGAGGAGGAGCTCGGCGGCGCCGAGATGCATACGCAGATATCCGGGCTTGGCGACTATCTCGCCGAGGACGACCGCGACGCGCTGCGCATCGCGCGCGACATTATGGCCAAGCTGCCGTGGGACCGTCCGGCACCGGAACCAGCTGCATTCAAGCCGCCGCGCTATGACGCCGAAGAATTGCTCGGCATCATGCCGATGGACCACAAGCGGCCCGTCGACATGCGCCAGGCGATCGCCCGCTTCATCGACGATTCCGACTTCACCGAGTTCGGCGCCAATTACAGCCCGGCGACGGTCTGCGGTCATGCCCGCATCGAGGGGCGGGCGATCGGCATCATCACCAACAACGGCCCGCTCGATGTGCCCGGCGCCAACAAGGCGACGCACTTCATCCAGGCCTGCTGCCAGTCGCGCACGCCGATCCTCTACATGAACAACACCACCGGCTACATGGTCGGCCGCGCCTATGAAGAGGCCGGGATGATCAAGCACGGCTCGAAGATGATCCAGGCGGTGACCTCGGCGACGGTGCCGCAGATCACGCTGTATTGCGGCGCTTCGTTCGGCGCCGGCAATTACGGCATGTGCGGCCGCGGCTTCCATCCGCGCTTCTGCTTCTCCTGGCCGAATGCCAAGACCGCCGTGATGGGCGGCGAGCAGGCTGCCGAGACCATGGCGATCGTCACCGAGGCGGCAGCCGCGCGGCGCGGCAAACCGATCGAGAAGGAGAAGCTGGAGGCGATGAAGGCGCAGATATCAGGTGTGTTCGACAGCCAGATGGACGTGTTCTCGACCAGCGCCCGCGTGCTCGATGACGGCGTGATCGATCCGCGCGATACGCGGACGGTGCTGTCAGAGGTGCTGGCGATCTGCCGCGAGGCCGAGGCGCGCAGTCCGCAGCGGATGCAGTTCTCGGTGGCGCGGCCATGAGCGGTACCATCGTGAAGCGGACACCGTTCTTCAAGATCCTGATCGCCAATCGCGGCGAGATCGCGCTGCGCATCATGCGCTCGGCGCGGCGGCTCGGTTATGGCGTGGTCGCGGTCTACTCCGACGCCGACCGCGACGCATTGCATGTGCGCGAGGCCGACCAGGCGGTGCGGATCGGCGAGGCGTTGCCGGCGCAATCCTATCTGAAGATCGACGCGATCATCGCAGCCGCCAAGGCGAGTGGCGCCGGCGCGGTGCATCCCGGCTACGGCTTCCTCGCCGAGAACGAGGACTTTGCGCAGGCCTGCGGCGATGCGGGACTGGCGTTCATCGGCCCGTCGCCGGAGGCGATCCTCGCGATGGGCAACAAGGCCGGCGCCAAGGAGATCATGCAAAAGGCCGGCGTGCCCTGCGTGCCCGGCTATCAGGGCGCCGATCAGAGCGACACTGTGATGCTGGCGGAGGCCAAGGCGATTGGTTTTCCGGTAATGATCAAGGCGGTCGCCGGTGGCGGTGGCCGCGGCATGCGGCTGGTCGCGGATGCGTCGGCATTTCCGGATGCGCTACGCAGCGCGCGGTCGGAGGCGCAGGGGGCGTTCGGCGATCCTACCGTCATCCTCGAGCGCGCCATTGTCGATGCCCGCCACATCGAGATCCAGGTGTTCGGCGATCGCTATGGCAACGCCGTCCATCTCGGCGAACGCGATTGCTCGGTGCAGCGGCGGCATCAGAAGCTGATCGAGGAGGCCCCGTCGCCCGCGGTGACGCCGGAGCTGCGCGCGCGGATGGGTGCGGTTGCCGTGCAGGCGGTCAAGGCGATCGGCTATGAGGGTGCGGGCACGCTGGAATTCCTGCTCGATCGCGCCGGCAATTTCTACTTCATGGAGATGAACACGCGGCTGCAGGTCGAGCATCCCGTCACCGAGGCGATCACCGGGCTCGATCTGGTTGAATTGCAGCTTCGTGTCGCCCGGGGCGAGCCGCTCGGCCTGAGGCAGGAGGACGTCACCTTCTCCGGTCACGCCATCGAGGTCCGGCTCTGCTCGGAGGATGCCGGACACGACTTCATGCCGCAATCCGGCACCATGGCGCGGTGGCAGATGCCTGAAGGCATCCGCGTCGAGCACGCGCTGCAGTCCGGCTCGGAGATTCCGCCGTTCTATGATTCGATGATCGCCAAGGTGATCAGCCACGGCGCAACCCGCGATGAGGCGCGCGGGAAGCTGATCTGCGCCCTGGAGCAGGTCACGGCCTTCGGCGTCACCACCAATCAGGGCTTCCTGATCGATTGCCTGCGCCATCCGGTGTTTGCCAAGGGCGAGGCGACCACAGCCTTCATCGGCAGCAACCGCGATGCCCTGCTGGCGTCCCGGCTCGATCGCGGCGGTGATCTCGCGCTTGCGGCGCTGCTGCTCTATGTCACCAATCCGCACGCGCCGCCATGGCAGCGCGGACGGTCGTTGTCAGCGACATTCCCGCTCGGCTTGCGGATCGACCTCGGCCAAGGCGTGCAGGAGATCGAGATCGTCCGCGAGCGCGACGGCAGCTACCTCGCGACCCGCAATGGCGATCGCTTCAGCTTCGAGATCGACGAACTGGTTCAGGACAGCATCCGCTTCCACCACGATGGCCTGATGGAGCAGGCCAAGTTCCTGCGCGACGGCGACCGGCTTTACATCCTGCATCGCGGCGTCACGCTGTCGGTGCGCGATCTCACCCTCGCGCCGCCGGAGAGTGCTGCGGCCGCCGGCGGTGACGGCAAGGTCCGTGCGGCGATGAACGGCCGGGTCGTCGCGGTGCTGGTGAAGGCCGGCGACAAGGTCGCGGCCGGTCAGCCGGTGATGACGCTGGAGGCGATGAAGATGGAGCACGTGCACACCGCCGGTGTCGCGGGCACGGTGTCGTCGATCGATGTCGCCGAGGGTGAGCAGGTGACGACGGGGAAGATCGTGGTGGAGATCGAGGCGGCGGCGTAGCGATTGTCGTCCCGGCGAAGGCCGGGACCCATACTCCGCGGCCGGAGTTGTGAAGGGGACTCGTCGTGCAGCGGCGCGCAACGATCAGCCGTCGTGGTTATGGGTCCCGGCCTTCGCCGGGACGACGATGAAATTATTCCCCACGCCCCGTCCCGTCATTCAGCCAGCAGGCGACCTGATGCGCGGTGCCGGCCGCCTGCAGCGTGGGGCGCTCGGTCTTGCAGCGATCGATCGCGTAGCGGCAGCGGGTATGGAAGGCGCAGCCCGAGGGCGGGTTGATCGGGCTCGGCACGTCGCCGTCGATCATCGGCGCCAGCCGCCTGGCCTTGGGGTCGGCGATCGGCACCGAGGCGAGCAGTGCTTGCGTATAGGGATGCCGCGGGTTGGCGAACAGCTCGTGCTTGTCGGCGATCTCGACGATGCGGCCGAGATACATCACGGCGACGCGGTGGCTGATATGGGCGACGACCGCGAGGTCGTGCGCGATGAACAGGTAGGAGAAGTTCTGCTTGCGCTGCAGGTCGATCAAGAGATTGATCACCTGCGCCTGGATCGAGACGTCGAGCGCGGAGACCGGCTCGTCGCAGACGATCAGCCGCGGACCGAGCGACAGCGCCCGCGCGATGCAGATGCGCTGACGCTGCCCGCCGGAGAACTGATGCGGAAAGTTCTTCATCTGGTCGGGCCGGAGACCGACCTGCTGGAACAGTTCCGCGACGCGCTCCTGCTTCTTCGCGCCGGTCGCGAGCCCATGCACGATCAGGGGCTCACCGACGATGTCGCCGGCCGTCATGCGTGGATTGAGCGAGGCGAACGGGTCCTGGAACACGATCTGCATCGAGCGGCGGTACGGCCGCAGCGCGCTCTTGCTGAGCGGTGCGATGTCCTCGCCGTCCAGCCTGATCGCGCCGCTGGTCGGCTCGACCAGCCGCAGCACGGTGCGCGCCACCGTCGACTTGCCGCAGCCGGATTCGCCGACCAGGCCGAGCGTCTCGCCTGCGCCGAGCGCGAAGCTGACGCCGTCGACCGCATGCACGGTGCCGACCTGACGGCGCAGCACGCCGCCGCGCACCGCGTAGTGCTTGACGAGATCGGTCACCTCGAGGAGCGGCCGTTGCTCGGTCATGGCGCCTCCGCCATCTCGCCGGCGCGCCAGCATGCCGCCCAGTGCTTGCTCTTGACCTCGTCGAGCGGCGGATACTCCTTGAGGCAGCGGTCGATCGCGAACTTGCAGCGCGGCGCGAAGGCGCAGCCGGGTGGCAGATTGGTCAGCGACGGCACCATGCCGGGAATTTCGGTCAGCCGCGCATCGGTCTTCGCGCCCAGCGCGATCACCGCCGGCATCGAGGCCATCAGCCCGCGCGTATAGGGATGCAGCGGCGTTTCGAACAGCGACTCGACCGTCGCCTCCTCGACCTTCTTGCCGGCATACATCACGATCACGCGCTGCGCGGTCTGCGCGACGACGCCGAGATCATGGGTGATCAGGATCAGCCCGGTGCCGAGCCGCTGCTGCAGATCGACGATCAGCGCGAGGATCTGCGCCTGGATGGTGACGTCGAGCGCGGTGGTCGGCTCGTCCGCGATCAAGAGCGCCGGCCGGCACGCCAGCGCCATCGCGATCATGGCGCGCTGGCGCATGCCGCCGGAGAGCTGATGCGGATATTCCTGCGCGCGGCGCTCCGGTTCGGGGATGCGCACCAGCCGCAGCATGTCGACCGCCTGCGCCCACGCCTCCTTGCTGCTCATCTTCCGATGCAGGCGCACGGCCTCGGTGATCTGGTCGCCGATCCGCATCACCGGATTGAGCGAGGTCATCGGCTCCTGGAAGATCATCGAGATGCGGTTGCCGCGGATGGCGCGCATCGCGGCATCGTCGAGCTTTAGCAGGTCGGTGCCTTCGAGCGTCACCGAGCCGCCGACAATGCGGCCGGGCGGATCGGGCACCAGGCGCATGATCGAGAGCGCGCTGACGCTCTTGCCGCAGCCGGACTCGCCGACGATCGCAAGCGTCTCGCCGCGGCGGACCGAGAACGAGACATCGTCGACCGCGCGGAACAGGCCGGAGTTGGTGAAGAACACCGTCTGCAGGTTCTTCACGTCGAGAACCGTCTCTGCCGGAACTGCCTCGCTCATCAGCCGCGCTGCCTCGGATCGAGGATATCGCGCAGTGCGTCGCCGAACAGATTGGTGCCGAACACCGCGAGACTGATCGCGATACCGGGGAAGATCACCAGCCACGGCGCAGTGCGGACATATTCAGCGGCGGATTCCGACAGCATGCGGCCCCAGGACGGATAGGGCTCGGGGATTCCGAGGCCGAGGAACGACAGCGACGCCTCGGTCAGGATGGTCGCGCCGAGCTGCGCGGTGGCCAGCACGATCAGCGGTGCGATCGTGTTCGGCAGCACGTGGCGCAGCGCGATGCGCGTCTCGCTCATGCCGATCGATTTGGCGGCCTCCACGAACGGCTGCTCGCGCAGCGCCAGCGTGTTGGCGCGGATCACGCGGGCGACCGTCGGGATCAAGGGAATGGCGATGGCAAGGATCACGTTCGGCAGCGACGGGCCAAGCGCCGCGGTCATCACCAGCGCGAGCACCAAGAGCGGCAGCGATTGCAGGATGTCGGTCACGCGCTGGAACACGAGGTCGACCCAGCCGGAGAGATAGCCTGAGGTGAGACCCACAATGACGCCGAGCGTGGCGCCCAAGGTCGTCGAGCCGATGCCGACCGCAAGCGAGATCCGCGCGCCATGGACGATGCGGCTCCAGACGTCGCGACCGAAGGAATCGGTGCCGAACCAGTGCAGCGTGGAGGGGGCGGCGAGCCGGTGCGCGGAATCGACGGTAAGTGGATCGTAGCGGCTGATCAGATCGGCTGATATCGCGGTCAGCACGAACAGCAGCATGATGGTCAGGCCGATGGTGCCGAGCACGTGGCGCTGCGCAAGGAAGGCAAACCGTCCCCACCCGCCGCTGGCGTTGGCCCCGGCGCGTCGCAGTTCGCTGTCGAAATTGATCGTCGCCATCGGGCTAGTCCCCAAACCGAATGCGCGGGTCGATTGCGGCATAGAGCATGTCGACGATGAAATTCACGACCACCACGACGACAGCGATGAACATGACGAGGTTCTGCACGATCGGGTAGTCGCGCCAGCGCAGCGCCTCGACCAGGAAGCGGGCGATGCCGGGGATGTTGAACACGGTTTCCGTCACGATAAGCCCGCCGATCAGGAATGCGGCCTCGATGCCGATCACGGTGATGACCGGCAGCACCGCGTTCTTGAGCGCGTGGCGGTAGTTCACGGAGGCCTCGGAGGCGCCCTTGGCGCGCGCGGTGCGGATGTAGTCCTGACGCAGGATCTCCAGCATCGAGGAGCGGGTGATGCGCATGGTCAGCGCCGCGCTGCGGAAGCCGACCGCCATCGCCGGCACCGCATAGATGGTCAGCGCCTCGAGCCATGTCTTCGGGTTCGGATTGAAGATCGGCATGGTGCCGAACAGCGAGACCGAGGCCATCAGGATCAAGAGGCCGAGCCAGAATGACGGCAGCGACAGGCCGCTGAGGCTGACGACGCGCAGCGCATAATCAAGCTTCGAGCCCTGATGCACGGCGCTGATGACGCCGAGCGGAATGCCGATCGAGGCAGAGAACAATAGCGCCAGCCCCGCAAGCCGCGCGGTGATCGGTATCCGCGGCAGGATCTCCTCCAGCGCCGGCTTCTCGGACACATAGGAATAGCCGAGATCGCCATGCAGCAAGCCGCCGATCCAGTGCAGATACTGGATCACGATCGGCTGGTTGAGGCCGAGCTCGCGCTCGAGATTGGCCTTATCGGCGGGATCGACGAAGCCCGCGGCGTCGAACAGGATATCAACGATGTTGCCCGGAACGACGCGCAGCAGCACGAAGATGATGACCGAGATCCCGAACAGGGTCACGAGCATCAGGAACAGCCGCCGCACGATATAGGCAAACACCCTGGCTCTCTCCCTGATCCCGAATCTTCTCTTGACGCGTTTTCTTGACGCGAACCGGTATCCACTTCGCTCGAAGACGCTATGCCTACTTGTCCAACCAGACGTCTTCGTAGCGATAGCCGTTATAGGAGCTGTTGGACATGATCGTGACATTCTTCACGTAAGGCTTCCAGCAAGTGCCGGTGCGGGCATGGAAGATGATCGGACGCGCGACGTCTTCCTGCAGCTTCTTGTCGATCTCCCAGACCAGCTTCTTGCGCTTGTCGATGTTGGTCTCCTCGGATTGCTGGTCGAACAGCTTCTCGATGTCCTTGTTGCAATAATTGGTGTAGTTCCGCTCCGAGCCGCAGGCATAGTTTTCGTAGAAGGACTGATCGGGCTCGTCGACGGCGTTACCCGTGAGGTTGAGGCCGAGCGAATAGTCCTTGCGTGCGATCTTCGGGAACCATTGCGCGGTGTCGACGACGTCGAGCTCGGCGTCGATATAGATGCTCTTGATCTGGTCGATCAGGATGATCGCGGGATCGCGGTAGACCGCGATGTTGCGGGTCGACACCTTGATCTGCAGGTGCTTGTCCGGGCCATAACCTGCTTTCTGCATCAGCTTGCGGGCTTCCTCGCGATTCTTCTCGATGTCGGGACCGTAGCCGGGGATCTGCTCCAGCATCTCCTTCGGCATCGCCCACAAGCCGTCGGGTGCCGGCTCCATGGTGCCGCCGATGTCGCCCTGGCCCTCGAACATGATCTGGATGAACGCCTTGCGATCGAGCGCCAGCGCCAGCGCGCGACGGATGTCGAGATTGTCGAACGGCGGTCCGCTCGAATTGATGATGATGTTGGTGGAGACATTGTTCGGTTCCACCATACAGACCGCCTTGGGGTCCTGCGACTTGACGTCCTTGAGCAGCGGGATCGAGACCTCGGTCGGGAATGTCATGTCGAACTTGCCCGAGACGAAGCCGAGGATCGCCGTCGAGCGGTTGGTGATAATGGTGAACTCGATGCCGTCGAGATAGGGCAGGCCCTTCTTGAAGTAATCGGGGTTCTTGGTGAGCTTGATCGATTCGTTGGCCTTGAACTCGACGAACTTGAACGGGCCGGTGCCAACAGGCTTGGTGCGCATCTCCGCTGGCGACACGTGACAGGGATAGACCGGCGAATAGCCCGAGGCGAGCAGCGACAAGAGCGCGGGCTGCGGCCGCTTCAGCTTGAACGATGCCTCATAGTCGCCGTTGGTGGTGATCTCGTCGACCTGGTCGTACCAGGATTTGCGCGGGTTCTGCCGGAACTTCTGCTGCGACTTGCCCATCAGCATGTCGAAGGTGCATTTGACGTCAGCCGCGGTGAACGGCTTGCCGTCGTGCCACTTCACGTCCTTGCGCAGCTTGAAGGTCAGCGTCTTGTTGTCGCCGCTCCAGGCCCAGCTCTCCGCAAGCTCGGGCCGGATCGTGTCGGCGCTGTTCTGCGCGATATGCTGGTCGAAGATGACGAGGTTGTTGAATATCGGCATGAACGGAATATTCACCGAATAGGTCGCGCCCTCGTGGATCGAGGCACTGCCGGGGCTATCGCGGTGGTAGATCCTGAAGATGCCGCCGGATTTCGGCTCGGCTGCGCACGAAACGTCGCTGATGGTCAGTACAGACAACACCGCGACGGCCAGCGCTTGCACGCTCCGCATGGTCCCCTCCACAAATTTCGGTCTCAATGGCCGATTGGCATCGACGATACCACGGTGAGGCTGTCGGGCAACAAGCGAGGGCCGTGCGGGGATTGGCAATTCGGATGACGTGGCAGCATTGAAATTTCCACGGACGGGGAATAATGGCTGTGATTGCGGGGAACTCAGTCTGTTTTGCTATGAAGCTACGAATCTCCGTTCGAATTCGATTGATAGCGCCGATGCGTGCGATGTGAGACCTTCCGCAATCAGCGACAGTTTGTCGCCGATTGCGACCGTCGCCGCATACTTGTTCTCCGTCATCCTGAGGAGCGCGGAACGCGCGTCTCGAAGGATCGACGGCCACCGGCCGGGCCGATTCATCCTTCGAGGCTCGCTGCGCTCGCTCCTCAGGATGACGGGGAAACATTCGCTTCATTCCGCCGCCTGCGTTGAGGGCGGCTGCATGTTCGCGACACCATCGGCCTCGGTCGCCGAGATCGTGGTGCGGATCATCAGGCGGCCCTCATGCGCCGGCCAGGGGCGGCCGCGATGCATGGTGGCGCGGTTGTCCCACATCACGACGTCACCCTGCTTCCACTGATGCAGATAGCTGACGCCGGGCGCGGTGGCGGCTTCGGTCAATTGCTCGATCAGCGTCTTGCCGGCATCGGCCTCCATGCCCTCGACGCCATAGGCGTGGGAGGCCAGATACAGTGCGCCGCGGCCGTTGACGGGATTGCGCCAGACCATGCGCCAGCACACCGGCGGCAGTGCGTCGACTTCTTCCGATGTCGCGAGTCCGGTTGCCACCTTGCTGCGCGAATGCGCGTAGGAGTGCCAGGCGAACGAGTTCTCCAGCCGCTTCGCCACGTCCTTGTCGAGCCGCTCGAACGCAAGCCGCATCGAGACGAACTCGGTCTCGCCGCCATGTTCGGGGATGATGCGCGCGGACAGGATCGAGGTCAGCGCCGGCACGCGCTTGAAGGAGGAGTCGGTGTGCCAGAGCTGATTGGCCTTGGCGCGCAGCTGCTGCCGATGGTCCGATGGAACTACCTTGCCGTCGGGTCCGAAGGTCGACAGGATCACGAAATGCGAGCCGGTGCCCATCGAGCCGACCTTGGTCGTCTCGGGCGGACCGAAGCGGCGCGAGAACGCGAGCTGGATGTCGTCGCTGAGCTCCTGGCCGCGGAACACCAGCACCGAGTGTTCCTCGAACGCCGCGCGCACCGCGGCATAGGCGGCATCGCTGCCGGCAACATCCGAAAGTGTGACGCCGCGCAGTTCGGCTCCGAATCCCTCGCGCAGTGGGATCACTTCCATCGGCAAATCCTCCCTGACGTTTCTTCTTGAGGCGAGGTTAGGGGAAAAGCCCGCCAGCGGCAACGCGGCTCGCGCCGCCTCACCCCATCGCGATCAGATTGTGCCGCGTCCGGCGGTCAGCGACCTCCATGCGATGCGTGACGAAGGCGAACAGCGCCCAGCTGGAATGGAAGGCGACGCCGGCCAGAACAACGATGGCTCCGGGAATCGGGCCGATCGAGGCGCGGTCCCAGATCTCGCTCAGCGTGGTCAGCGGCAGCGGATGGATCGCCAGCTTGCCGTAATAGGCGATGGCCTGGATCGCGAAGATCCAGCCATAGGTTCGGCGCAGCCGCCGGCCGATCGCCCGTGCAAGGCTGATGTGATACCTCGGGTGGCGGTAGTCGTTGGCGAGCAGCTCGGTCCAGGCCGAGCCCGGCGAGGGACCTTCGCCGCGGATCATCGGCGCGTAGAAATCGGTTTCGAGCAACCGCGCCCGGGCACGCCAGACGTTGAAGTAGCGGTAGCGCCGCGCCTCGAACAACAGAAAGACCGTGACCAGCAGCCCGACCAGCACCATCGGCAAAGGCGAAGCCTCCGCGCTGCTGTAGGTCGCCGACAGCGCGATGCCGGTCGTGACTACCGCCCAGTTGGTGGAGCTGTCGAGGCGGGTGCGCCAGACCGTGCTGCGGTAGACCTCGCCACGATAGAGATGGGCGAGCGCACCGATCTCGGCGGCAGTGAATTCGAGCCTTCCGGCCTGTCCCGGCTCGGGCTCGCGCGGCTGGGGCGACGGCATGGCGGCCTCCGGCGAAGCGGGCTTGCGATCCCGGAGCATAGCGCGAAATCCGCGCGACGGGCGAGTCCGTTACGCCGTGCGGCGTCCATGGCTGCGAGGGCTCGGCGCGCCGCATCGCCTGTTCAGACGATCCGTGAGGTCTTGTTGCCCCAATAGCGATCGCGCAGCAGGCGCTTGTAGAGTTTTCCGGTCGGCAGCCGCGGCAGCTCGGCCTCGAAATCGACCGAGCGCGGCACCTTCTGGCGCGACAGCGCGCTTGCGCAGAACGCGATCAACTCCTCGGCGAGATCAGGTCCGGGTGCGACGCCGTCGACCGGCTGCACCACCGCTTTCACCTCCTCGCCGAGATCGACATTGGGCACGCCGAACACCGCGGCGTCGGCGACCTTGGGATGGGTGATCAGGAGGTTCTCGCATTCCTGCGGGTAGATATTCACGCCGCCGGAGATGATCATGAAGGTGGCGCGATCGGTCAGATAGAGGAAGTTGTCGTCGTCGACATAGCCGACGTCGCCGACCGTGCTCATGCTGCCGTCCGCCGAGCGGGCCTCGCTGGTCTTGGCCGGATCGTTGAAATACTCGAACGGCGTGGCGGTCTTGAACCACACGGTGCCGGGCGTGCCCTTCGGGCAGGGCTGCATGTTCTCGTCGAGGATATGGAGGTCGCCGAGCAGCACCTTGCCGACGGTGCCGCGATGCGCGAGCCATTCCTCGCTGTTGCAGGCGGTGAAGCCGAGGCCCTCGGTCGCGCCGTAATATTCGTGAATGATCGGGCCCCACCATTTGATCATGTCGTCCTTGACCAGCGCCGGGCAGGGCGCCGCGGCATGGATCGCGATCTCGAGCGTCGACAGATCGTAGCGGGTACGAATCTCCTCGGGCAGCTTCAACAGGCGCGAGAACATCGTCGGCACCAGCTGGCTGTGGGTGATGCCCCATTTTTCGACGAGCTGGAGATAGCGCTCGGGATCGAAGCTTTCCATGATGACGACGGTGCCCCCCATCCGGATGGTGAGATTGACCGCGGCCTGCGGCGCCGAGTGATAGAGCGGCGCCGGCGACAGATAGACCATGCCCTCGCGGTAGTGCCAGAGCTTGGTCAGGAAATCGAACAGCGGCAGGTTTTGCGACGGCGGCTGCTCGGGCAGCGGCCGCACGATGCCCTTCGGCCGGCCGGTCGTGCCGGACGAATAGAGCATCGCGGTGCCCGCATATTCGTCCGCGATCGGCGTCGCCGGCAGCCCCGCGGTGGCCTGTTGCAGTCCGACGATGCGATCGCTCTCACTGTCGCCGTCGACCACGATGCAGAGCTCGACCTGCGGGCACTCCTTCAGCGCCTCGCGCGCGATGTCGAGCTTCAGCTTCGAGGTGATCAGGATCCGCGACTGGCTGTTGGTCAGGATGTAGGCGAGCTCGCCGGCCGTGAGGTAGGAATTGACGCAGGTGAAGTAGAGGCCGGAACGTTCACCGGCGCCGCAGGCCTCGAGGTAGCGGTTGTTGTTCTCCATGAAGATCGAATAGTGGTCGAGCCGCTTCATGCCGCGGTTGCGGAACAGATGCGCGAGACGGTTGTTGCGCGCCTCGAGCTCGCGATAGGTGACGATCTCGCCGGTCCCGGCCATGATGAAGGCCGGTTGCAGCGGGCGCAGGTAAGCATGCTTGCCGGTGTACATCGAAGCTCAGATCTCCCTCAGTGTTGCTTTGCTTCCTGTTTGAGCATGATCTCCGCGCAAACGCTTCGCGTTTGTCGCGAGGGAAAACCGCTTCGCACTTTTCCGGATCATGCTTTAAGCGGCCATCATCAGAATCTCGCGGACCTGGGATGGACCGTCGATCTTGCGCGGATTGCGCGGCACCCAGGGCGTGCGCATCGCACCCGCCGCGATGCGGTCGAAATGCTCAGGGCCAACACGGACCTCCTGCAGGCTGCGCGGCATGCCGAGGTCGCGGATGAAGCGGTCGAGCACGTCGCCGGCGTCCGCGCCCGGATGGCCCATCGCGGCCGCGACCAGCGCCTGCCGGTCGGCATTGTCGCGCTTGTTCCAGCGCATCACCGCCGGCAGCATCACGCATGACGTGTAGCCGTGCGGCACGTCGAATTCGGCGCCGAGCACATAGCCTATGCCGTGGCTCGCGCCCATCGGCACGCCGGAGGCGAGCGGGCCGGTCGACAGCCAGGTGCCGATCTGGCAATCCATCCGCGCCGGGATGTCCTTCGGATCGGCCTTCACCCGCGGCAGGCCCTGCGCCAGCATCTCCAGCCCCTTCAGCGCCTGTGCATCGCCGTAAGGATGCGCCTCGCGCGAGCAGATGCCCTCGACGCAATGATCGACCGCGCGGATGCCGGTCGACAGGAACAGCCAGTCCGGCGTGTGCACCGACAGGTCCGGATCGAGGATGGTGGCGCGCGGCATCACCAGGGGATGGCGCAGCATCTCCTTCTGCCGCTTGGCCTCGTTGGTGACGCCTGCGATCGAGGAGAACTCGCCGCCGGCGATCGTGGTCGGCACGCTGATCTGGCGCACGGTGGGAGGATTCATCTCGGGCGAGACGCCGCCACGGGTGCGGATCGTGTCGATACCGTCGGATGTCGTGACGTTGTTGGCGAGGCAAAGCTGCACCGCCTTGGCGCCGTCGGTGATCGAGCCGCCGCCGATGGTGACGATCAGGTCGGCCTTCGCGTCACGCGCCTGTTCCGCCGCCGCGATGACGGCGGCACGCGGCGTGTGCGCTGGCATCTGGTCGAATGTACCGACGCAGCGGGCGCCGAGCGCCTGGCGGACTTTTTCGATCTCGTCGGTCTCGCGGTTCAGCGTACCCGACACCATCAGGAAGGCGCGCTGGGCGCCAAGCCGGTCCAGTTGCTCGACGATGGCCTCACGAGCGGGCCGCCCGAACACGACCTCGTCCATGGCGCCGAATACGACACGGCCTCGATGCACGCGGCTGTCCTCCCTCAAGATGGCCCGCCTTGCCGGCGGCCCTTTGCGGGGAGGTTAGCGGAGGAAATCGGGGCCGTCATCAGGGCTCCTGGGTTGCACGGTCGGAGGCTCCGCGTTCAACGCAGTCGTCCCGGCGAAGGCCGGGACCCATAACCACCGCATTTGGTGATGAAAGGGACGCGGCCGCAGCGTCGCGCAGCAATCGAAATCTGGGGTAGTGGGTCCTGGCTTTCGCCAGGACGACGCCGAGTGTGTTGCGCATTCTGTGAGTCATGCTTCCGCATCCTCGCGGCGCGATGCACCCGAGTCTTGCGTTTACTTACCCTCCTCTTGGGCAGAGGGCGCAGGGAAAGCCGGGTGCGCTTGGGGGCACCGCTCCATCCACCCGTCGTTCCGGGGCGGCGCGAAGCGCCGAGCCCGGAATCCATTGTGCCACCGAACAAGTGGATGAATGGATTCCGGGTTCTCGCTTCGCGAGCCCCGGAATGACGGTCGACGACAGGACCTCTCGACGTGAGGGCGGCAAGGGCTTCGGATCGAAGAATGGATGCCTGGCAGAAATCTTGACGGCAACATCGCGGCGTGTGTTACACCTCGAAAGCAACAGGGACGTGCGCATGTCATCCACCGTCGATCTGGCCGAACTGCATCTTGACGACTTCATGCCGCATCGAGATGCGGAGTTCGAGATGCAGACGGCGGAAGGCGTCGTGGCGTTGAAGCTCGCTAAGGTCGAGGCCGCGGGCAACAGCGGCCGGCCGGGCGGTGCGTTCTCGCTGCTGTTCACGACGCCGAAGGGAGCCTGGTTGCCGCAGGCGATCTATCCGGTGCGGCATCCGGCACTCGGCGTGATCGAGATCTTCCTGGTGCCGATCGGCCCGCTCGGAGACGGCAACGGCTATCAGGCGGTCTTCACCTGATGGCCGGAAGCTGCGGTCCCGCGCCAGCGCATCAGGTCGTAGACGCCCTTGTCTTCCTCGGTGACGAAACCGAGCCGGCGGTAGAGCCGCATCGCCGGATTGAACTTCTCGACATGGATTGACATCGCCTTGCCTGCGCCGGCGGCCTCGTCGAGCAGGTCGCGCATCAGCACGCCGCCGAGACCCGATCCGCGATGTTCGGGCAGGAAGGCGATATCGATGACGCAATGCTCGCTCGGCCAGCGGTCGACATAGAGGCGGCCGATATCCTCTCCACCGCGCATCGTCACCAGCCAGTCGGCCGTCGGATAGTGCTGCTGGTAATGCGCATGCTGCGCCTGGAACTGCATCGCCAGGAAGGCGGCCTTCTGCTCCGCGCTCCACGGTGTCACTGCCAGTTCATCGGTGCGCGTCGAAGCATAGAGCCGCGACAGGAAGGGCAAATCGGCATCGGCGATACGACGGAAGCTCAGGCCGGCATCCGCGGCGCGCGTCCATCCGAACGCCGCTGCAGCCGCATCAGTGCTCAAACCATCCGTCATGGCCGGTCTAGCTGCGCGGCGGGAAAATGCCCTGCAACGCGATGCAGAAATTCAACGTGAGATAGGGCATCAGGTTGTTATGGGGCTGGCTGCCGCCGTTCGGCAGAATTGAACTGGTTGCCGAGAACGGCGAAACGTTGGTCAGCGTCGCCGTGTAGGCTTGCCCCGGGTTTGCGCGTGCAAGGGATCGTGCCGGACCGGGCGTGGCAAGCTGAGACTGATTGATATTGCCCAGAACCCCGTGGTTGTGCTGGGGCATCTGGCTTTGCAGCAGGGTCACAGTCGTCGTACCGGCGGACTGTCCGATGTCGTAGAAAGTGCCGGAGGAGCTCTGCCCCTGCTGCATCGGCGCGCTGCCTTGCAGGTTGGGCAACGCAAAGTTGCTCTTGCCGTCGCCGCCATAATAGGTGCCGAGCAGGGAGAAAAGTGCGGTGTTCTGCGAGATCGGTATGAGTTGCCCGTTGCAGACGGCCCACCCCAACGGCGCGAAGTCGAACGGGAAAATGCGGATCTCGGCCAGGAATTGATCAGACATGGTCCCGTCCTAGTTTTGGCTCGGGTAAACGCCGAACAGTGAAATGATGAAGTTGTAGCAGAGGTAGGGTTGCATGTTGTCGTGCGGCTGGCTGCCGCCGACGAACGAGCACGCCTGGCTCGCCATCGGCGAGGCGGCCGCGACCTCGCGGTAGATCTGGGTCGCTCCCACCGCGCCCACGACATTGCCCGTCACCGTGTTGCCGGTCGCATTGTTCAGGGACGCAGCCATCGGGTGGTTGTGGGTGGGCAGTTGCTGGGTGATCAGCGTTACCTGTTCGGAGCCCCCGGTCTGCCCGATGACGAAGCCACTGGTCTGGTGCAACGGCAGACGGCCTTGCAGGTTCGGCAGGGCGAACGTCTGCTGGCCGTCACCGCCATAGGTGGTCCCGATCAGATTGTACAAGGTGGCGTACTGGTCGATTGGCAGGATCTGTCCCTGGCAGAGCATCCAGCCGGCCGGCGCGAAATTGCCGCCGAACATGCGAATCTCGCCCACGTAAGGCTGGCCCATGGCGCGCGTCCTTCAGGTCCGGGAGGGGAAGATGCCCTGCAACGCGATGCAGAAGCTGAGCGTGAGATAGGGCTGCATGTTCTCGTGCGGCTGTGAGCCGCCGGCATTGCCGACGGTGCTCGGAGCCAGCGTCGTCAAATTGCTGGCAGCGGTATAGAGATTGGCCGACGTCGCCATCAGATTGTTGGTGACCGCGGCATTGTCGGCGCCGTTGGTGGTGCCCTGAAAAATATGCGGATGCTGGGGCATCTCGGGGATCGACAGCGTGTGAGACGTTTCACCGCCGGATTGCCCGAGCGTGAAGCCCGAGCCCGCATGCAGCGGCACTTTTCCCTGCAGGTTGGGCAGCGCGAAGGTCGTCTGGCCGTTGCCGCCATAGACGGTGCCGAGCAATGCGAACAGCGCCTGGTTCTGATTGATCGGCAGCAACTGGCCATTGCAAAAGGCCCAGCCTTTCGGCGGGAAGTTGAACGACATCATCCTGATTTCAGAGAGAAACGGTAGGGACATCGATCCTCCGTCAGACGATCCGTCTCGTCAGTGACTCAATTAATGAAAATGCAAGGCAAATGCGGTCGCGCGATTACGAATGCACGATAGCGTGTTCTACGCGAAGTGCAACCTAAACGATTGTCGGAGTTTCGTGATTTTTTGTCTGGATGGGTGACGCGCAGATGTCGTTGCGATGACGTTCGCTTCGCCACAACGACCGATGCGAATGCTGCGCGACCGAATCGCCGTTCGATCAAACCACCAGATCGTGATGGGTCTGGAGATGATCGGTCGGGTTGCCGCCCATGGCGGCGTAGGTCATCTCGTGGCCGACCCACCATGGTGTCGCGGCACTGGACTGTCCGCTGAACAGATCGGACAAGGTCTGGGTGTTCGTGGCTACATCCACGTGGTTTGTGTTGGTCTGCGACTGCGTCTGGGTCAATGACGAGAAGTCGAAGCTGTCACCGCTGGTCACCTTGAGCGTACCGGTGGTCTGCAAAGTGGCGGTTTGCTGGTTCGAGGTTGCGGTGCCTTGCGTCGGCATCGCCTTTTGCAGGGCCGCATTGGATTGGGCGACATCCGAGGTAGTGGCAAGCCGGCGCTCGCCGTCGGCGAGGCCGATATACATCAGGCTGCTGGCATCCGATGGCGAAATCGAGTCGGGGAGGCCGAGCACGTGGCCCAATTCGTGGACCACGGTGGTCAGCAGATCGAGATGACCTGCCGCGGCCGTCGACGGATCGGTCAGGAGATCGGTGCCGGCGGCGTTGACGGCATGGGTGAACTCGAAATTGTCCGACGGGGTCGGGTCGATGAACCAGCCGTGGCCGGCGGCATCGGTGTCGATCGTGATATGCAAGGCGCCTTCCTGACCGACAATCTGGCCGGCGAGGTCGGCGATGCTGAAGGTCGCGGCATGCAGGAGGGCGAGCTGCGTCGCGTTGGCGCCCGCACTCGCCCATTCGGCGATCGCCGCCGACACCACCGAACTGAGCTCGGCCTGCGTCAGGTGCGTCTCGCCCGCGTTCGGGGTCGACGCCTGAACGCCGCCCGCTTCGGCAAGCAGCGGCGCGACCACCGCGGGCAGCGTCGGCAGCGTGCTGACCAATGTCGTCGTGCCGTTGCCACCGGTGGTGTCGACGGTGATGCCGCCCGTGGTGCTGGTGTTGTCGTCGGTGATCACGCCTGCGGCGTTGCCCGACGTCGAACCGTTCTTCGAGAGGTTCAGATGGGTGCTGGCGCCGAAGTTGCTCAGCTCGACATCGGTAGCGTAGAGCGCGCTATGGTTCAGCGTGTTCTTGCTGCCGGTGCCGCCGGAACCCATGCCGATGGCGACATTCGTCGTGCTGGTGTCGGTCGCGGTCGCGCCGTTCTCGACATCGAGCGCGGCGAAGGGACTGGCGGAAGTCGGAGACGACACCGAGTTGCCGTAGAGCGTGGCGTTCAGGGTCGAGCTGCCGTCGTTGTTCTGCAGCGCGATGCCGGCGTCGCCGACGCCGGTGATGGTGTTGTTCTGGATCAGCGTCGTCAGGCTGCCGGCGCCGGCGTCGCGGACGAAGATGCCGTCGGAGTTGGATCCCACCTTCGCCGGGCCGATATCGTTGCTGGCGATGGTGCCGGACATCGTGCCGTTGTCCTGGCCTTTCGAGACGAAGATGCCGACGGTGTCGAAGGCGTTGGTGCCGCCGTCGGTCAGGATGTTGTGCGAGATGTCGAACGCGGTGGTCGCGGCGGAGACGAGGCCACCGGATCCGCTGGCGATATGGACGGCCGTGCCGCCGCCGGGAACGATCGCCTGGCCGTTGTGGAAGGTGTTGCTCCGCACCACGGCGTCCATCGACGAATTGTTGTTGGCGGCGAGCGCGATGAAGTCGGACCGCGTGCCGGCAAACGTGCTGTTGGTCACCGTGTAGTTGGCGGTCGCGGAGTTGTAGACTTGGCCGAGGACGTTGTCGTTGCCGCTCGAGCCGATCAGGCCGAACGTGTCGCTGTCCATGGTCAGGCGGTTCAGCGTGCCGCTGGTGTTGTAGAGATCGACATTCTGGGTGAAGCCGCCCGAAATGCTCGATCCCGTGATCGACGCGGTGCCGAGCAAATTGTCGAACCGGATGCTGCTTTCCTCGCGGTCGCCGGCATTGGTGGTGCCATTGGTGCCGCTGATCGCGCTGTTGGCGAGCGTGAAATTGGTGACGCCATTGCCGTAGATCGCGAAGTTGCTGAAGTCGTGCAGCGTCATGTCAGTCAGCGACACGTTGGCGGTGTTGTGCAGGAAAATGCCGGTACCGCCGTCGCCCGATGTGGTTTGCCCGCCGGCGTCGGTGCCGCTCAGGATATCGCCGCCGGTCTTGTTGTTGATCGTGCCACCGGATCCCGCGGAGCCGGTCCCGGTGACCGTGAGCCCGCCGGCCGTTCCCGTCGTGTCGAGGATGATGCCGGCATTGCCCGACGAGCCTGTCGCCGAAATGCTCTTGAAGGTGAGATTGCCGGCGCCGATGTTGGTGTGCTCGACATCGAGGGCGGTGCCGATCGTCGACGTGATGGTGTTGTTGCTGCCTGTGACGGCGATGGTGCCGCCATGGGTGAAGCTCAAGCCGGCACCGCTGGCCGTCTTGACCGTGATGTCGGACATCGTGACGGTGCCGACATTGTTGCCGTCGTCGCTGATGCCGATGCCGGTCGAGGCCGAGGTGTCGATGCTGACGCCGGTGATGGTGTGGCCCGACGTGCCGAGCAGGTCGATGCCGTTGTCGGCGCCGGTGACATGGATGACCGGATCGGTGCCGGAGCCGACATTCGCGGTCACCGTGGCGTTGGTCACCGGATTGGTGAACGTCAGGGTATGGCTGCCGCCGATCAGGTTGACGCCGCTGGCGAGGTTGATGCCGTTGGCTTCGCTGTAGGTGCCGGTGCCGTGCTCGAGCACGACATAGTCGCCGGAGCCGGCCGGATTCGCCGCGTTGAAGGCCGCGATCGAGGTGTAGGGATCGTGCTGGGTACCGAGGTTGAGGCTGGTGCCTGTCGTCGAGTTGTCGATGTAGAACACCTGCGGCACGACGCCGACATGAAAGGTCTGCGCGCCGGAGGTCTGCGCGCCGGGCGTGCCGGTGTTGCCGTTGTCGTTGACGTTCAGCGTGACGGTATCCGAGCCGGTGAAGCCGTCGTCGCTGTTGTAGGTCAGCGTCGCCAGCGCGGTATTGACCTGTGCCGTCGTGCCGGTGAGCGTGACGGTGTGGCTGGCGTTGTTGGTGAAGCTCGCGAGCCCCGCGGTGTCGAAGCTCAGGGCGGCGTGGTTTGAGGCGATCGTTGCGGTGACGTTGCCGCTGCCGGCGTCGACGTCGGCGACCGACAGGCCGGAGATCGCAAGATTGGTGTGCGAGAAGGCGGTGCCGATCGAATTGTCCGCCGGCACCGTCGCGGTGGGCGCATCGTTGACGGCGGTCACGCTTCCCGTCGTCGATGCTGTCCCGGTGTTGTTGCCGCCGTTCGCGGTGCCGCCGTCATCGTGCACGGTCAGGGTATAGGAACGCGCGGTGGTGTCGGGGTTCTCGCTGGTGTTGTTGAACTGGATCTGGTCGAGCGCCGCATTGTAGTGCGCCAGCGTGTCGGTGCCGGTGAAGCTGATCGTTTCGGTGCCGGCGGTGCTGGTGATGTCGAAGTGGATCCCGCCGATGTCGCCGCTAGTGCCGGCGTGACCCGCGATCGAGAGCGCGTCCGATGGCTTCAGATCGTTCAGCACGAAGGTCGCATCGGTCAGGTTGTTGCCTTCGGCATCTGATATCGTCAGGTTTGGCGTGATCGTCACCGGCGTCGAACTCACCGCCGGCGTGCCGTTCGGCGGTTCGGTGAATCCGGCGATGGCGCCGAAGCTGATCACCGGCGCGTCGTTGACCGGTGTGACATGGATGGTCGAGGTTGAGGTGTTGCTGTCCAGCGAGCCGTCATTGACCGTAAAGCTGACGGTACGATCCGCCCCGGACGGATTGTCGCTGGTGTTGAAATAGGTGATGGAGTCGAGCGCGGCCTTGTAGTTCGCGACGCTGGAGGAGCCGGTCAAGGTCAAAACGCCGGTCAGAGCGTTGTACGATCCGATGATGCCGTTCTGGGGGGTGAAGCCGAGCACGTCCTGGCCCGCGGCGAAGCCGCCGGTAATAGCAACCGTGGCGCTGGCCATGTTGGCGCTGTCGACGTCGGACACGTTGACCGACGTGTCGATCGCGGTCGCGGCTTGGTTCTCGATGTAGTTCAGCGTGCCGCCGGCTGACGTGATCGGCGGATCGTTGACCGGCGTGACGTGGATGGTGTCGGTGACTGCCGTGGAATTCGCGGCGCCGTCATTGGCTGTTATCGTCACCGTGCGCGCCAGGCCCGACGGGTTGTCGCTGGTGTTGAAATAGGTCACCGAGGCCAGCGCGGCCTGGTAGTTGGCGACCGTGTCGGTGCCGGTCAACGTCAGTTTGCCGGTCGCGGCATCGAACGTGCCGGTGATGTTGCCGATGGTGGTGAAGCCCAGGACATCCTGGCCGTTGGCGTAGTTGCCGGTGATCTGCACCGTCGCGCCGGCCAGCGTGGTGTTGTCGACGTCGGTTACCGTGATCGCCGGATCGAACGCCGTCGCGACCTGATTCTCGGTGTAGTTCAGCGTGTGGCCGGCGGTGACGACGGGCGGGTCGTTGACCGGAGTGACGTTGATGGTGTCGGTGACCGGCGTGCTGTCGAGCGTGCCGTCATTGGCTGTGATCGTGACGGTGCGCGCCAGCCCGGACGGATTGTCGCTGGTGTTGAAATAGGTCACCGACGCGAGCGCGGCCTGATAGTTGGCGACGGAATCGGTACCGGTCAGCGTCAGCGTTCCGGTCGCGGCATTGAACGTGCCGGTGATCGTGGCGGTGTTGACGAAGGCGAGGACGTCCTCGCCGCTCACATAGTGATCGGTGATCTGCACCGTCGCGTGGTCGAGCGTGGCGTTGTCGGAATCGGTGACGGTGATCGCCGAATCGATCGCGATCGCAACCTGGTTTTCGGTGTAGTTCAGGGTGTGGCCGGCGGTGACGACCGGGGCTGCGTCGATGACGACGCCGATGGTGAAGGTTTGCTGGCTGTGCAGCGTGCCGTCGGAGGAATCGACCGTGATGTCGTAGGATGGGCTGGCGGGGTTGAAGACAATCTTGGTGGGATCGGCGACCGTGACCTTGCCGGTGGCCGCATTGATGGTGAAGGCGCCGCCGGAGGTGTCGCCGACCAGCGAATAGGTCACGGCGGGGCCGTTGACGTCGGTCGAGGATGCCGTCACGCCGGTTCCCGAGCCGACCGGTGCGCCGACCGCGACGCGGTTGATGGCGCCGTCGCTGTCGACCGGGGTCGATGGCGCGACGTCGGTAACGGCGATGGTGAAGGTCTGCGAGCTCGCGAGCGTGCCGTCGCTCGCCTGGGCGGTGACGGTGTAGGCGTGCCCGGCCGCGCTTTCGTAGTCGATCTTGGTCGAGTCCGCGACGCTGATGACGCCCGTTGCCGCGTTGATGGTGAAGCCGCCGCCGGAGGTGTCGCCGATCAGCGAATAGGTCACGGCCGGGCCGTTGACGTCGACCGACGATGTGGTGATGCCGACGGTCGAGCCGTTGGCCGCGCCTTCGGCGATCGAATTGGGGGTGGCGTCGGCATCGACCGGGGTCGACGGCGGAGCGTCAGCGACAGCGATGGTGAACGTCTGCGAGCTCGTGAGCGTGCCGTCGCTGGCTTGCGCGGTCACCGCGTAGGAATGAGTCGGGCCGCTGCTCTCGTAGTCGATCTTGGTGGGGTCGGCGACGGTGATGACACCCGTTGTCGCGTTGATGGTGAAGCCGCCGCCCGAGGTGTCGCCGACCAGCGAATAGGTGACGGCCGGGCCATTGACGTCGGTCGATGACGCGGTGACGCCGACCGTGCTGCCGGCGGCGGCGCCTTCGACGACACTGTTGGCGGCGGCATTGCTGTCGACCGGAATCGACGGCGCCGCGTCGCTGACGGCGATGGTGAAGGTCTGCGAACTCGACAGCGTGCCGTCGCTCGCCTGTGCGGTGATGGTATAGCTGTGACCCGCGCCGCTGGTTTCGTAATCGATCTTGGTGGGATCGGCGACGGTGACGACGCCGGTCGCGGCGTTGATGGTGAAGCCGCCACCCGAGGTGTCGCCGACCAGCGAATAGGTCACGGCCGGGCCGTTGACGTCGATCGCCGACGCGGTGATGCCGACCGTGCTGCCGGCGGCGGCGCCTTCGACGACCGTGTTGGCGCCGACGTCGCTATCGACCGGGGTCGATGGCGCAACGTCCGTGACGGCGATGGTGAAGCTCTGCGTGCTGGTGCCGCCCTGGCCGTCGCTGGCCTGCGCGGTGATGGTGTAGGCGTGACCGGGCGCGCTTTCGTAATCGATCTTGGTGCCGTCGGCGACGGTGACGACACCCGTCGTCGCGTCGATGGTGAAGCCGCCGCCGGAGGTGTCGCCGACCAGCGAGTAAGTGACGGGCGGGCCGTTGACGTCGATCGCCGACGCAGTGACGCCGACAGTCGAGCCGTTGGCCGCGCCTTCGGCGATCGCATTGGGGTTGGCGTCGGCGTCGACCGGGGCCGACGGCGGGGCGTTGGTGACGCCAATGGTGAAGGTCTGCGAACTCGCGAGCGTGCCGTCGCTGGCGGTCGCCGTCACGGTGTAGGCGTGGCCGGGCGCGCTTTCATAGTTGATCTTGGTCGGGTCGGCGACGGTGATGATGCCGGTCGCCGGATCGATCGCGAAGCCGCCGCCGGAGGTATCGCCGGTCAGCGAATAGGTCACCGCCGGGCCGTTGATGTCGACCGCATGCGCGGTGATGCCGACCGCGGTGCCGGCGGTTGCGCCTTCGACGACGGTGTTGGCTGCGGCGTTGCTGTCGACCGGGGTCGATGGCGCGACGTCGGTGACGTTGATGGTGAAATTCTGCGTGCTGGTCAGCGTGCCGTCGCTGGCCTGCGCGGTGATGGTGTAGGCGTGGCCGGGGGCAGTTTCGAAATCGATCTTGGTCGGATCGGCGACGGTGACGATGCCGGTCGCAGCGTCGATGGTGAAGCCGTGCGCATCGCCGACCAGCGAATAGGTCACGGCGCCGCCATTGATGTCGGTGGCGTGAGCGGTGATCCCGACCGCGATACCGATGGCCGCGCCTTCGACCACCGAATTGGCCGTGATGTCGGTATCGGTGGGCGCCGACGGCGGTGCGTCGGTGACGCCGATGGTGAAGGTCTGGGTCGACGAGGTCGCGCCGGCGATCGCGTGCACGGTGATGGTGTAGGCGTGACCGGGCGCGCTCTCGTAGTCGAGCTTGGTCGGATCGGCGACCGTGACGACGCCGGTATTGGGATCGATCTTGAAGCCGCCGCCGGAGGTGTCGCCGGTCAGCGAGTAGGTGGTTGCGGGACCGTTCGGATCGACCGCGGACGCCGTGATGCCGACCAGCGTGTTGACGGCGGCGCCTTCGACGACGCTGTTGGCGGCGGGATTGGTGTCGACCGGCGTAGAGACCGGAACGTCGTTGACGTTGATCGTGAAGCTCTGCGAGCTAAAGCCGCCATGGCCGTCGCTGGCCTGCACGGTGATGGTGTAGGCGTGGCCCGGCGCGGTCTCGAAGTCGAGTTTGGTGGAATCGGCGACGGTGACGACGCCGGTGTTGGGATCGATCTTGAAGCCGCCGCCGGACGTATCGCCGGTCAGCGAATAAGTGACGCCGGGGCCGTTGACGTCGGCCGACGATGCGGTGATGCCGACCAGGGTGTTGACAGCGGCGCCCTCGTTGACGGCGTTCGCGGCGGCGTTGCTGTCGACCGGTGTCGATGGCGGCGCATTGCTGACCGCGATCACGAAGCTCTGCGACGAGGCGAAGATGCCGTCGGTTGCCTGCACATTGACGATGTAGCTGCCGCCGGAGCTCTCGAAGTCGACCTTGGTGGGATCAGCGACCGAGATCACGCCGGTGTTCGGATCGACCTTGAAGCCGCCATGGGAGGAATCTGATGTCAGCGAATAGGTGACCGGAAGGCCGATCAGGCTGCTCGACTGCGCGGTGATGCCGACCGAGGTGTTGGCTGCCGCGCCTTCAACGACCGTGTTGGTGCTGGAATTGGCATCGGTAGGCGGCGCCAGGAAGCCCTGGACCGGCGGCCAGAGCGTACCGGGAGGGCAGCCGAGGTAGAGATATTGCAGACCATGCGTGTCGGCGAACGCCTGCGCGGCCGGATCAAGAATGATATGTCCGGTCGGATCGAGGTGAAGTTCGGGGCGCGTTAAACCACCGATTGTATAAGCGGGTATGGTCGACATGCGCACTCCTGCGACCGGCGTGGAAGCCGGTCAATATTTACAATTGTTGGGGACGATGACGTGTGAAGCCGTTCACACGTTTAGGTTGACTACCCGCGACGCGCGATCGCGCCAAGCCGCCTGCAATTTGAGAAGGCCGCGATGTTCGCGGAGCCGTGGCATCAGCGAGTTCAAATGCGCGTGCCATTTACGTAGTCGCTTTCACACACTCGCGCCGCGACAAAACACTATCAATGTTCGAGAAAAATGCGGCCGGCCAAGAATATTCATGCTTTGGCAACCATGACCGTATTGGCGATACTACCGGGTGTCAATGTGTGTCCGGATGACAACCGCGCCGTTAACTATGATTCCGCTCGTGCAGCGGGAGGTAGAGTGCGGGAACTTGGTTGGTCCTGCTGTCAGCGGGCCGGAGGTTTCTGTGCCAAAAGTGGAATCGGGTGCAGTGTGACGAATCTGTGAAGCGAACTCGCGTTGTGATTGATTCGGGGCGGCCTGTCTGTGACCTCGCAGCTCCGATAGGCCAGCCAAACTGCCCCTTTTCGTCGTCACGGTTTCGCGAGCGTGTCGTAAGGCTTTCAGATTGCGCAACTATTCGCTTGATCCGGCGGCCATCTTGAACAGACTGGGGTGCGGCTACATCTGTGACGTCCGCTGCCGCGACATTGCGGTGGTCCATCCGTGTTGAATCACCGCAATTTCAGTTGCGACTTTCGTAGCCCTGCTTTGGTCGGCGTGCTTCGTAGTCTTTTGGGGGAGAGCGAATTGAGTTCGATTGACAGAACGGGGCGTCCGGCTCCGGTGACCGGTGTCGAGCGTCGTTCGCTCCGCCGCCAGGGATTCGTCAGGGCGTGCCGGCGCGGCCTCGCGCCGATCGGGCTGTTGGCCGCGCTGACGGTCGGCGGCTGCGACGACAAGACCGCGCAATCGCCGGCCGCGCCTCCGGCGCCGCCCGTGACCGTCGCGCAGCCGGTCAAACGCACCGTCACCGACTGGGACGAATTCACCGGCCGCTTCGAGGCGGTCGAGGAGGTTCAGGTCCGCGCCCGCGTCGGCGGCTTCGTCAACAGTGTCGAGTTCAAGGATGGTGACATCGTCCACACCGGCGATCTGCTTTACATCATCGATCCGCGGCCGTTCGAGGCGGTCGTGCTGCAGGCCGAAGGTCAGCTCGCCGACGCACGCGCCAAGGGCGAGCTTGCCAAGCGGGATCTCGAGCGCGGGCTCAATCTGGTGCAGACCAGCGCGGTCTCGGAGCAGGTCGTCGACCAGCGCCGCCAGGCATTGCAGGCGGCACGCGCCGCCGAGACGCAGGCCGAGGGCTCGCTGAAGGCCGCGCAGCTCAACGTCGAATTCACCCATGTGCTGGCGCCGATCACCGGCCGCGTCAGCCGGCATCTGGTGACGCCGGGCAATCTCGTGCAGGGCAGCGAGAGCGGTTCGACGCTGTTGACCTCGATCGTGTCGCTCGATCCGATCTACATCTATTTCGACGTCGACGAGGCGACCTATCAGCGCAACAGCAAGCTGTGGTTCGAAGGCCGGCGGCCGAGCTCGCGCGATACCGCGAACCCGGTGCAGGTGACGCTGACCGGCGAGACCAAACCCTCGCATGAAGGCAAGATGGACTTCATCGACAACCGCCTCGACGTCTCCACCGCGACGCTGCGCAGCCGCGCGGTGATCCCGAACAAGGACCTCTCGATCCTGCCCGGCCAGTTCGGCCGCGTCCGTCTGATCGGCTCCTCGCCCTACGAGGCGCTGCTGATCCCGGATACCGCCATCGCCACCGACCAGTCGCGCAAGATCGTGTTCGTGGTCAAGGACGACAACACGGTGGAAGCAAGGACAGTTACGCTCGGACCGCTGGATGAGGGTCTGCGCGTGATCCGCGAAGGCCTCAAGCCGGAGGACCATGTGATCGTCGACGGGCTGCAACGTGCCCGCGTCGGCGCCAAGGTGACGCCGAAAATGGCCCAGGCTCCGGCCGAAGCCAAGCCCTCGGCAGGGGACAAGCCGCCGGCGGGTGATAAGCCTCCGGCAGGCGACAAGCCCGCGGAAGCTGCCAAGCCCCCGGCAGCAGACAAGCCCGCGGCAGGTGCCAAGCCATGAATCTCGGCAGGCTTTCCATCAACCAGCCCATCCTCGCGATGGTGCTGTCGATCGTGCTGCTGATCGTCGGCGCGATTGCCTATCCGACGCTGCCGGTCTCGGAATATCCGCAGGTCGTGCCGCCGACCGTCACGGTGACCACGCAGTACCCGGGCGCCTCGGCGCAGACCGTGTCCGACACCGTCGCCGCTCCGATCGAGCAGGAGGTCAACGGCGTCGAGGACATGCTGTATCTCTACAGCCAGGCGACCTCGAACGGCCAGCTCACCATCACCGCGACCTTCAAGCTCGGCACCGACCTCGACAAGGCCCAGGTGCTGGTGCAGAACCGCGTCGCGATCGCGCAGCCGCGGCTGCCTGAAGAAGTGCAGCGCAACGGCGTCGTCACCCGCAAGAACTCGCCCGACATCCTGATGGTCGTGTTCATGCTGTCGCCCGACGACACGTTCGACCAGCTCTACATCTCCAACTACGCGCTGCTGCAGGTCCGCGACCAGCTGTTGCGGCTCGACGGCGTCGGCGACATCCAGATGTTCGGCGCGCGCGACTACTCGATGCGGCTGTGGCTCGATCCCGACCGGATCGCCAATCTCGGCCTGACCTCGGGCGAGGTGCTGGCGGCGATCCGGGCGCAGAACCTGCAGATCGCGGGCGGCCAGATCGCCGAGCCGCCGATCGCCGATCGCGCATTCCAGCCGAACCTCGTCTTCACCGGCCGCCTCAAGGACATCAGGCAGTTCGAGGACATCGTGGTGAAGGCCGGCTCCGACGGCCGCACCGTGCGCCTGCGCGACGTTGCCCGCGTCGAGCTCGGTGCGCTGTCCTACGCCACCAACAGCTTCCTGCTGCGCAAATCGGCGGTCGCGCTGCTGGTGACGCAACGGCCCGGATCGAACGCGCTCGCCACCGCAAAGAACATCTCCGACACGATGGAGCGGATGAAGGCGAGTTTCCCGAAGGGGCTCGACTACAATATCGGCTATAACCCGACCGAATTCATCGCCCAATCGGTCCATGAGCTGATCAAGACGATCTACGAAGCGATGGCGCTCGTCGTCATCGTGGTGCTGGTGTTCCTGCAGGGCTGGCGGCCTGCGATCATCCCGATCATCGCGATCCCGGTGTCGCTGGTCGGCACCTTCGCGGTGATGGCCGCGCTCGGCTTCTCGATCAACAATCTGACCTTGTTCGGCCTGGTTCTCGCGGTCGGCATCGTGGTCGACGACGCCATCGTGGTGGTCGAGAATGTCGAACGGCATCTCGAGCACGGCATGAGCCGGCGCGAGGCTGCGCTCAAGACCATGGAGGAGGTCGGCGGCGCGCTGGTCTCGATCGCGCTGGTGCTGTGCGCGGTGTTCGTGCCGACCGCCTTCCTCGGCGGCATCTCCGGGCAGTTCTTCCAGCAATTCGCCGTGACGATCGCGGTCGCGACCGCGATCTCCTGCTTCTGCTCGCTGACGCTGTCCCCGGCGCTGGCCTCGCAGATCCTGGTCCCGCACGAGGAGAAACGCCCGCCGGCGCGCTGGAACATCATCGCGCGCGGCTGGGACAGCTTCACCGCGCTGTTCAACCGCGTGTTCGACCGGCTGGCGCATGGCTATGCGGCGGTCGCCGACTTCGTGATCCGGCACACCGTGGTGATGGTCGCGATCTACCTCGTGTTGATCGGCAGCGCCGGCTGGCTGCTCGCGACCACCTCGCAGGGCTTCATCCCGGCGCAGGACCGCGGCTACGTCATCATCTCCGCGCAACTGCCGGGCGCGGCGTCGCTGGCGCGCACGACGGCTGTGGTGCGCGAGATCGAGCGGATCGCGCTGGATACGCCGGGTATCGTCCGCGTCGCGGCGTTCGCCGGCTTCTCCGGCGCGACGCGCACGCAGGCGGGTAATGCCGCGGCGCTGTTCCCGGTGTTCGATGAGCCGGAGGCGCGGCTGAAGAAGGGACTGACGGCGACCGCGATCACGGCCGACCTGCGCAAGCGCCTGTCGGTGATCCAGGGCGCCTTCATCATCGTCATTCCGCCGCCGGCCGTGCCCGGTATCGGCACCGGCGGTGGTTTCACCATCCGCGTCCAGGATCGACAGGGGCGCGGGCCCGAACTGCTGGCGTCCGCGACCGACGAACTGGTGTTGGCCGCGCGCAAGTCGCCGAGCCTCACATCGGTGTTCTCGCCTTACTCCGCGAACACCCCGCAGCTGTTCGTCGATATCGATCGCGTCAAGGCGCAGAAGCTCGGCGTTCCCATCGCCAACATCACCGACACGATCGAGACCTATTTCGGCTCGACCTATGTCAACGACTTCAACCTGTTCGGGCGCACCTATCACGTCACGGCGCAGGCCGATCTGCCGTTCCGCAAGGAGACCACCGATCTTTCGCGGCTGCGCACCCGCAACGCCGCCGGCGACATGGTGATGCTCGGCAGCGTCGTGGACTTCAAGGACATCTCGGGCCCCGACCGAGTCGCGCGCTACAATCTCTACTCGGCGTCTGAACTGCAGGGTGAGCCGGCGCCGGGCGTCAGCTCGACGACGGCGCTCAACACCATCAAGAAGCTCGCCGACGAAACCCTGCCGAGCGGCTTCTCGTTCGAATGGACCGACCTGTCCTACCAGCAGGTCAACGGCGCCAATGCGGGCCTCTACGTGTTCCCGATCTGCGTGCTGTTCGTCTATCTGGTGCTGGCCGCGCAATATGGCAGCTGGACACTGCCGTTCGCGGTGATCCTGATCGTGCCGATGTGCCTGTTCGCGGCCACCATCGGCGTGCGCATCATGGGCCAGGACGTCAATATCCTGACCCAGATCGGCTTCGTGGTGCTGGTAGGCCTCGCCGCCAAGAACGCGATCCTGATCGTCGAGTTTGCGCGCGATATCGAGCTCGAGGGCCGGCCACGGCTGGAGGCGGTCATCGAGGCCTGCCGGCTCCGCCTGCGGCCGATTCTGATGACGTCGTTCGCCTTCATCCTCGGCGTGCTGCCGCTGGTGCTGTCGACCGGCTCGGGCTCGGAGATGCGCCAGGCGGTCGGTGTCGCCGTGTTCTTCGGCATGCTCGGCGTCACCCTGTTCGGCCTCGTCTTCACGCCGATCTTCTACATGGTGGTGCGCAACCTCGCGGAAGGAAAGAACGAGGGCAAGCCGAAGGAACCCGCAGCGAACGTGGCGGGGTAGCGGGCGGCATTCGGCGTACCGCGGCAGCAAGTCCTTCCCCGTCATCCTGAGGAGCCTGCGAAGCAGGCGTCTCGAAGGATGCACGGCCACCAGCCGGGCCGTCGACCCTTCGAGGCTCGCTCAGCGGCGCAATTGCGCCGCAAGGCTCGCACCTCAGGGTGACGGAGCAGATATTGTGCGGACTTGCGTCGGCAGCCCATACTAACGGCTGAGCGGAAAGAGATGGGCAGGCGCGGGGTTATAAAATAATGTCGCGCCGATTTTTCCTGATGAGAGACTGCTGGGAGAGCACAAAAATGAAGTCGGGATTTTTGGCTGCGGTCGCGGCGTGCAGCCTGATGCTGGCGGCGCCGGCGTCGGCACAAGGTGTCAAGATCGGCATCCTGAACGATCAGTCCGGCGTCTACGCCGACTACGGCGGAAAGTATTCGCTCGAGGCGGCGCGGATGGCGGTCGAGGATTTCGGCGGCGAGGTGCTGGGCCAGAAGATCGAGATCGTCACCGCCGATCATCAGAACAAGCCGGATCTCGCGACCGCGATCGCGCGACGCTGGTACGAGGTCGAGAACGTCGACATGATCACCGAGCTCACAACTTCGTCGGTCGCGCTCGCGGTGCAGGAGCTGTCCAAGGAAAAGAAGAAGATCGACATCGTGGTGGGTGCGGCAACCTCGCGCATTTCAGGCGACGCCTGCACGCCCTACAGCTTCCACTGGGCCTACGACACTCGCGCGCTGGCGGTCGGTACCGGCGGAGCGCTGACGGAAGCGGGCGGCGACACGTGGTTCTTTCTGACCGCCGACTACGCTTTCGGCTACGCGCTGGAAAAGGACACCAGCGACATCGTCGCCTCGAAGGGCGGCAAGGTGGTCGGTTCGGTCCGCGTGCCGCTCAACTCGTCGGACTTCTCGTCCTTCCTGCTGCAGGCGCAGAGCTCGAAGGCCAAGATCATCGGGCTTGCCAATGCCGGGCTCGACACCACCAACTCGATCAAGCAGGCAGCCGAGTTCGGCATCGTCAGGGGCGGCCAGAAACTCGCCGGCCTGCTGATGACGCTGTCGGAGGTGCACGGTCTCGGGTTGGAGGCAGCCCAGGGTCTTGTCCTCACCGAAGGGTTCTACTGGGATCACGACGACGCCTCGCGCGCTTTCAGCGAGCGCTTCATCAAGCGCACCGGCCACATGCCGAGCATGATCCATGCCGGCACCTATTCGGCGACGCTGAGCTATTTGAAGGCGGTGAAGGCCGCCGGCACCAAGGACAGCGAAGCGGTCGCCGCGAAGCTGAAGGAGCTGCCGGTCGACGACGCCTTTGCCAAGGGCAAGGTGCTCGCCAACGGCCGCATGGTCCATGACCTCTATCTGTTCGAGGTCAAGAAGCCGTCGGAATCGAAGAAGCCGTGGGACTATTACAAGCAGCTCGCCGTGGTGCCGGGCGACAAGGCGTTCTTCACCGCAAAGGACAGCGGCTGCCCGCTGACCAAGTGACGCCTAGCTAAAGCATGATCCGGAAAAGTGCGAAGCGGTTTTCCGAAAAGATCATGCTTAAACAAGGAGCTAAAGCGCGATGACGATTCAACCTGATCTCATCGCGCTTTAGGGCAACAAATATCGGTGTCGTCCCGGCGAAAGCCGGGACCCATAACCACCGATGTTAGCTATTCTGCCGCGCTGGGGCCCCAGCCATCGCAAAACTCGATCCCGTGGTTACGGGTCCCGGGTCAAGCCCGGGACGACGACGGCGTGTGTGGCGCGATCGCGCCCTCAATGCACCAGCCGCCACACCGCGCCGCCGAGCGCGCCGATCCACAGGATGATGCACGCCACTGCCTGAATGGCGAAACCTCGGCTGCGCTTCGCCACCGCCTCGCGATAGCCGATGAAGTAGACGATGCGGCCGATCACCCAGAGTGCACCGATCGCGGCCGCCGCGGCATCGCCGACATAGATCGCAAACAGCCACAGCGACGGCAGGAAGATCGGCATCCATTCCAGCGTGTTCATCTGGATGCGGAAGATGCGCTCGAAATCCGGATGGCCTGAGATCGCCGGCAGCTTGACGCCGTAGGCGGCACGGGCGCGCGCGACCTGTGTCGAGGTGTAGAAATAGAACGCGACCGCAAGGCAGGTGACGATGGCCGTGTAGTGATACATGTCAGGCGTGTCCTCTTGTTTCATTGGCCCCGATGTCATGACGGGGCGGCAGCGACCGGTGTGACGGGCTGGACGAATTTGGGCGCGCCGATCTTCTGTCGGCGTTTCAGTACCCGGTCATCTCAAGATAGCCGATTCCCGCGTGGCTGCCCGCAAAGCGGATCGGGCCTTCCCAATAGGGGAAGCTGGTCCCCATCCAGGCCTTCGGATTGAGCGGCGTGGTTTCGACGGCAAGGCCGCGCGCCGGAACGGCGACGTGCCATGACGTCGGCAGCTTGCGGCCGTCGATCTCGGTGGTCGCAACTGGCGTGATGCTGTTGCCGGGGCCGGCGATCTCGGCCGAGCGGCCGTCCGGCGTGAACCAGTTGCCGAACAGGTTCTCGCGGCCATCCTTCTGGCGCAGCCGGTATAGCATCAGCTTCTCGTCGCCGGGCAGATGCAGCGAGAACCAGTCCCAGCCGGTTTGATCCACCGCCAATGGCTGGCTGCTCCATTCGCGATCCATCCAGGCCATGCCCGTGACGTCGATCGGTCTGTCGTCGATCACGATGCGGCCGGATGCCTGGTAGAACGGCTGGCTGTAGTAATAGGAGGCTTGTCCGCGATCCGACTTGCGGCTGTAGCCATGGTCGCCCTGCAGCACCAGCGGGCGATTGGCGTCGAGGCGGAGCGCGGTGCTGAAGTCGGCAGCCGAAGCCTTCAGCTCGAGCGGCGCGATGCGCTGCGTATCGAATGGATCGATCCCGTGCATCTCCCAGGCGTCGATCCAGGCGCGGAACGGCGTGGCCTCGACGCCGGCCTGCCCAACGCCGCCGCGCGCAAAGGTCTCGCTGAAGCGATGCGTGGTGGCGTTGGTCACGGCGGCGTGGCCCATCCAGACCTGCTGGTTGGCCCAGCCCTCGGCAGGTCCGCCCGGCTTCATCGTCTGGCGGAACAACGTCCATTGCGCGCCATAGGCCGCGCCATTCGCGTCGGAGAGATTCGCCGTCACGTACCACCATTCGATCCGGAATTCCGGATGCGGGCCGTGATCGATTGGGAATACGAATGGCTTGCCCGGCGTGACGGCGGCAAAACCTTCGGCATTCTCGCCGAGCCCGGCGAAGCCCTGCGCACGGCTCTTGCCGCCGAGCGCGAGCGCCAGCGCGCCGCCGGCAAACGCGCGCCGCGTGATCATGCCGCTAGCGCTCATTGACGAAGATCCTGATCAGGCTGGCTGGCTGCATGCGCGCCAGTCTAGCGACCGGCAGCGCCGCCGCACAGAAGGCGGCGGTGAGTGCCACGGCGAGCAGCTCGATCAGCTGCAATGGGAAGACGTGGAACGGCAGCCGCCAGCCGAATGCTTTCACATTGACGATCGCAAGCAGGCACCACGCAACCAGAAGGCCGAGCGGCAGTGCGAACAGCGCGGTGATCAATGCGACCGCCATGGTCTTCAACAGTTCGAGCGCCGCGAGCCGCCGCCGCGTCAGGCCGATCGCCCACAGCGGCGCAAGCTGCGGCAGCCGCGAATTGGCCAGCGTGAGCAGGCTGGTCAGGAGCGCGATGCCGGCGACGCCGAGCGTGAAGGCGTTGAGCGCCGCGGTCACCGAGAAGGTGCGGTTGAACACCCGCCTGGATTCCCGCTTCATCGTCGCCTGGTCGGCGACGTTGCGGTCGTCGAGGCCGAACTTCTCCTGCAATGCTGTGATCAGCGGGGCGATGTGATCGGGCGCGACGCGGAGCCCGATCCGGGTCTGCGGCGTCAGCGGAAAGCGCCGGGTCAGCGCGGCGAAGTTGACCGCGATCTGGCCTTTGGGGTTGCCGTAATCGGCATAGATGCCGACGATCTCGAGCGGCCAGTTGCCGCCCGGGGCAGGCACCTCGATATGATCGCCAATCGCAAGCTTCATCCGCCGCGACAGCTGCTCGCTGACCAGACAAGTGTCGCCGGGACGCAAGCGCACCCAGGCATTCGCCGTGCTTTCCAGCAATGGCCAGTTGTCGCGATAGGTGACGTGGTCGGGCAGGCCGAGCACCTCGATCGGCGCGCCGCCAAGCTGGGTGTCGGCGCGGCCGCCGGGCAGGATGGCCTGAACCTCGGGCCGGTCACGTAACCACGCCTTGATCTCTTTCGCCTGCTGATCGCTGGCGGCGCTGATGTAGACGTCGGCGGCGAGGCGGCCGTCGAGCCAGACCAGGAAGGTGCGGCTAAAACTCTCCACCATGGTGCTGACGCCGACATTGACCGCGAGCGCGAGCAACAGCGCCATCAGCGCCAGCGAGAGGCCCGAGAGCTGCTGGCGGCTGTCGGCCCAGAACCACATGCCGACCGGCGCCCGCGCGCTGCGCTGGCCGAACGCGAGCGCGATCTGCAGCACCATCGGCAGGATCAGCGCCGCGCCCAGCATCAGCGCAGCCAGCACGGCAAAGCCCGCGATCAGGGAATCGCCGAACTGAATCAGAGCCGCGGCGACCGCAAACACCGCGAGTGCCGCGGCACTCTGGAACATGAGCCAGCGCCGTTGCGCCTGCTGCCAGGCCTGCGGCTGCGCCGTCGTAAGCACCGGCATCCGGATCGCCTTGGCAAGGCTCGCGGCGGCGGCTGCGAGCGCGCCCAGGATGCTGATGGCGATGCCGGCGAACCACCAGGCGGGCTTGAGCGAAAGCTGTCCGGGGATCTGCGCGCCATAGAGCCCGCGCAGCGAGGCCGCGACATCGGGCAGCAAGGCTGCCGCAATGAAGTAGCCGCAGACGAGGCCAATCAGGCCGGCGACCAGCGCCAGCGACACCAGCTCGATCACCAGCACGGTGTTGAGCAGCCGTGCCGAGGCGCCACAGGCGCGCAAGGTGCGCAGCATCGGCAGCCGCTGTTCGAAAGCGAGGCCGACCGCGGAGTTGACGATGAACAGGCCGACGAAGAACGACAGCAGGCCGAATGCGGTGAGGTTGAGATGGAAACTGTCGGTCAGGCGCTCGAGGTCGCTCTCGGCGCTCGGCTCCACCAGCCGAAGTTTTTCGCCGGCCACGCTTTCAAGCGTCGCGCGCGGCGTTTTCGATTTGCCGACCAGCAGGCGCGACACCTGGCCGGGCATCTTCAGGATGTCCTGCGCGATGCCGATATCGACGACCAGCGCGCCGGGTGCGAGCTCCGCCTGCACGCGCAGCGGCGGCAAGGTGATGCCGTTGGCCTGCGGCCGTTCGCCTTCCTTGAGGCCGAGATCGCGCAGCGTCTCGCCCGCCACCAGCATCTCGCCGGGCGGCGTGACGAAGGATAGCAGGCTGCCGCGTCCGACCGCCGGTGCGTTGCCGACCTCGGACGGCAGCGTCACCGGCTCGACGCCGAGCAGGCGCAAGCTGCGCCCGTCGATCTGGACCCGGCCCTCCAGCGTCGGTGACACCGGCCAGCCGGCGCGGCGCAGATCGACGAACAGTTTTTGCGGGAAGGTCGCGCTGTCGCGGCTCACCAGCATGGCGGTGCGCGAGCCGCCGAAGGTCGCGGCGGCGCGGTTATAGGCGATGCGGGCCTGCTGGTTCAGCGCCTGCACGCCGCTCCACAGCGCGGTGGCCGAGATCAGCCCGATCAACAGCGTCGCGAGCTGCATCGGATGCCGCCGCCAATGGCTCAGCAGCACCGCAAGAATCCACAGCGCCCGCCTCATGCGATTATACCGGCATGCAGGGTGACCTGGCGGTCGAGCGTCGCGGCGAGCCGCGCGCTGTGGGTGACCATCAGGAAGCCGCAGCCGGTGCGAGCAACCAGATCGCGTGCCAGCCGCAGCACCTCGTCGGCGGTGTCCTCGTCGAGATTGCCGGTCGGCTCATCGGCGAGCAGCAACAGCGGCTTCGGCGCCAGCGCGCGGCCGATCGCGACGCGCTGCTGCTGGCCGCCGGACAATTGCTCGGGATAGCGCTTGAGGAGCTGCTTGAGCCCGAGCCGCTCGACCAGCTCGTCATGCCAGGCGGAATCGTGCCGGCCGGCGATGCGGGACTGGAACACGAGATTGTCCGCAACCGTCAGACTCGGGATCAGGTTGAATTGCTGGAACACGAGGCCGAGCCGGTCGCGGCGCAGCTCGGCGCGGCCGGCGTCGCTGAGGGCGGAGACCGTGATATCGGCAAGCCTGATCTCGCCGCTGTCGGCGGCGTCCAGCCCCGCGATCAGATGCAGCAGCGTGCTCTTGCCGCTGCCGGATTCGCCTGACAGCGCCACGCTCTCGCCGGTTGCAACGGCCAGATCGACGCCGCGCAGCACCGCGACGTCTTCACTGGCAGAGCGGTAACTCTTGGTCAGGCCGGTGACGCGAAGCACCGCGACGGTCTGGTCAGATGAAGCGATGGCCGTGCCTCATTCAAGGCTTCTGGTATTTCAGGACGAACTCGTCGATCGGCACCGGCGCCTTGAAGACGGGAATGTCCTTCGGGTCCTCCGCATGATGCAGGAAATCGGCCTCGGCCACCAGCTTGAAGCCGGCCGCCTCGATCTCCTGCTTCAGGGTGCTCTCCTCGATCCGGTGCAGCGTCTTGGCGACGCTTACGCCTTCGCCCGCCTTGGCCGAGTGGTCCGCGATGACCAGGAAGCCGCCGGGTTTGAGCGCGGCGAACATCTTCTTGTTCATCGCGGCGCGGTCGACCGGCAGATAGCTGATGTCGTGATAGAAAAAGAACAAGGTGATCATGTCGAGGTTGTTGACCTCGGGCGGGATCGGATCGTCATAGTCGCGCACGACATGGACGACGTTCTTCATCGCCGGCGCCTTGGCACGGGTGTCGAACTTGTCCTTGACGAAGCGCTCGAGCACGGTCGCCGAATCCTGCGCGTAGACCTTGCCCGAAGGGGCGACGGTGCGCGCGAGCAATTCGGTGCTGTAGCCGGCGCTCGCGGCCATGTCGAGAATGGTCATGCCGGGCTTGACGCCGGCAAAGGCGAGCATCTTGGCCGGCTGGCGGCGCTGGTCGACCTGGCGATCCGCATCGCTGCGATCGGGCGCGGCGACGATCGCCGCATAGTCGGGACCGGCGGCGTCCTCGGCGCGGACTTCAGGCACGGCGAGCAGCGTGGCGGACATAAGCGCAGCGCAGGCGGCCGCGCGAAGGATCGATCTGTTCATGAAATAACCCAACCTTCAATAACCTCGGCTTTTCGTTGCCCCGAGCATAGCAGCCGGCCCATGACAGATCACCGCTTCACTGGCCGCGACGACGCGATCGTGATCGGGGCGCGCTTGCCCGGCCGTCGTGTCGCGCCGGCCACAGAACCCGAGGAAATGCGGGTTGCGTTGCGCGGCGAGGCGTGGCTAGCATCCCGGCGGGGCCGATCTTACGAGCCAAAAAACGAAACGACGGGGAGCCAGACATGACGACGCAACCGACGCCCAAGGGGATGTCGAAGGGGACGCCCAAAGGCGCCTGGCAAATCACCTTCCTTCTGTTCCTGTACATGGTGGTGAACTTTGCGGACAAGATCGTGGTCGGGCTTGCCGGCGTGCCGATCCGGAAGGAGATGGGTCTCACCCCGGAGCAGTTCGGCGATCTCGGCTCATCCTTCTTCTATCTGTTCTCGATCTCGGCGATCGTGGTCGGCTTCATCGTCAACCGCGTCGACACGCGTTGGGTGCTGCTGATCCTGGCGGTGATCTGGTCGCTGACGCAATTTCCGATGATCGGCACCGTCAGCCTCACGACGCTCACGATCTGCCGCATCATCCTCGGCGCCGGCGAGGGACCGGCCTTCTCGGTCGCCGCGCACGCGATCTACAAATGGTTTCCGGATGAGAAGCGCACGCTGCCGACCGCGATCCTGTCGCAGGGGTCGGCGTTTGGCGTGATCCTCGCGGTGCCCGCGCTGAACTGGATCATCGTCAATCACAGCTGGCATCACGCCTTCGGCGCGCTCGGCATCGTCGGCCTGCTCTGGAGCGTCGCCTGGTTCGCGCTCGGCAAGGAAGGGCCGCTGGTGTCGACGGCTGCCGTTCTTGCCGACGAGCCACGGATTCCCTACTGGAAGCTGCTGACGTCGCGCACCTTCGTCGGCTGCGTGGTCGCGACCTTCGGCGCCTACTGGGCGTTGTCGCTCGGGCTGACCTGGTTCACCTCCTTCATCATCGAGGGGCTCGGCTTCTCGCAGCAGCAGGCCGGCTTCGTCTCGATCCTGCCCTGGATCTTCGGTGCGACGATCGTGCTCCTGACCGGCTGGATCTCGCAGCTGATGCTGGCGCGCGGCTTCACCACCCGCGGCGCGCGCGGCGTGCTCGGCTCGGTGCCTCTGATCATCGGCGGCGCCATTCTCGCAACGCTGCCCTATGCGCCGCCCGGCGCGCTGATGATCGCACTGCTGGTGATCGGCTCCGGCCTGTGCGGCTCGATCTATGTGGTGTGTCCGCCGATGCTCGGCGAGTTCACGCCGGTGTCGCAGCGCGGCGCGATCATCGCGATCTACGGCGCGCTGTACACCATCTCAGGCATCCTGGCGCCGACGGTGATGGGCAGTGTGATCCAGCACGCTGCCACGCCGATGGCCGGCTATATGAGCGGCTTCACCATCAACGCCGCAATCATGGTCGGCTCCGGCCTGCTCGGATTGCTGCTGCTGTGGCCCAACACCGAGCGTGCGCGGCTGACCGGCAGCTCGCAGCAAGCGGGCACGATCAAGGGCGCGATGTCGCCGACGTAAGGGACGTGCTGCTTCGACCCTCCCCTGGAGGGGGAGGGTCGGATCACATTGAGCGCAACGAAATGTGAGACGGGGTGGGGTGATCTCTCAACACGGGCAGCATCCGTGTGGAGAGACCGTCACCCCACCCCGCTGCGCATTCCGCTTCGCTACATGCCCAGCGACCCTCCCCCTCCAGGGGAGGGTGGACGCGGCGGCCGCGGTTCGCGTCAATGTCGAGCTCTCTGTAGCCCGGATGAAGCGCAGCGAAATCCGGGGCCTTGCTATCCTCGGATCGAGCTGCCCCGGATTGCGCTTCGCTTCATCCGGGCTACAAGCTACCTCAATTCATGCCCTGCGCGCCGCGCACCAGCCTGCCCGGCCGCGCGCCGGTGGCCTTGCCCTCGCGCTGGGTGACCACGCCGGAGACGATGGTGGCGTCGTAGCCGTCGACCTGTTGCAACAGGCGGCGGCCGCCGACCGGCAGGTCGTAATGCACCTTCGGAGGATGCAGATGCAGCCGGTCGTAGTCGATCACGTTGACGTCGGCCTTGAAGCCGGGCGCGATCACGCCACGATCGGTGAGGCCGACCGAAAGCGCGGTCTTGCGCGACTGCGCCGCGATCACGAACGGGATCGAGAGCTTCTCGCCGCGACTGCGGTCGCGCGTCCAGTGCGTCAGCAGATAGGTCGGGAAGCTGGCATCGCAGATGATGCCGCAATGCGCACCGCCGTCGGACAGGCCGGGCACGGCGCTGGGTTCGCGCAGCATCTCATGCACGGCATCGAGATTGCCGTCGGCATAATTCAGGAACGGCACATAGAGCATGCCGCGGCCCTCGTCGGTCAGCATCGCGTCATAGGCGAGCTCTTCCGGCTGCCGGCCCTGGCGGCGCGCCTGCGGGCCGAGCGCGTTCTCCGGCGGCTGCTCATAGTCCGGCGGATTACCCAGCAGATACATCTTGTCGTAGTTCGGCCGGAAGAACAGCGGATCGTCGGTCGCCGTCGCGCTCTCGCTCAGGATCGCCGCGCGCACTTCGGGCCGCCGCAACTGCGTCAGCCGCTCGGCCAGCGGCAGCCTGGCGATTTCGCGATAGCTCGGATGGGTCTGGAACGGGTTGCGCGACAATTCCAGCCCGAGCAGCAGCCCGACCGGCCGCGCCGCGATCTGGGTCGTGATCGACAGGCCGCGGGCGGCGGCCTCATTGATGGTGTCCATGGTCTGCCGCCAGCGCCGCGGCGCCTTGTCGGCCTGGGCGACGGAGAACGAGATCGGGCACCTCGTGTTCTCGGCGACCCGCAGCATCATCGGCAGATCTTCGTGGACGGTGCTCTGGTCGAGCACGAATTGCAGCACGCTGCGGCCGACGCCGTGCATCGCGCCGGCGATCGCGGTCAATTCATCTTCGCCCGCTTTCAGCGTCGGCGTGTAGTCGCCGGTCGAAGTGCGGTGGTTGAGCGTGCGCGAGGTCGAGAAGCCCAGCGCGCCGGACCGCACCGCATCACCGGCGAGCGCCGCCATGGCCTGATTGTCCTCGGGCGTCGCGGGATCGCGGCGCGCGCCGCGCTCGCCCATCACATAGACCCGCAGCGCCGCGTGCGGCAGTTGCGCGCCGATGTCCATGTCGAAGCTGCGCTTCGACAGCCACTCCATGTAATCGGGGAAGCTTTCCCACGCCCAAGGAATGCCGGCGGAGAGCACCGGCTCCGGAATGTCCTCGACGCCTTCCATCAGCTCGATCAGCCTGCCGTGATCGCTCGGCCGGCACGGCGCGAAGCCGACGCCGCAATTGCCCATGATCGCTGTCGTGACGCCGTTCTGCGACGACGGCGTGATGTCCTGGCTCCAGGTCACCTGGCCGTCGTAATGGGTGTGGACGTCGACGAAGCCGGGCGCCACCAGTCTGCCGCGCGCGTCGATCTCTTCCTTGCCTTTTGCGGCGACCTTGCCGACTTCGGTGATCTTGCCGCCTGAGATCGCGACATCGGCTTCATAGAGGTCGCCGCCCTTGCCGTCGGCGATGTTGCCGCCGCGGATCACGAGGTCTGGGGTCGAGGTCATGGCGTTTCATCCCGTGGCTGTTCTTGGTTGCCGGCATCATGGGTGAGCCCTTGATGCTGTCAACCATCGCCGGTGAAGCTCTGGGATGCGCTGGCGGTGATTTGCCCGCGAGGATCGCGCGTTGCGCCCGGCGGAAATTTGTTCCGCGACGCGCGGCGCTGCACTCCCTCTCCCCGTTCTTACGGGGCCGAGACGAGCGAAGCTCGCTCTTAGAGGGTTGGGGTGAGGGGCCGTCTCCGCAGATGCGGTGATAGCTACGTTCGTGGAGGCTCCCCCTCACCCGGAACGCATCTAACGATGCGTTCCGACCTCTCCCCGCACGCGGGGCGAGGTGAAACGGAGTCCACGGCTGGATTCGTGTTGCGCTATCGCGCGCCGAAGAAGGATGTCTTCTGGGTTTCCTCGGCCTGCAGCCTGGCGCGCACCCGCATCAGGTCCTTCCAGCCGATGTAGCCGACGAGGCGCTGATCCTCGCGCGAGATGACAGGCAGATGCGAGACGTTGACCTGCATCAGGCGGTCGGCGAGCCGGTCGAGATACTCATCGGGATAGGCGACGGTGATCTTGCCGCCCGCCAGCAGCTGGTTGAGCGTCGCGGTGCGATGCTTGCCGGCGCGGCGCCAGCGCAGCACGGACGGCGGATCGATCACCCCGAGCACGTGATGGTTGGCGTCGACGACCGGGAAGCTCGGGTGACCGGTCTTCGGGTTGGTCAGGAAGGCTGCCGCGCCGTGCAGCGTCATGGTGTCGGAAACGGTTTCGACCGCCTTGGTCATCACGTCGCGCACGCGTGTCAGCGCAAAGGGATCGACCCGGTACTCGCGCACGAGATGGTGGCCGCGCCGCGCGACCTTCTCGGTCAGGATCGAGCGCCGCATCAGCAGCACCGTGACGCCGTGCGCGGTGCCGCAGGCCGCGATCAGCGGCAGCAGCACATGGGTGTTGCCGGTGAGCTCGACCGCGAAGAAGGTCGCGGTCAGTGGCGAGCGCATCGTGCCGCCCATCGTCGCCGCCATCGCCAGCAGCGCCCAGAAGCCGGGGCTCGCGGCCGGCAAATAGCCGCTCAGCGCCGTGCCCATCGCGCCGCCCATGATCAGCAGCGGCGCCAGCACGCCACCCGACGTGCCCGAGCCGAGCGCGACCGACCAGATCACCGCCTTCACCACGAGCAGCAGCAGCGCGGCTTTCAGCACCACGTCGCCTTGCAGCATCGAAGCCAAATTGTCATAGCCGACACCGAGCGCCTGCGGTTCGATCAGCCCGCCGAGGCCGACGACCAGGCCGCCGATCAGTGGCCACCACATCCAGTGGATCGGCAGCTTGAGGAAAGTGTCCTCGCAGCCATAGACCAGCTGGGTGAGCACACCCGACAGCAGCCCGGAGAGGATTCCGATCAGCATCCAGGCGCCGAGCTGGAGCAAGGAGATGTCGACGCTGCCCGTGAACGGAAACAGCGGCGCAGGCATGTGCAGGAAGGTGCGCCCGACCGCTGCCACCACGGCGGCGACGGTGACGGGAATGAAGCTGCGCGGCGTCCATTCGAACAGCAGGAGTTCGACCGCCAGCATGATCGCGGCGATCGGCGTTCCGAACACCGTGGTCATGCCGGCGGCGGCGCCGGCCACAAGCAGGGTCTTGCGCTCGTTGTCCGTGACGGGGAGCATCTGCGCGATCAGCGAGCCGATCGCGCCGCCCGTCATGATGATCGGGCCCTCAGCGCCGAACGGGCCGCCGGTGCCGATTGATACCGCCGACGACAAAGGCTTCAGGATCGCCACCTTGGGATCGAGCCGCGAACGACCCAGCAAGATGGCCTCGATGGCTTCCGGAATGCCGTGCCCGCGGATCTTCTCGCTGCCGAAGCGTGCCATCAGGCCGATGATCAGCGAACCCGCGACTGGCACCAGCACGGTCCAGAGGCCAAGCGGCGAGTCCTGCAATTTCAGGTCGGCGAAGCTGAATTGGCCGAAATAGGCGATGTTGGTGGCAAGCTTGATCAGTTGCAGCAGTCCCGCACCGGCCAGCACGCCGGCGGCGGAGACGAACACGGCGATCGCCGAGATCACCACGACGCGCGGATCGGTGGTGAAATCGCTTAGCAGGTGGCTGGCCTTGTCGCCGATTTTGGCGGAGGTGCTCGACTTGGTGGAAATGATGCTCATGGGTGGCGTAAGACTCGGGTGACGTGGACGCGGGCGTCATATCGCATTGCGATATAATTACAAGGAGACATCGAATGGCAGCGTTGAAAAGACCCGCGAAATCGCAGGCCAAGACACCGAACAGGGCCCGAAAACGGGTTCCCAGCCAGGCCGATTACGAGGCACTGTCGCAATTTCGCTATCTGATCCGTCGTTTTCTGGAATTCAGCCAGGACGCGGCGAAAGCCGAGGGCCTGACGCCGCGGCAGCATCAGGCTCTTCTGGCGATCAGGGGCTATCCGGGCGGCGGGCCGGTGACGATCGGCGATCTGGCCGAGCGGCTGCGGCTTCGTCACCACACCACGGTCGAACTCGCCGACCGGTTGTCGGAGGCCGGGCTGGTCGAGCGCGTGCTCGATCCCGCCGACCAGCGACGGGTGCTGCTGAAGCTAACAGGCCTCGCGGCCGATCATCTCGCCGAACTGTCTGCGGTTCATCTCGATGAGCTGTCGCGGATCGAGCCGCTCTTGAAGCAGGTGCTGTCGCGGCGATCGGAATGAATTCGTGCTGCGCATAACGCTTCGCGCCCGCGCAGCGCGCTTCTCGCGCTTGGATCGCGATGCGGCCAAATCCAACCTAAAGGCGTAGTTTTAGATACAATTCGCTGCCAACGCAGACTGCAACGGCGCGTTATGCCTTGTCATTGTCATGAAACCTTCATAGACCATGGCGGGGGCGATATCATTGAATGGACGGCGGCCGGTCGTGACCGATGCGGGGACTCCCATTGCCGTCAGGCATGGCGATCAGGCGGAAATCGAACTCAAGCTGCTTGCGCCGCAAGGAAGCCTCGAAAAACTGCGCGAGGCAGCCTGCATCGTGCAGCATGCGCGCAATCGCGGTGCATTTCACCGGCTGGAGACGGTCTATTACGACACGCCGGAGCGGCTGCTGTTTCAGCATGGCATGTCGCTGCGCGTGCGACGCAGCGGCAAGACCTTCGTCCAGACGCTGAAGCTTGCGCCGAATGGCGCGCAGCCCCTGATGCGACGCCAATGGGAGGCGGCGGTTGAAGGCATCGCCCCTGATCTGGCGCGGTTCCCCGCCGACGAGATCGGCGATCCCGTGGCGGCGCTGAGCAACGTTGCACTGGTGCCGGTGTTCGCGACAAAAGTGCGCCGCCACGCGCGGCAGCTCGATCTGCCCGATGCGTCGGTTGAGATCGCATTCGACGAGGGCACGATCGAGGCCGACGCGCGCCGGGAGGTGCTGTCGGAAATCGAGCTTGAACTGAAGAGCGGCAATGCCGGCGTCCTGTTCGATCTCGGAACCCAGTTGCTCGATGCAGCACCGCTGCAGATCGGCACGCGCAGCAAGGCGGAACGCGGCTACGCGCTCGCGTTCGATGTCGCTCCGTCGGCAGCGAAGGCCGAGTTGCCAGGCATCACCGCGGAGCTTGCGGTCGACGACGTCATCGCGCTGTTGGTGGGCTCCTGCTGGCACCATCTTTTGAGAAATCACGCGGTGGCCGAGCAGGGATCGGACCCCGAAGGCGTGCACCAGATGCGCGTGGCCTTGCGACGCTTGCGGACGATCTGCGCGCTGTTCCGGCGCGACATTCCATCGCCGGCATTCCTGGCGATCAACAGCGAAGCAAAATGGCTGATGCGGCAACTCGGCAAGGCCCGGGATTGGGACGTGTTCGCCGAGACGACGATCAACCGCCTGGTCAGCGCGGTTCCGGATATCGATCTGGATGGCCTCCGCCAGGCAGTTCAACAGCAACGGAAGTCGAGCTACGGGACCTTGCAAAGCGTCCTGGCTGACCCCCGATGCAGCCGTTTCCTGCTCTCGCTCGGGCATTTGGTGGAACGCCGCGGCTGGCGCAACGAGATCGACAGCGAAGCGCTGGCTGTGCTGTCGCAGCCAATGCCGGTGCTCGCCGATCAAATTCTGGAACGATTGCATCGCAAGACATTGAAGCGTGGTGCGCGCTTCCGGCGGCTCGATATCCACGCACAGCACAATCTCAGGATCAACCTCAAGAAGTTGCGCTATGCGGCGGAGTTCTTCCTGCCGCTCTATGCGGCCCACGCGCCGGCGAAGCGCTACGTGAAGCGGCTCGCCGGGCTGCAGACCAGCCTGGGGCGGGTCTGCGACATCGGCAGCACGCGCGTGTTGCTCCACACCATCGCGCAGGACGACCAGCCTGCGCTTCACCTCGGCATCGGCGCGATGGCCGGCTGGCTGGCCCGCGATCAGATCGCGGTGGCGAAAGCGCTGCGCAAGAGCTGGCGGCGGTTCAAGACGACGCCCGCATTCTGGGGCCGGTGAGTTTGGCAGCCGAAGGCGATCCGCGCGGGCGCCCTAACGGGGCTGCGCCTGGATCGCAAGTGCAGAGGCCTGTGGCTTGCGCTCGGTGACCAACGCAAGCAGCACGGTCAGCACCATGAAGACCGCCGAGGCGCCGAACACCCAGTGCGGCATGTGCTGATCCATGATCCAGCCGAACAGCAGCGGGCTGACGATGCCGCCGAAGTTGAAGCCGGTGGAGACGATGCCGAAGGCGCGGCCCGCGGCGCCGGGCGGGGCGGCATTGCGCACCATCATGTCGCGGGACGGCGCGATCACGCCGCCAAGGAATCCGGCAAGCCCCATCACAAGCGTGAGCGCCACCGGCGGCAGGTTCGCCAGTGCGACCAGCACGACCAGCACGGCATTGACCGCGAAGCAGGCCGCGGCGAGCTGGCTGTGGCGATGGGTCCAGTCGGCGAGATAGCCGCCGGCGAGCACGCCCGCCGCGCTGGCGCCGAGGAACGCGGTGAGCGCGATGTTGGCGGTCGAGAACGACGCGCCGTAGCCGCCCATCAGCGCGACCACGCCGAAATTGTTGATGCCCGAGGTCGACAGGCTGAGCAGCGTGAAGAACGCCGTCAGCACCATCAGCGCCGGCGTGATCACGCTGGCCTTCGCTGCCGCGTCGTCCTTCGGCTTGTTCTTGTTGGCGCCGGCATCGGGAATGCCGAGCACGATCAGGAACAGCGCCACCAGCGGGCCGACCGCGCCGGCCACGATCAGCGCGCCGGGGCCGCCGATCGAGGCGACCAGCGCCGCCATGATCGCAGGCGCCACCGCGCCGCCGAGGAAGCCGGCAAAGGTGTGGATCGAGAAGGCGCGGCCCATCCGCGCCTCGTCCATATGGGCCGAGAGGATCGCGTAGTCAGCCGGATGATAGACGCTGTTGGCGAGGCCAAGCACCACGGCACAGACGATCAGCGACGTATAGCTCAGATGCAGGCCGAGCCCGATCAGCGCGCAGCCGCCGATGGTCAGCCCGATCAGCAGGATCTTGCGCGCGCCGATATGGTCGGCGAGGTAGCCGATCGGCGCCTGGGTCAAGCCCGACACCACCGCAAACACCGTCAGCGCGAACCCGAGTTCGACATAGCCGACGCCGAGCTGCTGCTTCAGGAACGGGAACAGCATCGGCAGCACGAAGATATGGAAATGGCTGACCCAATGGGCGACCGAAATTCCCGTCAGCGTGCGCAGCGCGCTGTCGGCCTTCGCTTGCTGCGGTGCGGCCAGAATGTCGACCATGTCAGTGAAGCCCCAATTCCAAAGCGTTTTCGAGCGAAGTGGGTACCGGTTCGCGTGACGAAAACGCGTCAAAAAAAAGCCCGGCAGGGCCGGCAGAAAATAAAGGCTGGCCGCTAATTGTCCATGAACGCGGGCGCATGGCTGCCCCCGGCGCGGGCGTGCCGGATCGACACATGCGGCATTAAAGGCGGCGACAAAGTGTGGTCCTGCGGTGATGATCGGCCATGATCGACGCCAAAAAGCCGCTCCGGGTGCTTGTGTCAGAGGGCTCCAGCACCTCCGGCCGCGAGGCGATCACGATCCTGGGGCTGGCCGGCCATCACGTCGAGATCTGTGACCCCTCGCGCTGGTGCCTGGCGCGTTATTCCCGCTTTGTCCGCAAATACCATCATTGTCCGCCGCTGCGGTCAGATCCTGCCGGCTTCCTCCGCTTCATCGAGCGGCTATTGGCGGCGCGGCATTTCGATGTGCTGCTGCCGACCCATGAACAAGGCTTCCTGTTCGCCCGCGCCGCGGCGCGGCTGACATCGCGGAGCGGCCTGGCGCTGCCGGATTTCGACAGCTATCGCGCGGTGCACAGCAAGGCTGGCTTCAGCCGGCTGCTCGACCAACTCGGCCTGCCGCAGCCGCCGACCCGGATCGTGCGCTCGGCCGACGGACTGCGCGAGGCGGTGCGGTTTCCATCCGTGGTCAAGACATCGGTCGGCACCGCCAGCCGCGGCGTCTGGTTCGTGCGCGATGCAGGTGATCTCAATCGCGCGCTCTATGATCTCGAATCCGCCGGTGACTTTGCCGGCGAGGTGCTGGCGCAGGATCTCATTACCGGCACGGTCGAGAAGGCCCAGTCGGTGTTCTGCCGCGGTACGCTGACTGGCTTCCACGCCTACCGGCAGATCGCGGCCGGCGTCGGCGGCGGCGAGGCGATCAAGGAGAGCGTGAGCCGGCCGGCGATCCGCGCCGCGCTCGAGACCATCGGCGCGCATCTCGGCTGGCACGGCGCGCTCTCGGTCGACGTCATCATGCCGCTCGACAGCGCAACGCCGCTGTTGATCGACTGCAATCCGCGGCTGGTCGAACCTGTCAACGCGTACCGGTCGGGCACCGATCTGGTCGACCTGCTGCTGCGCGTCTCGCTCGGCGAGACACCGGCGCAGCTGGCCGAGAGCCGTGCCGGGGTGCGGACGCATCTCGCGATGCAGGCGCTGCTCGGCAGCGCATCGCGCGACGGCACGCGGCGCGACCTGATCAGGGAATGCGGCCGCATCGCCGCGGGCGAGGGTCTCTATCGGGGAAGCAGCGAGGAGTTGACGCCGGTGCGGCTCGATTGGCTCAGTGCCGTGCCGCTGGCGATGACGACAGTGCTGCTACTGGCATCGCCGCCGATCGCCTCATCGCTGGCGCGCGGTGGCTTTGGCGCGCATCTGCTCGATCGCGCGAGTATCAGGAAGATCGAGGGCGAGAATTTTCTGCGCGATACCTCACCACGTCGTCCTGGCGAAAGCCAGGACCCATAACCACCGCTGCAAGTTTGGCGGCACGCTGGGGCGGCAGCTCACCCGCTAACTCGCTTCAACGGTAATGGGTCCTGGCTTTCGCCAGGACGACATCGTGGATGGGTATAGCCCTCACAACGGCTCGTCGTCATTGCCGTAGCGATCGACCTTCGGCGTGGCGATGTCGCCGTCCTCGTAATAATCGTCGTCCTGTGGCGCCGCGGGCGGCGGAGGCTTTTTCGACTTGTCGTCGGTCTTGTCGTCGATCTTGCCGCTGCCCTTGCTCTTCTTTCCGGCCTTGGCCATGCGTTTCCCCTGCGCGGGTCAAATCAGCAGCCGGAATTCTACCCCAGTTCGCCGGTGCTTGTAACGTGAGGAGATGGCGCGGCCGGGTCACACCCGCCACGACCATCATGCCCTAGAACGTCGCGCCCGCCTTGACCATGTAGGTGCGGCCGGGCAGCGGATAGGCCGAGAAGCGGCCGGCCGTGAACGAGCTCGCGATGGCGTAGTCGTAGTACAGCGCATTGAACAGATTGTTCACGCTGAGCGACCAGAAGAAGCGGTCAACCTGCCCGCTGAGCTTGATATCGGCGGTGGCGTTGCCAGGAATCCGGTTCTGGGTGTTGGCCTGGTCGTTGTCCATGATGCGCGAGCTCCAGGCCCGCACCGTGGCATCGAACACCAGATAGTTCTGCCAGATGTTCCAGGTCACGCCGAGATTGCCGGTAAAGCGCGACACCAGCGGAACGTCGTTGCCGGCCCACATGCCTTCGCGGAACACGGCGCGGGTGATCGCCATGCCGCCGCGCAACGTCACGGTGTCGCTGACCTTGAGCGAGGCGCTGGTCTCCGAGCCGTAGCGGCGGGTGGGGTCGAGGTTGACGTTGTAGAACAACACCGGGTTGAAATGGATCTCGTTCTCGAGATCCATCAGATAGACGCTGCTCTGCACCTGAAACAGGTTGGTCTTGACGCGGAAGCCGCCCTCGACGTCCTGCGACGTCTGGGTCTTGAGTTGGAAGTTCTGCGGGATCGGGGCGAAGGTCAGCGGGTCGAATGACGGACCCGATGCGACGCGCTCGTCGACATCGGGCGTGCGAAATGCGCGCGCGGCGCGGCCGAACACCGAGAAGGTCTCGGTGAAGCGATGCTCGGCGCCGACATGCAGCGCGTATTGGGTCTCGTTGCTGTCGAGCGGCGCCGCCTGCGTGTCGAACGCAAACGGTGCATTCGGATCGTAGCGGTCGCGTGCCGACACGCTCGTGTTCTGGACGCGCGCGCCGTAGGAGAAGTCGGTCGTCGGCAGCAGGCCGATCGTGTGCTGCCAGTACCCGGCCACGGTCTGCTGCTCGATATTGTAGATGTGGTAGGGATCGACGCCCTGATAGGCGCCGCGTGCCTCGCGGAACGTCGAATCGTAATAGTCGATGCCGGTCAGGATCGTGGACGGCATGCCCAGCACGACGTTCTTGACGCTGAGTCGCGGCGTGATCGACCAGGTCTGCAGCGCGGCATCATTGTAGGTCGAGGCGAAGCTGATCGTCGGCACGGTGCCGAAGAAGCCGCTTTGCGTCTCGCGCTGGCGCCAGCCGCCATCGACGATGAGGTCGACGCCGTTCATCAGCGTCTTGGTGAAGCCGGCAGTGACGCTGGCGGTTTGCTGATTGGCGTAGTCGAACGGCGTCGCCGCGCCGCGGCGGTCGGTGAGCAGCTCGTTGACGCCGATCGACGGATCGACCAGCCGTCCGCCGGGCAGGCCGAGCTTCTGGTCGCTGCCGGTGACGGTGAGGAAGGCGGTGAGATCCGATGTCGTGTAGTTGACGTTGCCGACGGCGTTGCGCTGGTCGAGCGCGTTGTTGACGCGGTAGCCGTCGGACTTGATGCCGTTGCCGTAGAACGAGGTCGACCACGGTCCGGAATTGAGTGCCGCGGACACCGCGGCCATGCGGGTGTTGAACGAGCCGAAGCCGCCTTCGGCCCGGATCGTGGCCGGCGGACCGCCGGCGCCGGTCTTGGTGATGATGTTGACCACGCCGCCTACCGCGTTGTCGCCGTAGAGAACCGCGCCGCTGTTGCCGCGCGTGATCTCGATGCGTTCGATCGAATCGAGCGGGATCGTGGTGAGATCGAAGCCGGCCTTGTCGACGTCGTTGAGGCGGCGGCCGTTGAGCAGGAACAGGGTATTGTCGGAGGCGAATGCGCCGAAGCCGCGCAGGTCGACCGCGGTCTTGGCGCCGTTCGGGCTGCCATAAAGCGATTGCAGCTGCACGCCCGGCGCCTGCGCGAGAATCTCGGGCAGCGATTGCACCGGCGAATGCGCGATGTCGTCGGCCGTGATCACCGTCGAGGAAGAGCCGACGATGCCGGCGAACTGGCGGCCGCCGCCACCGGTGCCGCCCGTTCCGGTGGCCGGTCCGGTCCCTGTCGTGTTCGATCCTGCTCCGCTGCCCACATTGTTGCCTTGCGCGGTGCCCGGCGCCGGGCGGCGCGGCGCCGGCGCTTCGTCAGCGGCCGGCTTGGCGCGCGTAAAATTCTGGTCGCCCGGCTTGGTGATTTCGATGGCCGGCAGCTGATTGGGAGAGAGCACCTGCTGCGCCCGTGCGGTCGAGAGAACGATTGTCGGCGCGATCATCGTCGACGCGAGCAGAAGCGCGCGGCGGCGCCGGGAGGAAGAGTTGGAGAACATCTAAGTGAGACCTCGGTAACGTCAGTGGCACGTCACCGCGAACCAGTCTCACCATCGTGCTCGCAGGCTCAGCTGCTTGCAGCCTCAAGTGAAGCTCATGCCTGTACTCCCCGACCGGCATCTTCGCGTGTGACCACGGCTGACGGCAGGTCTCCTGGCTCGCGGGTCGTTACCCTTCGTCGCCTTCCCAGGACCGAGATTCCCAGTGGCCTGTGACGAAGGATTCACCGCATACAGTTGCGGGGGCAGCCGCGGCGTTGGGGAAGTTTCCCCGCACCGCATTCCCTTTTCATCTCATGAAAGAACCGTCATGTTCATCTAGGGTTCGGCTGGGCAGCAAAGTCAATCCGGCGGAGGTCGGGCGGCTGCCAGGTGGCCACGGTTTTTGTTGAGTGTCGCTTGTCTGCCACGGCGATCGCTGTAAGAGCATGGATCCAATGAGCGTGCAGGATTTTGCCTTGGCGGCCGAGGTCGCGGCGCGGCGCCGGTGGGGCGCCACCGCGGCGCTGCTCGCGCTCGTGGTGCTGCTGCTAGTGCTCTCGCTCGGCATCGGGCCGGTGAGGCTGTCGCCGCTTGCGGTGATCGAGGCGCTGTTCGGCGGCGGCAGCGACGTGGCGCAGGTGATCGTGCGCGAGATCCGGCTGCCGCGCACCATTCTGGCGTTCGCGATCGGCGGTATTCTCGGGTTATCGGGCGCAGCGCTGCAGGGCCTGCTGCGCAATCCGCTGGCCTCGCCGTCGCTGTTCGGCGCGCCGCAATCGGCGGCGTTCGGCGCGGTGCTGGTGATCGCGCTGGTCCTCGCCGATGTGCGTTCCTATGCACTGCCGGTGGTGGCGATCATCGCCGCGTTCGGCTCGGTGTTCGCGCTGCTTGCGATCGCCGGCCGCAATTCCGGGCTGCTGATTCTGATCCTCGCGGGACTCGCGATCTCGAGCTTTGCGGGAGCTGCGACGGCGCTGGTGATGAATCTCTCGAGCAATCCGTTCGTGGTGCTGGAGATCGCATTCTGGCTGCTCGGTTCGCTGGAGGACCGCAGCTTCCAGCACGTGGCGCTGGCGCTGCCCTTCATCATCGCGGGCGCCGCCGTCCTGCTCAGCCAGGCGAACGCGTTCCGTGCGCTGACGCTCGGCGAGGAAGCAGCACAGAGCCTCGGCGTCGATGTCGGGCGGCTAAGGTTGCTTGTGATCACGGGCGTGGCGCTCGGTGTCGGCGGCGCGGTCGCCGTCACCGGCACGATCGGCTTCATCGGCCTCGTCGCGCCGCATCTGATGCGCCCCCTGATCGGTCACGATCCGACGCGGCTGTTGGTGCCGAGCGCGCTCACCGGCTCGGCGCTGCTGCTCGCCGCCGATATCGCGGTGCGCATCATCCCCTCGACGTCGGATATCAAGGTCGGCGTGCTGACCTCGATCATCGGCGTGCCGTTCTTCCTCTATCTGATCATGCGCGAACGCCGCGCGCTCGGCGGAGGCGTGGCATGACGCTACTCTCCGCCACCGCTCTCAACGCTTCTCTCGGCAGCCGCAAGGTGTTGCACGATGTCTCGCTGTCGCTGGAAGCGGGCCATCTGGTCGCGCTGGTCGGTCCGAACGGCGCCGGCAAGACCACGCTGCTGCGCGTGCTGGCCGGGCTGATTCCATCCGACGGCGACATCAGCATCGGCGGCGACGCACTGGCGTCGCTTGCGCTGCGCGAGCGGGCGAAGCGTTTCGCCTATTTGCCGCAGGGGCACACGGTGCACTGGCCGCTGCCGGCGCGCGATATCGTGGCGCTCGGTCGCTATCCGCATGGCGCGACCGATCCGGCGCGGCTGTCGCCGAGGGATATCGAGGCGGTGCTGCGGGCGATGCAGGCGGTCGACGTCACCGAATTCGGCGATCGCCGCGTCACCGAGCTCTCCGGCGGCGAGCGCAGCCGCGTCGCGCTGGCCCGGGTGCTGGCCGTGGAGGCGCCGGTGATCCTCGCCGACGAGCCGACCGCCTCGCTCGATCCGCGCCACCAGATCGATGTGATGCAGAAGCTGCGCAATGTCGCCGACACCGGCGTGCTCGTCATCGTGGTAACGCACGATCTCGGGCTTGCCGCGCGCTTTGCCGATCACGTGCTGGTGCTGTCGGACGGGCGGCTGGCGGCGCAAGGCGCGCCCGCTGAAGCGCTGTCCGAGAGCGTGCTGGCCGGCGTGTTCCGCGTCAGCGCCTACCGCGCCGAATTTCAGCGCGAGGCCGTCATCGTGCCATGGGCGGATGTCTGATGAGGATGCAGCGTCTCGCAGCGATGGCCGCAGCGGCATGGCTGATCTTGTGCGCTGCCGCGTCCGCCGCCGGACCGCGCATCGTCTCGATGAATGTCTGCAGCGACCAGCTCGTGCTGTCGCTGGCCGACCCGGACCAGATCCTCGGCCTCAGCCGCTTTTCCCGTGATGCCTGGCAATCCTGGGCCGCCGAGCAGGCGCGAAACTATCCACTTCTGTCCGGCGAGGCCGAGGACGTACTGCTGCTCAAGCCCGACCGCGTCGTGGTCAGCCTGTTCGACAAGCGCGCGACGCGCGATCTCCTGAAGGCCAACGGATTGCACCTCGTCGAACTCACGGTGCCGCGCACGCTGGACGAGGTAAAAGATCAGATCCGCGCGATGGGCGATGTCGTGCGGCATCCGGATCGCGCAGAGGCCGAGATCTCGCGCCTCGATGCGGCGATCGCGCGGGCCCGGGCGGTGGCGGATGGTCATCACTATCGGGTGCTGCCGGTGGAGCGCCGCGGCTTTGTCTCCGGTGACAGCAGCCTGATCAGCTCGCTGCTGACGGCAACCGGCCTCACCAACGCGGCCGGCGAACTCGGCGTCGGCGCAGGTGGATTTGCCTCGCTGGAGGTAATTGTAAAGCTGCGGCCGGATTTCATCCTGGTGTCGGAGGCGGGCGATCGCGCCGAGGATGAGGGCCGCGCCTTCCTGCTGCATCCGGCGCTGGAGCGCTTCTATCCGGCCGACAAGCGGATCGTGCTGCCGGAGCGGCTCACGGTGTGCGGCGGCGTGATGCTGGCGGATGCGTTGGATCGGCTGACGGAAGAACTCAAGCGCGTGGCGCGGTAGTTGATGTGCCCCGCGATCTACGTCCCGTCATCCTGAGGTGCGAGCCCTTGCGAGCCTCGAAGGATGCACGGCCCGGATATCTCCAAATGTTCGCGGAGGGAGCGGGACCGTCGCCCTTCGAGGCTCGCTTCGCTCGCACCTCAGGGTGACGGTGATAGAAATTGTGCGCGGCTAACGGCTTACCCCATCACCACCGGCCCGCCGGCCTTCTTCCACGCATCGATGCCGCCTTCGATATGGGCGGTGTTCGCCAGCCCTGCTTTCTTCGCGGCGGCTACGGCCATCGCCGAGCGCTCACCGAAGGCGCAGAAGAACACGACGCGGCGGCCGGTCGCGGCCGCGACTTCGCGCAGCATGCCGCCGGGCTGCAACGTGGCGCAAATCCCGGGATAGGGCGCGTGCAGGGCGCCGGGCAGCATGCCGTGCTTGGCCCGCTCGCCGCTCTCGCGCAAATCGACCAGCAGGATATCGGGCCGGCCGAGGCTCGCGATGGCGTCTCGCGCGCTGAGGGAGAGGCCTTCCTTGGCCAACTGGTCCTGATGCAGGCCGACATGCATGTTGGCGGGCACCGCGACGTCCATCATCTTTGGATTCGGGAGATGAAGGTTGTTCATCAGCTCGACATAGTCGTCGATCGATTTCACCTGCAGCCGCGGATTGTAGCGCTTCTCCTCGCCGATCGTGGAGACGGTGTCGCCCTTGTAGTCATGCGCGGGGAATACCAGGGTTTCCTCCGGCAGCTTGAGCAGGCGGTTGAAGATCGAATCATACTGCGCCCGCGCGCTGCCGTTCTGGAAGTCGGTGCGGCCGGTGCCGCGGATCAGGAGCGTGTCGCCGGTGAAGACGCGGTCGCCCATCAGATAGCTATAGGAATCGTCGGTGTGGCCGGGCGTGTACAGCGCCTCGAGGCAGAGCCCCTCGATCGTCACTCTGTCGCCGTCGGCGACGCGCATCGACACCACGTCGGCCTTGCTCTGCTCGCCCATGATGGTGATGCACTGGGTGCGGTCGCGCAGCTCGCCGAGGCCCGTGATGTGATCGGCATGCAGGTGCGTATCGACGGCTTTCACCAGTCGGAGGTCGAGTTCCTGCAGCAGCTTGCAGTAGCGGTCGGCCTTCTCCAGCACGGGATCGAGAATCAGCGCCTCGCCGCCGGCGCGGCTCGCGAGCAGATAGCTGTAAGTGCCGGACACGCTGTCAAAGAGCTGGCGAAAGATCATGACGGCTTACCTGTTCTCCGGGGCGAGTCGTGAAGAGGATATTATTCCATAGATAGGGTGGATTCAAAGCAAATCCATCCCCCGGGGACCAATCCGGCTTCGTCAGCTCAGGATGACAGGGTGATTGCTCAGCTTGCTCGGTGTCATCACCCGCGCATGCGGGTGATCCAGTATCCCAGAGACGCCGGTGCATGAGCCGAGAGGCCGCGGCGTACTGGATCGCCCGGTCCATGTGCGCAATTGCGCACAGGCCGGGCGATGACGGCGGTGGACGAGGATATAGCCTCACATCCTCGCAGGATGACGGTTCTGGATGGAGCGCACAATCAAGGCCGGACGTAACTCCAGCCCTGCTCCTGCAGCTCCATCAGATGGACCACGCCCGACGGTACGATGGTGGCGTCGGGGACGACGGAGATTGCGTGGCCCTCGGCCTTCTCCATGCCCTGCCTGGTGTTGTTGCAGGCGGAGAACTGGATCTTGCCCGGAAACACGAAATCCTTGAGCCGCCTGATGCGGTCCTGCACCGGCGAAGTATCGCTGCGCAGCATGTGCACGCCGGGGCCGTAGGTGACGATGTCGACCTCCACGTCCTCCTTCCTGGCGCGGTAATATTCGATCACGTTGGTCGCGTTGTTGAGCGCGAGATTCATGATTTGCGGGTCGTTCTGGTCGACCTGGATCGTGATGCGGTGCGGCTTGTCGGCGGCCAGTGCGCTCGCTGTGAAGGCAAGCGAAAGCACGGCGGCGGCGGCGAGACGGCGAAGCATGGCAGGGGCTTTCATGTGACTGCCGCTCTCTCCGTCATTGTCTGCGACAAACGCAATAGCGTTTGCGCACGGGAGCGAAGCGACGAAGCAATCCATTGTGTCCTTGCGGCAAAGCATGGATTGCTTCGCTTCGCTCGCAAGGACGGCGGGGTTAAGGACGGACCAGCGTGTATCCGTTCTCGGTGAGGAACAAAATCTGCGCGACGCCGACCTGCACGGGGGTGGCGGCGGCGATGTAGTCCGGCCGCTCGCCGGTGTCGCGCTCGATCGTGTCGACGGTATTGAGGCAGATGTCGACCCGCGCGCCCTGCGCGACCAGGCTCTCGACCAGCTTGCGGTTCGCATTGTCGGGCCTGAGCAGCTCGATGCCCGGGCCGAAGGCGACGATCTCGACCGCGACCTTGTCGGGGTCGTAGTGCTTCATTAGATTGCTCGCGACGCTGATGACGAGGCCCTGCTTCTTCGGATCGTTGTCGGAGAGCTGCAGCACGACCTTGTGCTCGGCGAACGGCTTGTCCTGCAACGACGCGAGCTGGGCGCGGGCCGGCGGCGTTGCCAGCGCAATCGCCGCAAGGCCGAGCGCCGCGATGAACGCGCGCCGCGTCATCCGTGCCTCGCAATGCCCGGGTTGTCCTCGACGCCTTGCAGCGTCACGCCGGGTTCGGCGCGGTTCGGCGGCCGGCCGGAGCGCAGATGCTTGGCCACCACATCCCAGATCGGTGCGCCGTTCTGCTGGTTGACCGAGGCCCAGCCCGCGACCTTGTAGTGCTTGCCGGCTTCGAGGTGCTTGCCGTTGCCGAGCTTCAGCTCGGAAATGCGCTTGCCGACGCTCTCGCCCGGCGTGCAGGTGTAGGCGAGGCCGCCGACGCGGACCATGTCGCCGCCTTGCTGATAATAGGGATCGACGTTGAACAGGTTGTCGCAGACGTCCTCCAGCACATCCTTGATCTGGCTGCCGGTCATGGTCGCGACGTAGGTCTCGGGATAGGTGATCGCGGTTTCCGACAGCACGTCTTCCATGGTCAGCGGCTGGCCGGCGAGCGTGGTGAGGCCCCAGCGGAAACCGGGCGACAGCGCGATCTCGGCGTTGAGCTCGTTCAGCAGCGCGTCGCAGATCAGCTGGTCGACGGTGCCGGTGAAATTGCCGCGCCGGTAGAGCAGACGATCGGCCGTGCCGAGCTTGTCGCTCCACTCGTCGGCATGCGGATCGCGCATCTTGTCGATCAGCGTCTGCATCGCCGGATCGGGCTTCAAGAGCTCGGCGAACACCGGCAGCAGTCGGTAGCGGACATTGGCGACCTTGCCCTTGGTAAGATCGAGATCGAGCACACCAATGAACTTGCCGTTGGAGCCGGCATTGGTGACCAGTGTGACGCCGCCGGCATTGGTCACCGTGATCGGGATCGGGATCGCGTCATGGGTGTGGCCGCCGAGGATGACGTCGATGCCGGTGACGCGGCTCGCGAGCTTGAGGTCGACGTCCATGCCGTTATGCGACAGCAGGATCACCGCCTCGACCTTGTCGTTGTTGCGATGGCCGTCGACGAGCTTTTGCAGTTCCTCGTCGCGGATGCCGAACTTCCAGTCCGGCGTGAAACGCTTGGGATGCGCGATCGGCACGTAAGGAAAGGCCTGGCCGATGATCGCGACGCGATGGCCACCGATCTCCTTGATCGTGGACGGCTTGAACACCCGCCCCGAAGCCGGATCGAACGCCTTGGCGTCGTTGAACGCCGCTTCCTCGGTCAGGAACACGTTCTGCGCCAGGAACTCGCCCTTGAAGCGCGAGAGATTGTCGCGCAGCACCTCTTCGCCATAGGTGAATTCCCAATGCCCGGTCATCGCCTCGATGCCGAGCAGGTTCGCGGCCTCCACCATGTCGGCGCCGTTCATGGCGTTGGCGAGCCCGGTGCCCTGCCAGAGGTCGCCGCCGTCGAGCAGGATCGAGCGCTTTTCGCCGACATCGGCGCGCAGCTTGTCGATCAGCGTCTTCAGATGGGCAAAGCCGCCGAGCCGGCCGAAGCGGACGGCGGCCTTCTCGAACTCGACGCAGGTAAAGGCATAGGCATCGGCGCTATCGGGCCGGATGCCGAAACGGTCGAGGAACGCCTTGCCGACCAGATGCGGCGGCTGGCCGGCCATCGCACCGACGCCGATATTGACGCCGGGCTCGCGGAAGAACACCGGCTTCAGCTGCGCATGGGTGTCGGTCATGTGCAGGATGCGGGCGTTGCCGAAGCGTTCGAAGTCGTAGACGCTGGCGGTATCGGCACTGCGCGCGAGGCGGGGCAGGCCGGCCACAAGCGTTGCGGCGGCCGAAGCTGTCAGGAAATCCCGGCGGCGGACGATCATCACTCTCTCCGCGCGGCCCCCGTGGCCTGCGCGCCTTTAGCGAACTTCCATGTCCTTCCAGCGTTCCTTTTCGCTGGTCGCCTGGAAGATCGATGCCTTTGCCAGCGCCTCGGCCTCCTTGGCCTGGGCGACTGCGGTATCGAAATCACCAGCCTCACCGGCCTTTTTTGCGGCGGCGAGCGTCGAGGCTGTCGTAGTCCACTGGTTGCGCAGCAGGCCTGCTTCCTTGTTGGCGGCCTCAGCCGCAGCATAGGCCGCCTTGTAGTCGGCCTCGGAGGCGGCGAGGGCTGTGGTAGCCGTCGCGATCAGCAGGGCCGATGCCGCGAAAATCGCTCTCACGGCCGCGCTCATGGCCTGGCTCCCGGCCCCGAGATCGGCAGGCCATTGCTGACATAGGACAGGTAATATTCGAGATTGCGGTACTCGTCGTCCTGCGGATTGAGCGGCACGCCGCGGATCTGGCTGTTGCAGGTGGTGAAGCGGCGGCTGGTGGTGCCCATGCCCGACCATTCCGAGCGGTAGATCGGCATCGCATTCAGGATGCCGAGTGCCGGCGCCAGCACCTCGGCGCGAATCCGCTCGCCCGGGCTCTGGATATGGCAGGTGGCGCAGGAGAAATTGAGCTGACCGCGGCGGGTGTAGAAATACTCCTTGCCCTTCTGATAGGCCTCGAGCGCACGCGGATCGTCCGGGATCTTGATGTCCATCGGCTTGCCGCGCGAGGTGAAGGCCATGTAGGCGGTGAGTGCCGCCATGTCGTCCTTCACATAGGAGAACGGCGCCTCGCCATTGGCCTCGCGGCAACGGTTGAGCGCGAGCTCGAGCGTGACGACCTTGCCTTCCTTCTCGTCAAAATAAGGATAGTTCTGGCGGATGCCGATGCCCTTGTTCTCGAAGCAGTCGGCGTAGGTCTTGCCGTTCTTGAACGGCGTCGAGAACATCTCCTTGCCGGCCTCGAGCGAAAACTCGTAGGGCGGAAACTGTTCCTTCTCCTCCCACTGCTTGTGCAGGTCCTCATTCATCGAATAGGGACCGTTGACGAAATCCTCGGGCTTCAGCTTGGGGAATTTGTTGGTGAAGAATTTCTGGAAGGCGGCCTTGTCGGCGGCGGGATCGACGGCGCCGGCTGCGTGCGCGGCTGGCGCCAGCGCCAGCACGCCGAGCGCAAGCGTGGCAATTGCTGCGCGGATTGCCGAGCGCCGCGTCATTGAATCTTCGCCGTGGTGGTGTCGGTCGCGCCCTTGTTGTCGACCCAGCTGACCGTCAGGTCGTCGCCCTTCTTGCCGCCCTTGAAGGCGAATTTGACATAGGGATCCTTGGAGACGCCGCCGCCCCAGTCGGCGACGAACACTGGTTTGCCGTCATACTCGAAGGTCAGCACCTGGATGAAGTGCGGCGGGATGATCGCGCCCTTGGCGTCCTTGACGAAGCCGGAATCCATCGGATGCTGGATCAGCGCCTGCACCTCGGTGGTGTCGCCGTTTGACGTGGCGCGCACGCGAATGCTCGATGCCATCTTGATTGTCCCTTGATTGAGCTCAGCCGCCGCAGCCGCCGACGGTGACCTTGATTTCCTTTTGGGCGCTGTAGAGCTTGCCGCCGGCCTCGACGATCACGGTGACGTTGCTGGTCTTGGCCATCTTGATGCGGTTGGCGACGCTCGGCAGCGTGCCGGCCGGAATCCTGTACGTCGCGATCAGCGAGATCGGGTTCTCGCTGACCAAAAACGAGATCGAGGTGACGTCGGCCAGCGTCGTGGTGGCGGAGATCGGCACCACCGCGCCGTTCTCGGCGATCTCGGGTGCGTCCATCTTGACCTTGTCCGAGGGCTCGGCGGTCTTGCCGTAGAGCGCCTTGATCGCATCGGCCTCGTTCTTCTGCTTGAACGCCTCTTCCGGATATTTGTCGTTGGCGGCGGCGAGCGCCTGCGGCACGTCGAACGGAATGACGCCGAGGCCGATCAGCGCGGCGACGCCCGCGCCCTTCAACACCAGGCGGCGCGTTCCGGAAAATTCGCTGGTCGTGATGTTCATCGAAAAAATCTCCTCAAGCTGATGTCGCCGCGTCACAGCGTCTGCAGGAAGTCCACCACCGCGCCGATTTCCTTCTCGCTCAAGATCCGGTTTCGGCCGAACGGCGGCATCACCGTCTGCGGGTTGCGCTTGGTCTCATCGGTCACGATCGCGATCAGCTCGTCGCGGCTGTATTTCGCCTTGAGGCCGGTCAATTCGGGGCCGATCGTGCCGGGCAGCTCGCCGCCCTTGATGACATGGCAGGTCAGGCAATTGCCCTTGCCGCGGTCGAAGGCGAGCTTTTGGCCCTCGGCGGCGGATTGGGCCTGCGCGGGCGCGGCCATGGCGGTGCCCGCCAGCAGCGCCAGGACGAGGGCTGGCTTGGAGAAAGTGGCGATCAAGGACGTTTCCCGGGCTTCAATCTCGATGATCCCATCGCAATATAAAGAGTGGAAAGCACAAAGGCCATCGGCTGGCAACTCGGAGAATAGGCGCGTCGCGACGGGGTTAATGCCCTTGCGAGGATATCTCTCCGTCACCCCCGCGCAACGGCTTTGCCGTTGTCGCTGGAGGTGCGAGCGGAGCGAGCCTCGAAGGGTCGACGGCCCGGCTGTGGCCGATTCATCCTTCGAGGCTCGCAAGCGCTCGCACCTCAGGATGACGGATCAGGCAGTGTCGGCATGCCGGTTCCGGCTTTGCCGATGGGAGCAGTCTGATCTAGACATGGCTAACAGGAGAAGGCGCGGTGGCGGAGTTTGTGGTGGAGTTCGGCAAGGACGGCAGGCCGGTCGAGGCGGACGGGCGGCTCGACGCGGCAGCGTTCCACCGCAATCACCAGCCGATCTGGGCGGTGCTGAAGGACTACCTTGCCGGCCAATCGGGCGACGTGCTGGAGGCCGGCAGCGGCACCGGCCAGCATGTCGTCCATTTCGCCGGTCAGACGCCCGATATCACTTGGTGGCCGAGCGACCTCCATGCTGCGCACCTGCGCAGCATCGAAGCCTGGCGCGCGCATGCCGCCCTTGCCAACATCCAGCCGCCGCAGCCGATCGATCTGTCCGACCCCGCCTGGTCGCCGGCGCCAGCGGACGGCAAAGGTCCGGACAAACTGCTCGCGATCTTCTGCGCCAATGTGATCCACATCGCGCCGTGGCGCGTGGCCGAGGGCCTGTTCGCCGGCGCCGCGCGGCATCTGCGCGCCGACGGCCGGCTGTTCCTCTACGGCCCGTTCAAGCGCGGCGGCAAGCACACCGCGCTCAGCAACGCCGTGTTCGACACCTCGCTGCGCGAACGCGACCCCGAATGGGGCGTCCGCGACATCGCCGATCTTGAAAAGCTCGCTGACAGTGTCGGGCTGCAATTGGCCGCGACGTTCGAGTTGCCGGCCAACAACATGATCCTGATGTTTGTGCGGAAGGATGGCCCGCAATCGTAGGGTGGATTAGCCGACTACGTCCGCCGTAGCTCAACGAGCGAAGGCGGAAGGCGTAATCCACTGCCGTCGTATGATGCGGGTTACGCTTCGCTGACCCGCCCTACAAGACCACGAACCGTCGGGTCAATCGGAAGCCAGGCACCAGCCGTCGCCGCGCAGCCAGCAGCGCTCATCGGGGATGTCGGCGTCGCGGTAGAGCCGCGTCACCTTCTGCCAACCACCGCGCGCGAAGGCTTCGGCCAACAGCTTTTCAGACGCCTCGTCGCGGCCACCGTCGCACGGAATGATCGCGACCGGTGAGATCCAGGTGGCTTGATACTGTGCTCCCTCGTGCCGGACACGGAACACCGCGCCGGAGCGCGCGATCTGCTCCGGCGCGCCGCCCTTGAAGCCCTCGTCCGACGTCAGCGGCAGGATCAGGCGGCCGCCGTCGGCAAGCCCGTCGAGCCATTGCGCGGCCGGCCGGGTGCAGCCGGCGTTGACATAGATCACGTCGGCTGGATCGAACGATGCGCGCGTGCCGTCCCCCGCGATGATCTCGACATTCGGATAGGGGGCGAGATTGGCGCGGGCGCGCGCGGCAAGCTCAGGGTCGTATTCGATCCCAGTGACGCGGCCGGTCGGTCCGGCCAGATGCGCGAGGAGCGCCGTGTAGTAGCCGGTGCCCGTTCCGATATGCACCACATGCTCGCCGGCCGCGGGCGCGGCCTGGTGCATGAGGTAGGCGTGCAGCGACGGCTGGCCGTTGTTGAGCCGCCGCTCGGGCAGCAACGCGACCAGATCGTTGGTGTAGAGATAGACCGGATCGGCATCCGGCGTCGGCATGTAGTCGCTGCGCCACCCGCGCAGCATCAACCACGGTCCCGGGCCGACGAAGTCCTCGCGGGGAACGGCGGCGAAGGCCTCCATCACCCGCGTATCGACGACGTTGGCCGCGGCCAGGATCTGCCTGGCATAGGCCGCGCGGACGATGCCGAGTTCGGTTTGCGGGTCCATGGCGGGGCGCTCTCCCACGATTTCGCAAATTGTGTGATTTGACACACCGAAGTGTGTGAAATAGCATACTTCGACGACGGAGGCCAGAATGAAGAGACGGCTTTATCCGGCTGTGCTGGAGCGCGGTCCGCGCGGCGCGTTCGGGGCGTGGTTTCCGGACTTTCCCGGCTGCGTCGCCGGCGGCAAGTCGCAGGAAGAGGCGATCGAGCGGGCCGAGCGGGCCCTGGCGCAGGCGGTGGACGGCTGGGTCGAGCAGGGTCGCGCGCTACCGGAGCCGACGCCGATCGAGCGGATCGTGCCGCCCAAGGGCTCCGACGTCGCCGCCTTCTTCATGGTCGGCGTCGATCCGCCCGATCCGTCCGAGCGGGTGAATGTCTATCTGCCGAAAAGCCTGATCACGCGGATCGACAAGCGCGCCGCCGAGCTCGGCATGAGCCGTTCGAGCTTCTTCGGCTTTGCGAGCTCGCTCGCGCTCGAATGGCCGGGCGGATATCCGCGCGGCGCCCCGATCGCACCGCGCTCCAAGGTGCACAAGACCGGCGCGCTGCGCGCCGAGAAGCGGCCGGGCAAGAAGCCCGTGCGGTAGGCGACGCGCGATGCAACACGCGTGACGTCGTCCTGGCGAAAGCCAGGACCCATTACCCCAAATGCTGGTTGTTGCGCGTAACTGGGGCCGCGATCCCTCTCGCAACAAGACTCGGTGATTATGGGTCCTGGCCTTCGCCAGGACGACGCCGGAGTGTGGGTGTTCGACCTGGCCAACAACCGTGCGCCTCCCGCATGGCCTACGTCCGTTTGCGATGGTTGATCGGCCTGCACCTGCTCTCCATAGTGCGCGCGATTGGAGGCTCCCGCCGGGGCTTCAAGGCGGGACGACCGATGATCGACGTGACAGCTGCGGATGAAATCAGCGATGACGCGCGGGCGCGCAGCAATGTGTGGCGGCTTGCGGCGGCGCAGGCGCTGACCGGCGCCAATTCGGCCGTGATCTTCGCCACCGGCTCGATCGTCGGCGCGACGCTGGCGCCCGACATCTCGCTCGCGACGGTGCCGCTCTCGATGTATGTGCTCGGGCTGGCCGCCGGCACGCTGCCGACCGGCGCGATCTCGCGCGCCTATGGCCGGCGCGTCGCATTCATCGTCGGCACCTTCTGCGGCACGCTCACCGGCGCGCTCGGCGCCTGGGCGATCCTGCACTCATCGTTCTGGCTGTTCTGCGGCGCCACCTTCCTCGGCGGGCTCTATGGCGCCGTCGCGCAGTCCTATCGCTTTGCCGCCGCCGACGGCGCCAGCGTCGCGTTCCGGCCCAAGGCGGTGTCGTGGGTGATGGCCGGCGGCGTGTTCGCCGGCGTGCTCGGGCCACAGCTCGTGCAATGGACCATGGACATCTGGCCGCCTTATCTGTTCGCGTTCTCGTTCGTGATGCAGGCGCTGGTCGCGCTGGTGGCGATGGCGGTGCTGTCGGGTGTCGACGCGCCGAAGCCCGCGGCGGCGGATCTGCACGGCGGGCGTCCGCTGCGCGAGATCGCCCGGCAACCGCGCTTCATTGCCGCCGCGCTGTGCGGCGTGATCGCCTATCCGATGATGAATCTGGTGATGACCTCGGCGCCGCTCGCCATGAAGATGTGCGGGCTGTCGGTCAGCGATTCCAATTTCGGCATCCAGTGGCACATCGTGGCGATGTACGGCCCGAGCTTCTTCACAGGCTCGCTGATCGCCCGCTTCGGTGCGCCCGTCATTGTCGCGCTCGGGCTGGCGCTGGAGGCGGTCGCCGCGATGATCGGGCTATCCGGCATCACGGCACCGCACTTCTGGGCCACGCTGTTCGTGCTCGGCATCGGCTGGAACTTTGCGTTCGTGGGCGCCTCCGCGCTGGTGCTGGAAACGCACCGGCCGCAGGAACGCAACAAGGTGCAGGCGTTCAACGATTTCCTGGTGTTCGGCATGATGGCGATCGGCTCGTTCTCGTCGGGCCAGCTGCTCGCGCATTACGGCTGGCACGCCGTCAACATGGTGGTGTTTCCGCCGGTGCTGCTCGGGCTTGCCGTGCTGTCGCTGGCGTCATTCGCCAAGCGGCGGGCGAAATTGCGCGCGGTGGAAGAAATCCCGGATCCCAGCATCTGATCTCCTGCTGCCAATTGCTGACACTTCGACCGGCTTCGAAATGACCGGCTTGCAAGGCTGCTCACATCGTGGGAACGGATTGGTCCGGTCCTGACGATGTGAGAAGCAAGAGCAAGAAATGGACGCATCATCACCCAGGCTGCATGACGAATCCTCGCTCGGTTACGAGGGCTGGCGCATCGTCGTCGTCTGCTTCCTGCTTGCGACCTTCGGCTGGGGATTGGGCTTCTACGGCCAGAGCGTCTACGTCGCCGAGCTGCAACGGCTGCACGGTTGGCCGGCGTCGCTGATCTCGTCGGGCACCACCTTCTTCTATTTGTTCGGCGCCGCGCTGGTCGCCTTCGTCAGCGAGGCGATCAAGGCGTTCGGTGCGCGCAGCTGCCTGATCGCGGGCACCCTCGCGATGGCGGTCGCGGCGGTTGCGATCGGCGAGGTGCGCGAGCCGTGGCAGCTCTATCTCGCCGATGCGCTGCTGGCGTTCGGCTGGGCCGGCACCAGCCTCAGCATCATCACCAACACGCTCGGCCTGTGGTTCGACAAGAAGCGCGGCATGGCGATCAGCCTGGCGCTGAACGGCGCAAGTTTTGGCGGGATTATCGGCGTGCCGCTGCTGGTTGCCGGCATCGGCACTTTCGGCTTCTCCGGCGCGATGATCGCAGCCGCGGTGGCGCTCGTCGTGGTGATGGTGCCTGTCATCCTGATCTTCGTCGGGCAGCCGCCGGTGCATCTGCACGCGGTGACTTCAGCGGCGGCCGACGCGCCGTCGGCGACCCAGGTGCGCGCCCGGGCGCTGCGCGACATCCGTTTCCTCTCGGTCTCGATTGCCTTCGCGCTGGTGCTGTTCGCCCAGGTCGGCTTCATCGTGCATCTGATCGCCTATCTCGATCAGGTGATCGGCCGCGAGCGCGCGACGGTGGCGATGGCACTGTTGACCGCGATGGCCGTGGTCGGCCGCGTCTCGTTCTCCTTCGTGATCGACCGTCTCAACCAGCGGCTGGCGTCGGCGCTGTCCTTTGTCAGCCAGGCGATCGCGCTCGTCATCATCATCAATGTGCACAACGACGTCGCGCAGATCGCCGCCTGCGCGCTGTTCGGTTTCTCGGTCGGCAATCTGATCACGCTGCCGGCGCTGATCGTGCAGCGCGAGTTCGATCCGCGCGCATTCGGCGTGCTGGTCAGCCTGATCACCGCGATCAACCAGATCACTTACGCGTTCGGCCCCGGCGTGATCGGGCTGCTGCACGACCTTTCCGGCAGCTACACGCTGCCGTTCTACGGCTGTATCGGTCTCGAACTGATCGCGGCGGTGACGATCATGATCGGCCGAAAAACGTAGCCCGGATGGAGCGAAGCGTAATCCGGGGCAGGTCGACCCGCGGAGGGACTCCCCGGATTTCGCTACGCTTCATCCGGGCTACGATCTCGACTTGCGCGGCGCCTTCCTCGCCTTCTTCTCGCCGATCTTGCCGGCCGCTGCGACCCGCAGCAGGCGTCGGAAGGTCGGACATTCCATGTGGCTCGGTGCGGGACACACGGCGGCGTGGCGCAGGCCGTCGCGCATCGCGTTGAGCCGGCGGATGGTGCGGTCCAGGTCGTCGGCCTTGGCCGCGAGCAATTTCCTGTCGATGCGCGGCCTCCCGTCGGGCGCGAACATCTTCGCGATCTCGTCGAGCGAGAAGCCGGAGGCGCGCCCGAGCGCGATCAGCGCCAGCCGATCCAGCACGGCCGGATCGAACAGCCGGCGCAGCCCGCGCCTTCCATGCGAGGCGATCAGCCCTTTTTCCTCGTAGAAGCGCAAGGTCGAGGCGCGAACGCCCGACAATTGCGCCACCTCCGCGATGTCGATGTCCCGCATGGCCTTGACCTCAAGTTCACTTGAACTGGCAGTGTGCCGCCAGGCGCTTGCCTAAGGCAAGCATCAGGACACGCAAATAGCAAAAGGACGAGATCATGAGTATCGCACCGCAGGCCGACGACGAGCAGGCCAAACTCTGGAACGGCGCTGCCGGGCGCGCCTGGGTCGAGACACGCGACGTGCTGGAAGGGATGTTCAAGCCGCTCGAAGAGCTGCTCGTTCGGGCGGTGGCCGATGCCGCGGCCAGCCATGTGCTCGATATCGGCTGCGGCACGGGTGCCACGACATTCGCCGTCGCTCACGTGCTCGGCCCGCAAGGGCATTGCACCGGCATCGACATCTCCGAACCGATGATCGCGGCGGCGCGTGACCGCGCGGAGCGGGAAGGGTGGCCTGCCGACTTCATCTGCGCCGACGCGCAGACCCACGGCTTTGCACCGGCGAGCTTCGACATCATCATCTCGCGTCTCGGCGTGATGTTCTTTGCCGATCCGGTGCAGGCCTTCGCCAATCTGCGCCGCGCGGCCCGGCCGGGTGCGGCGCTTCGCTTCATCGCGTGGCGCGGTGCCGCCGAGAACCCGTTCATGACGACGGCGGAGCGGGCGGCGAAGCCGCTGCTGCCGGATCTTCCGGCGCGACGCCCCGACGCGCCGGGGCAGTTCGGCTTCGCGGACCGGAACCGGGTCGCGCGCATCCTGGAGGACAGCGGTTGGGGCGCGATCGCGATCGAGCCGCTCGATGTCGCATTGCGCTTTCCGGCATCGGAGCTGACCCGTTATGTGAGCTGGCTCGGCCCGGTCGGCACGGTGCTGCAGGGCATGGAGGAGCCGCGTCGCACGCAGGTGATCGAGACCGTGCGCGGCGCCTTCGATCGCTACGTCCACGGCAACGAAATTCGCTTCACCGCGGCCTGCTGGATGGTTGCAGCACGAGCACCGGTGGAGGCTGCGCATGGTTGACGCCGTGGATCTTCTGGCGCGCGCGGTGCTGATCGGGACCGGCGCCACGGTCGTGATGGACGTCTGGGGCATGGTCCGCAAGCGGCTGCTCGGCATCCCGCCGCTGGACTATACCCTGGTCGGCCGGTGGCTCGGCCATCTCGCATCCGGCCGCCTGCGCCACGACCGCATCGCCGCGTCGCCGCGGGTCGCGGGCGAACGGGCGATCGGATGGGCGGCGCATTATCTGATCGGGATCGGCTTTGCCGGCGCCCTGCTTGCGATCTTCGGCCTTGGCTGGGCGCGGCAGCCCAGCATTGCTCCGGCTCTGATCGTCGGGATCGGCAGCGTGGCCGCGCCGTTTCTGGTGATGCAGCCCGCGATGGGCGCCGGCATTGCCGCGAGCCGCACGCCCCGTCCATGGGCGGCGAGGCTGCAGAGCCTCCTGACGCATGCGGTGTTCGGCGTTGGGCTCTACGCGGCCGGCTGGATCACGCGCCTCTTGCTGCACCCGTAGCCCGGATGAGCCAACGGGTTGCGCGAACGCGCGCCCGATGACAGGCTCCGCGATATCCGGGACCGGTCCCTCGACTTGCGCCAGTCCCCGGATGTCGCTTCGCTCATCCGGGCTACAATTCAATCCGGGCTACGGAATTACGCCGCCCGCTGCTTCAGCAGATCCTCGAGGTCCAGCCGGCGCGTGAACATCGAAAGCTTGCCGTCCGCGCTGCGCGGCCATTCGGCTGCGGGCCGGTCCCAATAGAGCTCGACGCCGTTCTCGTCGGGGTCGCGCAGGTAGAGCGCCTGGCTGACGCCGTGGTCGCTGGCGCCGTCGAGCTGGATGCCGGCCGACAGCACCCGATGCAGCGCGTCGGCGAGCGCCGGGCGGGTCGGATACAGGATGGCGGTGTGGAACAGGCCCGTCGTGCCCGGCGGTGGCGGGTGGCCGCCCTTGCTCTCCCAGGTGTTGAGGCCGATGTGATGGTGATAGCCGCCGGCCGAGATGAAGGCGGCGTCCGTCCCCAAGCGCTGCTGCAGCTCGAAACCGAGCACGCCGCAATAGAAGCCGAGCGCGCGCTCGAGATCGGCGACCTTGAGGTGCACATGCCCGATCCGCGTGCCCGCGATGATGGGGGGATTTTCTGGCATGAACTGGCTCCGTTGGCATCAACGCCTTGCCGTCAGGGGCAAGGCTTCGCCGCCTGATATAGTCCGGATTTGCCGGCGCCGGAGCGATCCATCCGGAAACCCAGCGTTTCCGAACGGCGCCACGGCCGGCTGAGCCTAGCAGAGCTCCGACAACTCGCCGCCCGGCAGCTGGAAATCGAATGTGTTCAGCGTCATCGACACCATGGTGTAGTAGCCGCAGAGCCCGATCACCTCGACCAGCCCGCGCAGGCTCAGCACCTCGACCGCCTCGTCATACAGTCCCTTCGGCAGGCCATGACCTTCGTGCAGCGCCTTGGCGACGTCGTAGATCATCTTGGCCTTGGGATCGTCGAAAGTCGGCGTCCGGCGCACCCGAATGTCCTCGATGATCTTCTGATCGAGGCCGCCCTTCAGCGCGAGGCGCTTGTGGGCATACCATTCGTAATGCGCGGTCCAGTGCCGCGCGGTGACGAGGATCGCGATCTCCGACAGCTTCGGCGGGAAGACCGTGTCGAAGCGCAGCACCTCGCCGAGCCGCGTGGCATGCCGCGCCATCTCCGGGCTGTTGAGCCAGGCCATCATCGGCGCCGGTGGCGCGCCGCGCTTGCCGGCGATCGACTCGTCGTAGGTTTCTTTCTGGGCGGGGTTCATTTCGCTAGGCGAAAGCAGCTTCAGCCGCATGTCCGTTTCCTCTTGTTTTTCAATCGTTACCCCGCTTCGGCGATACACCCGATCGCGCAAGGTGAGTAGCGACGCCAGAGCATGGCGCGGCTGCGAGGCATATTGAACTCGGCGGCTGCGTAGGTCTAAGGTCGAATCCAATTCGTCGAATTTGATTGGAAACGCACCATGGCTGACCTTGAGAAATTCCGCGCGGAGACCCGCGCCTGGCTGGAGCAGAACTGCCCGGCCGAGATGCGTAAACCGATGACCTCCGATGGCGACACCTTCTGGGGTGGCCGCAACGCGAAATTCTCGTCGGACGCGCAGCGGGTCTGGTTCGAGCGGATGCGCGACAAGGGTTGGACCGTGCCGCATTGGCCGAAGGAATATGGCGGCGGCGGCCTTGACGGCGAGGAAGCCAAGATCGTGCGCCAGGAGATGGCGGCGATCGGCGCGCGCCAGCCGCTGACCTCGTTCGGCATCTCGATGCTCGGGCCGGCGCTGCTGAAATACGGCACCGAGGAGCAGAAGAAGGAACATCTGCCGAAGATCACCGCGGGCCTGATCCGCTGGTGCCAGGGCTATTCCGAGCCGAACGCCGGCTCCGATCTCGCCTCGTTGCAGACCCGCGCGGTCGGCGACGGCGACGACTACATCATCAACGGCCAGAAGATCTGGACCTCCTACGCCAACTATGCCGACTGGATCTTCTGCCTGGTGCGCACCGATCCGGCGGCCAAGAAGCACGACGGCATCAGTTTTATTCTCTTCGACATGACGTCGAAGGGCGTGTCCACGAAACCGATCCTGCTGATCTCCGGCTATTCGCCGTTCTGCGAAACCTTCTTCGATAATGTCCGCGTGCCGAAGTCGCATGTCGTGGGCACCGTCAATCGCGGCTGGGATGTCGCGAAATACCTGTTGCAGCACGAGCGCGCGATGATCTCGGGCATGGGCGAGCGCGGCGTCGGCCGTCCACTCGGCCAGATCGCAGCCGACTCGGTCGGCGCGGATGCGCAGGGTCGGCTCGACGACGCCCAGCTGCGCAGCCAGATCGCGAACTTCGAGGTCGACGAGGCCGCGCTTGCTGCTGCGGCGGAGCGCGCGGTCGATCTCGCCAAGGCGGGCCAGTCGCATCCGTCGTTCTCGTCGGCGATGAAATATTACGGCACCGAGCTCAACAAGCGGCGCTACGAGATCCTGATGTCGGCGGGCGGCATCGACGCGCTGGAATGGGAGAGCGACCGCTCCCGGGGCGGCGCCCGTCCGCGCGCCTGGCTGCGCACCAAGGCCAACTCGATCGAGGGCGGCACCTCGGAGGTGATGCTCGGCATCGTCGCCAAGCGCATCCTCGATCTGCCGGGGGCGTGAGGCACCGTTTCACCACGCGTCATTCCGGGGCGCGACGCAGTCGCGAGCCCGGAATCCATACTCCCGATCGTGGTTATGGATTCCGGGCCTGGCCCTTCGGGCCATCCCGGAATGACGAACTCAACATCGTCTGAATTTGAATTATCGAAGAGCGGAATCCATCCATGGCCCTCGTCCTCACCGAAGAACAATCCATGCTGCGCGACAGTGCGCGCGGTCTCATCAGCGACAAGGCGCCGGTGGCGCATCTGCGTTCTTTGCGCGACAGCAAGGACTCTACCGGCTTCTCGCGCGAGCTCTGGAAGACCTTTGCCGAGATGGGCTTCTCCGGTCTCCTGGTGCCGGACCAGTTCGGCGGCAGCGGGCTCGGCTGCGTCGAGGCCGGCATCGTCATGGAGGAGATCGGCCGCACCTTGATGCCCTCGCCATTCCTCGCGACCTCGGTGCTTGCCGCCTCAGCGCTGTCGCGCGGCGGCAGCGAGGCGCAGAAGGCGCAGCATCTGCCTGGCATCGCCGACGGCTCGCTGCTCGCAGCGCTCGCGGTCGACGAGGGCGCGAAGCACCGCCCGCTGCAGACGAAATTGCAGGCGACGCGTTCCGGCAACGGCTTCAAGCTGTCCGGCGACAAGGCCTTCGTTGTCGACGGCCACACCGCCGATCTTTTGATCGTGGCGGCGCGCACGGCCGGCAGCGCCGGCGACAAGAACGGCTTGACGCTGTTCCTTGTCGATCCGAAGGCCAAGGGGCTCGCGGTCGAGCGCACCGCGATGGTCGATTCGCACAATGCGGCGCGCATCGTGTTCGACAATGTCGAGGTCAACGCCGACAGTGTGCTCGGCGAGGTCGATCAGGGTTTCGGGCTGCTCGAGGGCGTGCTCAATATCGGCCGCGGCGCGGTCGCGTCCGAAATGGTCGGTCTCTCCGAAGAGGTGTTCGGCCGCACCGTGACCTACCTGAAGGAGCGCAAGCAGTTCGGCAAGGCGATCGGCGAATTCCAGGCGCTGCAGCACCGGGCCGCCGAACTCTACATCGATATCGAGATCACCCGCGCCGCCGTTCTCAAGGCGCTGCAGGCGCTCGACGCCGATCTGGCCAAGGCTGCCACTGCGGTCGCGGTAGCCAAGGCGCGCGCCGGCACCACCGCGACGCTGGCCGTCCAGGAGGGCGTGCAGATGCATGGCGGCATGGGCATGACCGACCAGTTCGACATCGGCTTCTTCATGAAGCGCGCCCGCGTCTGCCAGGAGCTGTTCGGCGACAGCAATTTCCACACCGACCAGCTCGCGAGCGGCAAGGGGTACTGATCGAGGGCGCCGCCGCACGACTCACCGTCATCGCCACGCAACACCCTGTCATCGCCCGGCTCGACCGGGCGATCCAGTATTCCAGAGACGTCAGTGCTTGAGCCGAGAAGCCGCGGCGTACTGGATCACCCACTTTCGCGGGCGATGACAGTTGAGAGCGCGGTAACAGCGGAGGTCTAGGCCGCGCTGTCGATCAGCGGCGGCGACATCTCCGCACAACTCACTGTCATCGCCCGGCTCGACCGGGCGATCCAGTATTCCAGAGACGTCAGTGCTTGAGCCGAGAAGCCGCGGCGTACTGGATCACCCGCGTTCGCGGGTGATGACAATTGAGAGCGCGGTAACAGCGGAGGTCTAGGCCGCGCTGTCGATCAGCGGCGGCGACATCTCCGCACAACTCACTGTCATCGCCCGGCTTCGACCGGGCGATCCAGTATTGCAGAGACGTCAGTGCTTGAGCGGAGAAGCCGCGGCGTACTGGATCGCCCGCTTTCGCGGGCGATGACAACTGCGGATGCGGTGGCGGCTGTAGCCTGGCTGCGTGTCGTCAACGAATCGGCGGCGCGTACTGGACGCCGCCGGCGTTCCAGAGCTGGTTCATGCCGCGCGGAATCTTCAGCCTGGAATCGGCGCCGACGTTGCGGTCGTAGACCTCGCCGTAATTGCCGACATGGCGGATGATGCGCACGGCCCAGTCCTTGGTCAGGCCGAGATCCTCGCCATAGGAACCCTCGGTGCCGACCAGCCGCATCACCTCCGGCTTCTTCGACTTCAGCGCCTCGTCGATATTCTTCGAGGTGATGCCGAGTTCCTCGGCATTGATCATGGCGTAGAGCGTCCACTTCACGATCATCATCCAGTCGTCGTCGCGCAGCCGGACCACCGGCGCCAGCGGCTCCTTGGAGATGATGTCGGCCAGGATGGTGTGGTCGCTCGGCTTGGAGAGGTTGAGCCGCAGCGCATAGAGCTGCGAGGCGTCTGACGTCAGCGTATCGCACTGGCCGGTGTCATAGGCCTTCACGACATCCTCCAGCTTGTCGAACTTCATCTCCGTGTATTTCATGTTGTTGGCACGGAAATAGTCGGCGAGGTTGAGCTGCGTCGTGGTGTTGGCCTGCACGCAGACCTTGCTGCCGTTCAGGTCGAGCGCGGAATCGATGTTGCGCGAGCGCGGCAGCATGAAGCCCTGACCGTCATAATAGGCGACCGCCGGGAAATAGAGGTCGTAATTGGTCTCGCGCGACATGCTCCAGGTGGAGTTGCGCGAGAGGATGTCGACCTTGCGGTTCTGCAGCTCCTTGAAGCGTTCGCTGGCGTCGAGCGGAACGAACTTCGCCTTCGATGGATCGTCGAAGATCGCCGAGGCCACCGCGCGGCAGAAGTCGACGTCAAAGCCGGTCCAGTTGCCCTTGTCGTCCGGGATCGAGAAGCCCGGCAGGCCTTTGTTGACGCCGCACAGCACGTCGCCGCGGCGGACGGTGCGCTTCAGCGTGCGGGTGTCGTAACGCTCATAGGTGATGGCGGCGGCCGCAACCAGCGCGGCGACCGCGAGCCCGATCGTCAGGCCGCCTCGAAATGTACGCATGGGTTCTCTCTCGCGAATGATCGGGGAAAAACAGGTCGGATATCGAAGGCGGGTGGGTCGAGATTACAGTTCAGGCTTCTGCCGGATGATCACCTTGGTGCCGACGGGAACGCGATTGTAGAGATCGGCGACGTCGGCGTTGACCAGGCGGAAACAGCCGGACGAGATCGCGGTGCCGATGGTGTCGGGCCGGTTGGTGCCGTGGATGCGGTACACCGTGGTGCCGAGATACATCGCGCGTGCGCCGAGCGGATTGCCCGGGCCGCCCGCCATGAAGCGCGGCAGATAGGGCTGGCGGGCGATCATTTCCGGCGGCGGGGTCCAATCCGGCCACTCGGCCTTGCGGGTGATGGTCACCAGCCCCTGCCACTGGAAGCCGTCGCGGCCGACGCCGATGCCGTAGCGGAGCGCGCGGCCGTTGCCCTGCACGAGGTAGAGATGGCGTTCGGCGGTGGAGACGATAATGGTGCCCGGCGCCTCGTTGGTCCGATAGTACACGACCTGCTTCTGCCATTCCGGGTCGAGCTCGTAGCTGTCGTCGGCGACCAAGCCCGGCTCGTCGGCGTCCGGGCGGCTCTGGGCAAAGCCTTGCGACGTCGACAGCACGAGCGCGCCCGTGGCGATCAACATCCAGACCAGGTGACGAAGTTTCGTCATGCAAAGCTCTCCTTGTTGGCGCAGCGGCCAATGGCTCCGCCCAAATCGCGGCAGCATCAAAACTCAGCGGCAGCTTGATGGCAAGTTTAGGGCGGGCGTCACACTATATCACTGTAATGCTTCTGTTTTTTGTCATTGGGCCCGTGGCACGTCGCGTCGGCGGCCTTATTTCGGCGCAATCCAGAGCCGCAACGCGAAAGAGACCAGGGTCACGGTGCCGACGCCGCCGAGCCAGAGCGCTGCGAACCACAACAGGCGCTGGCCGAGCGGCCGCTGATTCGAACCGGGTGGCGCCATCAGTGGTATCCGTGGCCGGGGCGCACCTTGCCGCGGAACACCCAATAGGCCCAGGCGGTGTAGCCGAGGATCAGCGGCACCAGGATCGAGACCCCGAACAGCATGAAGATCTGGCTGTTCGCGGGCGACGCCGCCTGCCAGATCGTGATGCTCTGCGGTACGATGTACGGGTACATGCTGATGCCGAGCCCGGCATAGGACAGTGCGAACAGGGCGAGCGTCAGGAAGAACGGCTGGTGGTCGTTCTTGTTGCTGAGTGCGCGCAGCAAGAGCGCGGTGACGGCGGCGACCGCGATCGGTACCGGCGCGGTGAGGATGATGTTGGGCCAGGCGAACCAGCGCTGGGTGTACTGCACGGCCAGGAACGGCGTTGCGATGCTGACGGCGCCGATCGCGCACAGCATCGCGACCAGCAACATCCAGCTCAGATGATAGGCGCGCTCGCGCAGCTCGCCTTCGGTCTTCATCACCAGCCAGGTCGCGCCCAGCAGCGCATAGCCGATCACCAGCGCGATGCCGGTCAGGACGCTGAACGCCGTCAGCCAGTCCCACCAGCCGCCGGCGTAGTGGCGTCCCTCGACATGGATGCCTTGCAGGATGGCGCCGAGCGCGATCCCTTGCGCCAGCGTCGCGACCAGCGAGCCGCCGGCGAAGGCGAGGTCCCATTTGTTGCGCGCCTTCTGGGTGCGCCAGCGGAATTCGAAGGCGACGCCGCGGAACACGAGGCCGAGCAGCATCGCGATCATTGGCGTGTAGAGCGCCGGCATCAGCACCGCATAGGCCAGCGGAAACGCCGCCATCATGCCGCCGCCGCCGAGCACCAGCCAGGTCTCGTTGCCGTCCCACACCGGCGCCACCGTGTTCATGATGACGTCGCGATCGGCCTTTTGCGGAAACAGCGGAAACAGGATGCCGAGGCCGAGATCGAAGCCGTCCATCACGACATAGACGAACACGGCGAAGGCGATGATGAAGGCCCAGATCGTGGCGAGGTCGATGGGGATGCTCATCGCACGCCCTCCACGGCTGCACCTGCCGCCGGCGTGATGCCGGCCGCACGGGCGGGAAGGTCCTTTGTCGGGCCTTGCTCGCCGGGATGCGGCGGCTGCGCCATCAGCCGCAGGATGTAGATCACGCCGGCGGTGAACACCGCGAAATAGACGATGATGAAGGCGATCAGAGACGAGCCCACCGCCGGCGCGGCCAGCGGCGATGCCGAATCGGTGGTGCGCAGCAGCCCGTAGACGGTGAACGGTTGCCGCCCGGTCTCGGTGGTGATCCAGCCGGCGAGCACCGCGATGAAGCCCGCCGGGCCCATCAGGACCGCGAAGCGATGCAGCAGCTGTGACTGGTACATCATGCCGCGCCAGCGCATCAGCAGGCTGAACAGCCCGAGCCCGAGGATCAGGAAGCCGAGCCCGACCATGATGCGGAACGACCAGAAGGTGATCGGCACCGGCGGCCAGTTCTCGCGCGGCACGGTGTCGAGGCCGGCGAGCGGTGCATCGAGCGAATGCTTCAGGATCAGCGACGACAGTTTCGGCACCTCGATCGCGTATTTCACCTTCGCCTCACGCTGGTCGGGCCAGCCGAACAGGATCAGCGGCGCGCCGTCCTTGTGGCTCTGGAAGTGGCCTTCCATCGCCATCACCTTGGCCGGCTGGTGCTCCAGCGTGTTGAGGCCGTGCTGGTCGCCGGCGAGGATCTGGATCGGCGCCACCAGGGTCGCCATCCACATTGCCATCGAGAACATCACGCGCGGGCCGGCGAGATGCTGGTCGCGCAGCAGGTGCCAGGCGCCGACCCCGCCGACCACCAGCGAGGTGGTGAGATACGCCGCCAGCACCATGTGCACGAGGCGATAGGGGAATGACGGATTGAAGATCACCTTCAGCCAGTCGGCGGCGACGAACTGGCCGTCGGCATTGACGGCATGACCAGTCGGCGTCTGCATCCAGGAATTGGCCGAAAGAATCCAGAACGCGGAGATCAGCGTGCCGATCGCGACCATCAACGTTGCCACGAAATGCAGCCTGGGGCCGACGCGTTCGAGCCCGAACAGCATCACGCCGAGAAAGCCTGCCTCGAGGAAGAATGCGGTCAAGACCTCGTAGGCCATCATCGGGCCGATCACGGGACCAGTCTTGTCGGCAAAGGCCGACCAGTTGGTGCCGAACTGGTAGGACATCACGATGCCCGAGACCACGCCCATGCCGAACGCGACCGCGAAGATCTTCAGCCAGTAATTGAACAGGTTGATGTAGACCTCGCGCTTGGTGGCCAGCCACAGCGCTTCAAGCACGGCGAGGTAGCTCGCAAGCCCGATGGAGAATGCGGGAAACACGATGTGGAACGACATCGTGAAAGCGAATTGCGCGCGGGCGAGTACGACCGCATCCCAGCCTTCGAACATCACGCACCGTCCGTCGTCAATTTCGGGCGCGATCACGTTCGGGATCGCGCATTCCCGGCGTTGAGCCTATCATGCCGGGAATGACGGCGGATTGTCCAATTAGCTGACAAATTGTCCAATCAGCTATTGGCGTTGAGCAGCCGGGCGACGGTGCGGTCGATCTCGTCGTACTGGCCCTCGCCGGCGTGCTGGAACACGATCTTGCCGTTCTGGTCGATGATGTATTGCGCCGGCCAATACTGGTTGCCGTAGGCGTTCCAGGTCTGCGAATTGTTGTCCTGCGCCACCGGATAGAGGATGCCGTGCCGCTTCAGCGCCGCCTGCACGTTGGAGGCCGAATGCTCGAACGGGAATTCCGGCGTGTGGACCCCGATCACGACGAGGCCGCGATCCCGGTACTTTGAATAAAGTTGGGTGACGTGCGGCAGCGTGTTGACGCAGTTGACGCAGCCATAGGTCCAGAAATCCACCAGCACGACCTTGCCGCGCAAATCGGCAAGCTTCAGCGGCTGCGAATTGAACCAGTTGCTGATCCCGGCGAATTCGGGCGCGGTCTGGCTCTGCGCGGCGGTCATCGCGGTGGCCATCGGAACGGGCACGGCCGGCGCGTTGGACTCGGTGCAGAGGCCGGGGATGACGGCGCCGCCGAGGCCAAGGCCCGCCACAAGAGCGGATACAGCAATCAAGCGCAGGGACATTGATCTCTCCTTATGAGCTCACAGGCCGATCTGGCCGTTGGGATAGAACTGGGTCAGCCACGCCACGATCAGCGTGTCGTATTGCAGGTAGGACAGCGCGGCGAAGGCGATGATCACGACGCCGAAGCCTTGTTGGAGGCGCGGCGCGATCCGCGCCATGCTGCGCACGCGGGTGGTGACGGCTTGCCCGCCATAGGCAATGGCAAGCATCGGGATCGCGGCGCCGATCGCGTAGGTCACGAGCTGCAGGCTCGCCCACGCCGTGTCCTTCGAGGTCGCGACGATGGTCAGGATCGAGCCGAGCACGGGACCGGCGCACGGCGTCCACACCAGGCCGAGCGTAGAGCCGAGCACGAAGCCGCCGAACAGGCTCTGCGACGGCACGGCCTGGCCCACGCTGCCGGCGGCGCCGGTCAGCCGGATCGCCAGCCACTCGAACGGCGCCGGCCAGATCATCAACAGGCCGAAGCCCGCGAGCAGGATCGCCGCGCCGGTCCGCAGCAGGTTCGGATCGAAATCGAAGGCGCGCGTGATCGCACTCAGCAGCAATGCCACGGCAGAGAATGACATCACGAAGCCGAGCGCGATCATCGTGGGCCGCGCCTTGCCGGTCTGGCCTATCGATACCCCGAGCAGGATCGGCAGCATCGGCAGGGTGCAAGGGGCGGCGACGGTGGCGACACCGGCAAGCAGGGCTAGGGCAAGGCTGAGCATCGTCGTCCGTCCATCAGAAGTCCCGGCGCGCCAGAGGGCCGTGCCGGGTACGCCTGATGTTCTTCGCGACGACGGCGTGGCCGTTACGGAGAGTTGGCCGCGGACGCCGTCACGTCCGTGTGAGACGAGCCGTGTTCGGCCTCACGACTGCGCGCCAAAAACAGAGCGACCCGGCTGGGGGGCATCCCGGCCGGGTCGTTGGAGGTTACTTGGGAGGTTAGAACTTAAGGAGGTATCGAAACCTGGGTCAGTGAATTGGGGTTGCGTCGTTGGATATGGGTATAGAGATCGCGTTTTTCCGGGTGATGTCGTCGATTGTTTCAATTGTTTCGTCGCCGAACTTTTTTGGCTTCGTGGACAATTGCCCGGGTTGCTTGATCTCCTCTTAAATACCTGAATTTGCTTTATTTTATGCCGCGACGCTGTCCACGCCGGCGCCCCTCAGGAGGTCGGCGAGCTGCTTGCGGGCATAGAACATGCGGGTCTTCACCGTGCTCTGCGGGATACCGATGATCTGGCCGGCCTCCTCGACCGACTTCTCATGGTAGTAGACCAGATTGATGATCTCGCGGTGGGCCGGTGACAGCTTGGCGACGCAGGCGCGCAGGATCTCGCTGGTGGTGGCGCGATCGAGCGAGGTTTCCGGCGTGTCGGCACCGTCGGCGATCTCCAGCACGTCGTCCTGGTCGATATCCTCATGCCGGCGCTGGCGCAGTGCGGTCAGCGCCTTGAAGCGGGCGATCGACAGCAGCCAGGTCGAGACCTGCGAGCGGCCCTCGAACTGGGCCGCGGTGCGCCAGACGTCGAGGAACACCTGGCTCACCAGGTCCTCGGCCATCGTGGTGTCGCGCACCATGCGGAGCACGAAGCGGTAAACCCGCACGTTGTGACGGGCATAGAGCGTGTGCATCGAGGTGCGGTTATTCTTGGCGATATGCGCGAGCAGCGTTTCATCCGAGGTCGCGCGTGCAGCGTCGATGTGCTTCTTGGCTGCAGAGTTGATGGCGATGACGTTCGGCATGACAGGCTCCCAGTTCGCCGTTGGGCGGCGGTTCGTTGGGAGAAACGTTAGTTAGCGCCCGTTTCCGGATGTCTGCGCGAAAAGCGGAAAATGGTTTCGTGACCGGGAGAATTGTTTCGTCGCGGCTCCGGCGACGAAACATTCGGGACCAAAAAGCCAGTCATTTCAATGTACGGAAAATTGGAACAGGCCGGTTCGCCCTCGGTGGAACGAATCCGGGCCATGACTTTTGGCACTATTCGGCCGCCTGCAGCGCGGGCGCTGCCTTTTTCGGGGCAATCCAGAACGCATCGGGCCGCTCGAACAGGAAATTGGCCCGGACCGCCAGCGCCAACCGCCAGATCAGGAGGGAGCCTGCGACGCCGATTGCAGTGACGATCAGCGCGACCAGGCCGATGTCGTGGATGACATCGAACCGCAGCAGAAGGGTGCGGGTCGCGGCCATCGGCAGGAAGAAGGCGAGGTAGATCACGATCGAGTGCTCGCCGCAGAAGCGCAGGAAGCCGAGCCAGTGCGCGCGCGCCAGCAGCGTGCCGGTCACGATGATCGCGCAGGCACCGGCCAGGCCGAGCGCCAGCGAGACGACCGGCCATTCACTGATATCGAGCGCGACCAGGCTACCATTGACGAGCGCCCAGAGCCCAAGCCCGAGCAGCGCAAATGCAGGCCGCGCCCGCGCGCGGTCCGACAGCGCGAACACGTAAGCAGCGAGCACATAGCCGGCGAAGAAGTAGACGAAGCGGGCGCAGAACTCGTCGATCACGGTCCAGCCGGTCACGACATGCGCGCTCTCCAGCGCCGCGGCAACCAGCCAGATCGCGAGCGGGTGGATGTTGCGCGTGAGCTTGGTGACGACGAAGAAGATCGGCAGCAGATAGATGAACCAGAGCGTGCCGAACGGCTCGATGAAGGCCTCGAGATATTGCAGCCCGACAGCGGCCCAGCCCGCCTCGGCGGCCAGCGACGGCGCCTTGAAGCCGAACTGGATCGTCACCCACAGCACGTAGAAATAAGCGAAGTGCATCACTTTGCGGTCGAGATAGGTGCGCCAATCGCGATCGATCACGACCGACAGGAACAGTCCCGAGATCAGGAAGAAGTCCGGCATCCGGAACGGTTTTGCGAACATCACGACATAATGCATGAAGCCGGTCTGCTCGAAGGCCTTCTCGACCCCCAGCACCGAATGCATCATCACCACCATGACGATGCAGATGCCCTTGGCATAGTCGACCCAATCGACGCGCGCGGCCGCGTTCCCAAGTGATCGATCAAGTGATCGATCAAGGGAACGATCTGTCGCAGCCTGTGTGCCGTTTGTGGTCATCCTTGTCCCGTTCCGGCGTGATCGGGCGCATCATCGGCCCGATCGGTTGCTTTCTCCTTTATCCATACAAAGGATGTGCCGCCGAACCCGGCGCTATCCCCGGTTCCCTGTCACCGGCGAATGGTCTAAGAGGCCCGGAAATCCTAGAAGAAGCCGTGCTTCGTTAACCACAGGACGCAGGTCGGCCGAGGGCCGCTGCCGCGATGAGACTCCTTGCCGCACCAATTCGATAGCCCGCTGCCGATCGACGCCGTGCTCGATGAGCTCGACCGCACGCTCGATCGCCACAATGCCGCCGTGCTGGTCGCGCCGCCGGGCGCCGGCAAGACCACGCGCGTGCCGCTGGCATTGCTCGATGCGCCGTGGGCCAAAGGCAAAAAGATCATCGTGCTGGAGCCGCGCCGCATCGCCGCGCGCGCCAGCGCCGAGCGGATGGCGAAGACGCTCGGCGAACGGCCCGGGGAGACCGTCGGCTATCGGGTGCGCTTCGGCTCGAAAGTATCGCGCGCGACGCGGATCGAGGTCGTGACCGAAGGCATCTTCTCGCGCCAGATCCTCAACGATCCCGAGCTCACCGGCGTCGCCGCCGTTCTGTTCGACGAATTCCACGAGCGCTCGCTCGATGCCGATCTCGGGCTGGCGCTGGCGCGCGATGCGCAAACCGGCCTGCGCGAGGACCTGCGCATCCTCGTGATGTCGGCAACGCTCGACGGCGCGCGCGTTGCAAGGCTGCTCGGCGACGCGCCTGTGGTCGAGAGCGAGGGGCGCGCCTTCCCGGTCGAGACCCGCTACGTCGGCCGCAAGGTCGACGCGCCGCTGGAGCGGCAGATGGCCGAGACGATCGCGACCGCGTTGCGCGCCGATGCCGGCTCGGTGCTTGCCTTCCTGCCGGGCGCGGCCGAGATCCGCCGCACGCAGATGTTTCTCGCCGAGCGCGTGCATGACGCCTCGGTCGAGATCGTGCCGCTGTTCGGCGCGCTCGATGCCGCCGTGCAGGATCGCGCCATTGCGCCGGCGCCGAAGGGGATCCGCAAGGTGGTGCTGGCGACCTCGATCGCCGAGACCTCACTGACCATCGAGGGCGTGCGCATCGTGGTCGATTCCGGCCTGGCGCGGGTGCCGCGCTACGAACCGGATATTGCGCTGACCCGGCTCGAGACCGTGCGGGCCTCGCGCGCCGCGGTCGATCAGCGGCGCGGCCGCGCCGGCCGTACCGAGCCCGGCGTCTGCTACCGTCTGTGGGACGAGCCGCAGACCGCGTCGCTTCCGGCCTACACCGCGCCGGAAATCCTTTCCGCCGATCTGTCCTCGCTGGTGCTCGACCTCGCGCAATGGGGCGTCAGCGATCCCGCAAGCCTTGCCTTCCTCGATCCGCCGCCCGGGCCGGCGCTGAAGGAAGCGAGATCGCTGCTCGACGAGCTCGGTGCGCTCGACGGCGACGGCCGTATCACCGAGGAGGGCAAGAGCCTGCGCGCGCTGGCGCTGCCACCGCGGCTGGCGCGCATGATCGTGGATTCCGCGCGCTTCGGTGCAGGCGAGGAGGCGGCCGAGATCGCCGCGGTGCTGAGCGAGCGCGGGCTCGGCGGTGACAGCGTCGATCTCGACGTCAGGCTCGATCAGTTCCGCCGCGACCGCTCGCAGCGGGCATCGAGCGCGCGCAGCATGGCCGCGCGCTGGGCTTCGCAGGTGAAGGCGGCGGTGAGCGAGCAGAAGGATCTCTCGACCGGCGTCATGCTGGCCTTCGCGTTTCCGGACCGTGTCGCGAAGAACCGTGGCAATGGCAGCTTCGTGCTGGCCAATGGCCGCGGCGCTGCCGTCGAGCAGACCGCGGCGCTGGCGCGGCTGCCCACTATCGCGGTTGCCGAACTGACGGGGACGGCTGCGAACGGCCGCATCCTGCTGGCGGCGCCGATCACCCAGGACGAGATCGAGCAGCGCTTCGCCGACCAGATCGAAAACGTCGAAGAGGTGACGTTCGACCGCGGCGCGATGGCACTGCGCGCGCGCCGCCGGCGTTTGCTGCACGCGATCACGCTGTCGGAAGCGCCGATGCCGCTCAAGCCATCGGCCGAGACCGCGCGCGTGTTCGCCGACGGTTTGATCGCTGTCGGTCTCGACCGGCTGCCGTGGTCGAAGCATTCGAAGCAGTGGCGCGACCGGATCATGTTCCTGCGCAAGGCCGAGGACGACAGCTGGCCCGATCTGTCGGACACTGCACTCGCCGCGCGCGCCGACGACTGGCTGGTGCCCGCGCTGTACGACAAGACCGCGCTGAAGGATCTGTCCGCCGGCGACCTGTCGAACGCGTTGATGACGCTGTTGCCGTGGGACTTGCGCGCGCGGCTCGATCGCGAGGCGCCGACCCATTTCGAGGCGCCGACCGGAACGCAGCTTGCGATCGACTACGAGGCCGAGCAGGGCCCGACCATCGCAGTGCGGCTGCAGGAACTGTTCGGGCTCAACACCCATCCCTCGATCGCCAAGGGCGCGGTGCCGCTGGTGCTGGAACTGCTGTCGCCGGCGCAGCGGCCGGTGCAGGTGACGCGCGATCTGCCGGGCTTTTGGCGCGGCAGTTACGCTGCGGTGCGTTCCGACCTGCGCGGCCGCTATCCGCGCCATCCCTGGCCGGAAGACCCCGCCAGCGCGATGCCGACAAGGCGCGTGAAACCCCGCGGCACTTGATGCCGGCGCAAACGCGCAGCGTGGTTGCGCCTGAAGGGTTGCATTTCCTTTATTCGCCGGGACGACTCCGAGTCTCCCTTTTCCGGCGCATGCTTGATCGGTTGCGCTGGCGAGCGCCGGCAAACGGTGGTTAGATTTGCGGGCTGGGATGGGATCACGGGCTCGCATATTGGGGACGCTGCCATGGAGATCAAGAACGCATCGCCTTCGCTGTACAACGAAGACCTGGCGCCGGCCAAGGAACGCAATTGGGGCGCCTTCAGCATCTTCAACGTCTGGACCTCGGACGTGCATAGCCTGTGGGGCTATTATCTCGCCGCCAGCCTGTTCCTGCTTTGCGGCAGCTTCGTCAACTTCATCATCGCGATCGGCGCCGGCTCGCTGGTGATCTTCGTGCTGATGAGCCTGATCGGCAACGCCGGCGTCAGGACCGGCGTGCCCTATCCGGTGCTGGCGCGGGCCTCGTTCGGGATCTGGGGCGCCAACATTCCGGCGCTGGTGCGTGCCATCGTCGCCTGCTTCTGGTACGGCGCGCAGACCGCGGCGGCCTCGGGCGCGATCGTCGCGCTGCTGACCCGCATCGACAGCTTCAAGGCGTTCCACCAGACGAGCCACGTGCTCGGCCATTCCACGCTCGAGGTGATCTGCTTCGTGGTGATCTGGGCATTGCAGCTCCTGATCATCCAGCGCGGCATGGAGACGGTGCGGCGCTTCCAGGACTGGGCAGGGCCGGCGGTGTGGCTGATGATGTTGATCCTTGCGATCTACCTCTGCATCGCGGCCGGCGGCATCTCGCTCACCGCGCCGATCCCGCAGGATGTGCTGCTGGAGAAGACCAAGGAGGCCGGCGTGCCCGGCGTGCCCGGCTCCTTCCCGGCGCTATGCGCCGTCGCTGCGACCTGGATCACCTATTTCGCCGCGCTCTATCTCAATTTCTGCGACTTCTCGCGCTACGCGCCCGACGTGCACGCGCTGCGCAAGGGCAATATCTGGGGCCTGCCGGTCAACCTGATCCTGTTCTCGCTGGTCGCCGGCGTCACCACGATCGCGGCGTTCAACGTCTATCACGAGGTGCTGCTGCATCCCGACCAGATCTCGGCCAAGTTCGACAGCTGGTTCCTGGCGCTGCTCGCCGCGGTCACCTTCGCGGTGGCGACGCTCGGCATCAACGTGGTCGCCAACTTCGTCTCGCCGGCGTTCGATTTTTCCAACGTGTTTCCGCGCCATATCGACTTCAAGAAAGGCGGCTACATTGCGGCGCTGATCGCGCTCGCGCTGTATCCGTTCGCGCCCTGGGAGGGCAGCGCCGCCTCGTTCGTCGGGCTGATCGGCGCGACCATGGGGCCGATCTACGGAATCATGATGGTCGACTATTATCTGATCGCCAAAGGCCGCGTGAACGTGCCGGCGCTGTATCAGGAGAACGGCGAATATCGCTTCCAGAACGGCTGGAACGTCAGCGCCCTGATTGCAGCCGCCGTCGGCGCGCTGTTCTCGTCGGTGCTGCCGAACTTCACCTCGCTCCTGCCGGCCTGGTGGGCGGTCTATGGCTGGTTCTTCGGCGTCGGGATCGCGGGCGCGGTCTATTACGCGCTGCGCGTGGCGATGCCGAGCCCGGTCGCCAAGACGGCCTGAAAGACCGCCTGAGGGGCGGCAAATTCGGTCCGGGCGAGGCGGTCGATGACATTCGGCCGCCTCAGCGGGCTCGCATTAACTGTTCGCTCATCCTTTTCGCCAAAATGGCAGGCTCGCGCCGCCACCCTCGCTCGCGGCGGGGCGTCCGGCGTGGTGAAATTGCGTGTTCGGTTTTCCGAGTATGGTGTCATGCGTAACCTGATGATTTTCGCGGCCATCCTGATCGGGCTGGGCACCTTCATGGCCCAGATGGCCAGCAAGATGGCGCCCGCCGCCGCGACCACCGCCAAGCAGAGCATCACCCCCGCCGTCACGGTGGCGCAGGTCAGCGCCCGCACGCTCAGCATCGCGCCCGATCCGCGCGGTCACTTCGCGACCGACGGTCGGATCGACGGCCAGCGCATCAACTTCATGGTCGACACCGGCGCCTCTGTGGTGGCCCTGAACGAGACCTCGGCCGCGCGCTTCGGCCTGCGTCCGGTGCCGGGCGATTACACCTCGCGCGTCACCACCGCCAACGGCACCATCAGGGCGGCGCGGGCCCACCTCGCCATGATCGAGATCGGCGGCCTCACCGTGCGCGACGTCGATGCGCTGGTGCTGCCGGACGAGGCGCTGTCCGAAAACCTGCTCGGCCTGTCCTTCCTATCGAAGCTGAAGCGCTTCGAATATGCCAACGGCAAATTGTTGCTGGAGCAATAGGCAGCACTTTCACGCTGAGGGGGGAATTCAGGGCGCTGCTTGTTCACATTTTGGGAATGAGAGGGTAGTCGAGTCGATCTTCGCAGCGGCGCGGCATTTGCGCCAGACGTTCGCGGGCAACATCAGACCTGAGGCGCTTGCGCAGAGTGTCGAGCTGGTCTCCCGGCGGACTCACCGTACAACTCTATTGCGGAATTACCTCCACGCACTGAACGGGGTCTGAAATGCAGAACTCAGTTTTCCCGGTAGTCTGATCGATTTTCCAAGAGCCTAACACTGGCAATCCGCCAAAAATGTTTGAAATCCCTCCCTGTACGTTAGGTCCTTTGCTGGTTGGTTTCTCTGGAAAGCCGGGCCTCTCGGTGCATTGACCGGTCAATTGCTTGGTCTCGGCGTCGAGGACTGCGGTGCAATGATGAAGCTTCTGGTTCTTGTGGTCGAGGCGTTCGACAGCATAATGGTTTACCCCAGTCTCCACAGTCGCAAACTCAGCGAAAATTTCGTAATCCGCGGCGAGCCCAACGGTCGCCGTCACGGTTAGCGAAAGTGCGAGTATCCCGGTCTTCAGAAGCTTCATAAGACCTCTCCATGTCCTCCCCTGTGAAGCGCGAACCTCGGCGAAGCGAGCTTCTAGCCGGCCCTTGGTCCCGTTTCGCCAACTCACATCTTGCCAATTGGCATTGGTCTGTATGTGTTCGGCCGCCATCGACAATACATCGGGAATGTGCCCGCTCGGCCGGCGGTTATTCAGTAGCCCTTGTACTCTCTGACACTCAGGAGGTTTGGATTATCTTCTACCGGGGTCGCTACCAACAAGCCAGTTGGGTCGGCAGCGGTGATTGTTCTCAAATTATTGCTACCGGGTTCTGAGAACGTTAGCGTGCGTCCATAAACCCCACCGAAATTCGTGGGTTTGGCGCTGTCAGTGGCAGCAATTGTGAGATTACGGTTCGCAGTAGTAACCTGAGGGCCTTCTGGCGGAGTGCCAGTCGAGTTTCTTGCGTAAATGTAGCTGTCAACTTTACCATTCTCAAGCAAGGGAATTGCGCGACCGTGTGATGGAAGAGCGTCTGTTGGCGTCGGATTGGCGTGGCCGCTAAACGGAGCGGTTTTGGCGGCGCCTTGATCCAAAGTCGGACCGGCTCCCGCTGGGGGCTGTTGCTGCGCCGGGCCTTGCGGCTGCGCTTGATCTTGTTGAATCTGTGCCTGTTGAATTACGCTATCCGCGGCGAACGGATCGTGGTCAACGGGAACGAGCGAGTAGTCATCGAAATCCGGCTGATGGTCCACCGGCACCAGAGAGTAATTGGGCATCGATCATCACCTGTAGATATTGCGCACGCCTTCGGGCGCGTGCGTGCGTGACCGCACCCTCGCGGAGAAGGCTGGGTTGGCTTTATGTGTTGAAGGCAAGTGCTTGAGTGATGGCTTGCGCGAGGGCGCGGAAGTGTCGCTTCCGGCTCGGCTTGCCCATCGTGCTCGCCGGGCGCCCGCCTGTCGGCGGGGTCGGCCCTGGCTGTCAGCCAGTTCGGTTCGCTGCGGTGGTCAATTGCGGCGCGCTCGGCAGTGTATTGGCCGACAGCGTCCTGTCCGATTCAAAAAGCCCGCAGCGGATTTTCCGGTGCGGGCTCAATTGTTGCGACGATGAAAATGTACCGGTGAGTTGCCCGACGTGTCAACTATTCGACGCGCAGATTGCAAAGCGCCGGGCGCGGCTGAAATCACAACCGCACGGCAATGCCTGTCCTTGCCTGGCGCCACCCCTGCAGAAACCATGCGGGGTCGGAGCGATGAGCGGTCAAGCAACTCGTCGGGCGCAACAGCGCGGCGTGTTGCGCCGCCGCGCAAGGATGGGTGGATGACCCGACGCCAAATCTGCCGTAATTATTAGCCATAAGCCGTCAATCCTGCCTTCCGCCGCGGCGATGCATTCGCTAAAGCCAGCGGCATTGTCCCTCCGCATTTCCACGAGGCCATTCCTGATGTTTCCCAAGCCGAAACCCGCACTGATTCCGAATACCTATGCTTTCGAATCCGAGCCGATGGTGAAGCCGACCGGGTTTCGCGAATACGACGCGCGCTGGCTGTTCAACAAGGAGATCAATTTGATGGGCGTGCAGGCGCTGGGCATGGGGCTCGGCGCGCTGATCGCGGAGCTCGGCGTCAAACAGGAGATCGTCACCGGTCACGATTTCCGCGGCTATTCCGCCTCGATCAAATACGCGCTGATCTCGGGCCTGATGGCGGCGGGCTGCAAGGTGCACGACATCGGGCTCGCGGTGACGCCGATGGCCTATTTCGCGCAGTTCGATCTCGACGTGCCCTGCGTCGCGATGGTCACCGCCTCGCACAACGACAATGGCTGGACCGGCGTCAAGATGGGCGCCAACCGTCCGCTCACCTTCGGCCCCGACGAGATGACGCGGCTGAAGGAGATCGTGCTCAACGCCGCATTCGACAACAAGGCCGGCGGCTCCTATCAATTCCATGAAAACTATCCGGCGCGCTACATCGCCGACCTCACCAGCCGGCCGAAGCTGAAGCGCAAGCTGAAGGTGGTGGCGGCCTGCGGCAACGGCACCGCGGGCGCGTTCGCGCCGCAGGTGCTGGAGGCGATCGGCTGCGAGGTGATTCCGCTCGACACCGAGCTCGATCACACCTTTCCGAAATACAATCCGAATCCCGAAGACATGGAGATGCTGCACGCGATCCGCGATGCGGTGCTGGCGCACAAGGCCGATGTCGGCCTCGGCTTCGATGGCGACGGTGACCGCTGCGGCGTGGTCGACAACACCGGCGAGGAGATCTTTGCCGACAAGGTCGGCGTCATGTTGGCGCGCGACATGTCGGCGATCAACGCCAACGCGCAGTTCGTCGTCGATGTGAAGTCGACCGGGCTGTTCGTGACCGATCCCGTCTTGCAGAAGCAGGGTGCCAACACCGTCTACTGGAAGACCGGGCATTCCTACATGAAGCGCCGCACCAACGAATTGGGCGCGCTCGCCGGCTTCGAGAAGTCCGGCCACTTCTTCTTCAACAAGCCGTTCGGCCGCGGCTATGACGACGGCCTGGTGTCGGCGATCGCGATCTGCGAGATGCTCGATCGCGCGCCCGGCAAGTCGATGGCCGACCTGAAGGACGCGCTGCCGAAGACCTGGTCGTCGCCGACCATGTCGCCGCATTGTGCCGACGAGGCGAAATACGGCGTGGCCGACGCGGTCGTGAAGCACTTCGAGACGCTGCAGCAGCAGGGCGCGCAGGTCGCGGGCCAGAACATCCGTGATCTCGTCACCGTCAACGGTGTGCGCGTCACGGTCGCGGACGGCAGCTGGGGCCTGGTGCGCGCGTCCTCGAACAAGCCGGAGCTCGTGGTCGTGGTGGAAAGCCCGGTCAGCGAACAGCGCATGCGCGACATGTTCGAGGCGATGGATTCCGTGCTGCGCACGCACCCCGAGGTCGGCGAATACAATCAGAAGATCTGAGGCGGGACTTTCCGCAAATCAACTCGTCATCGCCCGGTCGAGCCGGGCGATGACGGCGATGTGGATCGGCGATCGCGCTCTCGGCTTACGCCGCCGGCACCGGCAGCGCGGTCACCGACTTGATCTTCTCCATCGCGAAGCGCGAGGTGACGTTCTTCAGCGGCACGGCCGAGATCAGCTTCTTGTAGAACACGTCATAGGCCTGCATGTCGGCGACCACGACGCGCAGCATGTAGTCGACGTCGCCGGCCATCCGGTAGAACTCCATCACTTCGGGCATGGCGCTCACGGCGTCGGCGAATTTGCGCAGCCAGGCTTCCGAATGGTCGGCGCTCTCGACCGAGACGAACACGGAAATCCCGAGCCCGATCTTGTTCTGATCGACCAGCGCCACGCGGCGCAGGATCACGCCGTCGGCCTCGAGCCGCTGGATGCGCTTCCAGCACGGCGTCGACGACAGCCCGACCCGGTCGCCGATTTCGGCGACGGAAAGCGAAGCATCCTCCTGCAGCACGGTCAGGATCTTGCGATCGATGGCGTCGAGGCGGCGGTTGTTGTCATGAAGCTGAATGGCGACATCGTTCATAGAAGAAAGTTCCACATGAAGGTTCAAACTCCCTCATATAGAGAAAAATCTTCCAAATCAAGCGGGTCGTGGCCGCTCAGGCCAGCCGGGCGTCGGCGTGTTCGCCCAAAAACGCTTCAACTTCAGTACGTTGCGGTGCGGCATAAGCGCCCCCGAACCGGGTGCATTTCAGCGCTGCGGCGGCGGACGCGAAGCGAAGCGCCTGCCGCAACTCCTGCTTCTCGGTGATGGCCAGCGCAAACGCCCCGTGGAAGACGTCGCCGGCGCCCAGCGTGTCGACGGTATGGACCGGGAAGGCCGCCGTCTCCTCGAGCCCGCCCTTCTCATTGAGCCAGATCGTGCCCTGCGGGCCGCGGGTGCCGGCCAGGAAGGAGGGGGTGAGCTTGGCGAGCTTTTGCAGCGCCTGGCCGTCGTCGGTGACATCGGCGGTCTGCTGCAGCGGCTCGCTGGAAAACACCAGATGGGACGAGGCGGTCAGCAGTCCTTCCCGCATCGACATCGCGCGATCGACGTCGACCACCACGGGAATGCCGCGTTTGACGGCCTCGGCGCACAGCTCGGTGCAGAACGGCGCGCAGCGGCTCTCGGTCAGGATCGCCGCGCAATCCTCCAGCAGCAGCTCGGTCGGCGGCAGCTTGACCTTCCACAGCTCGGGATCGCGGAAGGTGACGATGGTGCGCTCGCCGGTGTCGTCGATCATGATCGCCGAGATCGGGGTGACCAGGTCCGGCATGTGGATGAGATGGTTGGTCTCGATGCCCTCCTGGGCCATCTTGTCGAAGATGTAGCGGCTCGAGGTCTCCCGCGAATCACCCATCGGTCCGCAGATCGCGGCGCGGCCGCCCAGTCGGACGATGCCGATGGCGGCGTTCAGCGCGTTGCCGCCGCAGATCTCGTCGAAATGGGTCGCGTTCTCCTTGGAGCCGCGGGCCGGAACGTTGACGCGGAAGGTCAGGTCGCGCACCGGCAGGCCGATGCATAGGATGCGGGGCGGGACTTTCGGGGCGCCGTCTTGAAAATTCATGCAAAGGTCCGTCGCAATGGTTCCGTCTACTGCCAAGCAGTACGCAGATCTAATCGGCAGAACGATGTCCGGTTCCCGCTATTGGTCCAACGGATTTCGGTGATGCACCCAGCGGCCGAGCAAATGATGGGCAATCGCGAACGGATGCGGGCCGGCCAGGCCGTCGGGATGCTGGCGCTTGAGCATCAGCGTCGCCTCCGCATGGTCGAACCAGCGCGCATCCTCCAGCTCGGTGCGGTCGACCACGATGTCCTCGTTGGTCGCACGCGCGGTGCAGCCGATCATCAGCGATGACGGATAGGGCCAGGGCTGCGTCATGTAATAATTGACGTCGGTGCAGCGGATGCCGGACTCCTCGAAAATCTCGCGCCGTACCGCATCCTCGATGGTTTCGGCAGCTTCGACGAAGCCGGCGAGGCAGGAATACATCCCGGGCATGAACTGCTTCTGCCGGCCGAGCAGCACCTTGTCGCCAGAGGTGACCAGCATGATCACGACCGGATCGGTGCGCGGGAAGTGCTCGGCCTTGCAGCTCGGACATTCGCGCTTCCAGCCGCCGTCCTTCATCGTCGTGCGGGTGCCGCAGTTCGCGCAGAAGCCGTGGCGCTGGTGCCAGGTCACCATCGATTTCGCCATCGCGATGGCCGAGAGCTGCTCCGGCGGCACCACGCCCTGCATCGCCATGCCGCGCAATTCGGTGATCGCAACATCAGGACGCCCGACCAGCTTCTCGGCCGCCTGCGGCGCGATCCCCATGCCGAAGACCGGCGCAGCATCGCGCAAGCCCAGGAAGATCGTGCCGGGATTGGCGCCAAAGCCGCGGGCCTCCTCCAGCGAGAGCAGCGCGCGGGCCCCGCCATCCTCCTGCTTCACGACCAGCGAGTCGCGGTAGATCACGTAGGCTCTGGCCTCGCGGTGGCCCTCCAGGGCGAACAGCTTCTCGTCATTGCTGCGCAGATGCGCGGCGCGGTCCAGCACATGGGTGACGAAGGCCGGCTGGCCAAGCGGAAATGAATCGGATGCGGACATCGAAAATCAACCCAACCAGATCTTGCGGCGAAGCGCGCTGATGAAATTCTGCACTTCCTCGGCGTCATGCGCCAGCGGCGGCATTACGCCCCAAACGGGACGCGGCCATGCAGCGTCGCTGGTGCGGCGCGCGATGACGTGGACGTGCAGTTGCGGGACGAGGTTGCCGAGGGCTGCGACATTCAGCTTGTCGCACTTGGTGACCTCCTTCAGGGCCCGCGAGACGCGGGTGATCTCCGTCATCAGCTGCGCCTGCTCGACCTCGTCGAGGTCGATGATCTCGACCGCGCCGTCGCGCCGCGGCACCAGCAGCAGCCAGGGATAATGCGCATCCTTGATGACGAGCACCTTGCACAGCGGCAGGTCGCCGATGTCGACGGTGTCTTTCTTGAGCTGCGAATGCAGCGACCAGTTGGTGGCGGGCATGAGGCGCAAGTAATGCCTTTCCGTGTTCCCAGACAAGCCCCACAAAGCCAGCCTTACAAAGCCGGGTCAGGCCGCTTGCTTTCCGGCGGTTTTGGCCCCAAATAGGGACCGGGAGATTGGCGGTGGACGAGCCACTCGCCAACCGGGTCAGGTCCGGAAGGAAGCAGCCCTAACGAGGTCCGGATCGGGTCGCTCGTCAGTCTCCTATCTGTTTTTCCGAGCGAATCGTGCTGGAATGGCGGTCTCCGCGCCCGGCGCTCGATTTCGGCTCCTATCCGCACGCCGGCCGAAGAGACAATTCCCAAGTTGCGGATCGATGCATGAATGACGCTGGCGACCCCTCCCAACCGTCCGACGGCGCAGGCAAGGCAAGCCTTGACGGCGGTTTTGATTTGGGTGGCGCGCCTGATACGGCCAAGCCGTACCGCGTTCTCGCCCGCAAATACCGCCCCTCCAGCTTCGAGGATCTGATCGGCCAGGAGGCCATGGTCCGCACCGTCTCGAACGCGTTCGAGACCGGGCGGATTCCGCAGGCCTGGATCCTCACCGGCGTCCGCGGGGTCGGCAAGACCACCACCGCGCGCATCCTCGCCCGCGCCCTGAATTACGCGAAGCCGGACGGCTCGGTGAAGGGGCCGACCATCCACATGCCCGACCTCGGCGTGCACTGCCAGGCGATCATGGAAAGCCGGCACATGGACGTGCTGGAGATGGACGCTGCGTCCCACACCGGCGTCGACGATGTCCGCCAGATCAATGACAGTGTGCGCTATGCGCCGGCCAGCGCGCGCTACAAGGTCTACATCATCGACGAAGTCCACATGCTGTCGACGGCGGCCTTCAACGCCTTCCTGAAGACGCTGGAGGAGCCGCCGGAGCACGCCAAGTTCGTGTTCGCCACCACCGAAATCCGCAAGGTTCCGATCACGGTGCTGTCGCGCTGCCAGCGCTTCGACCTGCGCCGCGTCGAGGCCGACGTGCTGATGAAGCATCTCGGCAACATCGCGGCCAAGGAAAACGTCGAGGTCGAGCCCGAGGCGCTCGGCATCATCGCGCGCGCCGCCGAAGGCTCGGTGCGCGATTCGCTGTCGCTCTTCGACCAGGCGATCGCGCATGCCGCAGGCCTCGTGAAGGCCGATGCGGTCAGGCAGATGCTCGGCCTCGCCGACCGCACCCGCGTCATCGATCTGTTCGATTCGCTGGCGCGCGGCGATCTCGCCAGCGCCTTTGCCGAATTCCGCGCGCAATACGATGTCGGCGCCGATCCGGTCGTGGTGCTGTCCGACCTTGCCGAGTTCGTCAATTTCGTCACCCGCGTCAAGTTCGTGCCGGGAACCGCGGACAACGTCGCGTTCGGCGAGACCGAGCGGGTGCGCGCGCGCGAATTCGCCGCAAAGCTATCGACGCGGGTGCTGTCGCGGATGTGGCAGATGCTGCTCAAGGGCATCGCAGAAGTGCAGACCGCGACGCGGCCTGCCGCCGCCGCCGAGATGGTGCTGGTGCGGATCGCCTATGTCGCCGACCTGCCGACGCCGGATGAAGCGATCCGGATGATGGTCGAGCAGAATGGCGGCGGCGGGGCGCCCGCGACGTCGGGTTCTACGGCCTCGTCATCGCCACGCGGCGCGCCGGCCTCGACGATGTCGGCCATGCCGTCTGCGCGGGCACCGCAGGGTGCGCCGCGCGCCGATCTCGCCGCGCGTCCGCAGATGGCGGCCCCAGTCGCCGATGCCGCGCCGGCGCTGCGCATCACCAGCTTTCCGCAATTGATCGCGCTCGCCGGCGAGAAGCGCGACATCATGACCAAGAGCGCGCTGGAGGCCGATGTGCGGCTGGTGCGCATCGAGGATGGCCAGCTCGAGATCGGCCTTGAGCCGAAGGCGCAGCGCGCGCTCGTCACCGATCTGTCGCGCAAGCTCGAACTATGGACCGGGCGGCGCTGGACCGTGATCATCTCCAACGAGGCCGGCCAGCCTACGGTGCGTTCGCAGAACGAATTGGCGCGCAGCGAGCATCAGCGTACTGCCGAGGCCGATCCGCGCGTGCAGGAGGTACTGGCGCGCTTCCCCGGCACCAAGGTGGTCGAGGTCCGCCGCCTTGCCGCCGAGGTTCCGGTAGCGGATGCGACCGGCGAAGACCCGATTGAAACTTCCGACAGCGACGACGATTGATCTGGCGATAGGAACGCACGCATGGCTGATTTTCTCGGCATGATGAAACAGGCAGCACAGCTGCAATCCAAGATGCAGGCGATGCAGGAAGAGCTCGGCAATGTCGAGGTCGAGGGCATCTCCGGCGGCGGCCTGGTCGCCGTGCGCATGACCGCGAAGATGGAAGTGAAGGGCATCAAGATCGATCCGTCGCTGATGAAGCCGGAGGAGCGCGAAGTGCTCGAGGATCTGCTCGTCACCGCGCATGGCGATGCGCGCCGCAAGGCCGAGACGGCGATGCAGGAGAAGATGATGGCGCTCACCGGCGGGCTCGGCCTGCCGCCGGGATTTGGTCCGACCTAAATGGCTGCGAGCGTTGCCGGCCCCGAGATTGAACGCCTGATCCAGTTGCTGGCGCGGCTGCCCGGGCTCGGGCCGCGTTCGGCGCGGCGCGCGGCGCTGCATCTGATCAAGAAGCGCGAAGCCCTGATGACGCCGCTGACCGCAGCGCTGCAGGTTGCGATCGACAAGATCCAGGTCTGCAAGACCTGCGGAAACATCGATACACAAAACCCCTGCACGGTCTGCACCGATCCGCGCCGCGATCCCTCGATCATCGTCGTGGTCGCCGATGTCGCCGATCTCTGGGCGCTGGAACGCGCCAATGCGACCAATGGACGTTATCACGTGCTCGGCGCAACGCTGTCGCCGCTCGACGGCGTCGGTCCGCAGGATCTCACCATCGATCAGCTGGTGGCGCGCGCGCATGCGCCCGAGGTCAGCGAGATCATTCTGGCGCTCAATGCGACCGTCGATGGCCAGACCACCGCGCATTACATCACCGACCTCTTGTCGGAGGCCAATGTGCGGGTGACGCGGCTGGCGCATGGCGTGCCGGTCGGCGGAGAGCTTGATTACCTCGACGAAGGTACGCTATCGGCTGCGATGCGGCAGCGGACGCTGTTCTAGCAAGCGATCCGGGAGCCGGACGCGGCATTGTTCGCCAGGCGATCGGCGACAATCCAAAAAGATCGCGCCGAAACAAAATGATAGGGTGGATGACGATTTGGGGACGGTCATCCACGCTCTGACGAATCAAGTACGGAACCACTGCAAATGACGACACACCGATTCGGCGTACGCTTGGCCGTTGCGCTTCTGGCGACAGCCTTTGCTGCGCCCTGCGCGCTCGCACAGCAGAGCGACACACCGCAGAAGCCCGGCAAGATGATCCGGGCCGGCGACGTGCTGTCGGGGGAACTCGGCGTCATGAAGGTGCGCGACACCAAGAACCGCGGCAAGCGCGTCGCGACCTACCAGATCACCAGCGAGCCGCGCCGACTGCCACCGCCGAACGGTCTCTGCAACCTCGAAACCGGGCCGGAAACCTTCCAGCTGATTCCGACCAACGACGCCCAGGCCGCGCAGCTCAAGAGCCTCTCCGGCAAGGCCATCTCGGTGAAGGTCGACGAGATCGCCTGCGCCAAGGACGCTGGCGAGATGAGCGAAGCCATCGTCACCAAGTGGAGCGTGGTGGCGAAGTAGCTGCCTCAATTGCGGCGTCATCGCCCGGATGCGTAGGTGATGACACTGCGGTGTTTCTTGAGTTGCGACCCATCCTCATCGTCGTCCTGGCGAAGGCCAGGACCCATAACCACCGGCCTTGGTTGTCGGATGGATTGTGGCCCCAACGTCGCGCAACAATTTGCATTTGGGGTAATGGGTCCTGGCTTTCGCCAGGACGACGCACGCAGAGAGCCCGTAGCCCGGATGGAGCGAAGCGAAATCCGGGACGGTCGTTGCAGTCGAGAGGTTTCCCGGATTGCGCTTCGCTTCATCCGGGCTACGGCGGCTGAGCTAAACCCTGACCGGCCCCAGCTCATCGAAATGTCCGCGCCGCTGCAGCCAGGCGAGCAGGATCAGGCTCGGGATCGCGACCAGCACGCAGATCACGAAGAACATTTGCCAGCCGACGGCCTTGGCCACATAGCCCGCGCCCGACGACAGATAGGTGCGGCCGACCGCGGCGAGCGCCGTGAGCAGCGCATACTGGGTCGCGGTGTGCAGCGGATTGCGGCACAGCGCCGAAAGGTAGGCGACGAAGATCACGGTGCCGATCGCGCTGGTGAAATTCTCCGCGGTGATCGCAAGCGCCAGCGCCCATTGATCGACGCCGACATGCGCGAGCCAGGAGAACGAAAGGTTGGCGACCGCCTGCAGCACGCCGCCGATCCAGAGGCTGGTCGCGAGCGAATAACGCCGCGCCACGAAGCCGCCGGCAAAGCCGCCGATCAAGGTCGCGGCAAGGCCGACGCCCTTCACGATCGCCGCGTAATCGACCTTGGAAAAGCCGATGTCGATCACGAACGGTGCGGTCATGGTGCCCGAGAACGCGTCGGTGAACTTGAACAGCACCACGAAGGCGAGCGCCGCCAATGCGTCCTTGCGGCTGAGGAACTCGGAGAATGCGCCGAGCGCCGCGTGCAAGACGCGTTCGGCCGCGGTCTGCGCATGCGTGGCGGCCTCCGCGCCCTTCGATTGCGCCGGCTCGGTCGCAGCCAGCGCCGTGACGATGCCGATCACGACCAGCGCGGCCATCACCACATAGCCCCACATCCATGCCGACGGACGCGCCACTCCGGCCGACTCGAACCCGCTGACGATGAACAGCGCGCCGGCGGTCGAGACCAGCATGCCGATGCGATAGGCCGCGACATAGGATGCCATGCCGGCAGCCTGCTCGCTCTCCGGCAGGCTTTCGACGCGGAAGGCATCGACCACGATGTCCTGCGTCGACGACGCGGTCGCGACCAGCAACGCGGCGAACGCCGCGAACCACGGCGACCGCGCGGGATCGGCCATCGCCAGCACCAGGATCGTCGCGATCAGCAACAGCTGCGAGAGCAGCAGCCAGCCGCGGCGGCGACCGAAGATCTGCGTGAACAGCGGCACGTGCAGCGCATCGACCAGCGGTGCCCAGAGGAACTTCAGCGTGTAGGGCGTGCCGATCAGCGCCAGCAGCCCGATGGTGCCGAGATCGACCCCGGCCTCCTTCATCCACACCTGCAGCGTCGAGCCCGACAGCGCCAGCGGCAGGCCCGAGGAGAAGCCGAGCAGCAGCACGATCAGCACCCGCGGCTGCAGATACACGGCGAAGCTGTCGCGCCAGGAGGTGGCGGCGGGCTTCGGCTCCGGCTTTGCAGACGCGTCAGACGTCGTTTCGGGGGCTGTCATAGAAGAGTTGGTAGCAGATTCGGCTCCAAAAAGACTGTCATCGCCCGGCTTGACCGGGCGATCCAGTATCCCAGAGGCCTATCCGCCGCCACCGGCGATCTCCGGATAGAGATCGTCCCAGTCCGGATTGTCCTTCTCGATTAAGGAGATTTTCCATGCGCGTGGCCATTTCTTGAGCCGCTTCTCGCGCTTTATCGCGTTCTCGGGATCGTCGAACTGCTCGAAATAAACGAGCTTCACCACATCATATTTCTCAGTGAAACTTTGGACGAGTTTCAGCTTGTGCTCGCCGACGCGACGAATGAGATCATTTGTCACACCGATGTAGAGCGTGCCGCCGATGCGGCTGGCGAGAATGTAGACGTAGTAGCTGCGTGCTCCCAAATTTCCGCCTCTGGGATACTGGATCGCCCGGTCGAGCCGGGCGATGACACCTGATTATGCCGTGCGATCTGCGGTCATCAACATTCTCCAGGTGCGGTCACAGAGAAGTTGCTACCGGATTCGGCCCCAAAAAGACTGTCATCGCCCGGCTCGACCGGGCGATCCAGTATTCCAGAGGCCTATCCGCCACCTGCGGCTATTTTTGGATAAAGCCGGGCGATGACACACCGATTGGGCGGCGCAAGCGCGCCACGCAAATTCTAAAGCAACATTCACTCCCCCGCCTGCAGCTTGCGCGGGGCGGGGAACAGCTCGGGCGTGCTGGCCTTTACGAAGCGCGGGACCTCGATCGGGGTCTCGGACTTGCTGAAGTCGAGTTCCTCGATGCGGCCGGCGCGCTTTTCGATCTTGTCGGCGGAGATCAGGATCTGCCTGACGTCCTCGTTGACCTGGCCGAAGTGGTTTTGCAGCTTGAGCACGCGATCACGCAGGCGGCTGAGGTCGTCGCCGAGATGCATCACCTCGTTGCGGATCTGGTCGGCGGCGTCGCGGATGCGGGCGTCCTTCAGGATCTGCTGCATCACCTGGATCGCCAGCATCAGCAGCGAGGGCGACACCAGCACGACCCGGGCGCGATAGGCCTTCTGGACCACGTCGTCGAAGCCGTCATGGATTTCGGCATAGACCGATTCCGAGGGTACGAACATCAGCGCGGTGTCCTGGGTCTCGCCCGGGATCAGGTATTTCTCCGCGATGTCGCTGACATGCTTCAGCACGTCGGCGCGCAGCCGCTGGCTGGCGAATTTGCGCTCCTCGTCGCTGCGCGCGTCGTGCAGCGCGGTCATGGCCTCGAGCGGGAATTTCGCGTCGATGCAGAGCGGACGCTGGTCGGGCAGGAACACGACGCAGTCCGGCCGCTTGCCCGTGGTCAGCGTGTACTGGAACTCGAACGAGCCCTTCGGCATGCCGTCCTGGACGATCGCCTCCATCCGCGCCTGGCCGAACGCGCCGCGGGATTGCTTGTTGGCGAGCACGTCGCGCAACGTCGTCACCTGGGTGGTGAGCTCGTTGAGGTTCTTGTGGGCGTGATCGATGATGCCGAGCCGCTCGTGCAGCACGCGCAGCGAATCCATCGTGTTGCGCGTGGTCTGTTCCATCGATTGGCCGACCCGGTGGGTCACCGAATCCAGCCGCTCGTTGACGGCACGGGCCATCTCGGCCTGACGGCCGGCCAGTGCCTGCCCCATCGCGTCGACCCGCCCCGAGGCCTCGCTCTGGGCCCGCAGCATGTCGGCAAGCCGCTCCTCCAGCTCGTCGGCGCGGACGGCCTGGGCCATCGCCAGTTCCGCGCCGCGCCGGCTGGCGCGCGCGATCACCACGGCGATGGCGAACAGCAGGATCAGCGCCAGTGCGCCAAGGCCGATCAACGCGTCGGAGACACGGACGGGAAGGTCGCCAATCGTGAGGAGAATCTCGTTCATGTCGGCAGTTGTAGCCGATTCGGCGTTGCCGCCGAACGAAAAGGGAACATTTATGGTAAACAGTCCCTTAAATTCCTTGGTTAATCTTGCGTGAAGAAACGTGGTTAAGGCTGCCTTAACCGGTTCCTGAGCGCATTGACCCCATGAAGTCAGCAGCTTAAATCGCCGCCATGGCATTACGAGAAATCATCATCCTGCCGGACAAGCAGTTGCGTCTGGTGTCGAAACCGATCGAGAAGGTGACGCCGGAGATCCGCAAGCTCGCCGACGACATGCTCGAGACCATGTATGACGCGCCCGGCATCGGGCTCGCGGCGATCCAGGTCGCGCAGCCGCTGCGGCTGATCACCATGGACCTCGCCAAGCGCGACGAGAACGGCGAGACCACGCCGCAGCCGCGGGTGTTCATCAATCCGGAGATCATTTCGCATTCGGAGGAGCTGTCGGTCTACGAAGAGGGCTGCCTGTCGATCCCCGAATATTACGAGGAGGTCGAGCGCCCGGCGCGGGTGCGCCTGCGCTTCACCGACCTCGACGGCAAGCTGCACGAGGAGGATGCGGATGGGCTCTATGCCACCTGCATCCAGCACGAGATCGACCATCTCAACGGTGTTCTGTTCGTGGACTATCTGTCGAAGCTGAAGCGCGACCGCGTCTTCAAGAAATTCGAGAAGGCCGCCAAGCGCGCGGCGGAGTAGCCGCGCACTCCGCCGTCATGCCCGGGCTTGACCCGGGCATCCACGTCTTCCTTCTGGGAGACCAAAGACGTGGATGGCCGGGACAAGCCCGGCCATGACGAAGATTGGATCCTCCCGGAAGAATCTGACCGCATGCCTCTCCGTCTGATCTTCATGGGCACGCCCGACTTCGCGGTGCCGACGCTGCTGGAGCTGGTGGCCCATGGCCACGAGGTCGTGGCGGTCTATACCCGCGCGCCGAAGCCGGGCGGGCGGCGCGGCCTGCAGTTGCAGCCGACACCGGTCGAGCAGGAGGCGCGCCGCCTCGGCATTCCCGTGCTGACGCCGAAAACCTTGAAGACACCGGAAGCGCTCGAGGAGTTTCGCGCGTTTGACGCGGATGCCGCTGTCGTCGTGGCCTACGGCATGATCCTGCCGCAGGCCATCCTCGATTCGCCGAAGCTCGGCTGCTTCAACCTCCATGCCTCGCTATTGCCGCGCTGGCGCGGCGCCGCGCCGATCAACCGCGCCATCATGGCGGGCGATGCCGAGAGCGGCGTGATGGTGATGAAGATGGATGTCGGCCTCGACACCGGCGACGTCGCGATGGCCGAGCGGCTGCCGATCTCGGACAGCATGACGGCATCCGACCTGCACGACGCGCTGGCGCCGCTCGGCGCCGATCTGATGGTGCGCGCGATGGGCGCGCTGCAGCGCGGCGGGTTGCAGCTGACGAAGCAGAGCGAGGCCGGCGTCACCTACGCCGCCAAGATCGAGAAGGCCGAGGCGCGGATCGACTGGAAGCAGCCCGCGCATGCGGTGCTGCGGCACATTCACGGGCTTTCGCCGTTCCCCGGCGCCTGGTGCGAGCTCGCTGGCGAGGGCGAGCCAGTGCGGCTGAAAATCCTGCGCTGCGAGCTTGCCAAAGGCTCGGGCCAACCGGGCGATGTGCTCGACGATACCTTTGCGATCGCCTGCGGCGATGGCGCGGTCCGGATTCTCGAACTGCAGCGCGCCGGCAAGGCGCCGATGAAGGCGGCGGACTTTTTGCGCGGCACGCCGCTGAAGCCGGGGGCGAAGGTGTCCTGAGATTGTCATGCGCGGGCTTGACCCGCGCATCCATCTCGAAAAGAAGCTTGTCCTGAAGAGGATGGATTGCCGGGTCAAGCCCGGCAATGACGGCCAAACCAGATTGAACGATGCCCCGCTACAAGCTCACCATCGAATATGACGGCACGCCGTTCTCCGGCTGGCAGATCCAGGACACCGCGCCGACCGTGCAGGGCGCGCTGGAGACGGCGGTCAAGGCGATCTGCGGCGAGGACGTGCGCGTCCATGGCGCAGGACGTACCGACGCCGGCGTGCATGCGCGCGGCCAGGTCGCGCATTGCGACATCGCCAAGCATTTTCCGCCCGGCCGCTTCCGCGACGGGCTGAACGCGCATCTGCGGCCCAATCCGATCGGCGTGCTCGCGGCTGACGTCGTGCCCGACGATTTCGAGGCACGGTTCTCGGCGATCAAGCGGCACTATCTCTATCGCATCACCAACACCCGCGCGAACCTCGCGCTGGACGTCAGTCGCGTCTGGCGCGTGCCGCGTGCGCTCGATGCCGACGCGATGCACGCCGCCGCGCGGCGCCTCCTCGGCAAGCACGATTTTACCACCTTCCGCGACACCGAGTGCCAGGCCAGGTCGCCGGAGAAGACGCTCGATCAGCTCGACGTCACGCGCGAGGGCGACGCCATCAACATCGTGACGTCGGCGCGCTCGTTCCTGCACAGTCAGGTGCGTTCGATGGTGGGATCGCTGGTCTGGGTCGGCGAGGGCCGCTGGAGTGCGGACGATCTCTTTGGTGCACTCGCCGCCCGCAACCGCGCCGCCTGCGGCCCCGTGGCGCCGCCGGACGGGCTCTATCTGATGCGGGTGGATTATTAGGCGGTGTGAATGATCTGGTAGGATGGGTAGAGCGAAGCGAAACCCATCACTTGTATCTGCGCGGTGAGATGATGGGTTTCGCTGCGCTCTACCCATCCTACGGATTAGCACGCTGCATCTGGTGCGGGTGGATGACGAACGGCCCCAATCCCTACTGTGCATGGGGTTGTTTTCGATATTTTTGTCCAGCCGAGCGGCCGGACTACGCAAAATACCTGTCCAACACGCCCCGATAGATCCGCGTCAACTTCTCCAGATCGGCCACCGGCGTGCGCTCGTCGATCTGGTGCATGGTCTGGCCGACCAGGCCGAATTCGATCACCGGGCAATAGCTCGAGATGAAGCGCGCGTCCGAGGTGCCGCCGGAGGTGGACAGCTCCGGCTTGCGGCCGGTGACCTCCTCGATCGCGGCGACCGCGAGATCGGTGAACGGCCCGGGCTGGGTCACGAACACGTTGGAGTTCGACGGCTGCCAGTCGATGTGAGCACGGATGCGGTTGCCGCAGGCCTTCGCCAGCCGCTCGTCGACCAGCTGCCGCAGGCTTTCCTGGGTGTGGTTGTCGTTGTAGCGGATGTTGAACTTCGCCCGCGCCTGGCCCGGGATCACATTGCTCGCGGTGTTGCCGACATCGACCGTGGTGAATTCGAGGTTGCTGGCCTGGAATTGCGCGCTGCCGTGATCGAGCGGCTCGTCGCTCAGCGCGACGATCAGCCGCGAGATATCGGGCACCGGGTTCGAGGCGCGGTGCGGATAGGCGACGTGGCCCTGCACGCCATCGACGACGAGCGTGCCGGACTGCGAGCCGCGCCGGCCGATCTTGATCATGTCGCCGAGCACCTCGACATTCGACGGCTCGCCGAGCACGCAATGGTCGAATTTCTCGCCGCGCTCGGCGCACCATTTCAACAGCTTGACGGTGCCGTTGATCGAGACGTCTTCCTCATCGCCGGTGATCAGGAAGGAGATCGAGCCGTTGCCGTCTTCTCGCGGCTTGCCGCCATGGTCGCCGAGATATTGCAGCACGGCGGCGACGCTGCAGGCGATGCCGCCCTTCATGTCGACGGCGCCGCGGCCGTAGAGATAGCCGTCCTTGACCTTGCCGGAGAACGCGCCGAGCGTCCACGCCGCCTCATCGCCGGGCGGCACCACGTCGGTGTGGCCGGCAAAGGTGATATGCGGCGCCGCGCTGCCGATGCGGGCATAGAGATTGTCGATGTCGGCGGTGCCGGGCTCGGAGAACGTCACGCGGTGGACGTCGAAGCCTGCGCTTTTCAGCAAATTTTCAAGAACGCCAAGGGCGCCGGCGTCGGCCGGGGTGACGGAGGGGCAGCGAACCAGATCGCGGGTAATCGAGACAGCATCACTCATGCGCCTCGCTTAACACGTCACACCGCGGGTGGACCAGCTTTGTGCGGCATCATTCGAGCTCGCTCTGCTGATCCCAGCCCTGCCTGGAGCGCGACCCGTTGCCGCGGTCGCCGCGTTGTCGCGCGTGGATTTTCCCAAGCGGATTGGGACCATAGCGATTGGGGTAAGAGGTGCCGCGCAGAAACGCCAGCTCGATGAAGCCCCAGATATAGAGCACGGAGACGATCGCGCCCGCCGCCATCACCCAATAGGACTCATCGGGAAGCCGGTCCGCGAATTGGCTCATGAGCCCGGGGATCGCGAAGAACGGGACCATCCACCAGCCGCTCCTGTCGCGGTCGTGCAGGCGCTTGATCGAGACCGCGACATAGACCCAGACGAACAACGCCGTCCCGCTGGCCTTGACCAGCAGCGCGGGCAAACCGGCAAGGGTCAGCGATCTGTAGCTGTCAGGGTCGAACGCCCGGAAGATGTCGTCGACATTGAAGCCAAACGACGCATGTTTGCCGCCGAGGCCGGCCAGGATCACCAGCGCGGCCAGGAACATCATCCAGCACACGATGATCAGTGCTGCGAGCCAGAATTTGGCCCGGTTGACGCGGCCCTTGAAGCCGAACAGGTAATTGGCCCAGTCCATGAAAAAACTCCGGGCAGCGGCAATGTTTCGCGGCCCGGAGTTTTGTCGTTTTGGAGGTGGGCTTGGTTCGAATTGTGACCCGTCACCCTGAGGTGCAAGCAGAGCGAGCCTCGAAGGGTGAACGGCCACAGTAGGGCCGTCGACCCTTCGAGGGCCGCTGAAGAAGCGGCCACCTCAGGGTGACGGTGATAGATTGTTGCGGCGGAAGACCGATCAGTCCCGCAGCAACTCGTTGATGCTGGTCTTGGCGCGGGTGCGCTCGTCGACGCGCTTGACGATCACGGCGCAGGCGGTGGCAGGTCCCGGCTGGCCGTTCTTCAGCGGCTTGGCCGGCAGCGTGCCGGGGACGACGACGGCATATTCCGGGACCTCGCCGACGAAGATCTCGCCGGTCTCGCGGTCGACGATCTTGGTCGAGGCGCCCAGGAACACGCCCATCGACAGCACCGCGCCCTTGCGCACGATCACGCCTTCGGCGACCTCGCTGCGCGCGCCGATGAAGCAGTCGTCCTCGACGATCACGGGCTCGGCCTGCAGCGGCTCGAGCACGCCGCCGATGCCGACGCCGCCGGAGATGTGCACGCGCTTGCCGATCTGGGCGCAGGAGCCGACCGTCGACCAGGTGTCGATCATGGTGGCTTCATCGACATAGGCGCCGAGATTGACGAAGGAGGGCATCAGCACGACGTTGCGGGCGATGAAGGCCGAGCGGCGCACGATCGCGCCCGGCACCGCGCGGAAGCCGGCGTCGCGGAAGCGGTTCTCGCCCCAGCCCTCGAACTTCGAGGGCACCTTGTCCCACCACGAGGCCCTGCCCGGGCCGCCCGCGATCTGGCCCATGTCGTTGAGGCGGAACGAGAGCAGCACCGCCTTCTTCAGCCACTGATTGACCTTCCACTTGCCGCTCGCCTCGCGCTCGGCGACGCGGGCCTCGCCCTTGTCGAGCAGATCCAGCGCGTGGTCGACGGCCTCGCGGACCTCACCCTTGGTCGACGTCGAAATGCCATCGCGGGCGTCGAACGCGGTGTTGACGGTGGTTTCGAGGGCGGACAGCGACATCGGGACAATCCTTGGGCGTATCGGGGATATGAGGGGAGTTTTGCAGGGCTTTTTCGGAATTTGGGGCCATGGAGTCAAGGCAAACCCCCACCGTCGTCCCGGCCTACGGCGGGTCGAGGTGGGGAGAGATCAGGGCTTCAGCCGCTGCAAGAAACCCGTGAGATCGTCCGTGACGTGGTCGACATGAGCGGCGTCGCGGCCTTCGAGCTCCCAGGTTTCGCGCACCACTTCCTGGCTGCCGTCGGGCACCACCAGCACGGTGGTCATGCCGAGCTCATGCGGCACGACCAGATTGCGCGCGAGGTCCTCGAACATCGCAGCCTTCGACGGATCGACGTCGTGAAGCCTGAGGAACTTCTGGTAGGTCTGCGGCGCCGGCTTCGGCTCGAGATCGGCGGCGATGATGTCGAACACGCCGTCGAAATGGTTGGAGATGCCGAGCCGGCCCAGCACCGCATCGACATGGTCGACCGAGCCGTTGGTCAGGATCAGCTTGCGTCCCGGCAGTTTTGCGATCGCAGCGCCCATCGCCGGATTCGGCTGTAGCGGCGAATGGTCGATCTTGTGCACATAGGCGAGATAGTCGTCGGCCTGCACGCCGTGCTCGGTCATCATGCCGCGCATCGTGGTGCCGTAGCGCAGGTAATAGTCCTTCTGCAGCCGCCGTGCCTCCTCGGGCGAGATCTTCAGCGAGTTACCGACGAACTCGCCGATCCGCGCATCGACCTGCTGCCACAGGTTGACGTGATGCGGGTACAACGTGTTGTCGAGGTCGAACACCCAGGTCTCGACATGGCCGAAGCTGCGGGGAGTTTTCATGTTATCTTTCCGTCGTCGTCCTGGCGAAGGCCAGGACCCATACCGCGTGATCCATCAAATGAAGCGCGGTGCGCCAATACCGCGCAACGGCCGGTCACTACCTGTCTTCGCCAAATGATTGCCTGTGGTAATGGGTCCTGGCTTTCGCCAGGACGACGGTGATCCATGTGGCGCCACTGTCTTCATCACGGCATCGCAAAGCGCAGCGTCTTGCCGCCGCTGGTCATGTCGACGGTGGTGAAGCCGAGCGCGGTGAGGCCGCGGGTGGCGCAGTCGCCCTGCTCGTTGACCTCGAACTTGCTTTCGCGGGTGCAGAGCTGCACCGCGCCGCCCCAGTTCAGCGGCTTGTCCTTGATGCGGATGGCGCGGTTGTCGCCGTCGACCGCCTCGGCGAAAGAATAGATCTGCTTCGGCGCGCCCGACACGTCGGGATGCAGGCATTTGCCGGGGTCGATCCGATACCAGCCGCGGCTGGTCACCATCTTGCCGTCGTCGGTCGCAACCGCGGCCATCACCTTGTGCGGCGTGTCGTTGCACCAGGTCAGTCCCGACGGCGAGGGCTTCTGCACGGCATCGACCATGGTGGTGAAGAAGTTCGGCGACTGCACGATGTCGCTGGCAAGCCCGCGGCTCTTGAGGAATGCGGAGAGCGCGCTCTGGGTCTTCGGCCCGTCGACGCCGTCGATCGGCGCCGCGTCGTAGCCTGCGATCACCAGGAGGCGCTGGATGCCGGCGAGCCGCGCCTGCTCGTCGTCATACTCGCTGTCCTCGGCGAGATAGGCGACGAGATTGCCGTCATCGCTCTGCGTCGGCGTGATCTGGGTGAATTGCGCCGGTGTCTGGCCGGAGCGGCATTGGCGCGCGGCGGCGATCACGAAATTGTCCGGCGCGACGCACAGCGTGTCGGTGCCGCTCTGCGGGATCGGTGACGCGCCGTAGACGCCGAGCGCGCGCGCATTGAGCAGCACGCGGTCCGCGGTGAGCGCGCCCTGCACCACGACCCGGCAGGTCGCGGGATCGATCCGGAACCAGCCGCGTGTCGCCGTCGCGGCCTTGTCGTCGATGCCGATCGCGGCCTCGATCACGTAGCTCATGCGGTTGCAGAGCTTGAGATCGGCATGCGCCGGCGCCGCCGAGAACAGAAACGACACCAGCGCGGCCGGCAGCGACATCGCGAGCCGCGCCGGCGGCGACCGGCGAGGTATCCTCGCCGCGCGTCCCGCGATGACGACCTCGTCTGCCATTACTTGTGGATCAGCGTGCCGGTGCCCTGGTTGGTGAAGAGCTCGAGCAGCACGGCGTGCTGGGTCTTGCCGTCGATGATGACGACGCCCTGTACGCCCTGTTCGAGCGCGTAGATGCAGGTCTCGACCTTCGGGATCATGCCGCCGGAGATCGTGCCGTCGGCGATCAGCTTGCGGGCCTCCTTGATCGACAGATCCGGAATCAGCTTCTTGGACTTGTCGAGCACGCCGGGCACGTCGGTCAGCAGCAGCAGGCGCTTGGCTTTCAGCGCGCCAGCGATCGCACCGGCAAAGGTATCGGCGTTGACGTTCAGCGTCAGGCCGTCCTGCGAGGTCGCCAGCGGCGCTAGCACCGGGATCAGCTCATAGCCGATCAGCTGATTGAGCAGCGTGAGATCGACCTTTTCGGGGTCGCCGACGAAGCCGAGATCGACCGCCTTCTCGATGTTGGAATCGGGATCGACCATGGTGCGCGTCGTCTTCGACGCCTTCACCATGTTGCCGTCCTTGCCGGAGAGGCCCACGGCCTTGCCGCCGGCTTCGTTGATGTAGCCGACGATCTGCTTGTTGACCGAGCCCGCCAGCACCATCTCGACGATCTCGATGGTCGCGGCATCGGTGATGCGCAGGCCGGCGGCGAATTCCGACTGGATGCCGAGGCGCTTCAGCATGGTCGCGATCTGCGGCCCGCCGCCATGCACGACCACCGGATTGATCGCGGTCTGCTCGAGCAGCACGATGTCGCGCGCGAACGCCTTGGCGGTGTCCTCGGCGCCCATGGCATGGCCGCCATATTTAATGACGATGGTTTCCTCGTCATATTCCTGCATGTGCGGCAGTGCCTCGGACAGGATGCGGGCCTGATCGAGCGGGCTGATGTGCTGGTCGGTCATGGGGCTGGTCTCACGTCAGCGGAGGGACGGGCGCGTTTCTATCTGATTGCCGGGCAGGGCGCAAAGTGGGGATCGCGATTCGTAGCCCGGATGGAGCCAACGGGTCGCGCGAATGCGCGCCCATGACAGGCTCCGCGCAATCCGGGGCTTGCACCCGCGGCACGATTCTCGGATTTCGCTTCGCTGCATCCGGGCTACGGGCTACCGTTCAGCGCCTCGGCCACATGGCCGAAACCGCCAGCACCAGCCAGCTCAGGATCAGCAGCGTTCCGCCTGATGGAGCCGCCATCGGAAACAGGCCATGGCCGCCATATTGGCGCAGCACCAGGTCGCCCGCGAACAATGACGCCGCGATGACGAAGCCGGCCGCCGCCACGACACCGAGCTTCAGATGGATGATCGAGCGCTCCGCAACCGCAATGGTTGCGATGGCGGCGGTGGCATGGAACAGCAGCATCGAGGACGCTGCCGCCAGCCGCGTGGCGTCCGGCAGATGGGCCGCGGCCGCCGCCAATATCACGCCGCAGGCGCCCATGATGGCGGCAACGCCGATCAGGAGGCGGGATGCGCCGTTCATCGACGCCGCTCATCGATCAGGCGCACCATGGCGGCACGCAGCTCCGGCATGCCGTCGCCGGTGCGCGACGAGGTCACTAGCACTTCGGGGAACGCGGCGGGATGTTTTGCCAGCGTCGCGATGGTTTCGGCGGTGACGGTCTTGAGTTCGCCGGCCTTGACCTGGTCGGCCTTGGTCAGCACGACCTGGTAGCTGACCGCCGACTTGTCCAGCGTCTTCAGCACGTCTTGATCGACGTCCTTGATGCCGTGGCGGGCGTCGATCAGCACATAGACCCGCGCCAGCGTCGCGCGCCCGAGCAGGAATTTGTGGATCAGCGCCGTCCATGACGCCACCTTGGTCTTCGGCGCCGAGGCGTAGCCGTAACCGGGCATGTCGACGAGACGAATGTCAGCGTTTTCCGGGCCCTCGAAGAAGATCAGTTCCTGGGTGCGGCCCGGCGTATGCGAGGTGCGAGCTAGCGCATTGCGGCCGGTCAGCGCGTTGATCAGGCTCGACTTGCCGACATTGGAGCGGCCGGCAAAGGCGACCTCGAGGCCGGCCATCGGCGGCAGGGTCTCGATCGAGGGCGAGGCCCAGATGAAGCGCCAGTCGCCGGCGAACAGCTTTCGCCCCTGCTCGATCAGCTCCGCATCAGATTCGGCGGTCATGCGAAGTATCCCATTTCATCGTGGCCGGGCGAAAGCCCGAGGCGCAGCTTTGGCGTAAGACGACCCGGCCATCCGCGTCAACGTTTTGCTGGCCGCCAAATATGTCGATGCCCGGCACGAGGCCGGGCATGACGCAGTGATAGAGCGGGCGCAGGAGGCTATGTCGGCTTCTTGGCGAAGGTCGACTTCAGATTGTCGAATAACTCCACCTTGACGCCGTTCTTGCGCATGATGAAGCTCTGCTGCAGCACCGAGAGCGTGTTGTTCCAGGCCCAGTAGATCACGAGACCCGCCGGGAAGCCGGCCAGCATGAAGGTGAAGATCAGCGGCATCCAGTCGAAGATCATCTTCTGGGTCGGATCCGGCGGCGCCGGGTTGAGCTTCATCTGGACCCACATCGTGATGCCCATGATGATCGGCCAGATGCCCATCACCAGATAGGCGCCGAAATGCGGTCCGAGCAGCGCGATCGGGTCGAACGGAATCAGCCCGAACAGCGTGAACAGATTGGTCGGATCGGGCGCGGAGAGGTCCTTGATCCAGCCGAAGAACGGCGCGTGCCGCATTTCGATGGTGATGAACAGCACCTTGTAGAGCGAGAAGAACACCGGGATCTGCAAGGCGACGGGAAGACAACCGGCGATCGGGTTGATCTTCTCCTTCTTGTAGATCTCCATCATCTCCTGCTGCTGCTTCACGCGGTCGTCAGGATAGCGCTCCTTCAGCGCGGCCAGCTGCGGCTGCACCGACTTCATCTTCGCCATCGAGGCGTAGGACTTGTTGGCGAGCGGGAAGAACAAGAGCTTCACGATCACGGTCACCAACAGGATCGCGATGCCGAAATTGCCGACCAGGCGATAGAACCAGTCGAGCGCCAGGAACATCGGCTTGGTGATGAAGTAGAAATGGCCCCAGTCGATCAGCAGATCGAAATGGTTGAGGCCGAGCTGCTTGTTGTAGCCGCCGAAGCCGACCAGCGGGAAGTTGAGGCCGACTGTGGCGGCTTCCTTCGCGCCGGCGAACAGCCGCCCATTGGCAACGCCGGTGCCGCCGATCGGAATGGTCTGCGCGCCCAGCATGTAGTCGGCCTGGTAGCGCTTGTCGCCGGTGGTGAAGCGGGCGGTGTCCAGCGTCGCATTGGTATCCGGCAGCAGCGCGGTGGCCCAGTATTTGTCGGTGATGCCGAGCCAGCCGTCGGTGATCTTCGAGAACACGATGCCGCGCGAGTTTCCACCGGTCGGGGTCTTGGCCTCGTCGAGGTTCTTGTAGGTGAATTCCTGCAGGCCCTGTTCGCCGAGATAGCCGATCGGGCCTTCGTGCAGGATCGCGTAGCCGGAGACCGGCGGCTTGCCGCCGCGCGAGATCAGGCCGAACGGATACAACGTCACCGGCGCGCTGCCTTGATTGACGACCTCGTCCTTGATGCTGAAGAGGTAGCGATCGTCGATCGAGAGGGTGCGGCGGAAGGTCAGGCCCTGGCCGTTGTCGTATTTCAGCGTCACCGGGGTGCTCGGCGACAGGCTGTTCGAACCTTCCTGCTGCCAGACGGTGTCGGCGTTCGGCGTCTTCACCGACGAGCCGCTGGCGGTCAGCCACAGGAACTCGGCATAATACGGCTCGGCGGTGCCCGACGGCGAAAGCAGCACGACGGCCGGCGATGTGGGGTCGACGGTCTCACGGAACTGGACCAGCGCCAGATCGTCGATCCGGGCGCCCTTCAGCGCGATGCTGCCGATGATGCGCGGGCTCTCGATCTTGATGCGCGGGCCGGCCGCGAGCACGGTCTCTCGGCTCGCCACCGGCGCGTCGGCAGCGGGCGCGGCGGCCGTCGGTGACGGCGTCGTTGCGCTTCCCGGAGCGGCGCCAGCAGCGGCACCCGGGGTCGCCTGCGGCGTCGGCTTCAGCAGCTCGGCCTGCTTCTGCGCCTCGCGCTGCTTCTCCATCTGCGGCACGTTATAGAAATATTGCCAGGCGATCAGGACGAGGCCCGACAGAATGACGGCGATGATCGTGTTGCGGTTGTCGGACATCTCTTAGGGTCTCGTCATTCCATTCGGATTGGGCGCGCTCTTGTTACCCGCCTTGTTGGTACCAGTCTTGGGCGCAGGCCGGTCGAGGCGGCGCAGCGCCGACCGCAGGTCGTCAATCATGGTCGCAAAGTCGCGGGTCAGCGCGTCACGACGGCCGACTAGCACATAATCATGGTGCGGCCGCATGAATACGGCATCGACCCGTCTTATCACTTCGCGAAGCCGGCGGCGGATGCGGTTCCGCTCGGTCGCGGTGCCGTTCTTCTTGGTGACGGTATAGCCGACGCGGATCGGGCCCTGATCGTCGCGACGGCGGCCCTGCAGCACAAAAGCCGCGGTATTCGCCCGTGCGCCATTGGCAACGGCGAGGAAATCCGCCCGCTGCCTCAGCCGATCCATAATGGGTATCTCCGGAGAGGAGACGTCCGGGCTCAGGCGCTCAGGCGCTTGCGGCCGCGCGCACGGCGCGCAGCGAGGACCTTGCGGCCGCCGGCCGTGGCGAGACGGGCGCGGAAGCCGTGACGGCGCTTGCGCACCAGTTTGCTGGGTTGATAAGTCCGCTTCACGGGTAATTCTCCGCTGACCGGGCAATTTGCCGTTGTATTGAGATGGAGTCCGATGATGCTGGCAGGCCCAAGCGAGCCGATTACGGCCCCAAATGAGCCGCCCCCGGTCAAGAACCGGGCCATCGCGGACAGTTGGCGCGGCTTATAAGGGAGCGCCCTGTTTTCGTCAATGTCACAGGGCGTCGCAAAGAGGCTTCTTTGAAACGTCGCAATTGCGGCGAATATAACTGTTTTCGCGGGGTTTTTGACGGTGAGGAGCGCTTTGGGGCGTTCGGGGAACCGCCGACATTAGCGATCCGTAATTTGACCGGCTTGGGGGCCGGGCCGCATCCTCCGACCCCTAAGCCCAACAAGGCCTTATCTTGTGGCTCTAACTGACGATCAGGCGACCGCGCAGAAGCAGCGGCCCAAGCCGTCCCATCGGCTCGGGCTGTCGGGCAAGCTTTTGCTGCTGACGATTCCGCTGGTGATGATCGCCGGGCTCCTGATCTACGTGCCCGCCATCGCCAACTTCCGGATGAACCGGCTCAATGACCGCCTGGCCGCCGCCAACACCGCGGCGCTGGTGCTCGATGCCGCCCCCTCCGGCCTGGTGCCGGATTCGTTGGCCCGGCAGATACTGACCAGCATCGGCGCTCGCGCCGTCGCCATCAAGCTCGGGCAGCAGCGCCGCCTGCTCGCCAGCGCCGACCTGCCGGCCTCGATCGACCACGATGTCGACATGCGGGCCATGACGGTGTGGTCGGCGATCGTCGATGCCTTCGAGATCATGCTCGAGCACGGTGACCAGACCATCCGCGTGGTCGGACCCGCGCCGGGCCAGGCGCAATTCATCGAGGTCGTGATCGACGAGAAACCGCTGCGGCAGGCGATGTACCGCTTCTCGCGCAACGTTCTGGTGGTCGCGCTCCTGATCGCCGGCCTGACCGCCGGCCTGGTCTATCTGGCACTGCATTATCTGTTCGTCCGCCCGATGCGGCGGCTGACCGCGAGCCTGGTCGGCTTCCACGAGAATCCGGAGAGTTCGGCACGAATCATCGTGCCCAGCCAGCGCGGCGACGAGATCGGCGTTGCCGAGCGCGAGCTGTCGGACATGCAGCGCGACCTCGTCTCGATGCTGCATCAGAAGAGCCGGCTTGCCGCGCTCGGGCTCGCCGTCTCCAAGATCAATCACGACCTGCGCAACCTGCTGGCGTCCTCGCAACTGCTATCGGACCAGCTCGCCAGCGTGCCCGATCCGCGGGTGCAGCGCTTCGCGCCGAAACTGCTGCGCTCGCTGGAGCGCGCCATCGCCTTCTGCCAGTCGACCTTGTCCTATGGCCGCGCGCAGGAGGCGGCGCCCGACCGCCGCGTCATCATGGTGGAGCCTGCGGTGGCCGAGGTGCGCGAGTCTGCCGGGCTTGCGACCGATGTCTCGATCACCTGGATCAGTGCAATCGAGCGCGGCCTCACCATCGACGCCGATCCGGATCAGTTGTTCCGCGTGCTGCTCAACCTGGTGCGTAACGCGGCCCAGGCGCTGGAAAGCCGGCAGGACAGCGATGGCGGTGCCCAGCAGATCCGAATCACCGGCCGCCGTGAGGGTACGGTTGCGATCCTGGAGGTCTCCGACACCGGCCCCGGTGTTCCGGCCAAGGCGCGCGAGCATCTGTTCGAGGCGTTCCAGACCTCCGGCCGCCCCGGCGGCAGCGGGCTGGGCCTTGCGATTGCCGCCGAGCTGATCCGCGCCCATGGCGGCCATATCCATCTGGTCGAGGGCACCATCGGCGCCACGTTCCAGATATCGATCCCGGATCGCCCGGTGGAACTGCTGTCGGTCCGCAGTGAGCGGGCGAGGGCCTGAGGCCATTCCGGTAACCCAGCGCGGCTAAAACCTCGGCCGAAATTGGCGCTTCCAGACCTTGCCAACCGGACCGGGAGCCTGTAGCTAGAGCGCTCTTTCGCGACGCTCCGGGGCTCCCGGGGCCGTGCGGGCTTAAGCCCACCTGCGAAAATGCGCCCGTAGCTCAGCTGGATAGAGCATCAGACTACGAATCTGAGGGTCGGACGTTCGAATCGTTCCGGGCGCGCCATTTGCCTTTGTTTTCATTGAAGTTTCGCGTCGCTTGCCGCGCTCGCTCATGGCCGGAGCGAGAGCGACGCCGTTGACCGCCGGCGCCGGGCTTGTCGCGATGATCAAATACTTGTGCGACGCAGTATGATTTTATTGCATTGCAACAAAATGCGTCTACCTGTGCTGCTCGAGTCCCATCGAGGAGCCACCAAGTGACCAAGATTTCTCTGTCCGTCGTAGCCGCCACCCTCGCAATCGCGAGCGCGACGGTCGCATCCGCTGCGGAGCGTCCGACTTTCGAAGCCGCGGGCCTGCCGATCTCGCCGGTGCAGGCTGGTGTGCTTGGCGCCGCCAATGTCCACGAGCAGGCGCCGGTAGCCGCGACGTCGGCCACCCCGCATCAGCTCAATGTTCTGACACCGCGAAGCAAGATCACGACCGCGCGCGCTTCTGTCCGGACGGACCGCGCGTTGCACTGACCGGCATAGGTGGTCCAACTCCGGAAGGCCCGCGACAACGTCGCGGGCTTTTTCATATGTGAGGCAACGGCAGCCTCCGGCGCGTTTATCCGCATCCTCACCTTGCTGGTATCCTGGCTGGTCTACCGGCTGGTCGAGCGCCCGATGATCATGTTTGGCCGTGCGATCGTGTTCCGGCATGGCGTGGCGAGCCGGCCGTGACGCATGCGCAAAGCGGCGTCAATGGATCGCCGCATACATGATCTTCTCCTCGGTGGCCTCGACCGCGGAGAATTCCTCGACCACCTTGCCCTGGCGCGAGACCAGGATGCGGTCGGAGAGGGCCATGATCTCGGGCAAATAGGATGAGATCACCACCACCGCCTTGCCTTCGTCAGCGAGCTGGTTGATCAGCTCGTGGATCTCGACAATGGCGCCGACGTCGACGCCGCGGGTCGGCTCGTCGAAGATGATCAGCTCGGGCTCCTGCACCAGCGACTTGGCGATCACCACTTTCTGCTGGTTGCCGCCTGAAAGCTCGACCACCTTGGCCTCGTCGCCAATGGCGCGGACCTTCAGCCGCTGGGTCCAGGTCTTGCCCACCGTGTTGGTCTCGCGCCGCGACAGCATCATTCGGCCCGCGGGGAATTTCGAGAGCAGACCGAGATAGATGTTGCGGGCGATCGAGGCGGTCTCGAAGAAGCCCTCGACCTTGCGATCCTCGGTCACATAGGCGATGCCGGCCTTCACTGCCGGTGCCGGGACGCGATAGCGCACCGGCTTGTCATGCAGCAGGATCTCGCCGCCATGGAAGAAGTCGCGCTTCAACACGCCGGATACGATCTTGAAGGTTTCGGTGCGGCCCGCGCCGACCAGGCCGAACACGCCGGTGATCTGCCCGGCGAACACCGACAGCGAATTGTTCTTCACCATCGGCGCCATCTTGAGGTTCTGCACCGTGAGCACGCGCGCCCCGGCAGGTCGCACGCTGGCCTTCCTGGCGCCATACAGCGTGTTGGAGAGGTCGCGTCCGACCATCGCCTGCACGATCGCGGCGCGATCGAATTTCGCCGCATCGTCGGTTATGACATGCTTGCCGTCGCGCAGCACGGTGATCCGGTCGGCGAGCAGCAAGGCTTCTTCCAGCGCGTGCGAGATGAAGATGATCGAGACGCCGCGTTTCTTGAGGTCACGGACGAGGTCGAAGAAATACTTCTTCTCTTCCGGCGTCAGCGACGCGGTCGGCTCGTCGAAGATGATGACCTTGGCCTTGTGCAAGACCGCACGCGCGATCTCCACCATCTGCTTCTTGGCCGCGCCGAGTCCGCTCACGGTCGCGGTCGGCGTCACGTCGAAATTCAGCGACTGCAAGAATTGCTGGGCGGCGATGTAGATGCCGCGCAGCCGGTTGTAGAACTTCTCCTGCCCGAGAAACAGGTTCTGCGCCACGGTCATGGTCGGCACCAGGCTGTTCTCCTGGAACACCATGGCGATCCCGAGATTACGGGCCTCGAGCGGCGTGCGCGGCGCGACGTCAGAGCCGTCGACCGTCATGCTGCCCGAGGTCAATGTCACGACGCCGGCCATCACCTTGGTCAGGGTCGACTTGCCGGCGCCGTTCTCGCCGACCAGTGCGTGGATCTCGCCGCGGCGAAGCTCGAAGTCGACGCCCTCGATGGCGGGCACGCCGGCGTAGAGCTTGGTGGCCTTGCGCAGGGACAGCACGGTGTCGCTCATGAGCCGACCTCCTCGGCAAGCCCGGCGAGGGGCAGTTTCAGCACGCGGCCCGGTCCCTTGGCGATCAGCACAAGGTCGCTGCCCAGCTCGAGTGCCGCGACGACGCCGTGATTGATGCCGTCGACCCGGCTATGCAGCGAATAGAGCGGCTTGCCGTCTTCGCCCAGCCGGATCACGAGGCCGTAGGAGCGCGGCGGCGCCCACGGCTTGATGACGCCCATCGTCTTGATGTGCGCGCCCTGCATCGGCTCCTTGAACGAGAAGCCCGAGCGCAGCCGCGGCGCCACCCAATAGGCCGGCTCGATCTCGGCCATCATGCGGCGCCGGTAGCCCGGCTCGCGCAGCACGAATTCGATCAGCTGGGTGCGTGCGGTGAACGCCGTGAGCCAATAGCCGCCGCCGGCAGCCTTCGACAGCCGCGACGGATAGACCGGCAGGTGGCCGAGCACGATCTGCGGCGGCCTGCCATCCGCAACAAGCACGAGACGATGCCGCCAGCTCTCGCTGACCAGCACGCCATCGCCGCGCGCACAGGCGCCGAAAGCGTAGCCGAGCTTCGAGGCCAGCGGCTTCACCGATCGGTTCCTGGGATCGAGCCGGAACACGCGGCCGCTCCGGTTGATCTCCATCAGGTCGCGCGCCCAATCGTCGACGCCGCAAGTTGTCGAGCCGTCGGTCGCGATCAAGGCTCCGTCGTCCGCCAGCGTCAGCGCATTGATCGCATTGAAGGCGGCGTCGCTGAACGTCACGCTCGGCTCCCCCGATGAGGGATTGGCGTAGAGGCGCACCTCGCGGCCGCCGAGCGCGACCGCGATGCCGCCGTCGGCGAGCATACAGAGTGCGGAAATCGGCTGCTCGAAGCTGCGCAGCTCGGTCGCGGCGCTGCCGTCGAGGCGCAGCAGGCGGCGGCCGTCGGCGACATAAAGGTTGCGGCCGTCGGTTGCGAGATCCTCGGGCGCCTCGCATTCCAGCAAGGTGGTCGCCGCCTCCAGTTTCTGGTTCGGCTTGAGCGCGCCGTCGAACGACGGCACGGTGATGGTGGCCTCGCCGCGGCCGAGGAAGCGGTTGGCGAATTCCCTGACGGCCGCAATCACGACAGCTTCCCCCAGCGCTTGTCATACTGCACATAGTTCGGGTCGGCATTGTCGAGCTTGTAGCGGCCGATCCGGTTGTTCATGATGCCGCCGAGATAGAGATAGCCGCGATGCTCGCGCATCGAGGTGATCATCGGGTGGTTCTCGCCACGCAGGTCCCAGAACGATTCGAGGATCTTGCCCTGCTCGTTGAATTTGACGACGCAGCCGGTGTTGATGTTCGGGAACAGCCATTCGTCGACCGGGACGCGTTTGGCCATGCGGCGGCGGAAGCCCGGCATCTTCCAGGCGAGGTCGAGCGAGGGGCTACGCATGCCGACCAGCGCCAGCCAGTAATTGCCGTCGGAGGCGAGGTTGATGTTGTCGGGGTAGCCCGGCAGATTGTCCATCACCACCTCGACCTGGCCCTTCTTCGGCCCCGCGAACCACAGCCGCTTGATCGAGCAGCCGAAGGTTTCAGCGAACAGGATCGACTGGCCATCGCTGGCGACACAGATGCCGTTGGGGAATTTGAGGCCGCGCAGCGCCGTATGCGTCGCGCCGGTCTTGGTGTCGTAGCAGATGATGCGGCCGTTGCCGCGGGCCTCGAGGCCGTCGATCGGCCATTCGTCCATCTCGTAGCGCACGGTGGCTTCCGAGAAGAAGATCAGGCCGTCATCGGTGATGTCGAGGTCGTCGGCGAGCCGCAGCCGGCTGTCGTCGTTCACCGAATGCATGCTGCGGTTGGTCTCGTCGGTCGCCTTTTCCACGGTGCCGTCGGGCGTGATCCGGTACAGGCCCATGCCGCCGATGCAGACATAGAGATTGTCCTGCCGGTCGAACGCCATGCCGAGCGGCTGGCCGCCGATATGGGCGAACACTTCCATGCGCTGATAGTCGGGCGCGAAGAAGCGCATGATGTCGCCATGGCGCGAGCCGGCGTAGAGGTTGTTGTTGCGATCGAGGATCACGTCCTCCGGCGCCTCGATGCGGCCGAGACCGATCAGTTCCACATCGCGCAGCTTGTCGTTCTGCTCGAACGGGCCGCCCTGGCCGATCTCGGTGGCCGGGGGCGGCGGCAACGCGTGATAGGTCGGCGCGACATAGACCTTGCTGATGATGCGGGTGCGGTTCTTCTGCCAGCGGATGTCGACCATCGCGGCGACCAGCAGGATGCCTGCGAGCGCCATGCGGTTGATGCCGCCGCGCGCATTGAGCGTGGTCAGGCCGTTGGTGATCAAGAGCACGATCAGCACGCCGACCAGCGATTTGGCGACCGAGCCCTTGCCGCCGCCAAGCGTGATGCCGCCGAGCACGGTCGCGGTCAGCACGATCACCTCGAGGCCGACGCCGATGTCGCCGCCGACGGTGCCGAGCCTGGCTGCGAAGAACAGCGCAGCGATGCTGGTCAGCACGCCGCTCGCGACATAGCACAGCGCGATGGTGCGGCGAACCGGAATGCCGGAATTGTAGGCCGAACGGCGCGAGCCGCCGATCGCGGTGATGTGCCAGCCCGGGCGCAGCCGCGTCATGAAGATATGGCCGAAGATCGCGATCGCGATGTAGACCAAAGCGACGCTCGGAATGCCGAACACGTCGCCGCCGCCGATGAAATTCCAGGACGGGATGTCGGGGAAGGCCGCGGCGATTGAATTGGAGTAGCGCTGGATCAGGAGGTCGAACGCCGACCGGTAAATGATCAAGGTGATCAGCGTGGTGATGAAGGCGCGCAGCCTCAAGTAGCCGATCAGCACGCCGTTGACGGCGCCGAGAAGCGCACCGCAGGCGAGGGTGGCGACCACCACCGCAGGCACCGGCCAGTTCAGCACGTCGAGCAGATAGAGCGCGCAGAAATCCGTCAGCGCGAAGATCGAGCCGACCGACAGATCGATGCCGCCGACGATGACGACCAGCGCCATGCCGAGCCCGATGAAGCCGATCTCGCCGGCCTGCCGCGCGGTGTCGGCAAGGCTCGCCGGCGAGAGGAAGTGATCGATGGAGCGGCTGAGCGCGAAGCCGACGATCAAGAGCAGGATCACCGGAATAGCGGTCTCGGTCCAACGCTTGGACAGGATCTCGCCGAGGAGATGATCCGGCCAATAGCGGTAACGCAGGCTCGTCAGGGTATCGCGCATCGGCATTCCAGCAGGGCGTTGGATTTCGGGAGATCGACGTCCCGGGGCGGGGTGCACCCGGGACGTCAAGCGGACGTGGCCGGGCTATTTCTTCAGGTCACTGAGATTCCAGCACGCGGTCTGGCTGTCGGCGTTCTCCTTGGTGATCGGAATCAGGGTCGTGTATTCCGAACCCTTGATCGAGCCGGCCTTGGCGCCGGACGACAGCAGCCATTTGATGGTGCCTGCCATCTGCGCGGCCTGGGTCGGCACGTCGTAGCTCAGGTTGAGATCGAAGGCGCCGGACTTCACGAGCTCGCAGGCGCCCTTGCGCTCACCGCCGCCGGAGGTGGCGACGAACACCTTGCCGGTCAGGCCGGCTTCCTTCACCGCGGCCGCGGTGCCGATGTCCATGCCGTCCCAGAAGCCGACGATGCCGCAGAGATCGGGATTCTGCTTCAGCACTGTCTGGGTGATCGCCTTGGCCTTTGCCGCATCCCAGTCCGCGGCCTGGCTCGAGACCACCTTGATCTCCGGATGCTTGGCGAGCACGTTCTCGACGCCCTTGAGCGTGTAGGCGCTGGCGGCGGCCGAGAGCGCGCCCTGCACGATGGCGATCTTGTTCGACTTGCCCTGGCACGCCTTGACCACGGCTTCAGCGTCCTTCTCGCCGATCTCGATCCAGTTGGCGCCGACAAAGGCCGAAGAGCGATAGGCCGATCCCATGTTGATCTGGATGACGTAGATGCCTTCGTTCTCGGCGCGCTGCAGCAGCTTGGCGTAGGTCTGTACGTCCGGATTGTGGATCACCATCACGGCCGGCTTCTCCGAGATCAGTGAGGTCACCGCCTGCGCGCCGGCATTGGTGTTCCAGTTGGGATCGCGGATCTCGAACTTGACGCCGAGCGGCTCGAGCTCCTTCTTCATGCCGGCATACCAGCCTTCGGTGAGGTCGAAGTTCATGGCGACCGGAACGTAGGCCACCGTCTTGCCGGCAAGGGCCTCCTTGAACGGCTTCTGGAACGGCTCGTCGAGGCCCTGCTGGGCCAGAGCCGGGGCGGCGATGGCCGCGAGCCCGAGCGCTGCGGCGATCACCTTGGCAGTCCTGACAGCGTATTTCATTGCTTCCTCCTTGGTCGTGATTGATCTTTTTGTAGCCTGGTTCAGATGTCGCCCTGCTGTGCCGTTTCTTCGTTGCGCGGATTCAGGAATGAATCGGTGATGACGGCGAGCAGCAGCACGACGCCCTTGACGAGGTTCTGTCCGGCGTAGGAGATGTCCATGATGGTCATGCCGTTCAGCATGGTGCCGATCAGCAGCGTTCCGATGATGACGTTGAGCACGCCGCCGCGGCCGCCCGACAGGCCGATGCCGCCGAGCACGACGACGAGAATGACGTCGTAGATCAGGGTCGAATTGAAGACGCGGGTCGGCATCGAGTTGACCGACGCCGCCATCACCAGGCCTGCAAAGCAGCCGATCAGGGCCGCGACGACATATTGCAGCACGATGATCGGCCGCGAGGGGATGCCGGTGACGCGGGCCGCATAGGGATTGTCGCCGATCGCGTAGATATAGGCGCCCCAGCGCGTCTGGCGCAGCAGGAAGGCGACCACCACGCAGGCGATCGCAAACATCACGATCGAGGTCGGGATACCGAGGATGGTGCCTTGTCCGAGCCGCTCGAAGCCCTGCATGCCGTCGCTCCACTGCACGACGTCGAGCTGAAACAGCGCGGCCTGTCCGAGGCCGGCGAGCAGCAGGCCGGTCGCCAGCGTCGCAAACAGCGAAGGGACCTCGGCGTAGGCAATCAGCCAGCCGTTGACCAGGCCGAAGGCGATCGTGAGCAGCACGGCCGTGAGCAGCGAGGCCGGCAGCGAGTGGCCGTTTTGCACCATCTGCAGCACGAGCCCCGGAGGCACCGCGAGCGCTGCGATCAGCGAGATGTCGATGCCGCGCCCGATCACGACCAGCGCCATGGCAAGCCCGAGGATGCCGAGCACCGCCACGTTCTGCAGCAGGGTCAGCATGTTCTCCGGTGTCAGAAAGCCGCGCAGGAAAATCGAGAACGCCAGGAAGAGCACGGCGAATACGGCGAAGACGATCTCCTGTTGATTGAACCGCAATCGCTTCATTCCTCGTCCTTCCTGCTGCTATGGCTGCGCCGTCGGCCTGGATCTCGTGCGCGAGCCGGTCGCGACGCGGCCGGGCCGCGCCCGGCCGGCGACCGCGGCGTCGACGAAGGCGCCGACGGCGTTGATGTAGGCCTCGATCGAGGTGCCGCGTCTGCGGTACTTCGCGCGCTTGACGTACCAGTCCTGCAGCAGCGGCTTGATCAGCGAGGCCGTCAGCGTGACCTGGTCGATGGCGAACATCCCGCTGGCGACACCTTGTTTGAGGACGTCGGCGATGATCTTCTCGGTCATCACCTCCATCTCGATGGCGCGCTGGCGTTCGGCGGGCGGAAACGACTTCGCTTCCATGAAGGAGAACACGAACCAGGGTTGCATCGCCTCGCTCATGCGAACATGGGTGGCGATGATCCAGTGCAGATGCTTGCGCGCATCCTGCTTCACGCTGGCGGGCGGTGCGGTGAGGACCTCGGCGGCCGTCTCGGCGACCTCGCCGAGGATCATCGACAGCAGCGTCGGCTTGCTGTCGAAATAGGTATAGAGGCCGCCCATGCTGAGGCCGGACGCCTCCGCGAGCTGGCGCAGCGTGGTGGCGTGAAAGCCGTGCTTGTTGGACAGCGTGAGTGTGGCGCCGATGATGCGCGTGAGGTTCGGAACGGCGAGATGCGGCTTCTGGACCCGGATGGAATCCCGATGACGTTCGAGAATGCGTGCGCAAAGCACGTCCATCGCGAACGCATTCGTCCCCGGCCGCTGACGCGCGAGACCCACGTTGCCTCCCTGGCTATGTCCCCGGACCATTCATTTGGTTGCCGATCCGGGCCGGGCTTTGCGCCCTTGCTTAATTCCTAGCCCACGAACTGCCGTTCGGAAAAGGGGGATGATCAATTTTTCTGAGAGAGCGCTCGCTCGTTTTTTGGCCCGCGCCGCGTCGCTTGCCTTGAGCGCGGCGCCGCTCCGGCGCTGTTCGGGAACTTTTCGCGCTGAAAGGTCAGCACAAATTCCCGGCACTCCCGCCGATCATGTTGCCGGTTAGACGGCCGTCACATTCCAGATATAAAGAACGCAGGCTCGCTGGCCGTAAGGTCAACCCGCACAGACATGCTGGCCGAATTTCACCCACGGTCACTTTGGGCCGAAGCAAGGTTATGACGGCAGTTGGATCATATGGTGCACGCGCGGGCGCTGCGATCGGCGCTCACGCTCCGGGAGCCTCCGCAACGTCGCGGTATCTGTTCGGGATTTGTGCTGCGCTGCTGATTGGCAGCATCTGCGCGGTTGCCGCGCAGCAGCGCGACACCGTCACGGCATCCGCAGCGATCGAATTCAACATCCCGGCCCAGCAGCTTGCGAGTGCGCTGCAGGCTTATGGCGAACGAACCGGCGTTCAGGTGCTCTATGAGAGCAATTCTGCGACGGGCCGGAAGTCGACATCGGTCGAAGGCAGCCTCACGCCCGAGGATGCATTGAATGTGCTGCTGGCGGGAACCGATCTGAAGGTCCAGTACATTCGTCCGGATGCCATCACGCTTGCTTCGCGCGCCGCGCGGGCCGACCATCCGCCGTTGAGCCCGCTTGCGACCGCGGATCTGTCGCTCGGCACGCTGCAGGTGCGGGCGAGCAGTGACGGCAACGATACCGGCGCGCTGCGCGACTACAGCGAAAGCCTGCAGTTCGACCTTCAGAAAGCGTTGCAGAAGAATATCGGGTCTCGCGGCGGCAGCTATCAGCTCGTTGTCGATCTGTGGATCGATCCCTCGCGCACGATCCAGCGAACCCAGCTGTTGCGATCGACCGGCGATCAGAACCGTGATGCCGCCGTGACGGCGGCGCTGCAAGGATTGACCGTCAGCCGGACGACGCCTGCGAATGCGTCGCAGCCGGTGCGGATCGCAATCCGGGTGAAATCGTTCCAATGATTGACAACGACGCCAGCGGAGCGGATGGCGTGCGCGGCTTGAGGCCGATGACGCTGCTGTTTCATCCCGAGGATCCGAGCGCGTGGACCTCGGGCGAGGTGCTGCGTCTGCTCCTGGTGCCGGCCATCGCGGCCCTGTTGTTCGTCGGGGGAATTTACTGGATCCGGTTGCAGCCGCCGGCTGGATCGGCAAGCCGGGAGCAGAGCTCGATCGTCCAGGTTCGGTTGCTGCCGAGCCCGTCGCCTGCGCCGATTCCGGTTGCGCCCGTGTCGCAGCCGCAAACCGCGACCCTCGCGAGCCGGACCGAGGTGTCGCTGGAGAGCTCTGACCCGCCGCTCGACAATCTGACCGCGGCCCCGGCGCGGGAGCCGATGCCGGCGGAGCCAACCGTGCCGAGCTTGCGTCCGACGCCGTCGCCCGCCGATGCGCCGCCCAACACTGTCGCCGTGAAATTTCAGCAGGCGCTGCTTCGTCACGTGGCACGCTACCAGCGCTATCCGAACGCGGCGCGGCTCGGTCGGCTGCACGGGGCGGTCGAGACGCTGTTCTCCATGCAGCGGGACGGCACCCTGCTCGAGGTCTGGGTCAAGACCAGTTCCGGACAGGCCGTGCTCGACAAGGCTGCGGTCGACGCGATCCGGCGGGCGCAGCCGCTGCCGTTGATCCCGTCGGCGCTGCCCGACCGGCTCAATATTCAGATCACTTTGGTCTTCGACCCGGCCTGATCCAATTGCGCGGTCGCGTTCGGCTTCGCGAGCGCGAGCGGCAGTTCATTGGTTGGATGTGACCGCGATGCACCAGCCTGCGTGTCGTTCGGTGTCGACTTGTTGCCGTCATAAATGTGTTGTGCGCGGCCGTTACGAGATGGGCAGCTTCAAGAACAATTCAATCTGGATATCGGGCTGGTGTCTGGGAGGCCGCGGAACGTGGCTGAAATCAATCGAATGCGGCTGCGGGGCCAGCTTGCAGATAACTACGACGGCCTGGTCAAGAAATTGACCCGCCGTCTGGGATCGTCGGACTTCGCGTACGAAGCCCTGCACGAGACGTTCCTGCGGCTGGAGCGGGTCACTGACGCGGTGCCGATCCGCAGCCCCGCCGACTATATCTTCCGTATCGCGATCAACATCGCCAGGGATCGCCAGAAGGCGCAGAATCTCCGCGTCAGTGCGGCCGAAATCGATTCATTGCTCGACGTCAGCGACGACGGACCGAGCCCGGCGCGAATCGTCGAGGCGCGCTCCGATATTGATGCCTTCAAGCGGGCGTTGGCCGAATTGCCGGAGCGGCCGCGCGATGTGCTTTATGGTATTACGATCGAGGGACGGACGCCGAGCGATGTGGCAACCCGCCTCGGTGTCAGCGTGCGAACGGTGGAAAGCGATTTGAAGTTGGCCCTGAGCCATTGTGCCGATTGCCTCGATTATACTCTGATCCGTCGTCTCGGCGGTCCTCGTCCCCGTACGTGATCGCATTCGCCGCGGCCGCGACGCGCGCCGTCGCGCGGAGCCGGCCGTCGAAATTTGTTGCCGGAACTATTTCCAACAACTGCAGGCGCTTGACCTGAAATCAGGGGGCACAAGCTGCAGGATTCTCAACCTCTGTTCTGCGGGATAGCGGGCTTTCCGTCGTCTATAGGGTAGAGAGCGATCTCACAAGGACCGTTGGGTGCCTGGGAAAGGTTCGCCGGAAGTGTTGCGCCGCTTGAAAACACGTGCAGACCTGATCGGCCCGGCATGCGATCGCCGCGCGGCCTCCCGGCGCGCGACCCGGAGCAAGCCGCGATTGCCGGATGTTTCTGCCTGCGTTGTGCGCAACGGCCGATTGCGGTGCCCTGCTGCCGTCGGAATCGTCTATATAGCGAACTTCGCTATGTGCTCGACGCGATTGGGAGGTTGAGGTTTGGCGAGCAGGGTGATGAGCGATCCGTCGTGACCGAGCCGACCCGCACTTCCGGGCCCGATCCGTTGCTGGATGAGGCGCTTGACTGGGTAGTTCGGCTGAAAGCCGGCGTGCCGACCCGCGCCGACGTCGACGCGTTGCAACGCTGGCGCGCGCAAAGTCCAGACCACGAGGATGCTTTCAGGGCGGCTGCCCGGCTGCTCCGCAGCGCCAGCGCCGCGGCGAAGGAACTCGCCGATGAGCAGGCCGCGGCGGCCCCCGTGGTGGCGTTGCCGCCCCGGCCATCACGCTTCTTGACGCGCCGCATCGTGCTCGGCGGTGCGATCGCAGCCGCAGCCGGCTATGTGATGATTCGCCCGCCACTCGACATGTGGCCGTCGATCGAAGAGCTCTCGGCCGACTACCGGACCGGAAAGGGCGAACAGCGCAAGGTGATGCTGGCGCCCGACATTTCGGTTGAATTGAACACCCAGACCAGCCTGGCGCTGCGGCCTGCGCCGAACGAGACTCGGGTAGAGTTGATCTCGGGCGAGGCCTCGGTGGTCGCAAGAAGATCGTCGTCGACGCCGTTGGTGATGCTGGCGCGCGACGGACGCATCAGCGCGCTGCAGGCCGATTTCAATGCGCGCTGCCTCGATGGCGTGGTTTCGGTGACGTGCCTCGACGGTATCGTCACTGTCGAGCAGGACGGCCGTTCCGTGCAGCTTCGCAAGGCAGAACAGGTCACCTATTCGCGCGCGGGCCTACAGGCATCGCTTCCGGTCGACGCCAAGCAGGTCGCGGCCTGGCAGACCGGATTGTTGATCTTCCGCGACCGGCCGCTGGCGAGCGTCGTCGACGAAGTGAACCGGTACCGCGCCGGAAAGATCATCATTACCAACGCGGAACTGAAACGCCGGCTCGTCAACGGCACATTCCAGGTCGACAAGCTCGACAATTTCGTCGCCCAGGTCGAGCAACTGTTCGGCGCACGGATCACATCGCTGCCCGGCGGTGTGGTGCTGATGAGTTGACCTGGAGCGTTTTCGAGCGAAGCCTGTCGCGCACTTGATGCGGGATGGATATCGGTTCGCGTGAAGAAAACGCGTCAAAAGTCTTTAGCCCCGTCCGCTGCAATCGGAACGGGGCTAAAGCCGAACGAATCGGCGCCGCACGCTCGATTTCCTAACAAACCAAAAATTTCTTTTGCGCCGCCGCAGATTCTTTTGCGGGTTTGCGTTCGCCCAGTCGTCTTCTGAGTAAGGCGTCGTCATCGCGGCCTTCCTGTCGCGATGGCGCGCGTCTGCGCGAAGTAAGTGGGACGTCTGTGCGTAGTCGAAGAGATCATCGGATTTTCGGGCATCGTCAGCGATGTCGGATCGGGTTGCGTGTGTCGGCTGCGGCACTCACCGTGGTTGGCTCCGTGGCAGCCATCGTTCCGGCGCGCGCGGCGAAGGAAGCAGCGAAGGATGCGGCTGCGGCCGCAGCGCCGGCGGCGGGCAAGCAGCCGGCGCAGGCGAATGCACCGGCGCAAAAGCCGTCAGCGCCGCTGCAGCGCTTCGACATCGACGACTTCGCCGTACAGGGCGCCGATAGGCTGCCGCAGGTCGAGATCGAGGAGGCGATCTATCCCTTCCTCGGTCCGGGCAAGACCTCGGAGGACGTCGAGAAGGCGCGGGCCGCGCTGGAGAAGGCGTATCACGACAAGGGCTTCCAGACCGTCAGCGTTGCGGTCCCGCAGCAGAACGTGACCGGCGGTGTGGTCACCCTCAAGGTGACCGAGTTGAAGGTCGGGCGCCTGCGGGTGAAGAATTCGCGCTATTTCGATCTCGACCGGATCAAGGACAGCGCGCCTTCGCTGAAGGAGGGCACCGTTCCCAATTTCGGTGACGTCACCAAGGACATTGTGTCGCTCAACCAATGGCCGGATCGCCGCGTGACTCCGGCGCTGCGCGCCGGCGTTGCGCCGGGCACCGTCGACGTCGATCTCAATGTCGAGGACAAGGCGCCGTTCCACGCCAGCCTCGAAGCCAACAACCGGCAATCGCCGTCCACTACGGCGAGCCGCGTCTCCGCCACCGTGCACTACGACAATCTGTGGCAGCTCGGGCATTCGCTGAGCTTCACCTATCAGGTTGCGCCGGAGCGCCCGAGTGATGCCGAGGTGTTCTCCGGCTCGTATATGGCGCGCGTGCCGAATGCCGATTGGCTCAATCTGCTGTTCTACAGCGTGAAGTCGAACAGCAATGTCGCGACGATCGGCGGCACCAATGTGGTCGGTCCCGGCACGATCATCGGCGAGCGCGCCGTGATCACGCTGCCGACGCGCGAGGGCCTGTTCCACACGCTGTCGGTCGGCATGGACTACAAGCATTTCGACCAGACCGTGAAGCTCGGCACCGACGGGTTCTCGTCACCTGTCACTTACTATCCCGTCGTCGCGACTTATGGGGCGACGTTCCAGGAAGAGAAGTTCACGACGCAGTTCAATGCCGGCGTGACCTACAACATCCGGACGCTGAGCAGCCCGTGGGACGAGTTCGACGCGAAGCGCTTCAAGGCTTCGCCGAGCTTCACCCACCTCAACCTCGACGTCTCGCATACCCAGGAGCTGCCGGAAGGCTTCCAGCTCTACGGCAAGGTGCAGGGCCAGATTGCCGACGGCCCGCTGGTCTCGAGCGAGCAGTTCAGCCTCGGCGGTCTCGATACCGTTCGCGGCTACCTCGAATCCGAGGTGCTCGGCGACAACGGCGCGGTCGCCAATTTCGAGCTGCGCACGCCCAATGTCGGCAGCATGCTGCAAGGCGAGCTCAAGAGCGAAACCGGCGACGGCAAGCCGCGCTTCATCACCTTCAACGATTGGCGCTTCTTCACGTTCTTCGATGCCGGCTACGCGTCGATCCAGCAGCCGCTGCCTGATCAGCAATCGTCATTCGTCGCATGGAGCTACGGCCTCGGCACGCGATTCAAGACCTTCGAATATTTCAACGGCATGGTCGCGCTTTCGGTGCCAGGGGTCGCTCAACAATACACGCACGCAAACAGTCCGCGCGTGAACTTCCGAATCTGGGGTGAATTCTAATGGGCATGGGTCTTACTCTCGAGCGACGCACGCGCCGGCCGGCGCTGCGCCGAGGCGTTGCGAACGTCGCGACGGCGTTGTTGTTCGGGCTCGTCGCCCTGGTGGCGTCGCTCGCGCCGGCCAATGCGTGGTGGAACGACGAATGGTCGCTGCGCAAGAAGATCACGGTCGACGTCAGCGCGTCGGGCGCCAACGTCACCGATCCGATCGGCGGGGTGCCGGTGCTGGTGCGCCTGCATGTCGGCAACTTCCGCTTCAGCTCGGCGAAGGACGACGGCAGCGATCTGCGGTTCGTCGCCGGTGACGACAAGACGCCGTTGAAGCATCATATCGAGAAGTTCGATTCGCTGCTCGGCGAAGGCCTGGTCTGGGTCGCGGTGCCGAACATCGCGCCGGGCGCGCGGACCGATATCTGGCTCTATTACGGCAACAAGAAAGCGCTCGCGACCAGCGATCCGAAGGGCACTTACGATCCGGATACGTTGACGGTCTATCACTTCAACGAGCGCGGCACGCCGGCAATCGATTCCTCGGTGTGGGCCAATAACGCCCAAAGTGTCGGCCAGCCGGCGGACGGTTCGCTGATCGGGACCGGCTTGCGGCTCGACGGCCGCACACCGGTCACGGTGCCGGCCTCGCCGTCGCTCGCGTCGCCGGATGGTGCCGCGCTGACCTGGTCGGCCTGGATCAAGCCGGCTGCCTTGCAGCCCAACGCCGCGCTGTTCAGCCGGCGTGACGGCGCCAACGCACTGGTGGTCGGGGTCGACAATGGCAGTCCGTTTGTCGAAGTCACCAACGCGGGCTCCGTGCAGCGCTCGAGCGCCGGAGCGCCGGTCGCGGCCGGTAGCTGGCATCATGTCGCCGTCGTTGCCGGAAACGGTCAGGTCACGCTCTATCTCGACGGCGTATCCTACGCCGCGCTCAGCGCGAGCCTGCCCGCCCTCAATACCGTTGGCCTGATCGGAGGAGACTCGTCGACCTCCAGTGCCTCTCCGATCGCGCCTGCGACGGCCCCGTCCGCAGCAACACCATCAGTGCCCCCTGATGCGCCGGCTGCGGACGGTGGCGCCGCGCCCGCGGCGACGCCGGATGCGGCGGCAACACCGGCACCTGCGCCTGCTGCCGTAGCGATGGCCGGCTTCGTCGGCGACATCGACGAGCTGCAGATCAGCAAGGTCGCGCGCCCCGCCGGACTGATCAAGGTGATGGCGATCGGGCAGGGGCCCGACCAGGCCAAGCTGATGGCATTCAGCGTCGACGAGGAGACTGCAAGCTGGCTGTCCGGCTACTTCGCGGTGATCCTGAAGTCGGTGACGCTCGACGGCTGGGTGGTGATCGGCATTCTGCTGATCATGGCCGCGGTCAGCTGGGTGGTGATGTTCGACAGAGCCTCGTATCTCAGCAAGCAGGCCAGGGCGAATGCCCAGTTCATGAAGGGGTTCCGCGAGATCGCGGCCGATCTCACCATGCTGGATCGCGGCGATGCCGACGACATCTCGACGCTGGGCGGACGCCTCACCGAGGCCGACGCCAAGATGATGCGCTCGTCCTCGCTCTACCGCATCTACCACATCGGCGCCGCGGAAATCCGTCACCGCTTCAGCAACTCGCAGCGCGCTCCGGTGCTGTCGGCGGTCTCGATCGCGGCGATCCGCGCGGCGCTCGATAGCGGCGTCGTCAAGGAGATGCAGCGCCTCAACCGCCTGATGGTGGTGCTGACCATCGCGATCTCCGGCGGACCGTTCCTCGGCCTGCTCGGCACCGTGGTCGGCGTCATGATCACCTTCGCGGCGATCGCGGCGAGCGGCGACGTCAACGTCAACGCGATCGCGCCCGGCATCGCCGCGGCGCTGGTCGCAACCGTCGCCGGTCTCGGCGTCGCGATCCCGGCGCTGTTCGGCTACAACTACCTGATCTCCCGGATCAAGGACCTGACCAACGACATTCAGGTCTTCGTCGACGAGTTCGTGACCAAGATGGCGGAATTCTATTCCGCCGACCGGCCGGACCCGATCGAACACCGTATCGCTGCGGAGTAACGGCCATGCAGATCCAGGCCGACTCCAAGCCCTATGACGACATCAACATCACGCCGATGCTGGACCTCGCCTACGTGCTGCTGGTGATCTTCATCATCATGACGACGGCGACCGTGCAGGGCCAGAAGGTCAATCTGCCGAAGGCCTCGGCGGCGCCGAGCCTTGCGACCCAGACCACCAAGGCAATCACGGTCGCCAATGACGGCAAGATCTTCCTCGACACTATACCGGTGACCTTGGCCGAGCTCGAGCAGCGGCTGATCCAGCAGAAGGCGCTGACGCCGGAATTTCCCGTGGTGCTGCGCGGCGATGCGCAGGCGCAGTACCAGAGCGTGATGGATGTGTTCGATCTGCTCAGCCGTATCGGCCTGAGCCAGGTCGGGCTCGCCACCAAGCCGCTCGTGAAGTGAGCCAGTCGGGAAGCGACGCCATGATCACGCAGCCATCACCTTTCCCGCTGACCGAGCGCAGGACGCTACGGTCGTGGCTGAGCGGCATGATGCGATCATTCGATCACGGCTGCGGTGCCGCGGACGTCACGCGCGCCGAGCCCGTTTCGCAGGTGCCGATCCGCGCCGGTATTGGCGCGGAACTCGGTGTGATACCGATCGCCGCGGACGTGCGCGAAGAGCAGCGCGGCGAGGTGGTGGCATTTCCCGTTCATGGCGAGGCCCTGCTGGTCAAGCTCGCGGATGTGCTGCGCCGGCACGTCGCAGGCCGCGAGCCCGCCGACAACCCGCTGCGGCTGACAATCTCGCGATGCCCGTGGGCCCGCCTGTCGATCGACGCGACGGCCTATGTCGACTATCTGAGCGAGGTTGAGACCTTTCACGCAGCGATCGAAGCAGGCCCCGATACCAAGGTCATCCTGAAGACCACGGACTTCGACGCGCTTGCCAGCTTCGTCATGCAATACGTCAATGACAGGCTGCTCGACCGCGCCGCGGTGGAGGCCGCGCCATGAACGCGCCGATGCGGGACCAGAACGCGCGCGCCGCGCCGTCAGCCGACGATCACGATGTTGCCGTCGCGCCCGCAACAGCCGCGGCGCCGCCGTCGGCTGCCCGCAACACGGCCGCCCGGAAGGGCGAACGCAGTGCGCTGCTGCGCTACGGCGCAGTGGTGGCGGTGGTCGCGCTGTTCCTTGGCGGCATCGTCTACTTCTTTCTCGGTCACGACGATCTGCCGCCGCCGCGTCAGGTGCGCGATCTCACCATTGTCAATGTGACGCTGCCGCCGCCACCTCCGCCTCCGCCGCCACAGCCGCAGCCCGAGCAGAAGATGATCGAGCAGCCCAAGATGGCGGAGCCCGAGTTCAAGGAAGAGAAGCCGGTCGACAAGCCGAAGGACGAGCCGGCCAAGGACGCCAAGAACGACGAGCCGCCCGGTCCGCTGTCGCTCGATGCCAAGCCGACGGGACCCGGCGATCTGTTCAATCTCGGCGGCAAGCCCGGCGGCAACCCGTATGGCGGAGGCGGCGGCGGTGGCAGTCGCTGGGGTTGGTACACCACGATCATCACCTCGCAGGTCGAGGCGGCGATCCGCGCCAATCCGAAGACCCGCAACATGGCGACGCAAATCCAGGTGCGGCTGTGGGTGGATGGCTCCGGCCACGTCACCCGCGTCGTCCTGACGCCGTCCTCCGGCAATCCGGAGATCGATGCGGCGCTTCGCAACGAGGTGATCGGCAGTCTGACGCTGCGCGAACCGCCACCCAAGGACATGCCGATGCCGGTGGTCACGCGCGTCACCGCGCGACGGCCGAGCTGACGAGACCGACTGACGAACGACCAACCTTCGAGATTCAATGTGCGAGTGAGAACTGGGGGACTGATGTTTAAGAAACGAGCTCACGCAGAATGGCGCGCGTTGCCGCTTGCGGTGTCGCTGAGCGCGCTCGCCTGCGCAACGCCGGCCGTGGGCCAGACCGCGGACCAGGCTGCCGAGCAGGGTCCCGCCGCCGCGGCGAAGCGGACCGACGCGAAGAAGCCGAAGGTATCGAGCACCAAGCCGACATCGTCGAATGCCACCGTCAATCTCGTCAATCTCTTGGTGCAGCAGGGTGTCCTCAAGGAAGAGCAGGCCCAGGCGCTGATCAAGCAGGCCGAGGACGAGGCCTATGTCTCCCGCCAGGCCGCCAAGGACGCCACGACCAAGGCCGACGACGCCACCAAGGCCGCAACGGCTGCCGCCGCGGCGGCGCAGCCGCCGGGCACCCGGCACGTCACCTACGTTCCCGAAGTCGTCAAACGACAGTTACGGGAAGAGATTAAGCAGGAGGTGATGGCCAAGGCGCAGAAAGAAAACTGGGCGTCGCCCGGAACCTACCCGGAATGGGCGCAACGCATCCGCTTCTACGGCGATGCACGCGTGCGCTATCAGGGTGCCTATTTCCCGACCGGCAACGACCAGGCCGGCGCCGCCAACTTCAATGCGATCAATACCGGATCGCCGTATGACATTTCGAGCACTGCGTTTGGTCCGACCTACGATGCCACGCAGGATCGCAACCAGTTCCGCTTCCGCGGCCGGCTCGGCATGGAAGCCGACCTGCTGTACGGGTTCACTGCCGGCCTGCGCATTGCGACCGGCGAGAACAACTCGCCGGTGTCGACCAACCAGACCCTTGGCGGCGGTGGCGGCAACTTCTCGAAGTATGGCGTCTGGCTCGATCGCGGCTACATCAACTGGCAGACCTGGGGCGACGATCTGAGGATCTCCGCGGGTCGCATCGACAATCCATTCTGGTCGCCGACCGATCTGGTCTGGTACAAGGAGCTCGGCTTCGATGGTTTTGCCGTTCAGGCCAAGCACGAGGTTTGGGAAGGCTTCACGCCGTTTGCGGTGGGCGGTGCGTTCCCGATCTACAACACCGATTTCAATGCCGGCAGCAATCTACCGGCCGATCCGAGCAACCTGAACTCGCCGCCCAGCAAATTTGCCAGCCACGACAAGTGGCTGTTCGGAGGCCAGGTCGGCTTCAATGCCCGGTTCAGCCCGGAATACTCATTCCGGTTCGGCGTTGCCTTCTACGACTTCGACAATGTTCAGGGCCAGTTCTCGAGCCCCTGCAGGGTCACGTCCGCATCCGACGTCTGCGACACCGACCTGACCCGGCCGTCCTTCGCGCAGAAGGGCAATACCTATTTCCCGCTGCGTAACATCATCGCCGATCCTCCGGGCACCGGTAACAATGGCGGCACGATCAACCAGTTCGAATATTTCGGCTTGGTCAGCCAATATCGGCCAGTCGTTGTCAGCGGACAGCTCGATCTCGGACAATTCCATCCGACCCACATCGTGCTCGACGGCGAGTATGTCTACAACACCGCGTTCAGCCGCTCCTTCATGAACGCGGCTGCGGCAACCTACGGCGTGCTGATGAACAATCGCGGGCCGAGCCCGGATGGCGGCACCACGCCTGGCGCGTTCAACGGCGGCAATCAGGGCTGGCTCGGCCGTGTCACCGTCGGCAACAGGGAGATCAAGCATCTCTGGGATTGGAACGTCCACGCTGGCTACAAATACCTCGAATCCGACGCCACCATCGATGCGTTCGCCGACTCCGACTTCGGCCTCGGCGGCACCAACCTCAAGGGCTATTTCGTCGGCGGCAATATCGGTCTCGGCGAGAATGTCTGGGCGACCTTGCGCTGGATGAGCGCCAACAGCATCGCCGGCAGCCCCTATGCCGTCGACGTCCTGCAAGTCGACCTCAACGCGAAGTTCTGACCATGCGCATCGCACTCTTCGTCCTGATGATGGTGTTCGGAGCATTGAGCTCTGGCACCGCATTCGCCCAGTCCGAGACCGACCGCCTGCGCGACGCCCTGCGCAGCGCGACGGCGCAGACCCGTGCGCTGGAAGACCAGCGCACGGCGTTGCAGGCCAAGGTCGCCGACGCCGATCGCGAAAAGGCGGCGGCCAAGAAGGAGGTCGACGACCTCAAGGCGCAGCTGAAGAAGGCCGACAAGGAGCATCGCGACGCCGTTGACGAGTTCAATCAGCGGCTCGCCGAACGCGACGAGACGCTGGAGAAGTGGAAGTCGGCGTATGAGGAGGCGGCTACCGTTGCTCGCACCAAGGACGCCGAGCGAGCCAAGTTCGAAGGCGAGGCCACCGCCTACAAGGCCAGCACCAAGAGCTGCGTTGCCAAGAACACCCAGCTGATCAAGGCCGGCAAGGAGATGGTGCAGCGCTACAAGGACCTGACTATCGGCGAGATCGTGGTCTCGCGCGAGCCGATGATTCAGCAGCGCCGGGTCGAAATCCAGAATCAGCTGCAGGAAAGCCAGGACAAATTCCTCGATCAGAAGGTGAATCCATGACGACCGCCACTATCGTGAAGCCGCTTCGGTCGATCGGTCTCGCCGCCGGAATCGCCGTCGCCTTGGCGGCTTTCGTTGCGCCGCTCGATGCCTCGGCGCAGACGCAGGCTCCCGCGCCGCGCGCCGTGCAGGCTCCGGTCAGGAAGCCGCAGCCACAGCCCGCGGCTCAGGCGCAAGCCGCCGCCACGCCCGCGCCGGCTCCGGTCGCGGTCGCGCCGAAGCCCACCGCGCCCGAGAACGTCATCGCGCGGGTCGGCGAGACCAATATCTCGGCCGATGATCTCCGCAGCTATGTCGCAGCCCTCGCGCCGCGCGAGCAGGCTGCGCTGGCCAAGGATCCGGCCATGCTCAGCCAGACGGTCCGGCTGCTGCTTGCCAACCGCCTCGTGCTGCAGGAGGCGGTGGCGAAGAAGTGGGATCAGCAACCCGCCGTCGCCGCGCAGCTCGACCGGGCGCGCGAGGGCGCGGTGGTCGAGCTCTACCTGCAATCGGTGTCGACGCCGCCGGCCAATTTCCCGAGCGAGGACGATTTGCAGAAGGTCTATGAGGCCAATCGCGCCGCATTCCTGATGCCGCGGCAATTCCAGCTCGCGCAGATCTTCGTCGCCGCCCCGAAGGAGGGCGACAAGGCCGCCGAGGACAAGGCGAAGCAGGAGCTCGACGACGTGCAGCGCAAGCTGAAAGCGCCGGGAGCCGACTTCGCGGCGATCGCGCGCGGCGACAACAACGCCGCCAAGGATGCCGGCGACCTCGGCTGGGTTGCCGAAAGCCAGATCCGCCCGGAGATCCGCAACCAGGTGATGGGGCTCGCCAAGAACAGCGTGTCCGAGCCGATCAAGCTCGACGACGGCTGGCACATCATCAAGCTGCTCGACACCAAGGCGTCCTATACCCGCACCTTGCCGGAAGTGCGCGACCAGCTGGTGCTGCAGATCCGCTCCGAGCGGTCGAACATGATGCGGCGGGCCTATCTTGCCGAACTGCTGAAGCAACATCCGCCCGTTCTCAACGAGCTTGCCCTGTCGAGCCTGCTCGACGCGTCGAAAAAGTAATACGGAGACCAACATGTCCGAGATCATCACCAAGCTCACCATCGACGGGTTGCGCGACAGCTTCCAGAATGTCGGCTATCGCGTCGAAACGCTGACCGATCCGGTCGCCAACACGACCTATCTGCGCTCGGCGACGGCGGGGCTCGGCTTCGAGATCCGGCCGGGAAACCAGCTCGTCGGCGAGGAGCAGAGCTTTGTCGACGCCATGCTGGTCACCACGCTTCAGGTGCAGGGCGAGCTGCCGCTCGACCTCGTCAATCGCTGGAACACGACGCGGCGGTTCGGGCGGCTGCAGTTCAGCCAGCCGTTCCTGATGTTCTGCCTCGATGTCTCCGTGGCCGGCGGCGTGGCGCCGAACTTTATGCGGGCGCAGATCGAGGTCTGGGACCGGCTGGTTCAGGAGCTGATCGCCTATCTGCGCGAGGAGCTGCCGAAGATCGTCGCCCGCAATGGCGCGGCGGCTGTCCCGCAGCCAAGTGCGCCGGCCCCGCAGCCGTCCCATGAGCACGCCGCGGAAGCGGGGGCAGTTCCGACGATCCAGTAAATCATGCGGACACGCGACGATCAGGGCCGTAAGCGACCGATGAATGACGGTGCCTCAGCGACGAAGGCGGGCAGCTTCAGCCGATGGCGGAAGCTGCTTGATCCTGCTCGTCACCGGGGCAGCCGCATCGCAGCCGGCGGTCTTGTGCTCGCGCTTTGTCTTGTCCAGCCCGCCCATGCCGAGGGAGAGAGGCCGGCGTCGTCATTCAGCACGCGCTTTGCCGCCGTCGAGTCGGCAGACCCTTCAGCCGACGCCACGGAAAAGCCGCCGGCCGAGGCGACGGCGAAGCCGGCCGTACCGGCCAAAGATGCGGCGAAGGACGCCGGCGGGAAAACGCTCCCGCCTCTGCCCGTGGGCCAGCCCGCGGTATCGGACGCGCGCATGCGCTATCGCGCGCTGATCGAGAAGGAGGCGGCGGGAAGCGGGCTCGCGCCCGAGATCGCCGAGGCGGTGATGGGCGTGGAGAGCGGCTACAATCCCGACGTGATCGGCGGCGTCGGTGAAATCGGTCTGATGCAGCTGCTGCCGTCGACCGCGCGCATGCTCGGCTTTTCCGGCTCGCTTGCCGAACTCGCGATTCCCGAGAACAACATTCACTTCGGCGTCATGTATCTTGCGCAGGCATGGCGCCTTGCCGGCGGCGACCTGTGCACCGCGGTCATGAAGTACCGCGCAGGTCATGGCGAGACCCGCTTCTCCTATCTGTCGGTGAATTATTGCGTGGCGGTGCGCGCCCGGCTGTTTGCCCGCGGCTTTCGGGTGACCGGCACCGTACCGGTCGCGACCTTCGGCGAACCGGGCCGTGCCGGTGGCGGTGGCGGCGGATGTGGCCGCAAATGCCTCGGCGGCGGCGGACGCATCGGCCGCGTCGATCTCGTCGCACTCAACACGCGGCTCAACGCGCTTGTGACCCAGGCCCGGGGAGGGAAATAGCAAGCCCGCGCCGCCCGAATTCATCTCGTTGCCCACCCTCGCTTGATATCTGCCCTTGGCTTCCTATCGTTTGAAACAGTTGTGGTTCTGCAAGGAGCAGCACCGATGAAAGTGATCATGTTGGCGGTCGCCGTTGCCGGATTGTCGGCGATGCAGGCGCAGGCGCAGACGCAGCAACACACGCCGCTGCCGGAAATTGTCGTCGGCACACCGCCGCCGGCGCTCAACCTTAACCGCGACACCAGTGGTGGCACCGGCCGGGCTGCGGCAAGAGGCAGCGGCGGCGCGCCCGCCGAGCGCTGCGGCGATGCGGCCTCGCTTGGCTGTATCAACGAGCGGCTCAAGAAGCAGGTCGATCAGGTCAACCCGCCCGTGACGAACACGCCGCCGATCGACGCGAAATCGCAGGATCTCAAGGTGGGCGTGGTCAACATCCCGGCGGTGCAGCAGCAATATGGCCGCAACTTCGGGGTCTCGGCGTTTCCGTATCGCCCGCCAGCACCCGTCTACAGTCATCGATAACGTCAGCGAAGACACCGTCTGTTTCGCACAGATCGTGACGCCGTCACATTTCTGACGATGGGCATATGGAAAATAGAGAGAGCAACGGTTTGCTGATTCCATGCGAAAATCTGACGTGACGTGCCCTCATTGCCAGGCCGGCTATCGCCGGATCGAATTGACGTCGAAGGGCGGCATCGCCGGCGAGTTTCGATGCCTGGTGTGTGACCAGTTGATCGAGCTGATGGACGGTTCGACCGACGTCGCCTTTCGGCTGACCGTGCAGCCGGGCAAGACGTCCTACGCGTATTAGCGCGGGCGTCCGCGCAAGCGAGGCGGTCAACGGTCGCGGTCCGCAATCATTCGCCGCGGATGTCGCTCGGGGCCTTCTTGGTCCAGCGGTGGAACGCACGCCTGAAGTTTGCCGCATCGCTGAAGCCGAGTGCCAGTGCGATGTCGTCATTGGCAAGCGTCGTGCTGCGGAGATATTTCAGCGCAATCTGGGTCCGCAACTCGTCGTGCAGCCCCCGGAAGGAAAAGCCCTGCTGGCGAAGCTGGCGCCGCAACGACCGGTCGTTCACGCCGAGCAGCTTGGCGATCGCCTCGAAGGTCGGCGGGTTTGCGATGTCGCGAAGCAGGATGGCGCGGATTTTTCCGGCAATGCCGGTCCGCAATCTCAAGTCTCCGAGCAAGTCGTCGCAGAGCGCGACGATGGTCGGGTACGTCGTCTTGTTGCCGAGATCGGCTCTCCGGTCCAGCAACTGCGCCTTGAAGACGATCTGGTTGGCCGGCTGATCGAAACGCACCGGGCATCCGACGTGATCGAGCGGAAGCTCGAAGTCCTGTGCTTGCGGATAGGCGAGCGTGATTTCAAAGGGAGCGAAGCTTGGTCCCATGATGTCGCGCATCAGCGAAATGTGGATGCCGATCTGCATCTCGGCGACGAACCGGTACAGCGCGGAATCGGCAAGTGCGTGCAGATTGGGCTCGATGGTCCATCTCGCATGGGCCTTGTCCTCGCTGAATTCGATCGTCGCCAGCGGTGCGGCGAGCGCGTGGTAGCGCATCGCAAATTCCATTGCCTTGCGAAAGTCCGGGCAACACAGCAAAGCATAGCCGTACATTCCGTAGGTCGAGATGTGGACCGATGCGCCGATGCGATAGGGCAGGTGACGGTCGGTCGACAGGCGCAACGCGTTTTGACAAACCGTCATCAGCTGCGTCAGCGAGATCCGCGCCTGCGGTGAGTGGACATCGGCCAGCGGAATGCGGGTGTCGCGCAGGATGGCGTCGGCCGGGACGCCGGCGCCGGCCAGCATGTCGAAGACAGCGCCAAGCTTGGTCGTCTCATAGACCTTGTCGCCGGTGCCGACGGTCAGGATATCGTTGCGGGAGCCCACAGGCCTCTTCAGTCGCGTGGTTGGTTGCAAAGTGAACCAGCCTTTCCTTCGGTCGGAAAGCAGTGCGCCGCAAACCTGGCCCGAGTGGATTTCCGTTCGCGAGCCCTTGGAACATAGCCGGTTCGCGCCAAAACCCAAGACTCATCAATGGGCCTCCCTTGTTGCGAAGCAGCAAGACCGCCGCCATTGATTGAGAGCACCTTGTCCGGTTGAGACCCCGCCGATGTCCGTTTCGGACCTTCACAAATCTCGGGCGTCACGCGAGGCTTCGTCCTAATGTCACACGGTCAGACCGTCGTGATGCAGCACGGCAGACCACACGATCCGCTCGCTTAGAACTGCGGACGCAACGGTCGGAGGACATGCCAGGTCGAGGGAGGCTTCCATGGTTGGAAGGCTGATTCAGACTGCCCAATCCGCCTATCACTATCCGCTCATCTTCAAGCAGCTTTGGCACACGCCGAGCGTCCAGGCGCCGGACCAGGAGATCGTCTATCGCGATCTCAAGCGCCAGACCTATCGACAGACCCGAGAGCGGATCGGCCGTCTCGCCTCGGCGCTCAGCAAGGCCGGCGTCGAGCCCGGCGACACCGTCGGCGTGCTCGAATGGGACAGCCATCGCTTCCTCGAAGCCTTCTTCGCGATCCCGATGATGGGCGCTGTGCTGCAGACGGTGAACGTCCGCCTGTCGCCGGAGCAGATCGCCTACACGATCGATCACGCCGGCGCATCGACGCTGCTCGTCAATGAAGAGTTCGTCGGATTGCTGGAAGGCATCAAGGCGCAGCTGCCCAATGTCAAGCGGATGATCGTAATGTCGGACAAGCCGTCGCCGCAGACCGGCAGCCTGTCCTTCATCGGCGAGTATGAGGGCCTGCTTGCGGCGGCCTCGCCGGACTACGACTTTCCCGATTTCGACGAGAACACCCAGGCCACCACCTTCTACACGACAGGGACGACCGGTCTGCCGAAGGGGGTCTATTACAGCCATCGCCAGCTCGTGCTGCACACGATCGCCGGGCTTGCGCTGTTCGGCATGGCCGGGTCGCAGGGGCGCTTCTCGCGCGACGACGTCTACATGCCGATCACACCGATGTTCCACGTTCACGCCTGGGGCTTTCCATGGTCGGCGACGCTGGCCGGCACCAAGCAGGTCTATCCCGGCCGCTACGAGCCGGCGATGCTGGTCAAGCTGATCAAGAGCGAAGGCGTCACCTTCACTCACGGCGTGCCGACCATCCTGCAGATGCTGCTCAACGCCGCCGCTGCGGCCAAGGTCGATCTCAAGGGCCTCAAGATGGTGATCGGCGGCTCTGCGTTACCGAAGGCGCTCGCCAAGCAGGCGATGGAGGCCGGCATCGACATCTTCGCGGGTTACGGCATGTCGGAGACCGGCCCGCTTGCCGCGGTCTCCCATGTCCAATCCAGGGATCTCAGCGGCGATCCTGACGGCGAGGTCGAATTCCGCACCCGCGCCGGCATGGCCGGCCCGCTGGTCGACCTCCGCATCGTCGATCCCGACATGAAGGACGTGCCGCATGACGGCAAGTCGCCCGGCGAGATCGTGCTGCGGGCGCCCTGGCTCACCCAGGGCTACTTCAACAATCCTGAAGGCTCGGAGCAGCTCTGGGAGGGCGGCTATCTGCACACCAGCGATATCGCCGTGGTCAGCCCGGGCGGCTACGTCCAGATCACCGACCGAATCAAGGATGTGATCAAGACCGGCGGCGAATGGGTCTCCTCGCTGCAGATCGAGGATCTGATCTCGCAATGCGCCGGCGTGGCCGAGGCCGCGGTGATCGGCGTCAAGGACGAGAAATGGGGCGAGCGGCCGCTCGCGCTGGTGGTCAAGAAACCGTCCGGTGCCGACGGCCTCAGCGACGAGGCCATCAAGGACCATCTCAAGCTGTTCGCCGACAAGGGCGTGATCTCGAAATACGGCATCCCCGGCAAGATCCTGTTCATCGACAGCATTCCCAAGACCAGCGTCGGCAAGATCAACAAGAAGGAGCTGCGCGAGCTGTACGGCGACATGTGACGGGTCGGGTGCAGTCGAGAAAAGATCGTGGAGGACGATGTCATGAGCAACCTCACACTTGCCGGCCTCGGCGAGCACGTTGGCAAGGAGCTCGGACTTTCCGACTGGGTCGCGATCGATCAGCAGCGTATCGACAATTTTGCGGCCTGCACCGGCGACCATCAATGGATTCACGTCGATGTCGAACGCGCGAAACGGGAGAGCCCGTTCCGCGGTCCGATCGCGCATGGCTATCTGACGCTCGCGATGGTGGCGCCGCTGGCGATGCAGGTCGGCATCATCCCGCGCGATGCGGCCGCCGGGCTGAACTACGGCGTCGACAAGGTGCGCTTCCTGGCGCCGGTGCCATCAGGTGCGCGGGTGCGGCTGCGGGTCGTGCTGTCCGGCATCGAGCCGCGGGACAGTGGCCAGGTGATCATGAAAACCCTGAACACGCTGGAGGTCGAAGGCTCCGAGAAGCCGGCGCTGATCGCCGAAACGCTGGCCCTTCTGATCCCCGCGGCGGGAGCAAAGCAATGAGCACGGAAAATCGCAGCCCGGAGTCCTCGGCGTCTGACATGTCCGAGGCGGCGTCGCGCAACACGCTGGCGCTCAATCCGCTGGTCGGCATCCAGGGCCAGGACCTGGTCGAGGGCGCCGGCATCCTGTTCAAGGCGGTCATCAACGAGCCGAAGGTCGCGACCGAGCAGTGGCTGTCTTTCGTCGGCGAGCTCGGCTCGATCGCCGCCGGCAAGTCCGAGCGCGCGCCGAAGGCAGGCGACAAGCGGTTTGCCGATCCGACCTGGAAGGAGAGCTCGCTGCACTCCGGCCTGCTCAAGGCCTATCTGGCGTGGGGCGAGGCGGTCAACGGGCTGGTCGATAAGACCAGCCTCAGCGACATCGACAAGCAGCGCGCGCATCTGATCACGGATATCCTGATCGATGCGGTCGCGCCGACCAACACGATGCTCACCAACCCGGCGGCAGTCCGCAAGTTCATCGACACCGGCGGGCAGAGCCTGTGGAGCGGCCTGAAGAACTACATCGGCGATCTGACGCAGAATCGCGGCATGCCGTCGATGGTCGACATGAGCGCGTTCAAAGTCGGCGAGAACCTTGCGATCACGCCGGGCGCAGTCATCTTCCGCAACGAGCTGCTGGAGTTGATCCAGTACACCCCGACGACGCCGACGGTCAGGAAGCGGCCGCTGCTGATCACGCCGCCGCAGATCAACAAGTACTACGCGCTCGACCTGTCGCCGGACAAGAGCATGGTCCGCTTCCTGCTCGAGAGCGGCTTCCAGGTCTTTGCCGTGAGCTGGCGCAACCCGACCGCGGCGTACCGCGACTGGGGGCTCGACACCTATGTCGCGGCGCTCGACGAGGCGGTCGACGCGGCGCGCGAGATCTCCGGCAGCGCGGACATCTCGATGATGGGATCCTGCTCCGGCGGCATCACCTCGACGGCCTATTTTGCCACGCTCGGCAGCGCCACTGAGAAGAAGATCAAGAACCTGGTGCTGGCGGTCTGCCTGCTCGATCCGAACTCGGCCGAGGAGAGCACGTTCGGCTGCCTGATGACGCCGGAGACCATGCGCGCGGCCAAGGCGACGTCGCAGTTGCGCGGCATTGTCGATGGCCACGACCTGGCGCGGATGTTCGCCTGGATGCGGCCCAACGACCTGATCTGGAACTACTGGGTCAACAACTACCTGCTCGGCAATCAGCCACCGGCCTTCGACATTCTCTATTGGAACGCCGACACGACCCGCCTGCCGGCGGCGCTGCACGGCGACTATCTCGATCTCTATTTCTCCAACCCGTTCGTCAACGCCGGCAAGCTGACGCTGAACGACAAGACCATCGACATGAGCAAGGTCAAGGCCGATAGCTACGTCGTCGCAGGGGTGACCGACCACATCACGCCGTGGAAGGGCGTCTACAAGACCGCGCAGATCATGGGCGAGGGCACCACCTTCGTGCTGTCGAACAGCGGGCACCTGCAGAGCCTGCTCAATCCGCCGAGCAATCCGAAGGCGTCTTTCATGATCGGGCCGATCTCCACGGACAAGCCCGATGCGTTCATGGCCTCGGCCGAAAAGCGCAAGGGCAGCTGGTGGCTCGACTGGCGCGACTGGCTGCAGGCGCGTTCGGGCGACGAGGTGGCGGCGCCGGCCTCGCTCGGCAGCGCGCGCTATCCATCCCTTGGCGCGGCACCGGGGACCTACGTCTTTGACTGACGATCTCACCAGCGCTGACGAGGCTCGGCCGGCGGCGGTAACGCAGCCCGGCACCATCGAGACGCGGCAAATCACGATCGACGGCCAGTTGCTTCAGGTCGCGATCCGGCATGGCGGCGGCAGCCGGCCGCCATTACTGCTGTTCAATGGCATCGGCGCTAATTGGGAGCTGGCGAAGCCGTTCCTCGACGCGCTGACCGGCACCACCGCCATCATCTTCGACGTGCCCGGGGTCGGCGGATCGCCAAGGCCGGCATGGCCGTATCGTCCGTCGACCCTGGCGCGGCTCGCCGCCGGGCTCGTTGCGGAGCTGGGCTGCGCCGAGGTCGATGTCGCCGGCGTGTCCTGGGGCGGTGGCATCGCGCAGCAATTCGCGCATCAGTTTCCAAAGCGCTGCCGCCGCCTGGTGCTTGCCGCGACCGCGCCTGGTTTCACCATGGTGCCGGCAAGCCCGTCGGTGCTGTGGAAAATGGCGACGCCGCGCCGCTACACCGACAAGGGCTACATGAAAGCGATCGCCGCCGACATCTATGGCGGGGCGTTTCGCGACGATCCGTCCTTGATCGGCCGGCATGCCGCCGCGATGCACGGCGCGCGCAGCATGGGTTACCTCTATCAGCTGCTCGCGATGACCGGCTGGACTAGCCTGCCCTGGCTCTGGTCGCTGCCGCAGCCGACGCTGATCCTGATGGGCAGCGACGATCCGCTGGTCCCTCCGGTCAACGGTCAGATCATGGCGAGCCTGATCCCGAACGCCGAGCTGCGCCTGATCGACGACGGACATCTGTTCATGGTGACGCGGCCAAAGGAAACCGCCGACTTGATCGAAGCGTTTCTGGCTGACGAGAGCCGTCAGGCCGCGTCGTCATCCCTGCTCTCGCGCACGACGAGTTACTTCAGGGATCTCGTTCCAACGTCCGGAGGCGGACAGCAGAAGCCCTAAACACAGCAACCAGGGAGGATATCGTGACCGACAATACCTCTTACATCGATATGCTGCGCAAGTTCGGCAGTGATCTCGGTCTGCCGAAGCTGAACGTCGACGAATTGCTGCAAGCCCAGAAGAAGAACCTCGAGGCGCTCGGCCAGAGCGCGAAGGTTGCGGCCCAGGGCGCGCAATCGGTGGCGCAGAAGCAGCGCGAGGTGATTGAGGCGGGCTTGCGCGAGGCCTCGACCTTGGCGCGCGAGTACAAGCCGCTCGGCAAGATTCATGAGAACCTCGCTCTGCAAACCGAATTCGCGCGGAAGGTATTCGACATCGCGGTCAAGGGCGCGCAGGACAGCGCGTCGACGGCGCGGCAGTCGACCACGGAAGCGGTGAAGATCATCCAGGACCGGATGAAGGAGAATTTTGAGGAGTTCCGCGCCAGCGTCCGCCCGAACAAGCCAACCTGACGTCACGATGAGACGAATCCCGGCAGGGCGTCGGTCCTGTCGGGAGCGCGAGACAAAGGCGAAGCATCGCCATGCATCAGGGAGGACACCATGGCTAACGCGCAGGCGACACGGTCAGCCAAGCCGGATTACGCGCCGCCGCCGATCAACGGCGACTTCTACGGCATTGCCACCGTCCTCAACGACACGGAGCGCGCTCTGGTGCGGCGTGTGCGCGCATTCACCGAGGGTGTGGTCGCGCCGATCATCGAGGAGTTCTGGAGCCGCGACGAATTTCCGTTCGCGATCATCCCTGACATGGCCGAGATCGGCATCGGCGGCGTCGGCTACCAGGGCTATGGCGCGGCCGGCGGCAGCTGGCTGCTGAACGGCTTTGTCGCGATGGAGCTGGCGCGGGTCGATTCCTCGGTCGCGACCTTCTGGGGCGTGCACACCGGACTTTCGGCGGGCTCGATCTATCTGTGCGGCGACGAGACCCAGAAGCAACGCTGGCTGCCTGCGATGATGCGCTTCGAGAAGATCGGCTCGTTTGGTCTCACGGAGCCGCTGGTCGGCTCCGCGACGTCGGGCGGGATGCTGACCACCTGCCGGCGCGAGGGTGACGTCTGGATTCTCAACGGCCAGAAGAAGTGGATCGGCAACGCCACCTTCGCGGACATCAACGTGATCTGGGCGCGCGAGGAAGGCTCGAACCAGGTCAAGGGCTTTGTCGTGGCCAAGGACAATCCCGGTTTCTCGGTCGAGAAGATCAAGACCAAGATGGCGCTGCGCGTGGTGCAGAACGGCCTGATCACGCTGAAGGACTGCCGCGTGCCCGAGGCGGACCGGCTGCAGAACGCCAACTCCTTCAAGGACACCGCCAAGGTGCTGCGCATGACCCGCACCGGCGTGGCGTGGTTTGCCGTCGGCTGCGCGATGGGCGCCTATGAGCATGCGCTGCGTTATGCAACCGAGCGGCAGCAGTTCGGCAGGCCGATCGGCGGCTTCCAGCTGGTGCAGGATCTCCTGGTCCGGATGCTCGGCAATGTCACCGCGACGCAGGCGATGATGCTGCGGCTCGGACAGATGCAGGACGAAGGCGTGATGCTGGACGAGCACGCCTCGCTGGCGAAGGCGTTCTGTACCGTCAAATGCCGTGAGACCGTCGGCTATGCGCGCGAGCTGCTCGGCGGCAACGGCATCCTGCTCGAGAATCATATCGGCCGCTTCGTGGCCGATGCCGAGGCGATCTATTCCTACGAGGGCACCCGCGAGATGAACACCCTGATCGTCGGCAAGTCGATCACGGGACTGAGCGCCTTCGTCTGAGGCGCGGCGCAGTCACGCCGTCGAAGGAGACCTGGCTCACTCCGCCGGGGGCAGACTGCCATGGCCGGCTTCGGCGGTTGTCCGCGACAGCATGCCGAGGGCAACGAGTGCGGCGGCAAAGCCGGCGGCGGCGCCGACCCCGAGTGCCCAGCGCGGGCCGAGGTGATCGGCGACCCAGCCGACGATCGGTGCGCCGATCGGCGTGCCGCCCAGCGCCACGCCGAGCCGCAGCGCCATCACGCGGCCGCGCATCGCGGGCTCGGTCGCGAGCTGCATCAGCGCGTTCGAGGTGTTGGCGACGGTCAGCGCGGCGACGCCGATCACGACCAGCGCGGCGGCGAACAGCCAATAGCTCGGCGCCAGGGCGGCGAGCGTGCAGCCGAGGCCAAAGATCGCCGAGCCCAGCATCAGCGAGGAGAACCGCGGCTGGTCGCGGCTCGCGGCGAGCAGCGCGCCCGACATCGTGCCGAGCGCCATCACCGAGGACAGCAGGCCGAAGCCGCGCGCATCGGTGTGGAACACGCCAACCGCCATGGTGGAGATGAAGATCGGAAAGTTCAGCCCGAAGGTGCCGATCAGGAACAGCATGATCAGCGTCGCCCGGAGATCGGGGCGGGACCACACATAGTGAAAACCCTGCATGACGCTGCCCTTGGTGGGATGCGCCCGCGCGTTCGGGCGCAACTCGGAGGTGCGCAGCAGGGTCAGCGAGGTCAGCACCGCCAGGAACGATGCGCCGTTGAACAGGAACGCCCAGCCGGTGCCGACGGAGGCGATGATCAGGCCGGCGACGGCGGGGCCGATCATGCGCGCGGCATTGAACGAGGTCGAATTCAGCGCGATCGCGTTCGACAGGTTGGTGTCGCTGACCAGCTCGGCCACGAAGGTCTGGCGCACCGGCGCGTCGAGCGCTGCCGCGCAGCCGAACAGGAACGCGAATACATAGACATGCCAGAGTTGCACCAGTCCGGTGACGGTGAGAATCCCGAGGACCAGCGCGAGCACGCCCATCGTCGCCTGGGTCGCTATCAGCAGCTTGCGCTGGTTGAAATGATCGGCGGCAAAGCCGCTCCACGGCATCAGTAGCAGCTGCGGGCCGAATTGCAGCGCCATCACGATGCCGACGGCGGATGCGCTATGTTGTGTGAGCTGGGTGAGAACCAGCCAGTCCTGGGCGGCCCGCTGCATCCAGGTGCCGATGTTGGACACCAGCGCGCCGGCCGCCCAGACCCGGTAGTTGAAGCTTGCGAGTGATCGAAAGACGCGTCTCATGTTCTCTGCGGTTCATTCCCGCCGTGAAACCGTCCGAATCGCCGCGCCAGGATCAGACCGATCAGGAGGCCGCCGAGACCGAGCGCTGCAACGTCGCTTGTCGTTCTCAAGCCGAAGTCGCCGACGCGGCAAACCAGCAGATATCCGACCGCGAGGTTGAAGAAGCCCCACACGATGTTGACGGTCGACGACGACAGACCCTCGCCGGGCGGCTTTGCGAACGGGCTCTGGAACGGCTCGCCCATCATGCCGGCGACGACGTGCGGAATCGCGTTGGTGAGGAAGGCGCCGCCGAAGAAATAGGCGACGAGGTCAAGCCAATTCATGCGCGTTGGTCCTTTCAAGCAGATCGATGATCGCCTGCGTCGAGCCGGTTTCGCCGAGCCGCGGGAACACCTGTTCGATGCTGTAGTCATGTGCGTTCGGCCGCGCATCGGTCATGGCGTCGATCGCAAGCGTGACGTTGAAGCCGGCCTCATAGGCCTGCCGCGCCGTGGATTCGACGCCGGTGCCGGTCGCAACGCCGGCGACCACGACCTGCGTGACGCCGCGGGCGCGCAACTGCTTCTCGAGATCGGTGCTGGCGAACGCGCCCCATGTCCGCTTGGTCACGACGATGTCGCCCGGTTGCCGATTGAGCTCCGGAATCAAGTCGGTCCAGCCGTCGCGAAACTGTCCGCTGTGGCGCGGCCGTTCGGTTCGTCCGGGTGCCGTGCCGTCGACATTGACCAGCACGATCGGCAATCCACGTCGTCGAAACGCGCTGATGAGGGCGCAGGCGCGAACCACGACGTCTGCGAACGGATGCACGAACGGTGCGCCGACGAGCCCTGATTGCAGATCGACGACAATAAGGGCGGTGATCGGATCGAGCGTCGTCAGAGCCATGATCGCTTCCTGTTCTCACAATTGGCGCGGCGCGGCCGGCATCAATCCGCGACCAGCCGTTTCAGCAGGCCGACGGCGGCGGCGAGTTCGTCCTGCTCCCGTGCCGACAACCGCGCGGCGATGGTGCGCGACAGCCAGTCCTGCCGCGCGGCGCGGCCGGTGCGCAGCCGCTCGCGGCAGGTATCGGTGAGCGACATGATGGTTTGCCGGCCGTCGTCCGGATCGGGCGCGCCGCGGACCAGGCCCGCGGCCTCGAGCGCCGATATCGCCGAGCTCATCGACTGCGGACGCATGCCTTCGGACCGCGCCAGGCTGGACACGGTCGCGGGACCGTTCTTTTCGAGGCGCAGCAGCACCGCGACCTGGGACGGCGGAAGATCCTCACGCTGGCCCTGCTCGCGCAGCCGGCGCTTCAGCGTTCCGATCAACAAACGAAGATCCTCGGCGAGCGCCGATGTGCGCGCTGATCCGGTACGGGCCGCTGAATTGTTCATGCCGATCACCCTGGCATATATGAAGATAAACTGTAAAGATTGTCTTCGCAGATTACCTTCATATTCCCGTGATCGTCAGCGCGCGACACAGCATTGTTGGTCGATGCTTCAAAATCTGAACCGCAGCTGAACTCGGTTCTGGTGCGCATCACATTAGATTTGGTTGTCATGTTGCGCGCGTTTGTCGATGACTGCGCTGCGCCCACGACGTGGCGTGTCGTCCCCGCGGTGGCTCGCGGAGTTGTTTGGAATGAAGCTTGATGTTCGTTTCACGGCGATCGGCGTATCGATCGTCCTTGCTTGCCTCGCGCAGCCGGCAGCGGCCCGGACCTGCGAGGCGCCACCGGCGCTGACATCGGTCGATCCGCCCGGCTTCTACCGGGATGCAGGCGGTTACGCGGAAGCGATCAAGCCGCTGCATGCATTCATTGCGCAGGTCAACAAGGCCGCCGATGAACGCGATCTGGATTGCGTCATGGACTTGCTCGCAGGCTGGGCCAGCGGAAGTGCGCTGCTGACAACAGGCGCGAATTATCAGGGCGATTTCGAACGCTCCTGGGCCGGGACCGATTTCGCGCTGGCGTTGCTGCGCTTCCCCAACGCGTCCATCGAGGCCGATCATCGATTCCCGCAGGTCAAGCCGTGGCTGATCCGGATCGCCGAGGAAACCCGCGATGCCGATCGCATCAATCACCTCGACAACAATCTGGTCTATTGGGCCGGGCTCGATCTGATGTCGATCGGCACCCTGACGGATCGCGGTGATCTGGTCGATGCCGGCATTTCCCGGGCGCGCCAGGGCATCAGGGACATCGGCGCCCACGGCGAATTGGAGCGCGAGTTGAAGCGTGGCGAGCGCGCGCTGCACTACCACAACTTTGCGCTGATCCCGCTGGTGTTCTGCGCCGAACTCGCCAGCCGCCGGAAGGTCGACCTCTACGCGGAGAACAATGGAGCGATCCGTCGGCTCGCCGACCTGATCGTTCGCGCGGTGCAGGACGAGCGCAGCTTCGGCGCTCTCACCAACGTTCCGCAGCAGCTTTTCCCCTGGACGTTTCAGGGAGACCTAGCCTGGATGGAGCCGTATTACGCCCGGTTTCACGATCCGCGCTTGCCGACAATTCTCAGCTCCAGAAGGCCTTTGAATAATCCGAGGCTTGGCGGCAACGTGACGGCCGCGTGGAGTGCTGGTTTGCCAAACTAGATGGCCGAAACCGGCGAGAGCTATCGATCGATCGCCAATTGCTGGAGCATTTAGGATGCGCTTCTATCGTTTCCCGATGCGCGTGTGGGCGTCGCTCGTCGCAAGACGCGTTCGACGCTGTGGGACGATGAGTATCGCTAGCTTCGGCTTTCTCTCGCCAATCCTGTCCGCTCAGGCAGCAGGTGTCGTTGCCGGCGTCAATGTGATCAATCCCTACGTCCTCAGCGTGGCGGATCAGGATGCGATGCTGGATGCCATCCACGCAGCCGGCGTGTCGACGATCCGCGCGTCGATCACCCTTGACGACAAGGGCTTCGACTACGCCGAGCGCGCCTGGCAACGCGGCATCAGGATCGAGTGGCTGATCTATCATTTCGGCGGTTACGATTCATTCGGGACGACGCCGCTTTCCGCCGCCGACCCGGCACGTTTCCGCGCCACACTCCAGCCGATCCTTGATCGGCTGGAGGCAAAGGGAGTTGTGCTGGCAGCCTTCGAACTCGGCAACGAGATCAACCTGTCGGGGACCAATCCGGAATTCGCCAAGCCTGCGGGCCGGGCGCGCCAGCTCAGCCTGCTGGACCTCGACAAGGACCCGCAAGGTCGGCGCGTTGCGCGCGGATTTCGCCAGTATCTGAAGATGCTCGGTGTCTTGAAGGAGCTCCGCGACCATTCGAAGCTGAATCGCAGCACCCCAATCACGACGGCGGGGCTCGGAACCTATGACCAGGATGATGGCTTCCTGCCGGGTTGGGCAAAGGGCGACATCGTCGGCATCCATACCACCTTGAGCTATCTGCGTGCGCACGGCCTCGACAGTCTGGTCGATGCCTATGCCGTTCACATCTATCCCGACACGACGCATGCGATCGTCAATGCACCGGCGGTGAGGGAACAGCGCATCGCCAAATACGATCTGACCGATTGCCGCCCCCCGGGAAGTCGCGATGGAAAGCCATGCTGGATCACCGAATGGGGAATCGACAACAAGGCCACGAGTTGCCCGATCGATGACGACCAAAGCGCGCAGCTTGTCGAGGAGATCATGGGCGATTTCCGCCCCTATGCCCGCGCAGGCAGTGTTGCCGGTCTGCTCTATTTTGCGTGGAACAGCACTCCCGGAGCCGGCTCCGTGCCGGCCAGCAGCATATGGCGCTGCGGCGGCCTCACGAAAGCCGGGCGATCGGCGACCGACGCCCGCTTGCTGCACTGACGGCCTCCAACAAGCTCACGGAGCATTCAGACCATGGCGCGCCTTGTTCGGCTTCTCACGCTGTCTCTCACCTTGATCGCCCTTTTCCCTGCATTCGCCGCCGCGCCCGACGTCTCCGGCGATACGGTAACCATCAAGAACGCGCGGACCGCGCGTCGGCTCGGTGACAAGCTGCATGACGTGCCGAGTGTGCTCGACTACGGCGCGGTCTGTGACACGGTGGTGCTGAGATGGCATCGCATGTCGATTGCCGCGGGTTCCACCCGGTTGACAGTGCCTGATGCGTGGTTCGCGCCGGGCGATGTTGGCAAGCTGATCGTTGTTGCCGGTGCGGGTGCGGGCGGCGCCAATCTGGCCGCCAGCATCGCGCAGGTCGAATCCAAATCGCAGATCGAGCTCTCTCGTCCGGCGCAAGCGGAGGTTGATGCGCATGACGGCTATGCTGCCTATGGCACGGACGACGCACCGGCGATCAATGCGATCTTCTCGGGCGCTTCGATCCCGCAATGGGACCTCGGTGAGCTGCGCCTGCCGCACGGCGTATGTGGCGTCGGCGCGACCATCGCGTTGCCGGGCGGCCGCGAGAGGGGCACGTTCGGCATGGAGCAGGTCACGCTGCGTGGCGGTGGCCGCGGCGTATCGTGGCTCGTGGCATTGGCGCCGATGCGCGCGGTGATAGAGGAACCGGCCGGTGAGCACAACCAGGCTAACTTGTTCGACTTCGGTATCGATGGTTCCGGCCTAGCGGACTTTGGCGCAGACATCCAGGGCGGTCATGCCGGCCATCACGCCAACCTCTATTACAACGACAGCCGGATCGCGGGCCTGCATCTCGGGACCATCGCCGTCAACCCGGACGGCACGCTGACCAACCCGAAAAGCTGGTACACAAATGTCTGGGAGTTCATGGCCGACCACAGCACGATCACGGCGGACACGACGTCGATCATGCGGCATGGCGCGCCGCTGTTCGGCATCCTCAACTCGGCAGGCGACAGCCATTTCAGCGACATGGTCGTTGCTCATGCCTCGGTCGCCAACGTGCGCGATACCGGCTCTGCTCACAATTTCTATGCGAACGTGCATGCATGGGGCCAACCACGCTACGAATTCTGGACACGAGGCAAGGTGCAGTTCACCAATTGCGAGGTCGACGGTGCATCGGAGGCCGGCGTGCGCAGCGATGAGGACGGGCTGGTTTGGACCGGGGGAGCAATGATCTCCATGAACAAGGGCGCACCGGTCGGCTTTTTCTTTCCCACTGCCACAGGTCATCACGCCATCGTCGGGCCGGATATTCAGGACATCCCGTCACGGGCATATATCCGCCTCGGAGCGGGTGCGCAGCTTCACGATTCGATTATTCAGATTCAGGGCCTGGCCGAAATACATTAGTCCAGCGTGTATAAGCCGGACTGCACCGGAGCCGCTGCTGGCACCTATAGTCGCGGCTACTCGCTGGTCGCCGGTGCCGCATACATGTCCCGTGCGCGCCGGGTCACGGCCGCATAGCGCGCGGTCGCGCTGAGGCTCATCAGGCCGGCGCGCACCAGTCCGAGGATGGCGCGGCGCGAGTGGAACGGCCCGGTCTTGCTCGCGGCATATCCGCGAGGGTAGAGCTGCAGGCGGCCGGCGAGCGCTTCCTGCAACGCCAGCTTCTGGGTCGCGCTCAGGCGCCGGCGCCGCGCAGGCTTTTCCGCTTCCGCCAACATGAGCTCGGTACCCAACGATTTCCGTGGCGCGGCCTTCATTGTCAGCTCACACTCCGGCCGACTGGCGCGACCTTCCGCGAGGCGCGGCGCCCGGCCGGCATCGCCATGGACGCCGGCATGTGGCACATCATGGCTTGCGCTGTTGCTCATTCGTAAGACAGAACCGCATTTCGAGCAGCAGTGGCATCTGACGAAAGTCAGGATCAGTTATGACGAAAGTCATATTCGTTTGCGGCCGCTGCCGGCTTACGCCAGAGTGGGCTGCTCGCTGAGTTGATGGGCAACGCATGATCGATTTGAGCGCGGATTTGCTTGCGGCCGCAGGAGCCGACGTCATCGGTCTCGCCGTCATCGGTGCCGACCGAAGCATGCAGCGGAAGATCGGGCGGCTGGTCGAATGGCTTCCCGCGATCGGCGTCGATTGTTGCGAATGCATGCTGCTGGTCGGCATGGAGGCCGAGCTCGCGGCGCTTGCCGGAGGCCAGCGGGATATGATCGCGCTGGCCGGTGTCCGCGGTGCCTCGCCTGACATCGCGCAGCCGATGACGGCGGTCGTGCTGTGGAACGGCGCGCAGGCGCATTACTTCGTCATCGCCATGCCGGACTTCGCGGGACGTCAGGTCGAAACGCTGCTCGGCAGCGAGCGCCGGGCCCGCCGCCTGATGGAGCAGCAGCTCGAGGCGGCAAGCGCGGAAGTGCGCTTTGCCTCGCTGGCGCGGACGCGGCTGCGGCTGGCGCGCGATCTGCACGATACGCTGGTGCATTCGATCGTGGCGCTGCTGACCCAGATCCGGCTGATCAGGCATTATCTGTCGGCCGACCCGGCGCGCGTGGCGGACAGCCTTGCGACCGCCGAAGACGCCGCAGCGAGCGGCCTCTCGCGCGCCCGCGAGGCCATCGATCGCCTGCGCACGCCCGACGATTTGAAGCTTGATCCCGATGTCGAGGGACTGCTCAGCGACTTCGCCGCGCGCAGCGGCGTCAGGGTGTCGATCCAGATCGACGAAGAGGCGCGTCCCGGCTTGCGCGATTGCGGCTTGACGGTTCAACGCATCCTCAGCGAGGCATTGCGCAACGTTCAGGCACATGCGAAGGCACGCCGTGTCTCCTTTCACGCCTTCGAAGCGCCGGCTGCGGTCGGTCGCAAGCTCGTTGTCGAGATCCGCGACGACGGCCGCGGCTTCGATCTCGCGGTGCCCACTCCCGGACATTTCGGATTGATCGGGATGACCGAATTTGCTGAACTCGTCGGCGGAAGCTGCGCGGTGGAGAGCGCGCCCGGACAGGGAACGCTGGTCCGGATATCGCTCCCCGTGGCGGTGCCGCCGGCAGCATCTGCCGGCCTGCTGGCCGATTGATGTCGTTGCCGCGCATTCAAGACCTTCGAGAGGATGACTGAAGCCCGTGAGCAGAATTGAGAAGGTGCGGGTGCTGATCGCCGAGGATCAGACCCTGATCAGGGAAGGTATCGCCACACTGCTTGCCCAGCAGAACGACGATTTCGAGATCCTTCCCGGTGCGTCCGACGGCGAGCAGGCCATCGAATTCGCGCGGCGCTATCGGCCGGACGTCATCCTGATGGACCTGCAGATGCCGCGTGTCGATGGCATCGCGGCGACCCAGCGGATCCTGCGCGAGCTGCCGCAGACCCATATCGTCGTGCTGACGACATTCGAGACCAACGACCTGATCTTCGAGGCTGTCAGCGCCGGCGCCAAGGCGTATCTGCTCAAGGACGCCAGGATGGAGGAGATCGCATCGACCATCCGCGCGGTGATCAACGGCCAGTCCGGGCTGTCGCCGAGCGTTGCCGCGCGCATCCTCGACGAGTTCAAGCGGCTGCGCGGCCCGCGCGTCTCGGCGAAGCTGCCGGTTCGCGACGGGCTGACGGCGCGGGAGAATGAAATTCTCACGCTGATCGTCGAGGGCAAGAGCAACACCGAGATCGGCGAGCGGCTGCATTTGGCCGAGGGCACGGTGAAGAACTATGTCAGCACCATCCTGGAGAAATGCCAGGTCAAGAACCGTACGGAACTGGCAATAAAGGCAATAACTTACTAGAAATAACTGCCCCCAATCGCACACCACGCGGTTGATCCGGCTGAGATTGCTCGCCTTTCTCTGGGCCGCGCCCACAAAATTGGCTATAGGATTGTTTCGGATTTGCTTTTTGACACGGCAGGTCCGGATTGCGCGGCTTTGACTAAACAGGGAATGACCATGAAGGGTATCGAGCGCCAGACCAAGGATACGGATGGACTGGCAAACGCGGCGGCCGGCAATGGCGCGGATGCCGCGGCGCATGGCATGGCGGCGATCGATCAGGTCCGCGATCTCCTGTTCGGCGGCGCGCAACGCTCGATTGAGACCAACCTCTCGGGTCTGCGGGAGGAGATGCAGGCATCGCTGAAGCAGATGCAGGCGGACTTCAACAACGAGCTCACCGCGCTGCAGGCGCGGCTCTCCGACCTCGAACGCGATACCGAGCAGAAGCGCCTCGACTCGCTGAAGGATGTCGGTGCGGCCATCACCCAGCTCGGCGCTGCGATCAGCGGATTGGGATCCGGCCGCACGGGCAAATAGCATGGCAGCTGCTGCCGGCCAGAATCGCGAGATCGAGCAGCTCAAGACATTGCTGTTTCAGCCCGAGGCGACGCGTCTGACGTCGCTGGAGGCCGATCTCGACTCGCTGCAGCGCTATGTCGGCAACGCCGATCGCCTGGAGACGGCCACCGCCGGCATTCTGGTCGAGGCGCTGGAGCGCGCCGAGGTCAACCGGCCGCGCGAGCTCGCCACCGCGATTGCGCCGGTCGTGGTCTCGGCGATCCGCAGCGAGATCAAGAATTCGCGCGAGCAGATGATCGAGGCGCTCTATCCGATCGTCGGCCGGCTGGTCAGCGCCGCGGTCGCGAACGCGTTCCGGGAACTGGTTGCCTCGCTCGAGCAGCGCATCAATGCGCTGACCTCGGCGCAATTGTGGGGCGGGCGGGTCAAGTCGCTGGTGACGGGACGACCGATCAGCGAGTTCGTGCTCGCCGACAGTCCGCCGCAGATCAACCGGCTCCTGATCATCGAACGCGGCAATGGCCGCCTGGTCGCCGACTGGAAGCGCGAGGCGACCGTCGACGAGCGCGCCGACCTGCTCAGCGCCATGGTTGCGGCGATCCTCGAATTCTCCGTGCAGGCGCTGGCCGGCGAAGGCAATCTGCAAACGCTCGATTTCGGCGGACGGCAGCTCGCGCTGCGCGCCTCGCCCCGCTTCATCCTGGCGGCGGAGTGCCTGGGGCCGCTGCGCCCCGCCGACAATGCCAGGATCAATTCGCTGTTCTTCGATGCGATCGAGCGGATCGATCGCGGCGCGGATTGCGATGCGCCGATGCTCGCCTCGCTCGCAACCGCGATCGAGACCGACGACACGCCGCGGCGGATCGCAAGCCGGCGCGGCAAGGTGATCCTGTTTGCCGTGCTCGCCGCTGTGGCCGCACTGTTGCTTTATTTTGCCGCGACCACGGTGACGCGCGCTCTCTTGGAGCGGCGAACCCATGCCGCGCTGGAGGAGCTTGCCGCGGAGCAGCCGTTGCTGGCCACCTTCCCGCTGCGGCTCGACTTCGATCACGGCAGCCGAAGCGTGGCCGTCTCTGGCATCGAGCCGAGCCAGCTGCAAACCGCGCCGTTGATCGACGCGCTCGCTGCGGCCGCAGCGCCGTACAAGGTGGTCGACCGCATCGGACTGGTGTCCACGCCGGAGCAGGCGGCGGCATCGCAGGCCGGCATTGCAGGCCTGCAGCAGAGCCTGACGCGCCTGCAGGCGAACCTCGACCAGATGCGCGAGGCGATGGGCGCGCAGGCGAAGTCGGGCGACCAGAAATATGCCGCGCTGACCGCGCAATATGACAAGCTCGGCGAGCAGTACGCGAAGTTGAGCGAGCAATATGCGAAGCTGCAATCCGTGGCCGACGGTCCGGCGGCGCGGCTTGACCGCTTCATCGCCACGACCGCGATCTTCTTCGTCAACAATTCAGACGAATTCCTCGACAACGACCAGGCCGAGCAGCAACTGCGCGAGCTCGCCGGGCTGCTGACGAACAATGATCTCAGGCTGCGGATCGTCGGCTACGCCGATCAGAGCGGCACCGAAGGCACCAACAAGACGCTGGGACGCAAGCGGGCGGAGCAGGTGCAGCGCAAGCTGACCGCGCTCGGGGTCGACCCGTCGCGGCTGATTTTGGTGTCGCGCGCCGCGACGATGCCGATCACCGACCGGCTCGACGCCACCGCCGGCGGCAACCGCCGCGTGGCGTTCGAGACGGTCTACCGAGGCGAAGTGGCCCGCTGATGCTCACCGCAAAAGTCATGCTGCTCGGCGATATGGGGGTCGGCAAGACGTCGATCCTCTATCGGCTGATCTACAACCGGTTCGAGGGTCAGTACAAATCGACGCTGGGCGTCGAGATCCTGAGCCATGACGTGGTGCCGGCGGATGGCAGCGACCCGATGCGCCTCGTGCTGTGGGACACCGACGGCGATTTCGGTACGCAGATTTTCGACACCGTCTATGTCACCGGTGCATCCGCTGCCATCATCGTGTCCGATGTCACGCGGCCGCAGACCGTGACCCGCATGGTCGAGCTGGTCCGCGGTTTCGAGGAGCGCTTCCCGGGCCGGCCCTACCGGGCGCTGCTCAACAAGATCGACCTGCCGGAGGCTGCCGGCAGCGCCGGCGCGATTGCCGAGCTCGCCAAGTCGAGTGTCAAACCGGTCAGCGCCAAGACCGGCGTCGGCATCGCCGAAAGCTTTGTCGAGCTGGCCCAGACCATCCGCCGCCGTCAGCTCTAGTTCACTCCGCACACGTTTGTGTCAGCCGCCCCGACTTCTCGGGGCTGGCGAATCGGGCCGGGACGGCTGACTTCATCGCACGTGGGGCGTACGATGAAACGCGCTCGACGTACGGTGCAGAACCGCACGATTCTCTCTCCAACTGCACCACGCCGTCCCACACTCCGATAGTGACGATGGTCATCTTCCGCTCGGCCAATGGCCTGCCTATCGTCCACTCGTCACTGGAACCAGTCACGGGACCAACGGTGTCCCGGGCGCACGGAGTGAGAGATCATGAGCATTTTTGGAAGCATCATGGGTGCAATCTTCGGCCACGGCGCCCAGGCCAAGACACCTGACGGCAAAACCGCTGAGACGACAGCGACGGCAGCACCCGGCGCCGCACCGGCATCGACGTCAACGTCTGCATCTGCATCGCCGGCACCCGGCACATCCGCGGCGCAGACGGTCGACGTCGCGGCGATCGTCGACAAGGCGGCGGCTGCCACCGGCGAGAAGCTCGACTGGCGCACCTCGATCGTCGACCTGATGAAGGCGCTCGGGCTCGACAGCAGCCTTGCTGCGCGCAAGGAGCTCGCCAAGGAGCTGCACTACACCGGCGATACCAACAACACCGCCACCATGAACGTCTGGCTGCATCAGCAGGTGATGGCCAAGCTCGCCGCCAATGGCGGCAAGCTGCCGGCCGATATCAAGACCTGATCATTCGCCTTGAGTCGTGCGCGGCGCTAAGCATGATCCGGAAAAGTGCGAAGCGGTTTTCCCTCGCGACAAACGCGTAGCGTTTGCGCGGAGATCATGCTCAAGCAAAGGGCTAAAGCGCGACATCGCGCTTTAGCGTCGCGCACGGCTCCGAACCATGTGTATTGCGTGAGGAGCAGTTGCGATGACCCCATCTCATCTTGCCACCATGAACAGACCGCGGACCGGCGTCGTTGCCGCCTCGATCGGCGCGGGACTCGGCCTCGCGGCATTGGCGCTCGGCATCACGACCGCCATCGCACGCGCCGATAGCGCGGGCGAGGAGCCGCGGCCGGCGAACGCGAATGCCACCGTGCAGCGCGCCGCGCAGAACCTGCCGCCGGCGCGGGTCATCCTGCCGGCGCCGTGGGAGCAGGCCGCTCCCGCGCAGCCGGTCACAGCACCGGCGAATCCGGCAGACCACAAATAAATCTTCGCGCCTTCGTTGCGGCCGGCGATCCGCGCATTTGCGTAACGGTCGCCGCGAATGGCCCGCACACCGCCCAGCTCTGGAGCCTCGCCATGCCAGAACAGGTCAAGCTGCCCCGAAAATTGTCGCAAGAGCCCGGCGGTCCGCCGTCGCTGCGGCCGAGCCACCGGCGGGTCATCGAGGACCTCGACCGCTGGGCCAACAGCCCCGGCCTGCAGCCGCCGAGTGATGGAGAAAAGCAAGCCGACGACAAGCGCCAGCGCAAGTAAGCGTGCCGCCGATGGACCTGCATCGCCGAGGATGCGAGCCGGTGGCGCCGTCTTCAATCAGTTGAACGGTACGCGCGCCCTGGCCGAGAACGTCCAGAGCCGGGCCGTGCCGCCGAGCCCGCCATACTCCGCGCCGAGGCCGAGCATCATGCCGCCCGCGAGCCTGGCGTTCAGCCCACCGGTGACGCGGGCCGACCAGCCCTCCAGCACCAGCGTCGGGTTGACCGGGATGCCGCTCACGGAAAGTGCCGCGGCATCGTCCCTGCTGAAATAGTAGTCGCCATAGACGCCGAGATAGGGCGAGACCACCGCGGCGTCGGTCGTTGCCAGCGGATAGCTCAGCTTGACGCCGCCGGATGCGCGGCCGGTGACGAAGTCACGCGCCGTCTGCAGCGTGCCGAGCGTATCGACATAGGCGTTCTCATGCTCCCACAGCGTGTAGAGGCGCGCGGACGGCTCGATCAGCAGGTTGCTCATCTTGTAGCTGCCGGTCAGACCGGTCGCGAACATCCAGCGGTCGCCGTTGAAATTGCCCTGCGCCGTTCCGGCCACGCCGTTGTAGCCGATCTGCGAGAAGGTCACGGCGGCGTCGTAGCGCAGCGTCGGCGTGATCATCCAGCCGAGATAGCTGCCTGCGGTCCAGCCGTCGCCGGTGAGCTTTCCGTTGATCTCCTGGGCCGTGTAGTTGAACGTCTCATAGCCGGCGACCGCGCCGACCAGGAGGTTCGGCATTGCCCGGTAGGTCAGTCCCATCAGGGCATTGAGCTGGTTGCCGTAGATCGATGAACCTGTTGTCCCGACGCCCGGCGAGGTCGGCGACGACCAGCGGTCGATGCCTGTGCCCCTGACATCGATCCAGAACAGCCAGTCGTGCGGTTCACGATTGATCGTCGTCTGGGTTTTGAGCGCCGCCTTGGTCGGCATCTGCCGATCGATCGCCGCAAAGGCATTGTCGATTCGCGAATTGCCGCCGCTGCGTGCGCCCGAATTGCGATCCGAGGCGTAGGCACCACGATTCTCCGTGTCCGTCTGCGCCACGCCGTCTGACGGATCGGCCGCGAAGTTGAAGCGCATGCCGGCGCCGCTCGGCGTCATGAAGCTGCCGCCTTCGCTGAACCCTTCCGAGATCGCGTTGTCGATCGCGCCCGAGATCGCCTGGCCGGAGTTCTGTGCCACCAGCTTGGTGATGTCGATCTGCAATGCACGCAGCTTCACGCTGTCGGCCGGGACGTTCACGCTCTGCGCCAGCGCCGGCGAGGTGCTGGCGTTGAACGCGCCGCTGCCGGCATAGCTCGCCGTGATGGTGTGGCTGCCGATCTTGAGGGTCGAGATCGCGACGCTCGCGGTGCCTGCGGCGAGCGTCACGGTGCCGATCGGCGATCCATTGTCGCTGAAGGTCACTGTGCCGGTCGGCGTGCCGGCTGAGGCGGTGACGTTCGCCGTGAAGGTCACCGATTGGCCAAAACTGCTCGGATTCTGCGACGAGGTCAGCGCGGTCTGGGTCGTCGTTGCGGCTGCAAAGGTGAAGCGGTCCGCCGCTGACGTTGCTGATGTCCCAACTGCGGTCGTCACCGTGATATCCACCGTTCCCGTTCCGGCCGGCGAGGTCGCTGTGATCTGGGTGCTGGAATTGACGGTGAAGCCGGTTGCAGGGGTTGCGCCGAACGTCACGGCCGTCGCGGCGGTGAAAGCTGTGCCTGTTATGATGACCGTCGTCCCACCGCTGGTCGGGCCTGCGGCCGGCGAGATCGATGTCACCGTCGGCGCGGACGCCGTATAGGTGAACTTATCCACGGGAGACGAAGATGATGTCCCGGACGGGTTGGTCACGGTGACATCGACCGTGCCGGTCCCTGCCGGCGCGACTGCGGTGATCCGCTCGCTCGAATTGACGACAAAGCTCGTTGCGTTGACGGCGCCGAAACGCACCGCGGTGGCAGTGCTGAAACTGCCGCCCGAGATGATGACCGTGGTGCCGCCCGCGGCGGGACCTGATGTCGGGGAGATCGAGGCCACCGCCGGTGCCTGCGCGCTGGCCGCGCCGACCGAGCCGAACAGCGCGGCGGCGATCAGGACGAGGCCGCATCCGGCGCGGCGCGCGATCGCCATCGATGGCAGTCTGTTGCGCAGCTCGGATGCAAGACGCGAGGTGGCGTAGCGGAAACGAGTCCGCGCAAGGTTTGCAATCGGCAACAAAGGTAACCCCCGTCGCGCCGGCCTGCAGCAGGAGGCGCACATCCCAAATAATACGGGTTTATTGTAGTACGCGGCTCGCGGCGCACGCCGCGGAATCTCCGCGCGCATCTGCTTTTGTGACGCGCCGTTGCCGGGCCGCTACGCCATTGCACAATCTGAGAAGGAAATAGCGCGAGGGATTGCCGCGGTCAGGCGATCCCGCGGCGGATCATTCTCATTCAGCGCATGAAAAACCGGCGATCGATAACGCCTGCGCGTCGATCGCCGGTCGAGCGTCGTGATTATTGCCGGATCGCTGCGGCTACGGCCGCCGCGCCGTCGCGATCAGTGCGGTCGATGGAATCGCGAAGGTGTCTCCGACCCGGCCGCGCTCAATCTCGCTCCGGAAAGCGCGCGCAACCGTGGCGCTCTGCTCTGCATCGAGCCCGCTCCAATGCGGCATGAACTCGAACAGTTTGTCGACGTCGGCAGGATTGGCGACATCGAGCTTGAAGTCGTGGGTGATCTCGGCGACGACAGGATCGCAGAAGCCGGCCGCGACGACCGCCGCAGCGAGGCGACCGGGATCGGCGAGTTCGGCGAGGCCCGTGCACGGCATCGGCGTGACGTTATCGGGGTAGAGCCGCCGGATGATCTGCGAGAGCAGCAGATACACGGCGGCGCCGTCGGCGCTCTTCCAGACCGCAATCGCCGCCGATCCGCCCGGCCGCGTCACCCGCGCCATCTCGCGCAGTCCGGCGCGCCAATCCGGAAACAGCATCACGCCGAATACGGACACCGCCGCATCGAACGCCGCATTCGGCAAGTCGAGCGCCTGGCCGTCCATCTGCCGTGCCGCGATATTCGCCACATCATGTGCGCGGACCCGTGCCACCATGCCGGCCGAGAAGTCGATCGCGGTGACGTCGGCGCCCCTGCGCGCGGCCGCAAGCGCCGCGGCCCCGGTACCGGTGGCGACGTCGAGCACCTTCGATGACGGGCCGATCGGGAGCATCGCGACCGCGGCCTCGGCGAAGTGTGTCGTGAACGGCTGCGACTGTGCCTCGTAGGTCGCGACCATCTTGTCCCAGTGCGCGGGATCGTTGAACGGAAGGCGGCTCGCCTGTTCACTTTGCTGCATGAATCTGGTCCTCGAGACTTTGTTTGTGTTTGGCGAGCCGGCGCTTGAAATCCTTCGCGAGCGCGTCGAGCGTCACCGCGCCGAGCCGCTTCAGGAAGATCGCCTCGACCTCGCGAAACGTGCCTGACAGCGCGTCGTTGACGGCCTGTTCGACCAGGCAGCCGGGATTTTCCGAACGATGGCCCATCGCGACGATCGTGGGCGCACCGACCGCGCGATAGATGTCGGCGAGCGTGATGTCGGCGGGATCGCGCGCGAGCGTCCAGCCGCCGCCATGGCCCTTCTCGGAACGGACCAGGCCTTGCTCGCGCAAGCCGGCCATCACGCGGCGCACGACCACCGGGTTGGTGGCCATCGCCTGTGCAAGTTGCACCGACGTGACCGGTTCGCCCGCTCCGATCATGTGGAGCAGGCCGTGCAGGACACCAGATAGACGGCTGTCGCGTATCATGTAACTTGATATGTTACATGATGGGGTGAGCGTCAAGAGGTGCAGGCCCTGATCTCTTCTCCTTCCCCCTGAAAGGGGGAAGGTCGGGATGGGGGGGCAGCCACAGGCACCGCTGTTCGCGGAGAGAGCTGATCCCCACCCGCTTTGCTCTACCGAGAAAAGCGACCTCCCCTTTTCAAGGGGAGGTAAGGGAGCAATCCGGATTCGCGTGCCGGATTTGGCGACGCCGACCGTTTAATCCCCATCGGGGTCTTGAGGAGCGGGGGCGGTATCGTGGGCAGTGTGGCTGTTGATCGGATGTTGCTGGATGCGGTGGCGCATTATGGTGCGGGCCGCGCGATGGAGGCCGGCACGCTGTGCGGCGATATTCTCACCGCCGATCCCGACCATGTTCCGGCGCTGCATCTGTCTGCCGTCATCGCCTTTGTGACCGATCGCGCCGCGGAAGGCGCGGTGCTGCTGAACCGGGTGTTCAGCCTCGATCCGCATCACGGACCGGCGTTCGCCACGCTCGGCGATGCGCTCGCCGTGAAGGGCGAGCACGAGGGCGCGGTGGCGGCGTTCCAGCGCGGCGTCACATTGCGGCCGAAGGATGCCGGCCTGCACATCAAGCTCGGCGTTGCGCTGTGCGAGCTGTCGCGCTTCGACGAGGCCGAGGCGGCGTTTCGCCGCGCGATCGCACTCGATGGCGGCCTGACGCGGGCGCGGTTCAATCTCGCGGTTGCGCTGGCCGGACAGCAGCGGCCGGTCGAGGCGGAACAGGCCTATCGCGAGGTGATCGCGCGCGATCCGGCCTATCGCGGGGTTTGGCTCAACCTCGGCAATGCGTTGACCGATCAGAAGAAGCACGACGCCGCCGCCACCGCCTATCGCCGCGGGCTCGGCGCGGATCCCGATCATCCCGGCCTGCATAGCGGCCTCGGAGCGGCGCTCTACCGGCTGGGCCGGCTGGAGGACTCAGTTCTGCACTATCGCCGCGCGATCGCGCTCGAGCCCGACAATTTCGCGCCGCGGCGCCTGCTCGCCATGGTGCTGCACGAACTGGGCGAGCGCGAGGAGGCGGTCCGCATCTATCGGCAGGTCTCGGCCCGCGATCCGTCCGATCACGTCATCCTCAACAATCTCGGCGCCTGCCTGTTCGAGCTCGGACAGGTCGACGACGCCATCGCCTGCGCCGAGCTGGCGCTGGCGCTCAAGCCGGACTACGCGGCCGCGCACACCAATCTTGGAATCATCTTCGAGGCGCAGAACCTGGTCGAGGCGGCGGTCGCCGCGCATCGGCGGGCCATCGAGCTCGAACCCAGTTACGCCAAGGGCCACGCCAATCTTGCGGTCGCGCTGCGCAATGCCGGCGAGATCGATGCGGCGCTGGTGGCCTCGCGCCGGGCCATCGCGCTCGATCCCGAACAGCCGCTGGCGCATTACAACCACGCGCATTTCCTTCTGATGAACGGCGAGTTCGAGGAGGGCTTTGAGGAGTATCAGTGGCGCCGCAAGACCAAGATGCTGAGCGAAGGCGATCCGGTGTTCGACGAGCCGGAATGGCAGGGTGAGCCGCTGGCGGAACGCACGCTGCTGCTGTTTGCCGAATACGGGCTCGGCGATGCCATCAATTTCGTCCGCTATGTGCCGATGCTGGCGGGCAGCGGCGGCCGGATCATTCTGCAGGTGCAGCCGGCGCTGGTCTCGCTGCTGCGGCCGATGCTGCCCGATGTCGCGATGTTCGCGCGCGGCGAGCCCTTGCCGCCATTCGACCTGCAACTGCCGCTGCTGAGCCTGCCGCGGATCTTCCGCACCACCGTCGAGACCATTCCCGCCGCCGTGTCCTATCTGCAGGCGAACGCCACCAAGCTCGCACGCTGGCGCGAGGCGCTCGCCGGTGTGTCCGCGCTGAAGGTCGGTGTGGTCTGGGCCGGCAATGCCAGGCACAAGGGCGACCGCCAGCGCTCGCTGCCGGCCGATGCCGTGCTGCCGCGGCTGGTCACGCCTGGCGTCCAGCTCTACAGCCTGCAGAAGGAACCGCGGCCGGACGATGCGCCGATGCTGCGGCGTCTTGGTGCCGATATTGTCGACCTCGCGCCGACGCTGGGCGATTTCGCCGACACCGCCGCTGCCGTCTGCGCGCTCGATCTCGTCATCGCCGTCGACACCTCGGTGGCGCATCTCGCCGGCGCGCTCGGCCGCCCGGTCTGGATGCTGTGTCCCTATGCGCTCGACTGGCGCTGGCTGCGCGACCGCGCCGACACGCCCTGGTATCCGACCATGCGGCTGTTCCGCCAGGACAGACCGCAGGCCTGGGAGGGCGTGCTGACGCGGATGGCCGACGAGCTTGCACGCGTCGCACGGGGGGAGCGGCACCTGCTGCTGCCGCAAACGACGCACGACTGACGACCAGCCGAGCCTTCCGGTCCATCACCCCACGCTCATCCCCTGTGCGCCGCCGAGCAGCTTGGCGTTGAGTCGGCCGCCGTCGAACAGCATTTCACTGACTGCGCCGTCGAGGTCGGAGGTGGTGACCTGCCCGCCACCGTCGCTGACGATGCTGGCCTGGGCGAGACGGCGCATCAGCTCCTTGATGAAGGCGGCGCTGACGCCTTCGGTGCGTCGCACGGCCTCGTCGATGACGGGCTGCGCGAGCGGCAGGCCCTTGCCATAGAGCCTGATCAGCTTGCCGCGTCCGGTCTCGTCAGGCAGCGGCACTTCGATCGCTTGGTCGATGCGGCCGGGCCGGCCGGCCAGCGCACTCTCGAGCTCTTCGGGGCGGTTGGTGGTCAGCAGGAACAGGATGTCGCAATCCTCCTTCAGGCCGTCCATCTCGTTCAGCAGCTTGTTGAGCAGCGATTCCTCGCACGGTCCGCCCATGTCCTCGCGGTCGCGCGCGATCAGGTCGACATCCTCGATCACGACCATGGTCGGCTGCAGCAGGCGGGCGAGGTTCATGTAAGCGCCGAGCAGGCCGACCTGTTCGGCGGTGATGATCAGCGTGGTGTGATCAGGCAGGTTGGTGGCGAGATAGCGAATGGTGTGGGTCTTGCCGGTGCCGGGCGGGCCGTAGAGCAGGATGCCCTTGCGGGTCGACTGTCCGAGCTTGCGCAGCAGATCGCGGCTTTCGACAAAGCCGAGCACGTTGCGGTCGAGCAGCCGCAGTGTCCGTTCCGGCAGGATCACGTCATCGCGGGCAACCGTCGGCAGCCGATGCACGGTCACGCCGCGCGAACGGCCGCGATAGTCCGAACCACCCTCGAGCGAGAGTATCTTGCCGCGGTAGGATCGCGCGGCGTGGACAGCGGCTTCCAGCGCGGCAAAGGTCGGCTGTACGAAGGCATCGCCTGCCGTGCCCGCCGGCAATGCGATCTCGATCCGAACGGCGGGTTCGCGGTCATATTCACGATGATAGGTCAGCAGCACGGCGTAGCGTAACGCGCCGGACCGGCACAGCCACAAACCGTTGACGAGACATTTCACCGGCTCGGGCTCGCCGATATCGACGTCCTGATACTGCGGCGGCGCGATCGCCGGCGCATTGCGGCTGTCCTTCATCAAGGACGCAAATCCAATCGTCTCGTAACGATATTCCTCGTGGATGCCGAAGAAGTGGATCGGGTCGGTGAGCAGGCTGTCGATCGCGACCTGAACGTCGGCGCGCATGTGGCCCGGAAACTGGCGTGCCCGCGTCACGATCAGGTTGCGCGGCACGCCGGCGAAATGCCAGTCGAGCGCAACAAAGGCGTATCGAAACTCTTGGCTCGGCAATTCTTCCGAGCTGCGACGCGCGGCGAGCAGGCAGTCGCTGCACAGCGAGGCCGTCGTGCCGGAGAGAATAATCTCCGTCACGGCCTTCGGGGCTTCGCAGAGATCGCAGGGGCGGCTGGCATCGGCGGACTCGCTCGTGATCATCAACGGGTGGCCGTTGGAGCGGATCAGCCACTTGGCGCTGTTGAACATGGCCCGTGCGACGGCGCCCGGATAGGGGCCGCACGGAACAGCGCCCCTGGCCTCGATCAAGGCAGCGGTGGCGATGGCTTCCTGTTGGGACTTCCCGAAAACCGTGCGCAATAGATACTGCACGAATTCCAGCGGCGTCTCGCCGTCGTCGTGAATGAAGAGCTGGACCGGACCGTCATCGGCAAAGACGTCGTGCATGAGACCTCCGAAACGCAACTGTGACCAAAAGAACAAAATAAGAACATCATGACGACCCCTGTGCGTCAAGCGAAAGATTGTCCCGCCTCAGCCCTGGCGTGTGGGGGGCCGATCGGGCCGGCTCGGCCCGGAACGCCCGCATGCGTAAACGCCGCTCAACACCTGTGACGATCGTGTTACGGCAAATGCCAAGAGATGGTCGCTGCGGCAGCAAACTTCCGACACATGATCAAGGCGAAAAGGGGCGATCCGACATGGCGCGAGCGCGAGAGCAGAGTCCTCCCGGGGATCTGCGGTCGCGCAATTATTTTAATAAGAGGCCCTCGTGTCGCACAAATTTCGCTTTGCGCTTCTCCTCATCCTCACCCTGTTCGTCTCACCCGCGCTTGCGCAGCCGGCCGCCAAGCCGGCGCCGCCGCAACCCAGTACCAGCGACGCATTGACGCCAGAGCAGGCGAAGCGTGCGCTCGAGACGCTGCAGGACGACAAGAAGCGCGGCGAGATCATCAACACGCTGCGCGCGATCGCCAATGCCTCGCCGCAGGCGGCCGCGCAGCCGGCGCCCGAGCAGCAGTCGCCGATCCCGCTCAGCGCGGACAGCCTCGGCGCGCAGCTTCTGCTGATGGTCTCGGAGCAGGTCGGTGAGATGTCGCGCGAGGTCGCCGACGTCGCGCGCACGCTGACGCATTTCCCGGCATTCTATTACTGGTTCCTTCGCACCGCCAACGATCCGGCCGCCTATGGCCTCATGATCGACATCGCCTGGAAGCTGGCGCTGGTGCTCGGCTGCGCGCTGGCAGCCGAATGGGTGGTGTTCCGCCTGATCAAGCGGCCAGTCGCGTTCCTTGAAGCGCGGCTGCCGCAGACCGCGCGCGTGCCGGTGCAGGCGCTCGCCAGCGCCGATCCGCCGTCGTCGGTTGCCGACGTCACGCCGGAGGGCGATCTGCATCGCCGCCGGCTCAGCCTCGCGCGGGCCTGGCAGTCGCTGGTCCGGCTGCCTTTCGTGCTCGGGCGCCTCGTGCTCGAGCTGCTGCCGGTGGTCGTGTTTCTCAGCGTGGCCGCCGCGCTGCTCAGCACCGAGATCGGCAATCAGTCGACCACGCGGCTCGTGATCCTCGCGGTGATCAACGCCTATGCCTTCTCGCGCGCGCTGATCTGCGCGGTGCGCGCGCTGGCCGGCCCGTTCGGCCTGGTCCGCGTCCGTGCCGAGACCGCGGCCTATATCGAGATATGGGCGCGGCGCATCGTCGCCGTCGGGGTCTCGGGGATCTGCTTGGCCAACGTCGCATTGCTGCTTGGGCTGTCCCACGCCGGCTACGCCGCGCTGCTCCGGCTTGTGATGCTGGTGGTGCACCTCTTCATCGTCGTCATCATCCTGCAATGCCGCCGCCAGGTCGCCGACGTCATCCGCGCGCCGGCCGATCGCACCGGCCTTGCGGCACGGACGCGCAATCGTCTCGCTTCGCTGTGGCATGTGCTGGCGATCGCGCTCGATCTCGCGCTGTGGGCGGTGTGGGCGCTGAACATCCGCAACGGCTATTCGCTGCTGCTGCAATATTTCGTCGGCACCGTCGCGGTGCTGCTGGTCACCCGGCTCGTCACCATGGTGGTGCTGAGCCTGATCGATCGCGGCTTCCGCATCAGCCCGGACCTGATGCAGCGCTTCCCGGGGCTGGAGACCCGCGCCAACCGCTATCTGCCGCTGCTGCGCAAGGTGGTCACGGCGGTGATCGCCCTGGTCGGTTTCGTCGCGCTGCTCGAGGTCTGGGGTGTCGATGCCATCGTCTGGTTCTATGGCGGCCAGATCGGCTCTCGCCTGATCTCGGCGCTGGTGACGATCGGCATTGCCGCGCTCGCCGCGGCCGTGATCTGGGAAGTCGCCAATGCGCTGATGGACCGGCAGATCGACACCCTGTCGCGCGAGGGCCATTTCGCCCGCGCGGCGCGCCTGCGCACCTTCCAGCCGATGCTGCGCACCGCGCTGTTCTGCATCATCGTCGCGGTGGTCGGGCTCACCGCGCTCAGCGAGATCGGCGTCAATGTCGCACCGCTGCTCGCCGGCGCCGGCATCGTCGGCATCGCGATCGGCTTCGGTTCGCAGAAGCTGGTGCAGGATCTCATCACCGGGCTGTTCCTGCTGCTTGAGAATACCGTGCAGGTCGGCGACACCGTGACGGTGTCGGGCCTGTCGGGCGTGGTCGAGAACGTCTCGATCCGCACCATGCGGCTGCGCGCCGGCGACGGCTCGGTGCATATCGTGCCGTTCAGCGCGGTGACGACGATCACCAATGCCAGCCGCGGCGCCGGCAATGCCGCGGTCAGCGTCAACGTGTCCTACAAGGAGGACACCGACCGCGCCGGCGAGGTGCTGAAGGACATCGTCGCCGGGATGCGCCAGGAGACGGCGTATCGCGCGCTGATCCGCGGCGATCTCGAATTGTGGGGCGTCGACAAGGTCGACGGCTCGGTCGTGACCATCGTCGGCCAGATCCGCTGCACCGACGGCGGCCGCTGGTCGGTGCAGCGTGAATTCAACCGCCGCATGAAGCGGCGCTTCCAGGAGGAAGGCATCGAGATTGCCTCGATGGGCCAGACCATCCTGATGCAGCTTCCCGCGCCGTCGGAGCCGGATTCCAACAAGCTGCCGCGCCGCGCGGCGGGCTAGGATAGAGAAACTCCGCTTCACCTCGCCCCGCGTGCGGGGAGAGGTCGGATCGCATCGGAGATGCGATCCGGGTGAGGGGGAGTCTCCGCGAGTTCAACTGCTACCGTGTGTGGGGAGAAAGCCCCTCACCCCAACCCTCTCCCCGTCAGAACGGGGAGAGGGAGCAAACTAGCTGAATGCTGATCGGCGAGTCTCATGGCATGCGACACCGTCTCGCGACGATGAGACGGCAAGGGCCTCGCCGGGCCCGAGGCATGGCTTGCACCTGGCCGAAAACGCCGCCTTTCTCCTCCTCTCCTGCGATTTCCGCGCTGGCACAGCGCTTGCTCAACGCATCTTCGAATGCGCGGCAAGACGCATTGCATGACTGAATCACAAGCGAAGGAAGGAAACGCACATGGAGCTTGGCTACTTCACCATGCCCTCGCACCCGCCGGAGTGCGGATTGAAAGAGGGCCACGACTGGGACCTGCAGACGCTGCGCTGGCTCGACGAGCTCGGCTATCAGGAAGCCTGGATCGGCGAGCATCACACCGCGCCGTGGGAGCCGCATCCGTCGCCCGACCTGCTGGTCGCGCAGGCGCTGCTGCAGACCAAGAACATCCGCATCGGGCCCGGCGGCTTCCTGCTGCCGTATCATCACCCGGCGGAGCTCGCGAACCGCGTTGCGATGCTCGACCATCTCTCGAATGGGCGGCTGAATTTCGGCGTCGCGGCCTCGGGCCTGCCGAGCGACTGGGCGATGTTCAATGTCGACGGCATGTCGGGCCAGAACCGCGACATGACCCGCGAGGCGCTCGAGATCATCCTGAAGATGTGGTCCGAGCCCGGACCCTGGACCCACAAGGGCAAGTATTGGACGGTGTCAAAGCCGGACACGATGTTCGACTTCCTCAAGCCGCACATCAAACCGTTGCAAGCACCGCATCCGCCGATCGGCGTCGCCGGCCTGTCGAAGAATTCCGACACGCTCAAGCTCGCCGGCGAGCGCGGCTTCATCCCGATGAGCCTCAACCTCAACCCGGCCTATGTCGGCAGCCACTGGGACTCGGTGGAAGCCGGCGCCGCCAAGACCGGCCGCAAGCCGAGCCGCAAGGATTGGCGGCTGGTGCGCGAGGTGTTCGTGGCTGATACCGATGAGGAGGCGTGGAGGCTGTCGACCGGCGACATGATGGGCCGGATGATGGGCGAGTATTTCCTGCCGCTGCTCGGCCATTTCGGCTTCAAGGACTATCTGAAGCACGCGCCCGACGTGCCCGACAGCGACGTCACCGTCGAATATTGCGCGCGCCGGAATTGGATCGTCGGCTCGCCCGCGACCGTCACCGAGAAGATCGAGAAGATCTACCGGGAGGTCGGCGGCTTCGGCGTGCTCTGCGTGTTCGGCTTCGACTACAAGCACAAGCCGGAAGCCTGGTGGCACTCGCTGGACCTGCTCAAGAACGAGGTGATGCCGCGGCTCAAGCACCTCGGCGCCGAGTTCGAGAAGGCTGCATGACAGATAGGCAGGGTGCGGGGCTTGCCTCGCACCCTGTCTCGCATATCTTTGAGGGAACTATTCCGGTTCAGGGTCAGGGCATGACGGTCGACGCACAGAGTTTCAAGCAGGCGATGCGGCATTGCGCGGGCGCGGTGGCGCTGGTGACGGTCGGCCGCGAGCCGGGGCAGCGCACCGGCCTGACGGTGACCTCGGCCTGCTCGTTGTCGGACAATCCGCCCTCGGTGCTGGTCTGCGTTAACCGTAATGCCAGCGCGCATGAGCGCATCCGCGCGGAGCGCCATTTCGTCATCAACTTCCTCAACGAGGACCATGCGCTGCTGGCGCTGACCTTCTCCGGCCAGAAGGGCGTCAACGGTGACGACCGCTTTGGCTTCGGCCGCTGGACCACCGGCGCCACCGGCGCTCCGGTGCTGGAGGATGCCGTCGCGGCGTTCGACTGTGTGCTGGCGCAGGAGCTCGAGACCAAGACCCATTCGATCTTCATCGGCGAAGTGCAGCATGTCCGCGCCGTGACCACGGTCGATCCGCTGATCTATCTGCGCTCTGGCTTCCAGAGCGTGCGCAACATCCACGATCCTGTCGTGCTCGGCGACATCGACGCGCGGCGCGTCAGCTGGAACGAGTTTTCGTGAAGCCGCGACGAGCGGCATGGCTCCCCGAGTCAATCAGCACTGCTGACCAATCCTGATCAATTTGACGAACGCGCCATCGACGCGAGCGGCATGATATAACTGCCGTCGCGCATGCAGGAGCGATCGATACGGCGGCGCGAGTTCTTCAACTCTCCTCGTCAGCCGGACGTCCGCGCGATCTCGCTTTGCGAGCCCGCAACGTTCGTCGATATGTCGATCAATCGCTGCGCTCATCGCGCTTGCCGCCAGCAAGCTTGAACCACGAGCGCGTCCCGAGATCGCCAAATCTCTAGTCATCGACAAGGGAGACCAAATCATGAAGATCGTTGTGATCGGAGGCACCGGAGTGATCGGCTCCAGGACCGTTGCCATTCTGCGTCAACGCGGCCACGACGTTGTCGCCGCTTCGCCGAAGAGCGGCGTCAACACCATCACCGGCGAGGGGTTGAAGGAGGCACTGGCCGGCGCGGCCGTCGTGATCGACCTGGCCAACTCGCCATCATTCGAGGACAAGGCGGTGATGGCGTTCTTCGAGACTTCCGGACGCAACCTGCTGGCGGCGGAGGCGCCGGCCGGCGTCAAGCACCATGTCGCGCTCTCGATCGTCGGAACCGACCGCACGCCCGAGAACGGATACTTCCGCGCCAAGGTCGCGCAGGAGAAACTGATCGAGGCGTCCGGCATTCCCTACACCATCATCCGCGCGACGCAGTTCATGGAATTCGTCGGAGCCATCGCTGATGCGGGTGCAGTTGGAAACACCGTCAGACTCTCGCCCGGCCTGTTCCAGCCGATCGCGGCGGAGGATGTTTCCGCCCTTGTGGCCGATGTGGCGCTCGAGCCGCCGCGCAACGGCATCGTTGAGATTGCCGGACCGGAACGCGCGCCGTTCAACGAAATCGTGGCCCGCTACCTGAAGACGATCGGCGACCCGCGTCAGGTGGTGCGAGACCCTGACGCCCTCTACTGGGGCGGCCGGGTCGAGGAGCACTCGCTGGTGCCGTTGGGCGAGGCGCGCCTCGGCCGCATCGATCTGAACGAATGGCTGCGGCGCTCGCGGCCGGCAGGCTGACGGTAGCAGCTACTTGAGCCACACCAGCAGCGGGACAGGCGCGCGGCCCTCGCAGGACAGCGTGCCCTCGTAATTGTGCGTCTTGCGGGCGCTGTAGGTGCAGGGCGCGCCGTCCAGCACGAGTTCGGCCGTCACCTGCGAATCCGCACCCGTGAATTGCAGCCGGATCTCGCCGGCGCGTTCCTCGGGTCCATCCTGGACGCAGATTCCGACATGCTTCATCTTCAGCGGTCCGGAGAACTGCTTGCGCGCATCCAGTCCGCTTTCGGTGAGATGCCCGGTCAGCTCCCATTCGCCGAGCACGCCGGCCTGGCCGAGGATCTCCATCGCACCGAGCGGCGGCACGTGGCAAAGACAGAGCGCAACGGCGCCGAGCAGCGCTGCACCACCGTTGCGCCATGTCGTCAGCGGCATCACAGCTTGCTTCCGGTTGTCTGGCGCAATTCGATCAGCTCCGGCCTCGACAGATCCGCATCCGCAGTGAGCCGGGCGATCTGATCAGCGCATTCCCGGGTCTTGGCCTGATCGCCGGACGCCCTGGCACTCTTGATCATCCCGAGATAGGCCGCCAGCCGGTTGGGCTCCTTCTTGAGCACGGCCTCGTAGGCGGCGAGCGCGTCGGCGGCCTTGCCGCGATCGAGCAGCATGGCGGCATAGAGCTCGCGCGCCGGCGCGAGCGGTCCCGGCGTGACGGGATGCTTCTCGGTCTTGTCTTCCGCCTCCGCGGCGGCATCCATTGCGCTGAGCGCCTCGTCGAATTTGCCTTCGGCGTACAGCACCCATGCGCTCGCGATCTGCTGCTGGATGTCGATGATGTTGGACCAGTAGGCGTCCTTCGCGTCCTTCAGCTTGTCGCGCAGCCCGACGAGCTTGGCGATGTCGGCCTTGGCCGCGGCCGGGTCACCGGAGCGCGCGGCGCCGACCGCCCGCGCGAAATATGTGATGGCATCCGCGTAGGCGTACTTGGTCGGACGGACCTGAAGCGCAGCAGCTCCCTTCCAGTCGCCGCGCTCGAAAACATAGCGGGCTTGGCTTGCCGCCACCGCGTAAGGGCCGGCGAACCGGTCGAGCTTGAACTCGAGCCTGCCGAGCTCGTCGACCACCGCGCGCGCCTCCTTGTCCTGGCCCAACTGCAGATAGGCGTAGACGAGGTAGTCCATCGCGTGCGCCTGATCCTGCTGTTCGCCGTCTTCCTTGGCGATGCGTGCGGATTCCTTGTTCGAGGCGATCGACTCCTTCCAGTAGCCGACGCGGGTGAAGATGTGCGACGGCATGTGCTGGGCATGCGGCGCGCGTTCGGCGATCTTGGCATAGCGCATCGCCGCGGGCAGGCCCTTCTCCGCGAGCGCCGGATAGTCGTAGAGATGGATCAGATAGTGGGCGATGCCGGGGTGCTCGGGCTGGCGCTTGAAGATCGGCTCGAGCAGCGCCGCACCCTTCAGCTGGTTGGCATAGGTCTTGTCGGTAGGGGATGCCGCGACGTTGAGCGTGATCGCATAGGCGATCTGCGCCTCGTCATCGTCGGCATAGTGCGTCGCGACCTGCTCTTCGGCTGCGAGGAATCTCTGCACGCGGGTGCGGTGATCGACCTTGTCATAGTCGACATACATCGCGGCGATCGCGTCGATGTAGTCCCGCTCGCGCTGCGTGCTCGCATTCAGCGCCTGGCCTTTCTTCACGGCTTCGAGGCCGAGCGGAAGGTTCTCCGGCGGTGGCGGCCCGTGCGGATTGTAGAGATAGCTGAGCGCGATCCCCCAGTAGGCGATGGCGCATTGCGGGTCGGCCTCGAGGACTTCCTCGAAGGTGCGTCGCGATGCGCTGTACCAGAACGAATGCTGATACAGCATGGCGCGATCGAACGCCTCCTGCGCCTCCGGTTTGCAGGATGTCGCAAAATGGACTTTGCCCAATCGTTGTTCAGTAGAATCCGAGGCGGCAGGCTGCGAAATGGTCGCGGCAACCAGGCCAACGACCACAGCGAGGGGAAACCGTGTCATGGGACCCGCTCCGTGGCGTTGAATGAAGGGCGTATGATAACACCGTTCCCGCGCGGCCGGAACAGAAGGTGCGCTTCCGGTCTAGCTGTCCAGCTCGATCCCTAACGCCTTGATCTTCCGGTACAACGTCGCGCGGCTGAGCCCTAGCGCCTTGGCAGCGTCCGTCACTCTTCCGTCATTGGTCCGCAACGCATCGACGATCGCGGCGCGCTCGCTCGCTGTGTGATCGGCCTCCACGCTGCGCGTGCCGAACGGCGGCAGGTCGAGATCGGCCTCGGTGATGACGCCACCTTCGGCGGTGGCACCCGCGAGGCGCAGCACGTGACGAAGCTGGCGCATGTTGCCGGGGAAGGGATAGGTCAGCAGCTGCGCCCAGGCATCCGGCGAGATGCGGCAGTGCGGCGCTTCCTCGCCGGCGATCTGCGTGATGATGTCCCTGCGGTCGGCGCGTTCGCGCAAGGCGGGCAGCCGGATCTCCATGCCGCGCAGCCGGTAATACAGATCGGAGCGGAAGCTGCCGTCGTCCGCCATCCGCGCGAGGTCGCGATGGGTGGCGCTGATCAGGCGGATGTCGACGGGTACCGGCTTCAGCGCGCCGAGCGGCCAGACCTCGCGATTCTCCAGCACGCGGAGCAGCCGGGTTTGCAGCGAAAGCGGCATGTCGCCGATCTCGTCGAGGAACAGCGTGCCGCCAGAGGCCTGCACGATCAGCCCCTTCGATCCCTCGCGCCGCGCGCCGGTGAAGGCGCCGGCCTCGTAGCCGAACAGCTCGGCGTCGATCAGGCTCTCGGGCATCGCGGCGCAGTTCAGCGCAACGTAGTTGCGGCCGGCGCGATTGCTGGCCGCATGAATGGCGCGCGCGAACACGTCCTTCCCAGCGCCGGTCTCGCCCCGCAGCAGGATCGGCAGATCGAGATTGCCGACCGTCATCAGCCGCTTCACGCCCTTGATCAGCGCGGGATCGCGGCCCGCGAGCCGGTGCAGGCCTGAAAACTGTCCGGCCGGCATTTCGCGCGACGATGCCGGCAGCGGGCGGGAGACACGCGCGCGCGCCGGTGGCGCCACGCGGCCGCGACCCCATGGCGTGCCGTCGGCCCGGCGCAATGTGACCGGCTCGTCAACGGCCCGCGTCGCGCGATCGTCCAGTTGGATCAGGCGCGACAGGTCGATGCCGTCATCGATCATCGCATCGGTCAGGCCGAACTCGCCGCGCGCGGTGCGGCAGGCGCCGACCACGCGGCGGTCGTCGTCATAGGCGAGCATGCCGTGGCCATCGCCGGGCAGTGTCGCGATCCAGGAGGCGCGGTAGCGCCGGCGGAAGAACGACTGCTCGATCCGCCGCGTCGCCTCCGCGGTGACGGCGAGCGCCAGTTCATGCGCGCTGCGGCCGAGATCGCTGCGGCAGGAGGAGATGTTGACGGCGCCGGCCAGCCGCCCGGCATGATCGAACAGCGGCGACACCGCGCAGGTGAACATGTGCCACTGCTCGCGGAAATGCTCGTCGCCATGCACGATGATCGGCCGCTGCTCGGCGAGCGCGGTGCCGAGCCCGTTGGTGCCCTCGAAGGTCTCGGCGAAGTTCGAGCCGGTGTAGATCTTCCATTCCAGGAACATCCGCGCGTAGTCGCCCCCAGGCAGGCGGCTCACCAGCATCGTGGCGTTGGGGTCGGCGAGGTTGACGCAGTAGCCGGAGTCGTGGAGCACCCGGGCAAGGTCCTCGAGCTCGGGGATCGCGACCTGGATCAAATCTTCCATCGGTTCGGCGATGTGCCGGACCTCGGCTTCGGTCAGGGTCTGCGGCGGCCCGCGCCGGGCCGGGTCGAGGTTGTGATTGACCACGCAGCGCCGCCAGGACGCGGCGATCCGCGCCTCGGTGTCGACGCCGGCCACCTGATTGGCCGCCGATAAAACACGGGCGACGTGATTCGAGGCCGAAAGATTGGCCATCCAGAGGTCTCCACCCCTCATTTTCCGCGAAGTCTGGCACCCCGACGGCGAATGTCAATTGGCCGACGGCGTCGCGGGGAGGGGACCTTGGAGGGATGTTTGTAGGGCGGATTAGCGAAGCGTAATCCGCCATCCCGGTCGGTCTGCGGCGGATTACGCCTTCGGCTAATCCGCCCTACCTGATCTCACCGGCCGTGAGCAGCACGAACGAACGTCCGGCCGTCTTGTACATACTCTCGAACGCAAACTGCGCACCTGCCGGCTCCTCCGGCGCGTTGGTATCGAGCAGCAGCGACCACTGTGGTCCCGCGGACGTCGGCGGCAGCTTGAAGTCGACCTCGCCCTCATAGCTGTTGAGGATCACAAGCACGGTGTCGTCCTCGCCCGCGCGCGCGATCGCGGTCTTGCGCGCGCGGCCGTCGAGCACGGCGCCGAAGCACTTGATCCAGCCGGTGGTCCAGTCGGCCTGCGCCATCTCCACGCCTGAGGTGCTGATCCAGACCACGTCGCGGATCTCGAGCTGGGGATCGCGATCGCCGGAGAGGAAGCGGCTGCGGCGCAGGATCGGATAGTCGCGCCGCAGCTTGATCATCCGCCTGGTGAAGGCGAGCAGTTTGTTGGCGTCGTCGGAAAAATTCCAGTCGAACCAGGAGATGTCGTTGTCCTGGCAATAGGCGTTGTTGTTGCCGCGTTGGGTGCGGCCGAACTCGTCGCCGCCGAGCAGCATCGGCGTGCCCTGCGAGGCCAATAGGGTCGCCAGCATGTTGCGCTTCTGGCGTTCGCGCAATGTGCGGATATCGGGGTTGTCGGTCGGGCCCTCGGCGCCGCAATTCCAGGAGTGGTTGTCGGACGAGCCGTCGTTGTTGTTCTCGCCGTTGGCTTCGTTGTGCTTGTTGTTGTAGCTCGCCCAGTCGTTCAGCGTGAAGCCGTCATGCGCCGTGATGAAGTTGACGCTGGCCCAGGTGCGACGGCCCTCGCGATTGAACACGTCGTGCGAGCCGAGCAGCCGCGGCGCGAGCGCGCCGGGCGCGGCCTCGCCGCGCCAGAAATCGCGCACGGTGTTGCGGTACTTGTCGTTCCATTCCGCCCAGCCCGGCGGGAAGCCGCCGACCTGGTAGCCGCCGGGGCCGCAGTCCCAGGGCTCGGCGATCAGCTTGACCGTGGCCAGCAACGGGTCCTGGTTCATTGCCTTCAGGAAGCCGGACTGCTCGTCGAAGCCGTAGACCTCACGCGCGAGGATGGTGCCGAGATCGAAGCGGAAGCCGTCGACATGCATGTGGCCGGCCCAGTAGCGCAGGCTGTCCATCACCAGCTGGATCACGCGGGGATGCGACAGGTTCACCGTGTTGCCGGTGCCGGTATCGTTGATGTAGTAGCGCCTCTTGTCGGGCAAGAGGCGATAATAGCTCGCATTGTCGATGCCCTTGAACGACAGCGTCGGGCCGCGCTCATTGCCTTCGGCGGTGTGGTTGTAGACGACATCCAGAATGACTTCGAGCCCGGCGCCATGCAGCCGCGACACCATCTCCTTGAATTCGCGCAGGCTGTTCGGCACGTCGGCGGCATAGCGCGGATCCGGCGCGAAGAAGCCGATCGTGTTGTAGCCCCAGTAATTGGTGAGGTGCTTGTCCAGCAGATTGCTGTCGTTGATGAAGGAATGCACCGGCAGCAGCTCGACCGAAGTGATGCCGAGCGCCTTCAGATGATCGATCGCGGCGTTCGAGCCGAAGCCGGCGTACGTGCCGCGCAGGTTTTCAGCGACGCCCGGATTCTGCCTGGTGAAACCCTTGACGTGGGTCTCGTAGACCACGGTCTCGTCCCAGTGCACGTCCTGCCGCTGCGCCTCCTGGACCCAGTCGAAGCCGGGATCGACCACCACGCATTTCGGCATGAACGGCGCGCTGTCGCGCTCGTCGAAGGTCAGGTCGTCGCCCGTTTCCATCTTGTAGCCGAACACCGCCGGATTCCATGTCAGGCTGCCGGCATGGGCACAGGCATAGGGGTCGAGCAGCAGCTTGTTCGGATTGAATCGGTGGCCGCCCTCGGGCTGGTAGGGGCCGTAGACGCGATAGCCGTAGAACGTGCCGGGCTGTACGCCGTTGATGAAGCCGTGAAACACCTGGTCGGTATATTCCGGCAGCTCGAAGCGATGCGTCTCGCGCTCGCCGTCGAACAGGCAAACCTCGACCTTGGTGGCGTTGGCGGAAAACACCGCGAAGTTGGTGCCGTGGCCGCTCCAATGGGTGCCCAGCGGATAGGGCAGCCCTTCCTCAATCACGAAATCGGACATCGGTCCCCCAAACTCTGGAACGGGCAAATCAACCAGCAACAAACGCCGCCGCGCGGAAAACGTTGCATGGGCTAGCTTAGCGGCAGTTGCCGGTGGTTCGTATGACGTCCGGGCAGGCCGAGCGCGTCATGTCGCAAGAATGCCGATGTTTGATCCACAGGCCGTTCGACACACTCGGCGTCGTCCTGGCGAAAGCCAGGACCCATTACCCCAAATCTCGATTGTCGCGTAACGCTGGGGCGACGACCCGCTCCATCACCGAATGCGGTGGTAATGGGTCCTGGCTTTCGCCAGGACGACGGGGGCTACATCAGCCGCATCCCCTTAAGTCGCAAGCCCATTGTTGCTTTGGCCATCGCGCTAGTTGCCCGTCAGCAGCGCAAACCGCCGTCGGTCGATCCGCTCGCGCGCCGATTGTCCCGCTGCGGCGCAAAGATCGGGTGCATAGAGCTGGCAGGTTCCTCGCTTTTCGATTGCCTTGTCGATCAGATCCAAAAGTCGCGCAGGCGCGATGTCGGGAGACGCGGCAATGCGGCCGGCGACGACGTGCTTTTCCATTGTCTCGTGTTCAGCGTGATCGATATCGGGGTTGCGCCAGCAATTTGCGCACATGATCTTGAAGCTCTCCGAGTGCGAATAGATCACGGCGTCCCCGTCCAATTCTTCGCTGATATCGGCCAATTGCCGTGCCGTCTGCTGCGTGCCCGCGAAAGCGAAGAACTGGTAATTCCGGCGCAGCAGCGTTGCCAGATGGGGGAAGACCGGGATCTGCTGCTCGCCATAGGTGTGATGCGTAATCGGAGCGCCGTCGATGAGGATGACGTCGCCATAATCGACGCCGAGATCGCGGTACAGCACGCTGCGGATAATGCCATGGCACGGACTCAACCGTTCGATCCAGACGGTCTCCTCTTCACCGGGGTCATCACGATCTGCCGTCCGCTCAGCAAGGGGTCGCGCGGCAAGTCTCACCTTGCAAGCCGGATATCCACCCTCCGGCAACCCAAAGCGTCCATGCTCGATTTTCTGCTCCATGCCCTTCCACACGCCCAACGCGGTCGCGGCGTCGCTTGCGCCCGTGGCGCAGATGCCGAGGTTCCATTCGGTGCTATCGACAGCCTCCTGTGACAGGCTTGCAGCGGCACGGTTCGCCGCCACGCCTTCGGCGAATCTGCCGCGCGTCTTGTAGAACAGCCCCAGATTGTAATGGTGTGCGCTCTTTTGCGGATCGATTTCGGTCAGTCTCCGAAGACTGTCCTCGGCGATCGCATCGTGCTGGCGCGCCATCATTCGCGCCGACGTGGCGAGCCCGCGCAGGATCCGCTCCTGCTCAGGCCGCCCTTCATTGAGCTTGGACAAGCGGTGCAGCTTCTCGACCATCGTCTGAAATATTGGGTGTTCCGGCGGCGGCGCGTTCAGATCATCAATGTCGCGGACGGCTTCGAGGCACATGCCAAGCGCTGAGAGGATGCCTATGTCGTCATCGTGAGCGTCTGCGATCTCTGAAAGAACGTCTGCCGCCTCTTCCCTCGCGAGGCTTCGTTCGTCGACAATCCATAACAACGCCATCGCGGCCTCAGGCTGGTGACGCTGGGCCTTTCGCAACGGTTGAATCTTCTCCGATGCAGCCTGCTTGCGGTCCGCCTGTCCTTCCGCAACGGCGTCACGTGCAATCGCGTCGATCTCGTCGAAAGAGAGAACCGCGCTGGGACCATTCGACATGATCATCTCCGTGGAGGCCTGGATGTGGGCAGGGACCGGCGGTGGTGTGACGCATCTCAACGCAGCGAGACTACATCAATTTCATCCCCTTCAGGCTGGTATGCCCGTTCTTGCCGACAATGATGTGATCATGCACGGCGATGCCGAGCGGCTTGGCGATGTCGACGATGGCTTTCGTCATCTGGATGTCGGCCTGCGACGGCGTCGGGTCGCCGGAGGGATGGTTGTGCACCAGGATCAGCGCGGTCGCGGATAGCTCCAGCGCGCGCTTGATCACCTCGCGCGGGTAGACCGGGGTGTGATCGACGGTGCCGGTCTGCTGCACCTCGTCGGCGATCAGCTGGTTGCGCTTGTCGAGGAACAGCAGGCGGAACTGCTCCTTGTCGGCGAACGCCATGCCGGTGCGGCAATAGTCGATGACGTCGTTCCACGACGACAGCGCGATGCTGCGCTTGATCTCGCCCTTGGCGATCCGGCCCGCAGCCGCGGCGAGCAGCTTGAGCTGGTTGATCGAGGCATCCTTGACGCCCTCGACCTCGCGCAGCCGCGCCACCGGCGCATGCACGACCTCGGCGAACGAGCCGAACTTCTTCAACAGCGCCTTGGCGAGCGGCTTGGTGTCGCGGCGCGGGATGGCGGCGAACAGCGCCATCTCCAGCAGCTCATAGTCGGTCAGCGCGTCCGGCCCGGCGGCGTAGAAGCGCTCGCGCAGCCGTTCGCGATGGCCGTGATAATGCGGCGTCTCACTGGTGTCGTCGTTGCTGGCGTCGGGTTTGGCGGGCATCGGCCACAACCATGCCGTGCCTGCCGCGTTTTGCAAGGGCTGAAGCAACTTCCCGGTTTGCCACGATGCGACGGGCGAATTACCGTTACCTGCGACGTTCAGGATCAAAAAGGGGGAGGGCGGCGTGACATCATTCAAGGTGATCCGCTCGCGCGCGGAGAAGCGCAAGGGCGGGCCGAAGGCGCTCGAGAAACTGCTGCGGCCGCCGGCGGGCGCCAAGGCGCTGGCAAAGCTCGGCGACGACCGCGTGCTGGCCGAGATGACCAGGCGCGTGTTCTGCGCGGGCTTCGCCTGGAGCGTGATCGACGCCAAATGGCCGGGCTTCGAGGACGCCTTCCTCGGCTTCCAGCCCGCCAAGCTCGCCTTCAGGCCCGACGAATATTGGGAGAAGCTGACCAGCGACACCAGGATCGTGCGCAACGGCGCCAAGATCATGTCGGTGCGCGACAACGGCCGCTTCGTGCAGGAGATCGCGCGCGAGCACGGCAGCTTCGGCAAATTCCTCGCAGCTTGGCCGTCATCGGACGAGGTCGGGCTGCTCGATCTGCTGACCAAGCGCGGCAGCCGGCTCGGCGGCAACACCGGGCAGATGCTGCTGCGCTTCCTCGGCTGGGACGGTTTCGTCACCTCGCGCGACGTCGTCGCCTGCCTGCGCGATGCCGGGCTCGATATTGCCGAGGAGGTCAAGTCGAAGCGCGATCTCGCCAAGGTGCAGGCGCAGTTCAACGCCTGGGCGGAAGAAACCGGGCTTTCCTATCTGCACCTGTCGCGGATCTGCGCAATGTCGATCGGCGAGAATCACACGCCCGAGGAGATCGTCGAGCGGACGCGGAGCGACTACTGAACTCGTCGAGGAATGCGCTTACACCTGAACCCACGGCTTCTCGCCATGGCGCTCCGACAGCGTGAAGATCTCGACGCCGTCGGCGGTGACGCCGACCGAGTGCTCGAACTGTGCCGACAGCGAGCGGTCGCGGGTCACCGCGGTCCAGCCGTCGGACAGGATCTTCACATGCGGCTTGCCGAGATTGATCATCGGCTCGATGGTGAAGAACATGCCGGGCTTCAGCGGCGCGCCTTCGCCGGGGCGGCCGATATGGATGATGTTCGGCTCGTCGTGGAACAGGCGGCCGAGGCCGTGGCCACAGAAGTCGCGCACCACGCTCATGCCTTGCGGTTCGACGAAGCTCTGGATGGCGTGGCCGATATCGCCGGTGGTGGCGCCGGGCTTGACGGCGGCGATGCCGCGCATCATCGCCTCATAGGTCACCTCGATCAGCCGCTCGGCCTTCCGCGCGATGGCGCCGATCGCATACATGCGGCTGGAATCGCCGTACCAGCCGTCGACGATGAAGGTGACGTCGACATTGACGATGTCGCCTTCCTTCAGCGGGCGGTCGCCCGGCATGCCGTGGCAGACCACGTGATTGATCGAGGTGCAGGTCGAGTAGCGATAGCCGCGATACATCAGCGTCGCCGGATAGGCGCCGTGGTCGAAGGCGAACTTGCGGACGAAGTCGTCGATGACCGAGGTCGGGACGCCCGGCTTGACGATGTCGGTGAGCGCGTCGAGGCATTTCGACACCAGGGCGCCGGCCTTGCGCATGCCGGCAAAGCCGCTCGGTCCGTGCAGCTTGATCTGGCCGGTCTTGCGAAGCGAGGTGTCGGTGGCGTCGATATAGCTCATGGGCGGGGCGTTTCTGCGGGCAAGGGGCTGATTTCAGGCCCTAATTTAATGATCGGCGCGCCCGGCGCAAGCCAAGGTTGGGCATGGGGACAATGCTTAAGCGGCTTGATTTTCCGGCCAAATCCGGAACAGCCGCGGCCGCTTGTCCGAAAAAGCCGTGACGAGGCGCTAGCTGGAGACCTCGACCACGCTCTCGACCGGCAGCGCGCCGCCGCGGATCCGGAGTTCCCGTACCGGGTAGGGCACCTTGATGCCCTGCTGCTTGAAGGCGTCCCACAGCGACAGCATGACGTCGCTCTTCACGCCGTCCATGCCGTCGGGATCGGCGATCCAGAAGGTCAGCGAGAACTTCATGCCGAGCTCGGCGAATTCGGTCAGGATGCAGTTCGGCGGCTTGCCCTTGAGCGCGCGGGCGTGGGCGGTGGCGGTATTGATCGCGAGCTTGCAGACCAGCCTCGGATCGGCGTCGTAATTGGCGGCGAACGCGATCTTCACCAGCGTGTTCTTGTCGGTGTAGGTCCAGTTGGTGACCTTCTGCGTCACCAGGTCCTCGTTCGGGATCAGGAACTCGCGGCCGTCGCCGGCGGCGACCGAGATGTAGCGGGTCTTCATCGCGCTGATGCGGCCCTGGCTGTCGCCGATGGTGACGAGGTCGCCCGGCTTCACCGACTTGTCGACCAGCAGGATGATGCCCGAGATGAAGTTGGCGACGATCTTCTGCAGGCCGAAACCGATGCCGACGCCGACGGCGCCGGACAGCACCGCCAGCGCCGACAGGTTGATCCCGACGGCGCTCAAGGCAATGGCGACCGCGACCACCATCAGGCCGATGCGGATGATCTTGACCAGCAACACCTGGATCGACGGGGTCAGGTCGGTCGAGCGGGTGATCTGGCCGTCGATGAAATTGCTGGCGATATTGCTCAGCCACAGCGCCAGGATCAGCACCGCGCCGGCCTTGATCAGCAGCAGCGGGCTCAGCCGCAGACCGCCCACGACGACCGCGAACGAATCCAGCGTATCGGCCGCCCAGTCGAGCTGGCCGATGATGCTGAGGGCGGCGACCACCCAGGCCGCGACCGAGACCAGTTTGACGATGAAGGCGTTGTCGATCACCGAGGTCACGAGGCGGATCACGAGCCAAGCCAGCGCCAACTTGGCGGAGACCGCGATCAGATAGCTGCGGCTCGGCCAGGTCGCGTGCCACATCACGATGCGCGAGATCACCATCAGGATCGCGAACACGGCGGTGGAGGCGCTCGATACCATCACACGGGCAAAGTGCCGGAGCGGCAGCGGCCAGCGGCTCGCCAGCGACGACATGTTGACCCGCGCATGAATGGCGGTATCGGCGGCGTAGGCGAGGCCCGCGGCGGCGAGGATGATGCCGAACTGCAGATAGAACCAGGGTGAGGCGACCTCGGCCCCGACCGAGCGCGCTGCCATCTGGATCGATTCCAGGACGTCCTTCCAGCTCATGTCCATCGGCAAAGTCTCAACTTGCAGCGCGGGTCAGGCAAATGTGATTCGAATGCCCACGCAGATTCCCACAAAGGCGCGCACGCGACCATCGATACAACACAGTGTCGAGGCGACCTAGGGGAGGAAAGACCGGGCACATTGCCGCTTATCTCAGAATTCGGTTGGCGTCCCAGTGTGGCGACGATAAGGATGCAATTGCAAGTATTTGAGACCTCCCAAGTCCTTGAGACCTCCAAAGGCGCATGGCATCCCTCGACTCCGTCAGTATAGCGATCCTGCTCGGTGCGGTGCTGGTGATGGCCGGCATCCTGTCCAGCCTGCTTGCGCTGCGGTTCGGCGCCCCCTTGCTGCTGGTGTTCTTGCTGGTCGGCATGCTGGCGGGCGATTCCGGCCCGGGCCGGCTGCAGTTCGACGACGTCCGCACCACCTATCTGGTCGGCTCGGTGGCGCTGGCGCTGATCCTGTTCGACGGCGGACTGAAGACGCGGTTTGCCAGCATCCGCACGGTGCTGGCGCCCTCGATGATGCTGGCGACCGCCGGCGTGCTGCTGACTGCGCTGATCACGGCGCCGGTCGCGCGCTATGTGCTCGACCTCAATTGGACCGAGTCGCTTTTAGTGGGCGCCGTCGTGGCCTCGACCGACGCCGCGGCGGTGTTCCTGCTGGTGCACACCCAGGGTCTGCGCCTGCGCCCACGTGTCGGCGCGACGCTGGAGGCGGAATCCGGCACCAACGACCCGTTTGCGATCTTCCTCACTTTGATGCTGGTCGAGTTCATCTCGGTCGGCCAGAGCTCGGCCTCGCACATCGCAATGGAGTTCATCCAGGAAGCCGTGCTCGGCGCCATCATCGGGGTGATCGGCGGCCGGCTGGTGGTGATCGCGCTGAATCGCGTCGCGCTGCCGCAGGGCCTGCATGCGCCGTTCGTCACGACCGCGGCGCTGGTGATCTTCGGCGGCGCCCAGATCGTGCATGCCTCGGGATTCCTCGCGGTCTATCTCGCCGGTATCATCATCGGCAACCGGCCGACCCGCGCGCATAATTCGGTGGTGACGTTCCTCGACGCCGCGACCTGGCTGGCGCAGATCGTGATGTTCGTGCTGCTCGGCCTCCTGGTGTCGCCGCATCGCCTGCTCTCCAGCGCCGGCGGCGCGGTGCTGGTGGCATTCGCGCTGATGCTGGTGGCGCGGCCGCTGGCGGTTTTGATCTGTCTTGCGCCGTTCAAGTTCAACTGGCGGGAGAAGGTCTTCATCGCCTGGACCGGCTTGCGCGGCGCGGTCGCGATCTTCCTCGCCTCGATCCCGATGCTGGTCGGCCTGTCGAAGGCCTATCTCTATTTCGACGTCGCCTTCGTCGTCGTCATCATCTCGCTGCTGCTGCAGGGCTGGACGCTGGCGCCGGCGGCGCGGCGGCTGCACGTCGCGCTGCCGCGCGCCGAACGCGGTCCGCGCCGTGTCGAACTGGACCTGCCCGGCCAGCTCGAGCAGCAGCTGGTCGGCTATCCGGTGCGGCCGAAGAGCCTGTATTTCCGCCGCGGCCTGATCCCATCGTGGTCGAAGCCGACGCTGGTGATCCGCGACCAGCGGATCTTGATGCCTGTCGAGGCCGATCCGGTCGCGCCGGGCGACTACATCTATCTGCTGGCGCCGCCGGAGCGCGCCGAGGCGCTCGATCGCTTCTTCGTCGACATGGCGCCGTCGAGCGCGCCCGATCCGCATCTGCTCGGCGACTTCATGGTGTCGGGCGAGCATACGCTCGGTGAGCTCGCCGAGATCTACGGCGTCAAGGTCGACGAGCACCAGGCCAAGCTGACGCTGGCGGATTATTTCGACATCAATCTCGACCGCGCGCCGAAGGAAGGTGCGGAGCTCGCGCTCGACGAGATCGTGCTGGTGGCGCGCAGCATCAGCGGCGGCCGCGTCAATGTCGTCGGCCTGCGCCTGCCGGAGGAAGACGAGGAGGTCGTGCCGCAGACGCGGATGCAGACCGTCCGGCGCAAGCTCGCCGATATCTGGGCGTCGGTCGCCGGCGTCTAAAGCGTTTTCGAGCGAAGTGGATGCCGGTTCGCGTGAAGAAAACGCGTCAGAATCTGAGCCGCGCCGTCACTGCTTGCGCAGGAAGCTCGAATCCGGGGCGAACTTCTTGATCATGTCGGACAGGCCGTCGTCCGCCGGCGGCCCTTTGGACGCAGCGTCCGGCTTGGGCTCGTCCTTGAACTTCTGGCCGGAAATTTCAGCCAGCGCTGCGAGCAGCGTCTCGTCCAGATTGTCGGCCGCTGTTTTTGTAGGTGCCGTCTTCGCGGGCGGCGTGGTGGCGGGCGGAGGCGGAACGGGCTGCGGCGGATTGGCGCCGATCTCGGCCTTCGCTGGTGGCGGCTTCGGCAGCTCCGACACCGGCTCCGGCTTGAATATGTCCGCCCGTCTGGCGGCCGCCTCGCTGATGGCCGTGATCAACGATGCTTCGAGGTCGGCGGGCGTCTCCGCCGGCATCGGCGGCGGCTCGGCGGGCTTCGCGTCCCGGGGTGCGCGACCGAACAGCGGTTCTCGCTGGCCCGCCGTCGACGGCCGGCTGTCGGTGGTCTTGCCAGGCTCCTTGACCGGCTTGAAGAGACCCGCGCGTTCGGCGGCGACCCTGGCGGAAGCCTGCTCGACCGTGGCGAGCAGGGACGCTTCCAGCGCATCGGCGGGATTGCTCGCCGAAGTCGCTGGCTTGGCGGCCGGGGCGGCCACCTGAGGCGGCCGGGGCGGCAGCGGCGGTGGCCGCGATCCTTCGACCGGTGCGGGCGGCGGCGCCGGCTGGCCGTCGCGGGCGCGCGCGATGATGCCGTCGACGATCGCACCCAGGCGGCTCTTGTCGGGGGCGGCGAGATAGCTGGCCGCGAGCTCATCGACATATTGCGGGCCGTAATCGGCCAGCACCTTGGCAAGCTGGGCGAGATCGGGATCGTTCTCGACCAGCCGGCGCCAGGCCTGCCGGTCATAGGGCGCGTCGCCGTTCTTGTCGGGCCAGGCCACCCGGCGCGGCTGGCGCTGCGGTCCGGCGTCCTGGTCAGTGTCTCGGCCAGTGTCTTGGCCGTTGACCGGGTCGAGGGTCGGCGGCTGTAGCCCGGCACTGAGGCGCGGGGGGGTAAATCCCCCAGCCCCGGCCGGCACGGTATCATCACCGAGGCGTCGGCGGCGCTCGGCGACCTGCAGCGAGATCAGGCCGATGCCCATCAGCAGGAAGCCCAGGGCGGCCCACGAAATCGTGGCGCACAGCAGCCCGCCGATCAGCAGCAATACCCAGCCAGTCAGTCGCAAAGTGCACCTTTCCCCATGCCCGATCGGACGCCCCGATCCGGGCCTAGCAGACAAGATGGGCTATCTTATGCCGACTTTCGGAAAAACGGCCAGCTACGCGCCGCCCGTCAACACCTTAACACCGCCGAACGCGGTGACCTGGCCGCGGCGCAGCATCACGATCTGGGTGGCGAGTTGGCGAAGCTCGGCCGCGTCGTGGCTGACATAGACCATCGGGACGCCGGCCTCGTCACGCAGCCGCACCAGATAGGGCAGGATCTCGAGCTTGCGGCTCTCGTCGAGCGCCCCCAGCGGCTCATCCAGCAGCAATAGCCGCGGCTTGGACAAGAGGGCCCGGCCGAGCGCGACGCGCTGCCGCTCGCCGCCGGAGAGCTTTCCGGGGCGCCGGTCGAGCAGGGCGCCGATGTCGAGCAGATCGACGACGCGTTTGTGTTGCGCAGGATCCTCCGTGAGCCCGTTCATCCGGCGGCCGTAATCGAGGTTCTGCCTGATATCGAGATGCGGAAACAGCCGGGCGTCCTGGAAGACGTAGCCAATGCGCCGCCGGTAGGTCGGGACATGGATGCCGGCTACGGTATCGTCGACCGTCTCGCCGTCGATCACGATGGTGCCGCGATCAGGACGAACCAGCCCGGCGATGGTGTTGATCAGCGACGTCTTGCCGGAGCCGGACGCGCCGAACAGGCCGGTGACACGGCCCTCGCTGCTGAACGATGCCGCCAGCGAGAACTCGCCGAGCTGCTTGGTGATGTCGACGCGCAGCATCGCTATTGCCCGTGCAGGCGCGCCGTGGCGCGGCGCGCAAATACTTCAGCCGCGACCAATGCGCCGACCGCGAGCACGATCGAGATGATCACGAGCCGCGCCGCGGCGGTGTCGCCGTCAGGCGTCTGGATCAGCGAATAGATCGCCGATGAAATGGTCTGGGTCTCGCCGGGAATGTTGGAGACGAAGGTGATGGTCGCGCCGAACTCGCCGATCGCCTTGGCAAAGCCGAGCACCATGCCGGCCAGCACGCCCGGCAGCGCGAGCGGCAGCGTCACCGTTGCGAACACCCGCCAGGGCGCGGCGCCGAGCGTCTCGGCGGCCTGCTCGAGGCGGCGGTCGACCGCTTCGATCGAAAGCCGGATCGGGCGCACCAGAAGCGGAAACGACATCACGCCGCAGGCGAGCGCAGCGCCGGTCCAGCGGAACGCGAAGACGATGCCGAGATGATCGGCCAGCCAACCGCCGACCAGGCCGCGCTTGCCGAAGGTCAGCAGCAGCAGATAGCCGGTGACGACGGGCGGCAGCACCAGCGGCAGATGCACGGCGGCATCAAGCAGCGACTTGCCCCAGAAATCGCGCCGCGCCAGCAGCCAGGCGAGCGCGATACCGAACGGGGTCGCCACCAGCGTTGCGATGACGGCGACCCGCAGCGACAGCAGGATCGCCGTCCATTCGGTCGGCGAGATCTCAAACACTAGCGTCTATTCCCGAAGTTCGTATGCAAGTGCGGCTCCTCAGTTACGAACTTCGGGAACAGACACCAGTCAGAGTCAATAGGCCAGTGCCGCTGGTCGATTTGACGTTCCTCACGGTGCGTGCGGCAATCGCTGGAGGAACGTCAAATCGGCGGCGCTGGGCTCAGGTCGTCGGGCTGATCAGGAACTTGAAGCCGTACTTCTCGAGGATCGTCTTCGCCGCGGACGAGCGCAGGAAGGCGAGATAGTCAGCGGTCTCGGGCTTGGCGGTCGTGGTCGCCGCAACCGGGTAGATGATCGCGGGATGGGTGTCGGCCGGGAAGGTGCCGATGATCTTGACGCCCGGCTCGACCTTGGCGTCGGTCGAATAGACGATGCCGAGCACGGCCTCGCCGCGCGCCACCAGCGTCAGTGCCGCGCGAACGCTTTCCGCCATCGCGAATTTCGGTTCCGCCGCCTGCCAGGCGCCGAGCTTCTCGAGCGCGGCCTTGGCGTATTTGCCGACCGGCACCGCCTTGACGTCGCCGGTTGCGATCTTGCCGTCGCCGGCGAGCTTGGCGAGATCGAAGCCAGGTCCGATGCTGACATTGCCGATCATGGAATCCTTCGGCGCGATCAGCACGATCGAGTTGCCGAGCAGGTTCACCCGCGTCGGCTCATTGATGTTCTTCTGCTTGATCGCATAGTCCATCCAGTCGGTGTCGGCGGAGACGAACACGTCGGCCGGGGCGCCCTGCTCGATCTGCTTTGCCAATGCCGAACTCGCGGCATAGCTGGCGCTGATCTTGACGCCGGTCTTGGCGGTATAGGCCGCATCGATCTCGTCGAGCGCATTCTTCATCGAAGCGGCGGCAAAGACGGTGAGCGTCTTGTCTTCGGCGCGCGCGGGCGAATGGATCGCACCGAGCAGGATGACGAAGGCAGTGAAAAGTCCGGCAAGTCGTGACATGGAAAGCGCTCCGTGCGAGCTCACGCACGAACAAGCGCGCGCAAACCAGGCGTTGGGTGGGTTCTGGGCGCGACGGACGGAAGCGCTGTTCCGCTGGTCCCCGAAGGACTTACGGTCCTCGGGGATATCGCACTGCAAACATAGCAGGCTGGGACTTACGGTAAAGGCGACCGTTTGTCTAACCGGTCGTGCTATTCGTCCGACGGCTGGATCGCGATCGACAGCGAGTTCTCTTTTGAGCCGCTGACCTGCAGCACGAAGGGGCTGGCGGCGAGGTCATATTTCATGGTCTTGCGGATCCCGTCGCAGTCGGTCGCGCCGCTGAAGGCCTTCGGCTTCAGGAAATGCCCGTCCTGCACCAGGTCGACCCAGGCCCCGGCCGACAGGCTGACGGTATAGAGCCCGGCCTTCGGGGCGGCTTTGAAGCTGGTGAAGCCGGCGAAGGTGCCGTCCTTCGGTGCGCGCTCGGGCGGGCTCGGCAGTTTGGCCTCGCCGGGCGCGACCAGCGCCAGCGTGATGGCGGTCGGCAGCAGTGCGGCCTGTTCGCTGCCCGAGGCAAGCTTGGCGCGATCGGGCGCGGTGAGCGCGGCGCGTGCGCGGTCGATCGACCATTTGAATTTGTCGCAGCCGCTCGGCTCTTCCGCCGCGAAGGCGGGAACTGAGGCAAGCAGGAGCGATGCGGCGAGGAGCGATTTGCGCAAGACTGGTCCAATGCAATTGTGACGGATGAAGAGAGATCAGCGGCCCCGATCCATCGCTCGAACGCGCTTACGGCGCGACGACGCGCAATCATAACGCAGTTCGAGCCGGCCGGAAAAGCCGCCTGACAAAGATGTTATTGCTTTGAATATTACTGCTTGGCGTCGGCTCCGTTCAGCACCGTCTTGCAGGCCGCCGGCATCTGCGCCAGCGTCATCGGCGGGCGCGGCTTCGGCGGCTTCGGCGGAGGCTTCGGATGCAGCACCGAGTCCTTGAACCAGAAGGCGAGATCGGACGGCTTGCAGCCCTCGCCCTCCGTCTGCGGTTTCTGCCCCTCGCATGCCGGGCTGCCGGACGGACACCGCATGCGGATGTGGAAGTGGTAGTCGTGGCCCCACCACGGCCGGATCTTTGACAACCAGCCGCGGTCGCCCTTGGCCTCGCGGCATAGCGCCTTCTTGATCGCCGGGTTTACGAAGATGCGCTGCACGGCAGGCTCGCGCGCCGCGTCGCGGAGGACCAGCACATGAGCCGGCGTGAACACGCGCGGATCGATATCGAGCCGGTCGTCGCGCACCATCATCACCGCCGACATCTCCTCGCGGTCCTCGCGCGACAATTTGCGATCGGGCATCGGCGTCAGCCAGATGTCGGCGTCGAGCCCGATCTGGTGACTGGCATGGCCGGAGAGCGCGGGGCCGCCGCGCGGCTGGCCGATGTCGCCGACCAGGATGCCGGGCCAGCCGGCGTCCCTGTGTGCGTTGGCCGCCAGCCGCTTCAGGAGCGCGATCATGTTGGGGTGACCCCAATAGCGGTTGCGCGACAGGCGCATCACTTGCCAGGTGTCGCCGTTGAGCGGCATCTGCGCGGCGCCGGCAAGACAGCCCTTGGTGTAGCCGCCGATCGATTGGGTCGGCAGCGCCGCCGGCAGCACCTTGCGCGCGAACAGCTGCTTCGCCCCGATCGTTGGATCGCTGGGGTTAGCGAGCGGCGGCAATGGCTGCGGATTGAGCGAGCCCTTGTCCTGCGCACGCGCGGAGATGCTGCAGGCGAGGAGGGTCGAGATCAGGAGCGGGATCAGACGCGGGCGGGGTGTCATTCGGATCACTCTGTCGGCGCAAGGCTAACATGGATTCGAAGCAGGCCAACCGCGCTTTCATCCCATTTGCTTGATCGCCCACAAGGCGGATCAAGATGACCCGCGGCTTCCCGGCGCATGTGATCCACGCCACTTTACAAGCGCGCGTGGCAGGCGACATCATGCGCGCAATCATTTCAGGCAGGCGTTTTGATGACAAGCGTATGTTGCGTACGGCCGGTGTTTGCCGCCGCGATTGCCGCGTCGACATTGGCACTCTCTCCGGCGCGAGCCGACGTCGTCGTTCACATCGACAAATCAGCGCAGCGTATGGCGGTCAGCGTCGACGGCGCGACGCGCTATAACTGGCCGGTGTCGACCGGGCGCCGCGGTTACGGCACGCCGAACGGCGTGTTCCGCCCGCAGATGATGGCGCGCCGCTGGTACTCGCGCAAATACTACAACTCGCCGATGCCGTACGCGATCTTCTTCCACGGCGGCTTCGCCATCCACGGCACCTACGAACTCACGCGTCTCGGCGGACCGGCCTCGCATGGCTGCGTGCGCCTGCATCCCTCGCACGCCGCACAGCTCTACGGGCTGGTCGAGCGCAGTGGCCGCGGCGGCACGCGGATCGAGATCACCAACTAAAGCGTTTGCGAGCGAAGTGGACATCGGTTCGCGTGAGGAAAACGCGTCAAAACAAGAATCTAGAGCTTCGGTTCTGATTCAATCAGAACCCAAGCTCTGGCTCGCCGCTCGCGCGCAAACGGGCGGTGCCTTAACCCTGCGATAACCCTGTCACACGCTGACAAACATTGATGCGCTTGAGCCGCATCCGGCGCGTTCATTGTGCAGTTGCGCGCCGATTTACCCTTTCTTCACCATGCTCCGGCGGGTCCACGCCGCAAATCTGCGCTGTTCGCCGCGTGCACACCCGCGAGCTACTCGCATCCGGCGTGAGCTCGCCTGCAAAGCGGGCAGGTACGGCTTTCTCAGGCAGCGCAGCTATTCGCCGAGAGATACCAATTTTTCAGACACTTATCGCAGAAATGCCGTCGAACTGGAATGCGCGTGGGGCGTGCGATACCGATGATGCGGCCGAAAAAGACCAAGAAACCGAAGCAGGCCAAACTGTCCGGTCCTCAGGGCCGCCGGCCCAGGCCGATGCCGAAGATGTCCGGCAGTTCGCGCCGGACCGCCGTCGAGATCGGCGAACTGGTGCGCCAGCGCGCGCAGGCCGATGCGGCGATCGCCGAGGCCCGCAAGTCCAATGCGCGGCTGCGTGAGGCGATCGACATCCTGCCGCAAGGCATCGTGTTCCTGGACCCCGAAGGCCGCTACACCCTCTGGAACAAGAAATACTCGGAAATCTACAAGCGCAGTTCCGACCTGTTCGAGCAAGGTGCGCGCCTGGAAGACACCATCCGCGTCGGCGTCGCGCGCGGCGACTATCCCGAGGCGGCCGGTCGCGAAGAGGAGTGGATCGCCGAGCGGCTCGAGAAGATGTACCAGCCGGGCGAGCGGCATGAGCAGGTCCTGGCCGATGGCCGCGTGGTCCTGATCGAGGAGCGGTTGACCGCAGATGGCGGCATCGTCGGGCTGCGCGTCGACATCACCGAACTGAAACAGCGCGAGGCGTCGTTCCGCCTGCTGTTCGACGGCAATCCGGTGCCGATGATCCTGTGCGCGCTCGATGGTGAAAAGATCCTCGCAGTCAACGACGCCGCGATCGCGCATTACGGCTATGTCCGCGCCGAATTCGAGAAGATGACGATCAAGAGCCTGCAGGCGTTCGATGCCGAGCTGCCCTGGGCCGCCGGCCGCAGCAGCGACGAGCAGGCGGCGCGAACCTGGAAGCATGTGCGCGCGGACGGCACGCTGATCGACCTGGCGATCTATTCGCGCCAATTGATGCATGGCGATCAGCCGGCGATGCTGCTCGCGCTGATGGACATCACCGAACGCAAGCGCGCCGAGGCGCGGCTGGCCTTCATGGCCCAGCACGATAGCCTGACCGGCCTGCCGAACCGCAATCTGCTGCGCCAGCAGATGGAAGATATGCTGCAGCACACCCGCCGCTCGACCGACAAGGTCGCGGTGCTGATGCTCGGGCTCGACAATTTCAAGGCGGTCAACGACACGCTCGGCCACGGCATCGGCGACAAGCTGTTGCGCGGGGTCGCCAAGCGCCTGCGCTCGACGCTGCGCGAGGAAGACGCGCTGGCCCGGCTCAACTCCGATGAATTCACCATCGTGCAGGGCGGCGTGATGCGGCCTGAGGACGCGGTGCTGCTGGCGCGGCGGATCCTGGATGCGATCGGCGAGCCCTATCTGCTCGATGGCCATTCGGTGGTGGTCGGCGCCAGCATCGGGATCGCGATGTCGCCCGGCGACGGCGAGGATTCCGAAAAGCTCTTGAAGAGCGCCGACATGGCGCTGTCGCGTGCCAAGAGCGAATTCCGCGGCACCTTCTCCTTCTTTGAAGCCGAGATGGATGCACGCGCTCAGAGCCGCCGCAAGATCGAGATCGATCTGCGCGATGCGATTCAGAACGAAGGTCTGCGGCCCTATTACCAGCCGCTGGTCGATCTCACCAGCGGACGCATCACCGGCTTCGAGGCGCTGGTGCGTTGGCCGCATCCGGAGCGCGGCATGATCTCGCCCGGCGAGTTCATCCCGGTGGCAGAGGAGACCGGCCTGATCAATCCGTTGGGCGCGCTGATGCTGCATCGCGCCTGCAGGGACGCGGCGCAATGGCCCGACGACGTCCGCGTCGCGGTCAATCTGTCGCCGCTGCAATTCCGCACCGGCAATCTGCTGGCCCTGATCACCGACGCCTTGCGGCAATCCGGCCTGCCGGCGCGGCGGCTCGAGCTCGAAATCACCGAGACGCTGCTGCTCGAGAAGAGCAGCCAGGTGCTGGCGACGCTGCATGCGCTGCGCGCGCTCGGGGTGCGGATGTCGATGGACGATTTCGGCACCGGCTATTCGAGCCTCAGCTATCTGCGCAGCTTTCCGTTCGACAAGATCAAGATCGACCAGTCGTTCGTGCGCGACCTCGGCGCGAACCCGGACGCGCAGGCGATCGTGCGCTCGATCGTCAGCCTCGGCGTGGGACTCGGCGTCACCATCACTGCCGAGGGCGTCGAGACCGAGGCGGAGCTGAGCTGCCTGCGCGCCGAGGGCTGCCACGAGGGCCAGGGCTTCCTGTTCAGCCGCGCGCGGCCGAATGCCGAGGTCATCAGCCTGCTGAAGGCGCAGCGCGTCGCGACGGCGGCGTAGCGAAGCCTTGAGCGAGAAATGTTACCTCGACCGAGCGTTGCGCTCGGCTTACCTCGCCCCGCGTGCGGGGAGAGGTCGGAACGGATCGTTAGATGCGTTCCGGGTGAGGGGGAGCCTCCGCAAACACAGCTGTCACCGTTTGCGCGGAGACGGCACCTCGCCAACCCTCTCCCCGTAAGAACGGGGAGAGGGAGGTGCCGCCGTCGCTATCACGCCCTACGTCGCTTTCTTCTTCAGGTGATAAGTCAGCGCCAGCGCCACGCAGTGGCGCAGCGCGGGCTCCGGAAGCTTGGCCGCGACATCGAGCAGGATCGCGCGGTTGCCACTGTAGCTGAGCTCGGGATAGAGCTCGCGGAAGGTCTCGACCAGATTGGTCTGGCAGTGGAAGTAGACCGCGACCTGGTCGGCGGCGGGCTTCACCTGATCGATCCGGACCGTGCTGCCGCTGCCGGTCTCCGGCGTAAGGTAGCTCGGCTGCCCCCACTTCAGCGTCTCTTCCAGCGCGCCAACGCCCCTGGTTGCCTTCGCGGTGTCGAAGATCAGGCGCCGCAGCGCCAGCAGCTTGGCTTTGACGGGGGCGGGGTAGGCGTCGAACAGCGCGTTCGCCGCTTTCGCCTGCGGGCGTCGTGCCGCCTTGCTGGTCGACGTTGCCGGCTTGCGCATGGAGGGCTCCGCGAGGACGACGTATCGCGTCAATCTACCACAGCGCCTTCAACGACACATAGCCCGCCGGTCAGGCCGCGTTGCGCAGGCCGGCGAGGAACGTGTCGACGCTGTGCGACAGCGCGGAGGCGTGATCGCCGAGCTGGCTCGAGGTATCCAGCACATTGCCGGTGAGGGCGCGGGACTGGCCGGCGGCTTCGCTGGCGCCTGCGATGTTGGCGGAGACCTCGACCGTGCCGGAGGACGCCTGCTGGACGCTGCGGGCGATCTCCCGCGTCGCCGAGTCCTGCTGCTCGACGGCGGCCGCGATCGCGGTGGCGATGCCCGAGATCTCGCGGATGGTGCCGCTGATGTCGCCGATCGCGCTGACGCAATTGCCGGTGGCGGACTGGATCGCGCCGACCTGGCCGGCGATCTCCTCGGTCGCCTTCGCGGTCTGGCTCGCCAGTCCCTTCACTTCGGCGGCGACCACGGCAAAGCCGCGGCCGGCCTCGCCGGCGCGGGCGGCCTCGATGGTGGCGTTGAGCGCCAGCAGGTTGGTCTGGCTCGCGATCGCGCTGATCAGGCGCAGCACGTCGCCGATCTTCTCCGCGGATGCGGCAAGGCTCGTCACCATCTCGGTGGTCTCCATCGCCTTGGCCACGGCATTGTCGGCGACGCGGCTGGAATGGGTGACCTGGCGGCCGATCTCGGTGATCGAGGAGGCCAGCTCTTCGGTGGCGGCTGCGACCGCATTGACGCTGGCCGACGCCTCCTCGGACGCGGCGGCTGCCGCCGCAGTCCGTTCGGAGGTGCCGTTGACGCTGGTGGTGATCTCGCTGGCGACGCGCTGCATGGCGCTCGACGACTGCGCGACGGCGGCGACCATGCCCTTGACGTCGGCTTCGAAGCGGTCGGCCATCTGCCGCTGCAGCGCCTGCTTGTCGGCCGCAGCCTTCAGCTTGTCGGCCTCCTGTGCATCGCGCAGAGAAGAGGTTTCGAGCATGCCGCGGCGGAACACGTCGACCGCCTTCGCCATCGTGCCGAGCTCGTCGCGCCGCTCGCTGCCTGATATCGTGACGCTGGTGTCGCCGCTGGACAGCCGGTTCATGACCGCGGTGATCGCGATGAGCGGCCGTGACAGGCCGCGGCCGAGCAGGAACGCGAGCAACACGGCCGCGGCCAGGATCGCGACGGTACCGAGGATCAGATTGCGCTGCGCGCTCGCCGCGGCCGCTTCATAGTCGCTGGTGTCCTTGATGATCTCGAGCACGGCGACCGGCTCGCCGGCATAGTTCTTGATCTGCCCGAGATAGAGCTCTACCGCGTGGCCATCGAGCTTCGCGTCGCGCAGCAGGGCTGCGCCGTTCATCACGCCCTTGAGCTCGTCCTGGGTCGCGACCACGGTGTCGCCGAAGGTCGAGGACAGCCGCTTGAAGGTCTGGCCGTCGAAGGAATGCACGGCGAGGTCGATGCCGAAGCGCTTCTTGGCGCGGTCGACGAATTCCTTACCGAAGGCGGCGCCGATGTCGACATTGGCGATGCTTTTGCCGTCGCGGATGATCGGGGTCATGCCGAAGATGCCGAGTGCCTCGCGGCCGGGCTCGACGCCGACGATTGACCGGCCGCTCCTGATTGCCTCGACCACGGTCGTGCGGCGCCCGGATACGTCGTCGCCGAAGACCTTGGGCGCGTGCACGCGGTAGAACGATAGCGCCGGGGGTGTCTGGAACGTAATCAGCGGGATGCCCTGCGCGATCAGCGCCTTGTTGGCATCGCCGAGCAGCGCCGCAAGGGCCTCGCGATCGTTCCTGACGATCGCGTCGCCGACCGGCGGCAGCGCCGCAATGGCGGAACTGACGGCCAATGCCGCGCGGCCTTCGTATTCGATCGCCGCAATCACACTGTCATACTGCAGCTTGAGCTGCTGATCGAGCGCGAGCCGCGTCAGCGTGCGCTGCTGGCTGATGCAGAAGCTGCCGAGGATGGCGCAGGCGACGGCAACGGTCAGTGAAATCGCCAGGATCAGGCGGGCGGCAATCGATCGAAGCTTGAACATGGGGCCAGTGGAACTCCAGGCATTAGCGCTGGCCGGAAAGTCTCAGAAAAAGCTTAACAACCGGGTGTTGTTGCCGCCGGTATTCGTACCTCGACCGTTGTCGCCGGTGCCTACTTTCGTACCATGCACGATGGGATTCGCGGCGATACCCCCACCCCAGCCCTCCCCGCAAGCGGGAGAGGGAGCGCAGCGTCCCTCGCGGTCGTTAGGGCGCGTACTCATAACCGCCAGCGGTCCGATGTCCGCTTCCGGAGAATAAGCGGACATCGCGAAGCCACGTTGAAATCGGTCGAGAATGACTCAACCGGACTTCCTTCTCAATGCAGCTAGCCGCAATCGGCCTTGAGACCCCGCGCCGATCACCGTAGATTGAAGACCTGCAAACCAGCGACGAGTTGCGAGCTCAGCGTAGGTAAATTACTCGCGTCTAAAACTGAGAATGGCTCTTCCTATTGGCCCCTTGAATAGGTGACATCGTCATGAGCATGGGTTTAGACCGCAAACCGCAGGTACGCCGGACGACGCCGCCGTCGGAAAGTGTCGTGGCGAGCTGGTACGAGAACGCCAGTTTACTCGATAGCTACAGCATCGACTTGAGTGCATCGGAACAGTCGAGCATGCGCGAGCTGGCGACGCGGACACTCGTCAATCCACCCGCGTGGCAAAAGGCGTTGATCGCGCTGCGCGACGCCATGGTTACGCCCTTTGGCATCAAGACCTCCGATACGGTCAGGACGTTCCCGGACAGCCATGAACGGGTGGACTTCTTCCCGGTGCACTGGGAGGGCAAGGACGAAATTGTGCTCGGTACGGATGACCGACACCTGGACTTCCGGCTATCTCTGCTCCGACGCCATTCTCCAACAGGCACGTTGCTCATCGCGACAACCGTTGTGCATACCCACAATGCCCTGGGCTTCACCTATCTCAACGCGATCAGGCCTTTTCATCACCTCGTGGTCAGGGCCAACCTGGCGCGCTGTGCACAAACACAACTGCAGTAGAGCTGCATGGCGGATTGATGAGTGCACGCCCTGGCCAGTACAGGCGAGACTTCCGGTTTGGTTCACAGGCCGATGGGCTGAGCCTGTCTCACTTGGCTGCCTCTTTCATACCAAGCCCATCTATGGCGCCGCACCTAGTGCCCTTATCGACGCGATGACCATCCGAGCGCGCTCGGAATCAAACCGACCAAAGCCCATATGCACGGCTTCAGCCCATTCCAAATATTTCATCAGGGCGTCGTCCGTCATATTATCGCGGACCATGGCGGCGATGGTACCAACATAACCATCGTATTCGTCGGCGGGGCACCCGCCAATCGGATCCCACTGCTGGTTCAGAATCTCTCTGATCCGACCGCGCCAGATGCGAGAAGCTTCCTTATCTATCGGCACTAGACCTGCCTCGTGGGTCATCCGGCCTTCCAACTGAAAAGGCTTCAAGCATATTGACGTAGCTCGGTTGTCGACACCATCTGAATTGACGGCGCTGTTCAAGTGTCGAGGTTCTATCCTGCGCATACCGAGGATGCAGCGCGTCCCACCGCGTTAGTCGGCGCAGTGCAGCGACATCGCCGAAGTTGAGGGAAGACCGGACGTAGCTGGCCGACTGCAGAAGCGACGCGATGGACCCAAATCGGACATCGATAAAATCGAAGTCGAAGATGCAACTGGACATTAAGATCGTCATTTGCACATTAGGGAAACGTTCAGCGGTCACATCGGCGATGTTGAAGATCGTGAAGGTAGTATCCGGCATTTTAGGTGTGATTTTCTGGCTCTCGTCTTTCTTGGTCTGGCACTATTACGACGCTCACAGGTCAGCGACCTACCTGCCGGAAGCAGGAAGGATTTTTCCACTCAATACGCATGGCTCCATCGTCTATCTTACGACCGGCGAACACTATTTGCTTTGCGGTCTGATGGCTGCCGGTGTCGGCTTTTTTCTCTCGACCGCCGTTTGTTACTTCCTTGACCGGCGCAGAGCCACCATGAGAAATGCGTGAGATCACCATCTAGGCGACTTCCACTGTTATCTAGGCGACTTCCACTGTTGGCCCGTTTGAGACATGCGGAGGAGGCCTCAGAAGGTCCGTTCTCCGGCTAGACGGGAAGTTCTCGGCGGACGCGGTGGCGGCGATATGATGTCTCCGTTTGACCCGAGGCGGACATCGCCGAACAATCGATACGATTGAACCCAGTCCCTTATCAGGGCGAAAGGGAGCTTGCATATTGGTTGTTTGACTATCGGGAGGCCTCTGAAATGCCGAAACTCGAAGCCCGCAGAAGCGCCTTGCGGCAACTCAAACGCAGGCGAAGCGTACCATGGCTTGCCGCTGTTGGACTGTTCTTCTTTTCAGTCAACGTTCTTACCGCGATTGGAGCAAGCACAGTGTACGCGGCTTGGCCTCTCTACGTCATGGCAATTTCGTATCACGACCCAAGTTGGCTGACCCATGCGATGACGATCTCGTATCAAGACCATCCTGCGGTTTACATTCTCATCGTGTCAATTTCGGTCGTCGCTGTACCGTTCTTCGGTGGAATGCTCTACAGCTACTACTTCAAGAAAATTCCGGACTAGGCGCGATGTCTGAATTTGGCCCATCGCGTCAGTTGGCGCAGTGCAGCGACATCGCCGAAGCTGAGGGAAGACCGGACGTAGCTGGCCGACTGCAAAGACACGCGATTGATCCCAAGCCGACATGGCGCTTCCGACATGGGGCCTTAGATGGAAGGAGCCTTTTGGCCCGTCTTCCGGTTCGCGCTTGGTTGGAGTAGTGTGGATTGCAACATTGATACCAGGGCTACGCGTGTCGAAGGCGATTGCCATCTTGGGCTCTGCTCTATTCTTCGTCGTCGCGCCCTTGGTGCTGGCGGGGTTCGTCCCATGGTGGATCACACATTGGGAATTCCGGCCGGCTTTTTTTGGCTTTGAACTGACCCGCGCCATCGGACTCATGTTGATCATTGCCGGAGTGCCTGGAGTTGTAGATTCGTTCGCGCGGTTTGCACTGCAGGGGCTGGGAACGCCAGCCCCGATCGCGCCGACACAGAAGCTGGTGATCACGGGTCTCTATCGCCACGTACGAAATCCGATTTACGTCGGGGTCGCTGCCGTCATTTTTGGTCAAGCACTTTTATTCGGCGATTGGCGCCTCCTCTGGTATGCTGCGCTGCTCTGGCTGTTTTTCCACGTCTTCGTCTTAGTGTACGAAGAACCAACGCTCAAGCAGACATTTGGCGCGCAGTACGAGGACTTTCGGGCCAATGTCCCGCGCTGGGTTCCACGGCTGACCCCATGGCGAGTCCCGTAACGCGAGCATCATGACGATGGGCACTGCCTTCGCTAAGGTCCAAGCGCGCCTCTCCTCCCTGATCAGGTGCAGCAGCTGCGGCGACGCCATGCACGGCTATCGAAAGGCAAGACAACGAGGTTGCCGTCGACCAGAGCTTGTTTGCCACAAGTCAGCGGCTGGCCCGTTTGAGACATGAGGAGGAGGCCTCAGTAGGTCCGTTCTCCGGGCTAGACCGGAAGTTCTCGGCGGACGATCAAGACGGCGCGATTGACCCGCAGGCGACATGCATTGTGCGAGGCGCGGGCACTTCACTCGTAACTTTGATTGCTAAGTTTGCGGCGAGAGGTTCGATGAAGGCAGAAATAACATTTGATCTTGTCATGACGGAAGACATGGCCTTCGTTGAAGGCTGCTATCGTTTGGCCGGCGGCGTTTGGCAGGTCTTCATGTTTCGACGATACAACGGAACAGAGGCAGTGGGAGTAAAGCAGAACCTCACGTGGAGGAGTGGTGTGACGGGTCTCAATGCCATTCTGCCCAGCGACGCAAAAATTGATAAGTCCGTTGTCCTTACCGTACTATCGGACACGTTGGGCGTTACAGAATGGTCCGAGGTGCGGGGGCCGGACTCAATGCAACTCCGATAATGCTAGGCGGGGCCTCTTTTAATTGTGGAAGCGGTCGTTAGTCCGCACATAGCTGACGGTCTGGATGACCATCGAGAACGTCGGCTCTCCGAAGTGAACCGGAAGTCCCTAGGTTCGCTCGAGATCGACGGCTTTTGGACCCTTAGCGGACATTGCCGAGGCATCCACCTCGGAAGGTGTGCGCCCGGAACTGCGCAGCAAAACTATTTTGTGTCGTCCAGATTGGGATGATCTTTGTAGATGGTCTCGTAAAGCATGTTGTCGACACGAGCGATAATGTCGCCGAATGATGTCTTTAGTCTCATAAACTCATCCGCTGCACATGCGCCTTCAGCAAGGATCAGTGCCAAAGATAGCTCCCTAACCACTATATCTGTGTGCCTCTTAAGTTGTGCGGCGGATTTCGCGTCCATGAAGGTTTCTCGATTTTTTCATGCGGGGCGATCTACTACAGCCAGATTAAGCACCAACAAAGCTGTTTCCGAAATTTCGATCTAATCTGCGAGAGCATCCGCTCTTGGCCCAAAACTGAAATGCGGTGGTCACTCGGCGATGTCCGGTTTTAGGGTAAGAGCCGACATGGCGGACTTATGAGTGCACGCCCTGGTTCAATCTGACTTCATCGCGCTTCAGCGCGCTGTCGGCGGAGCGCCGAGATTTCCCGCCAGGATCGCCTTGCCGGCGTCCTCATACTGCGTATCGCGCGCCTGGATCTGCTGCGCGATCGCATGCACGTCGCGGAACCGCCGCTCGAACATGTCGTTCGGCTGAATGAAAGAAGCCGCCAACTGAGGTGGCCATTACTTCGCCGAACTCAGGTCTTGGGTTCTTGCGGCGCCACTCAGCCAGCTTCGCGCTATTTGCGCAGCGACGCGATGTAAGCGGCGATATCCGCTGCTTCGGCTCGGCTCAGCGGAAAGTTCGGCATCTTGGGATGCGGGTCGAGCAGGAAAAACGCCAGCTTCTCGGGGCTAAAATCTGGCTTACGCGCAACTGCAGCAAACGGCGGCACGTCGGCGACTGCCTGCTTCTGATCGTCGCTCACCACGTGACAGGCGGCGCACCATCGTTTTGCCAGCTCCGCCCCGTGGTTTGCATCCGCAGCAAGGGCCGCCGATCCGGCGACAAGTTCAAACGCGACAGCGAAAATCGCTGCATGACAGATTTGCATGAGCAGGATTCCAACTCGACGGATCGCTTGTACCGCTGATCGGCCACGGCTTGAAGGGGACAGATGATTGCGATACTTTGTTGCCGCATTGCAGCACGGCCGTATTCCTTGTGGGATCTGGTCGAGTGATTGGACGCCCATCCTGATGCCTGAAGAGATCGCGAACGCCAACATTGCGCACTTCAAGAAGCTTCTTGAGACCGAAACGGACGCGGAGAGGCGCGCCGCCATCGAACGTCTACTGGCGGAGGAGGAGGAGTTAAAGGTCGCCGCCCTGCGCAATGCCCGAACCGAGCGCAACAAAAAGCGCTGAGTTGGAGGCCTTCCATTCGCGCCAATGGGTCGGATGAATGGCCACGGGGGCGGCCGTCTCTGCGCTTACCCAACCCCGAAGCACACGGCGGCACGGAAAGACAACCGCGTGGGTTTCTCCAGCGTCGAGAACCGCGACTTCGAGATCACGGTCGAACGGTGCGCTCGCTATCGTCTGCCAGTCCATAACAAAATGGTCTGGCAGTTCCTTGGCAGCGTCTTTGACCTTCATCAATTCAAGCTTGGTCATTGTTTGTCGAACATCGCTAACCGACACTCTTTGCTCATTATGGCCCGAGCATCCTTGGACCTCATTGAACATCATTTAGCCCGAAGGAGTCGTATTTGAAATTCGGGTGGTCTGCGTAAGGGGTTTCCCGGATCGTGTAGAGCTCGGTGATCGTCCTCTTCACGATGGAGCTTAGCCCCCGTAGTTCTACGGCATGGCACAAATTGCACTAGCGCAGCCGGTTCCCGGGCGTAGCGTTCTGCCCCCGCCTTAACGCGCTGGGGTTGTGTCATGAGTGACGACCTTTTCTTCAAGGTGTTCGCTGTCGTTTTGGGATTGGGACCTATCGTAATAGCAACCGCCGTTCTGCTCGTTTCAGGGTAGAGCGCCACCGGGCCGCCCGAACACGCACCAACCGGGCCGGCAGAAGGCCCCAGCAGCCAGCCTCACGGCCCCCAAAGGTTGCTGGGGCCGCTCGCGGTGCGCTGATTGCGTTCCTCATCCATTCCAATTTCACCATCTGTACTTCATTGGAATGAGGGTGCTGGCCTGTTTCCGACCGCAGTGGCCTAGTTCGAATTACGCAGTGACCTGAATTGGTTGAGCGGCATCCCCGGGGACGTTCTCAGTAGGACTATCAACTGCTATGCCCCATAGAGATACTTATGTGGGTGCAAAGTCGTTCCCTACGTAGTTCTCCGTAGGTTGGGGTTTGATGGGCGCACACGCTGTGACAAGATGTTGCCTTGTCCAACAGTGAGGGGAATGAGCGGTGGCCGATTTTATCTTCACGGCGAACATCGCCCATTACAAAGACCTTCTGGCGACCGAAACGGACGCAACGAAAATCGCGATGCTGCACAGACTGCTAGCCGAGGAAGAGGCGAAGTTGGCCGAGTGGCGTGCAAAAAATCGACCACCGAAGGCCAAAGAGTAAGGGCCGCCTCAACTGCCTTCCGTGATCTTGCCCTTGCCCTTGCCGTTGCAGGTCTTCTTGAGATCGCCCAGCTTCCGCATGTAGTAGCCTTGGCTCTGAACCGCCTGCCTGATCTCCTCGCTAACCTTGATGACCCTCTTCTTGCTCTTGCGCCATTTCCCTTGGCCGCCAACGCCGGGCACCGGAAATCCTTCCCTCACAACGAGCAGATCACGCCTGATGTTGAAATACACTTCGACCATGTAGTCTCCAAAGCGCTTGAAAAGTATTCGTTCAGAGCAACGCGTGGCTCGCCGGAATGCAATTGGCGCTCTGGTGACCGCCGTGTGAACATCGGGGAAATGGCCGCGCGGGCTCGATCGGTAGGATCGCTGCTGGCGATGGCACGACGCGAACAGCGACCAGATCGATCAAAGGTCATTGGCACACTGCCGCCCGGTGCTCCATGCAACCTTGAGTTCTCAGTCTCTAATGCGACCGAGCGCACGGGGCTCGGAAGATCGAGACGTTCACAAGCTGTTGGTCGAGGAAGAAGGCAAGCTAGAAAGGCTATCTCCCGGGATCACCACTGGACATTGATACCGATCAATAGCTGGTAGCGGGTTGCTCTCTAGCCTTCTCTCATGATGTGGATGGCGATTGAGCCCGCGCCGTTTGATCGGGACACTTGGAATTGGCCGTCATCGAGGCTGACGGGGGCCACGCATGCTCTCGTCTTCCCCTGGCGTCGCGCCCTCGAAGGCTGGATCAAGACATCAACCGGCCGTCCCGTTCAGGTTCATCTGACCCACTGGCCGATTGGGACAAGTAGCAAGGATGGTTGCGCCATGCGACAGAACAGCGGAACGACTGCGATGACGCGATCCTTGCTGGTACTGACCATATGTCTCTTTTCGAGCACCATGGCCCAGGCGCGGGCTGAGGAGCAGCGGCATGGCAAAGAGATGTTGCAAAGGCTATGCGCCGGATGTCACTCCATTGGCAGGACCGGGAACAGCCCGAACAGGCTGGCGCCGCCCTTTCGCACCTTCAGTGAAACCAAACTCTACGACAGCGACTTCTTGCAACGACTGCAGGACGGCTATAGCAGCATCCATCCTTCCATGCCGACCTTCCGCTTCAGCAGGGAGGATGCGGAGGAGGTCGTCAGCTACATGAAATCAATTCAGGAACCTTCCAAGTCGAAATAACCTCAACTCGCCGCAGGGATGTGCTCACAACTGTTCCGCCAGCCGCATAGCGCGCCGTGCCCCTGGGTCCCGAAGGACGCATAGCGCCGAAGCAGATATGCCATCCGCAAAGTTTCGGCTCTTCGTTTCTCCAGGCCGCGGCCCGGGCAAGAATTGCATGATCCGTGCTTCCGCCTTCTGAGGGCGAAACCGACTCTTAAACTCGTCGCGGCTACTTCAGCTATTGGGCCCAAAACCGACATGCCGTGGTCACCCGGCGATGCCCGGTTTTAGGGGGTAGAGTCGGCATGGCGGATTGATGAGTGCGCGGCCTGGTTCAATCTGACTTCATCACGTTTCATCGCGCCGTCGGGGGCGCGGAGAGATTGCCCGCCAGGATCGCCTTGCCGGCGTCCTCATACTGCGTATCGCGCGCCTGGATCTGCTGCGCGATCGCATGCATGTCGCGAAACCGTCGCTCGAACGGATTCTTCGCAAACACCGCCGTGGCCCCCGACATGTGATAGGCGATGTCGACCACCGAGGCCGACTGGTGGATGGTCCAGGTCGATGCGATGCGGATCGCGATGCGATGCGCCTCGCTGATCGGATCGCCGCGGGCGAGATCGCTCCAGACCTCGCGCGCCGTCGCATACAGATAGGCGCGCGCGGCGCGCAGGCTCGCTTCGGTGCGGCCGATCTGGCCCTGCACGGCGTTGTTGTCGCGCATCGCCTTGAGGCCCTGCGGGGTCTTGCCGCGCGCAAGCTCGGTCGCCGCATCCAGCATGGCGCGCGCGACGCCGAGCGAGGTGGCGGCAAAGCCCATGCTGAACACCATGTTGGTGGAGAGCTTGTAGAGCGGGCCGCCCTCGCGGCACGTGGCGGGATCGTCGCGCAGCGCGGCGAAATTCTCCGGGATGAAGAGGTTGTCGACCGAATAGGAATCGGTGCCGGTGCCCTTCAGGCCGATCACGTCCCAGACGTCGTACATCACAGCTTGCGACATCGGGAACAGGATGGTGCGGATCTCCGGCGAGCCGTCGGCCTTCTTGCGCGGTGAGCCGTCGGCCTCGACGATGCGGACATGGGCGCCGAGCCAGCTTGCCTGTCGCGAGCCCGAGGCGAAATCCCAGCGCGCACTGGCACGGTAGCCGCCGGGCTCGGCACGCACCTCATGGGCGATCGCGCCCCAGGCCAGAATGCCGGGCGGGGTGTTGAAGATCGCGTTGGCGGCGTCGGGCTCGAGATAGGCCGCGGTCATGGCGCAGACGCCGCACTGGCCGAGGCACCAGGCGGTCGATGCATCGGCCTTGGCGATCTCCTCCTGCATCTGCATGAAGGCGTCCAGCGTCGCCTCGGCGCCGCCGAAACGCTTCGGCAGCAGCGCGCGATAGAGCCCGTTCTCGACCAGGGCCGCGGTGACGGAAGGCGTCAGCCGCCGCGTCCGTTCGATCTCGTCGGCTTCGCTCATGATCAGCGGCGCCAGCGCGCGCGCCCGCTCGACAAGGTCGAATCCCTGCGGCTTGTTCATGCGTTTCCTCGGCCCCTTCTGACATTCTTGTTGGGCGGGTCGAGTGATGGTGGCCCATTCGGCAAAGGAGGGCAAGGCGGGGCGGCGCCGGCGCAGATCAGCTATCCATCGCGGCCGCGCGCGACCGACGCATGCATCCGCGCTCAGGCGGCGGCGCGGCCGAGATCGAGCGACGGCTGGCGCTTGGTCGAGAAACTCAGCGCCACGGCGACCGCGGCAAGGCCGATCGCGAAGGAACCGGCGTGCAGCCACGTGTAGCCATGGAACGTGTCGAACACGTAGCCGCCGGCCCACGGCCCGAGCGCCATGCCCAGACTCGCGAAAGCCGACACCGCGCCGAACACCGTGCCCATGATGCGCGCGCCGAAGAACTCGCGCACCAGCACGGCATAGAGCGGCATCACACCGCCATAGGCGAGGCCGAACACGACAGACAGCGCGTAGAACTCGCCGAGCTGCGCCACCGCAAGATAAGTCGCGATCGACAGCGCCTGCACCAGCAGGCCGCCGACCAAAACCGGCTTGGCGCCGAGCCGGTCGGCCAGCACGCCGAGCAGCAGGCGTCCGCCGAGCCCGGAGAAGCCGGCGAGGCTGTAGACCGTGACCGCGGTGAGCGGCGCGATGCCGCACACCATGGCGTAGGACACCATGTGAAAGATCGGGCCCGAATGCGCCGCGCAGCAGGCGAAATGGGCCAGTGCGAGCGTGATGAATTGCGGCGTGCGCAGCGCCTGCGCCACGGTCCATTCCGCTTGCGGCGTATTGCCAGCCGTCGGGATCGCGACGGTCGTTCCCTGCGGTGCCGGGCGCACCAGGAACGATGCCGGAATCAGCAGCGCCCAAGCGGCGATGCCGATCACGAGCATCGCAAAGCGCCAGTCATAGGCCGTGATCAGCCAGCTTGCTGATGGCGCGACCGTCACCGGTGAGACGCCCATGCCTGCCGACACCAGCGCGACGGCGAGGCTGCGATGCTTGTCGATCCAGGCGCTGGCAAGCGCCATCATCGGCGCATAGAAGCTGCCGGCGGCGATCCCGATCAGCACGCCGAAGCAGAGCTGGAATTGCCACAGGGTCTGTGCCTGGCTTGCCGTCACGAGGCCAAGCCCGAGCAGCAGGCTGCCCGCCAGCACCACGATGCGGGTGCCGAAGCGGTCGGACAGCGCGCCCCAGGCGAACGCCGCAAAACCCATGCAGAGGAAATCCAGCGTCGCAGCCGCCGATACGCCAGCACGCGACCAACCCATCGCATCCGAGATCGGCTGCAGGAACACCGCGAGCGACAGCATGGTGCCGAAGCCGACGCAGGTCATCAGCGCGCCCGCGCCGACGACGACCCAGCCATAATCAAAGCGAGCGGCCTTGCTCATGCGTTTCCCCGGCGCTGTTGTTCGTTGTGGTGCGCGCAGGGAGGATGGTGGCCTATCCGGGGTCCAGGGGCAATATGACGGGCAACATGCCTCTCATTCCGGGATCAGCGGATCGTGCGTTGCATGCGCAGGATGTCGCAGCGACGCACCGCTAGCCGCAATTCCAGGCCCGTCCGATCGGCGTCCAGCTCCAGCACGGGCCGTAGCTGCCGCCATTGTAGCGCCCGCCGCCATGGAAGCCGGGCCGGCCGAAATAGTGCCAATCCCCGCCATAGTAATATTCCGGCGAAAAGTCTGGATAGCCGCGGGCGGCGCCGCGCGGACCGAGCACCGGAATGGTCTCGTTGGGCGGCTGCCGGTAGCCGGGCAGGAAGCCATAGCCATGCCAGCGGGCGGTCTGCCGCTTCTTCGAGGAAGCGGCCGCGCTCAGGTCCGGCTGCAGCAGTGCGAGGATGACGATCGAGAGAGACAGGATGCGCAACATGATCGAAGCTTAGTCGGGCGGCCGCGTCGTGGCGATTCAAATCATGGTGCGTTTTGTTGCCGGGACAAGAATGAGCAACAGGCGCGCGGGCGGCAGCGCGTCAGCTATCCACCTCCGGCTACTTTGCATGGGGTTGTTTTCGATATTTTCGGTTAGGGCGGGACTGGCGTGCCTGTCGTCAAGCCGGCGGCAGTTCGAGACGGCGCCTCAGCTATCCACCTTGAGCGCGGCGATGAAGGCTTCCTGCGGGATGTCGACCTTGCCGAACTGCCGCATCTTCTTCTTGCCTTCCTTCTGCTTCTCCAGAAGCTTGCGCTTGCGCGTGATGTCGCCGCCGTAGCACTTCGCGGTGACGTCCTTGCGCAGCGCGCGCACGGTTTCGCGCGCGATCACCTTGCCGCCGATCGCCGCCTGGATCGGGATCTGGAACATGTGCGGCGGGATCAGCTCCTTCATCTTCTCGACCATGGCGCGGCCGCGGCCCTCGGCGCGGGTCCGATGCACCAGCATCGACAGCGCGTCGACCGGCTCGGCGTTGACCAGGATCTGCATCTTGACCAGGTCGGCCGGCTTGTAGTCGGTCAGATGATAGTCGAACGAGGCGTAGCCCTTGGAGACCGACTTCAGGCGATCGTAGAAATCGAACACCACCTCGTTGAGCGGCAGGTCGTATTTCACCATCGCGCGGGAGCCGACATAGGTCAGCTCCTTCTGCGCACCGCGGCGGTCCTGGCACAGCTTCAGCACGCTGCCGAGATATTCGTCGGGAGTCAGGATGGTGGCCTCGATCCACGGCTCCTCGATCTCGGCGATCTTGACCACGTCGGGCATGTCGACCGGGTTGTGGATCTCGAGCTCGGTGCCGTCGGTCAGCTTCATCTTGTAGATGACGCTCGGCGCGGTCGCGATCAGATTGAGGTCGAACTCGCGCGACAGCCGCTCCTGGATGATCTCCAGATGCAACAGCCCGAGGAAGCCGCAGCGGAAGCCGAAGCCGAGCGCGGCGGAGGTTTCCATCTCGAAGGAGAAGCTGGCGTCGTTCAGCCTGAGCTTGCCCATCGCCGCGCGCAGCGTCTCGAAATCGTCGGCGTCGACCGGGAACAGGCCGCAGAACACCACCGGGATCGCCGGCTTGAAGCCCGGCAGCATTTCCGTGACCGGCTTCCTGTCGTCGGTGATGGTGTCGCCCACTCTCGTATCGGCCACTTCCTTGATCGCCGCGGTGATGAAGCCGATCTCGCCGGGGCCGAGTTCCTCGACCTGCTGCATCTTCGGCGTGAAGAAGCCGACGCGCTCGATGTCATAGGCCGCGCCGGTGCCCATCATGCGGATGCGGCTGCCCTTCTTCATCACGCCGTCGACGACGCGGATCAGGACGACCACGCCGAGATAGACGTCGTACCAGCTGTCGACCAGCAGCGCCTTCAAGGTCGCGTCGCGGTCGCCCTTCGGCGGCGGCAGGCGGGTGACGACGGCCTCCAGCACATCGGGTACGCCGAGGCCGGTCTTGGCCGAGATCATCACGGCGTCGGAGGCGTCGATGCCGATCACGTCCTCGATCTGCTGCTTGACCTTCTCGGGCTCGGCCGCGGGCAGGTCGACCTTATTCAGGACCGGCACGATCTCGTGACCGGCGTCGAGCGCATGGTAGACGTTGGCGAGCGTCTGCGCCTCGACGCCCTGGCTGGCGTCGACCACCAGCAGGGAACCCTCGCAGGCCGCCAGCGACCGCGAGACCTCGTAGGCGAAGTCGACATGGCCGGGCGTGTCCATCAAATTGAAGATGTAATCCTTGCCGTCCTTGGCGCGGTAGTTCAGCCGGACGGTCTGCGCCTTGATGGTGATGCCGCGCTCGCGCTCGATATCCATCGAATCGAGCACCTGCTCCTTGCCCGCCATTTCGCGATCCGACAGGCCGCCCGTCATCTGGATCAGGCGGTCGGCAAGGGTCGATTTGCCATGGTCGATATGGGCGACGATGGAGAAGTTGCGGATGTTCGAAATCGGGGCAGTTGTCATGGGGCGCGGGATAGCATCCGCACCCCCGCACGGGCAACCATATTGCGGTATTTTGCAGGGATGTGACGGCGAATCACGGCTGTGTTTCAGTCAGATCTGCCGTGATCGATTTTCGGGCACGTTTCTGCTAGGTCTTTCGGCCCAAAACCGTGGATCTGACGATGCGCTGGACCCTTCTCGCCGCCGGATTGCTCGCAATGTTGTTCGCAGCGCCGGCGGCCGCCGACAAGCGTGTCGCGCTGGTGGTCGGCAATTCGACCTATCAGAATGTGTCGCGGCTGCAGAATCCGAAGGACGATGCAGAGCTCGTGGCCGGCACGCTGCAGCGGCTGGGCTTTGCGCTGGTCGGCGGGCAGGCCCAGGTCGATCTGGACAAGGCCGGTTTCGATGCCGCGATCCAGCGCTTCGGCAGCCAGCTGATGGGCGCCGACGTCGCGCTGTTCTATTACGCCGGCCACGGCATCCAGGTGCGTGGAACGAATTATCTGGTGCCGGTCTCTGCGAACCCTGTGCGCGAGGCCGATGTCGATTTCCAGATGGTCGATGTCGGCCTAGTGCTACGGCAGATGGAAGGCGCGGGCACGCGTCTCAATATCGTCATCCTGGATGCCTGCCGGAACAATCCGTTCGGCGGGCGCGGCTTGCGCGCCGCCGACGGCGGCCTCGCCCAGATCCGCGCGCCGGAGGGCACGCTGTTGTCCTACGCGACCCAGCCGGGCAACGTCGCGCTCGACGGCGATGACGGCCACAGCCCTTACACGCGCGCTCTGGTCGACACCATGCAGAAGCCCGGGCTCGACGTGCTGCAGGCGTTCAATCAGGTCGGCCTCATCGTCAAGCGCGCGACCGGCAGCGCGCAGCAGCCCTGGGTCTCGACCTCGCCGATCGACGGCTCGTTCTATTTCGCCGGCAACACAGCGGCGCAGGTTGCGACCGCTGATCCGCCGGCGACGGTGATACCGCCGCAGCAAAACGTGCCGCCGTCGGCGCCGCCGGTGGTGCGCACGCAATCGGACTTCATCATTGCGGATTCCGACAGCCGCCTGCTGTCGGAGAGTGATCTCAGGGTGCTCAGCAAGGACGATCTGCGGATCGCGCGCAACGAAATCTTCGCGCGGCGCGGACGCTACTTCAACGCGCCCGACCTGACCGCGCGGTTCAGCAAGTTCGCATGGTACGTGCCCCGCTCATGGGATCCGCCGCTCAATGCGATCGAGAGCGCGAATGTCGCGCTGATCGACCGCTTCGAATCCGGTGGCGGCGCTGCGCCGAGCGGATTCATCTTCCCGGATTCCGACCGGCGTCTGCTGACGCCTGCCGATCTGCGGCGGCTGTCACGGGACGAGCTGCGGATCGCGCGCAACGAGATCTTCGCCCGCAGGGGACGCTATTTCGATTCCGCCGATCTCAAGGCGTATTTCGCGCGCTTCCCCTGGTATGCGCCGAACAGCTGGAATCCGAAGCTGAACGCGATCGAGGAGGCCAATGTCGCGCTGATCGATCAGGCCTGGAAGCGCTGAATGGCCGCGCGCGGCACGGCCTGCATCGTTGCCTTGCTGGCGCTGCTGCCGCCGTTTGCGCACGCTCAGAGCAATAGCGAACTGCTCGACCGCCTGGTGCGCGCCTATCCCGATGCGCTGTCCGGCCATGACGACACCACGATCACCTGGCGCGACGGCACGGTGATGCCGGTCGACGACGGCGTCTCCGACAAGCCATTCGATCAGATGCTGCGCAATGCGTCGATCCTCGACCAGATGCGGCAGCCCTATCCGTCCGGACCATCGGCGCCGCCGGCCCCGGACGTCGATCCCGGCCGCTTCCGCAACGAGGCCTTCTTCAAGAAGATGTATGGTGACTGCAACACGGCGGAGGTCAGGCGGAACCTGGTGACGATCACCTGGCTACCGCGATCCTGGGGCAAGCCGGTTCAGGTTACGCGGGTCAACGGCGTCGCCGAGCGTCTGAAGCAGGTCTCCGCCGAGATCGACGCGCTCGATCCGGCGCTGCGCGCCGCGGCCTTTCCGATCGCGGGTGTGCTATCTTGTCGCGGCGTCGCCGATACCGGGCGGATGAGCATGCATGGCTACGCGGCCGCGATCGACCTCAACCTGAAGGTCTCGGACTACTGGCTGTGGGCGGGCAAGGGCAAAACCATCCCCTACAAGAACCGGATGCCGCGCGAGATCGTCGACATTTTCGAGCGCCACGGCTTCATCTGGGGCGGCAAGTGGTATCACTACGATACCATGCATTTCGAGTATCGGCCGGAGCTTCTCGAAAAGTGAGCAGGCCGGCTTGAGGCATTCTCACGCCAAGCTGATTACACTGGCCACAAAAACGCGCTAAAGCGCGATGAAATGCTGGTGAGCACTCACTCATCGCTCCTTCCGCTTCCATTCGGCATGATCCTTCCGGGAAACCGCTTTCCACGTTTCCGGGTCATGCCTCAGGCACAGGCCATGTCGACCGCCACCACCCTCCCTGCCGCAAGGCGCACGACCCGCAGACTGACGATCCGGCGGATCGCCGCCTGGATTGCCTCGCGCGCCACCGATCCCAAGACCAGCCTGTGGCTGGTGATCGGCTTCGCATTGGTTCACGCGGTGCTGTGGACGCTGATCCTGGTCAAGCTGAAGGCTGCGCAGGACGTCCATATGGATGTCGCGGAGGCCTATGCCTGGGGCCAGCGCTTCCTGCTCGGCTACGGCAAGCATCCGCCGCTGTCGGGCTGGATCGCGGGGGTCTGGTTCAGGATCTTCCCGGTCACCAACTGGTCGACCTATGCGCTCGCGATGGCAACCGTCAGCTTCGCGCTGGTGGTGTGCTGGCTGATCGCGCTGCGCGTCGTCGATCGCCGCCGCGCGTTCTTCATGGTGGTGATGCTCGCGCTCTACCCGATCTTCAATTTCAAGGGCTTCAAATACAACGCCGACCTCGCGCAGCTGGTGCCGTTGCCGCTGTTGGTGCTGGCCTATCTGAACGCGTTCGAGAAGCGCAGCTTCAAATCGGGGCTCTGGCTCGGCTTTGCCGGCATGCTGGCGCTGATGACCAAATACTGGGTGGTGACGATGATCGGCGCCGTCGGGCTTGCCGCGCTGATCCATCCGCAGCGGATGCAATTCCTGCGCTCGCCGGCGCCATGGGTTGCGATCGGCACGATGATCGTGACGATGATCCCGCATCTGGTGTGGCTGGAGGAGGTGAACTTCGTGCCGTTCACCTATGCCGGCGACGTCTACGCGCTGTCGAGCCGCGAGCTCAACGTCCAGCTCGTGATCGGTTACATCGTGCACAATCTCGGTCTGCTCGCGATTCCGACCGTGCTGGGCCTTGTGGCGCTGCTGCTGGGGTCGGTGCCGTGGCGGCCGTCGGACGTGCTGGCGCGGATCTGGTCGCGCGGACCCAATCCGGCCGTCAATCTTCCGCAGGCGCTCAACATCTGGATCATCCAACTGATCGTCGCGATCGGGCCGCCGCTCGGAGCGCTGGCGTTCACCGTCTACATCAAGACCGATTGGGGCATCCCGCTGTTCTTCCTGGTGCCGCTGGCGCTGGTTGCGATTCCCTCGCTGCGCTTCCCGCGAATGGCGCTGTTCTCGATCACGGCGGTGTGGTTCGTGGCCACGATCGTCACGCTGATCGCCGCGCCCAGCATCGCCACGCAGGAGATCGCCTCCAACCGTGTCGGCGGCTCGACCTACGCCGCGCGCTCTGAATTGGCGCGCGAGCTCACCCAGACCTGGCAGGACAGATTCCATTCACGCTGGGCGGTGGTCGTCGCACGCTCCGACATCGGCGAGCCGATGACGTTCTACAGTCCGGATCATCCGGCCTCGCTGGTGCCGGGCGAAGCGTGGTCGTCGGGGCTGACGTCGCTCGACGAAGCCAAGCGTCTCGGCTTCATCGGCGTCTGCGACACCACCGATCCGGTGTTCCTGCAGCCATGCGAGGCATGGATGGCCGAGCATGCCAGGGATGCCGAGCCGCTGGTGATGAACACCATGCGCTTCTTCAACGGTCATCCCGGCCCGTCGACGGTGTGGAAGGTCTATCTGGTGCCGCCGGCGAAGTAACGCTGGGCATTAGTGCCGCGCCGTTTCCGTCATCAGTGCCGCTTCCGTCATCCTGAGGTAGCCGCTTCTTCAGCGGCCCTCGAAGGATCGACGGCCACCGGCAGGGCCGTGCATCCTTCGAGGCTCGCTCCGCTCGCACCTCCAGCGACAAAGGCGAAGCCTTTGCGCGGGGATGACGGGGAGAGGCTTTCGCCTGGCGTAGCGCGCGAGGCGGCGCTTACGTGCCTTCTTCGTTGAACTTGCTGGCGACGAGCTCGGCGATGGCCTCGAGCGCCTGCTGCGCCTCGTCGCCTCTCGCGGAGACCACGACCGTGGTGCCGGGCCCTGCGGCCAGCATCATCAAGCCCATGATCGAGGTGCCGCCGACAGTTTCGCTGCCGCGCGTCACCCAGATCTCGGCGTTGAAGCGCTCGACCAGCTGGACGAACTTGGCTGATGCCCGCGCGTGCAGGCCGCGCTTGTTGACGATCAGGAGTTCGCGCGAGATGGCGCCCGCCGGCACGCCCGGGCCGACATGGTTTTCGCCCCGGGCCTCGCCGCTCATTTGCCTGCGAGAACGCGGCTGGCAATGGTGACGTATTTGCGGCCGGCTTCCTGCGCCATCGCGATCGCGTCGGGCAGCGAACGCTCCTCGCGAACCTTGGCAAGCTTGACCAGCATGGGAAGATTGATGCCCGCGAGCACTTCCACCTTCGGGCGGCTCATGCAGGAGATCGCAAGGTTCGACGGCGTGCCGCCAAACATGTCGGTGAGGATCGCAACGCCGTCGCCACTATCGACGCGATTCACCGCCTCGATGATGTCGCTTCGACAGAGATCGGAATCGTCCTCGGCCCCGATCGTAATTGCTTCAATTTGTTTCTGCGGACCCATGACGTGTTCGAGCGCGGCTCTAAACTCGTCAGCAAGGCGCCCATGGGTCACCAGCACTAGACCAATCATCGGAAACTCCTCGCGGGCGCCCTTTGGTGCACCGCACGAACGCGCCACTTTGACCATCCAGAGGCCCTGCGCAAGAGGGCATCTTGGCTAGTCTCCCGGTTCCTGGCGGTAGAGAGGGGAGGCTGCGCCGGCAAAATCCGACGCGATAGTGGATGTGATATGGTTACCAATTCCCTTCTCACAATTGGCCGCAAGATTACGGGAACATGAACTTTCAGGTTGTCGTCAGCGCAGCGACAACCAGCGGCAGGGGTTGGAAGCCAGCCGGCACGGGAATTCGCGGTATTGAAACACCATTTAGGCGGATCTTGAGCGCCTCGGGCGGCGGCAGCCGCTCGGCATCGTCGGCAGCAAGGTCGACGATCAAGCCGACCACGGCCTCGCCTGCGAATGGACAATGGCGGATTCCGAGGCCTCGGATCTCGATCAGACCGGCCAATTGCTGTGCTGGGCGAACCCACAATTGTTCGCCGGCTGTGTCGAGATGGACACGGTCATCCCCCACCAAAATGGCCGGCGGAAGCGCTCCGGTGCGCCCGGCGAGAATCAGATCGAAGGCCAGGCGCGACTTGCCCGCGCCCGAAGGGCCGCGGATCAGCACCGCACGCTCGCCGACAAGAACGGCGGATGCGTGCACGCTTGAATTGTCGCTCATAGTGTCGGCAGCCTGACCACGAAACGCGCGCCGGCGACGGTGGGCTTGCCGTCTTCGTCCGCGGGGCCCGCGCGGTTCTCGGCCCAGATGCGTCCGCCATGCGCCTCGATGATCTGCTTGGAGATCGAAAGCCCGAGGCCGGAGTTCTGGCCAAAGCCCTGGTGCGGGCGGTCGGTGTAGAAGCGCTCGAAGATCCGCTCCAGCGCGTCCTCGCCGATGCCGGGCCCGTCATCGTCGACCACGATCTCGACCTCGCCGCGGGTGCGGCGGCAGATGATGCGCACCTTGTCGCCCGGCTTGGAGAACGATTGCGCGTTCGACAGCAGGTTCGAGATCACCTGGCCGAGCCGGGAATCATGGCCGGGCACCGAGAGCGTGTCGGTCGGTCCGCGGCCCTCGAAGCGGGCTTCGACGGTGACGTCGTGGCCGAGCCGGGTCTCGTTGGCGACGCTGGTCAACGTGGTCAGCAACCGGCGCAGATCGACCGGTGCCATATCCTGGCGCTGCAATTCGGCGTCGAGCCGGCTCGCGTCGGAGATGTCGGAGATCAGGCGATCGAGCCGCTTGACGTCATGCTCGATCACGGCGAGCAGCCGCGCGCGGCTGTTCTCGTTGCGCGCCAAAGGCAGCGTCTCGACCGCCGAGCGCAGCGAGGTCAGCGGGTTCTTCAGCTCATGGGCGACATCGGCGGCGAACATCTCGATCGCCTCGATGCGGCTGTAGAGCGCGTTGGTCATGTCGCGCAGCGCGCCCGAGAGATGCCCGATCTCGTCGCGGCGTCCGGTGAAGTCGGGAATCTCGACGCGGGTCTGGATGCGGTTGCGGACGCGCTCGGCGCTTTCGGCGAGCCGTCGCACCGGGCCCGCGATCGTGCTCGCCAGCAGCAGCGACAGCATGATCATGACGGTGGATGCGACCCCGCCGATCTTGAGGATGGCGAGTCGCTCCGACATCACCAGCTGGTCGATGTCGTCGCCCTGTGTGGTCAGCATCAATGCGCCGCGCACGGCGCGGAAATGCTGCACCGGAACGGCAACCGACACGATGATCGCGCCACGATCGGTGACGCGCACCGCGCTGCCCTTCATGCCCTCGAGCGATTGCGCGACTTCGGAATAGCCCTTGCCGCCTTCGGGGCCGAGCTCGCGGTAGGTCGGCAGGTCGCCGCGGTTGAGCCAGGTCTTGATCGTGGCCTTGGTCTTCTCATACAGCGACGGCTTCTCAGACGGCGGCGGCAGCTCCATGCGCAGCACGTCGCCGCGCGCGAACAGGTTGCGGCTGTCGAGGATCAGGCCGCCATCGCGGTCGAAGATGCGGGCCCGCGTCTTGGTCGGCGCGATCAGGCGGCGCAGGGTCGGCGCGACGCGCTCGGGATTGATGGGGAAATCCGCCGATTCATCCGGCTGACCGAAGCTCTCGCCGGGCTTGAGGTCGAGCAGCCGGTCGGGATCGATGGTGACGGTATTGCCTTCGACGGTCGCAGACGCCGCGATCGCCTCCGAAATGATCTCGGCATAGACCAGAAGGCTCTGCGTGCGCGCCTCGATCAGGCCGGCGCGGAATTGCGAGAGATAGAGGATGCTGGCGACCAACGCGACGAGGCCGGCCAGGTTGAGCGAGACGATGCGGCGCGTCAGGCTCGAGAACGACAGCGCGAAGAAGAACTGACCGGCGCGGCGCACCCAGCCGAGCGGACGGCGCCAGCCCTTGTCGCGCGCCAAATCGTCGGCCACGGCCTCTTGATCGAGGAGCTGTGACGCGTCCTCGGTGTTCAGTCCCTGCTCGAGCTGCGTTCGATCAAGCACTGGCAAAGCTGCCGGTTGGTATGGATGTCGTCCCGCGAAGCAGGTCCTCGCCCGAGCTTACCCCAGCCGTGCGGGGCCTGTCAGTTAACAAGCCGCCCGGGAAGCGCAGATCAGGCTTCCTTGAAGCGATAGCCGACGCCGTATAGCGTCTCGATCATCTCGAAATCGTCGTCGACCACCTTGAACTTCTTGCGCAGCCGCTTGATGTGGCTGTCGATGGTGCGGTCGTCGACATAGACCTGGTCGTCATAGGCCGCGTCCATCAGCGCGTTGCGGCTCTTCACGACGCCGGGGCGGGTGGCGAGCGCCTGCAGGATCAGGAATTCGGTCACGGTGAGCGTCACCGGCTCGTTCTTCCAGGTGCAGGTGTGGCGCTCCGGATCCATCCGCAGCAGGCCGCGGTCGAGCGCCCGGGCATCCGGCTCCTTCGGTGCGGCGGTCGGATCCTTCGGCTGGCCGCGGCGGAGCACGGCCTTGACGCGTTCGACCAGCAGGCGCTGGGAGAACGGCTTGCGGATAAAATCGTCGGCGCCCATCTTCAGGCCGAACAATTCGTCGATCTCTTCATCCTTCGAGGTGAGGAAGATCACCGGCAGGTCGGACTTCTGGCGCAGCCGGCGCAGCGTTTCCATGCCGTCCATGCGCGGCATCTTGATATCGAGGATCGCAAGATCGGGCGGCGACGTGCGAAATCCATCCAGCGCCGACGCACCGTCCGTGTAGGTCATGATGCGATAGCCTTCGGCTTCGAGCGCGATCGAGACCGACGTGAGAATGTTGCGGTCGTCGTCGACCAAGGCGATTGTGGGCATGAGCTGCTTTCACAATGAGAGTGGTTTAGACGGCGGGCACTCTGGCGACTCGCCGTAGAATATGGGCTTCGAACGCGGTCAACGAGCAATGCAAGCTGGGCTGAAGTGTGACCGAGTTCCGCAAAACGCTCTGCGACCCACGCGTTGGACCCCCATATAGCACCCTGAGACCGTGAGAAAAGATCCTTTTTTCAACGGGAACCGGCCCGATTCGCCTCCAAAATGACCTGATAGGCCCATGCAACCGACCGCCGACTTCGACCCCGCCCACCTTGCCCGCTCCCTGCTCCGCCGCAGCCGCCAGGGCGCGCTCGCCACGCTGATGGCCGGCTCCGGCGATCCCTATTGCTCGCTGGTCAATCTGGCCAGCCACCCCGACGGCTCGCCGATCCTGCTGATTTCCCGGCTGGCGCTGCACACCAGGAATATCCTGGCCGACGACCGGGTGTCGCTGATGCTGGACGAGCGCGCCGAGGGCGATCCGCTGGAGGGCGCCCGGATCATGCTGGCCGGCCGAGCCGAGGAGGTCGCGGAAGCCGAGCAGGAGCTCGTCCGCCGGCGCTACCTTGGCGCTCATCCATCGGCGGAAGCCTTTGTAGAATTTAATGATTTCTCGTTTTTCGTGATCCGGCCGAGCGACGCCCATCTGGTCGCCGGGTTCGGCCGGATTGTCGACCTCAAGCCTGCGCAGTTTCTGACCGACCTCGGTGGTGCCGGAGCGCTGCTGGAGGCCGAGCCGGGCGCGGTGGCGCATATGAACGAGGATCACCGCGAGGCCATGAACCTCTACGCCACGCGGCTGCTCGGCGCGCCAAGTGCCGACTGGCTGTGCACCGGCTGCGACCCCGAGGGCATGGACATGCAGGCCGGCCGCGACACCCTGCGGCTCGATTTCCCGGAGCGTGTCAGCAACGGCACCGAGCTGCGCAAGATGCTGGTGCGGCTCGCCGGCGAGGCGCGCGCCAAGGGATAAGTGGGAGGGAGCACGCCCTGCCGGCGCCGAACGGCGGCGCTGCACCCAACGAGGCATGGTGTCGCACGGTGCGGCTCCGCGCGCGCTTGCCGAGGCCGGGTGCTGCGTCTCTGACAGCGCGATCATTTCGTGCCGGCGGTGATATCATCGCCGATGGGCGCGATGCCGGTTGCGAGAATTTCCGGCGTTGCTGCTCCGGAGAATCGCTCGGATCGCGAGCTTCAACCGCTGACGCGCACGTGCAACGCGGTGATTGCGTTACCATCGCTCGCTTCGATCAGTGATCCTGTTGCCGCCGAACGCAGCGCGCGTTGCGGAACATTCGCTGCTGCCGGGCATTGTCATCATCCAGCTTCGACGATGGCGTATTGAGCTCGATCGAATGCAGCTCAACGCCGGCCCAGTGGTGCTATCCGCGTGCAACACGATCGTGGACGACAGGCTTGGCACTGCGGCGCAGCGTCAACTCGCGGCGGTCCATCGCAACGACACACCCTCAGCGCGAAACGCATACCCGGCATTCTCCATGCCTGCTGCGTTGCCCGGCGCGGACACACGCCAATCGCTGGCACTCTTTGTGCATCGCAACGCCTTGCTCGCAGCGGGAATGGCGACGAAACGTCGCCCGATCGCCGCGAAAACAACGAGAAAGCGAAAGCAAAGCGAAAGCGTTTCGCGCTGCGGTATTTGCGCCCAATGATGTGCCCGCCTTGGAATAAACCAAAAGCCATTCGACTGGCTTGGCAAGCCCGGCGATCCCCACTATTAGGTCGCCGGACCGGGGCCGAGAGGCTATATTGTTCTGATGACGGTCACCGCGGCGGAGCGCGACTAGCGATGTTCGCGCGAACAAGGATACGCGGGTTCGAGGAGGTTCTTCGTGCAAGAGACGGGCGTGCATAACGGTGCCTTCGGCGCCGACAAATTCGGCTTAAAAAATCTCAAGGGCGTGCATTGGAACTATGGCGCGCCGCAGCTTTACGAGCACTCGTTGCGATCAGGCGAAGCGGTGCTCTCGGCCGATGGCGCGCTTTGCGCGGATACCGGCGTGTTCACCGGCCGCAGCCCGAAGGACAAGTTCACGGTCCGCGATGATCTCACCGACAAGAACATGTGGTGGGCCGGCAACCAGTCGATCACCTCGGAGCAGTTCGCCACGCTCCATGCCGACTTCCTCAAGCATGCCGAAGGCATGACGCTGTTTGCGCAGGATCTCTATGGCGGCGCCGATCCGAAGCATCGCATCACGACGCGCGTCTTCACCGAGCTCGCATGGCACTCGCTGTTCATCCGCACGCTGCTCATTCGCCCCGAGGCGTCGGAGCTCGCGAGCTTCGTGCCCGAACTCACGATTATCGATCTGCCGAGCTTCCGCGCCGATCCGAAACGTCACGGCTGCAAGTCTGAGAACGTCGTCGCGATCGATTTCGCCCGCAAGATCGTCCTAATCGGCGGCTCGCAATATGCCGGCGAGATGAAGAAGAGCGTGTTCACCACGCTGAACTATTACCTGCCCGAGAAGGGCGTGATGCCGATGCACTGCTCGGCCAATGTCGGCCCCGACGGCGACACCGCGATCTTCTTCGGCCTGTCCGGCACCGGCAAGACCACGCTCTCGGCCGATCCCAAGCGCACGCTGATCGGCGATGACGAGCATGGCTGGAGCGAGGACGGCGTCTTCAATTTCGAAGGCGGCTGCTACGCCAAGTGCATCAAGCTGTCCGGCGAAGCCGAGCCGGAAATCTATGCCGCCAGCAAGCGCTTCGGCGCGGTGCTGGAAAACGTCGTGCTCGGCGCCAATGATCGCGTGCCCGATTTCGACGACGGCTCGAAGACCGAGAACACCCGCTCGGCCTATCCGCTCGATTTCATTCCGAACGCTTCGCGCACTGGCTGCGCGCCGCACCCGAAGAACGTGGTGATGCTCGCCGCCGACGCCTTCGGCGTGATGCCGCCGATCGCCAAGCTGACGCCGGCACAGGCGATGTATCACTTCCTGTCCGGCTACACCGCGAAGGTCGCCGGCACCGAGCGCGGTCTCGGCAACGAGCCGCAGCCGGAGTTCTCGACCTGCTTCGGTTCGCCGTTCCTGCCGCGCGATCCGTCGGTCTACGGCAATCTGCTGCGCGAATTGATCGCCAAGCACAATGTCGATTGCTGGCTGGTCAACACCGGCTGGACCGGCGGCAAGTACGGCACCGGCCGCCGTATGCCGATCAAGGTGACCCGCGCGCTGCTGACCGCCGCGCTGAACGGCTCGCTCCGCAACGCCGATTTCCGCACCGACAAGTATTTCGGCTTCGCGGTGCCGACCTCGCTGCCGGGCGTCGAGCCGCACATCCTCGATCCGATCAAGACTTGGGCCGACAAGGTCGAGTTCGACAAGACCGCGCGTGCGCTGGTCGGCATGTTCCAGAAGAACTTCGCCAAGTTCGAAGCACAGGTCGACGCCGAAGTCCGCGCCGCCGCCCCGGAAGTGAAGCTCGCGGCGGAGTAGTTCGCGCAAGCGATACGCGATTTGATAAGGCGGCCCTCGTGGCCGCCTTTTTTGTTGCGGTCTCGCTTCCTCTATCCGCGCGACACTCCCTCAATCCGTCACCCTGAGGAGGCCGCGAAGCGGCCGTCTCGAAGGGTCGACGGCCACCAGCCGGGCCGTGCATCCTTCGAGGCTCGCTCCGCTCGCACCTCAGGATGACGGGGCGGGGGAGTACGCTTCGCTATTCGCTATTCCCCCAGCTCCGGCAGCACGGCGTTGCTCGGCGTCTGCCGATCGGTGATCTGCAGGCCGAACAGGCTGCCGATCAATTCGACCGCGACGCGCGCGGTGCGGCCACGTTCGTCGAGGAACGGATTGAGCTCGACGATATCGAGCGAGCGCACCAGTCCGGAATCGTGCAGCAGCTCCATGATGAGATGGGCTTCCCGATAAGTCGCGCCGCCCGGCACGGTGGTGCCGACCCCGGGCGCGACTTCCGGATCGAGGAAGTCGACGTCGAACGAGACATGCAGCACGCCGTTCTTCGCCCTGACGCGCTCGACGACGCGGCGGGTCAGCACGGCGACGCCGAACTCGTCGATCTGGCGCATGTCTGATATCGAGACGTTGCGCTGCCGCAGCAGCTTGCGCTCCAGCGGATCGACCGAGCGGGTGCCGATCAGATCGAGCTGATCCGGCGGGATCGAGGCGCGCGGCAGTCCGCCGAGCAGGTCGTCGAGGCCGGGCTCGCCGCACAGGAAGGCCGCCGACATGCCGTGCATGTTGCCGGTGATGGTGGTGGCCGGCGTGTTGTAGTCGGCATGCGCGTCGACCCACAGCGCAAACAGCGGCCGGCCCTTTTCCTGCCAGTAGCGCGCGACGCCGTTGATCGACCCCATCGACAGTGAGTGATCGCCGCCCATGAAGATCGGGATCGCGCCGGAATGCGCCAGCCAGTAGGCGCGCTCGGCGAGCGCGCGGGTCCAGGTCTTCACCTCGTCGTAGAATTTGGTATTCGCCGGCGCGGGGCCGTCGGCGACCACGGCCGGGATCGCAAGGTTGCCGTGGTCGTCAACCCGGAAGTCGAGCTGCTCGAGCAGGCGCGCGATGCCCGCGGTGCGCAGCGCGTCCGGGCCCATCAGCGGACCGGGCTGCGACGCGCCGATCTCGATGGGAACGCCAAGCAAGGCGATGCGCGAGGGTCTGGAATTGTCGGCTTCGGACATGCGGCAAGGCTCCCAAAGGCGTGGAACAGAAGCGACGCGCCAATGTTCCCTCAACCCTTGAAATAGGCAACCCGGTCCAATCCGGCCATGTGGATAGTCGGGTGGTGCTTACGCCTTGAAATAGGCGATCTGCGTCGTGGTGGCGAGCAGGCGGCCGGACGGCGACCACAATTCGCCGTGCTGGTCGCCGTAGCTCTTGTGGAAGATCTTGGCGTCGGCGGTGGCGAGCACGCGGGTGCTATCCTCGGCATCCATGTCGGCGGCATCGACGTGGAAATAGGTCGTCAGTGACACCGTGCCGAACGGCACCAGCTCGTGCCGCGCGTGGAACACGCGGCCGAAGAACGCGTCCGACATCGACATCAGCGACAGCGCATCGAGCTTGCGCGGCACGCGGTCGGCGATCCAGAGTTTTGAATAGGGGCTCGACGGCTGCTTGGCGGCACCGCCGCCGAGCTTCGGTTCGCCCTCGGCGAAGCGGAAATCATACTGGTTGGCCCAGGTCATCGCGAGCTTCGGATAGGGCCGCAGCTCTTCGAACGGCACCGCGCCGGGAAACTCGGCGGGCTGGTGCGACCAGGACGGGCGGCGCTCGGCAAACACCGCAGTCGCCAAGGTCGTGACCTCGCCGCCGCCTTGCGTCATCTCGATCGACCAGTGCTGGCTCGAGCGGTTGGCCCGGACTAGGCGGACATCGAGATCGAACACGCCCTCGGCGACCGGCGCGCAGTAATTGACCGTCAGCGCCAGCGGATCGCCCGCGCGCTGCGGATGCTGCATCAGGGCGCGCAGGATCGTCGCGGCGGTGCAGCCGCCGAACGGGCCGACGAACGCCCAGTAATCCGGGCTGGTTCGTCCCTGCCAGCGGCTGTCGCCGGCAGTCACAGCGGTGGCTTCATCGAAAAGGTGCGGAGCCTTGGTGAGCATGAATTACCTTGAATACTTGCTCGTCATTGCGAGGAGCGAAGCGACGAAGCAATCCATCGATCCGCATAGCCGCGCGATGGATTGCTTCGCTTCGCTCGCAATGACTGCGTGAAGTTCACTGACTATATCGCGGGCTATCGTGCCGGATTCAATGATGTCGGACGTAATCGATTTCCGCATCCCGGGATTACCCCTTCGCCTCGCGCTGGTTGTCGAGCTGCGGCGAGGCGCTCGGATGCACCGGCACGTGCCAGATGTCCTCGGCATATTCGCGGATGGTGCGGTCGGAGGAGAACCATGCCATGCGCGCCACGTTGAGGATCGAGGCGCGGGTCCAGGCCGGGGGCACCTGCCAGCGCGCGTCGATGCCGCGCTGCGCGTCGTAGTAGGAATCGAAATCGGCCGAGACCATGTAGTGATCGAGGTAGCGCAGCGCGTGCCCGATCGAGGCGAAGCGCGCGGCATCGCCCGGCGAGAACTCGCCGCTCTCGATGGCGCGGATTGCGCGCTCGAGCCGCGGCGATTTGCCGATCACGTCGCTGGCATCGAGCCCCTGCTTGCGGCGGACCATGACGTCGCCGGCCTCGAGGCCGAAGATCGCGATGTTCTCCTCGCCGACATTGTCGCGGATTTCGATATTGGCGCCGTCGAGCGTGCCGATGGTCAGCGCGCCGTTCAGCGCGAGCTTCATGTTGCCGGTGCCCGAGGCCTCCATGCCGGCGGTCGAGATCTGCTCGGAGAGATCGGCGGCGGGGATGATCACCTCGGCGAGGCTGACATTGTAGTCGGCGAGGAAGGCGACCTTGAGCCTGCCGCCGAGCGAGGCGTCGTTGTTGACGATTTCGGCGACGTCGCTGATCAGCTTGATGATCAGCTTGGCGTAGCGGTAGCTCGCCGCCGCCTTGCCCGCGAAGATTTTTACGCGCGGCACCCAGTTCGCCGCCGGATCATCCTTCATCGCGTGATACAGCGCGATCGTTTCCAGGATGTTGAGCAGCTGCCGCTTGTATTCGTGGATGCGCTTGATCTGCACGTCGAACAGCGCCGACGGGTCGACCTTGATGTGGTTGCGCTCGCCGATCAGCCGCGCCAGCGCCAGCTTGTTGTGATGCTTGACGTCGCGGAAGCGCTTCTGGAATTCCAGGTCGCTCGAGTGGGGCTCGAGCCGCTCGAGCAGCGAGAAGTCGTCGAGCACGGCCTCGCCGCAGGTCTCGCGCAGCAGCGCGGTCAGCCGCGGGTTGGCCAGCATCAGCCAGCGGCGGAAGGTGATGCCGTTGGTCTTGTTGGTGATGCGCGACGGATAGAGATGATGGAGGTCGTGGAACACGGTCTCCTTCATCAGGTCGGAATGCATCGCGGAGACGCCGTTGATGCGGTGCGAGCCGACGAAGGCGAGCTGGCCCATCCGCACGCGGCGGCCGCTGCGCTCGTCGATCAGCGAGACCGAGGCGCGGTATTCGATGTCGCCGGGGAAGCGCTCCTCGGCGAGCGCGAGATGGGCCACGTTGATGCGGTAGATGATCTCGAGATGCCGCGGCAAGAGCCGCTCGAACAATTCGACCGGCCAGGTCTCGAGCGCTTCCGGCAGCAGGGTGTGATTGGTGTAGGACAGGGTGGCGACGGTGATCTTCCAGGCCTCGTCCCAGCGGAAATTGTGCAGGTCGACCAGGATGCGCATCAGCTCGGTGACCGCAAGGCTCGGATGGGTGTCGTTGAGCTGCACGGCCGCCTTCTGCGCGAGGTTGCGCAGGCCGCCGTCGGAGGCGAGATGCCGCTTCACGAGATCCTGCAGCGAGGCCGAGACGAAGAAATATTCCTGGCGCAGCCGGAGCTCGCGGCCCGCCGCGCTCTCGTCGTTCGGATAGAGGAATTTGCAGATCGCTTCCGCGCGCGCCTGCTCGGCGCTCGCCGAGACGTAGTCGCCGGTGTTGAAGACGTCGAGCTGGAGCGGGTCGGGGGCGTGCGCCGACCAGAGGCGAAGCGCATTGACGTGCTGGCCGCGCCAGCCGACGATCGGCGTGTCGTAGGCCATCGCCTCGACGGTTTCCGCCGGATGCCAGGTGGCGCGATCGCGGCCGCGGTCGTCGACATGCTCGACATGGCCGCCGAAGTGGACGTTGTAGACCACCTCCGGCCGCTGGAATTCCCAGGGGTTGCCGAAGGCGAGCCACTCGTCGGGATATTCCTGCTGCCAGCCCTGGTTCATGATCTGGCGGAACAGGCCGAAATCGTAGCGGATGCCGTAGCCGGTCGCGGGGATCGCCAGCGTCGCCATGCTCTCCATGAAGCAGGCCGCGAGCCGTCCGAGGCCGCCATTGCCGAGCGCCGCGTCCGGTTCGCATTTGCGCAGGTCCGAGAGATCGACGCCGAGGTCGCCGAGCGCGGCCTCGAACAGCGGCAGCAATCCCATATTGTTCAGCGCGTCGGTGAACAGGCGGCCGATCAGGAATTCGAGCGAGAGATAATAGACGCGCTTGGAGCCGGCGTCGTAGGTCTGCTTCTCGGCCGTCAGCCAGTGGTGCACGATGCGGTCGCGCAGCGCCAGCGCCGCCGCCTTGTACCAGTCGCGCCTGGTCGCAACGGTGGCGTCCTTGCCGATCGCCAGCCGGAGCTTGGCGAGGATCGCGCCCTTGATCTCGGTGAGCGCCAGCTCGTCGATCGGCTGGTTCAATGCCGGGTAGTGTGTTTGTTCGTGCAAAGCGCTCAATCCCTGCCGTTCAGACTTCCGGATCATGATGCGATCATATTGTCCGGATCATGCCCCAAGTCGATGATACGCGCGTTGCATGGCAACCGAAACCGCCCGAAGCGTTGCCGTGCCTAGCGCTGCCGATATTTTATGCAAGGACCGGGCCGATTCAGGGGCCTTCGGAACCGTCGTCGCCGGTGTTACGATCGGCCGTGAAAGCCGGGATTTTGCGACAATCTGGCGGAGGATGCGTGATGAGACTCCTGATCGAGATCGCGGCCGCGGCGTTGCTCATGGTGTGCATCACGGCGACCAGCGCAGCCTATGCAGCGGGCAAGCCGGGCCGCAGCGCCGACGGCCTGAGCTGCAGCTTCAGCGTGGCGCAGAACGCCTCGCCGGCCGCGCGCTGTGCCGCCATCAAGCGGCAATGCGGCGGCAAGTTCTACGCGAATGCCTGCGGTGACAAATTGCTGTCCGCCGCGAATTAGGTGGCCGTGCAGCGGGCCTGCACGCGCGATCGCGAACACCGGAGTGATACGGATTTCCAAGCCTTAACAAGTTCTTTACAAACACACCTGTCGCTCGTGGGGCGGGCACATTTTTCCAGCTCCGACGCATTTCATTCCGAAGCAATTTTCAACGGGCCGCTGACTTAGTCAGCGGCCCAATTGCTTTGTTGGGCGGCATACGCAGGTGACGGGGCTATAATGCTCGCTGCTGCCACCGTCGTCGTCCTGGCGAAAGCCAGGACCCATTACCCCAATAGTCAGATGAGGCCCGACAGGTCGTTCCAATCCGGATTGTCCGCTTCAATCAGCTTGATCTTCCAATCGCGCTTCCAGAACTTCAGCTGCTTTTCGCGGGCGATCGCTTCCTGCGGTGTGGCGAATTCCTCGAGGTGAACGAGCCGGAAGATCTGGTATTTGTAGACGAACTTGGAGCCTCGGCCCGAACGATGCAATTCAAGCCGCGCGCTGACATCGTTGGTGACGCCGATGTAAAGCGTTCCGTGATGGCGGCTTGCGAGGACGTAGACGTAGTAGCTGCCTGCAGCGCTCATGGTTTGGCCCAAGCTCGCAAGACGGCGACCATCCGGGGTAATGGGTCCTGGCCTTCGCCAGGACGACGCCCTGAGGGACGACCATAAACCAACTAGAACGAATTAAGAACACTTTAGCAAGTCTTTGATATATCATTGTGATTCGGCGCCTGCGCCGACACAATATCTATGGTCTCTCAGTCTCCGCGAGGACTACATGTCCACCATCGCCTTTGATCAATTCGCTCTGACCCGGATTGCCGATTTCGCGCGGTCGCTGTCGCGGCTGCACCAGGCCTCGCGGCGCCAGCCGATCGACGACGACCAGCTCGACCGCGAGTTCAATGCGGTCTGCATGTCGATCTGGGGCTACACCACGGATGATTTCAGCGACGAGCTGTTCTCGAACGAGGATCACGCCTGGCTCGACTCGCTCGATGAGGCGCATGCGCGCATCTTCGCCGGGGAGCAGGGTTACGACCTCGTCGACGATCACGGCATGCTGACCGACTGGTGGGGCTATTGCTGGATGATCCTCGCCGAGAAGCGCGGCCTCCTCAATCCGGAGAACCGCGCCGCCGCGCGGGCCGCAATCGAGGAGAAATACATGGCCGCGCCGAACGTGATCGGCGTGATCGTGGCGCGCTGAGTGGCGAGCTCGAAGCCGTCAGTTCGCCTCGGCCCGCTTGGCAGGTTTTGCGGCATGGCCCTTCGGCACCACGGACGATGGTGTCGAGGGCGCGACATCGCGGCTGGTTTCCGGCAGCGGCGCGTCGCTGGCGATCTCGGCGCTGACGGGAGCGACCTTCATTTCGCCGAGCCGGGCGCGGACCGCCGCGGTCAACCCGGGATAGGAGGCGATCGGCGTGAAGTCGAAGGACTGCTCGTTGCCGACGCGGACGCCGGTGTAAGCGACGAGGCCGTCGGTGGTTGCGATCACATCACCGGCCTTTAGCGAGGCATCGAGCGCGAGGTCGACCGGCGCGAGCCCGGCCGGGTCGCGGCCGTTGCAGGTGCAGTCGGCGCGCAGCGCCTTGCGATAGGCGAACGCGTTCTCGCTGTCGGCGTAGCGCTCACCGGTGGCCGAGGCGGAGCTGTCGATATGGCCGCCGTAATAGACCTTGGTCGCGCTCGCCGGGCAGAACGCCTGGCAGAGCTGCGCCGGCGTGGCGTTGCCGCGCATCGTCAGCGGGAAATACTTGCCGTCGCAGCTGCGCACGCAATATGCCGGTCCGGAACCGGCCACGCGCGTCCCCGAGACCGGTGCGGACGTCTGCCGTTCCGGCTGCTGGTTGAGGCCGAACGGATCGGCGAAGAAATTGGCTTGCGGCGGGGCCTGCCGGCTCTGCTGCTTCTGGGAACCGCCGAAGAAGAAGTCGAACAGCCCTTCGGCCGAGACGGGAGCGGGCACGACCAGGACGGAACCCGCAAAGGCAGCGGCGGCAAGCATCACGCGGCGCCGCATGCGCCGATCACTCAACTCTGTACGCAACGCCAACTCCACCCGACGCGCCTCGCCGCGGCGACAAGGTGCCCCGGCGGATTCACCTTAAGGCGGGATGGTAAACGAGCGATTGATCGGGAGTGACGGCGTCACAGGAAACGCACGCTGCGCGGCCGATCCAGCGAGCCGCGACGACGGGAGCCGGCCGCGAAAGAACGTCAGTCCTTCAGGAACTCGCCGGCCTTGTACAGCGCGCGGAACGGCAAGCCGGCCTCGGCAAACGTCTCGGTCGCGCCTTCCTCGCGGTCGACCATGGTGAAGACCAGCGCGATCTCGCCGCCGGCCTCACGCACGGCTTCCACAGCCTTCAGCGCAGAGCCGCCTGTCGTCGTGACGTCCTCGACGATCACGATGCGCTTGCCCGCCAGGCTCTCACCCTTGGCGAGCCCTTCGACGGCGAGCCGCGCGCCGTGCTCCTTCGGCTTCTTGCGCACGAAGAAGGCGGCGATCGGATGACCCTTCAGCCATGACAGCTGCGCGATGGCGCCGGCGAGCGGCACCGCGCCCATCTCGAGCCCGCCGACGAAATCGAGCCGGTCGTCCTTCAGCGCCTCATAGGTGAGCTCGGCGAGCAGCGCCGCGCCCTCGGGATCGAGCATCGTCGGCTTCAGGTTGAAATAGAAATCGCTCTTGCGGCCCGACGCCAAGGTGATCTCGCCGCGGCCGAACGAGCGCTTGCGGATGATCTCGGCGAGGCGGGCGCGGGAGGCTGATTTGGACAAAGGCTTTTTCCCTTGGGGGTTCTTTGGGGCTTTCAGGCGGCCGGCAATCTATCGGCGGTCTGGCGCACATTCCAGCGGGGAAATCCCGCCGTCAACAGTGCCCGCGCCGCCATTTCAGCGCAGCCGCGTGCGGAAAGCGCGGGTTGTACGGTCGTTCCAATCCCCCTAAAGCAGGTGCCAAACACTTGCGAGGGAAGCGGAAATGACCATCGAGCTGCACACCTGGAACACGCCTAACGGCCGCAAGATCTCGGTGGCGCTGGAGGAAATGGGGCTGCCCTACAAGGTGATCCCGGTGAATATCGGCAAGGGCGAGCAGATGGCGCCCGCCTTCCTCGCAATCAGCCCGAACAACAAGATCCCGGCGATCGTCGACCCGGATGGTCCCGGCGGCAAGCCGGTCAGCATCTTCGAGTCCGGCGCGATCCTGCTCTACCTCGGCGAGAAGACCGGCAAGTTCCTGCCGCAAACGCTCATCGAGCGGATCCCGGTCTATGAGTGGCTGATGTGGCAGATGGGCGGTTTCGGCCCGATGCCGGGCCAGGTGCACCATTTCATCGCGCTGGAGAACGAGCAGGACCGCGCCTACGGCCTGAAGCGCTACATGGCCGAGACGCGGCGGCTCTACGGCGTGCTGGACCGCCGGCTCGATGGCCGCGATTTCGTCGCCGGCGATCTGTCGGTGGCCGATTTCGCCATCCTCGGCTGGGCCTGGCGCCATCCGCGCCACAAGGTCGATCTGGCCGATTTCCCCAACGTCAAGCGCTGGTACGAGACGCTGATGGCCCGCCCGGCGACGAAGCGGGGCATGGAGGCGAAGCTGGATTGAGCCTCTTCTCCCTCGCCCCGCTCTTGCGGGGAGAGGGTTGGGGTGAGGGGTGGTGCCGCAAGGACGGTGAGAATTGAATTCGCGGTGAGTCCCCCTCACCCGGATCGCATCTGACGATGCGATCCGACCTCTCCCCGCAGGCGGGCGAGGTAAGAAGATCACGCCCGCCGCGCCTCGAGCGCCATCTTCATCGCGAGCCCCGCGAGCACCGTGCCCATCAGCCAGCGCTGCACCAGGAGCCAGGTCGGGCGGGTGCCGAGGAACACCGCGATCGAGCCGGCGGCGAGCGCGATCATCGCATTGACGCTGACGCTGATCACGATCTGGATCGAGCCGAGCGCGAGCGACTGCGTCAGCACGCTGCCGCCGGCGGGATCGATGAACTGCGGCAGCAGCGCCAGATAAAGCATCGCGATCTTCGGGTTGAGCAGGTTGGTGATGAAGCCCATCGCGAACAGTTTGTGCGGGCCGTCGACCTTCAGCGCCTTGACCTGGAACGGCGAGCGGCCGCCGGGCCTCACGGCCTGCCACGCCAGCCAGAGCAGATAGGCGGCGCCGGCGAAACGCAGCGCGTCATAGGCGTAGGGAATCGCAAACAGCAGCGCGGTGATGCCGAACGCCGCGCACAGCATGTAGAACACGAAGCCGAGCGCGACGCCGCCGAGCGAGACAATGCCGGCCGCCGGACCCTGCGTGATCGAGCGCGAGATCAGATACATCATGTTCGGCCCTGGTGTCAGCACCATGCCGAAGCAGACGAGCGCAAAGCCGAGCAACGCGGATGTGTGGGGCATGACGGGTCTCGCGAGGGGATGCACGCACTTCTAGCGTGTCATCCGCCGCGCGGCCATGTTGGAATTGCTCTCGGAGCAATGTGGCCGGCAGCGGTGATGGTGCGCTCCCTCGCCCCGCTCTTGCGGGGAGATGGTTGGGGTGAGGGGCCTATCCACGTATGAGGGCCGTGGTTAGACCTGTACCCCCCTCACCCGGATCGCATTCCGCGTCGCTCCATGCGATCCGACCTCTCCCCGCAAGCGGGGCGAGGTGGATTCTAATGCGCTTCGTCCCAGTTGTTCGCGGCGCGGGCGTCGACCTGCAGCGGCAGCGACAGGATCACGGCCGGGAACGGCGCGTCCTGCATCACCTTCTGGACCACCGGCAGCGTTGCCGCGACCTCGTTGTCGGGCACCTCGAAGATCAGCTCGTCATGCACCTGCAGCAGCATCTGCGCCGAGAGCTTCTTCTCGGCGAGTGCGTCCTCGACCCGGATCATGGCGCGGCGGATGATGTCGGCCGCGGTGCCCTGCAAGCGCGCGTTGATCGAGGCGCGTTCGTTGAAGGCGCGCACCGAGGCGTTGGACGCCTTGATGTCGGGGTAGTAGCACTTGCGGCCGAACAGCGTCGTCACATAGCCGTTGCGGCGGCAGAAGTCCTTGGTCTCGTCCATATAGGCGCGGATGCCCGGGAAGCGCTCGAAGTACTTCTTGATGTAAGCGGAAGCTTCCTCGCGCGCGATGCCGAGCTGGTTGGCGAGGCCGAACGCCGAGATGCCGTAGATGATGCCGAAATTGATCGCCTTGGCGCGGCGGCGCACCTCGCTCGGCATGTCCTTGATCGGCACGCCGAACATTTCGGACGCGGTCATGGCGTGAATGTCGAGCCCGTCGCGGAACGCCTGGCGCAGCACGGGCACGTCGGCGATCTCGGCGAGCAGCCGCAGTTCGATCTGGGAGTAGTCGGCCGACACCAGCTTGTGGCCGGGTGTCGCGATGAAGGCGCGGCGAATCTTGCGGCCGTCCTCGGTACGAACCGGGATGTTCTGCAAGTTCGGCTCGTTCGACGACAGCCGGCCCGTGGTGGTCGCAGCCAGCGCGTAGGTGGTGTGCACGCGATGGGTCTGCGGGTTGACGTAGGTCGGCAGCGCGTCGGTGTAGGTCGATTTCAGCTTCGAGACCTGGCGCCACTCCAGGATCTTCCTGGGGAATTCGTGGCCCTGCTCGGCGAGGTCGTCGAGCACCTGCGCGGTGGTCGACCAGGCGCCGGTCTTGGTCTTGGTGCCACCGGGCAATCCCATCTTGCCGAAGAGGATGTCGCCGATCTGCTTCGGGCTGCCGACATTGACCGGCTCGCCGGCGATCTGCTGGATCTCGGCCTCGACGCGTGCCGCGGTCTGGGCGAAATCGCCCGACAGCCGCGACAGCACCTGGCGGTCGATCGAGATGCCGCGGCGCTCCATCCGCGCCAGCACCGAGACCAGCGGCCGCTCCAGCGTCTCGTAGACCGTCGTCATCCGCTCGGCGACGAGGCGGGGCTTCAGCACCCGCCACAGCCGCAGGATCAGGTCGGCGCTTTCGGCCGCATATTCGGTGGCCTTGTCGATCGTGACCTGATCGAAGGTCAGCTTGCCCTTGCCGCTGCCGACGAGGCCGCCGTAGCTGACGACGGCATGGCCGAACCAGCGCTCGGCGAGCGCCTCCAGCGCGTGCGAGCCGCGGCCGGCATCGAGCGCGTAGGACATCAGCTGGGCGTCATCGATGTTGCGCAGCGTGACGCCGTGTTGCGCCAGCGTCACCGAGGTGAACTTGACGTTGAAGCCGACCTTCTGGACGCCTGCGGACTCCAGCAGCGGCCTCAAGGCCTTCAGTGCATCGGCGGTCTTGATCTGGCCGGGCGCAAGGCCCGCATCGAACAGCCCGGCGCCGCCACCGGCCTGCCGATGGCTGAGCGGGATGTAGCAGGCATCGTTAGGCGCAACGGCGAGCGCCAGTCCCGACAACTCGGCCTGCATCGGGTCGATCGATTCCGACATCGCCTCGATCGCGATGTAGCCGGTGTCGTGGGCGCGCGCGACAAAGGCGTTGAGCTGATCGAGACTGCCGATCGCCTGGTAGCCCTTGCGATCGAAGCCGGTCTTGCGGATCGCTTCGCCGCGGGCCTCGGCCAGCGTTGCCGGCGTGCCCTTCAGGCTGGAGTTCTTGTCGTCGCGTGCGCCGGTCGGCTTGGCGCGCTCCCTCGTTGGCGAACCTGCCGGCGCGGCGGCTGACGGTGCGTCTCCCGGCGCGGGCGTCACGTCCGACGGCGGCAGCGGCGAGAACACGCTGGCACCGCTCTTGTTGCCGGGATCGGCATCGACATCGGCGGGGTCGATCTGCGCATAGTCGGCGACGCGGCGGGTGAGGGTGGAGAACTCCATCGCCTTGAGGAAGGCGACCAGCCGGCGCGAGTCGGGCTCGTGCACCGCGAGGTCGTCGAGCGGCACCTCGAGCTCGACCTTGTCGTCGAGCAGCACGAGCTGGCGCGAGATGCGGGCCTTCTCGGCGTTCTCGAGCAGCGCCTCGCGGCGCTTCGGCTGCTTGATCTCGCCGGCGCGGAACAGCAGCTGATCGAGATCGCCATACTCGATGATCAGCTGCGCGGCGGTCTTGATGCCGATGCCGGGTACGCCGGGCACGTTGTCGGTGGAATCGCCGGCCAGCGCCTGCACCTCGACCACCTTTTCGGGCGGCACGCCGAATTTCTCGATCACCTCGTCGCGGCCGATGCGGCGATCCTTCATCGTGTCGTACATCACGACCTTGTCGTTGACGAGCTGCATCAGATCCTTGTCCGATGACACGATCGTCGTGGTCGCGCCGCGCTCGGTGGCGAGCCGCGCATACGTCGCGATCAGATCGTCGGCCTCGAAGCCGGCCTGCTCGAGGCAGGGCAGCTCGAAGGCGCGCACCGCCTCGCGGATCAGCGCGAATTGCGGGATCAGATCGTCAGGCGCCGGCGGCCGGTGCGCCTTGTAGTCGGGATAGAGCTTGTTGCGAAACGTGATCTCCGACTTGTCGAACACGATCGCCAGATGGGTCGGCCGGTTGTCCTCCGGCATGTCGCGCAAGAGCTTCCACAGCATGTTGCAGAAGCCGAGCACGGCATTGACCTGCAGCCCGTCGGACTTGCGGTTCAGCGGCGGCAGCGCGTGATAGGCGCGGAAGATGTAGCCCGAACCGTCGACCAGGAAGACGTGGTCGCCCTTCGCCGCAGGCTTGGCGGCGACGGGCTTGGCTGCGGTCTTCGGGGCGGGCTTGGCGGGGTCTTGGGAGGCTGTTTTCGGCATGGCCGAAACTTAGGGATTTTTGCGCGGATTGACAGCCTTAGTGTCGCTGAATCCGCCCGTGCCACACAACGATTTGTCGTCCTGGCGAAAGCCAGGACCCATTACCCCAAATATGTGTTGCTGGGATTCGCTGGGGCCCAGCTTCGCCCAACTGGGGCATTCGTGGTTATGGGTCCTGGCTTTCGCCAGGACGACGTCGAGAAAACTAAGCCTTATCCCCGGTCGGCGAGAACAGATAGCCGCCGCCGCGGATGGTCCGGATCACCGACGGCTTGGTCGGGTCGAATTCGATCTTGCGGCGGATGCGCATGATGCGCAGGTCGACGGCGCGGTCGAAGGCTTCCGCATCGCGCGCATTGGCCAGTTCCAGCAGCCGTTCGCGCGACAGCACGCGCTTCGGATTGGCCGCGAACACCTTCAGCAGGCCGAATTCGGACGCCGTCAGCGGGTGCTCATTGCCCTCGTCGTCGCGCAGCGCCTGGGCCTCGAGATCGAGCCATTTGGTGCCGAACCGCACCAGCTGCTCCTTTTCGGCCTTGGCGGTCGCCGATTCCGGCGCGGCAGTCTTGGCGGGCCCGCTCCGCCGCAGCACCGAGCGGATGCGCGCCATCAGCTCGCGCAATTCGCAGGGCTTTGCCACGTAATCGTCGGCGCCGAGCTCGAGCCCGACCACGCGGTCGATCGGGCTGGCAGTAGCTGTCAGCATGATGACGGGGACGTTGATCTTGCTCTTGAGGTCGCGAATGATCGACAGACCATCCTCCTCGGGCATGTTGAGGTCCAGCACCACGAGATCGGGCGTGCTGCTCTCGATCTCCTTGCGCAGGCTCTTGCCGCCATCGCACAGCGTCACGCCGAAGCCGTGCATCTTGAGGTAATCGCCGACCATCTCGCGGGCCGGCGCCTCATCGTCGACGATGAAGATATGCGGGTTCTGGTTCATGATGTCTCTGTCGCCGGCAGTGTAACCGTAAAGGTCGACCCCTGTCCGGGGCCCGGGCTCTGTGCGGTCACATGGCCGCCATGCATGTCGATAATGCGCTTGACGATGGAAAGGCCGAGGCCGGTCGAGCTTTCGCCCGCGGTCGGCTTGGCCGACAGCCGCTGGAACCGGCCGAACAGCCGGCCGAGATCCTCGGGGCTGAGGCCGGGGCCCTGGTCGGCGATCCGGATCACCGTGTCGTCGCCTTCATGGCTGACCGTGACCGTGATCTTGCCGCCGATCGGCGAGTACTTGATGGCGTTGCTGACGAGGTTGTCGATCGCCTCGCGGATCCGGTCGCCATCGCACATCGTGACGAAGTGCTGCGGCCCCGAGACCGAGATGCGCTGCTGCTTGTTGACGGCCGAGGGCAAATTGGCCTCGGTGACTTCGTTGACGAGGGCCGCGACGTCGACCGGCTCGCGGCGGATGGTGATGTCGAAGGCGTCGGCCATCGCATCCGAGATCAAATGGTCGACCATCGAGGTCAGCCGCTTGGTGGCGTCCCTGATGTGCTCGACCTGGGCGGTGACGTTTTCCTTCGGCGAGCTGGCGCCGATCAATTCGGTCAGCATCTCGGTGCGGCCGAGGATCACGCCGAGCGGATTCTTCAGATCGTGGGCGACGGTGCCGAGGATCTCGTTCTTGAAGCCGTTGGCGCGCTGCAGCCGCAGCCATTGCGCCGACAGCCGCCGGTTGGCCTGCATCAGCGCGCGGGTGCGCTGCGCGACGCGGTCCTCGAGCTGGGTGTTGGCCTCTTGAAGCTGCTGGTAGAGGATCACGTTGTCGAACGCGATCGACAGCCGGCTCGAGAAGATCTCGACCAGCGCACGGTCGGTGTCGGAGAGCTGGCGCTCGGCCTGCAGCAGCACCACGACCTCGCGGCCGCTGCCGGTGCGCGAATAGAGCACGCTGCGGTGGTCGGCGAACTCGTTCTTGCGGCGCTGGAATGCTTCCTCCACCATATGCCGCAGGTCGGGATCGAGCGCCTTCGAGGACGTCGTGCCGATGAAGCGGCTGTAGCAGCCCGAGCAGGCCAGCACCGAGAAATCGGCGGCGGCCGCGTTACCGTCGTCGCGCAGCACCAGAATGCCGGCGCAATCGACATTGAGCAGCGAGGCGAGCTGCGTTAGCACGCCCTCGGCCAGCCGCTGCATCGACTTGAAGTCGTACAGCGTCGAGGCCGCGTCGATGATGATCTCGAGCCCGCGCCTTGTCTGCACCATGCGCTCGAGCTGCTGGTAGCTGCGCAGCGCGGCGGTCAGCGAGGTGAACAGCTTGTCGGCGGTGAGCTCGGTCTTCGCCTTGTAGTCGTTGATGTCGTATTGCACGATGACGCGCCGCTCCGGCGCCTGGCCGGGCTGGCCGGTACGCAGGATGATGCGGACGGTCTCGTTCTTGATCTCGTTGCGGATGTATTCGACGAGCTCGAGCCCGGCGACGTCGGTCTCCATGATGACGTCGAGCAGCACGGCTGCGATGTCAGGATTGTCCCGCATCACCGTGCGGCCTTCGGCCGCAGAGTAGGCCGACAGGATCTCCAGCGTCGCGCCGTTCAGGTTGTAGTCGCTGAGCGCAAAGCGGGTGCCTTCGTGGACGGCGTGATCGTCGTCGATCACGGCGATCTTCCATTTCCGTACCGGCGAGTCCTCCGGGGGGCTCTCGGTGTCGTCGATCAGTTGGAGGACATCGTCCTGTTCGGCCATTGACTGGTTCCGTCGGCTGCTGCGTCAGTGATCGTGGGCTCGCCCTTGGCGATCCTGGGCATGATAATGCGAAAAGTGGTGCCTTGTCCTACCCTTGACTCCAGCATCATGCGTCCGCCGAGCTGCTGGGTGACGAGGTTATAGACGATATGAAGGCCGAGGCCCGTACCACCTTCGTTGCGTCGCGTCGTAAAGAACGGGTCGAACGCCTGTCGCTGCACATCCGGCGTCATGCCGGCCCCGTCGTCCGCGAAGATGATCTCGACATCATCAGTGCCGCGACCGCGCGCCGAGATCGTGATGTTGCCGGAGCGGCCGTTGGCGAAGGCATGATTGACGGCATTGAGGAAAAGATTGGTTAAGATCTGGCCATAGGCGCCGGGATAGCCGTCGATCAGGAGCCCATCGGGCACGTCGACGGACAGCGCGATCGCCGCCTTCTTCAGCACCGGCCGCAGGCTCGCCACGATCTGGTCGGTCGCTTCGCTCAAGGCGAACTGGCGGCGTTCGGCATGCGAACGATCGACGGCGACCTGCTTGAACGACTGGATCAGTTCGCCGGCGCGCTGCAGATTCGAGACCAGTTGCTGCGATGCGTCACGCGAGGCGCGCACGAATTCGTCGAGCTTGGAGCGGCGCAGTGGCTCGGTCTTCAGGTCGTTCTCGAACATCTCGCTGCGGCGGGCAAAGCTCGAGGCGACCGTCAGGCTGATGCCGATCGGGTTGTTCACTTCGTGGGCGACGCCCGCGACGAGGCCGCCGAGTGCGGCGAGGCGCTCGGCATCGATCAGGTTCTGCTGGGCGGCGTTGAGCTCGAGCAGCGCGCTCTCGGCCTTCTCCTTGGCGGTGCGCAGCTCGTCCTCGGTCTTGCGCTTGGCGATCGCGTTTTCGCGGAATACCTCGACCGCACGCGCCATCGCGCCGACCTCGTCCTTGGCCGAGGTACCCTGCACCGGCCGGTCGAGGTCGCCCGAGGTGATGGTGCGCATCGCGGCCATGATCTGCGCCAGCGGCAGCCGGATCGACAATGCGATCATGACGCCGGCCGACATGATGACGCCGAGGAAGATCACGGCGATCGACAGCACCCGGCGCGAGATCGACGTCAGCGTCTTGTCGAACGTCTCCTGCGCCTTCTGCTCGCGCTGGCGCATCTTCACCGAGAGATCGTCGATCGCGCCGATCGCGTCGGCCTGGCTGGCGTCGATCGAGTTGCGCAACAGATCGGTGCGGTTGGTGAGCTGTTCGCTGAGCTTGCCGAGCCCGTCGCGCAGCTCGGCGGTCTTGACCTTGAGCCGCGCCAGCGCCATGCGCTGCAGATCGTTCTCGGCCAGATCGGTCATGACGGGGATCGTCTTCTCGATCGTATCGATGTTGCGGCGGGCTTCCTCGGCCGACGAGGAGGCCAGCGAGAGGTAGTAGGCGTTGGCGGCGACCAAGAGCGAGGTGAAGGCTTCGCGTGACTTGCCGAGCGCGGGCCAGATCAGTGCGTCGCGATGGCCGGTGGCGCCCTCGATGATCGAATAGAGCCCGGCCATGTCCCTGGTCGGCGTCAGCACCTCTTCGTCATAGGTCTTGGAGATCGTGGTCTGCACGGTGCGCAATTCACCGAAGCCGTCGAGGAAGCGGCTGGTGACGCGCTCCAGCTGCTCGACCGAGCCCGACAGCATCGGATCGGTCGAGGCCCGGTTGGTCAGCGTGCCGAGCACGGCCTCGCGCAGCAGCAGGATTTCCGCGAACAGGTCCGGGCTCGGCTGGTTGATGTAGCGATGGATCAGGTTCTGCAGACGGCTGGTCTCGCTCTCGAGCTTGGCCAAGATCTTGTCGGATTCCCGGACCTGGCGGACATCGTCCCAGGCCGAGCCGAGCACCTTCGAGCCGTTCCAGATCAGCACCGCGAGCACGATCACGACGGCGGAGTTGAGCAGCGCGATCGAAAGAATGCGCCAGCGGATCGGCACCGCACGCAGCAACTGGACGATGCGGAAACGGCCCTGCGGCCCAAACGCCGCCCGCCGTCGCATCGTCCCGTCCTGTTTGGGCGCGTCCAAGATCCGGTCACTCCATGTTGCGGATGCGTTCGATCAGCGCAGCTATCGCCGGATCGCGCTCCGCCTTGGCATAGATGCCGGCCATCGCCGCCTCGAACGGCTTGCGGTCGAAATCGGTCACGACCTTGACGCCGGCCTGCTCCGCCTGCTTGCGCGAGCGCTCCTCGAGCTCCCGCCACTTCTCGCGCATGTACAGGCTGGAGCGCTGCGCGGCTTCGCGGAAGATGGCCTGCTCATCCGGCGTCAGGCTGGCCCAGGCCTTGCGCGACATCACCAGCACTTCCGGGCTCACGGTGTGCTGGGTCAAGGTGTAGTAGCCGGCGTATTTGTAGTGGCCGGTGGTGACGAAGGACGGCCAGTTGTTCTCTGCGCCATCGATCAGCCGGTTGGCGAGCCCGGTCAGCACCTGGCCGTAGGCCATCTGGACCGGCTGGGCGCCCAGCGCGCGGATCATGTCCGACATCTGTTCGGATTGCTGCACGCGCAGCCGCAGCCCCTTGAGGTCGTCGAGCGAACGTACCGGGTGGACGCTGTTATAGATCGAGCGGGCGCCGGAATCGTAGAAGGTCAGCCCGACGAAGCCGTGGGCCTCGAGACTGTTCAGGATCTCGTTGCCGATCGGTCCATCCAGCACATGCTGCAGGTGCTCAAGGGATCGAAACAGGAACGGCATCGCCAGCACGTTCACGGAAGGCACCATGGTTCCGATCAGCGCGACGTTGGTCCGGTTCAGATCGATGGCGCCGGCCCGGGTCTGCTCCAGCGTCTCCTTTTCCTCGCCGAGCTGGCGGGAGTGGAAGACCACGATGCGGTGCCGGCCGCCGGTGCGTTCGGCAATCAGGCGGTCCATGTAATTCAGCGCCTGGACCGTCGGATAGTCTTCATTCTGGGTATCGGCGGTGCGGAATTCGCGCGCAAAAGCACTCACCGAGACCGCTGTCCATAGCAGCGCGACGGCAAGCGTTATTGTCCGCGAAAGGCCGGCGCGGCGATACACTGGCTACAATTCCCCTTGTGATTTGAGTCCGGGGCGGGAGGAAAAGGTTCAACGCTTTTAGCAGAATGGCGGTGGTTCGCCCATCTGCCAAACGTTAAAACCGCGCTGCAACCTGCGGTGTCGATTGAATTTGCGGTTGTAGCACCGTATGACCGCGTGTTGGCATCCGGGAACGGCTGGTCGTGAAGTTCGCTTTTAAGCTCGCCTTGAAGCTCCCGCACCTCGTCGTCGCGGCCCTTCTGCTTGTGGCACCGGCACGAGCGGCGACCGAGATCATGTGGTGGCACGCGATGTCGGGCGAGCTCGGCAAGCAGCTCGAGAAGCTCGCCGCTGACTTCAACGCCTCGCAATCCGACTACCGCATCGTGCCCGCCTACAAGGGCAACTACACCGAGACTGTCACCGCGGCGATCTTCGCCTTCCGTTCGCGCAGCCAGCCGGCGATCGTTCAGGTCAACGAGATTGCCACCGCAACCATGATGGCGGCGCGGGGCGCGATCTATCCGGTGTTCGAGCTGATGCGCGATCAATCGGAGGCGTTCGCGCCGTCGGCCTATCTGCCCGCGGTGGCGGGCTACTATGCCGATGTCGACGGCAACATGCTGTCGTTCCCGTTCAACGCCTCGACGCCGATCCTTTACTACAACAAGGATATGTTCCGCTCGGCCGGGCTCGATCCGAGCGAGCCTCCGAAGACCTGGCCGGAGCTCGGCGTCGTGGCCAAGCGGCTGCGTGCCGCCGGTGCGATGTGCGGCGTGACCACGTCATGGCCGTCCTGGATCAATGTCGAGAATTTCTCCGCCTTTCACAATCTGCCGATTGCGACCAAGGCCAACGGCTTTTCCGGGCTCGACGCGCAGCTGATCTTCAACAACCCGCTGGTGGTGCGCCACATCGCGCAGCTTGCGCAGTGGCAAGCCGACAAGACCTTCGACTATAGCGGCCGCGGCCAGACCGCCGAGCCGCGCTTTCAGAAGGGGGAGTGCGGCATCTTCATCGGTTCGTCGGGCACCCGCGCCGACATCAAGGCCAATTCGAAATTCGAGGTCGGCTACGGCATGATGCCGTATGAGCCTGACGTGCAGGGCGCGCCGCAGAACTCGATCATCGGCGGCGCGACGCTGTGGGTGCTGCGCGACCGGCCGCGCGCCGAATATGCCGGGGTGGCGAAATTCTTCGCCTATCTGTCGCGGCCCGAGGTGCAGGCCGCCTGGCACCAGAACACCGGCTACCTGCCGATCACCCGCGCCGCGTTCGATCTCAGTCGCACGCAGGGATTCTACGCGCGCAATCCCGGCGCCTCGATCTCGATCGAGGAGGTCACGCTGAAGCCGCCGACCGACAATTCCAAGGGCATTCGGCTCGGCTCGTTCGTCCTCATCCGCGACGTGATCGAGGAGGAGCTCGAGCAGGTGTTCGCCGGCAAGCGCTCGGCGCAGGCCGCGATGGACAACGCCGTCGAGCGCGGCAACCGCCTGCTGCGCCAGTTCGAGCGCGCCAATCCGGATCGGTGAGGGGCGCGCCATGTTGCGCAAGCGCTTCCCGTCATTCTGAGAGAATGTGAATGTAACGCTCACAAGCGGCACCACACACTCAGGGTCGTCCTGGCGAAAGCCAGGACCCATTACCCCGGCCGCTCATCGTTGCGCGAGGCTAGGGCCGCGATCCCGCTTACAATCAAATTCGGTGGTTATGGGTCCTGGCTTTCGCCAGGACGACAGCGTTGAGAGGCCGCGCGCGAATGCATCTTCCACCCATTACCGACTACGACACCTACCGCGTCTGGCGCAGCGACGCGTCGCGCTGGCTGCCGGTCGCGCACGATATCGCCGACAGCCACGGGCTGTCCTTTGGCACGCCGCATGTGTTCTCGACCGGCACCAACCTCGTCGTCGGGCTCGACGGTGAGCTGATCCTGAAACTGTTTCCGCCGTTTCTGCGGCCGCAATTCGTGTCCGAGCGCGGCGCGCTCGCCGAGCTGCGCGGACGGCTCGGCATTCCGATCCCCGATCTCATCGCCGAGGGCGAGCGCGACGGCTGGCCCTATCTCGTCATCACGCGCCTCGTCGGCACCGTCGGCTCGGAGGTGTGGCCGTCGCTGCCGGAAGCCGAGCGCGAGCGCGTGCTCGCCGAGATCGGCGCCGTCATTGCCGAAGTGCAGCGCGTGCCGCCCGGCAGCCTGCTTGCGATCGAGCCGCGCTGGGAGGCCTTCATGCGCGGCCAGATCGCGCAGTGCCGGGCGCGGCATGAGCGGCTCGGCCTGCCGGCGAAATTCCTCACCTCGCTCGATGATCTCCTGCGTGACGCCACTGAGTTGATCCCGATGCACGCGCCGCCGGTGATCCTGACCGGCGAATACATTCCGGAGAATTTCCTGCTCGGCCGCCGCGCCGACGGCTGGCACGTCGCCGGCCTGTTCGACTTCGGCGACGTCCGGACGGGGTGGGGCGAGTACGACCTGCTCGGTCCCAGCGCCTTCATGGCCGCCGGTCATCCGCGCTGGGTGCGCAGCCTGTTCGACGGTTACGGCATCCCGCGCAGCGAGGTGACGTTCACGCTGAAGCGGCGGCTGATGGCGCTCATGATGCTGCACTCGGCCAGCGATCCGCTTCGGCACATTTGCATCGAGAAGTGGCCGGACCGGGTCGATGATCTCGTGCAGTTGCAGGAGTTGGTTTGGCCCGACTAGCTGGTTGGATGCGATATCGATCGCCGGCCAGAAAGCGAGCAGTGTCTGCGAAATGCTCATTCATTGAGCAGGTAGCTCTCCTTTGTATGCAATGCATGCCGTGCTAATCGACGTCAGAACAAGGTACCTTCGACGATTTCTTCCATATCTCGAGCGTGTTAGCGCCTCATAAGGTTTCGTTAAGGGTTGGCACAATCCTTGCGATCTGAGTTCCAAGGCCGTTCTCAAGGGCGTTGGAGCATCATATGAAGCGTCGCGATTTCCTCAAATCGGTGTCTGGACTGGCAGCGGGGGCGCTGGCGCCCACCGCGCCTGCGATCTGGTCGCCGGCCAAGGCCGACGCGCGCTCCGAGACGCTGCTGATCGTCTCCGAAGGCGGTCCCAACAATCTCGATATCCACGGCGTCGGCACCAACGTGCCCGGCTATGAAGTGTCGTGGAATTGCTACGACCGGCTGATCAGCCACGAGATGAAGAGCGGTCCGGGCGGCGTGCCCTATTACGACCGCGACAAGTTCAAGCCCGAGCTCGCCGAGGACTTCAACATCGGCGACATGTCGGTCACCTTCAAGCTGCGCAAGAACGCCAAATTCCACGACGGCACGCCGGTGACGGCGAAGGACGTCAAATGGTCGCTCGACCGTGCCGTCAGCGTCGGCGGCTTCCCGACCTTCCAGATGAGCGCGGGCTCGCTGACCAAGCCCGAACAGTTCGTCGTCGTCGACGACCACACGGTGCGCGTCGACTTCCTCAAGAAAGACAAGCTCACGATCCCCGATCTCGCTGTCATCGTGCCCTGCGTCGTCAACTCCGAGCTGGTGAAGAAGAACGCCAGCGAGAAGGATCCCTGGGGCCTCGAATTCACCAAGCAGCAGACCGCGGGCTCCGGCGCCTACAAGGTGACCAAATGGACCGCGGGCACCGAAGTGGTCATGGAGCGCAACGACGACTGGGTCTGCGGTCCGATGCCGAAGATCAAGCGCGTGATCTGGCGCATGGTGCCGCAGGCCGGCAACCGCCGGGCGCTGCTCGAACGCGGCGATGCCGATATCTCCTACGAACTGCCGTTCAAGGACTTCCAGGAGATGAAGACGAACGGCAAGCTCAACGTGGTCTCGTTGCCGTTCTCCAACGGCATCCAGTACATCGGCATGAACGTCACCAAGCCGCCGTTCGACAATCCCAAGGTGCGGCAGGCGATGGCCTATGCGATGCCGTATCAGAAGATCATGGATGCGGTGTTGTTCGGCCTCGCCAACCCGATGTTCGGCGCGCCAAAGGACAAGCCGACCGAGGTCGCCTGGCCGCAGCCGACCAAATACAACACCGACATGGAGAAGGCCAAGGCGCTGCTCACTGAAGCCGGCTACGCCAACGGCTTCGAGACCACGATCTCGTTCGACCTGAATTTCGCCGGCGTCAACGAGCCGCTCTGCGTGCTGGTGCAGGAGAGCCTCGCGCAGCTCGGCATCAAGACCACCATCAACAAGGTGCCCGGCGCCAACTGGCGTACCGAGCTCACCAAGAAGGAAATGCCGCTGTTCACCAACGTGTTCTCGGGCTGGCTCGATTACCCCGAGTACTTCTTCTACTGGTGCTATCACGGCAACAATTCGATCTTCAACACGATGAGCTACAAGTCGCCCGAGATGGACAAGCTCATCGACGGCGCGCGCATCGCTGCCGCCAACGGCGACACCGCGGCCTACGACGCCGACGTCAAGGGTTTCGTCGATCTGGCCTACACCGACATCCCGCGCATCCCGCTGTATCAGCCGTTCGTCAACGTCGCGATGCAGAAGAACATCTCGGGCTACCAATACTGGTTCCACCGCCGCCTCGACTACCGCGCGATGGCGAAGGGGTGAGACGCTGATGCTGACCCTCATCGGCAAGCGGCTGCTGTTTGCGATCCCGTCGTTGATCGGGGTCGTAATCGTGACGTTCCTGCTGACGCGCGCGCTGCCGGGCGATCCCGCGGCGTATTTTGCAGGGCCCGCGGCGACGAAAGAAGCGGTCGACCAGATCCGGAAGAAACTCGGCTTCGACAAGCCGCTGATCGAGCAGTTCGTCCGCTACACCAACGATCTTGCCCATGGCGATCTCGGCACCTCGCTCACCACCGGCCAGCCGGTGGCCGCCGAGCTGCGCAACCGCCTGCCGGCATCGGCCGAACTCACGCTGCTTGGCCTTGTCGTCTCGATCGTGATCGCGATCCCGCTCGGCGTGCTGGCGGCGACGCGGCCGGGCTCCTGGATCGATCATCTCTGCCGCGTCACCACGACGGCCGGCGTGTCGCTGCCGGTGTTCTTCACCGGCCTCGTGCTGGTCTACGTGTTCTATTTCCGGCTCGGCTGGTCGCCGGCGCCGCTGGGCCGGCTCGACGTGTTCTATAGCGCACCGCCGCCCGTCACCGGCTTCTACCTCATCGATGCCTTGATCGCGCGGGACTTCGAGGCGTTCCGCTCGGCGTTCAGCCAATTGATCCTGCCGGCGGCGACGCTCGCGATCTTCTCGCTGGCGCCGATCGCGCGCATGACGCGCGCCTCGATGCTGGCGGTGCTGGCGTCCGATTTCGTCCGCACCGCGCGCGCCAGCGGCCTGTCGCCCGGCAAGGTGATCGTGACCTACGCCTTCCGCAACGCGATGCTGCCGGTCATCACCACGCTCAGCATGGTGTTCTCGTTCCTGTTAGGGGCCAATGTGCTGGTGGAGAAAGTGTTCGCCTGGCCCGGAATCGGCTCCTACGCGGTCGAGGCGCTGATCGCATCCGACTTCGCGCCGGTGCAGGGTTTTGTCCTCACCATGGCGGTCATGTACGTGCTGCTGAATCTTCTGATCGACATCCTCTACGGTGTGATCGATCCGCGCGTCAGGCTGGAGGGCTAAAGCATGATCCGGAAAAGTGCGAAGCGGTTTTCCCTCGCGACAAACGCAAGGCGTTTGTGCGGAGATCATGCTCAAACAAGGAGCTAAAGCGCGATGACGATTCAACCCAATCTCATCGCGCTTTAGGGAGGGGCATATGAGCAGCGTTGCACCGACCGTCGAACCCGCAGGTCCCGCCCGCACCTCCGGGCTCGCCGCAGTCTTCGAGCAGACCCGATATGTGCTGAGCGAAAACAAGGTCACCGGCTTTGCCTTCGCACTCTTGATCCTGATCATGTTTGCCGCGCTGTTCGGGCCTTACGTGGTGCCTTACGACCCGCTTGCCTCGAACACCGCGGCTGCATTGAAGCCGCCGTCGGCCGCGCACTGGTTCGGCACCGATCAGCTCGGCCGCGACATCTTCAGCCGCGTCATCGTTGCAACCAGGCTCGATACCTTCATCGCGGTCGCCTCCGTCGTGCTGGTGTTCCTGATGGGCGGGCTGGCCGGCATCGCCGCCGGCTATTTCGGCGGCTGGACCGATCGCATCGTCGGCCGTGTCGCCGACACCATCATGGCGTTCCCGCTGTTCGTGCTGGCGATGGGCATCGTCGCGGCGCTTGGCAACACCGTGCAGAACATCATCATCGCGACCGCAATCGTGAACTTTCCGCTCTATGCGCGCGTCGCGCGCGCCGAAGCGAACGTCCGCCGCAATGCCGGCTTCGTGCAGGCGGCGCGGCTCTCCGGCAATGGCGAGTACCGTATCCTGCTCGGGCACATCCTGCCCAACATCATGCCGATCATGATCGTGCAGATGTCGTTGACCATGGGCTATGCGATCCTCAACGCCGCGGGCCTCTCTTTCATCGGCCTCGGCGTCCGGCCGCCGACCGCGGAGTGGGGCATCATGGTTGCCGAGGGCGCCGGCTTCATGGTGTCGGGCGAATGGTGGATCGCGCTATTCCCGGGCCTCGCGCTGATGATCGCGGTGTTCTGCTTCAACCTGCTCGGCGACGGCCTGCGCGACATCGTCGACCCGCAGCGGAGGACGTGATGGCTGTCTCTGTACGGTGCCACGCTACCGCTGCGCTACTTTGCATGGGGTTGTTTTGCAGATTTTTGGATGACGCCTCGCATGAGGGGAGCCGCGCATGACCGCCCAGCCCCTGCTCGACGTCAGCGACCTCACCGTCGAGTTCACGACGCGTCGCGGCATCGTCAAGGCGGTGCAGCACGTCAACATCTCCGTCGGCAAGGGCGAGACCGTCGGCATCGTCGGCGAGTCCGGCTCCGGCAAGTCGGTGACGTCTTATGCTGTGATGCGGATTCTCGACCGCGCCGGCCGGATCGCCGACGGATCGGTGATGTTCTCCGGCATCGACGTCAAGGCGGCGACCGAGAGCCAGATGCGCGATCTGCGCGGCCGCGAAGTCTCGATGATCTTCCAGAACCCGCGCGCGGCGCTCAATCCGATCCGCAAGGTCGGGCACCAGATCGAGGACGTGCTGCGCCAGCATGTCCAGCAGGCGCAGGTCACCGATCGCGGCGAGAAGGCGATCGAGGCGCTGGAGCAGGTCAAGATCGCGCGGCCGCGCGAGCGCTATCATGCCTATCCGTTCGAGCTGTCCGGCGGCATGTGCCAGCGCGTCGTCATCGCGCTGGCGCTGGCCTGCAATCCGCAGCTTCTGATCGCGGACGAGCCGACCACCGGCCTCGACGTCACCACCCAGAAGGCGGTGATGGACCTGATCGTCGAGCTGACCCGGCGCCGGGCGATGTCGACGATCCTGATCACGCATGATCTCGGCCTCGCCGCCGCCTATTGCGACCGCGTCGTGGTGATGGAGAAGGGCCGCGTGGTCGAGACGGCAAAGTCCGCCGACATCTTCGCCGCGCCTCGGCACGACTATACGAAGAAGCTGATGCGCGCGACGCCGCGGATCGGGGTGTCATTGCGGGATCTGCTGCCGGAAGAGGAGGCGAAGCTTCCGCAGCCAGTCTCCGTCATGGCCGGGCTTGACCCGGCCATCCATCAATCTTCGCAAGAGATGTCTTCCTCGGTGGACCCCCGGGTCAAGCCCGGGGGTGACGAGAGAAGAGAACCCCTCCTGCTGGTCGAGAAACTCGTCAAGGAATACCCCCGCCAGGGCGCGGGCTCGATGCTCACAAAACTGTTCGGCCGCAAGCCGCCGGTCGAGGAGGAGATCTTCCGCGCCGTCGACGGCATCAGCTTCTCGATCGACCATGGCGAGAGCGTCGGGCTGGTCGGCGAATCCGGCTGCGGCAAGTCGACGACGTCGATGATGGTGATGCGGCTCTTGGACCAGACCTCCGGCCGCATCATGTTCGATGGCGAGGACATCGGCGGCATCATGCCGCAATCCTTCGCGCGGCTGCCGCGGCGCAGCCAGATCCAGATGGTGTTCCAGGATCCGACCGACAGCCTCAACCCGCGCTTCACCGCGGCGCGCGCGATCGCGGACCCGATCATGCAGCTCGGCGACATCAGGGGGCGCGATGCGCTCCGCGACCGCTGCGAGGAGCTGGCGCGGCTGGTCGGCCTGCCGGTCAATCTCCTGGACCGCTTTCCGCATCAGCTTTCCGGCGGCCAGAAGGCCCGTGTCGGTATCGCGCGCGCGATCGCGCTGCATCCGAAGCTCGTCATCCTCGACGAGCCGACCGCGGCACTTGACGTCTCGGTGCAGGCGGTGGTGCTCAATCTGCTGCAGGACCTCAAGCAGTCGATGGGCATGAGCTATCTGTTCGTGTCGCACGATCTCAACGTGGTGCGCCTGCTGTGTGATCGCGTCATCGTGATGCGCAGCGGTCGCATCGTCGAGCAGGGCACATCCGAACACGTCTTGGGCAATCCGCAGGATGCCTATACAAGGGAGCTGCTCACGGCGATCCCGCATCCGCCGTTGCCGGTGTCCTGAAAAAACCTATCGGGAGCGAAATGGACGATCATCTCGACGATTACATGAGCGCCGTCACCCGGACGATGGCGTTGCCGCTGGAAGACGCCTGGCGTCCGGCGGTGCGCGCAAATCTCGAGGTCGCGCTGCGGCTGGCGCGGCTGGTCGACGACTTCCCGCTGCCTGACGACGTCGCGTCGGCCGCCGTCTATTCGACCTGAGATCGCGATGTCCGAAACTCCCGCTGCTATGTCCGCCGCCGAAATCGCGCAGGCCGTATCGACCCGCAAGATCACGGCGCTCGCCGTGACCGAGGCGGCGCTCGCGCGCATCGCTGTGCACGACAAGGTCCTCAACGCCTTCACCGACGTTACCGCCGATCGCGCGCGGGCCCGCGCCAAGGCGGTCGATGCCGCGATCGATGCGGGCCAACCGGCCGGCCCGCTTGCCGGCGTGCCGTTCGCGGTGAAGAACCTGTTCGACGTGCAGGGCCTCTCGACCCGCGCCGGCTCGAAGATCAATCGCGACCTGCCGCCGTCGCCGCGCGATGCCACGTTGATCGAGCGGATGGAAGCGGCCGGCGCCGTGCTGGTCGGCGCACTCAACATGGGCGAATACGCCTACGACTTCACCGGCGAGAACGCGCATGACGGTCCGTCGCGCAATCCGCATGATCCGACGCGGATGGCCGGCGGCTCGTCGGGCGGCTCCGGCAGCGCCGTCGGCGGCGCATTGGTGCCGATCGCGCTCGGCTCTGATACCAACGGCTCGATCCGGGTGCCGTCGTCATTCTGCGGTACGTTCGGCCTGAAGCCGACCTATGGCCGGCTGTCGCGCGCGCGATCGTTTCCGTTCGTCGCAAGCCTCGATCATCTCGGTCCGTTTGCGCGCAGCGTGAAGGATCTCGCGCTTGCCTATGACGCCATGCAGGGGCCTGATGCCGACGATCCCGCCTGCAGTGTGCAGTCGGTCGAGCCGACCGTGCCGCTGCTTGCCAATGATGTCAGCCGGCTGCGGGTTGCGATTGCCGGCGGCTATTTCCAGCAGAATCTGCTGCCGGAGGCCGTCGAAGCGGTCGCGCGCGTGGCAAAGGCGCTCGGCGCCACGCGGACGGTGGAGCTGCCGGAAGCGGCGCGCGCCCGCGCTGCCGCCTTCATCATGACCACGACCGAGGGCGCCGCGCTGCATCTCGATCGGCTGCGCAAGCGGCCTAACGACTTTGATCCGCCGGTGCGCGACCGCCTGATCGCGGGCGCGATGATCCCGGCGGTCTATGTCGACAAGGCGCAGAAATTCCGCCGCTGGTACCGCGCCAGGGTGCTGGAGCTGTTCCAGTCGGTCGATGTGATCCTGGCGCCGGCAACGCCATGTGTGGCGCCGAAGATCGGTCAAGCCACCTTTACGCTCGACGGGATCGAGCTTCCGGTCCGCCCCAATATCGGTATCCACACCCAGCCGATCTCCTTCATCGGCCTGCCGGTGGCTGCAGTGCCGGTGCCGCTTGAACCGATGCCGATCGGCGTGCAGATCATTGCAGCGCCCTGGCGCGAGGACATCGCGCTGCGGGTCGCCTACGCGCTGGAACAGTTGGGTGTCGTCATGGCTCCCGCGCCAAGAGGAATCTAAGATGGAAATCGATCTTCCCGACGTGCTCGCCGAGGTGACCGCGCAGTTCGGGCGCTACGAGAAGGCGTTGGTCTCGAACGATGTCGCCGTGCTCGACGAGCTGTTCCGCAACGACAGCCGGACGCTGCGCTATGGCATCGGCGAGAACCTCTATGGCTACGCCGAGATCGCGGCGTTTCGTGCCGGGCGGCCGGCGGCCGGGCTGATGCGCAAGACCAGCCGCACCGTGATCACGACCTATGGCCGCGACACCGCGATCGCCTCGACGCTGTTCTATCGGGACAGCGCGCCGGGCCGGGTGGGGCGGCAGATGCAGACATGGATTCGCTTCGCCGAGGGCTGGAGAATCGTCGCCGCCCATGTCAGCGTCATTGATGGACCAAGGGGAGCTTGAACCAGGGTGATTGAAAGGGCGTTTCAGCCATGAGCCTGGACGATCTTCCGACCCGCGCGCCGCAGCCGCAGGGCACCGAGCCGGAGCCGCTGGTGCGGCGTGTCGATCGCGCGTCGTCGCTGGTCGACAAGAAGACCCGCGCCGAAGAACTCCGGCTCCAGCTCGCTGACGAGATCGTGCGCGGCACGCTGCCGCCGGGCGCCGGGCTCGATGAAACCGATCTGGCGCGCCGCTTCAAGGTCTCGCGCACGCCGGTGCGCGAGGCGCTGCGGCAGCTGGCCGCCAGCGGCCTGATCGACGCGCGCGCGCATCGCGGTGCCGTGGTGGCGCGGCCCTCGCTCGAGCGGCTCACCGGCATGTTCGAGGCGATGGCTGAGCTGGAGGCGATGTGCGCCGGCCTTGCCGCCGAGCGGATGACAGCGGCGGAGCGCCACGCGCTGGAGGCGGTCCATGAGGAGCTGCGGGTGCTGAGCTATACCGGCAATCCCGAGCGCTTCCACGAGGTCAATGAGCGCTTTCATAACGCGATCTACGCCGGATCGCAGAACGCCTATATCGCCGAGATCACCTTGGCGACGCGAGTGCGTGTGCAGCCGTTCCGCCGCGCCCAGTTCCGCAACCTCGGGCGCCTGGCAAAATCGCACGCCGAGCACGACCGCGTCGTCGAAGCTATCCTGCGCGGCGACAAGCTCGGCGCCGCCGCCGCAATGCGCGCCCATATCGAGCAGGTGCGCGGGGAATACGAGACCTACGCGGTGTCGGTGTAGCTTCTTCTCACCTCGCCCCGCTTGCGGGGAGAGGTCTGATCGCATCGTCAGATGCGATCCGGGTGAGGGGGTACAGGTCCAACCGCGCGCACAGCTCGTGGAGAGATGCCCCTCACCCCAACCCTCTCCCCGCAAGAGCGGGGCGAGGGAGCACACTACCGCTGCTGCTACCCCTTCGCCCGCTCCGCCATGAACGCCCGCCAGCCGCCATAGGCCGAGATATCCTTCGCGCCCGCGATCGCGGCGGGCTCGACGATGAAGCCTTTGGCCTGCCGTCCGTCGGCGAGCCGGAGCGTGCCGATCGCCATCGGCGACGGAATCGCGGCGACGAATTTTCCGAACGCGGCCGGCGACATCGCCCACAGCTCGAGCTTGATCGAATGACCCGCACCCGGCTCGATGCGCAGCATGCCCGGTTTTGGTGGCGTGGTGTCGAGTGCGTAGAGTCTGTAGTCCGCTGCGGTGATCGTCTCTTCCAGCAGGCGCGCATCGAGCGTCGTCAGCTCGTGGTTCAGCGCCATGCCGGAGAGGTGCGCGCCGACCACCGCGATCGTGATCTCGTCGGCGCGGGCCTGCGTCGGGACTGCGGCCAGCGGCGGCTGCGGCACCGCCTTGGCGCCCACAGCGAGCCCGGCGTCGGCGTGGAATACGCGGCCGATGCCGGCAAGCTCCGCATCGCGGCCGGCTGGAGCGAGCAGCGTGATGCCGAACGGCGCGCCGTCGGGCCGCATTGCCGCCGGCAGCGCCAGGCCGCACAGATCGAGCAGGTTGACAAAATTGGTGTAGGTGCCGAGCCGCGAATTGAGTTCGATCGGGTTGGCCAGCACGTCAGCGGTGGAATAGACCGTCGGCGCGGTCGGCAGCACGATCGCATCGCATTGCGCAAAAGTGCGCGCGGCAATACGGCGCAGCGCCTGCAGGCGATAGAGCGCGGAGAAGGTATCGGCTGCGGTGGGTCGCGCGCCGCCGATCGTGATCTCGCGCGTCACCGGGTGGATCGCGTCCGGCGACGACGCCAGGAGGTCGCGGATCACGAGATAGCGCTCGGCAACCCAGGGGCCCTCATAGAGCAGCCGCGCGGTCTCGTAGAACGGCTCGAGGTCGAATTCGACGAGCTCGGCGCCGAGCGCCTGCCAGCGCTTGCAGGCCTGGCCATAAGCCTTCTCGGCCTCGCGGTCGCCGAAGAAGATCAATTGGCCGCTCTTGGGAATGCCGAGTTTGAGCCTGGTCGGAAACGCCGCGAGCGGTGCCAGCGGCCGGTCGCGCGAGAACGGATCGGCGTCATCCGGCCCGGCCATCACCGCGAGTGCGGCCAGCGCGTCGTCGACGGTGAGCGAGAACACCGAGATGCAGTCGAGCGTGCGGCAGGCCGGCACCAGCCCCGCGTTCGAAATCAACCCGAGGCTCGGCTTGAGCCCGACGATGTTGTTGAGCATCGCCGGCACGCGACCGCTGCCCGCGGTGTCGGTGCCGAGCGACAGCGGCACGAGTCCCGCTGATACCGCGACCGCGGAGCCCGAGCTCGATCCACCCGGCACGAGATCGCCGCGCACCGGATTTTTGGGAATGCCGTAGGGCGAGCGCACGCCGACCAGGCCGGTGGCGAACTGGTCGAGGTTGGCCTTGCCGATAATGATGGCGCCGGCCGCGCGAAGTCTGGCGACTGCCGTCGAGTCCTGCGCGGGCACGTAGGAGAACGCCGGGCAGGCGGCCGTGGTCGGCAGCCCCGCGACGTCGATATTGTCCTTCACCGCGACCGGCACGCCGTAGAGCGGCAGCCTCGGGTCAGCAAGCCGCGCGATCTCGGCGAGCGCGTCCTGCTCGTCCCGCAGGCTGATGAAGATGGCGGGGTCGTTGTGCTCGCGGATGCGCTGGTAGCTGCGCGCTACCGTTTGCGCCGGCGTCATGGTCCCGGCGCGGTGTGCGGCGACGATCGCGGCGACAGTTTCAGTCACGTGGTTGGCCTCGTCTCTGGCGCGGCAAGGCATCGGATTGCCCGCCGCGAGGGAATTGCAGCCTGATCGAAGCAAGCAATGTGCCATTGTGTACAATTTACCTGCGCCCGCGGAGCGACGGATTATTGCACAATATCAGTTGCTTGAAATGGCTGCCGGGAGCTGAAGCAAGTTCGCCTGAGAGCGAGTCTGCTCAATTTTAAGGCAAGCGTGACCAGGCCGAAATCCGGTCGATCAATCAGGTGAAGCAGGCGAGGATCCGCAGCAGTTGCTCGCGGTTTTCCTTGCCGATCTTGTCGGCGACATGCCGCTCGTGCTCGGCGGCGAGCCGCTTGAACTGAGCCAGCGCGGTCTTGCCGCGCGCGGTCAAATGCAGCGCGTGGGAGCGGCGGTCGGTGGCGGAAGGAATCCGGCTGACCAAGTCGCGTTCCTCCAGGCTGTCGAGCAGATGCACCAGCCGCGCGCGTTCGATCCCGAGCCGCTTTGCGACCGCCATCTGGCTCAGGCCCGGATTGGCCCCGATCACGGTCATGACCGAATATTGGGTCGGGCGGATATCGACCGTCGCCAGCGTCTTGATGAAGTCCTGAAAGATCCAGAGCTGGAAGCGCCGCACCGCATAGCCGGCGTGGCCGACCAACGCGTCGAGGCCGATGTCATCACTGGTGTCGCCACCGTGCGTCCGGCCATTCGCCGCGCGCGCCTGGGGGCGGCGGATTGCCGCTCGTGTTCCTGCTGCCTTGCGCGACGTCTGTTGCTTGCTCGCCATGACGGCGATGCTAGCGCGACGCCCTCGCGAGGGAAAGATTGTTGTTGACGACAACAATTGACGTCCGCAACATTATGACCAAAGAGCCCGGCCGGGACTGCGCCGCCGCACCTTGTTGCAGCGCGATCCTGATAAGATACGGGCGAGGAGGAAACCATGACGATGGCCGCCAGCGGAGACGATCCGCACCGCCTGTTCGCGACGCCCGCGATCGTTGCCGTCAGCCGCGACGACGGCAGCATCCTGGTCCGCTCCACCACGCCCCTGAAACCAAGCGTCCGCTGCGTCGGTGACTGGCTGGAGAATTGGGCGCAGCAGGCGCCGGATCGCATCTTCCTTGGCGAGCGCGCCAGCGCCGAGGCGCCCTGGAGCACCGTCAGCTATCGCGATGCGCTCGGAATCGTTCGCCGGGCCGCATCGTGGATCCTGGCGCAAGGGCTGAGCACCGAGCGACCGCTCGTCATCCTCGCAGACAACGGCATCGATCACGCGCTGTTCGCGCTCGCGGCCCAGCATGTCGGCGTGCCCTCGGCCGCGATCTCGCCGGCCTATTCCTTGATGTCGCGGGATTTCGACAAGCTGAAGAGCATGATCACGCTGCTCGATCCCGGCGCGATCTATGTCACGGGCACAAAACCGTTTGCAGCCGCGCTTGCCGCCGTCGCGCCGCTGCATCGCGCGACCATTGTCAGCGGCAATCCCGAAGATGCCGGGGTGCTGGCGTTTCGCACTGTCGCGGCGACGCCTGAGTCGCCTGATGTCGCCACCGCCTTCGCTGCGGTGACGCCGGACACGATCGCAAAATTCCTGTTCACCTCGGGATCAACGGGCACACCGAAGGCCGTGATCAACACCCAGCGCATGCTGACATCGAGCCAGCAGGCCAAGGCGCAGACCTGGACGTTCCTGGAGCAGACCGGCGAGGCGTTGGTGATCCTTGACTGGCTCCCCTGGAGCCACACCTTCGGTGCCAACCACAATTTCAACCTGGTGCTGCGCAACGGCGGCACGCTCTATATCGACGGCGGCAAGCCGGCGCCCGGCCTGTTCGCGACCTCGCTTGCGAATCTGCGCAGCGTAGTGCCGACGGTCTATTTCAACGTGCCGCGCGGCTTCGACATGCTGATCGCGGCGCTCCGCACCGACGAGGACCTGCGCCGCAAGTTCTTCGAAGGCACCAAATTCGCCTTCTATGCCGGCGCGGCGCTGCCGCAGAATCTGTGGGACGCGCTGGAGGAATTGTCGCTGCAAACGGTCGGCCGCAGGTTGCCGATGGTGTCGGCCTGGGGCTCGACCGAGACCTCGCCGCTGGCGACCGATTGCCACTTCCTCGCAAAGCGCTCCGGCAATATCGGCGTGCCGATCCCCGGCACCGAGCTCAAGCTCGTGCCCTCGGGCGACAAGCTCGAGGTCCGCGTGCGCGGGCCCAATGTCACGCCGGGCTACTGGAAGGCGCCCGAACTCACCCGAGAGGCCTTCGATGACGAGGGCTTTTACAAGATCGGCGACGCCGTCACCTTCGCCGATCCTCATCGGCCCGATCTCGGCCTGTTCTTCGACGGCCGCGTGGCGGAGGACTTCAAGCTCAATTCCGGCACCTGGGTCAGCGTCGGCACCTTGCGGGTCGCCGGCATCGCGGCGCTGGCGCCGCTCGCGCAGGATATCGTCGTCACGGGCCATGGCCGCGACGAGGTGCGCTTCCTGGTGTTCCCGAACTTCACCGCCTGCCGCTCGCTCGCGGGACTGCCCGAGAGCGCCGGTGCGCAGGAGGCGATCAGCCATCCGGCGGTCCGTTCCGCGATCGGGCAGGGGCTGGCACGGCTGAAGGCGCAAGGCGGCCATTCCTCCGGTCACGCCACCCGCGCGCTGTTGCTCGCCGAGCCCGCCTCGGTCGACGGCGGGGAGATCACCGACAAGGGCTACATCAACCAGCGCGCTGTGCTGACGCGCCGTGCCGCAGCGGTAGCGGTCCTCGAGGACGACGCGTCGGCTGAGCCGATCCGCTGCGCGGGGTCGTGACGTGATTTGTACCGGCGCGGTGTTGGGAGGACGCCACGCACACCGCCGTCGTCCCTGCGAAAGCAGGGACCCATACTCCGCGGCCGACGTTGTGTACAAAAGTCGTCGTTCCGCTGGTGTGCAATAATTGGCATTGGTGGTTATGGGTCCCGGCTCGGAGGCCGGGACGACACCGGGTTTGTGGCACGTTTGGCGGGCCGTTCACTTGAGTCGTCTGCACCGGTTCCTTGGGGCCTTGCTCCGCGCGGGTTCGTATTTTTAGTTGCCATGGCAACTAAGCTGTGCGAGTTTCCGCACCCATAGGAACAGGGCCGGTCAACGGCCACGCTTTTGGGAGGACAATGTTGCGCAGCAGCGCGCAAACAGCACGCGTGGACAACCGGGCAAATACCGAGGTGGCGCAGGGCGCCGCCCGCGGTCCCGCCGTGCGGTCAGGTCGTGCTTTGCCCGGTCACGGCGCCGAGATTCTCGTGCAGCCGGCGCAGCAGGTCGATCAGCACCTCGCGCTCGTCCTTCTTCAGGCACGACAGCAGCCGCCGCTCGCGCTCCAGCGCCGCGACGATGACCTTGTCGTGGATGGCGCGGCCGCGCGCGGTCAGCGTGATCGAATGGGTGCGGCCGTCGTCGGGCGCGGTGCGGATCGTCAGCAGGCCGCGCTTCTGCAGCGCCGCGAGGTTGCGGCTGACCGGGCCCTTATCGAAGCCGATCACCTGGCAGATGCGGGAGGCAGGAATCCCCGGCTCGATCGCCAGTTGCGAGATGATTCGCCACTCGGTGACGTTGACGCCGAAATTCTTCTGGTAAAATGCGGTGGCGCTGTTCGACAGCTTGTTGCCGATGAAGGTGATGAACGCCGGCACATAGCGATTGAGGTCCAGCAGCGGGCCATCGGTGGCATCTGCGGGATCGACCGGTTTGGGCCGGCGGGGCTTTCGGGGGAGGGGCTGGCTGCTCATTTCCCAAATCATCGCTGCGAAACTGTTCCGGAGCAATAGACATGCGATCCGTATTGACAAGATCAAACCTCGGGAGGTCCTGATGACTGCAACAAAAGCTGCGTCCATCCCGCATCTCGACGTCGATCCGTTCGCGCTCGAGTTCTTCGCCGACCCGTTCCCGACCCATGAACGGCTGCGCGAGGCCGCACCCGTGGTCTATCTCGACAAGTGGAATGTCTATGGCGTGGCGCGCTATGCCGAGGTCCATGCGGTCCTGAACGATCCCGCGACCTTCTGCTCCAGCCGCGGCGTGGGCCTCAGCGACTTCTCCAGGGAGAAGCCCTGGCGGCCGCCGAGCCTGATCCTGGAGGCTGACCCGCCGGCGCATACCCGCACCCGTGCGGTGCTGAGCAGCGTGCTGTCGGCGACCGTGATGAAGCAGCTTCGCGGGCGATTTGCCGCCGCGGCGGAGGCCTGCATCGATGCGCTGCTGGAGAAGCGCCGTTTCGATGCGATCGAGGACCTCGCGGAAGCCTATCCGCTGTCGATCTTCCCGGATGCGCTGGGCCTGCGGCCGGAGGGCCGCGAGAATCTGCTGCCTTACGCAAGCCTGGTGTTCAATGCCTTTGGGCCGCCGAACGAACTGCGCAAGCAGGCGATCGAGCGCTCCGCGCCGCACCAGGCCTATATTTCCGAACAGTGTCAGCGCGACAATCTCACCCCGGGTGGTATCGGCGCCTGCATCCACGCCCATGTCGATAGCGGTGCCATTACCGCGACCGAAGCGCCGCTGCTGGTGCGCTCGCTGCTGTCGGCCGGTCTCGACACGACCGTCAACGGCATCGGCGCCGCCGTCTACTGCCTTGCCCGCTTCCCCGACCAGTTCCAGAAGCTCCGCGGCGATCCTACGCTGGCGCGCAACGCCTTCGAGGAAGCCGTGCGGTTCGAAAGTCCGGTCCAGACTTTCTTCCGCACCACGACCCGCGACGTCGAGCTCAGCGGGGCCACCATTCCCGAAGGCGAGAAGGTGCTGATGTTCCTGGCTGCGGCCAACCGTGACCCGCGCCGCTGGGAGGCGCCCGACAGCTACGACATCACGCGTCGTACCTCGGGCCATGTCGGCTACGGTTCGGGCATCCATATGTGCGTCGGCCAACTCGTCGCCCGCCTCGAAGGCGAAGTGATGATGGCGGCGCTGGCGCGCCGTGTCGCCAGGATCGAAATCACAGGCGAGCCGAAGCGCCTGTTCAACAACACGCTGCGCGGGCTCAGCAGCCTGCCGGTCGAGATCACGCCGGCCTGATGAGACGCTCAAGACCGCCATTAGGTTGGTTGAAACATAGGAGGGGATACGATGAGGGGCTTTGGGGTTGGGCGATTTGGGATCGGACTTGCGCTGGCATTGGCCTGCGCCGCGGGCAGCGCGCGTGCGGAGATTTCCGACAATGTCGTGCGCGTCGGCGTGCTCAACGACATTTCCGGCATCTTCCAGGACACCAACGGCATGGGCTCGGTGGAAGCCGCGCGGATGGCGGCGGAAGATTTCAACGGCGGCGGCAAGGGCATCAAGGTCGAGATCGTCTATGCCGATCACCAGAACAAGGCTGACGTTGGATCCGCGATCGCGCGCAAATGGCTCGATGTCGAAGGCGTCGACGCCATCGTCGACGTGCCGAACTCGGCGGTCGGGCTCGCCATCAACACCGTGTTGCGCGACTCCAGGATGACGTTCCTGGCGTCGTCGACCGCAAGCTCCGACCTCACCGGCAAGGCCTGCTCGCCGAACACCATTCAATGGGTCAACGACGCCTGGGCGACCGGCAACACCACCGCGGCCGCGATGATGCAGCGCGGCGGCAAGGACTGGTACTTTGTGACCGTCGACTACGCACTCGGCAAGGGCATCGAAGCTGAGGCGACGAACTACATCGAGAAGCTCGGCGGCAAGGTGCTGGGATCGAGCAAGCATCCGCTCGGCACGTCGGACTTCGCGTCCTTCCTGCTGCAGGCGCAGAACTCGAAAGCAAAGGTGATCGGGCTCGCCAATGCCGGCGGCGACACCATCAACGCGGTGAAGCAGGCGGCCGAGTTCGGCATTCAGGAGGGCGGCCAGACCATGGTGGCGTTCCTGCTGTTCGTGAACGACGTCCACGGCATGGGCCTGAAGGTCGCGCAGGGCCTGCAACTGCTCGAGGCCTTTTACTGGGACATGAACGACGACACCCGCGCGTTCGCAAAACGCTTCGCCGCACGGCCCGGCATGAACGGCAAGATGCCGAGCGGCAACCAGGCCGGCGTCTATGCCTCGACGCTCGCCTATCTCAACGCGGTTGCCGCGACCGGCAGCGACGACGCCAAGGTCGTGGTGCCGCAGATGAAGACCTTCAAGGGCAAGGACAGGCTGTTCGGCGAGACCACGATCCGCCAGGACGGCCGCGTCATCCACCCGATGTACCTGTTCGAGGTGAAGAAGCCGGAGGAGTCGAAGTATCCCTACGACTACTACAAGCTGATCGCGACCATCCCGGCCGATCAGGCCTTCCGGCCGCTGGCCGACGGCGGCTGCGCGCTGGTGAAGTGAGGATCGCTGCCGCGGACGCGACCACATCCTCCCCTGGAGGGGGAGGATCGGTTTGCATGAAATGCAAACCGAGGTGGGGTGAAGTCCCTCCAGTCGAACAGTGCCCGTGTTGAGAGATCACCCCACCCCGGCTCGCACGTCGCTTCGCTCGTTGCGATCCGACCCTCCCCCTCCAGGGGAGGGTGACAGGCAAGAGGACTCTCGATGCGGCGTACTGGATGGAGAGACCGCAACCCATCACCCGGATCGCATTTCGCTTCGCATCATGCGTTCCGGCCTCTCCCACGAGGGGAGAGGCTGACCAAACGTGCGGCGTGCTGTTCGCGACTAACTATGCAGCCTTCGCAGCTCCATCACCGGCCTTCACTCGCCCCAGCATCTCGGCCGCCGTCATCACATGCGCGGTCGAGAATGCGAGGATCGTCAGCGTGGCGCGGTGCACTTCTTCGGCGGACAGGGCGCCCTGGCCGACATCCGGATAGTCGAACGTGCCCGTCGCATCCGACAGGAACACGACCTTGTAGTTGTGGAACATGGCGTCGCGCGCGGTGGCGTGGCAGCAGTTCTCGGTCGTCGTCCCCGAAATGATGACCGTCGTGATGCCCCATTCGCGCAGGATGAGGTCGAGGTCGGTGGCGAAGAACGCGCTGTAGCGGTGCTTCTTGATGACGTGCTCGCCCGGTGCGGGCGCAAGGTCGTTGAAGATCTGGACGCCTTCGGTGCCGTCGACCAGCGACGAGCGATCGGCGATCGGCGAATAGAGATCGTCATAGAGCCCCATGTCGCTGCCGTCGCGGCGATGCACATGGGCGGTGTAGATGACGCGGATGCCCTTGTCGCGGCAGGCCTTCAGCGTCTGCGCCAGCCGCGGCACCATGGCGGCGGCCTGCGCCGAACGCAGCTTGGCGCCCTCGGCCACGAAATCGTTCTGCATGTCGACCACGATCATGACGGTTCGCGCCGGTTCGATGATGTCGCACTGGTAGCCCATGTGGTGTCTCCTCTCCTGAAGGGAGACCTTTTCTACATCCGTGACGGCAGCCGTTCTTGGCTGCGCTGGCCAGTCGCTGGACTCTGCTTGCCAGAAGCGGGGGCCGGACGCAGAATATCCCGCTGCCGGGTTGGGCGGGAGCAAGGTCCGATGCAGATCCCAGATCACATAGTTGTCGCGCAAACGCTTGTCGCGCCGGGTGACAGCTTTGACCGCTGGCATCACGTCACCTGCCGCGAATTCTCGCTGACCGAATGCCGCCGCGTCGCGGACGAGGCATTTCAGGCAGCGATCTCGATCCGCCATTTCGGGCCGCTCGCGATCAACGACATCTGGTCGTCGACACCGGCTGCCGACCGCATCCGGGTGATGCGCAGCGCGAGCGATGTCCGAAGGGACCCGCGCGATTATTTCATGCTGTGGCTCACCTTGCGCGGCGAGGTCAGCTTCGCGCAAGGCGGACGCGAGGTGCGCATGCGCCGGGGCGATCTCATGCTGCATGACCAGGCGCAGCCGTTCACGCTGGAATTCGCCCCGAGTGCGCGTTCGATCATGGTGTCGATCCCGCGGCCGCTGCTGCTCGCGCGTCTGCCGGATGCGCAGCGGTTGACGGCACGGCGGGTCGGCAACGCTTCGAAAGTGGGCGCGCTGGCGGGATCGTTGATCCGTCGGCTGACGCGCCTCGATGACGAGGCCGGGCCTGCTGCGATAAGGCTTGGCGCCTCAGTGCTCGATATCTTCGCGACCACGCTGCAGACCGAGCTGACGGACGACGTGCCGCAGCGCGGCGACGAACGGCTGGCGCGGGTCAAGGCTTATATCGTGGCTAATCTCGACGATCCCGAGCTCGATCTTGATACGATCGCCACCGCGCAGAACATGGCGCCGCGCACGCTCAATCGCCTGTTCGCGCGCGAAGGCACGACGCCGATCCGCTGGCTGTGGCAGCAGCGCCTCGCCGGCGCCTATCAGGCGCTGGCCGAACGGCGCTTCAGCCATGTCACCGATGCGGCGCTCAGCTTCGGCTTCAGCGACGTCTCGCATTTCAGCCGCGCCTTCAAGGCCGCGTTCGGCCGCTCGCCGCATCAGGTGATGGGCTGACGCTGTATCCACCAGCGCAGCTGCGGGGCGGCACGGAGCGATCGCCACTCGTCGACCGGTTCGCATTCCGCCTCGCTTCATGCGGCCCGCCTCGCGCTCAAGGCGAGAGGCGATCCGAGATCAGCAGCACCCTTTGCTGCGTGCATCACTGAAGACACTATTTCGCCGGAGGCGCCTTCGGGAAGGCCGACACCATCCGGATCTTCCAATTTCCGCCCTGGTTGACATACGCCCCGGTCCAGCGGCCAACCACATCAAGCGGCTCGCCATTCTGGTTCTTGCCGGTGATGTGATATTCGCCCGTCGCGATAGCCGTATCGGTTCCCAACGGCAGGGCCTCGTCCACCGTTATTTCATTGTGGTTGAAGCCGGCCTTGAACATGCCCTCATAGGTCTGGACGATGTCGGTGTGTGACCCGGTCGCATTGACCACCATCCCGCCGGGCGCATAGAGCGCAGCGATTCCGGCACCATTCTGCTTGTTGAAGCTGTCGGCATAGGTTGCCGCGACCTTCTCGAACTGTTGCTTCAGACTTTCATCGCCAGCGGTCGCGGTCGCAGGCATCGCGAGCAACGCAATGAACAGATATAAGGCGGAAGACATTCGCATTGCATTCCCTCCTTAAAGTCATTGTTGAAGATCTGTCTCGGCCAGCCGGGACCGCGATGGTGTAGCACATCAACTATCGATGAGAGCTGCCCGCGCGCCGCGATACGGCAGTGCTGCTGGCTAAGAGGGGGTAGTCCCGCTGGCGGAGCCGCGGGGCTCCGCCATCGCCGCATGCGCCGCTGCGCTCGCTCGGCACAAGCAGAGCGACAATCCGAAGTTGTGACGAAGCCTACCTCACGGCGCGCAAGCAAAACTCGCCGCCGCGGTGAGCGGCCCTGCCTTGTAATGCGGCCATGTCGGCCAGCGGCACAATGGCAGCGCGCGGACTGTGTCGAAGGACGGCGCCTCGGCTTTCTGCTCGCGCACGTCGAGATCGCCGGGCGCCTTGCCGTTCTCGACCCAGTCGACCAGCACGGCCAGCATGTCGACATTGGCGGGTGCGCCGGAGCCGACATGGTCGACGCCGGGGGCGGTGTAGAGCCGGGCGAACTCCGCGACCTTGTCCTTGCCGAGCGTCTTTTCGACGTTCTCGAAGTAGCGGATCCCGGCATAGGGGCTTTGCGCGTAGTCGGACATGTGTTCGAGGATCACGAGCTTGCCGCCGTGGGCGTGGAAGCGCGTGAGGTCCGGATCGGTGGAATCCATCAGCGCGGAGACCTCCAGCACGCGCGCCTTGTGGTCCTCGGGCTTGTAGGTCGTGACGTCGAGTTTCGGGTCGCGGGCGAAAACGTACTGAATGCCGCCGGCGCCGTAGATCCAGGCGATGCCGTTGGTCGGAGCCGGCGGCTGCGCCGGCGCCGTGGCGCCGAGCCACCAGGCCTTCCAGCCGCCGGTCGGGCCGAACGCCGGCGTATTCTCGCCCGACACGCCCCAGCCCGGATAGTCGTCGAGGCCGTTGGCGAGCGGGAACGAGAATTTATACGACGCATGCAGCGTCTCGATCGCCGCAATCTGCTTGTCGGTCAGGCAGTCGTCGCCGCTCTGCCCCGCGGCGCATGCCAGCATGGCCGGCTTGAACGCGGACTTGCAGCCGACGGGATCCTGCACCAGCGCGTCGTCGGAGCCGTCCTGCGTGTCGCAGGCCTTCAGCACGGCGTCGGCCACGAGCTTGACCTGCGCCGGCCTGATCCAGCCGTCGCCCATCGTCACGAGGCCGGAGCGGGTGCCGGCATGCTGCAACCCGACCCAGTTGATCACGGGAACGCGCGCGAAGATGCCGTCGAAATCGTCGGGGTAACGCTGCGCCATGGTCAGCGCCTCACGACCGCCTTCGGACGATCCCATGAAATACATCTTCGTCGGCGGCTTGCCGTAGGCGCGGACCGTCAGCGCCCGCGCGGCGTCGCGCACCTTCCTGTAGGCCTTGTGCGAAAAATTCTCGAACGCCTCGTCGTTGAGCGCGAACAGCTGCGGCGGCTCGCCGGGCTTCTGCTCGTGGCCGGAATCGGTGCCGACGGTGACGAAGCCGAGCGCCAGCGGCGAGGCCTTGTCGAATGGATAGGCCGGCGGCAGGCCGAGGCCTGATATCAGCACGCCGTTGAAGCCGCCGCCGCCATATTGCAGCGAACGGCCGTTCCACTCGACGGGCAAGTTGACCTCGAACTTGATCGGCGGCGCGGCAGGATCGGTCGGCGTGATCTGCCCGAGCGCCTTGCAGAAGGCGGGATTGGCCGGGATGATACGCGCTGCGAGCGTCGGCGCCTTCTCGGCGATCGCGAGCGGCGTCGGTGTTTGCAGCGTCGCTGCATCGATCTTGACGGCGCCGTCGGCGGGACCGGCAAGGCCGCTGCAGGTTGTCGCGGGGTCACCAGTCATCTCCGTCGCGAACGCGGCCGAAGCGCACGACATCAACGTGACAAGCGAAGCCGCGAACGCCCATGCGCGCGCATCGATCTGCATTGTTTCCTCTCCGCCCGGATTGTTATTGTTGCCAGGGCAAGTATTTCACGCGCGGCCTTGCCGCACAATGGTTGAACGCAGTTCCGTCATCGCTGAGGTGCGAGCGTAGCGAGCCTCGAAGGATGAATCGGCCACCAGCCGGGCCGTCGATCCATCGAGACGCGCGTGCCGCGCTCTCAGGATGACGGAGATAGAGTGAGTGCGCGTGACCCGCGAGGCCTACTGCGCCACCTTGCTGCTGCCTTGGGTGATCAGTCGTGCGGCACGCTGGTCGCGGGTGTGGATCCAGAGCCAGTTCATCGCCACCGCAATCCGATGGCGCACGCCGATCAGGAAGTAGATGTGGGCGAGGCCCCAAATCCACCATGCCAGTGAGCCGCGCAGCCTGAGCCAGCCGAAGTCGATCACCGCCTTCTTCTTGCCGATCTGCGCGAGGCTGCCGGCATGCTTGTAGCGGAACGGCGGCAGCGTCTTGCTGTCGAGCCGGGCCTTGATCAGTGCGGCGACGTAGCGCCCCTCCTGCTTCGCGGCCGGCGCGATGCCGGGCACCGGATTGCCGTCGGGACCCTTGATCGTGACCGTGTCGCCGACCGCGAAGATGTCGGGATGGCCGGGCACGGTCAGATCCGGCTCGACCTGCAGCCGATGGGCGCGGTCGGCCGGCGCGTTCAGCCATTCGGCGGCGCGCGAGGCGCGCACGCCGGCGGCCCACACGATGGTGCGCGCCTCCAGCCTCTTGCCGCCGAACACGACGCCGTCGGCCGAGCATTCGGTGACCGGCTCGCCCAGCATCACCTCGACGCCGAGTTTTTCCAGCGACGCTTGCGCATAGGCCGAGAGATCGTCGGGAAATCCTGCCAGCACGCGCGGGCCGGCCTCGATCAACACCACGCGCGCCTTCCGCGTGTCGATGTGACGAAAGTCCTGCGGCAGTGTGTCCTTGGCGAGGTCGGCGATGGTGCCGGCCATCTCGACGCCGGTCGGCCCGGCGCCGATGATGACGAAGGTCAGCAACGCCGCACGCTTGTCGGGATCAGTCTCGCGCTCGGCGCGCTCGAAGGCGACGAGGATACGCCGCCGCAGCGTGGTGGCGTCCTCCAGCGTCTTCAGGCCTGGCGCGAACGGCTCCCATTCGTCATGGCCGAAATAGGCGTGGCGCGCACCGGTGGCGAGGATCAGCGTGTCATAGGGAATGCTGCCGCCGTCGTCGAGCTGCACTTGCTTGTTCGCAGCGTCGACGCCGCAGACATTGGCGAACAGCGTCGTCACCTCGGGCCGGTCGCGCAAGAGATAGCGGATCGGCCACGCGATCTCGCTTGTCGCAAGCGACGCGGTCGCGACCTGATAGAGCAGCGGCTGGAACAGATGGTGGTTGCGACGATCGATCAGCGTGATCTCGACCGGCGCGCCTGACAGGCCGAAGGCGGCTTCCAGCCCGCCGAAGCCGGCGCCGACGATCACCACGCGATGAGGTTTGGCCGGCGCTTGCGTCATCTGATGTCGCCCTCGGTTTCGAACGGCTTCGTCATTTGATTATGTAGTCATTCGCAGCCTCATTCCAATACGAATTGCCTGATCACCCGATAGCGAAACCCAATCGCTGTGCGCCTCACGCGTCCTGCGACGCAGTCGTGGCGACGACCCGCCGCCGCATCGGCAGGAACAGTCCCGCGACCGCGCCGGCGAACGACAGCGTTGCCGCAAGGCTCATCGCCGCAGCAAATCCGCTCGTGAAATGTCCGGACGAATCGGCCGTGCCATTGGCGGAGAAGGTCGCGACCAGTGCCGCGATGCCGAACATCCCGCCGAGGAAACGGCCCATGTTGAACACGCCCGACGCCTTGCCCATCTCGCTGACGGCGACCGCGCTCAGCACCGCGTTCTGCGCGGCCGGCATCGCCATCGAGACGCCGACGCCGGCGAGCATCAGTGGTGCGACCAGCGCGGAGTAGGGCATCGACGGGGTGACGATCTCGCCGATCCAGCCGAGCCCGATCGCCTGCATCAGGAGTCCGGTGACGACAAGCGTGCGTTCGCCGAACCGGTTGACCACGGCGCCGGCGATCGGCGCCGTGACGAACAGCGTCGCCGTCCACGGCAACAGCCGTAGCCCGGCACCGAAGGCGTCGAAGCCGAGCGCGATCTGCAGGAATTGCGGCAGCAGGAACAGCACGCCATACATCGCGGCATAGAACAGCACGCTTGCGGCGATGCCGGCCGCGAACGGTCTGGCCGCGAACAGCCGCATCGGCACCATCGGGCTGGCCGCACGCAGCTCCCACAGCACGAACATCGCTGCCAGCGCGGCGCCGGCGATCAGCGCACCCGTCACTTCCGCGCTCGCCCATCCGGCGCTGTTGCCGCGCAACAGGCCCCAGACCAGTGCCAGCGCCGCGAGCGCGACCAGCGACAGTCCGGTGATGTCGAGCGGCGCGGTTGGCCCGAAGCTCTCGCGCAGGCGCGCCAGCACGAGGGCAATCGCGACGAGGCCGATCGGCAGGTTGATCCAGAAGATCCAGCGCCAGCCGAGATGTTCGGTGATGAAGCCGCCGATCGCGGGGCCGATGATCAGCGCGCATCCGGTGATGCCGCTGAAAATGCCGAGCGCGCGGGCACGCTCCTCGCGGCCGAACGCGCCGCTGAGGATCGCCATCGCCAGCGGCATCACCAGCGCCGCGCCTGCGCCCTGCAAAGCGCGCGCGGCGATCAATGCCGCGGCGTCGCCGGCCAGCGCGCAGGCCGCGGAGGCCACGACGAACAGGCCGATCCCGGCTGCAAACATCCTGCGCCGACCAAAACGGTCGCCGAGCGCCGCGCCGGTCAGGAGCAGCACCGCGAAGGTCAGATTGAAGGCGTTCACGGTCCATTGCAGCGTCTCCACGGCGCTGCCGAAATCGGCGCGGATGGTGGCGGAGGCCGTGGTCATGATCATGGCGTCCAGCGCCATCATGAAGGATGCCAGCGCGGTGAGGCCGAGCACCCAGCGCTGCTCGTTGCGCTCTCGTGGGGTCTGCATGGTCGTTCTCCGTTGGCGTGCCGCTGGGTTGCGGCGCGCTCGTCGACAAGACGATCCGGGATGGGCAAAGGATGCGGCAAAGAATTATTTTTGCCGGACCGCATCCTTTGACCGCCGGCAAACGTCCTTGGGTATGACGCGGCCTGTTCGGGCCGCAGAACCAGGCCAAGGAGGCTGCGATGAGACGGACCCTGATCAGGTACAAGACCAAGCCGGAAATGGCGGACAAGAATGCCGCGCTGGTTGCGGCGGTGTTCGCCGAGCTGAAGGCGGCAAACCCGGATGGCGTGCGCTATATGACCCTGCGGCTGGAGGACGACACCTTCATCCATATGGTCGAGACCGCGGCCGATGACGGCTCGAGCCCGATCCCGAAGCTGGCGGCCTTCCAGGCCTTCCAGGACGGCATCCGCGATCGTTGCGCCGAGCCGCCGCTGGTTCGCAGTGCTGTGATTGTCGGAAACTATCGTATGCTGGATGCGCCGTGAACCGGGTGAACCGACTTGCCTTGAAGCGATCTGGCGGAGCCATCATGACGTCACCACCCCAAGCGCCGGCCGCGACCGAGGTCGAGGCGCTGCTGGCGGCGATGCGGCCAAGGCTGCATCGCTACTGCGCCCGCATGGTCGGATCGGTCATCGACGGCGAGGATGTGCTGCAGGACGCGCTGATCAAGGCGATGGAAGCCTTCGCGCCTGCAGCCCCGATCCAGCACCCGGAAGCTTGGCTGTTCCGGATCGCGCACAACACCGCGCTCGATTTCCTCAGGCGGCGCAACCGCCAGGAAGCGCTCCACGCGCCGGAGGAGGTGGACATGATGGCCGGAGACCTTGACGACGTCGGCCGCCGTGAGATCGCAGCAAGCAGCCTGCGCACCTTCATGCGGCTGCCGGTTGCGCAGCGTTCCAGCGTGATCCTGATGGATGTTCTCGGCTGCTCGTTGCAGGAAGTCTGCGGCATCATGGATTTCAGCCTGCCCGCGGTGAAGGCCACGCTGCACCGCGGACGCACGCAACTGCGCGCGTTCTCCCGCGAGCCCGACGATGCGCCGCGGCCCGGCCTGTCGCCGGCCGATCGCACCAGGCTGAACGCCTATGTCGGCCGCTTCAACGACCGCGACTTCGATGCCATCCGCGCCATGATCGCCGATGACATCAGGCTCGAGCTTGTCAACAAGACACGGCTGAACGGCAAGGCCGAGGTGTCACGCTACTTCGGCAATTATTCGAAGATCGACGACTGGCACCTGGTGACCGGACAGGTCGAGGGACGTCCCGCGATCCTGGTGTTCAATCCGAGCGCACACGGTGGGCCGCCGCGATCGTTCATGCTGCTCGACTGGTCGGCCGACAAGGTCGCGACCATCCGGGATTTCCGCCACGCGCCCTATGCGATCGACGGCGCCGAGTGGGCGGTGGATCAAGGGTGATCGGCCTTCAACGCGTGGCGCCGTGACGGCGCCACAAACTCCGCGTCGTCCCGGACAAGCGAAGCGCGATCCGGGCCCCATAACCACGAATGGTCATTGGTTTGCGATGCTGGGGCCACAGCTCGCTCCGACAACACAGGACGGTGGTTATGGGTCCCTGCTTTCGCAGGGACGACGGTAGCGTGCGCGGTCGCTAGCGCGTCTTTCCGCCGAACTCGCCGTTGGCGATGCGCGCAACCCGGCTGCCGGCTGCGGCGGGTGCGCTGTTTCTTTCAAACAGCCCGTCGCCGCCGGTCTCGCGCGGCAACGGCGGCGCTTCTTCGGAGCGGCTGCCCGGCCAGAACGTCAGGACGAAGTTCATCGCGGCATTGGCGAGCGCACCGACCACCGTTCCGGTGTGCTGGTAGGTCAGCGCGTATTCGGGAAATCGTCCGGCAATGGCCTTGTCGAGCACGATGAGGGCGATCCATGCCGTCATCACACAGACCGGATCCCATCCGATGTCACGCACCCGCATCGACTGCAGCAGGAAGCAGACAACGAGCAGGCCATAGAAGGCAATGATCAATGCGGAGCTGTTCGATGCCTGCGCCAGCAGCACGTCCGTCCTGCCGCGCGGCACATTGCCCGTGATCCCGTAGACCAGCATCACAAAGCCAAGGCCCGCCACCAAGGTGCAGAAGAAAAAGGCCAACCGGCCCATCCGGGCGTTGAAGCCGAAGATATAGTTCAACATGCGACGCATCCCTTTGGACCCAGCGTCGCCCGGTGATGCTTTCAAGACCATGAAGCCCGCAGCGCCTTCGCCGGCCCGTGGTTTCCGGGTGCTTTACCGGATCGTTAAAGCCTGCTGCTGTTCTCCTCGGCCTACATCGGGCCCTGCGACAATCGTTGCCTACGCAACCGGCATTATATTTCTTGCAATGGTCGATTTGGACGAATTATGATGCAAGGTGCTGGGGTATGCACCGAAGGTTCTAATCGGGAGCCGTCGGTTCGTGCTTGCTGCACACCTGCGATATCGCGCACAAAACACGTCACAGAACGGCGCGCGCAAAGCGTGACCCCCGGGCCCTCGTGATCAAGCCTGGCGGGATCTTTGGTTGAGGAGGGGAGTGAATATGAAAAAGGCATTCTGGCTGGCAGGCGCCACGGCTTTGGCGCTCGCGCAGCCCGCGACGGCGGCTGACAGCGTCAGGATCGGCTTTGTCTCGACCTTCAGCGGTCCGACCGCCGTGATCGGCAACGACATGCGCAATTCGTTCGAGCTCGCGCTCGACCACCTTGGCCGCAAGATCGATGGCAAGCCGGTCGAGGTGATCTACGAGGACGACCAGCAGAAGCCCGACGTCGGCAAGCAGAAGACCGAGAAGCTGGTGCAGTCCGACAAGGTCGATTTCATCGTCGGCTACATCTGGTCGAACGTGCTGCTGGCGTCGCTGAAGACCGCGGTCGATTCGAAAACCTTCCTGATCTCGGCCAATGCCGGTCCGTCGCAGCTCGCCGGCGAATTGTGCTCGCCTTACGTGTTCTCGACCTCCTGGCAGAACGACCAGACGCCCGCCGCGATGGGCCTCTACATGAACCAGAAGGGCGTCAAGTCGGTGTTCCTGATCGGCCCGAACTATGCCGCCGGCAAGGACATGCTCGCGGGCGTGAAGAGCACCTTCAAGGGCGAGGTGGTCGGCGAGGAATACACGGTGTGGCCGAGCCAGCTCGACTTCTCCGCGGAGCTGACCAAGGCGCGCAACTCCAAGGCCGAGTCGATTTTCGTGTTCTATCCGGGCGCCGCCGGCGTCCAGTTCCTGAACCAGTACGCCCAGGCCGGCATCAAGGCGCAGATCCCGCTCTATACCGCCTTCACCGTCGACGAATTGTCGCTGCCGCTGCAGAAGGACAACGCGATTGGCATTCCCGGCGCGCAGGAATGGGTCAACGACCTGCCGAACGCCGAGAACAAGAAGTTCGTCGAGGACTATCGCAAGAAGTATCCCGGCCTGCGCCCGACCTATTACGGCGCCCAGGCCTATGACGCCGCCCAGCTGATCAACAGCGCCGTCGTCGCGGTGAAGGGCGACCTCACCAAGAAGGACGCCATGAAGGCGGAGATGGAGAAGGCCAACTTCAAGTCGCTGCGCGGCCCGTTCAAGTATGGCAACAACCACATCCCGATCCAGAACTTCTACCTGCAGGACGTGGTCAAGGACGCCGACGGCCAGCTCTCGCTGAAGACGGTCGCGACCATCGTCAAGGACGACCAGGACAAATTCCACGACAAGTGCGCGATGAAGTGAGGGGCGGGCGCCTTTTTCTTCACCTCGCCCCGCTCTTGCGGGGAGAGCATGGGCCGCCTCCGGTGGCCGTTCTTGACGAAGGACGCCGAAGCGCAGCTTCGGCTATGCGCGAAGCAATCCGGTGAGGGGGACTCTCCACGAGTCCGGTCTGCGGAGGCAGCCCCTCACCCCAACCCTCTCCCCGCAAGAGCGGGGCGAGGGAGAACGCGCAGCGTGCAACGCGACTGCGCGCGCACTGCCCCTGTTTTGTTTCAGCCCATTGAAGGATCCATGTATCTCGTCGTCGAACAACTGCTGAACGGCCTGCAATTCGGCCTGCTGCTGTTCCTGCTGGCGGCCGGACTGACGCTGGTGTTCGGCATCATGGATTTCGTCAATCTGGCGCACGGCTCGCTCTATATGATGGGCGCCTATTTCGCGGCGACCTTCGTGGCCTGGACCGGCAGTTTTGTACTCGGCGCGCTGCTGGCGCTGGGCGCCACGCTGCTGCTCGGCATCGTGCTGGAATATGTCGCGCTCCGGCATCTCTACGGCCGCGACCATCTCGACCAGGTGCTGGCAACGTTCGGCTTGATCCTGTTCTTCAACGACGCCGTCCGGCTGATCTGGGGCCCGGCCGGTCTCGCGCTGCCGCTGCCGGCCTGGCTCACCGTGCCGGTGCAGATCATTCCCGGCGTGTTTTACCCGGCCTACCGGCTGATGATCATCGTGGTCGCGCTGGCGGTCGCCGCGATGCTCTATCTCGTCGTGATGCGCACCCGCGTCGGCATGCTGATCCGCGCCGGCGCCTCCAACCGCGAGATGATCGGGGCGCTTGGCATCAACATCAAGCTGCTGTTCACGCTGGTGTTCGGCCTTGGCGCCGCGCTTGCCGGTCTCGCCGGGCTGATGCAGGCGCCGATCCTCACCGTGCAGATCGGCATGGGCGAGAACATCCTGATCCTCGCCTTCGTCATCATCGTGATCGGTGGCATCGGCTCGATCCGCGGCGCCTTCATGGCCGCGGTCTTCGTCGGCATCATCGACACGATGGGCCGCGCCTTCCTGCCCGACCTGCTGCGCAAGGTGTTGAGCGGTGCGGCGGCCTCGACCGCGGCGCCGGCGCTGTCCTCGATGCTGATCTATCTCTTGATGGCGATCATCCTTGTGCTGCGGCCCGAGGGGCTGTTCCCGGCGGCCAAACGATGATGCCCAAGCTCAACGCCTCCAATGCCGTCGCGGCGCTGCTGTGCGCCGCGCTGGTCCTGCTGCCGGTCTATTCGGCTGTCACCGGCAATATCTTCATCCTCACGCTGTTCACCCGCATCGCGATCTATGCGCTGGCGGCGGCGAGCCTCAATCTGATCATGGGCTATGGCGGCATGATGAGCTTTGGCCATGCCGCCTATCTCGGCATCGGCGGCTATGCCGTCGGCATCCTCGCCGCCGAGGGCATCGGCTCCGGCTTCATCCAGTGGCCGGTGGCGCTCGCGGTCTCGGCGCTGTTTGCGCTTCTGATCGGCGCGCTCTCGCTGCGCACCCGCGGCGTCTACTTCATCATGATCACGCTGGCCTTTGCGCAGATGGCCTATTACGTCGCCTCCGCGCTGTCGCGCTACGGCGGCGACGACGGGCTGACCGTCTACAAGCGCAGCGATTTCGCCGGCCTGATCAATCTGTCGGACCGCAACCAGTTCTATTATCTCTGTCTCGCCTGCCTGTTCGGCGGCCTCTATCTGATCTGGCGCATCGTCAATTCGCGCTTCGGCCTCGTGGTGCAGGGCGTCCGCTCCAATGAGCAGCGCATGCAGGCGATCGGCTTCCATGCCAACCGCTACCGCCTGGTCTGTTTCGTCATCGCCGGCACGATCTGCGGCCTGGCCGGCGCGCTGCTTGCCAACAACACCGACTTCGTCAGCCCTGCCGTGATGTACTGGACCCGCTCCGGCGACCTCATGGTGATGGTGATCCTCGGCGGCATGGGCTCGCTGTTCGGCCCTGTCGTCGGCGCGATCGTCTATCTGCTGCTCGAGGAGCTGCTGTCCCAGTTCACCGAATATTCGGGACTGATCCTCGGCCCGGTGCTGCTGTTGATCGTGCTGTTCGCGCGCGGTGGCATCATGGGCCTGCTCGGGAGGATGAACCGTGGCTGATTCCCTGCCTGATCCCTTGCTGCGCGTCGACAATCTGGTGCGCCGCTATGGCGGCATCACCGCGACCGACAACCTCTCGATGGAGGTCATTCCGGGCGAGCTGCACGCCATCATCGGCCCCAACGGCGCCGGCAAGACCACGCTGATCAGCCAGCTCACCGGGCAGGTGATGCCGAATTCCGGCACCATCTACTTCGCAGGCCGCGATGTTACGCACCTGCCGTCCTACAAGCGCAGCCGGCTTGGGCTGGCGCGCTCGTTCCAGATCACCTCGCTGCTGAAGGATTTCTCCGCGATCGACAATGTCGCGCTCGCGGCGCAAGCGCATGACGGCCACTCGTTCCGCTTCTGGGGCAATGCGCGCAAGGAGCGGCATTTGCGCGCCACCGCGCGCGCGGCGCTGGAGCGCGTCGGCCTCGGCCAGCGCGCCGATATCGTGGTCTCGCAATTGAGCCATGGCGAGCAGCGCGAGCTCGAGCTCGCGGTCGCGCTCGCCACCAAGCCGCAGCTTTTGCTGCTCGACGAGCCGATGGCAGGGCTCGGCGTCACCGAATCCGCGCGGATGGTCGCGTTGCTGAAGGAGCTGCGCAAGGAAGTCACCATCGTGCTGGTCGAGCACGACATGGAGGCGGTGTTCGCGCTCGCCGACCGCATCACGGTCTTGGTCTATGGCCGCGTCATCGCCTGCGGCGTGCCGGACGCGATCCGCAAGGACGAAGAGGTCAAGCGCGCCTATCTCGGCGATCAGCATGCGGTGACGCGCCATGGCTGATATTAAAACCGCTGAAACCCTGCTCGAAGTCGACGCGATCGAGACCTGCTACGGGTTGAGCCAGGTGCTGTACGGCCTGTCGTTGCAGATCAAAGCGGGCGAGATGGTCGCTCTGATGGGCCGCAACGGCATGGGCAAGACCACGACCATCCGCTCGATCATGGGCCTGACGCCCGCGCGATCAGGCGCCATCCGCTTCGCCGGCGAGGCGGTGCGCGGCCTGCCGTCGTACAGGATAGCAAAGCTCGGCATCGGCCTCGTGCCGGAGGGCCGCCAGATCTTTCCGAACCTGACGGTGCGCGAAAATCTCGTCGCCGCATCAGGCAATCGGCTGGGCGCCTCCGATCCCTGGACGATCGACAAGATCCATGCGCTGTTCCCGCGGCTCGCCGAACGCACCAGCAATATGGGCATCACGCTGTCCGGCGGCGAGCAGCAGATGCTCGCGATCGGCCGCGCGCTGATGACCAACCCGAGGCTCCTGATCCTCGACGAGGCCACCGAAGGCCTTGCGCCGTTGATCCGCGATGAGATCTGGAGCTGCCTGTCGATGCTGAAGGGACGCGGGCAGTCGGTGCTGGTCATCGACAAGAACGTCGGAAACCTCACCCGCATCGCCGACCGCCACTACATCATCGAGCGCGGCAAGACGGTGTGGAGCGGGACGAGCGAGCAGTTGATCGCGGAGCCGGATCTGCAGCACAAGTACCTGGGGATTTGAGGCGCAATCTGCGCACTAATTTCAACCCCGTCACCCTGAGGAGCGCGTAGCGCGTCTCGAAGGGTCGACGGCCACCGGCCGGGCCGTGCATCCTTCGAGGCTCGCAAGTGCTCGCACCTCAGGATGACGGGTCGAGCAGTCAAAACATCTCGACATATTCGCGCTGCTCCCAGTCCGACACCTCGGCCTGGAAACGCTCGATCTCCGCGTTCTTGATGAAGACGTAATAGTCGACGTATTCGGGCCCCAGCGCCTGGCGGAAGAACGGATCGTCGCTGAGCGCGAACGCCGCTTCGCGCAGCGATTTCGGCAAGAGCGCGGCAAGACGGTGTGGAGCGGCACCAGCGAGCAGCTGATCGCCGAGCCGGAGCTGCAGCACAAGTACCTGGGGATTTGAGGCGCAATCTGCGCACTAATTTCAACCCCGTCACCCCGAGGAGCGCGTAGCGCGTCTCGAAGGGTCGACGGCCACCAGCCGGGCCGTGCATCCTTCGAGGCTCGCAAGGGCTCGCACCTCAGGATGACGGTCAGGCAATCAAAACATTTCGAAATATTCGCGCTGCTCCCAGTCCGACACCTCGGCCTGGAAACGCTCGATCTCCGCGTTCTTGATGAAGACGTAATAGTCGACGAACTCGGGCCCCAGCGCCTGGCGGAAGAACGGATCGTCTTGAAGCGCGAACACGGCTTCGCGCAGTGATTTCGGCAAGAGCGCGGCCTTGGTCTCGTAGGGCGTGTCGGCGGACGGGCCGGGATCGAGCTTGCGGTCGACGCCGTCGAGGCCGGAGAGGATTTGGCTTGCCATATAGAGATAGGGATTGGCGGCCGGCTCGCCGATCCGGTTCTCCAGCCGCGTTGCCGGATCATTCGTGCCGCCGAGCACGCGGATCATCACGCCGCGGTTGTCGCGGCCCCAGATCGCGCGATCGGGCGCCAGCGAATAGGAGCGGTAGCGCTTGTAGCCGTTGATGGTCGGCGTCGTGAACACGGTCGAGGCGCGTGCATGCTCGATCAGGCCCGCGAGCCAGGCGCGGCCGAGCGGGCTCAGCGGCTCGCCGGTCTCCTTGGCCATGAAGGCGTTCTCGCCGCCCGCGCGCGACACCAGCGACTGGTGCAGGTGCCAGCCGCTCGCGAACACGTTCGGCAGTTTCGGCCGGCACATGAAGGTCGCGTGATAGCCGTGGCGGCGCGCGATCTGCTTCACCGCGGAACGGAACAGCACCATGATGTCGGCGGGCGCAAGCCCCACGGTGGGCGCGAAGGTGAATTCGCACTGGCTCGGGCCGAACTCGACCTCGACCGTGCGCAAGGGCAGGTCGAGCGCGATGATGTCGCGGCGAATGATCTCGAGCGCCGGCTCCATCTGATCGTAGCGCTGCTCGGTGAGATACTGATAGCCGTGCGACAGCAGGCTGACCGACGGCGGCCGGCCGGGCTGGCCGGCATCCTCCGGCGCCATGTGGGCGTCGTCGAGCCTGAACAGATGGAATTCGACCTCGAGGCCGGCGACGAAATCGTAGCCGCGGCTTGCGAGCTGATCGAGCACCTTGCGATAGAGATTGCGGGTCGCGAACGGCACCGGCCGTCCGTCGCTGAAATAGAGGTCGCAGAGCAGCCAGCCGGTGTTCTCCGCCCAGGGCAGTACGCGGAACGTGGTGGGGTCGGCGACCATCAGCACGTCGGCCGCGCCTTCCATCTCCTTCATGCCGAAGCCGCCGCCTGCGGTGAACACCGGAAACACCGTCTTGTGCGAGGTGTCCTTGGCGAGCATCGTCGTGGTGATCGAGCAGCCGCCCTCCAGCGAACGCACCGCTTCACTGGCGATCAGCGTCTTGCCGCGCAGGATGCCGTGCTGGTCCGGGAATGACAGGCGGATGACTTCGAGGTTCTTCTCCTCGACGATGCGGCGGAGGCGGTTCGCGGCCTCCTTCTGCTCATCCGACCACAGGCCGTGACGCTCGACGAAGCTCACCGCGCGACTCCTCTCTCGGTCGTCATTGCGAGGAGCAAAGCGACGAAGCAATCCACATCGCCACAAGCGGCGCGATGGATTGCTTCGCTTCGCTCGCAATGACGGAAGGACATAGCTATTCCGCCGCCGTCAGATGATGCACCTTGCCGGCGATCTCGCGCGGCACGGGCGCGGCCCACGGCGCGCCGCGGCGGCGCTTGACGTCGACCTCCATCCAGTAGAGCTCCCAGCCCAGCGTCGGCCCGATGCCGTCCATCGTGGCGGGGCCCTGGATGCTGCGCGCCGAGGCTTCGTCGAGGAACAGCATCGGTTTTTCGCCGCCGGAAACCTTTTCGATCTCCTGCCGCAGCAGGCGGCGGTACTGCACGATCGCCTTGTCGCTCTGGCCGAGATGCTCGTTGGTGCGATCCTGGATCGCCCCCATCGATTCCACCGCCCACTGGTCGTGGACGTTGATGTCGGTGCCCATCCCGGTATAGGTCTCGGTCGCCTGCTCGTGCGGATCGAAGCCGTAATCGTTGCTGCGGTTCTTGCGCGACTTGTAGTCGGGCAGCGTATAGAGCTCGAGCCGCTGGTCGCGCATCTTCTGCTTGTCGACCGGCGCCGCGTAGCTGGTGAAGATCGCATACCAGTAGCAGTTCTCGTCATCGACCGGCACGTGCCACTGCGTGATCGTCATCTCGGTCGACATCGGGATGACGAAGCCGTGCGGGAATAATTGATTGGTGACGCGCACATGGGTGCGCTCCGCGTCGAGCTCGCGCAGCGCGATCAGGCGCAGGCCGTATTCGGTGTGCTCGACATTGATGATCGGCCGGTCATATTCGCGCAGGATCTTGGTCATCGGCATGTCGCTGCCGGCGGAGGCGCCGCGGAATTGCTTGCCGTAGGCGGCCGAGGTGTCCTCGTCCTCGAAGAAGCGATGCAGGAAGGAGGCGTGCGCCGGATCGATGCCGACCTCGAGCGCTTGCAGCCAGTTGCAGTTCATGTGGCCCTTGAATGCAAACGTATGGCTGTCGGGCGCGACGAAGCAGTCGAGCTCCGGAAATGCCGGCGGTGCGCCTTCGCCGAGATACGCCCACAGGATGCCGCTCTTCTCCACCACCGGATACGAGCGCTGTTTGATGCCCTTGCAGAGCTGCGATCCGGCAGGTTCGGCCGGCGTCTCGATGCACTGGCCACTGGTGTCGAACAGCCAGCCGTGGAAGGCGCAGCGCAGCCCGCCATGCTCGAGCCGGCCGAAGGCGAGGTCGGCGCCGCGATGCGCGCAGTGGCGATCGATCAGCCCGTAGCTTCCGTCCTCGCCGCGGAACAGCACCAGGTTTTCGCCGAGCAGCCGCACCGGTCGAACCGGGCGCGGTCCTTCCAGCTCGTCGACCAGCGCCGCCGGCTGCCAGTACATCCGCATCAGCTTTCCGCAGGGGTCCTTAGCCCCCGTGCGGGTGATCAGATCGTTCGCTTCCTGGCTCATCATGGCGGCGTCTCCCGAATTTGGATTTGTTCGCCTATTGAACGAATGTGCGAATTATGCCATGTCTGTATTGGACAGCAAGCGCAATTTTGAACCGTTCAAAGCCCATGCCCAAGCTGAAGCGGACCGATCAGGACGAGCGCGCCACCGACTTCGTCGAGGCGCTCGATCGCGGCCTGCGCCTGTTGCAGGTGTTCGGCACCGTCTCGGGTCCTGCGACCTTGAGCGATCTCGCGCGCGCCGCCGATCTGCCGCGCGCCACCGCGCGCCGCATCCTGTTCACGCTCGCGCATGGCGGCTTCGTCGCAACCGACGGCAAGCTGTTCACGCTGACGCCGCATGTGCTGACGCTGGCCGGATCCTTCCTGCAATCCAACCAGGTGGTGACGGTGCTGCAGCCGGTGCTCGATCGCATCGCGACCGCAGCGCAGGAGATCGCCTCGCTCGCGCTGCTCGATGGCGACGACGTGGTGTTCGTCGCGCGCTCGAGCCCGACGCGGGTGTTCTCCGCTGGCCTCGATATCGGCTACCGGCTGCCGGCGTTCTGCACGTCAGTGGGCCGCGCGATGCTCGGCCGGCTCGGCGACGAGGAACTGGCGGCGCGGCTGAAGGCGATGCGCCGCGATCCGGTGACGCCGCAGACCACGACCGATCCGAAGAAACTGCTCATCACCATCATCGCCGATCGCGCGCAAGGCTACTCGCTGGTCGACCGCGAAGCCGAGCCGCATTTCCGTTCGATCTCGGTGCCGGTGCGCCGCTATGACGGCACCATCGTCGCCGCCATCAATATGGGCGCGCATGTCGATCGCGTTCCGGCCAAGGAATTGATCGACCGTTTCCTGCCGTTGCTGCGCGACGGCGCTGATGATGTGAAGAGCCGGCTGTTGTAGCGCGCCTACAGCGCCACGCTGCGCAGCCCGAAGGAGCGCGCCTCGTTCTGCAGCACCGGCCGCACCGAATCGATCAATCGCGCGGCGGCGGCATCGACCGAGAGCCCGGCGGTGTCGACCACGGCGGATGCGCGGGCGTAGAGCGGTTCGCGGCTGACCAGGATGTTGCGCAATTCGGCCATCGCCGAGCGGTCGTCGGCCATCGGGCGCAGATCGCCCTGGCGGCGGACGCGGGCCATATGCTCTTCCGGCTCGGCCTTCAGCCAGATCGTGTAGAACGACGACAGGATCAGGTCGAAGGTCAGCGCCTCGGAGACGATGCCGCCGCCGGTCGCCAGCACCATCAATTCCTTGCGCGCGAGCAGCTGCGTCAGCGCGGCCTGCTCCATGCGGCGAAAGCCTTCCTGGCCGTATAGCGCGATGATCTCGGCAACCGACAGGCCGTTCTGCGCCTCGATCTCCTTGTTGAGCTCGACAAAGCTCCAGCCGATCTTCTTCGCCAGCATCCGCCCGAGCGTGGTCTTGCCGGCGCCGCGCAGGCCGATCAGCGCGATGCCGGAGAACGAGGCGCCGCGCGGCGCCAGCGGGCTGCTGCCGGCGAGCATGTCCTTGGCCTGCGCGATCTGGTTCGGCGACGCCTTGCGCAGGAGATCGCGGATCACGGCCCAATCCGGGATCGGCTCGCTCGAGGGGATCAGATCCTCGAGATGCGCGCCCATCGCGCCTGCGACACGGCGCAGCAGCACGATCGAGACATTGCCTTTGCCGCTTTCGAGCTGGGCGATGTAGCGTTCGGAAATGCCGGAGACCTTGGCGAGCACCTTGCGCGACATGCCGCGCAGCGCGCGCATGGTGCGCACCCGCTGCCCGAGCTGTTCGAGGAAGTCGGTTTCCGGATCGTTGGCTTCGGTCATGATCCCCATGCGACGCGCGGTCCTGACTGAATCAGGTCCAATGGTCTAGGAAACATAATGCCGATGAGGATTGACAGCAAGCCAATGTGGTGGCTTTGTATGAATTATAATTCTTAAATCTCGACGGGAGAGGGCAGGCGCGGCGCGCCTGTGCCTGAGGAGCGGGCCATGACCTACAATGCAGTCACCTGGCTGCTCGACCGCAATGTCGATGAGGGCCGCGGCCACAAGGTCGTGTTCGACGATACGGTGTCGCAAATCACCTATGGCCAGTTGCAGCAGCAGACCCGCTGTGTCGGCAACATGCTGCGCCGGCTCGGCGTCCGCCGCGAGGAGCGGGTCGCCATGATCATGCTGGATACGGTCGATTTCCCGATCGTGTTTCTCGGCGCGATCCGCGCCGGCGTGGTGCCGGTGCCGCTCAACACGCTGCTGACCGCGGAGCAATACGCCTACATCCTCGGCGATTGCCGCGCGCGCGTGCTGTTCGTCTCCGAGGCGCTGCTGCCGGTGGTGAAGGACATCATCGCGCGCATGCCCGACCTCGAGCATGTCGTGGTCTCCGGCAAGGACGCACACGGCCACAACAAGCTGTCGGACGAGATCGCGCGCGAGAGCGACGTGTTCGCCACCGCGCCGACGCATGCCGACGAGCCGGCGTTCTGGCTCTATTCGTCGGGCTCGACCGGCATGCCGAAGGGCGTGCGCCATCTGCATTCCAATCTCGCGGCGACGGCGGAGACCTATGCGAAACAGGTACTTGGTATCCGCGAGGATGATGTCGGCCTGTCGGCGGCTAAGCTGTTCTTCGCCTATGGGCTCGGCAATGCGCTGACCTTTCCGATGTCGGTCGGCGCCACCACGGTGCTCAATTCGGAACGTCCGACGCCGGCGGTGATGTTCGCGCTGATGAACAAATATCATCCCAGCATCTTCTTCGGCGTGCCGACCCTGTTCGCGGCGATGCTGAACGACGAGGCGACGAAGGCGCAAGCCGCGGGCAATCGGCTGCGGGTCTGCACCTCGGCCGGCGAGGCGTTGCCGGAATCGGTCGGCAATGCCTGGCGCGCGCGGTTCGGCGTCGACATCCTCGACGGCGTCGGCTCGACCGAGCTCTTGCACATCTTTCTGTCGAATGCGCCCGGCGACATCAAATACGGCTCCTCGGGGCGTCCGGTGCCCGGCTACAAGGTGCGGCTGGTCAACGAGCTCGGGGCCGACGTCGCGGACGGTGAGGTCGGCGAACTCCTGGTCGATGCGCCCTCGGCCGGCGAGAGCTACTGGAATCAGCGCGCCAAGAGCCGCGCCACCTTCGAGGGCGCCTGGACCCGCACCGGCGACAAATACACGCGCGATGCCGACGGCCGTTACACTTTCTGCGGCCGCGCCGACGACATGTTCAAGGTGTCCGGCATCTGGGTCTCGCCGTTCGAGGTCGAGAGCGCGCTGATCACGCATCCCGCGGTGCTGGAAGCCGCCGTCGTGCCGGAGGCCGATCCGGAAGGCCTGCTCAAGCCGAAAGCCTATGTCGTGCTGCGGCCCGAGAGCTCGGCCGAAGGCCTGCACGAGGCGCTGAAGGAACACGTCAAGCAGAAGATCGGCCCGTGGAAATATCCGCGCTGGATCGATGTGGTCGACAATCTGCCGAAGACGGCAACCGGGAAAATCCAGCGCTTCAAGCTGCGGCACGACGACGGCGCGCACTAGCGTTTCCACTTGCGTCGTCCCGGCAAAGGCCGGGATCCATACGCCGCGGCCTTTGTTTTGAGAGACGCTGTTCAACGGCTTTGCGCAACAACTAACGTCTGTAGTTATGGGTCCCGGCCTTCGCCGGGACGACGAGTGAGGAAGGCCTATCATGACGAACTTGAACCCCACAGGCTTCCTCAGCATCGACGGCGCCGAGCTCGAATACCGGATGATCGGCCCGTCGCCCGAGACAGCGCCGAGCCTTGTGATGCTGCATGAAGGCCTCGGCAGCGTCGGGCTGTGGGGCGACTTTCCCGAGAAGCTGCAGGCGGCGACCGGCGCCGGCGTGTTCGCCTATTCGCGTGCGGGGTACGGCGCGTCGTCGCCGGCAAAGCTGCCGCGCCCGGTCGACTACATGCATCGCGAGGCGCTCGACGTGTTGCCGAAGCTGCTCGACCGGATCGGCTTCCGCCGCGGCCTCTTGGTTGGTCACTCCGACGGCGCGTCGATCGCGGCGATCTATGCCGGCGCGCATCAGGATCATCGCCTGCAAGGCCTTGCGCTGATCGCGCCGCACTTCATCGTCGAGGACATCTCGGTCAAGTCGATCGCCGAGATCAAGACGGCGTATGAGAGCACCAATCTGAAGGAGAAGCTCGCGCGCTGGCACAAGGACGTCGACAATACCTTCCGTGGCTGGAACGACGCCTGGCTCGATCCGGCATTCCGCGACTGGGATATCTCCGAATATCTCGCCTATATCCGCGTGCCGGTGCTGGTCGTGCAGGGCGCGGCTGATCAATACGGCACGATGCGCCAGGTCGAGATTGCCCAGGACGAGTGCTATTGCCCGGTCGATGTCGCGGCCATTGCCGGCGCCGGTCACTCGCCGCACCGCGAGGCGCCCGCGGTGACGCTGGAAGCGGTCACCGAATTCGCCAGGGCAGCCCTCCGGGACGACCCCGCACTGGCGGCCTGACTTTTGGTGCCGGTGCCAGGCCATTGGCCCAGCGGGTGAATTCCCAAACATGAAACAAAATGCATGTTTTTACGTTTTGAACTGGACGAAACTAAAAACATGCATTATTGTGCATGAAAGCATCGACAACGAACCTTTCAAACGAACAACAGATAAGGGTGGCCCATGGCTGGTGACGATCGCGTCCTTGCAGGCGGGGCGAAGTACATCGACTTCCAGACCAACCCGTCGCGCTACCGGCACTGGAAGCTCGACGTCGCGGGCGACGTCGCGACGCTGACCATGGACGTCGACGAGAACGCCGGCCTGTTCGAGGGCTATCAGCTCAAGCTCAACTCCTACGACCTCGGTGTCGACATCGAGCTGGCCGACGCCGTGCAGCGGCTGCGCTTCGAGCATCCCGAGGTGAAGGTCGTGGTGATGCGCTCGGGCAAGAACCGCGTGTTCTGCGCCGGCGCCAACATCCGCATGCTGGCGGGCTCCACCCACGCCCACAAGGTCAACTTCTGCAAGTTCACCAACGAGACCCGCAATGGCCTGGAAGACTCCAGCGAGAATTCCGGCCAGAGCTTCATCACCGTCGTCAACGGCACCGCGGCCGGCGGCGGCTATGAGCTGGCGCTTGCGACCGACCACATCATGATGGCCGACGACGGCGCCGCCGCCGTCGCGCTGCCGGAAGTGCCGCTGCTCGCGGTGCTGCCGGGCACCGGCGGCCTCACGCGCGTCGTCGACAAGCGCAAGGTGCGCCGCGACCATGCCGACTTCTTCTGCACCATCGAGGAAGGCATCAAGGGCAAGCGCGCGGTGCAGTGGCGGCTGGTCGACGAGATCGCGCCGAACTCCAAGCTCGAGGGCAAGCTTGCCGAGCGCGTCAAGGAATTCGCCGCCAGGTCGAAGCGCAACGGCGCGGGCAAAGGTATCACACTGGCGCCGCTGACGCGCACCATCGACGACAGCGCCATCCGCTACGGCTTCGTCAGCGTCGACATCGATCGGGCCGCGCGCATCGCTACCATCTCGATCAAGGCGCCGGAAGCTGCGGCGCCCGCTGACGTCGACGGCATGATCGCGCAGGGCGCTTCGTTCTGGCCGTTGCAGGTCGCCCGCGAGCTCGACGACGCGATCCTGCATCTGCGCATCAATGAGCTCGAGACCGCGATGCTGGTGTTCAAGAGCCACGGCGACCGCGCCAATGTCGTGTCCTATGACGCGTTCCTGGAGGCCAACAAGGCGCACTGGCTGGTCAACGAGGTCAGGCATTACTGGAAGCGCGTGCTGAAGCGCATCGACGTCACCTCGCGCACGCTGGTGACGCTGGTCGAGCCCGGCTCCTGCTTCGTCGGCACCCTGGCCGAACTCGTGTTCGCCGCCGACCGCTCCTACATGCTGATCGGCCAGAAGCAGGGCGACAACCGCCCGCCGCCGGCGATCGAACTGACGGCGATGAATTTCGGGCCCTATCCGATGAGCCACGGCCTGACCCGGCTGCAATCGCGCTTCCAGGCCGACCCAATGGATCTGGAGCGCGCGCAAGGCTCGATCGGCAAGGCGCTCGATGCGGAGGAAGCTGAGGAGCTCGGTCTCGTCACCTTCGCGCTCGACGACATCGACTGGGACGACGAGGTCCGCGTGTTCTTCGAGGAACGCACCTCGTTCTCGCCCGACGGTCTCACCGGCATGGAAGCCAATCTGCGCTTCGTCGGCCCCGAGACCATGGAATCGAAGATCTTCTCCCGCCTGACGGCGTGGCAGAACTGGATCTTTCAGCGGCCGAATGCGGTCGGCGAAGACGGCGCGCTGCGCCGCTACGGCACCGGCCAGAAGGCGCAATTCGACATGACGAGAGTGTGAGGCAAATACCGCCGTCATCCTGAGGTGCGAGCGCAAGCGAGCCTCGAAGGATGATTAGGAGCAAGCCAGCATCCTTCGAGACGCGGCGAAGACGCCGCCCCTCAGGATGACGGTTGAGCAAGACACGATAGACGTCGGACCGATACCAAGGAGCACGGCCATGAACATCATGAACGTCGATTACTCGACCAAGATTCCAAACAACGTGAATCTCGCCGAAGACCGCCAGGTGCTCAAGGCGCTGGAGGGCTGGCATCCCGGCTACATGGACTGGTGGAGCGACATGGGGCCGGAAGGCTTCCAGGAGTCGCTGGTCTATCTGCGCACCGCCTACTCGGTCGATCCGCGCGGCTGGGCCAAGTTCGACTACGTGCGGATGCCCGAATATCGCTGGGGCATCCTGCTTGCACCGCAGGAAGAGAACCGGGTCATCCCGTTCGGCGAAGACTACGGCAAGCCGGCATGGCAGGAAGTCCCCGGCGAGCACCGTGCCATGCTGCGCCGCCTGATCGTGATCCAGGGCGACACCGAGCCGGCCTCGGTCGAGCAGCAGCGTCATCTCGGCAAAACCGCGCCCTCGCTCTACGACATGCGCAATCTGTTCCAGGTCAATGTCGAGGAAGGCCGCCATCTCTGGGCGATGGTCTACCTCTTGCAGAAGTATTTCGGCCGCGACGGCCGCGAGGAAGCGGATGATTTGTTGCGCCGCCGCTCGGGCGATGCGGATTCGCCGCGCATGTTAGGGGCCTTCAACGAGGCGACGCCGGACTGGCTGTCGTTCTTCATGTTCACCTACTTCACCGACCGCGACGGCAAGATGCAGTTGCACTCGCTGGCGCAGTCGGGCTTCGATCCGCTGTCGCGCACTTGCCGCTTCATGCTGACCGAGGAAGCCCATCACATGTTCGTCGGCGAGACCGGCATCACCCGCGTCGTGCAGCGCACCTGCGATGCGATGACGGAGGCCGGCATCACCGATCCGAACGACATCGCCAGGATCCGCGCGCTCGGCGTGATCGATCTGCCGACCATCCAGAAGAAGCTGAACCTGCACTATTCGCTGTCGCTCGATTTGTTCGGCTCCGAAGTGTCGACCAATGCGGCGAACGCCTTCAACGCCGGCATCAAGGGCCGCTACAAGGAAACCACGATCGAGGACGATCACCAGCTCAAGAGCTCGACCTATCCGGTCATGAAGATGGTGGACGGCCAGATCAAGATGGTCGACGAGCCGGCACTGACCGCGCTTAACATGCGGCTGCGCGACGACTACACGCAGGATTGCGTCAAGGGCATGCTGCGCTGGAACAAGGTGATCTCCACCGCCGGCATCGACTACAAGCTCGCGGTGCCGAACACCGCCTTCCACCGTCAGATCGGCGAGTTCAAGGACATCCATGCAACGCCCGATGGCCTTCTGATCGACGACGCCACCTGGGCCAAGCGCAAGAACGACTGGCTGCCGTCGACCGCGGACGGCGACTTCATCGCCTCGCTGATGAAGCCGGTGACCGAACCCGGGGAGTTCGCCTCCTGGATCTCGCCGCCCAAGGTCGGCATCGATAACAAGCCCGGCGACTTCGAATATGTGAGGATCGAGAGCTGAGTTTCAGCTAGCAGTTCCTCTCCTCCCGGAGGGGCCGAAAAGGGGTAAGCCGAGAAGGTCCTGGCTTGCCCCTTTTCTTTTTTGAGACGTGCGTTGGCTCACGCGCAATGAAGCGCCGGCTCCCGGCTTGACAAGCGCGATGCCTTCGCGCGGAGATCACACTGCTTCAACACATCAACCGCAATGACGGCTTGAGCCGGTTGTCGCGGATCGGGATTAAGGCGGGGCCATCATGAGCGAAGAGATTTTTCCGGGGCCGACCCTGCGTTCGCTCAAGCTCCAGTTCGGTGAGCAGACGATCGCGGGCTTCGACAGCGCGGGCACTGGCCGCGACATCCTGCTCGTCCACGGCAATTCGTCGTCGTCGCAGATTTGGCAGAAGCAACTCCAGGGGCCGCTTGGCGCCAAATACCGGTTGGTCGCGATCGACCTTCCCGGTCATGGCGGCTCGTCGCCTGCGCCCGATCCGGAGCACGGTTACTCGGGTGCAGGCTATGCCGGCTGCATTGCCGCGGCCGCAAAGGAGCTCGGCCTGAGGGACGCGGTGGTGGTGGGCTGGAGCCTCGGCGGACATGCCGTGCTCAACGCAGCCCCGTCATTGCCGATGGCAGCCGGGCTGATGATTTTCGGGACGCCGCCGATCGCCAAGACGCCGGACGGGTTCTCCGGGTTCAAGGGGCTGTCGGCCACCACGTTCACGCCGGCGCCTAGCGATGCCGAGATCGCGGCCTGGCTGAAAACGGTCTTCGCACCGGACTATGCGCCGTTGCCCGCATTCGTCGACACCGATTTCCGCCGCACCGACGGCAATGCGCGTGGCTATCTCGGCGCCAGCGTGCAGGCCGGTCGCTTTGCGGACGAGGTCGAGATCGTGCGTGGCCTCAGGATTCCGCTGGCGATCGTGCATGGCAGCGAGGAGCAGATGGTCGATCTCGGCTATCTGCAACGGCTGCCCGCGCCGACACTATGGCGCGGCCAGGTTCAGGTGGTCCACGGCGCCGGCCACGCCACGCAGTGGGAAAGGGCCGAAGCGTTCGACCGGCTCGTCGATGCCTTCGCATCGAGTCTCTGAGGAAGGCGGATCGGCGGTGGCTGCTCGGCGTTCGCCGCTCAGCCGGCTTTAATCGTCATTTGCAAGTTCGTCGGGCCACATCTGCGCACCGTGAAGCACGCGCAAGATGCGAACGGTCTCGCCGTCGACAAGGTACGCTGCGACATATGGTGTGCGCGGGATGACTAACTCCCGCGTGCCGGCGACACGCCCGGGCCGGCCACTGTCAGGAAAGTCGAGTCTGTTCATCGACATGAACCGCGGCACGGGGATTCTCGGCCTCGATGTAGCTGAAAATGTCGTCGCGATCGGACAGTGCGAAGCGCGTCCAGACGAGCTTCACCGTTTGCGTTCCGCCGCTTTTCGAAGTGCGGCGGCACGACGTTGCGCGAAATGCGCTTCGACTTCGGAATCATCGAGACTAGGCCGGGTATCCGCCAGCGCCTGGCGCACCTTCTCGCGAAACCAGCTGTCGTAAGCTTGGCTGTTGCTGACGAGCTCCAGTGGAAGCGTTCCTTCATTGGCCGTGCGCGTCAGCAATATCCGCACCGCGTCCGACACCGTGAGACCCATGTTTTCCAGAACCGCGGTGGCCTTCTCTTTTACGTCCGCATCGATGCGGGTTTGGACCAGGGCATTCGAAGCCATAGCGATCTCCTTGCTCACGTTCAATGTAATGCATTTGAATGACATGCGCCAGAGGCGTCACGGCCGCAACCGGGGGACCACGGTGACGAAAGTGGCCTCGCGTCTTGGCGAGGCCCATTGCCATCGGGCTCCATGCGACAAAGGGCGCCTCGCTGCGAGCGAGGCGCCCTTTGTGTATCACCAGTCTCGCTGCCAAGCGCCGCGCGGCAATGTTCTAGTGCGCGTGAGCTACGCGGTCGCTTACCCCGCGATCTCCAGCCCCGCGGTCGCGTAGACCACGCCGCCATCCACCGCGATGGTGTTGCCCACGACGTAGTCGCCGGCGCGCGAGGCGAGATAGATCGCAGTGCCCGCCATATCTTCGTCGCTGCCCACCCGCCGCGACGGAACGCGTTGCGCGACTTCGTCGGCGTGGTCGCGCGCGGCGCGGTTCATGTCCGACTTGAAGGCGCCGGGCGCGATCGCGGTGACGTTGATGTTGTCCTTGATCAGGCGCGTCGCCATCCGGCGCGTCAAATGGATCACCGCGGCCTTGCTCGCGGCATAGGAATAGGTCTCCATCGGGTTGACGAAGATGCCGTCGATCGAGGCGATGTTGATCACCTTGCCCGGTTTGTCATGCGTCGCCGCCGCGCGCAGCGGCTTGGCCAGCGCCTTGGTCAGGAAGAAGATCGACTTGACGTTGAGGTTCATCACCTTGTCCCAGCCGCTCTCCGGGAATTCGTCGAAGTCCGCGCCCCATGCCGCGCCGGCATTGTTGACCAGGATGTCGAGCTTCGGCTCGCGCTTGATGATTTCACCGGCGAGCTTCTCGCAGCCCTCGACGGTCGAGATGTCGATCGGCAGCGCGATGCATTCACCGTCATAGGCGGCGGTAAGCTCCTGGGCGGTGGCCTCGCAGGGACCGGCCTTGCGCGCGGTGATGTAGACCTTCGCGGCGCCCTGCGCGAGGAAACCGGCCGCGATCATCTTGCCGATGCCGCGCGATCCCCCGGTCACCAGTGCGACGCGGCCCTTCAGTGAGAACAGATCCTTGAACATGTTGCCTCCTTAGCTATGCCAAGCGTTCTGGCCGGGTTGATGGAGCTAGTCAAGGAACCGCCGCGGCCGGCGAACGCGCAGCCTGCTCGATCTCTGGTGATGTTCTGATCAGTTTACCCGCGAAGGGCGGGCGTCGAATCGATCAAGCTTTCTTGAGATGTGATGCAGTGCACAAACTGGTCAGCCGGTTTTGCCGCATCATGCGCGTGGGGTGGAATTCCAGATCAAGGAGTTCCAATAATGAAGCACATTTCATTGCCGGTGGCCGGTGTGATGCCAGTCACCCCCATTCAATTTCGCCGAAGGCGGAAAGGACTGTTCGCAGCGATCGTCGGCGCAATTCACTATTCGCGGCGGATTCAGGCGCGACGCGTTCTCAAGCAATATCAGCATCTGATCGACCGCGCCGACCGGCACTGCACCAATTTGGAGGGCGGCCGCAATGTCCGTTACTGAACGCTCGTCGACGCGCAAATCGGTCATCCGGCTTCCGGAGGTCAGCGAGATCACGCTGCTTGTTGCCATCGCAATCGGATTTTTTGTGCTGCACTTCCTCACTGCGACGTTGCTGATGCCAGCGGCCACGGCCGATGCGGCCGCGCCGCAAGAGGCGAGGGCGGTTCACACCGACTAGCGCTCTCCCGATCGATCCACCATCGCTGTCATCAACGGAGGTCCATTCGTGGCCGACGTCATGTCATTTGTTGTGCTCAGCGCCGCGGTGTTTTGCGGCGCCTTTGTGTCCGGTCTCGCCGGCTTTGCCTTTTCCGCGATCGCCGGCGCCATCCTGCTGCATGCGATGCCGCCAACCGAGGCGGTGCCGCTGATGATGGCCTGCAGCGTCGGCGTGCAGGCGGCCAACCTGTGGGCGCTTCGGCACAACATCCAGTGGAAACAGAGCCTGTCGCTGATCGTCGGCGGACTGCTGGGCGTCCCGCTTGCGCTCTGGCTGCTGCACAACACCGACAGCCGGACGTTCCGCGAAGGTTTCGGGATCATGGTCGCGCTCTATGCCGGCTACATGCTGTTCAGGCCCGCGATCGGCTACGGCCGTTTGCCCGAGGGCAGCAACGCGCTGGTCGGGTTTGGTGGCGGCCTGATCGGCGGGTTGACCGCGATGCCGGGCGCGCTGCCTACAATCTGGTGCGATATCCATGGTGTGCCAAAGCAGCAGCAGCGCGGCCTCGTGCAGCCCTTCATCGCCGCGATGCAGATTTCGGCGCTGATGATGATGCTGCTGCATCGCGACCTCTCGATGAAGGTCGCCTATGACGTCGTGCTCGGCGCTCCGGCGCTGCTTGCCGGTTCGTGGCTCGGCATCTTTGCCTTTCGCAACATCGACGAGGCCAACTTCAGGCGGGTGATCCTCGGCCTGTTGCTGGTGTCGGGACTGCTGCTGGTGGTTTAGGACGTTGCTCGTTTACGCCGCGTCGACGCGGCGAAAACCGTTCCACACCGCGGTGGCGGCGCCTGAGGTCAGCACCGGCAAGAGCCGCGTGTCCTGGTAATTGCCGTTCAGCGAGACCCGCTGCAACGCGGTCAGGTGGTCGGCGCTTTCGGGAAACAGCATGCCGGGCCGCGTCGTCACCGCGGTCCGAAAGCCGATCGATCTGGCGAGCGCGAATTCGCGCTGCCCGGCCGCGATCCGGTCGCCATAGGGATAGGCAAGATGCAGCGCCGGACGCTGCAGCGTCTCCTCGATCCGCGCCCGGCTGGTGGCGAGCTCGAACGATGCGATGGTCTCGCTCTGCTTGGCGAGATTGCAATGGGTGATGGTGTGGGCGCCGATGGTGACCAGCGGATCGTCGGCAAAGCCGCGCAGCTCGTCCCAGGACATGCAGAGCTCGCGCGCGATGCCGGCCTCGTCGACGCCGTGGCGGACGCACAGCGCGGACATCTCGGCCTGCATCTCCTTCTCGCCCGGCAGCGAGCGTAGCCAGTCGTGCATGCGGCCGAACGCAACTCGCTTGGCTTGCGGCGTCGCGGTGTCGATCCGCGTCATGACGCCGGCGATCGGCACCTCGATCGCCGATGCCGCCGCGATGATCCGCTCGAGCGCGATCCACCACAATTTGCCGCAGCCCTCGGCGAAATCGCTCGCGACAAAGACCGTGAACGGCGCGCCGAACTCGCGCATCACGGGCAGCGCGAAATCGCGGTTGTCGCGGTAGCCGTCGTCGCAGGTGAAGCAGGCGAAGCGCCGCGCGAAATTCCGTTCGGTGAGGCGGCGATGCGCCTCGTCCATGCTGACGACATCGACGTCGAGCGCGCGCAGATGCGTCAGCATCGCGCGCAGGAAATCCGGCGTGACCTCGAGATGATGGTTGGGCTGGAACGCGTCGGCGCGCCGCGGGCGGACGTGGTGCAGCATGAAGATGGCGCCGACGCCGGCAAAGATCGGCCGCAGCAGGATATGCGCACCCGAGAAATACAACGCCTCCATCCCGGCACGGATCACGGTGTTGCGGAGTTGTTTCATGAGGGGCACGGGCTGGCCGATTTGCATTCCGCCGGAAACTTAGCGAAACACCACTGAAGAAACTGTTATCCCGATCCAATATGGCGCCCCCGCCATGGTCTTTGATTCGGCCTTTGATTTGGGGTTTGACAGTCAGCCAAGGGTTTGTTTTCTCTCTGGTTCCCGACCCCGCAGGACGCTGAATGCACGGATTTTTCAAGTGGAGTAGCAAGTGGTGGCCGGGGGTGATTCCACTGGTCGTGCTGTGGGGCATCGCGGCCTGGACCTCAACGGGAACGGTCGAAGCGGACCTCGCTGCGCGCTCTAATGCCGCACTCAAGGACACCGTGCTCGACAAGCGCCGCATCAGCGTCGACGGCCGCGACGTGACCTTTGCGGCCAATGCCTTCTCCGAGGACGGCCGTCTCAGCGCCGTGGCGTCGGTCGAGGCCGTGCCGGGCGTGCGGCTGGTCAACGACGAGACCCGCCTCGTTCCCGAAGCCAAGCCCTTTGTGTGGTCTGCCGAACGCGACGTGGTGCGGGTCACGCTTGGCGGCAATGCGCCGCTGCCGTCGAGCAAGAGCAAGCTGACCGAGGCCGCGAAGGCCAGTCTCGGCGGTGTCGAGGTGGTGGATCAGATGGCGCTCGCCCGTGGCGCGCCGTCGCGGTTCGACCCGGCGGCGCTGTTGCTGCTCGACCAGATCGGCAAATTGAAGGAAGGCAAGATCACGCTGACCGACAACAAGGTTGCTCTCGCCGGCATGGCGCGCGAGCTCGGCGGACGCGAAGCGGTCGCGGCGGCGCTGAAGAATCTGCCGGAGGGCTATTCCATTGCCGCCAACGACATCAAGGCGCCGCCTTACGTGTTCCAGGCCTACAAGGATCCGGTCGCAGTGACGCTGACGCTGACCGGCTACGTGCCCGACAACAACGTGCATGCCGCGCTGGTCGCCGCCGCCGGCCGCAAGTTCTTCAGCGAAAAGGTCGTCGACAATCTCAAGGCCAGCATCGGCGCGCCCTCGGGGTTTGCGGCGGCGGTGGTGCCTGCGCTCGGCGCGCTGTCACGGCTGTCGACCGGGACGCTCGTGGTGTCGGACCGTGAGGTGAAGCTGTCGGGCGATGCGCTCTATGATGCCGCGGCCGGCCAGATCCGCGACGGGCTCGGCAAGGACTTTCCGCAGGGCTGGCAGTACAAGGCCGAGGTCACCGTCAAGCCGGCGGCGGCGCCGGTCGATCCGACGGTATGTCAGCAGCTGTTTTCCGAGATCCTCTCCAAGGGCAAGATCCGCTTCGAGTCCGGCAAGGCCGACATCGTCCCTGACTCCGCCGGTCTGCTCGACCGCCTGATCGAGACCGCGATGCGCTGTCCCAATGCGACGATCGAAGTCGCCGGCCATACCGACAGCGACGGTGAGGAGGCGGCCAACCAGGCCTTGTCGGAGCGCCGCGCGCAGGCCGTGGTCGATTACCTCGTGCGCGCCGGACTGCCTGCCAACCGCTTCACGCCGATCGGCTATGGCAGCACGCAGCCGCTCGTCGGCAACGAGAGTGAAGACGGCAAGGCGCAGAACCGCCGCATCGAATTCGTGGTGAAGTAGCGATGACCGTGCTCGCGACATTCTTCTGGGGTTGGCTGCTCGGCGCCGCGCTGCTCGGCTTCGGCATGGGCTGGATCGCGGTGGTGCATCGGGCGCAGGGCGTCTCGAAGGCGTGGATCCGCTGGCTCGCGCTGCTCGCCGTCGCGCTGGTCGCGGCATCGTTTGCGCGGGTCGTGCCCGGCCGCCTCGGCTACTGGCTCGACCTCTTCCTGGTCATGTTCGCGCTCTATCTCGTCGGCTGCGCGATCGGCTCCTGGCTGCGCGACTGGGTGGTCTCGCGCAGCAGGCCCGCGAGCTGACCCCAAACCCTTGATCCAGCAGGACTGAGCGGCGTCGCCAGACGCGGGGCGAGGCCGCACGCATTTTGCCGCTTGACATCAATACGTACGTACGTATTAAATGGCGGCCATGCCAAAGCCCTCCATCCGTGATGCCATCCTCGACGCCGGGCTGAAGGAAATGTTCCGGACCGGCTATCACGGCACCAGCGTGCGCGACGTCACCGCCGCCGCCGGCGCGCCGCAGGGCTCGTTCACCAACCATTTCCGCTCCAAGGAGCTGTTCGCGTCGGAAGTGCTCGACCGCTATTTCCTCTATGTGCGCGGCCTCGTCGCCGAAGCCCTCGGCGACACGACGTTGCCGCCGCGCGACAGGCTCCGGCGCTATCTCGATCTCATCACCGGCAAGCTTGCGCATGACGGCTTCACCCGCGGCTGCCTGATCGGCGATTTCAGCCTCGAGGCGTCGGGCTCGAGCGAGATGCTGCGCGAGCAGCTCGACGAGATCTTTCGGGAATGGCGTGCGCCGTTTGCGGCCTGCATCGCCGAAGCCCAGGCCAGGCGCGAGATCGCGTCCGACTTCGATCCCGATGCGCTTGCCGATTTCCTGCTCGCATCCTGGCAGGGCGCGATGTTGCGCATGAAGGTCGAGCGCAGCGCGGCTGCGCTCGAGCGTTTCAAGACGATCGCCTTCCAAACCGTGTTCAAGGAGTTGCCATGACCATGTCTTCCGATATCAGCCTGCATCATCGCCCGGTGCTCGGGACCACGATGGCCTATCGCGAAACCGGACGCAGCGATGCGCCGCACGTGCTGTTCCTGCACGGCAATCCGACGTCATCCTATATCTGGCGCAACATCATGCCGCTGGTGGCGCCGGTCGGGCACTGCATCGCGCCCGACCTGATCGGCTACGGCCAGTCCGGCAAACCCGACATCGCCTACCGCTTCTTCGACCATGCGGACTATCTCGATGCGCTGATCGACGAGCTCGGCATCAGCTCGGCCTATCTCGTCGCGCAGGATTGGGGCACGGCGCTCGCGTTCCATCTCGCGGCGCGCCGTCCGCAACTGGTGCGCGGGCTCGCCTTCATGGAATTTATCCGGCCGATGTCGACATGGAGCGATTTCGATCCCGATCACGGCGTGCGCGAAGAAACCTTTCGCAAGTTCAGGACCGAAGGTGTGGGCGAGGCGATGATTCTGGAAGCCAATGCCTTCATCGAGCGCGTTCTTCCGAACGGGATGCTGCGCAAGCTGAGTGAGGAAGAGATGGCCGCTTACCGTGCGCCGTTTGCGACGCGCGAGAGCCGCAAGCCGACCTTGATGCTGCCGCGCGAGCTGCCGATCGCAGGCGAACCCGCCGACGTCGATCAGGCGCTCACCACGGCGCACGCAGCGCTCGCGGGATCGACCTATCCGAAGCTGCTGTTCGCGGGGTCTCCCGGGGCGTTGGTGTCGCCGGCCTTCGCGGCGGATTTCGCGGCGAGGCTGCAGCATTGCGCGGTCATTCAGCTCGGCGCGGGCGCGCATTATCTGCAGGAGGATCATCCGGAGGCGATCGGCCGCTCGGTTGCAGGGTGGATCGCCGGCATCGAAGCCGCGAACGCGCAACATCTCGCAGCATGAGTGGATGGGAGAGCACGCCATGACCGACCTCTCGATCATTTATTGCCGTCCCTGCGGCTACGAAAAGCGCGCCAGGGAGGCCGCCGCGCTGCTGCGCGAACGCCTCAGGCTCGATCCGGAGCTCGTGCCGGGCAAGGGCGGCGTCTTCGAGGTCAAGCTTGACGGCAAAGTGATCGCCAAGCGCGTGAAGGGGCATTTCCCCGATGCTGCCGAAATCGTCACCGCAGTGGCTGCGGCACGGGCATAAAATCTACGCAGGCTTGCCTCATCGCCGTCGCATCACCAATGCGGTGGCGATTTTCACTGCGCGGGCGCCGCGGCGTCGCTCCTGCTTCCCGTAGTTTCCCGGATGGCCTTGCGCAGCGTTCGGCGGGCTAACCGCCGCACGTCGATGTCAAGTCTTGTCGAAGATGGCGAGAAACGCGCATATTTGTGCACCCGCTGTCATGAATCATCCCTAATATCTTGAAGATGCGCGTTTTATTGTCGTTTGACGAATTCCACTCCGGCTTAAAACGCGCTACAGGGGTCGGGGCACAGCGAAGCGCCGGCGGGGTTCGCCCGGGAGCCGCCGTCGCGGGATCGCAATTCGAGGTCTAGATGCTGGAAGCAATACGCAGGGCGATGGCGTTTCTGCGCCAGAAGCAAATCCTGCATCGGCTGGGTGTTGTCATCAGCATCGCCGTCATCGGCATCGCCTGCTACGTCCTGTATCATATGCTGCGCGGCATCGACACCAATGAGGTGCTCGAGGCCATCAAGAGCACCGAGCCGCGACAAATCGCGCTGGCGGGACTGTTCGTCGCAGCCGGCTACTTCACGCTGACCTTCTACGATCTGTTCGCGGTGCGCGCGATCGGTCAGGCCCACGTGCCCTATCGCGTCAACGCGCTCGCGGCATTCACCTCCTATTCGATCGGGCACAATGTCGGCGCCAGCGTCTTCACCGGCGGCGCGGTGCGCTACCGGATCTATTCGGCCTGGGGATTGAACGCGATCGACGTCGCCAAGATCTGCTTTCTCGCCGGCTTGACCTTCTGGCTCGGCAATGCCGCCGTGCTCGGGCTCGGCATCGCCTATCATCCGGAAGCCGCCGCCAACATCGACCAGCTGCCGCCCTGGCTCAACCGGACGCTCGCGTTCGGCATCATCATCGCGCTGGTCGCCTATGTGGTCTGGGTCTGGACCCAGCCGCGGGTGGTCGGCCGCGGTCCCTGGACGGTGACCCTGCCGGGCGGCCCGCTGACGCTGCTGCAGATCGCGATCGGCATCGTCGACCTCGGCTTCTGCGCGCTGGCGATGTACGTGCTGGTGCCGGACGAGCCCAATCTCGGCTTCGTCGTGGTCGCGGTCATCTTCGTGTCGGCGACCCTGCTCGGCTTCGCCAGCCACTCCCCCGGCGGGCTCGGGGTGTTCGACGCCGCCATGCTGGTCGGCCTCTGGCAGATGGACCGCGAGGACCTGCTCGGCGGTATGCTGTTGTTCCGGCTGCTCTACTATATTGCGCCGTTCGTCATATCTGTAATCTTGCTGACGTTTCGGGAGGTTATCGTCGGCGCCCGACTCAAGCGGCTGCCGCAGACTGATTCGGGTCCCCGCGCTGAGCCGCATCATGAGGCGGTTCTGGTCCGCAAGCGTGGTGATTCCGGGGTCTGACGACGCGGCCCGATGCCTCCCGAGGGAAGGTCGATTTGACCGCGCCTGGGCGAGACATGAACCGACGGGAAGAAAGCCGCCGCGATGGCCATTGACGATACGCCGCATTCGATTTTCTCGCCCTGGCCCGACCGCTTGCGCCATTCCGCGCTGATCCTGCTTGCCGCAGCGCTGGCGCTGAGCGTAGTGGTCGCGCTCGGCGAGTTGTCGCTGGTGCGCGCCTGCGTGGTGTTCGTCTGCATCGCGGCTGCGGCGCTGGTGCCGTGGCGGCTGCATGATGCCGGCACCTCGCGCGAGGATGTCCGCCACGGCAATCCGGTCGAGGCGACCGCCGTCAGCGCGGTCGTCGCCGGCATGCCGGACCCGGCCGTGCTGCTCGACCGTGCCGGCCGCGTCATCCATCTCAACACCGCCGCGGCCCAGCTGGCGCCGGCGCTGCGCAAGAACGAGCTGGCGCAATTTGCCCTGCGTTCGCCGGAGATTATCACTGCGTTGCGCGAGGCGATCGCGACCACCGAGCCGCGCCGCGCCACCTACTCCGACCACGTTCCGGTCGATCGCTGGATGGAACTGGTGATCACGCCGGTGCCGGTGCCGACCCAGTTCGGCGGCACCGAGAAGTGCATGCTGATGACCTTCCACGATCTGACGCCGCTGCGCCGGGTCGAGGAGATGCGCGCCGATTTCGTCGCCAATGCCAGCCATGAGCTGCGCACGCCGCTCGCCGCCTTGTCCGGCTTCATCGACACGCTGCAGGGACCGGCGCGCGAGGACGCGCGGGCGCGCGAGCGCTTCCTCGGTATCATGCACACCCAGGCCACCCGCATGGCGCGGCTGATCGACGACCTGCTGTCGCTGTCGCGCGTCGAGCTGTCGGCCCATGTGCGGCCCGAGGCCTCGATCGATATCGTGCCGATCATCCGCCAGGTGGCCGACGGGCTCGAGGCGCTGGCCAGCGAGCGCCAGGTCGAGATCGACGTCGACCTGCCACCGACCCCGGTCACGATCGCTGGCGACCGCGAGGAACTGCTCCGCCTGTTCGAGAACCTGATCGAGAACGCCCTCAAATACGGCGCCTCGGGCGGCCGCGTCATAGTGTCGCTCAATCAGACCGTTTCGGGCGCATCGGGCGAGGGGAGCCCCGAAATCCGAGTCATGGTACGGGATTTCGGCCCCGGCATCGCCCCGGAGCACCTGCCGCGGCTGACCGAGCGCTTCTACCGGGTGGACGTTGGCGACAGCCGTAACCAGGGCGGAACCGGCCTCGGATTATCGCTGGTGAAACATATTCTTAACCGTCATCGCGGGCGTCTTCTGATCGAGAGCGTGCCGAAGAATGGCGCGACTTTTACCGCCTGTTTTCCCCGGCCGAAGACCCCGTTACCGACCCAAAGCTGAGCGTTTTCAGTCGCTTAGTATTGTCATCCAACTGTCATCCAACCTTCGTAAAAGCAGCACCGACCGCTCCTAGATGGACCGGCGTGGGCGCGATCGGGCGCAATTGGCGCTTCGCTCACAAGATGGAGACCACCCCATGAATTTCATCAAAGCAATCGTCGCTGCCGGCATGGTCGCCGCTTCGACGTCGGCCTTCGCTGCCGATATTACCGGCGCAGGCGCGACGTTTCCGTTCCCGATCTATTCGAAGTGGGCTGACGCCTACAAGAAGGACACCGGCAATGGCCTGAACTATCAGTCGATCGGTTCCGGCGCCGGCATCAAGCAGATCCAGGCCAAGACCGTGACCTTCGGCGCGACCGACGCGCCGCTCAAGGCCGAGCAGCTCGAGAAGGACGGCCTCGTCCAGTGGCCGATGGTGATGGGCGCGATCGTTCCGGTCGTGAACGTCGAAGGCATCAAGCCGGGCGATCTCGTGCTCTCCGGCGAAGTGCTCGGCGACATCTATCTCGGCAAGATCACCAAGTGGAATGACGCGGCGATCGCCAAGCTCAATCCGAAGCTGACCCTGCCGGCCGACGCGATCACCGTCGTGCGCCGTTCGGACGGTTCGGGCACCACCTTCAACTTCACCGACTACCTCTCCAAGTCGAACGCCGACTGGAAGTCCAAGGTCGGTTCCGGCACCGCGGTCGAGTGGCCGGTCGGCGTCGGCGCCAAGGGCAACGAAGGCGTTGCCGGCAACATCGGCCAGACCAAGAACGCGATCGGCTATGTCGAATACGCCTATGCCAAGCAGAACAAGCTGACCTACACCGCGCTGGTCAACAAGGCCGGCAAGACCGTGCAGCCGACCATCGCCGCCTTCCAGGCTGCTGCGTCGAACGCCGATTGGTCCAAGGCTCCCGGCTACTACGTGATCCTGACCGACCAGCCGGGCGAAGCCTCCTGGCCGATCACCGCGGCGACCTTCATCCTGATGCACAAGGATTCGACCGACAAGGCGGCCTCGCAGGAAGCGCTCAAGTTCTTCAAGTACGCCTTCGAGAAGGGTGGCAAGGCGGCCGAAGAGCTCGACTACATCCCGATGCCGGAATCGGTCGTCAAGCTGATCGAGAAGACCTGGTCCTCGGACATCAAGAGCTAAGTCTGACGCTTTGAACAACGCCTGTGCCACCTCTCAAGGGCGGCACAGGCGGACCGATTGAGATCCGGGCTCCATCACCGCGGCAAGTAACGCGGGGCGGGGCCCGGGCTCGCGCCCCGGGAGGCGCAACCGGAACGACGCCCGGCCAAATGCGTCAGTGAAGATCGCTTCGGGGCGTAGCGGTTTGCGTAGCTTTCACATAGTAATGAGGGGATTGGCGTGGCAGACATGGCTGTTCAGAGCGATGTGATGGAAGCCGCGGGACCTTACGATCGCGCCAAGGCCCTCAGCGCCTTCAAGCTCGGTGATCTCACCTTCTATTGGGTCACCCGCATCTCGGCGATTTCGGTCCTGTTGATCCTCGGCGGCATCATCCTGTCGCTGATCGCCGGCGCCTGGCCGGCGATGAAGGAATACGGCTTCGCCTTCCTCTGGACGCAGCGCTGGGCGCCCTCGGCCGATCCGCCGGTGCTCGGCGCGCTCGGCCCGATCTACGGCACCCTGATCACCTCGGTCATCGCGATGACGATCGCCATTCCGGTCGGCATCGGCATCGCCATCTTCCTCACCGAACTCTGCCCGCAAATGCTGCGCCGCCCGATCGGCATCGCCATCGAGCTGCTCGCCGGCATCCCCTCGATCATCTACGGCATGTGGGGCTTCTTCGTGCTGGGCCCGTTCCTGGCCAACACGTTCCAGCCCTTCATGATCAGGATATTCGAGGGCGTCCCGGTGCTGGGTGCGGTGTTCGCAGGTCCGCCGTCCTATCTCAGCCTGTTCAACGCCGCGCTGATCCTCGCCATCATGGTGCTGCCGTTCATCACTGCGATCTCGGTCGACGTGTTCAAGACCGTGCCGCCGGTGCTGAAAGAGGCCGCCTACGGCATGGGCTGCACCACATGGGAAGTCGTCCGCAGCGTCGTGATCCCCTACACCCGGGTCGGCGTGATCGGCGGCATCATGCTGGCACTCGGCCGCGCGCTCGGCGAGACCATGGCGGTGACCTTCATCATCGGCAACTCGTTCCGCATCTCGTCGTCGATCTTCGCGCCGGGCACCACGATCTCGGCGGCGATCGCCTCCGAATTCGCCGAGAGCGACGGCCTGCACCAGTCCGGGCTGATCCTGCTCGGCCTCCTGCTGTTCGTGCTGACCTTCTTCGTGCTCGCCGGCGCGCGGCTGATGCTGATGCGGCTTGAAACGAAAGCGGGGAAATAGCGCCATGAACCCGATCTACAAATCCCGCCGCCGCAGCGACATCGTCATTCGCGCACTCTGTGTCGGCGCGGCGCTGTTCGGCGTCACGTGGCTGGCGCTGATCCTGTTCACGCTGGTCTATAACGGCCTTGCCGGCCTCAGCGTGCAGCTGTTCACCCAGAACACGCCGCCGCCGGGCTCGACCGAAGGCGGCCTGCTCAACGCCATCGTCGGCTCGGTCATCATGACGGTGATCGGCGTCGGCATCGGCGCGCCGCTCGGCCTGTTCGCCGGCACCTACCTCGCCGAGTACGGCAAGCACGACAAGCTCACCTCGGTGATCCGCTTCATCAACGACATCCTGCTCAGCGCGCCTTCGATCATCATCGGCCTGTTCATCTATGGCGCAGTGGTGGTGCCGATGCGCGGCTTCTCGGCGATCGCAGGCAGTCTCGCGCTCGCCGTGATCGTGATCCCGGTCGTACTGCGCACCACCGAGGACATGCTGCTGCTGGTGCCCAATCCGCTGCGCGAGGCGGCCTCCGCGCTCGGCCTGCCGCGTTCGCTGGTGATCAAGCGGATCGCTTATCGTGCTGCGCGTAGCGGCTTGATCACCGGCGTGCTGCTGGCGACCGCCCGTGTCGCCGGTGAAACCGCGCCGCTGCTGTTCACCGCGCTGTCGAACCAGTTCTTCAGCCTGGATCTGACCAAGACCATGGCCAACCTGCCGGTGACCATCAACAACTTCGTGCAGAGCCCCTACGCCTACTGGAAAGAGCTGGCGTGGAGCGGTGCGCTGCTGATCACCTTCACTGTGCTCGCGCTGAATATCGGCGCGCGTATCCTTGGTGCCGAAAGGGCCGCAAAATGACCGAGCTTTCCGTCTCAACGACTGTCGCGAGCCACGTTCCCCAGGTGCCGCTGCCGGAAGCGCCGCCGAAAGTCACGGTGCGCAACCTCAACTTCTATTACGGCGAGCACCACGCGCTGAAGAACATCAACCTGACGCTCGGCACCAACCGCGTCACGGCGTTCATCGGCCCGTCGGGCTGCGGCAAGTCGACCCTGCTGCGCATCTTCAACCGGATGTACGATCTCTATCCGGGCCAGCGCGCGGTCGGCCAGCTGATGCTGGACCAGACCAACATTCTCGATCCCAAGCTCGACCTCAATCTGCTCCGCGCGCGGGTCGGCATGGTGTTCCAGAAGCCGACGCCGTTCCCGATGACGATCTACGAGAACATCGCCTTCGGCATCCGCCTCTACGAAAAGATCTCGAAGTCCGAGATGGACGACCGGGTCGAGAAGGCGCTGCGCGGCGGCGCGCTGTGGAATGAGGTCAAGGACAAGCTGAACGCTTCCGGCCTGTCGCTCTCCGGCGGCCAGCAGCAGCGCCTGTGCATCGCGCGCACCGTGGCGGTGCGTCCCGAGGTGATCCTGTTCGACGAGCCGTGCTCGGCGCTCGATCCGATCTCGACCGCCAAGGTCGAGGAACTGATCCAGGAGCTCTCCGAAGACTACACGATCGCAATCGTCACCCACAACATGCAGCAGGCGGCGCGCGTCTCCGACAAGACCGCCTTCATGTATCTCGGTGAACTGATCGAGTTCGACGACACCAACAAGATCTTCACCTCGCCGAGCGATCGACGCACCCAGGACTACATCACCGGCCGGTTCGGCTAGCGCATGGTCCGCAAAATTGGGTACCGGTTTTCCGACCGGATCATGCGAAACTGAGGACACCAAATCGTGATCCCCGGGATCATGAGGGAGACAAGCGATGGCTTCTGAACATACCGCCAAGGCATTCGACAGCGACCTGCAGGAGTTGACCCGCCTGGTCGCCGAGATGGGCGGCCTCGTCGAGCGGATGATCACCGAGTCGGTCGACGCGCTGATCCGTCGCGACGTCGCGCTCGGCAAGCGCGTCGTCGCCGCCGACATCGAGATCGACAATCTGCAGCGCGTCATCGAAGAGCGCGCGGTGCTGACGATCGCCCGCCGCCAGCCGATGGCGATCGACCTGCGCGAAATCGTCAGCGCGATGCGCGTCGCCACCGATCTCGAGCGGATCGGCGACCTCGCCAAGAACATGGGCAAGCGCGTCGCGGCGCTGGAGAGCGATTTCCAGCCGCTGAAGCTGATCCGTGGCCTGGAGCACATGACCGACCTCGTGCTGTCGCAGGTCAAGTCGGTGCTCGACGCCTATGCCGCGCACGATCTGCCGGCGGCGATGAACGTCTGGAAGGGCGACGAGGAGGTCGATGCGATCTGCACCTCGCTGTTCCGCGAGCTGCTGACCTACATGATGGAGGATCCGCGCAACATCTCGTTCTGCATCCATCTGATGTTCTGCGCCAAGAACATCGAGCGGATCGGCGATCACGCCACCAATATCGCCGAAACCGTGTTCTACATGATCGAGGGCCAGCAGATCACCGACAAGCGCCCGAAGGGCGACATGACCAACTTTGCCACCACGGTGCCCGGTACCTAGGACATGATCCGCAGGCGCGGAGCCGGATTGTCTTCACGACAAGTCGTTTCCGCGGGGATTATGCTCAGGAAAGTAAGCGTTTCGGTTTGCGTCTGGGCAACGGATCATCACAGAGAGAGAACTTAAGCCGATGAGCGCACGCATTCTGGTAGTCGAAGACGAGGAAGCGCTGACGACACTGTTGCGCTACAACCTCGATGCGGAAGGCTACGATGTCGAGACGGTGGGGCGCGGCGACGATGCCGACACCCGCCTGAAGGAGCGCGTTCCCGACCTCGTGGTACTGGACTGGATGCTGCCGGGCCTGTCCGGCATCGAGCTGTGCCGCCGCCTGCGGGCGCGGCCCGAGACCAAGCAGCTTCCGATCATCATGCTGACCGCGCGCGGCGAGGAGAGCGAGCGCGTGCGCGGGCTTGCCACCGGCGCCGACGACTACATCGTCAAGCCGTTCTCGGTGCCGGAACTGCTGGCACGGGTGAAGGGCCTGCTGCGCCGTGCGAGCCCGGAGCGGCTTGCGACCGTGCTGACCTATGGCGACATCGAGCTCGACCGCGAAAAGCGCCGCGTGGCGCGCTCGGGACGTCCGATCGATCTCGGTCCGACCGAGTATCGGCTGCTCGAATTCTTCCTCGAGCATCCCGGCCGCGTGTTCAGCCGCGAGCAGCTGCTCGACAGCGTCTGGGGCCGCGACATCTATATCGATGAGCGTACCGTCGACGTGCATATCGGCCGCCTGCGCAAGCTGCTCAATCCGGGCCGCGAGCAGGATCCGATCCGCACCGTGCGCGGCGCCGGCTACGCGCTCGACGACCGCTTCGCGAAGGCCGAACCGCAGCCGTAAGGCTGGCCGACAATCGTAAACCACAACACGGCGTCGTCCCGGCGAACGCCGGGACCCATACGCCGCGGCCGGCGCAATCGGCAAGCGGCCAGACGACTTTCTAACAACGCCCATTCGTGGTTATGGGTCCCGGCGAACGCCGGGACGACGCCGGTGATGTGACGTAGCCCGGATGGAGCGAAGCGAAATCCAGAACTTCATTCTCCGCTTCAAACACCGCGCCGGATTACGCTTCGCTCCATCCGGGCTACGAGCCACAAAAAAATCCCCGCTTTCGCGGGGATTTGTTTTTACAGTCCAGGCAGTTTCCCGAGTGCTTACTTGATCTGTGGCTTCGCCGACGGCCGGCGGCGATCGGCGGCGGGCTGATAGGCGACGCGCGAGTGATGCGCGCAATAGGGCAGACCGGCGAGCGCCTTGCCGCCGCAGAAGAAGAATTCCGGGCTCGAGGGATCGCCGACCGGCCAATGGCAGGTGGCCTCGTTGAGCTCGAGCAGCGACAGCCGCTGGCTCATCGGCACCACGTTGTCGAAGGAGATCGGATCGGGCTCCATCTCGACCTCGAAGGCGTGCGCAAGCGCAGTGTTGCCGCGCGAGACCGGGCGCGCCACCCGCATCATGTGCTGGGCGGGGCGGGCCTTGCGCTGCCGCGGCGCGGCCGTGGAGGGGGCCTTGGCGCGGCCGGAGAGGCCGAGCCGATGCACTTTGCCGATCACGGCGTTTCGCGTCACATTGCCAAGTTCCGCCGCGATCTGGCTGGCCGAGAGGCCGGATTCCCAGAGCTTCTTCAGCTGCTCGACGCGATCGTCGGACCAGGTCAATACAGTCATCACATTCTTCCTTTCGCATGGCGCCGGCCACTCATCGGAGCGGCGCTGCGAGCCAATCTGGACAAATATCCCTGCGGCCAGAATCCCTTAGCCCTCGCCGGGCACGGTGTTGCGCCCGAACGTTTACGCGAGACACGAAGGCTACTTAGAGGGTCCAGTACTGCCGCACGAGATGTCGTACCCGACAGGCCAAACGCTACAATATGGCGTGACTCTGGCGCAAGAGTCCGCGGCCGTGCGTCCACATGTTCCCACAAAGTTAAGCATTGCTATGAGGCTTTTCCACCGCACCGGAATGCTCCGGATTGCGCCGGTTTCGCATTGCAGGAAGGCCGGCAAAGGCCGGCTCCTGGCGATTGACACTGACCGGCCGCCGCATAGAATGACCCGCACGTGCCGCCCGCAAAGGCGGCCGTTTTGTTTTCCGAAGCTGGCGGTTGCTGCGTAGGCGTCAAGGCGCGCGGCGATTGACGGCTTCAAACCGGCAGTGAACGCCATGACCAACGCCTCGTCGCATCTGCTCCCCGTCTTCGCCCGGGTCGATCTCGGCTTCGAGCGCGGCGAGGGCGCCTGGCTGATCGCAACCAATGGCGACCGCTATCTCGATTTCACCTCCGGTGTCGCGGTGAACGCGCTCGGGCATGCGCATCCGCATCTGGTCAAGGCGCTGCAGGAGCAGGCGACCAAGCTCTGGCACATGTCGAACCTGTTCAAGAGCCCGGACGGCGAGGTGCTTGCGGCGCGGCTGTGCGAGCAGAGCTTTGCCGACTTCGTGTTCTTCTGCAATTCCGGCGCGGAAGCGATGGAGGGCGTGATCAAGCTGGTCCGCCACCACCACTTCTCCAAGGGCCATCCCGAACGCTACCGCATCATCACCTTCGAAGGCGCCTTCCATGGCCGCACGCTGGGCACGCTGGCCGCGACCGGCTCGGCGAAATATCTCGAGGGCTTCGGCCCGCCGATGGACGGCTTCGACCAGGTGCCGCACGGCGACATCGAGGCGGTGAAGAAGGCGATCGGCCCGCACACGGCCGGCATCCTGATCGAGCCGGTGCAGGGCGAGGGCGGCGTGCGCTCGGCGCCGCAGGCGTTCTTCAAGGCGCTGCGCGCGCTGTGTGACGAGCATGGCCTGCTGCTCGCTTTCGATGAGGTGCAGACCGGCATGGGCCGCACCGGCGAGCTGTTCGCCTACAAGCGCACCGGCGTCACGCCGGACGTGATGTCGCTGGCGAAAGCGCTCGGCGGCGGTTTCCCGATCGGCGCGGTGCTCGCGACCGCGCAGGCTGCAGCCGGCATGGCGCCGGGCTCGCACGGCTCGACTTTCGGCGGCAATCCGCTCGCGGTCGCATCCGCCAATGCCGTGCTCGACGTCATGCTCAAGCCCGGCTTCTTCGAGCATGTGCAGAAGATGTCGCTGCTGCTCAAGCAGAAGCTCGCTTCCGTCGTGGACCGCTATCCCGGCGTGCTGTCGGAGGTGCGCGGCGAGGGCCTGTTGATCGGCGTCAAGGCGGTGGTGCCGTCGGGCGATCTGATCGCCGCGCTGCGCAACGAGAAACTGCTCACCGTCGGCGCCGGCGATAATGTGGTGCGGTTCCTGGCGCCCCTGATCGTGACCGAGGCCGAGATCGACCAGTCGATCACAGCGCTCGAGCGCGCCTGCTCTGTGCTATCGGCGCCGCAGCCGAAGAAGGCGGCTGGATAATGAGCAAGCCGGTCCGTCACTTCCTCGACATCAACGAGCTGCCGCTCGCCGAGCTGCGCAACATGCTCGAAGCCGGTGCCGCCATGAAGGCGAAGCTGAAGGCGCATGAGAAGGGCAGGAAGCCGCTCGAAGGCAAGACGCTGGCGATGATCTTCGAGCGCCCGTCGACCCGCACAAGGGTGTCGTTCGACGTCGGCATGCGCCAGCTCGGCGGTGAATCCATCATGCTGACCGGCGCCGAGATGCAGCTCGGCCGCGGCGAGACCATCGCCGACACCGCGCGCGTGCTGTCGCGCTATGTCGACGCGATCATGATCCGCATCCTCAACCATGACGCGCTGCTCGAGCTCGCCGCTCATGCCACCGTGCCCGTCATCAACGGGCTGACCCGGCGTTCGCATCCCTGCCAGGTGATGGCCGACCTCATGACCTATGAGGAAAACCGCGGCTCGATCGAGGGCAAGACGGTGGCCTGGACCGGCGACGACAACAACGTGCTGGCCTCCTGGGCGCACGCCGCCGAGCGGTTCAAGTTCAATCTCAACATCGCCACGCCGCCGGAGCTCTCGCCGAAGAAGCCGATGCGGGACTGGATCAAGGCCACCGGCGCGCCGATCATGCTCGGCACCGATCCGGAAGCCGCCGTGCGCGGCGCCGACTGCGTCGTCACCGACACCTGGGTGTCGATGGGCGACAAGGAGGGCGAGCACCGCCACAACGTGCTGAAGCCCTATCAGGTCAATGCCAAGCTGATGTCGCTCGCCAAGCCGGACGCGCTGTTCATGCACTGCCTGCCCGCGCATCGCGGCGAGGAGGTCACCGACGAGGTGATCGACGGCCCGCAATCCGTGGTGTTCGACGAGGCGGAAAACCGCCTGCATGCGCAGAAGGGCATCCTGGCCTGGTGTTTCGACACGGTCGCGTAGTCGACGATATCAATGCCGTCGTCCCTGCCTTGTGCGCAATTGCTCACTGGAGCAGGGACCCATACGCCGCGGCCTGCGAAAAAGGCACATGGGCAGACGTCTTGTGCCGCGACAAAATCCTGTGGTTATGGGTCCCTGCTTTCGCAGGGACGACGTCGATTCCCGGTATGCTGAACCCCTTTATTTCATGGTCCGAGACCCCAGATAGAGCGCCATGGTTTCACAATCCCCCGACATCAAAATCCAGGCCGAGACGCCCATTCGCGCGCCCTCGGCGGTTCCTGTCGACGATGCCGTGCTGGCCTTCGAGGTCGGCGCGCTGGACTTGCGCGGCCGGCTGACCCGGCTCGGCCCCGCGCTCGACGAGATCCTGCACAAGCACGATTATCCGCCGGCGGTCGGCAAGCTGCTCGGTGAGGCCATCGTGCTCACCACGCTGCTCGGCTCCTCCGTCAAGTTCGAGGGCCGCTTCATCCTGCAGACCCGGACCGACGGACCGGTCTCGCTCCTGATCGTCGATTTCCAGGCGCCCGACCGGCTGCGTGCCTATGCGCGCTACGATGTGGCGCGCCTCAAGGACGGGCAGAGCTCGGGTGAGCTGCTCGGCAAGGGCCATCTTGCCATGACGATCGATCAGGGCGCGAACACCAGCCGCTACCAGGGCCTGGTCGCGCTCGACGGCGGCGGCCTGGAAGAGGCGGCCCACGAATATTTCCTGCGCTCGGAGCAGATTCCGACGCGGGTGCGGCTCGCGGTCGGCGAGGAGATGCGCGGCGGCGAAGGCGGCAAGCTGCACTGGCGCGCCGGCGGCATCCTGCTGCAATTCCTGCCCAAGGCCCCCGAACGCGCCAAGCAGGCCGATCTGCATCCCGGCGATGCGCCGGAGGGCACGGCTACGCACAGCGTGCCGGATGACGACGCCTGGGTCGAGGGACAGTCGCTGATCTCCACCGTCGAGGATGTCGAGCTGATCGATCCCGATCTCTCCGGCGAGCGGCTGTTGTACCGCCTGTTCCACGAACGCGGCGTGCGCGTCTTCAACCCGCAAACGCTGCGCGCGCAGTGCTCCTGCTCGCGCGATGCGGTGTCGTCGATGCTGAAGAGCTTTGCGCCGAACGATCGCGCCGAGATGGTCAAGGACGGCAAGGTGGTCGTGACCTGCGAGTTCTGCTCGTCGGTCTACGAATTCACGCCGCAGGAAGCCGGCGTCGAGTAGGCGGAAAGCCGCCCACGAGGCCCGGTAACCAGGCCTGTCAGCTCAGCAAGGTGCGGGTCTTGCCGGCGGCGTCGTAGATTTCGATCTGAAGCATCGGATAAGCCGCCTTCAGTTGTCGGCCAGACGTTTCAGCAGCCTCGGCGGTGTCGAACTCCGACTTGAAGTGTTTGTCGACAATGATCACGAAGCCTTCGGTAGGAGGCCGGTCGGCGCGCAGCGGCTTCTTCAGCTCTGGTTCGTCAATGGAGAGCAGGGATTTCTTCGTCGTCATGGGAATCCTCCTGGATCGATCTCAACTCAGCCGGTGAAACGCGGGCGGCAGGGTCTCGCGCACGAGCCCGCTCAGATTCAAGGTCTCCCCGCTGTCGGTGATGTCCGAGAACAGTACCTCGACATAGGGATGCTGGCGGTTGAACGCAGCACCACGTTGGTATTTCGCACTGACGATCCGCTCGATCGCCGCCAGGTTCAGCCTGCCGAGTGCGTTGTATTGATCGCGGAACAGGCTTTGATGTCCGCCGCGGTGCTCGACAGACTCGGCCCAGACGTCCATCACCTTGCGGCCGATGAACGCCTCGACCCGTTCATTTCCATCACGGGCGAGAAGTCGCAGCCCGTCCATGCTGTGCTGTCCGTCATCGACGTCAAATTGGGTAAGTGACATGGTGAATCTCCTGTCGTCGTAGTTGGCTCACATCGGCAGTCCATCGGGGACTGCACCTCCTTCATTGTCCCATCGCGACAAAGCCGCAGCGCCCGATCTCGCGTCCTGACGCGCCTCCAGAACTTTGTCGCGGCCGGCATCATCCTTGTGCTTGTGCAGGAAGCGCGCGATCTGCCCGCGCAGCGCCGACGTCTCCAACAGTTTTCCGACCGATCCGGCGGTGTCGAAGATTTCCCGCTGCAGCGCCTTCGGCAGGACGTTCCATTGCATGATGATGGCCGCGCCGAGACACCGCAGGACGTACTCCTCTTCTGTGGCAAGGGCGGCGCCGCGAGAGCGGTCCTGCTCCGCAACGTTTATCGCGTTGTCGAAATTGTCCGCCAATCCCTGCTCGTTATCCGCGAGCGAAGCGAGGCGGTCTTGCTGCTCTTGAAACTTGCGGCTTTCGCCCTGACTGCTCGAACGCTTGATCAGTTCGCCGTATGCGGCTGCCTTGGTGCGGTACTGCTGAGATTTGAACATGGCGGGCCCTTTCCTTGGAGGTCTCCGCGCATTCCGACCAATCTCGATGGCTGACGAGGACTGATTTGTATATGGGAGGCAAAGGGTCGAATAACGAGCACCGAGGCCACAAATCACCGGGCACAAGCCAATCGGATGGCGCGCGTGAATATCTGCACCGCGACAACGTTCACCGCGGTCGCCAGTTCCTGAAGCGCAGTTGGAAGCAATGTCGAAGCCGTCGCTTGGTGAGAGGCGACCGGAGGCCAGGTCCCGGTTGCATCGGAGAATGGCGGCCTCAGCCGGCCCCGTACCGGGGCTTTCTCCGCAAGATCGGCAGTCAGCTCGGGGTTCGCAGGCCGGGAGATGTCAGCCAATCATTGATGTGCGAGGCGGTTTCGACCAGCCGCGCCTTGCGAAGCATCGCGTCGCGCTGAAGGCCGGGCAGGAATGGCTTCGCAGCATCTCCTGTCCTCACGGTTTCCAACGCCGGCAGATCATGAGGCGGCGGTTCAGGCTGGCTATGTTGAGCAATCGGCATAAAGCTCTCCTGGTTACGGGCGGGAGCTTGCAGCACTCTCAGTCACCGGTATCGGCCGGCGGCGGAGCAGTGATGACCTCAGTAGATACCCCTTACGCCCGGTAGTCGACTCAATTCGCAATCGGGGGAGAATATCCAGACTTCGGCGTGCGTTCGGGACTTCGGCTATGGGGTTGACGACGTAAGAGAAGCCAATGGTGCGTCGAATGTGTACACGAAACCGGTCGGCTCATAGCTTAGCTGCACGTCGCCGCGCAGCTGCCTGCCGAGCGTCTCGATCAACCGGGTCCCGAAACTGCGCCGTTCCGGAGGGTGGACTGCCGGACCGTTCTTCTCGGTCCATGTCAGATGCAAGCGCTGTGTTGGTTGATCCAGCGTCCAACTGATGTCGATCCGCCCCTGTGGGGCGGACAGGGCGCCGAACTTCGTGGTGTTCGTGCAGAGCTCGTTGAGTGTCATTGCGATGGCAATGACGGCGCCCGACGTCATGCGAATAGCGGGTCCCGAAATCGAGAATTTCGGCTCATCCGGATTGTTGAAGGCTTCGGTGGCGCCGCGGACGACCGTGCCGAGATCCGCGCTGCTCCATCTTGCCTGCAGCAGGAGATCGTGCGCCCGCCCGAGCGCCAGCAACCGGCCATCGATGGCGTGCTGCGCATGTTCGACCCCTTCCAGGTTGCGCAGGCTCTGGGAGACAATGGCACCGACGGTTGCGATCGTGTTCTTGATGCGGTGGTGCAGCTCCTCGAGGATCACCTTCTGCAGCTTGTCGGCCGCTTCGCGCTCCTTGGCGTCAATGCCGGCCGCGGTCAGCAAGCTCTGGGCATCGATCGCGGCCTGCGCGAGCAGAAGCCGAAGGCTGATATTCTCTTCCGCCACAACGTCCTGCGGCGGTGCCAAGCTGCTTGCAGCACGCGGGTCTGGGCGGAGGTCGGCTGAAGACATCACCGACCGTACCATCATAAGCTGGCCCTTCGGCGAATGTTTTCTGCGCAATCGGGCGAATCTGGACGTATCCGGCACGAAAAACGCGAGCGATTGCCCCGATACGTGCCGAGTGGGCTTGTCATTCGATAGCGGAGTAGCCACCTGATCAGCAGCGCAACTGTATTGTTACAGCATCCCCCTTGCGGAAGCGCGAAGCCTTAGCTGCCAAATCTTGTAACCGATCGACCAGACGTCACGTCGCTTCAATGCGCGTGTTACGGATCACGACAAGCTGTGGCAACAACCTGACAGGCCTTACCCATGATTGAATTTCCAAATCATAGTCGTTCATACGACCAAACGCGGCGCGCCGTGCGGTTTTGGGGATATGACAGTGCTATTGAGGCATCGTTCTTCGTCACCGAAGGCGCATTGAAGCGACTTCAATCGGATGCCTATCTCGACGAGCCGGGCCTTCTGCACGCCTTCGATGCCAACCGCGATCGGATATGTGCCGCTGCGGCCAGGGTCTATGTCCGCGGAAGCAGGGGATCTTACGATCTGGTCGCCGCGAATTTCTGAAATCGTCGGGTTCGATCAGATCACGCCCGACAATTTGGCAGATTGAGCGCGTTAATCGCACACCACCCTTGCAAGCGATCAAAAGGAGGATGTCATGGATACGAGCTTCCTACAGACTTTCCTGGCGTGCGGAGCAATCTTCGTGCTCTCGTTCGTTGCGATCGGGGCTTTCTGGCTCCTGGAGCGCATGCGAGGCGCCAGCGCCCCTCACATGTGAAGATGGGGCAGGCGGCCGGCGGACCCAGGTCCACGCCGTTCGAGATGCCGCGTCTCCAACAGAAAGGCCGCGGATTGCTCCGCGGCCGTTCTGACGCCGATGCGTTTCCTCAGTAGCGGTCGGTCCCGATTCCGACGCTCACGCCCGGAGCGCGGAACCCGATGCCGCCACGCTCCTCATAGCCACGGCGCTCGATGTAGCGCTCGCGAGGTGCATATCCGTATGAATCATCGGGCTCACGGACGATGACGCGGCGTTCGCCACGTGCGCGCCAGCAACGGCCGGCGTCATCGCAAACCATGCGAACGTTCTGGATGTTGCTCTCCGGCCCGACCGACGCGCCGAGTGAAAGCGGTGCGGCGAAAGCCGTGCTTGTGGCAGTCATGACGAGGGCACTTGCGCCGGCTGCCAAATAGATCGCGAGATTCTTCATATGATTTCTCCAAAAAGTGCTTGTGTCAGGGAGCCAAGAGTCTCGCGAGCCATTGGTTCCTGGCACCGGCCGGTCGATTGCATTGATCGCGTGGCGGCCGTGCCGCCCCAATGGGCAATGGCACGTTGAAATGACGAGGAACCGAGGCCGGCCCTGCGCGTCCGCCCGTCGGGCAAATCAGGAAACTCGAACTATTTCCATTATTCAGAAATTTGACGGCCCCGATCCCCGATGACTGCTTGGGGCGCGGCGAGACCGACAGCGCGGCTAATTCAGCACCCTTTTCCCGTCCGGGCTCGGGCTATCCAGCGAGAAGGTCGGCACGTCGATGTCGAAGCGCTCGCCGGCTTCGGTGACCATCTGGTAGCTGCCGGTCATGAAGCCGGAGGCGGTCGGCAGCGGCACGCCGGAGGTGTATTCGAAGCGCTCGCCGGGCGCGAGCACCGGCTGCTCGCCGACCACGCCCTCGCCACGCACCTCCTGGCGGCGGCCGGTGGCGTCGGTGATGATCCAGTGCCGCGTCCGCAGTTGCACCGTTTCCGGGCCCGAATTGACGATCACGATCTTGTACGACCAGAAATATTCGCGCCGGTCGATCGACGAGCGCTCCGGCATGAAGTTCGGCTCGACGGTGACTTCGATCTGGCGGGTAACGGCGCGGTACATACGGCTCAATCCGATGATCTCGGCGCAAAATCCGCTTTCGGCCGGATCATGCGCAAACAGGCGCCCATCATAGCCAATTGGTCAGCCGGAACCAATCGCCGGGCAGGCCGTGAAAAGCCGGTCCCGGGGGCCGCCTGTTCATCGTGGTTTCAACATAGTTCCGCTCTAAAGCGCGGCCGCATGTCGCCGCACTCTGTGCTTTGTCGGCAAGTTGTGGACCGATATTATCTTTTCAGCACGACCTGCGGACGCCCGCAGCCGACACGGTGTTTGATGAGCTCGATTGCCGATCCCATAGCCGGTTCGCCGGTGGCCGACGCCAAAGCCGATGCAGAGGTCAAGGCGAAAGCCGTGGCGGCGGCGCCCGCAATCTCGCTGCCGGCGACCGGCGAGCGCGAGCTCCGGCTCGATTTGTTCCGCGGGCTCGCGCTGTGGCTGATCTTCATCGATCACCTGCCGACCAATCTCCTGACCTGGCTGACGATCCGCAACTACGGCTTCTCCGACGCCACCGAGATCTTCATCTTCATCTCCGGCTACACCGCCGCCTTCGTCTACGGCCGCGCGATGCTGGAGGGCGGCTTCGTGATCGCGACCGCGCGCATCCTGCGCCGGGTCTGGCAGATCTATGTCGCGCATGTCTTCCTGTTCACGATCTTCCTCGCCGAGATCTCCTATGTCGCGACCTCGTTCGAGAACCCGCTCTACACCGAAGAGATGGGGATCATGGACTTCCTCAAGCAGCCGGACGTCACCATCGTGCAGGCGCTGCTGCTGCGCTTCCGCCCCGTGAACATGGACGTGCTGCCGCTCTACATCGTGCTGATGCTGTTCCTGCCGCTGATCCTGTGGCTGATGAAGTGGAAGCCCGATGTCACGCTCGGCCTGTCGGTCCTGCTCTACGCGCTGACCTGGCAGTTCGACCTTTATCTGTCGGCCTATCCGAACGGCTTCTGGGCGTTCAACCCGTTCGCCTGGCAATTGCTGTTCGTGTTCGGCGCCTGGTGCGCGCTCGGCGGCGCGCGGCGGATGTCGCGCATCCTGTCGTCGAACATCACGATGTGGATCTGCATCGTCTATCTGGTCGCGGCGTTCTTCGTGACGCTGACCTGGTACGTGCCGCAGCTCGGCCACATCATGCCGAAGGTGATCGAGCAATGGATGTATCCGATCAACAAGACCGACCTGGACGTGTTGCGGTTCGCGCACTTCCTGGCGCTCGCCGCGCTCACCGTGCGCTTCCTGCCGAGGGACTGGCCGGGCTTGAAATCACCCTGGCTGCGACCATTGATCCTGTGTGGCCAGCATTCGCTTGAGATATTCTGTCTCGGGGTCTTCCTCGCCTTTGCCGGTCACTTCGTGCTTGCCGAAGTATCTGGCGGTGCCGCACTGCACGCCTTGATCAGCGTTTGCGGTATCCTCATCATGTGCGGCATGGCGTGGATTATTTCGTGGTACAAGCACTCCGCCGACAAAGGCGCCTCGAAAAAAGGCGCCGGCGGCAACGCCGATCTGGCGGGAGGGGGAGCATGAAGTCCGCGTGGACGATGCTGAGCCTGACGCTGCTGGCCGCCTGTTTGGCGGCTGCGCCCGCGCGCGCCGGCGATACCGTCGAGCCGGCACCGGCTCCGCCCTGCGACGTGCCGGCCTATCTGCTGGCAAGCGAGAGTTCGCTGCCGAAGGTCACCGACGCGGTGAAGGCCAACAAGCCGCTCAGCGTGCTGGTGGTGGGCAGCCGCTCCTCGACCATCCCCGGCAACGAGGCGAGCGCCTATCCGGCCACGCTGCAGGCGGCGCTGAAGGAGGCGTTTCCGGCCGCCACCATCGATCTATCCGTAGAATTACAGGGAAAGAGCACCGCCGAGGAGACCGCGGGAACCCTTGTTAAGCTTGTTGAAGCAAAAAAGCCTACTTTGGTTATCTGGCAGACCGGAACGGTCGATGCTATGCGAGCAGTCGATCCTGACGATTTTCGCACCGCCATCAACGATGGCGTTGTTGCGTTGCGGGGCGCCGGGACCGACGTGGTGCTGGTCAATCTGCAATACAGCCCGCGTACGGAAACGATGATCTCTGCGCCGCCATATCTCGACAATATCAAGGTGGTGGCGCAGCAGCACGACGTTCCGCTGTTCGACCGGTTCGCGATTATGAAGCAGTGGAGCGACGCCGGATATTTTGACCTGTTCAGCACCTCGCACGGTGTCGATCTGGCCAAGAAGGTTCATGCCTGTCTCGGCCGCGCACTGGCGAAATTCGTGATCGATGCGGCTCATCTGGGCCCGGTGCAGCAGAATTAGAGGAAGCCGAGTTGATGCGTTTTGCCTTCCCTTTTCGTTTCGCCGCAGGGCGGAGCCTGCGCGCCGTTGCGGTACTCGTGTTGCTCGCGCCGCTCTCGGCCGTGCCGTTGTGCGCGCAGACCGGCCAGGCCGACCAGCATGCGGCGCTGTCATCGGGAGCAAAGACTGAAGCAATCAGAGCCGATGCTGCGAAGCCCGCCGCGGTCGAAACCGATGCGGCCAATCCGCAGCCGCAACCGGGCGTCGCCGCCAAGGCGCTCGACAAGGTGAAGCAGGTCGCGAAATCCGCCAGCGACATCTTCCACCGCGTGCCCTGCCATCAGCCCACCGGCGTGCCGAACAGTACCGGCTCGCTGCCGCATGTCGCAGCCAAGCTCGCCGCCGGCAAGCCGGTCGTCATCATCGCGTTCGGCTCGTCCTCGACCCAGGGCTACGGTTCGTCGGCGCCGGAATTCACCTATCCGAGCCGGCTCGCCGCGCAGCTGCGCCGGCAGTATCCGTCGGCCGACATCAGCGTGCTCAATCGCGGCAAGGGCGGCGAGGATGCGCCCGAGATGATGAAGCGGCTGCAGACCGAAGTGCTCGACGTGCACCCCGACATGGTGATCTGGCAGGTCGGCACCAACGCGGTGCTGCGCAACCTCGATCCGACCGAGACCGCCAAGCAGGTCGAGGACGGCGTGGCGCGGCTGCAGGCGTCCGGCGCCGATGTCGTGTTGGTCGATCCGCAATATTCGCCGCGCGTCACCGAGCGTCCCGAAAGCGCGCGCGGCATGGTGAAGCTGCTCGGCCGCATCGCCGCGCTGCGCCATGTCGGCATCTTCCCGCGCTTCGAGGTGATGCGCGACTGGCACGAGAGGCAGGCGATCCCGATCGACGATTTCGTCACCGCCGACGGCCTGCACATGAACGACTGGGGCTATGCCTGCTTCGCCCAGCTGCTCGGCGACGACATCATCCGCTCGGTCGGCGCGATCAAGATCGGCGTCAACGTCCCCGGCGACGTCAGGACCTACCGGCCGATGTGACCGGCGCTTCCTCCATCTCCTCGCACTAGCTCTATCCCCGTCACCCTGAGGTGGCCGCTTCTTCAGCGGCCCTCGAAGGGTCGATGGCCACCAGCCGGGCCGTGCATCCTTCGAGGCTCGCCCAGCGGCGCAATTGCGCCGCAAGGCTCGCACCTCCAGCGACAAAGGCGAAGCCTTTGCGCGGGGATGACGGGACTGATACTGTCGCGGGGCCTTTGCCTCGACCATCCCGCCACACTCACCAGCAATCTTGACCTCGCCGCGGTAATCCGCTCCCTTGGCGCCTGTTACGAAGCCTTAAGGGAAACGCTCATGTCTTTCGTGCTGGCCATCGATCAGGGCACCACATCGTCGCGCGCCATGGTGTTTCGCAGCGACATCTCCATCGCCGCGGTCGCGCAGCAGGAGTTTCCGCAGCATTTCCCGGCCTCCGGCTGGGTCGAGCACGAGCCGGAGGATATCTGGACCTCGACCGTGATGGTGTGCCGCGAGGCGCTGGAGAAGGCCGGGCTGAAGGCGAAGGACATCGCCGCGATCGGCATCACCAACCAGCGCGAGACCACCGTGGTATGGGACCGCGCCACCGGCCAAGCCGTGCATCGCGCCATCGTCTGGCAGGACCGCCGCACCGCCGACATCTGCGCCAGACTCAAGGCCGAGGGCCATGAGCCGGCGATCTCGGCCAAGACCGGTCTCATTATCGACCCCTATTTCTCGGGGACGAAGGTGGCCTGGATCCTCGATCACGTGCCAGGCGCGCGCGAACGCGCCGAGCGCGGCGAACTCCTGTTCGGTACCGTCGACTGCTATCTCTTGTGGCGGCTCACCGGCGGGCGGGTGCATGCGACCGACGCCACCAACGCCTCGCGCACGCTGCTGTTCAACATCCACACCGGGGCGTGGGACGACGACCTCATCAATCTGTTGCGCGTGCCGCGCTCGATGTTGCCAGAGGTGAAGGATTCCTCCGCCGGGTTCGGCGAGAGCACCGCGGATCTGTTCGGTGGCCCGATCGCGATCTCCGGCATTGCCGGCGACCAGCAGGCCGCGACCATCGGCCAGGCCTGCTTCGAGCCCGGCATGATGAAGTCGACCTACGGCACCGGCTGCTTCGCGCTGCTCAACACCGGCACCACGCCGGTGGCGTCGAAGAACAAGCTGCTCACCACGATCGCCTACCAGCTCAACGGCCAGCGCACCTACGCGCTCGAGGGCTCGATCTTCGTCGCCGGCAGCGCGGTGCAATGGCTGCGCGACGGTCTCGGCATCATCAAGCACGCTGCCGAGACCGGGCCCTTGGCCGATAAATCCGACTCGATGCAGAGCGTCTACCTCGTGCCGGCCTTCGTCGGCATGGGCGCACCCTACTGGAATCCGCGGGTGCGCGGAGCGCTGTTCGGCTTGACCCGCAACACTGGTCCGGCCGAGCTCGCGCATGCGACCCTGGAAAGCGTCTGCTACCAGACCTTCGACCTGTGGGCCGCGATGCGCACCGACTGGCCGGAGGCAAATGCCGCCAACACCGTGCTGCGCGTCGACGGCGGCATGACCGCATCCGACTGGACCATGCAGCGGCTCGCCGATCTGCTCAACGCGCCGGTCGATCGCCCGATGATCCAGGAGACCACGGCGTTAGGCGCCGCCTATCTCGCCGGCCTCGAGGCCGGCGTCTATCCGGAGCCCGCGAAATTCGCCGACAACTGGCGGCTCGAACACCGCTTCAGGCCGGCGATGAGCGAGGCGACGCGCGACCGCAAGCTCGCCGGCTGGGGCCGCGCGGTGAAGGGCGTGCTGGCGAGCGACGAGGGGGAGTAGCGCGCCGGGTGAGAAACCCGGATGAAGTCTCGTACCAAAAATAACAACCATCGGAGAACAACATGAACACGGATCTCAACCGCGTCGCGAAACTACTCACCGCCGCGCTCTGCGCCACGATGCTCGCCGCTCCCGCCGCGGCGCGCGAGAAGCCGAGCCCGCTTGTGGCGGCGCGCGAGGTCAAGACCGACGTCGCCGGGCTGAAGGCGCCGGGCCAGATCCTGGTCGACGTCTGGGGCATTCCGCACATCTATGCCGGCAACGAACACGACCTGTTCTTCCTGCAGGGCTTCAACGCCGCGCGCGACCGGCTCTGGCAGATCGACCTCTGGCGCAAGCGCGGGCTCGGCCAGCTGGCAAAGGATTTCGGTCCCGCCTATGCCGAGCAGGACAAGGCGCTGCGTCAGTTCCTCTATCGCGGCGACATGAACGCGGAATGGGCCGCCTATGGCCCGAAGGCGAAAACCTATGCCGAGGCCTTCGTCGCCGGCGTCAACGCCTATGTCGCCGACGTCCAGGCGGGCAAGCGGCCGCTCCCGATCGAGTTCAGGATCGCGGGCACGATGCCGGACCTATGGTCGGCGGAGGATGTCGTGCGCGTCCGCAGCCACGGCCTGACCCGCAACGTCGCCTCCGAGGTGAAGCGCGCGCTGGTCGCCTGCGCCGCCGGCCTCGATGCCGATCGTTTCCGCGTCAAGCTGGAGCCCACCTGGACCACCAAGGTGCCCGATGGGCTCGACCCCTGCAGCGTGCCGAAGGGCGTGCTCGCGGCCTATGACTTCGCCACGCGCCCGGTGAAGTTCGCTGCTCAGAAGGACCAGAAGGCCGCGCTGGCGCACGATCCCGACAAGTTCTTGGCCGAGGCCGATCAGCAGCGCGACACCATCGGCTCCAACAACTGGGTGATCGCCGCATCGCGCACCGCGACCGGGCGCCCGATCCTCGCCAACGATCCGCATCGTGAGCACTCGGTGCCGTCGCTGCGCTACATCATCGGCCTCAACGCGCCCGGCATCTCGGTGATCGGCGCCGGCGAGCCGGCGCTGCCGGGCATCTCGATCGGCCACAACGACACCATCGCGTTCGGCCTCACCATCTTCAACGTCGACCAGGAAGACCTCTACGTCTACGAGCTCAACCCTGACAATCCGAACCAGTACCGCTACGGCACGGGCTGGGAGGACATGCGCATCGTGCACGAGAAGGAAGCGGTGAAGGGCGAAGCCGACCGCGACCTCGAGCTGAAGTTCACCCGCCATGGACCCGTGATCTTTGTCGACGCCGACAAGAAGCATGCGTTCGCCGTGCGCTCGATCTGGTTCGAGCCGGGCACCTCGGCCTATTTCGGCTCCTCCGACTACATGACCGCGAAGACGTGGGGCGGCTTCCTCGACGCGATGCGGCGCTGGGGCGCGCCGTCGGAGAACCAGGTCTATGCCGACACGTCAGGCAATATCGGCTGGGTCGCTGCCGGCAAGACGCCGCGCCGCTTGAGCTTCGATGGGCTGATGCCGGTGCCTGGCGACGGCCGCTACGAATGGCAGGGTTTCCTGTCGCTCGACGAACTGCCGAAGCTGTATCAGCCGAAGCAGGGCTTCATCGCCACCGCCAACCAAATGAACCTGCCGGCGGATTATCCGGTCAACGAGCGCCGGGTCGGCTTCGAATGGTCCGACAGCGCGCGCTGGCAGCGCATCGTCGAGGTGCTGCAAGCCAACAGCAAGGTGACGCTGGCGGACGCGATGGCGTTGCAGAACGATGACACAGGCATGCTGGCGCGGCGGCTCGTCGCCCTGCTGAAGCCGCTGTCGTCCGACGACGCCAACGTCAAGAAGGGCCTCGATCTCCTGAAGGCGTGGGATGCGCGCGACGCTGAGGACAGCGCTGCGGCCGCGGTCTACGAGGTCTGGATCGCGAATCATCTCGGCCCGGTGCTGCTCAAGACCACGGCGCCGAAGGCGGCCGAGCTGATCGCGCCGGAAGCCTCCAGCATCTCCGCCATCGTCGATTATCTCGAAAAGCCCGACGCCGCGCTCGGCAGCGATCCCGCCGGTGGACGTGACCGCGTGCTGCGCGACAGCCTCGGTGAGGCTGTTGCCGACGTCGCCGGCAAGCTCGGAGGCGATGCGTCGACCTGGCGCTGGGGGCGCCTGCATGTCGCCAAGTTCGACCACGCGCTGATGCCGCTCGCCGACAAGGCCACGTCAGCTCAGATGCAGGTCGGCCCGCTCGCCTATGGCGGCGCCGCCAACGTGCCGCGCGCCGCCACCTATCGCCGCTCCGACTATCATCTCACCGCCGGCGCCTCGTTCCGCATGGTGCTCGATGTCGGCAATTGGGATGCGAGCCGCACCATCAATACGCCCGGCCAATCCGGCGATCCCTTCAGCGGCCACTACCGCGACCTCGCCCCGCTCTGGGCCACCGGCCAATATGTCCCGCTGCTCTACAGCCGCCCGGCCGTGGAAGCCGCAACCGCCGAGGCGATCACGCTGACGCCGAGGTGAGGGGGCAGTTCGTCTCACTGGCTGCGCCACAAACTCCAGCGTCGTCCCGGCGAAGGCCGGGACCCATAACCACAAATCTCGGTTGGGTTGCACGCTGCGGCCCCAGCGTGCCTCATCACTAATATTCGGGGTAATGGGTCCCGGCCTTCGCCGGGACGACGGCGAATATGCGGATGATGCTTCCAGCTTCATCGAGCGCTTGATTCGCCAAAACACCGACTGACAAATCGGTGACTTTGTTACGCCGCGTTGCATTGCATCTGCCGCGACATGCGGATATCTCCCGCCGATCGTATCGAAACAAAGGTCGCGCGATGCTGCTGCCCGACGGCTATTCCGACATCCCCGACGGCAAGGTCGCCGCCGTCGTCACACATCTGGAAATGACCGAGCGGCCGCCGCGGCGCGACGATCCGCCGGGTGCGTGGCGCCTGCGTAAGGTCGAGCCGCCTGCGCTCAACTGGTATCGCGATCTCTACCGCCGCGTCGGTGAGGAGTGGCTGTGGTTCACCCGCACGGGAATCGATGACGCCGATCTCGGGGGTCGGATTCACGCGCCCGGCGTCGAGCTCTACGGGCTGGTCGTCGACGGCAATGATGAAGGCCTGCTCGAACTCGACTTCAGCGAGCCAGGTGAGTGCCAGCTGCTCTATTTCGGCGTCACCGCAAAGTTCATCGGCACCGGCGCCGCACGCTTCCTGATGAACTGCGCGCTCGAGATCGCCTGGTCGCGCGACGTCAGCCGGGTCTGGGTGCACACCTGCACCTTCGATCATCCCTCCGCGACCGCATTCTACCAGCGCTCCGGCTTCCGTGCGTTCAAGCGGCAGATCGAGGTGGCGGATGATCCCCGGCTCGACGGCAAACTGCCGCGCGATGCGGCGCGGCATGTGCCGGTGATTGGATAGGAGGGAATTATATGCCTGGCTTTTCCCTGGAACTACCGGCGGACTTTGCAGACTACGAATGGGAAGTCGAGGCAAAGGGTTGGTTTTCGCAGGCGCGGATCAATGCTTCGGGGAAGCGGTACCTTCTGAACTTCTATGACCCCGCACGACTTGCACAAGCCATCAATGACGAGCTTGAGCGCGGCAGGGTGTTCTTCGAGCCGAACCTGGTGATAGTTCAATCCATCACAAGGACGAGCATGGAGCAGGCCGTGGCGCTGTTGATGGAGTCAGGTGAGCTCACCAACATGGTTGAGGAATAGCGCCGATGGCGTCGCATCCCGCCTTCGCGAAATATCAAACATCATCCCGCACCCACCTGTAGCGTCGGCAGAATCAACAGCAGGCAATGCTTTGCCGGAATGACTCGCCATATTGCAATGCGGTGTGGCTCATCTACCATGGTGCAAAGCGCAACCTCTGACCCCGGCGTAGCCGCCACACTTCGAAAGCCCTGCTTTCGAAGCACGGCCTGCCGCGGGCATGACCGACGAGATGACAGATGTTCCTGATCGGCCAGTACGACTCGCCCTTTGTCCGCCGCACCGCGATCGCGTTGCGGCTCTATGGATTGCCGTTCGAGCACAAGCCGTGGTCGACCTTCGGCGATGCGGAGAAGGTTGCGGCCTACAATCCGGTGCGGCGGGTGCCGACGCTGGTGCTCGATGATGGCGAGGCGCTGATCGAGAGCGGTGCGATCCTGGATTATCTCGACGAGCTGGTCGGGCCGGAGCAGGCGATGATTGCACGCTCGGGGCCCGAGCGGCGCAGGCATCTGCGCATCACGGCGCTGGCGACCGGGCTTGCCGACAAGGCGGTGAGCCTTGTCTATGAGCGCGTGCTGCGCAAGGAGCAGTTGAAGCTGTGGGTCGAGCGCTGCGAGGCGCAGATTGCGGGCGTGCTCGCGGTGCTGGAAAAGGAGCGCGCGGCGGTGCCGTCGCCGTACTGGCTCGGCGATCGCATCGGTCATGCCGATATCGCGGTGGCTTGCGCGTTGCGCTTCACCGGCGAGGCGCATCCGCATCTGTTCGATGCGCGCTATCCGGCGCTGCAGGCCCACGCCGCGCGCTGCGAGGCGCTGCCGCCGTTCCAGGAGATCGTGCAGCCGCTGGCGCCGCCGAGCGGTTAGGGACGAATACTGGATCACCCGCGAAAGCGCACGCGGGTGATGACACCGGGCTTGCTCGCGATCGTGCAACACACTCAACGTCGTCCTGGCGCAAGCCAGGACCATTACCCCGACCGCTTGTTGCTGCGCGACGCTGGGGCCACCATCCCGGTCATCACCGAATGCGGTGGTTATGGGTCCTGGCTTTCGCCAGGACGACGGTTGTGAATGCGGCGCTGGCGGTGGGTCGCGGGCGACGCCACTCACCACTCCGCGCGCCCCCGAGACGCGCGCTTCGGGCTACCCATTGCCGGTCCGATCTTCTATGGTGAACCACATCGGGTCGCATGCGGCGAACTCGATAAATCCATGATATCAAAGGCTTAAGGCTCTAATCGAAGCCTTTGGAGGGCGGTTTGACGCGGTATATTTCGACCCGGGGTGAGGCCCCGGCGCTTGGCTTCTGCGATGTGATGCTGACCGGGCTTGCCCGTGACGGCGGGCTTTACGTGCCCGAGACCTGGCCGCAATTGTCGCCCGAGACCATCGCCGCCTTCTTCGGCTGTCCCTATTGGGAGGTCGCGGTCGAGATCATCCGGCCGTTTGTCGCCGGCGAGATTTCCGACGCCGAGCTCGGCCGCATGGCGAACGAGGCCTATGCCACCTTCCGCCATCCCGCCGTGGTGCCGCTCGACCAGGTCGGGCCGAACCAGTTCCTGCTCGAGCTGTTCCATGGGCCGACGCTGGCGTTCAAGGACGTCGCGATGCAGCTGATCTCGCGGCTGATGGATCACGTGCTGGCCAAGCGCGCGCAGCGCACCACCATCGTGGTCGCAACCTCGGGCGATACCGGCGGCGCTGCGGTCGAGGCGTTTGCCAATCTCGACAATGTCGACCTCGTGGTGCTGTTCCCGAACGGGCGCATCTCCGAAGTGCAGCGGCGCATGATGACGACGACCGGTGCGGCCAACGTCCACGCGTTGGCGATCGAAGGTACGTTCGACGATTGCCAGGCGCTGGTGAAGGAGATGTTCAACAACCATCGCTTCCGCGACCAGGTGGCGCTGTCGGGCGTCAACTCGATCAACTGGGCGCGCATCGTGGCGCAGGTGGTCTATTATTTCACCTCGGCGGTTGCGCTCGGCGCGCCGCAGCGGACGGTGGATTTCACGGTGCCGACCGGCAATTTCGGCGACATCTTCGCCGGCTATGTGGCGAAGCGCATGGGGCTGCCGATCCGCTGGCTGCGGATTGCCGCCAACGTCAACGACATCCTGCCGCGCACGCTGAAGACCGGCAACTACGAGGTGCGCGAGGTGCACGCCACGGCGTCGCCGTCGATGGACATCCAGGTGTCCTCGAATTTCGAGCGGCTATTGTTCGAGGCCAGTGGCCGCGACGCCGATCAGGTGCGCCGCCTGATGGCCTCGCTGAAGCAGTCCGGCCGCTTCGTGCTGCCGGATGCGACCCTGGCCACGGTGCGCCGCGATTTCGATGCCGGCCGCGCCGACGAGACCGAGACGGCGGCCGCGATCCGCGCCGCCTGGCGCGAGGCCGGTGATCTCGTCGATCCGCACACCGCGGTCGCGCTCGCGGTTGCCGATCGCGACACCTCGGACTCCAAGATACCGAACATCGTGCTGTCGACCGCGCATGCGGCCAAATTCCCCGATGCGGTCGAGGCGGCCTGCGGGGTGCGCCCGCAACTGCCGGCCTGGCTCGGAAGCCTGATGACGAAATCCGAACACATGACGGTCATGAAGAATGATTCCGCCGAGGTCGAGCGCTTCGTGCTGTCGGTCAGCCGTGCCGCCAAGCAGGGAGTTGCCTGATGAGTGTTGAAATCACCAAGCTGCCGAGTGGCCTGACCGTCGTCACCGACACCATGCCGCATCTGGAGACCTCGGCACTTGGGGTCTGGGCCGGCGTCGGCGGACGCGACGAGAAGCCGAACGAGCACGGCATCTCGCATCTCCTGGAACACATGGCGTTCAAGGGCACCGCGCGTCGCTCCTCGCGCGAGATCGTCGAGGAGATCGAGGCGGTTGGCGGCGACCTCAATGCCGGGACCTCGACCGAGACCACGGCCTACTACGCGCGGGTGATGAAGGCCGACGTGCCGCTGGCGCTCGACGTGCTCTCCGACATCCTCGCCAACCCGTCCTTCGTGCCGGACGAGCTGGAGCGCGAGAAGAGCGTCATCGTGCAGGAGATCGGCGCAGCGCAGGATACACCCGACGACGTCGTGTTCGAGCATCTCAACGAGCTCTGCTATCCGGACCAGCCGATGGGGCGCTCGCTGCTCGGCACCGCCAAGACGCTGAAGGCCTTCAACCGCGACACGCTGCGCGGCTATCTGTCGACGCATTACCGCGCCCCGGACATGGTGGTCGCCGCCGCCGGCGCGGTCGATCACAAGCGCGTCGTCGAGGACGTCGCCGAGAAATTCGCGAGCTTCGACGCCACGCCGGCGCCGAAGCCGCAGGCTGCGATGTTCGGCAAGGGCGGCTCGCGGGTGGTGCATCGCGATCTCGAGCAGGCGCATCTGACGCTGGCGCTCGAAGGCGTGCCGCAGACCGACCTGTCGCTGTTCTCGCTGCAGGTCTTCACCAACACGCTGGGCGGCGGGATGTCGTCGCGGCTGTTCCAGGAGGTGCGCGAGAAGCGCGGCCTGTGCTACTCGATCTACACCTTCCACGCCCCCTACACCGACACCGGCTTCTTCGGCCTCTACACCGGGACCGATCCGGCCGATGCGCCGGAGATGATGGAAGTCATCGTCGACGTCATCAATGACGCGGTGGAAACCCTGACCGAGGCCGAGGTCGCCCGCGCCAAGGCGCAGATGAAGGCCGGCTTGTTGATGGCGCTGGAAAGCTGTTCATCCCGGGCCGAGCAGCTGGCACGCCATGTGCTAGCCTATGGCCGGCCGCAGACGGTGGAAGAGCTGGTGGCGCGGATCGACGCGGTCTCGGTCGAATCGAGCCGCAACGCCGCCCGTGCGCTGCTGTCGCGCAGCCGGCCCGCCGTTGTTGCACTCGGCAGCGGCAGGGGTCTGGACACGGCGGTGTCTTTTGCGGAAGGATTGACGAAGTCGAAGGCAAAGACGCTGCTGCACTAAGAATTCTGCTTACCTCGCCCCGCTTGCGGGGGAGAGCAGAGGCCGCCTACCGGCGGCCGTTGACGGAGATACGCCGAGGCGGAGCCTCGGCTATGGCCGAAGGCTTCGGGTGAGGGGGCTATCCGCAGGCCGAGTTTGCGGAAACGGCCCCTCACCCCGACCCTCTCCCCGCACGAGCAGGCGAGGGGGAGCAGCTTGGCGGGGGAGTGTTGGGCCATGGCCCTGTTTCGTTTGCCGTCCAGTGGACCGGCTGCACTGATGCCGCGGGGGCACGGGCTTTTGCTGCGTGCGCCGCAAATGTCGGATTTCCCGCAATGGGCTCAGTTGCGCGAGTTCAGCCGCGCCTATCTGACGCCATGGGAGCCGATCTGGCCCTCCGACGACCTGACCCGCGCCGGCTTCCGCCGCAGGTTGCGTCGCTACAGCGAGGATATCGCCGCCGACCGCTCCTATCCGTTCATCATCTTCCGCGAATCGGACGGGGTGATGATCGGCGGTATCACGCTCGCCAATGTCCGCCGCGGCATCGTACAGGCCGGCACGATCGGCTATTGGGTCGGCCTGCCGCACGCCCATCGCGGCTACATGACGACGGCGCTGCGGGTGCTGCTGCCCTCGCTGTTCGGCGAGCTCAACCTGCATCGCATCGAGGCGGCCTGCATTCCCTCCAATGCGTCGTCGATCCGCGTGCTGGAGAAGTGCGGCTTCACCCGCGAGGGTCTGGCGCGGCGCTATCTCTGCATCAACGGGATCTGGCAGGACCACCTGCTGTTCGGCCTGCTGCATGAGGATTTCCGCGGCTGAATCCCAAGCCTATTGGCGATGGCGGGCCGCATCCGAGCCGTTTCAGGATGCTTTCAACATGCCTTTGCAACATGCCGTTTCAACATGCCTTGGGTTCGCCGCCATTGGCTTGCTATAACGCCCGCGAAGCGGGGAACTCCGGTTTGGGGGCTTTAGGAATATCGCATGTGTGACAGGGTGATCAGGTTCGCGCTCGCGGCGGCGGTATCGATCGGTCTCGGTGCCACCCTGCTGCCGAAGGCCAGCTCGGCGCAGTCGCTGAGCGACCGCTTCAAGAGCCTGTTCGGCGGCGGTTCGTCCGATTCGAAGCCGGCGACGCCCGCGGCGCCGCAGCCGCTCAACGATGCCGACGCCGGGCTGACCTGCCCGCCGGTGCAGATCCGCTCCGGGGCCTCGACCTATTCGGTGGCCGTGGACGGCAAGGAAGCGGTCGGCAACGACGTCAAGTTCCTGGCCTCGATCACGCGCACGGCGCGGGAATGCAATCTGAACAGCGGCCAGATCACGGCCAAGATCGGTATCCAGGGGCGGGTCATTGTCGGCCCCCAGGGCGCACCGCCGACCATCCAGGTGCCGCTGCGCGTCGCCGTGGTGAAGGGCGGCGTCGGCGAGAAGACCATCGCCACCAAGGCCTACACCACCACGGTGCAGATGGACGACAGCGGCAGCGTGCCGTTCAGCCTGGTCGCCGAGGATGTCGTCTATCCGGCGCCGTCGGCCGCGGAGAACGACGATTACATCTTCTATATCGGCTTCGATCCGCAGGCGCTGAAGCCGGAGCCCAAGGCCCGCGCGCCGCACAAGAAGAAGTAGCGGCGGCGGCCGTGACGGGCCGGTGGAATAAGAAACAGCAGGAACAAAGAAAAAGGCCGGCGCGATCAGTTCGCGCCGGCCTTTTTCGAAGGAAGTGTGATCGCGTCAGTTCAGCTTGGAACGAACTTCGGCGATGCCCTTGCCGACGAGGTCGTCGGCAACCGAGCCCTTGACCGACTGCGACAGGATGGTCGAGGCGGCGGTCACGGCGGCGTTGGCCGCGGCGGCGCGCACATCGGCCACGGCCTGGGCCTCGGCCTGGGCGATCTTGCCCTCGGCGGTCTTGGTCCGCCGGGCGACAAAATCTTCCATCTTGGCCTTGGCTTCAGCCGCGATCCGTTCGGCTTCGGCCTTGGCATTGGAGATGATGTCGGCGGCTTCGCGCTCCGCACTGGCGCGGCGCGCCTTGTATTCGCCGAGCAGCTTGTTGGCCTCGTCCTTCAGACGGCGGGCGTCATCCAGCTCAGCCTTGATGCGCTCGGCACGATGATCGAGCGCCGTCAGCAGGGTGCGATGGACGCCGAGGTAGCCGAACACGACCAGCAGAATGACGAAGGCGATCGCAACCCAGGTTTCCGGTTCGTAAAACATCGTCTATCCCTTCAGCGACGCGTCGACGGCGCTGTTGACCGCATTCGCGTCCGGCGTGACGCCGGCGAGTTGCTGGACGATGGCGCCGGCCGCATCCGCCGCGATACCGCGGACGTTGCTCATGGCGTTGGTCCGGGTCGTTGCGATCTGCTTCTCGGCGTCGGCGAGCTTGGCCGCCAGCTTCTCTTCCAGCGCCTTGCGCTCGACTTCCGAGGCCGCGTTCAGCTTCTCGCGGGTCTCGTTGCCGATCGCCTGCGCGTTGGAGCGCGCATTCGCCAGCTCGGTTTCATAGGCCTTCAGCGCCGCGTCGGACTCGTCCTTCAGCTTCTGCGCTTCGGCCAGATCGCCCTCGATCTTGTTCTGGCGTGCATCGATCGTCCCGCCGACGCGCGGCAGGGCGATACGCGACACGATCAGATAGAGCGCGACAAATGCAATCGCCAGCGACACCAGCTGCGAGGCGTAATTGGAGGAATCGAACGGCGGAAAGGTTCCGCCGTGATGTCCGCCATCGGCCTCGGTGTGGGCGCCGGCATTCTGGCCTTTTGCCTCGCCATGACTCTCAGCCACGGTGTTCTCCTGTTGCTGTCATGCGCGCCGCCCATTGTACGACCTTTGGGCGGCGCGACGGGTTACCGCGAGAGCGGAACCGGGTTGCCGCTAAAGCGGAACCGGGGTGCCGCTCAGAGCGGAACGAACAGCAGAAGCAGCGCGATCAGCAGCGAGAAGATGCCGAGCGCTTCGGTCACGGCGAAGCCGAAGATCAGGTTGCCGAACTGGCCCTGAGCGGCCGAGGGGTTACGCACCGCAGCGGCGAGGTAGTTGCCGAAGATGATGCCCACGCCGACGCCCGCACCGCCCATGCCGATGCACGCGATGCCCGCGCCGATAAGTTTTGCTGCTGCCGGTTCCATTTGTAGCTCCTTGAGAAAGATAGACAGATTGGTGGGTGGAGATTCCCCGGACCGCTTAGTGTCCCGGATGAATGGCGTCGTTGAGGTAGATGCAGGTCAGGATCGCGAACACGTAGGCCTGCAGGAACGCGACCAGCAGTTCGAGCGCGTACAGCGCGACCGTGAGCGCCAGCGGCAGCACGCCGCCGAACCAGCCGAGTGCGCCCAGCGAGAAGCCGAGCATCGCGACGAAGCCCGCGAACACCTTGAGCGCGATGTGGCCGGCCAGCATGTTGGCGAACAGACGCACGCTGTGCGAGACCGGCCGCAGGAAGAACGACAGGACCTCGATGAACATGACCAGCGGCAGGATGTACAGCGGAACGCCGGAGGGGACGAAGATCTTGAAGAATTTCAGACCGTTCTTGTAGAGGCCGTAGATCAGGACGGTGAAGAACACCAGGAGTGCAAGGGCTGCGGTGACGATCAGGTGGCTCGAGATCGTGAAGGTGTAGGGGATGATGCCCACGAGGTTCGAGACGCAGATGAACATGAAGAGCGAGAAGATCAGCGGGAAGAACTTCATGCCTTCCGCACCGGCGTTGCCGCGAACCGTGCTGGCGACGAACTCGTAGGAGATCTCGGCGACCGACTGCAGCCGTCCCGGAACCAGATCCCGGCTGCTCGCCAGCATCAGCAGTGCAATCAGCAGCACCGCGATGAACATGTAGAGCGACGAATTGGTGAAGGCGATCGTGTGATTGCCGATGTGGCCGAGCGTGAAGAGGGGCTCGATATTGAACTGGTGGATCGGGTCGATTTTCATCCGCGCGGCTCTTGGTCCACCGGCCATCGTGCCGGTAATCGAATTTCAAATGTCGTGACTTCCCGCCAGCGCTCAGCGCTTGCCCGAGGCCACGCCCGCGGACCTCACCACGTTGAACACGCCGGCGACGAAGCCGAGCAGCGTCAACACGATGAAGCCGAATGGCGACGTCGACAGCAAACGGTCGAATCCCCAGCCAATCGCCGCTCCGACGGCAACGCCCGCGATCAGCTCCGAGGAAAGACGAAAACCGAGCGCCATCGCCGAAGCTCTGGCCGCACTGTCCCCGCTTTCAGTACCGGATTGATCAGTCTTGCTCCTGCGGCTGTCGCGAATTTCTGACAACCGATGATCGAGACTTCCGAGCCTTGCGGAAAGCGCAGCTTCGTCAGGAGGCGATTGATCGCGACTTCCACCTGCGCCGTCGTTGGTGTTCTCAGCCATGCTGCAAACACTAACCGAAGCCGCGGATGATGGAAATTGCGCCCGTCCCCGTCAAAAGCCGCGCGGACCATACTTACCGCGTCTAATCAAGTCAAGATTGCGTCGTAACCAGTTATTGCTTTGATTCTGCTGGATTTATTTGAAGATATTCAAGGTCAGAGTGACGCAGTGTTCGCAGTGCAACAGCTTGTATGCTTTGAAGCGATGTTGCCTGGCATTTCCGGCTCTGCTGGGATCACCGAAAGTCCTTATCCTCTCACGCAGTCAGGGTTCCGCATGTCACGCCAGATCGATTACTACTTCTCGCTGCAATCGCCCTGGGCCTATATCGGTCACAAGCCCTTCGTGCGGCTCGTAAACGATTACGATCTCAAGGTAAATTACCGGCCCGTGCTGCTGGTCGATTTGTTCTCGGAGACCGGCGGGTTGCCGCTCGCCCAGCGCCATCCGGTGCGGCAGCGCTACCGGATGATCGAATTGCAGCGCTGGCGCGACAAGCGCGGGCTGAATTTTCACCTGCAGCCGGCCAATTGGCCGTTCAACGGGCGGCTTGCCGATGGCGTCGTGATCGCGCTGCTCGAGGCCGGCCTCGACCCCGAGCCGTTCTTGCAACGCGCCTATCCCGCGGTGTGGGAGCTTGAGCTCAATCTTGCCGATGCTGCAACGCTGGTGAAGCTCGCCGACGATGCAGGCTTGCCCGGCCGGCAGCTGGTGGAGCGCTCGGGCTCCGATGCGATCAGCGCGGTCTATGAGCAGAATCGCCAGAATGCATTGGACGCCGGCGTGTTCGGCTCGCCCGGCTATGTGCTCGATGGCGAGGTCTTCTGGGGGCAGGACCGGATCGAATTGCTCGAGGACGCGTTGAAGTCAGGCCGCAAGCCCTATAGCTCTGTGGTCTAGGGGCAGGAATCAGGTTGAGGCGGAGCAAGCCATGCCCATCGCGATGTCGTCCTCGAAATTGTCCATCGCAATCGTTGCCATCCTGATCTCAAGCGGCGCCGCGCTCGCGCAAACCGCGCCCGATACCGAGAACGGCCGCTATGCGTTGTCACCGGCCGGCGATGGCTTCCTGCGGCTCGACACCCGCACCGGTGCGGTGTCGACCTGCACCAATTCCAGCGCGGGCTGGGCCTGTTACATGGTGCCCGACGAGCGCGCAGCGCTGGATGCCGAGATCGGCCGCCTGCAGGCCGACAATGACAGGCTGAAAGGCGAGCTCGCCGCGCGCGCACCATCGGCCAAGACCGACGAGGCGTTGCCGAAATCGGATTCGTTGAAGAAGGCTGAGCCGAAGGTCGCCGAGGGCGAGCGCAAGATCGAGATCCCGCTGCCGAGCGACCGCGACATGGATCGCATGATGTCGTTCGTGGAGCGGGCCTGGCGGCGGCTGATCGAGATGGCCAATCGCGTGCAGCGCGACGTCAATGGCGGCAAGATTTGATACGGCGTTTGCAACATCCACGGTGTCGTCCCGGCGAAAGCCGGGACCCATAACCACCGAAGCGTATTGGTTACAAAGGATATCCACTCCGAGTCTTTGAACATGAGGGGCCGCGGGGTATGGGTCCCGGCCTTCGCCGGGACGACGAGTTGAGAGACTGCAGATGAATTCAGCGAGAACCATGTCGCGCTCGGCACCATCCTCGGTCGCAGCGACCAGCATCGCCTCGTCGCGCTTGACGGTCGAAACGTCCGGCGCCGGCTTCACCGACATCACGCGCGAGGTCGCGAAATTCCTGCGCGAGGTGCGCGCCGGCGAGGGGGCGGTGACGCTGTTCATCCGTCACACCTCGGCCTCGCTGACGATCCAGGAGAATGCCGATCCGACGGTGCTGGTCGATCTGATGACGGCGCTCGATCGCGCCGCGCCCGAAGACGGCGGCTGGCGTCACGACACCGAAGGCCCCGATGACATGCCGGCGCACATCAAGACCATGCTGACGGCGACCTCGCTGCAGGTCCCGGTGCTCGATGGCGAGATGGCGCTCGGCACCTGGCAGGGCATCTATCTGATCGAGCATCGCGCCAGGGCGCACCGGCGCGAGATCGTGCTGCAATTCATCGGCGCCACGCGCTGACGGGTTAGACCTCGCTTCCAAGGCCTGGCTTCCAAAACGACATCGACCGCGGATCGCTCCGCGGCCGATGCATTTTGATTGCGAATGACGACTGATCAGGACCTGCGGTCAGGTCTTGGTGATGTCGACGTCCTTGGTTTCCGGAATGAACAGCGCGCCGACCACGACGGTGATTGCCGCGAAGATGATCGGATACCAGAGACCGGAGTAGATATCGCCGGTCGAGGCGGTGATCGCGAACGCGGTCGCCGGGAGCAGGCCGCCGAACCAGCCGTTGCCGATGTGATAGGGCAGCGACATCGAGGTGTAGCGGATGCGGGTCGGGAACAGTTCGACCAGCATCGCGGCGATCGGGCCGTAGACCATGGTGACGTAGAGCACCAGGATGAACAGCAGCCCGATGGTCGCAGCCACCTGCGGACGGAAGACGTCGAACGGGTTCGACATCTTCACGACGCCGGCGTCACCCGGCTTCGGATAGCCCGCCGCCTGCACCGCCGCTGTGATGGCGGGGTTCGACGTCTTGGCGTCCGTGTACGGCACGTCCTTGTCGTTGACGGTGACCTTCACCGGCGAGCCGGCCGGGCCCGGCACGGTGGCGTACTTCACCGACGACTGGGCGAGGAAAGCGCGGGCGGTGTCGCAAGGCGCCGTGAAGACGCGGGTGCCGACGGGATTGAACAGATCGCCGCAGCCGGCGGGATCCGCAACGACCTGCACCTTGACCGTCTCATAGGCCTTTTCCAGCGCCGGATTGGCGTTGGTTGTGATCATCTTGAAAATCGGGAACAAGGTGAGTGCGCCGAGCAGGCAGCCCGCCAGGATGATCGGCTTGCGGCCGATCTTGTCCGACAGCGCGCCGAACACCAGGAAGAAGCCGGTGCCGAGCAACAGCGACCATGCGATCAGGAGGTTGGCGGTGTAGCCGTCGACCTTGAGGATCGATTGCAGGAAGAACAGCGCGTAGAACTGGCCCGTGTACCAGATCACTGCCTGGCCCATGGTCAGGCCGAACAAGGCGAGGATCACGATCTTGGCGTTGCTCCAGGTCGCGAAGGCTTCGGTCAGCGGCGCCTTGGACGTCTTGCCTTCCTCCTTCATCCGCTGGAACACCGGCGATTCGTTCAACCGCAGACGGATCCAGACCGAGATGCCGAGCAGCAGCACCGAGACCAGGAACGGAATGCGCCAGCCCCAATCGGCGAAGTCCTTCTCACCGGTGAAGGTTCGGGTGAACAGGATCACCAGCAGCGATAGGAACAGTCCGAGCGTTGCCGTGGTCTGGATGAACGAGGTGTAGTAGCCGCGCTTGCCCTGTGGCGCATGCTCGGCGACATAGGTCGCCGCACCGCCATACTCACCGCCGAGCGCGAGGCCCTGCAACAGGCGCAGCGAGATCAGGATGATCGGCGCCGCGATGCCGATGGTCTTGGCGCTGGGCAACAGGCCGACGATGAAGGTCGACATGCCCATGATCAGGATGGTGACGAGGAAGGTGTATTTGCGGCCGACGATGTCGCCGACCCGGCCGAACACGATGGCGCCGAACGGACGCACCAGGAAGCCCGCGGCAAAGGCCAGCAACGCGAAGATGTCGCGTGTCGCCGGCGGATAGTCGGAGAAGAACTGCGCACCGATGATGCCGGCCAGTGAACCGTAGAGATAGAAGTCGTACCACTCGAACACGGTGCCGAGCGACGACGCCAGGATGACGAAACGCTCATCCTTCGTCATGCCGGCGGGCCGCGCCGAAGTTGCAGTCATTGTGGACATCTGGATTGCTCCCCCCGAATTATTGCTGCCATGCGAGCCCCGCCTGGCTGACTAGGCTCGAATGAGCCTGGGCTTCATTCGAGGGTAACATCGCAGTGAAACCCGTCCCAATAAGACTTTTGGCTTTTGCACGCTTGAACTTATCTTCGAGGGGTAGAATGAAATGGAACGTCCCCGCGTGCGTCTGTTGCGGCGCACAAGCTCGGCGGGTTAACTGCGTTGGCATCTGGTATTATCAAGGGCTTGCGTGATACTGCCACGCGGGCGACAACCGAACGGCGCGGGCTTGCCAAAGCCCGCTTGTGGGACTGAGATGACTGCTGCTGCCAATACTCATCTTGTCATCGCCGACGACCATCCGCTGTTCCGCGATGCGTTGCGTCAGGCGGTGTCCAGCGTCGTGAGTTCGGCCACGATCAGCGAGGCCGGATCGTTCGAGGACCTGACCGCGCTGCTGGAGCGGGACTCCGAGGTCGATCTGATCCTGCTCGACCTGAGCATGCCGGGGATCAGCGGCTTTTCCGGCCTGATCTATCTGCGGGCGCAGTATCCGGCGATTCCTGTGGTCATCGTTTCCGCCAGCGACGATGCCGGAACCATTCGCCGCTCGCTCGATTTCGGCGCCTCCGGTTTCATCCCCAAGCGCTTCGGCGTCGAGACACTGCGTGACGCCATCATGAAGGTGATGGAGGGCGACGTCTGGGTTCCGCCGGACACCGATCTGTCGGCGGCCGGCGATCCCGACATGACGCGGCTGCGCGACCGCCTGGTGACGCTGACCCCGCAGCAGGTGCGGGTGCTGATGATGCTGTCCGAGGGGCTGCTCAACAAGCAGATCGCCTACGAGCTCGGCGTCTCGGAAGCGACCATCAAGGCCCATGTCTCGGCCATCCTGCAGAAGCTCGGCGTCGAAAGCCGCACCCAGGCCGTGATCGCCGCCGCCAAGATCGCCGGCGGCCAGTGGCGCCAGGGCACGCCGTCGAGCTGACTCACGCGGCCGGCATCACCCGGTACGCGCAGCGCCGCGCACCGGCCAGGATGTGATCGACGCGCTCGACCACGACATCGCTGCCCAGCACGGCGCGAAACACCGCAAGCTCGGAGCGGCAGAGGCCCTGACAGGCTGCCGCCGCCGCGCAGATCGGGCAGTGGTTCTCGATCAGCAGGAAGCCGCCGGCGTCCTTGACCACGCTCGCCATATAGCCTTCCCGGCTCCGGATCCGTGCGAGCGCCATGAGCCGCTGTCGGAGTGAGCCCTCGGTTCCGACCGCCTTTCGGTAGTCGGCAATGCCGGCGCGTTCGCGATGCGCGATCAGCGTCTCCAGGCCGCGCTCGCCAAACACCTCATGCATCGACCGCAGCAGATCAAGCGTGAGGTCGGAATGGCGGTCGGGGAAGCGCGCGTGGCCGCGCGCCGTCAGCCGCCAATACTTCCGCGGCCGCCCGCGCCCTTCGCGTTCATCGCCGCTTTCGACGAGGCCCACCGCTTCGAGTTTGAGCAGGTGCTGGCGCGCACCGGCAGGCGTCATGTCGAGGCGCGCGCCGATGCCGGCAGCCGTCTGCGGGCCGCGCGTCTTCAGTTCGAACAGGATGCGATCCTGGCTGCGCGCGTCGTCTTGACTCATTGGCCTATTTTAGAAACAAGATGCTATCTAAAATAACCGGAAATCGCCGCCGCGTGCAACTGCCTTGGCGCCAGTCCGGAAGGAGAAACTCCGACATGGAGCAACAAGAAGTCCGCGAGGGGTGGCGATCGCTCCTCAAGCGCGAATGGATCTCGACACTGGCCATCCTGCTCGGCGGTGTGCTGCTGCAATCCATGAATGTGCTGATGCTGACGACGGTGCTGCCGTCGATCGTCGGCGAACTCGGCGGCGTCGCCATGCTGAGCTGGCCGACTACCGCCTACCTGGCGTCCTCGATCGTCGCGGCGAGCTGCGTCGGCGTGCTCTCCACCGCGCTCGGCGCCCGGCAGGTCTACTGCGTGGGCGTTGCGATCTTCGGCGTCGGCGCCGTGCTGTGTTCGCTCGCTCCCGCGATGGGCTGGATCGTGGCCGGCCGGCTGATCCAGGGATTCGGCGGCGGCCTCGAGGCTGCCGTCGCCTATGTGCTGGTGCGCGGCACGTTTCCCGAGCAGATGTGGTCGCGAACCATCGCGCTGATGTCGACGAGCTGGAGCATGTCGGTGCTGATCGGCCCGCTGGTCGGCGGGTTGTTCGCGCATTTCGCGAGCTGGCGCGGCGCCTTTGTCGCCAGCGCCGCAACGGCCGCCGTGCTGGCGATCGCTGCCTTCTTCGTGCTGCCGCCGGTCACGGCGGCGCAGCGCGCGTCGCCGGCGCGCTTGCCGCTGGGCCGTGTCGCGCTGATCTGCCTTGCCATCGCCGCGACGTCGGCCACCTCCGCTGCCGGGTCGTCCTTGCTGAAGCTCGGCCTGATCGTCACGGCGATCGTCTCGTTCGTCGCGATGCTCCGGCTCGATCGTCTGGCGTCACCCCGGCTACTGCCCAGCGACGCGTTCTCCTGGCGCACCGGCACCGGCGTCGGGCTGTGGCTCGCGCTGCTGCTCTGCATCACTTTCAGCCCGTTGCAAATCTACGTGCCGATGTTCCTGCAGCAACTGCACGGCTTCGATCCGCTCTCGGCCGGCTTCACCGTCGCCTGCGCTTCGCTGGGCTGGAGCGCCGCCTCGCTGCTGACGGCCGGCGTGTCGGCCCGCCGCGCGGACCGCCTGATGCTGACCGGTCCTGCGATCATGGCAGCGAGTCTCGCCGCGATCGGGTGGCTCGGTCCGGACGGCGCGGCGTCGATCATCCTGCTGGTCGTGGCGATCGCGATGCTGGGAGCCGGTATCGGCCAGTGCTGGCCGCTCGTCGCACATCGCATCATGGACAGTGCCAAGGCGGGCGACGAAGTGGTCGCGGCCTCGTCGGTCCCGACCATCCAGCAGATGGGCTTTGCGTTCGGTGCGGCGATCGCGGGGCTGATCGCGAATGCCAGCGGCCTGTCCGCTGCGATTGCCGACGCGACGATGGCGCGCGCCGCCTTCTGGGTGCCGGCGAGCTTCGTGGTGCCGGCCATGCTCGCCGTTGCGGCCGGACTTCGCCTGCGGGCGCTGCGCAGGCGTCAGGCCGGCCGGTCGTAAGGCTACTCCGCCGCCACCATCTGCTGGGTGCGCCATTGTCCGAGCAGGGCGCGCAGCGAGGCCGGCTTGACCGGCTTGTTCAGCACCGCGATGTTTTCCTCGCGCGCGGCCAAGCGCACCGCGGGGCTGCGATCGGCGGTGATCAGGATCGCCGGAATGCCGTCGCCGAAGCGGCGGCGGATCTCGCGGATCGCAGCGACGCCGTTGCCGCGATCGAGGTGATAGTCGACCAGCACGCCGGTGACGCGGCCGCCGGCGGCCTCGATCGCGCTGATCGCGCCGTCGGCATCGAGCACCGCGATCACCTCGGCGTCCCACGCCGTCAGCAGCGTCTTCATGCCGTCGAGGATGGCGGGATCGTTCTCGATGCAGACGATCAGGGAGCCGCTCATCGGCGTCTTCGACAGCGGCGTGGCGGTGGTGACGGCCGCGGTATGGTTGACGGCGGTGGCGACCGGCACGGTGACCGAGAACGCCGAGCCGCCGCTGACATTGGCCGAAATCGCGATGCGGTGGTTGAGCACGCGCGCCAGCCGCTCGACGATCGACAGGCCGAGACCGAGGCCGCGGGCGATCCGGGCGCCCTGCTCGAGCCGATGGAATTCCTTGAAGATCTCGCCGCGCTTCTGCACGGGGATGCCGACGCCAGTGTCGAAGATGCTGATCTGGAGCGCGTTGCCGCGGCGCCGGCAGCCGATCAGCACGCGGCCGCGCGGGGTATATTTGATCGCGTTGGAGATGAAGTTCTGCAACAGCCGGCGCAGCAGCGAGCGGTCGGATTCGACCGGCAGCGAGCAGGCGATGAAGCGCAGATCGAGGCCCTTGTCGCGCGCGATCGGCATGAACTCGATCTCCAGCGAGCGCATCAAATCGGCCATCCGGAAGCTCGTGATCGCCGGCGTCATGGCGCCGGCATCGAGCCTGGAGATATCGAGCAGCGCGCCGAGGATGTCCTCGATCGCCTCGAGCGAGTCGTCGATGTTCTCGACCAGGCGCGAATCCTCGCCGCCGTTCTGGCGCTCGACCAGGCTCGTGACATAGAGGCGCGCCGCATTGAGCGGTTGCAGGATGTCGTGGCTGGCCGCCGCCAGGAAACGCGTCTTGGAGGCGTTGGCGTCTTCCGCGATGCCCTTGGCGAGCGCGAGCTCCGAGTTCAGCCGCGTCAGCTCCTCGGTGCGGTCGCGCACCCGCTTTTCCAGCGTCGCATTGGCGCGCTCCAGCGCCTCCGCGGCCTCGAAGCTCGGCGTGACGTCGGAGAAGGTGATGACGAGCCCGCCACCGGGCATGCGGTTGGCGCGCACCTCGATCACCAGGTGGCGGTCGGTGAAGCGTTCCAGATAGGGCTCGCCCTCGGTGGTGTAGGCGCGCAGCCGCAGTTGCAGCAGGTTGTCACTGTCACCAGCCGGCGGCGGACTGATCGCGCCCATGAATTCGAGGATCTCGGGCAGGGGTATGCCGAGCTGCACCAAATGCGGCGGCAGCGCGAGCAATTCGGAGAACTGGCGATTGGAGCAGATCAGCTGCAGATCGGCGTCGAACACCGCGATGCCCTGACGCACGTGATTGAGCGCGGTCTGCAGGATCTCGCGGTTGAAATGCAGCGCGGCGTGCGAGTCGTCGAGCAGCTTCAGCGCGGCCTTGGCCGACACCGTCCGCCGCTGCAGCAGCAGCGACATCACGAGGCGCGAGGACGCCGCCCCGATCGAGGACGCGATCAAGCGCTCGGCATGCTGCAGCAGCTCGAAATCGGCCGGTGCCGAGGCCAGCAGCACGACGTTGCGGTCGACGGCGAACGAGGCGAAGGCCTCGCGGGTGCGGTCGGGGCCGAGATATTGCGTCACCGTGCTCTCGATGTCCTGCACCGTCACCGTGGTGCGCCAGCGCCGGAAGCTCGGCGCGATCGGGGCCAGCGCATTGGGCACGAACACGTCGGCCTGCAACAGCTCGATCGCGGACGGCGCGCGCGCCAGCGAGAACACGACGTAAGTGAGGATGTTGAGCGCAAGGCTCCACAGCACGCCGTGCAGCAGCGGCGGTAAATCGGCGCCGAACAGCGCCTGCGGCCGCAGCGCCTCGATCCCGAACGGCCCATGCTGCAGCAGCATCAGGCCGGTGGTCGAGTTTTCCAGGAAGCTCGGGATGAACAGCGTGTAGAGCCACATCGCGAAGCCGACCAGCATGCCCGCCATGGCGCCGCGTGCGGTAGCGCGGCGCCAGAACAGGCCGCCGAAAAATGCCGGCGCGAGCTGGGTGATCGCGGCAAAGGACAATAGGCCGATCGCGACCAGCTGGGTGTTGCCGAGCGCGCGATAGTAGAAATACGCCAGCACCATGATGGCAAAGATCGAGAAGCGGCGCGCCTTCAGCAGGAAGTCGCCAAAGTCCTTCTGACCGGCGCGGGCATCGTCGCTGCGCGGCAGCACCAGCGGCAGCACGATGTCGTTGGAGACCATGATCGACAGCGCGACGCATTCGACGATCACCATTGCGGTCGCCGCCGAAAGTCCGCCGACGAACACCGCGAGGCTGAGCAGTTGCGAATTGCCCTCGATCGGCAGCGCCAGCACGAACATGTCGGCGTCGACGGCGCCGAACGGGAAGATGACGAGGCCCGCGATCGCGATCGGAATCACGAAGATATTGATGACGACGAGGTAGAGCGGAAACAGCCAGCGCGCCCGGGTGACCTCGCCGGGCGTCGAATTCTCGACCACGCTGACGTGGAACTGGCGCGGCAGCAGCATGACCGCGCAGAACGACAGCAGCGTCATGATCAGGAAGTTGCCGATCGACGGCACATATTCGATCGCGCGTACCGCCTCCGGGGTCTTCAGGGCGCGCTCGTAGAGCTCGACCGGGGAGAACATCCAGAAGGTGACGAAGGCGCCGGCGGCGATGAAGGCGACCAGCTTGACGATGGATTCGGCGGCGATCGCCAGGATCAGCCCGTGCTGGTGCTCGGTCGCGTCGGTGTGGCGGGTGCCGAACAGCACCGCGAACACCGCCATCGCCAGCGTCACCATCAGCGCGATGTCGCCGATGATCGGGATTTTCGAGAACGCCTGATCCTCGCTCAGGATGGTTTCCAGCGATGAGGCCACCGCCTTGAGCTGCAGCGCGATGTAGGGCACCGAGCCGATGATCGCGATCAGCGCCACGGTGGCCGCGACCGCCTGGCTCTTGCCGTAGCGCGCGGCGATGAAGTCGGCGATCGAGGTGATGTTCTGCGACTTGGCGAGCGCGATGACGCGGCGCAGCAGCGGGGTGCAGAGCCCGATCATCACGATCGGGCCGACATAGATCGCCAGGAAGTCGACACTGGTGCGGGTGGCGAAGCCGACCGAGCCGAAGAAGGTCCAGGAGGTGCAGTAGATCGCCAGCGACAGCGGATAGATCCACTGGCTGGCACGGCCGCGCGCACCCGCCGACCTGCGGTCGCCGCGGCTGGCAATGAAGAACAACAATCCGATGTAGGCGAACGCCGTGGCGATAACGCCCCAGTCGTGCAGCATCGCTGCTCATCTCCTGTCCCGGCCGCTGGGAGGGCCGGGTGCCAGGATTATAACGCAAAGGGCCGGCGGTGCGATGCACGGCCGGCCCAAATTCGGGGGTGGACGCGGATAGGGTTACTCGGCGGCCAGCGACTTCTGGTGCAGGGTCAGGCCGAGCCGGTCCCAGACCTGGAGCAGGGCCTCGGCCAGCGCGTCGATCAGGCCGTCGTCATGGTAGGGCGAGGGCGTGATGCGCAGCCGCTCGGTGCCCTTGGCGACCGTCGGATAGTTGATCGGCTGGATGTAGATGCCGTGCTCCTCGAGCAGCAGGTCGGAGGCGCGCTTGCACTTCTCGGGGTCGCCGACGAACAGCGGCACGATATGGGTGTCGCTCGACATGACAGGCAGGCCGGCGGCGGTCAGGATCGCCTTGGTGCGGGCGGCACGGTCCTGGTGGCGCTCGCGCTCCCAGTTCGAGGTCTTCAGATGGCGGATCGCAGCGGTTGCGGCCGAGCAGATCGCCGGCGGCAGCGCGGTGGTGAAGATGAAGCCCGGCGCGTAGGAGCGCACCGCGTCGATGATCTCGGCGCGCCCCGCGATATAGCCGCCGAGGCAGCCGAACGCCTTCGCGAGCGTGCCCTCGAGCACGTCGATCCGGTGCATCACGCCGTCGCGCTCGGCGATGCCGCCGCCGCGCGGGCCGTACATGCCGACCGCATGCACCTCGTCGACATAGGTCATGGCGCCGTATTTCTCGGCGAGATCGCAGATCTTCGCGAGCGGCGCGACGTCGCCGTCCATCGAATAGAGGCTCTCGCAGACGATCAGCTTCGGCCGGTCGGGGCCGGCGGCAATCAGCAGTTCTTCGAGATGCGCGACGTCGTTGTGGCGGAAGATCTGGCGGTCGCAGCCGGCCTGGCGGACGCCCTCGATCATCGAATTGTGGTTCAGCGCATCCGACAGGATTAGGCAGTTCGGAATGAGCTTAGCGAGCGTCGAGATGCCGGTCTGGTTCGAGACATAGCCCGAGGTGAACAGCAGCGAGGCTTCCTTGCCGTGGAGATCGGCGAGCTCGGCCTCGAGCTGCACCAGCGGATGATGGGTGCCCGCGATGTTGCGGGTGCCGCCGGCGCCGGTGCCGACGCGGGTCGCGGTCTCGACCATGGCGCCGACCACCTTGGGGTGCTGGCCCATGCCGAGATAGTCGTTGGAGCACCAGATCACGACGTTGCGGCTGCCCTTCGGCGAGTGCCAGGTCGCGTGCGGGAAGCGTCCCGCGATCCGTTCGAGGTCGGCGAACACCCGGTAGCGCCGCTCGTCATGCAGGCGGTTGAGGGCGGTTTGGAAAAATTGGCTGTAATTCATCGGCAAACCCAGAAACTGACCGGAAAACCTGACTCTTCTTAGAGCTTTTCCAGCTCTAATGTCCATGCATTGGCCCACATTTGGGCATGCGTCGCAGTTGGGCAAATTGCCCTAGCGGCCGTCTATCCGGCTTGATTTCGGTCAAATTGCCCGGGGCATTACGGCCCGGTCGGTCTCAGGTCGTCTTGAAGCGCAGCATGCCGTCGTCGTGCATCTCGGCCGTCAGACGGCCCTCGACCAGCATGTAATTGACATGGGCGACCAGCTCGCCGGCGGCGAAGCCCATCTGGTGCTCGTCCAGCACGTGCTTGTGGAACACCACCGGGACCAGTTCCTTGGAGGTCTGCGGCACCTCGCGGCAGGCCTCGGCGATCAGCCGGCAGCGCTCCTCATGGTGATCGGCGAGCTGCTTGATCCGGGTCTTCAGCCCGTAGAACGGCACGCCATGGCCGGGCAGCACCATCACGTCATAGGGCAGGGTGGTGGTCAGGCTGGCCAGCGAGGCCAGGTATTCGCCGAGCGAATTCTGCTCGGGCTCGACCGCCCAGACGCTTACATTGGGCGAGATCTTGCTCAGCACCTGGTCGGCGGACAGGAACAGCTTGTCGGCCGCGCAATACAGCATCACCTGGTCGAGCGCGTGCCCGCCGCCGGTGATCACCTTGAAGCGCCGCGTGCCGATCACGACCTCGTCGCCATGGGTGAGGCGGTGATAGGACGGCGGCAGCACCGACACCCGCTTCAGGTAGTCCTGGCCGCGGCCGAGCAGCTTCTCGGTCAGGTCCTCGTCCATGCCGTGGCGGCGGAAGAACAGCCGCTGCGCGTTGCGCCGTTCCTCGGTGCCGCGGTTCTGGTGATAGACCGATTGCAGGTATTCCACCTGCGACATGTACAGCGGGCAGTCGAAGCGCTCGGTGATCCAGCCGGCGAGACCGACATGGTCGGGATGCGAATGCGTCACGATCAGCCGCTTGACCTTGACGTGCTTCAGCGGTCCTTCGAACAGCGTGGTCCAGGCCGCGATCGATTCCTCATTGCCGAAGCCGGCATCCACCATGGTCCAGCCGTCGCCGTCGGCGAGCAGATAGATGTTCACATGGTTGAGGCGGAACGGCAGCTTCAGCCGCGCCCACAGCACGCCGGGGGCCACCTCCACGACCTGGTCGTGGCCGGGGTGGTTCTCCCAGGGGTATCGCAATGCCTCCGCCGAGGAGGGAAGGCTGTCGGTCTTCGTATGCATGCTACGGACTTAGCGGGACCCGGGCCGCCGCGCCAGCCGAAAAATCAGATAGTCGTCCGGAGAATGGGGGGGGAAATCGGGGAATTTCCGTAATCCGGATCAAACCAACCGGCGCGCTGGTTCGCGCCGTCATTCCGGGGCGCCTCGAAGAGGCGAACCCGGAATCTCGAGATTCCGGGTTCGATGCTGTCGCATCGCCCCGGAATGACGGCAATGGCTTACGCCGCCCTTATGTTCGACAGGAAGCCGTCGATCTCCGAGCGCAGCACGTCGGCCTCGCGGCGCAGCGCGTCGGAGGCGCTGAGCACCTCGCCGGCCGCGGCGCCGGCCTCTGCCGAGGCGGTCGAGACGCCGACGATGTTGCTCGACACCTCGCTGGTGCCGCCCGCCGCATGCTGGATGTTGCGGGCGATCTCGCGGGTCGCCGCGCCCTGCTCCTCGACAGCAGCGGCGATCGCGGTGGTGACGTCGTTGATCTCGCCGATCGTGCTCGAGATGTTGCGGATCGCGGTGACCGCCGTCGTCGTCACCTCCTGCATGCTGACGATCTGCTGGCGGATTTCCTCGGTCGCCTTGGCGGTCTGGCTCGCCAGGTTCTTCACCTCGGAAGCGACGACGGCAAAGCCGCGGCCGGCCTCGCCGGCGCGCGCCGCCTCGATGGTGGCGTTGAGCGCCAAGAGATTGGTCTGCGAGGCGATGGTCTGGATCAGGTCGACCACGACGCTGATCCGCGCGGCATTGTCGGCAAGCCCCTGCATGGTGGTGTCGGTGGCGCTGGCTTCCTCGACCGCCTTGCGGGCGATCTCCGCCGAGGTGACGACCTGGCGGCCGATCTCGGAGATCGACGACGACAGTTCCTCGGTGCCGGCCGACACCGTCTGCACGTTGACCGAGGTCTCCTCGGCAGCCGAGGCGACCGCGTTGACCAATGCGCTCGACTGGTCGGCGGTCGCCGACATGCTCTGCGCGGTCGACTGCATCGAGTTCGCCGCGCCCTGCAGGCTGCCGAGCGCGGTGCGGACCGTCGATTCGAACGTCGCGATCTGCTTCTCCATGCGCGAGGCGCGCTCGGCCTTGGCGGAGCGGTCCTTGTTCTGGTTCTCGGTGAGCTCGCGGCTCTCGATCATGCTCTCGCGGAATACCTGCAACGAGTCGGCCATGACGGCGATCTCGTCGCGCTGGCGGCTCTGCGGGATCTCGGTGTCGAGGTCGCCGTCGGACAACAGCCGCATCGAGCGCTGCAGGCCACGGATGCGGCGCAGGATGTTGCGCCCGACATAGAGCCAGACGAACAGGAACGAGCCCACCAGCGTCAGCGCGCCGAGCCCGATCATCACCGTGGTCGCGAGCGAGATCTGCTGCCGCGCCTGGAAAGTCGCGGAGTCGGTATCCTTCTGCACGGCCTCGACCAGCTGCTGAACGCTGATGCCGAGCCCGACATTGAGCTTGCGGGTCTCTTCCAGGATGGTCTGGCCGTAATCGATCGAATCGAGCTCCTTCTGGCGGATCTTGAACACGCCGGTCTTGCCTTCGCCGAGCACGAGCAGCTTCTCCGCGGTGTCGCGCACCGCAACGATCGCCGGATTGTTCGGCAGGTCCTCGAGGTTGGACTTGACGCGCTCGCGGCCCTTCTTGAACTCCGCCTCGATCGCATCGAGCGTCTCGCTGGAATTGGCCGACAGCGCCGCGGTCATGTCGGCAGCCATCAGATTGCCGGCGGCGAGCACGTTGCTGATCTGGCCGACGGTGCGCGCGGCCTCGGTGGCAGCGTCAGCGGAGACGTCGGCCGCGGCGAGAATGGCGTTGAGCCGGGTCTGCGCGTCGAGCATCGCGGGACCGGCAGCGGAAACGAAGGCGCCCTGCGCCTTGCGCAGCGCGTTGTACTGCTTGTCGCGCAGCGCACCGACGTCGAGCCGCTCATGCGCCGCCGAGATCAGGCTCTTGGTCGCCTCGTCGGTGTTTTTGACGTTCTCCTGCAGCGCGCTGACGACGGATTTGTCGGCGCCGAGTTCGATGATCTCGCCAAGCTTGGCGTTGGTTTGCTGCGCGACCTCCTGCACCTTCTTGGTGCGATCGTTCAGCGCATCCTCGCTCTGCACGGCGAGCAGGCCGGGCCCCTGGGCTGCGAGCGAGGCGCTCTGCGCGGAAAGCTGCAGGCTCGCGGCGAGCCGCGGAATGTCGTGGCCAGAGAGATTGCTCATGGTGCCGCCGAGCTGATGCAGCACGATGCCGGCGCCTGCGCTGATCACGAGCGCCATGCCTGCGATCACGGCGAATGCCGCGAACAGGCTGCCTCTGACACCCATCTGCGGCAGATGGATACGCTTGAGATTTGGTTTGCCGAGCTTGAACCGAAACGCCATTGCCCCGTACCCCCTGGCCTTACCCTTGGCCACTACTCTTGGATGTTTCCCCGGCGCGGGAGTATCAATGCGGCGGGTTAACAAAATCGGGAAAATTGCGACGATCTGCGGGATTTTTCAGGGCCGCGCATCGGCGCCGCGTTGGTTCGCTGTGCGGAATCGATGCGCGCGATCGGACGCAAAAAGGCCGGCGCGAGCCGGCCTTTCCACTCTTGGTTGTAGTGCGTAAGCTCAGTAGCGGCCGTAAGCGGGGCCGCCGAGGTTGCCGACGTTGAAGCGGTAGTTGAGGCCCGCCTTCACCGTGTGCTCGTCATTGTGGAAGCTGCCGACCGGCACCAGCGCGCCCGGTGCGGTGAAGCGGCTGTCACCGAAGTCGTAGTACTGGTACTCGACCTTGGCCGACCAGTTCGGCGCGAACATGTATTCGGCGCCGCCGCCGATGGTCCAGCCGTTGCTGTGGTTGTCGGTGAGCGCGAAGGGTACCTGCGCGCCGCCCAGCGTCACCGTTTCGTTGTTGTCGGAATAGGCATAGCCGCCCTTCACATAGATCAGGCCCGGGCCCCAGGTGTAGCCGACCCGGCCGGTGATCGACGCGATGCCGCGCTGGTTGTTGTTGTAGACGTAGCCGCCCGGGAAGATCGCGTTGAGCTGATGGCCGCCGACCCAGGAATACTGGCCTTCGAGGCCGATCACCCACATCGGCGACAGCTGCCAGTCGTAGCCGCCCTGGACGCCGCCCATGAAGCGGGCGCTGGAATCCGACAGCGCGAGGCCGTTGAACGTGTTGTTCTGCGAGAACACGCCGCCGAGATGGCCGCCGAGATAGAAGCCGGTCCAGTTGTAGAGCGGCGCGGCGTAAACAGGCGCCGGCGCCTTCTGGTAATAGCCACGGGAGCCGAGGTCGGCGGCCTGGGCGGTCGCGCCAAAGGCAGCGACGGCAACAGCTGCGGCTGCGGTTGCGAGCAGGAACTTCTTCATGGGGCAGTCTCCGGACAAGTCATGAGGCGCAGCGTGAATGGCGCCATCCATGGCGATGCGTTAGACCGCATTTGAATAAAATGCTGTCACCGGAAGACGACTTGGAGCGTTAAGTCGCAGGCCTTGCGGTGAAACGTTTTGTTGTGCCTAACGAACGCTTAAGCGGGAATGACGGAAGGCTTAACAGGCCGCGCGCGATGTGCCGCTTCCGTTAACCAAGCCGTCTGCTAGTCCAATCGCTTGCGCACGTCGTCGCGCATCTGCTCGCGGAACGCCTGGCGGCGCGCGGCGCGATCCCCAACCGGAACGTCGTGGCGATCGAACACGTCGAACTTCTCCAGGATCGGATAGTGCTCGCTCGCCATCGCCAGCACGCGCAGCAGGGCGGCGACCTTCGGGGTCGGGCCGGTGACCTCCCACTTGCGGAGTTTTTCGGCGCCGCCGGCCGCCGGTAACCCGCACAGCTTCGCCATATCCGCCGCCGTCAGCTTCCGGCCGAGTGCCTCGCCGAGATGTTCGCGCAGTTTCTTCAGTTCTGGGCCAGTCACTCTTGGGTCCGTTCCGCGACTTTGAAGTGTGAAGTGAGTCACATGACGTGATCGAGGTGCAGGCTATACGCCGCCCATGCGACTTCTAGAGCCTTTTCCGTTCCGATTGAATCGGAACGGGGCTCCAGATTTTTGTTTTGACGCGCTTTCTTCACGCGAACCGGTACCCACTTCGCTCGAAAACGCTTCTGGAGGAAAACATCATGCACGGCATCATCGAAAGCCTGAGCCCCGAACACGGACAGATCGATTGGAAATGGGTCGGCAGTGTGTTCGCGTTCTACATCGCGCTGATGATCGGCGGGGCGGGTCTGCTGCTCGCGCATTGATGCGGTGAACGCGGCGGTGCCCGCAATGACGGCAGCGATCGCTGGGAGAATGGTGCTGCCAGACAGGATTGAACTGTCGACCTCTCCATTACCAATGGAGTGCTCTACCACTGAGCTACGGCAGCATGCCCGGGAAAAATTGAATCGGCCCCACGGGCCCGTCCAAGCGGGCGGTTCTTGCCACAGGCCTCCCGTTGGCGCAAGCGAAACAGCGCGCCGGTTGCCGATGAAATCGGAAGAAACTGACATTCTTTGCCGGTGATTCTGCCCAATTCGGCCGATTCCGGCCCGATTGGGTTCCGATCGTGCCGAGAAGCCGGATTTCGCCCAACCGCCGAATCATGCCGCCTGGCGCAACTGGCCGACCGGGCAGGGTGCGCGGGCGGCGGCCATTGGCTATATTCGGCTTCGCGGAAGGCGCGACGGCGGTTCGAGAGTTTTGCAATGACGGGTGAGCACGACAGAGGCGGCGGGCAGGCCGGAGCCCGCGTGAAGGATTCACGACAGGATCGTCTCAAGCTGGCTCTGCGCGAAAATCTGAAGCGGCGAAAATCGCAGGCGCGCGGTCGCGAGGATGTGGCTTCCGAACCAGCCCAAGCCTCGTTAGATGACGCCTCACTAGAAGACGCCTCGCCAGAAGACGGCTCACGAGACGGCGGCGGCGGAAGCGAGCCGGGCCGCTAGAGCGATTTCGGGCGAGATGGACATCAGTTCGTGCAGAAAATCCGGCAAAACGACAAGCCGGGGCCTGGGTTCTGGTTCTAGTGAGAATCGAAACTCCGGCCGGTTGGCATTTGTTGCAACAAGAAGCGAGTCGCCGAGATGGCCATGGATGAGACGACGATCGATCGGCTGAACGCCACCGCCACCGCCTTTCCGCGCCATGAGCAGACCTTTCCGACCCTGACGGCGCACGAGATCGAGCGGATGCGCCGCTTCGGCGAGCCGCGGTCGTACAAGGACGGCGAGGCGCTGTTCGAGACCGGCAAGCCGGGGCCCGGCATGTTCGTGGTGCTGTCGGGCAGCGTGTCGATCTCCCAGCGCGATGGCCTCGGCCGTGTCACGCCGATCATCGACCAGGGGCCGGGGCAATTCCTTGCCGAGATCGGCCAGCTCTCAGGCCGCGCCGCGCTGGTCGACGGCCATGCCGAGGGCCCCGTCGAGACGCTGTTGCTGCCGCCCGAGCGGCTGCGCGCGCTGCTGGTTGCCGAGGCCGACCTCGGCGAGCGCATCATGCGCGCGCTGATCCTGCGCCGCGTCAGCCTGATCCAGGGCGGCGCCGGCGGGCCGGTGCTGATCGGCTCCGCGTCGGTCGGCAACATGGCACCGCTGCAGAATTTCCTGGCGCGCAACGGCCAGCCGCATCACGTCCTCGATCCCGAGACCGACAAGGATGCGGCCGACCTCGTCGCGCGCTATTCGCCGACGCGCGCCGAGCTGCCGCTGGTGGTCTGTCCGAACGGCACGGTGCTGCGCAATCCGTCCGAGACCGCGCTTGCGATGGCGCTCGGCATGATCGGCAACAGCGCACATGAGAAGCTCTACGACGTCGCCGTGGTCGGCAGCGGCCCGGCCGGGCTCGCCACCGCGGTCTATGCGGCCTCCGAGGGGCTGTCGGTCGCGGTGTTCGATTCCCGTGCTTTCGGCGGCCAGGCCGGCGCCAGCGCGCGGATCGAAAACTATCTGGGCTTCCCGACCGGGATCTCGGGCCAGGCGCTGGCCGGGCGCGCCTTCAACCAGGCGCAGAAATTCGGCGCCGAGATGCTGATCCCGGTCTCGATCAAATCGCTCGACTGCTCGAAGGCGTCGGGCGCGTTCACGCTCGCCACCGGCTGCGGGCACACGCTGCGCGCCAAGTCGGTGGTGGTCGCGAGCGGCGCGCGCTATCGCCGGCCGGCGATCGACAATCTCGAGAATTATGAGGGCCGCGGCGTCTGGTACTGGGCCTCGCCGATCGAGGCGCGGCTGTGCGCCCAGCAGGACGTCGTGCTGGTCGGCGGCGGCAACTCCGCAGGCCAGGCGGCGGTGTTCCTGTCGGCGCATGCGCGCAGGGTCAACATGATGATCCGCGGCGGCGGGCTCGGGGCCAGCATGTCGCGCTATTTGATCGAGCGCATCGAGGCGACGCCGAACATCGAGTTGATGTTCAACACCGAGGTGACCGGGCTCGAAGGCGCGGAGACGCTGGAGCGCGTGCGCTGGCGCAGCCGGCTCGCGCCCGACGAGTTCACCATGGACATCCGCAATCTCTTCCTGTTCGTCGGCGCCGATCCGGCGACCGGCTGGCTCGAGGGCTGCGGGGTGCAGGTCGATCGCGGCGGCTTCGTGATGACCGGCGTGCAGAACGGCGACGGCGCGCCGGCGGTGCCGCTGCTCGAGACCACGGTGCCCGGCGTGTTCGCGGTCGGCGACGTCCGCTCCGGATCGGTCAAGCGCGTCGGCGGCGCGATCGGCGAAGGCGCGCAGGTCGTCGCGGCCCTGCACGGGTATCTCGCCGATGATGGCAGCCCGTCGCTGTAGGGATGATCGATACGACACTATCCCCGTCATCCTGAGGTGGCCGCTTCTTCAGCGGCCCTCGAAGGATGAATCGGCCACCAGCTGGGCCGTTCATCCTTCGAGGCTCGCAAGGGCTCGCGCCTCAGGATGACGGATCAGATAGGCGCGGCAGGTAAAAGGACAGAAAATGACAAAAGGCTGCACCCATATCGCCGGCATCCAGGATGTCACGCCGAGCGCGCTCGGCTGCGAGGAATGCCTGAAGAGCGGCAGCCGCTGGCTGCATTTGCGGATCTGCCGGACTTGCGGCCATGTCGGCTGCTGCGACGACTCGCCGAACCGGCACGCGACGGCGCATTTCCACGCCACCGGCCATCCCGTGATCGAGGGTTACGATCCGCCGGAAGGCTGGGGTTGGTGCTATGTCGACGAGGTGCTGTTCGACCTGTCGAAGCACAAGACCCTGCATAACGGACCGATCCCTCGCTATTATTGATTCAATGTCTCACGAGGCGCACGTGTCGCGGCATGTGGCATCGGTGCGAAATTTTTCGGCAAGTGCCGGCGCCGGCAAATTTTTCATGAGATGTCGGCCGTCCTGCCATCGAACCATGTAGCATTTTTCCCGCACGCATCGTAACCTCGCGCGCGGGTCTCAACGGGGAGTTCGCCACATGACGACGTTAGTGCTTGTGCACGTCATTATCAGCCTGATTGCAATCGTCGCCGGTGTGATCGTGATGTTCGGCCTGCTCGGTTCGCGCGCGATGCCCGGACTGACCGCGATCTTCCTCATCCTCACCATCCTGACCAACGCCACCGGCTTCGTGATTCCGCCTCTGGTGACCGAGAAGCTGCTGCCGTCGCACATCATCGGCGGCCTCTCGCTGGTGCTGCTCGCGATCGCCTGCATCGCGTTGTATGCGATGCAGCTCGAGGGCGCCTGGCGCCCGATCTATATCGTGACCGCGATGGTCTCGCTCTATCTCAACGTCTTCGTGCTGGTCATCCAGAGCTTCCTCAAGGTGCCTGCGCTGCAGGCGCTGGCGCCGGCCGTGCCGCCGAACCCGCCGTCCGGGCCGGTATTTGCGGTGGTGCAGGGCATCGTGCTGGTGTTCTTCGCCGTGGTGATCATCGGTGCATGGCGCCGGTTCAGGCCGGTTACATTCGCCTGATCTGACACATCTGTTCATGCCACGTCATTCCGGGGCACGCGTTAGCGTGAGCCCGGAATCCAGAGTCAATCGATCGAGATTCCGGGTTCGACGTTGCGCGTCGCCCCGGAACGACGCAACGCAACAGGAGGAGCAATCAATGCCCACCATCACCACCAAAGACGGCGTCGAGATCTTCTACAAGGATTGGGGTTCGGGCCAGCCGATCGTGTTCAGCCACGGCTGGCCGCTGTCGTCGGACGATTGGGACGCCCAGATGTTGTTCTTCGTGGGTCACGGCTTTCGCGTGATCGCCCATGACCGCCGCGGCCACGGCCGCTCCGCCCAGGTCGCCGACGGCCATGACATGGATCACTACGCCGACGACCTCGCGACCGTCACCGCGCATCTCGACCTGAAGAACGCCGTCCATGTCGGCCATTCCACCGGCGGCGGCGAGGTGGTGCATTACATCGCCCGCCACGGCGAGAGCCGGGTGGCAAAGGCCGCGATCCTCAGCGCGGTGCCGCCGTTGATGGTGCAGACCGCGGCCAACCCCGGCGGCCTGCCGAAATCGGTGTTCGACGGCCTGCAGGCGCAGCTCGCGGCCAACCGCTCGCAGTTCTACCGCGATCTCCCGGCCGGGCCGTTCTACGGCTACAACCGGCCCGGCGCGAAACCGTCGGAAGCCGTGATCCAGAACTGGTGGCGGCAGGGCATGATGGGCGGAGCCAAGGCGCATTACGACGGCATCGTCGCATTCTCGCAGACCGACTTCACCGAGGATCTGAAGAAAATCAATGTGCCGGTGCTGGTGATGCATGGCGACGACGACCAGATCGTGCCCTATGCCGATTCCGCCCCGCTCTCGGCCAAGCTCCTGAAGAACGGCACGCTGAAGACCTACAAGGGTTTTCCGCACGGCATGCCGACGACCGAAGCCGAGACGATCAACAAGGATCTGCTGGCGTTCATCAAGGGCTGACGGGCGGCTGCGCGGTAGGCTGCGCGTCTCAACATCGCGCAGCTTCACCGACACCTAAGTGAGGGAGCCTGTCCGTCGTGCTCACCTCACGAAAGATCACGCGCTCATATATCGTCCTGTGACACGGTCCTTGCCGTTGGATCGCAGTCGCCGAAAAGGAGCACATTGCATGAAAGTCATCCTGTTCGGCGCGACCGGCATGGTCGGGCAGGGCGTGCTGCGCGAGTGCCTGCTCGATCCCGGCGTCGAACGCGTGCTGGCGGTCGGGCGCAGCCCGACCGGGCAGCGCGATCCAAAGCTCGTCGAGTTGATCCATGACGATTTCGTCGACTACAGCGCGATCGAGCCGCAGCTCACCGGCCATGACGCATGCTTCTTCTGCCTCGGCGTCTCCTCGATCGGCATGGACGAGACGCGCTACCGGCATCTGACCTACGACATCACGCTGGCGGCGGCGACGACGCTGGCGCGGCTCAATCCCGGCATGGTGTTCACCTATGTCACGGGCCGCAGCACCGATTCCACCGAACAAGGCCCGCTGATGTGGGCGCGGGTGAAGGGCAAGACCGAGAACGACCTGCTCAAGCTGCCGTTCAAGGCCGCCTACATGTTCCGGCCCGCCGGTATCCAGCCGCTGCACGGGGTCCGCTCGAAGACCGGCTGGGTGCAGGCGATCTATGTCGCGACCTCGCCGCTGCTGTCGTTCCTGGTCCACGTTGCCCCGAGCTACATGACCACATCGGAACAGCTCGGCCGCGCCATGCTCAAGGTGGCCCGCGACGGCTACCCGAGGCCAGTGCTGGAGAGCGAGGACATCAACAGCCTCTGATGGGCGGCGGCAGGGCCGGTTCCCTCGAGCCGGATTTCCTTCGGCCACGTGCTATCTCCGGCGGCCGAAGGCGTTATAACCACCGTCATGTCCCCACCCGCACCGCTGAAACTGATCGCCCTCGATGCCGATGACCTCGCGGTGATCTCCGCCCATGTACAGGACGCCCGCGTCCAGCCCGCCGACATCGTCTGGCGCCAGGACGAGAAACGCCTCGTGGTCGGCCTGAACCGGCTGGACTGGGAGCAGACCTTGGCCGGTGTCACGTCTTCGCGCCGGCTGATCGCCGCACTCAGGTTCGACCGGGTGCTGGCATGCAAGTCGCGCAACATCGACCTGGAGGCCCCGGAGGCCACCCTGGAACTGCTCGGGATCGAATTCCACGCCTCCGACCCGCCGGGCGGCAGCGCGCTGCTGATGTTCGGCCAGGGTGCGGCGCTGCGGCTCGATGTCGAGTGCCTGGAGTGCGAATTGACCGATCTCGGGCCCGACGATCTCGGGGTGGGGCCGGGTTGATTCTTGGTCGTCCCTGCTTTCGCAGGGACGACAGCAATTTCAACCTCCCTTGAAGGGTTGACGGCCATTATCCGCCGCGCCATTGAGCAGGGACCCGAATTCCTCTTCAGAAAGCCGCCATGCCCGTTCGCCTGGACCGACAGAGCGCCGATTTCGAGCAACGCTTCCGCGAGTTCCTGGCGGCCAAGCGCGAGGTATCGGCCGACGTCGAGCGCGCCACCCGCGCCATCGTCGACGACGTGGCGGCCCGCGGCGATGCGGCGCTGCTCGAGGCGACAAAAAAGTTCGACCGGCTCGAACTCGACGCCGCCGGCCTGCGCATCACCGCCGCCGAGATCGACGCTGCGGTTGCGGCCTGCGATGCCAAGACCGTCGAGGCGTTGACATTCGCGCGCGACCGGATCGAGACCTTTCACCGCCGCCAGCTGCCCAAGGACGAGCGCTTCACCGATGCCGCCGGGGTCGAGCTCGGCTGGCGCTGGAGCGCGGTCGATGCGGTCGGGCTCTACGTGCCCGGCGGCACCGCGGCCTATCCGTCCTCGGTGCTGATGAATGCGGTGCCGGCCCGGGTCGCCGGCGTGCCGCGGGTCGTGATGGTGGTGCCAGCGCCGGACGGCAAGCTCAACCCGCTGGTGCTCGCAGCAGCAGGTCTGGGCGGCGTCTCGGAAATCTATCGGGTCGGCGGCGCCCAGGCGGTGGCGGCGCTGGCCTACGGCACCGCGACGATCGCGCCGGTCGCCAAGATCGTCGGCCCCGGCAACGCCTATGTCGCCGCCGCCAAGCGGCTGGTGTTCGGCAAGGTCGGCATCGACATGATCGCCGGCCCCTCCGAGGTGCTGGTCATTGCCGACGACACCGGCAATGCGGACTGGATCGCGGCCGATCTGCTGGCGCAGGCTGAGCATGACGTCAGCGCGCAGTCGATCCTGATCACCGACAGCCCACGGCTCGCGGCCGATGTCGAGCGCGCGGTCGAGGCGCAGCTTGCGACGCTGCCGCGTGCGGCGATCGCGCGCGCCTCGTGGGACGACTTTGGCGCGATCATCATGGTCGCAAAACTCGACGATGCGGTCGAACTCGCCAATGCGATCGCGGCCGAGCACCTGGAGATCATGACCGCGGACGCCGAGGGCCTGTCGAAAAAGGTCCGCAACGCCGGGGCGATTTTCCTCGGGCCCCATACGCCCGAGGCGATCGGCGACTATGTCGGCGGCTCCAACCATGTGCTGCCGACCGCGCGCTCGGCGCGGTTCTCCTCGGGCCTCGGGGTGCTTGACTTCATGAAGCGAACCTCGATCCTGCGGTGCGGGCCGGATCAGCTTCGTGCGCTCGGGCCCGCCGCGATGACGCTCGGCCAGGCCGAGGGTCTCGATGCCCATTCACGTTCCGTCGGATTGCGCCTCAACCTCTCATGAACAAGCCACCAGACGACGAGGATTCCAACAATCGCATCGTCGCGGTGACGCTCGACGAGGAATCGATCGGCCGTTCCGGCCCCGACATCGAGCATGAGCGGGCGATCGCCATCTACGACCTGGTCGAGCAAAACCTGTTCGCACCCGAAGGCGCAGCCGGGCCGGGGCCCTATACCCTGCATATCGCGATCACCGGCAACCGGCTGATGTTCGATATCAGGAAAGAGGACGGCGCGCCCGTGGTGGCGCATCTCTTGTCGCTGACGCCGTTCCGCCGCGTCGTGAAGGACTACTTCATGATCTGCGACAGCTACTATCAGGCGATCCGTACCGCGACACCGGACAAGATCGAGGCCATCGACATGGGCCGCCGCGGCATCCATGACGAGGGCTCGCGCACGCTTCAGGAGCGGCTCAAGGGCAAGGTGCGCGTCGATTTCGAGACCGCGCGGCGGCTGTTCACGCTGATCACTGTGCTGCACTGGAAGGGTGAAGGCGCATGATCCCGACCCGGAGGGCCGCGTTAGCGCAAAGTGGGTACCGGTTTTCGGATCAGATCATGCGCCAAGAAAAGAGGCGCATGATCCCGATGATGATCGCCGCCTCGGCAGACGACGGGGGCGTACCCCGGTCGAAAAAAGCCTGATCGCATGGAAGCGCCGCGCGCGCGCTCCCCGCAGGCCGTGCTGTTCGCATGCGGCCACAACGCCGTGCGCTCGCCGATGGCCGAAAGCCTGCTGCAGCAGATGTTCCCGCAAGGCGTCTATGTCCGCTCCGCCGGCGTGAAGAAGGGCGAACTCGATCCGTTCGCGGTCGCCGTGATGGCCGAGTTCGGCCAGGACATTTCCGGCCACAAGCCGCAGACCTTCGAGGAGCTCGAGGACTGGGAGGGGCTGAACTTCGACCTCATCATCACGCTGTCGCCCGAGGCACACCACAAGGCGCTGGATCTGACCCGGACGCTCGCCGCCGCTGTCGAATACTGGCCGACCCCTGATCCGACCGGCACCAGCGGCAATCGCGAGCAGAAGCTCGCCGCCTATCGCGAGGTTTGCGACGGCCTGTTGATGCGCATCCGCCGCCGTTTCACCAAGGCCGGCGTGGCAAACTTGTGAGGCTCCGCGCAGGGACCCGCGTGTTCCGATTCGCAAGGTCGGCCCCTTGTCGCCAGACTGACAAACAGCTGTGCTTATGGGGCCTTGTCGCCCACGGGGAAGCGCGATTCGCGGCCGGTTCCAAGGTTGTGCATCGATGCCCCATCCGATAGGTTCCGCCCGCGTCCGTCCCCCCGATTCAGCCCAAAAGCCCGCATGCTAGGCCGTCCCAAATTCGTTCTTGCTTCCGGTTCGCCGCGGCGGCTGGCCCTGCTCAACCAGGCCGGCATCGAGCCCGACGCGCTGCGTCCGGCCGATGTCGACGAGACCCCGCGGCGGGGTGAGTTGCCGCGCGCCTGCGCCAACCGCCTGGCGCGTGCGAAAGCGGACGCGGCGCTGAAGTCGGTGCAGCTCGACGACGATCTGCGCGGCTCCTTCATCATCTCCGCCGACACCGTGGTCGCGGTCGGCCGCCGCATCCTGCCGAAGGCCAATCTGGTCGACGAGGCCGCGCAGTGCCTGCGCCTGCTGTCGGGCCGCAACCACCGCGTCTACACCGCGATCTGCGTGGTGACGCCGCGCGAGGCGTTCCGCCAGCGCCTGGTCGAAACCCGCGTGCGCTTCAAGCGGCTCAGCGACGACGACATCCAGGCCTATATCGGCTCCGGCGAATGGCGCGGCAAAGCCGGCGGCTACGCCGTGCAGGGCATCGCTGGATCCTTCGTGGTCAAGATGGTCGGCTCCTACACCAACGTGGTCGGCCTGCCGCTCTACGAGACCGTGACCCTGCTTAGCGGCGAAGGCTTTCCGATCCGCCACGGCTGGCTCAACGCCGTCGCGGTGTGAGGCATCCAGTTTCGCGTAGCGACGGCAGTCGATAGCCGGATGCGATAGCCCTTCCCAGGGGCGCGCTGCCAAAATATCGAAAACAACCCCATGCACAGTAGCCGGCGACTGCCGGCGTTCGACGCGGCACCTTGGCTCGTCAAGCAGCGATGGAGCGCAGCGGAACATGCGGCAGATGATGTAAGCTCCGGCCCAGCCATGACCGACCAAACCCGAACACCCCCGGCCACCGCGCGCGCCTGCCCGATCTGCGGCAAGCCCGCCCAGCAGGCCTTTCTCCCGTTCTGCTCCTCGCGCTGCCGCGACGTCGACCTCAACCGCTGGCTCAGCGGCCGCTACGTCGTTCCCGGCCGCGAGGACGACGTGGAGGACCCCGAATAGCCAAGATTTCCCAACAAGTTGGGGAAACAACGCCAGGCGGGCGGTGCCCGGCAAAGCGTTTCGCGAAGGCGGGTGGACACAGCGCCCCGACCTCTCTATAAACCGCCCGCTCGCTGCGGCCTTTTCGGCCCCGCGGGTTTGCCCAGGTAGCTCAGTTGGTAGAGCATGCGACTGAAAATCGCAGTGTCGGTGGTTCGATCCCGCCCCTGGGCACCAAACTACGATATTCTACGAGAATGTACGATGCAGCTCCGGTTTGGGAGCGCAATGTCGCTCGACGACTGATGGATCGCAGCACGCTGCATTGGCGGAGCCGGTCACTGGGCGAGGGCCCATTCCTAGAACGGGCAGTGACGGAACGACCGCTTGGCGCAAAGCGGCGGCCCTTTCAGCCGTGTTTGCTGGCATCATTGACGTCCCTCCTCTGCGCGACGGAAGTTTGAGTCATGCGGTCGGTAACGCGGCAATCACAAGTGACGCGCCGACACCTATGACGCAGGAGGAATGTGCCGGCTTCATAGTGACATTGGAGGTTGCTTCTCTGGCAGAAACCATCGCGCAGTGATGAGAGCGGGCAAGCTAGAAGGCCGCGTGCTCCAACCGTTCGCGCAGGCGCGGAACCACAAAATCGACGAAGGCGCGCAGTTTCAACGGCAAGCGGTTCTGCTTGTCATAGACGAGATGCACGGGCCGCGGCGCAGGCTCGAAAGCATCGAGAACGATCGCCAGCCGGCCGCTCCGTACATAGTCCTCGACCTGATACGAGTTCGTGCGGATAAGACCCGCTCCGCCTAGCCCCGCTTCAATCGCGGCGTCGATCGTATTCACGCTCAGGCGCGAGCGGAAAGACGTGGTGATTTCGGATCCTTCGGACTCGAATATCCATGTGGTCGGCGAGGAGACGCCGTCGAAGGAAATGACGCTGTGTCGCGCCAGATCGTCGGGCGTTTTGGGAACGCCGTTCGCGGCCATGTAATCCGGAGCCGCGCATACCAGCCGCCGGACCGAACCCAGGCGCGTCGCGATCAAGCTGCTGTCCGGCAACTCACCGATACGAAGCGCGACATCAACCTGGTCATCCAGGAAATGCGTGACCCGGTCGGTGAGGACCAAGTTTACCGCGACTTCGGGAAACGCGGAGAGGAAACGCGTCACCGCGGGCAGCATGTGCATCCGTCCGAACATGATGGGCGCGGTGACCGCCAGCTCACCCTTTGGCTCCGTGTACTCGCCGGAGGCCGCGCGTTCGGCTTCCGTCAATTGCTCCAGGATCGACTTCGCAGCCGTGACGTAGGAGCGCCCGGCCGGCGTCATTTCCAGGCCCTTGGCCGATCTGATCAGAAGGGTCGCGTTCAGGTGGGTTTCCAGTTCGGCGACCTTGCGGCTGACGGTGGCCAGCGGAAGCCGAAGGTGCCGGCTGGCTTTGGAAAGGCTGCCGCACTCCACGGCTGCCAGCAGGGTCGTCATGGCTTCAAGTCGGTCCAAGGGCTTCCATCCAGCGAGAGGTCTCCTCCCGAAGATATCGACTATCGGCCATCCATGGAAGGTTTCAAAAGGTCGGCCATAGACACGACGACGGGCGGCGCCGCCGCCCGCAGGATGTCCCAACCGCCGAGGAACGACCATGAACACCCGAATTTTCCATCGGACAGCAACCGTCAATGGCCGCAAGATCTTCTACCGGGAGGCGGGCGATCCTGCGGCACCGACCATCTTGCTGCTTCATGGTCTGCCGACCAGCAGTCAGATGTTCCGGGAACTGATGCCGGCTCTGGCTGACCGCTTCCACCTTGTCGCTCCGGATTACATCGGCTTCGGCCATTCCGACGCCCCGTCGAACAAGGAATTCACCTACACCTTCGACAACTTGGCGGCGCACGTCTCTGGGTTGGTCGACGTTTTGAAGCTCGATTCGTACATCCTTTACATGCAGGACTACGGCGGCCCGATTGGCTTGCGCCTGTTCACGGAGCGCCCCGATCGGGTGAAGGGCTTCATCATCCAGAATGCCAACGCCTACATGGAAGGCGTCGGCGATGCTCCCAAGGGCGTGCTCCTGCCCCTGTGGGAGAAGCGCACGCCGGAAACCGAGAAGCCGGCACGCGACTTCGTCAGCCTGGAAGGCACCAAGTTTCACTGGCTGGTTGGCGCCAAGGATCCGGAGGCGATCAACCCGGACAACTGGGTGCTCGATCAGGCGCTGCTCGATCGGCCCGGCGTGCAGGACTACCAGGTCGACCTGCTGGAGAACTACAAGACCAACATCGCGCTCTATCCCGAGTGGCAGGCCGCCTTTCGTGCTCACAAGCCGAAGACGCTGATCGTCTGGGGCAAGCACGATCCGTTCTTCATTCCGCCCGGCGCTCGTGCGTATCTCAACGATCTGCCCGACGCCAAGCTGGTCTGGCTCGATGCCGGGCACTTCGTGCTCGACGAGAACGCTCCGCAGGTGGCGGCCGAGATCAAGGCTGTGTTCGCCGCCTGACTGCGGTCCTCGCATTGGCCGGTCGCCGTTACCAGACGGCCGGCCTTGGTGTTCTTTGCAGGAGTCCGATCATGAAGAAAATACTCGCTACCGCGTTTCTAGCGGCGAGCACTGCGCTTTCCTCATCCGCCGGCATGGCAGGCGCGCAAACGGTGCCGTCGATCTCGTCGACGACGACCTACCATAAGGTGACGGTCGACGGGCTGAAGATCTTCTACCGCGAGGCCGGCCCGAAGGACGCGCCGACCATCCTGCTGCTGCACGGCTATCCTTCCTCGTCCCGGATGTTCGCGACGCTGATTCCGCTCTTGGCGGACCGCTATCATCTCGTCGCGCCGGACTATCCGGGCTTCGGCGAGAGCGATGCGCCGCCCGCGACTGAGTTCCGCTACACCTTCGATCACCTGGCGCAGATCATCGATGGCTTCACGCAGCAACTCGGATTGCGTAGTTACGTGCTGTACAACAACGATTATGGCGGTCCGATCGGCATGCGCTTGGCCGTCGCCCATCCCGAGCGCGTGAAGGCGATCATCGTCCAGAACGCGGTGGCGCATGATGAGGGACTGGGACCGGCTTGGGATATCCGCAAAGCCTTCTGGAAAGACCGGTCGGCCTACGAAGACAAGGTCATCCCCGGCTTCACATCGCTGGAAGGCGCGAAGGGCCGGCGTCTCGGCTCGACGCCGCATTCGGACCGATATGATCCGGAGGCGTGGGAGTGGGAAGGGGCTCACCTTGCGCAGCCGGGCCAACGTCAGATCCAGTCCGATCTGTTCTACGACTACCAGACCAACGTTGCGAGCTATGCGTCGTGGCAGGATTGGCTGAAGCGCCACCATCCGCCGTTGCTCGTTTTGTGGGGCAAGTACGACCCGTCCTTCGCGCTGCCCGGAGCGGAGGCCTACAAGCGTGATGTACCCGATGCGGAAGTCCACATGCTGGACGGCGGCCACTTCGCCCTCGACGAAGCGGTGGATGAAGCCGCGACGCTGATCCGTGCTTTCCTTGCGAAACGCGGAATCTAGCCTTTGATTCCAAGCATTCGGGAATGCTCGGAATTGACCTGTCGAAGTGGGAACGAGCGAGTTGCTGCGCGCTCTTCATCTCACCTGCCACAACGAGAACAACGGATGCCAATGCTGAAGCGTATCAGTCGTTTTCCTGCAAAAGGGTTGTTCGCCGAGGATCTGCCCGAAATCGACGTAGCCAGCGGACGTGGTCTTTCCCACGACCGGACGTTCGCGCTTGCCTTGGCCGATACCGATTTCGACGAGGCAAATCCGCGTCCCATTCCCAAGACAAAATTCGCCGTCCTGGCCCGCTTCGCTCGACTGGCCGCACTGCAAACCGCGTTCGATATTCCGACTTCGACCCTCTCGTTGCTACATGCGGGTTCTGTTCTCGCGGAGGGTAGTCTCGAGACGACAAGCGGTCGAGAAACGGTGGAAAAGGCGATCGACGAATTCATGGGTGGCGATCTCAACGGTCGACCGCGCGTGGTCAAGGGCAACGGTCATCGCTTCACCGACGTCAGCGTACATTCTCCGGTGTTGATGGAAGCCGTATCCCTGATCAATCTTTCGACCGTGCGCGAGCTGGAGAACAGGCTTCAAAGGCCCGTTGATCCGAGACGTTTTCGCGGCAACCTGCTGGTGGATGGCATCGATCCCTGGTCCGAGATGGATCTGATCGACCGCGAATTCCGGATCGGCGATGTCACCGTCAGAGGCGTTCGGCGGACGAAACGTTGCCCGGCCACGGAGGTCAATCCGGATACGGCCGAGAGAGACATCCGTGTCCCGCTGGAGTTGCGCGAACACTTTGGTCATGGCGATCTCGGGATTTATGTCACGATCGCGTCGGACGGCATTCTTCGGGTCGGCGATCGCCTTGTACTTCCGGCATGACGGCATGCTTCTAGCGACGCTTTGACGGTCGTGCGTTCAACCGGGTTGCGACCGCACGACCGGAAAATCAATGTCTGTCTTGGCAACTTCGTTCAGGTAGTTGGTGAAAATGTTTTCTGCGACCAGCGCGACGATCTCGACGATCTGGGCGTCGTCGTAACCTGCGAGCCTGACAGCGGCGATGTCGTCGTCGCCGACCCGGCCGCGTTGATCGGCCACCTTAGCAGCGAAATTCACTACGGCTTCCGCTTTGACGCTCTTCGAGCCGCCCTTCCGATTCAGTGCGATCTCGTCGGGAGATAATTTCGCGATATTGGTTGCGAGATAGCTGTGAGCCGATAAGCAGTAGTCTGAACCGTTCACCTGGGCTACCGCTAGGGCGATCCGTTCGCGCGTCTTCGCATCCAGCGTCCCGGATAGTCCTTCCTGAAAAGCGGCGAACGCTCCAAGTGCGGCAGGACTGCTGCCGATCAGACGGCAGAAATTGGGGACGACGCCGAGCTTTCGATAGATGCTGTCCAGGATCGGCTTGCTGGCTGGCGGCGCATCGTCGCGGGTCGATATCCGCAGTCGGGGCATGAGCTACTCCTTCAAGGGGCCAACCGACCGGCGAATACGCCGATCGCTTGCTTCGTGGGCCGCCCGGATTCAGATTTGATCGGCGGCATTCGGGTCGACTACCGTTCGCCGGTCCGGCTCGCGACGGACTCGATGCGCTGGCGTGTGTCTTTCATCAATTCCGCCAACTGCCCGATCACCATGTAACGGATGTGCGTCGGCGCGGTATCTGCGTTTCCAGCGTCGAAAGGAGGGGCCGGGGCATATTCCAACGCCAGCTGGACGCACTGGGCCGCGTCCGCGCCGCGCAACTCGGAGATCAGTGTCAAGGCGAAGTCCGCGCCTGCGGTGACGCCGCCGCCCGTGATGATGTTCTCATCGCGCACGACGCGCGCCTTCTCAGGTGTGGCGCCGAATGCCGATAGCATATCGAGCCACGCCCAGTGCGAGGCCGCGCGGCGCCCCTTGAGCAGACCAGCAGCCCCAAGGATCAGAGATCCAGAGCAGACGGAGGTCAGATAGGTGGCGGTGCCAGCCAAACGGCGCACGGCGCTCAGGAAGCGCGAATCTTCCATTGCGTCGATGCAGCCCAAGCCGCCCGGAACGCAGATGACGTCGCACCGTTCGATGGCCTCCAGGTCGGCGAGCTTGTCGAAGGAGAGTCCGCTGGAAGTTACCGGAGTTCCGCCGATGGACGCGACGACCACCGTGATGTCGGGGATCATCGTCAGAAATTGGTGTGGGGCGGTGAAATCAAGCTGCGTCACTTCATTGTAGACGGGGATCACGACGACGGTCATGGGATGTCTCCTCGAAAGCCGTGCTCATCGACGGCCAAGGTTGTTGCTGAATGACTTTGCGGATGGTTTGAGATCAGTCCGATCGCGAGCTTGCGGCGATCGTGTACTTCACGACGCTTCTTCCACTCGCGGGAGGGGCGACAGACGGAGGACCCCCGATGCGGTCGTCGCACTCCCGTGGCGCAGAAACGAGACGGCGGTAAAGCTAGGCGCGCGATTCCGCCGGTTGGTCCATCCGCAGATCAGGCGGCCTTCTTGGTGTGGAGCTCGGGGAACGAAGAGTCGAAGTCGGTCTTGAAGGTGTTGTTGAACAGATTGGTGATGAAGCTGAAGGCGGTCTCGGCAACGATGTCGATGATCTGCGCATCGGTGAAGCCGGCGGCACGCACTGCCGCGAAATCGGCGTCGTCGATATGGCCGCGTGACTTGGCGACCTTGTAGGCGAACTGCAACGCCGCGTCGGCTTGCGGATCGGTGGAATGACCCTCGCGGTTGAGCTCCATGTCTTCCTTGGTCAGGCCGTTCAGCTTGCCGCCCAAGTAGGTGTGGGCCGTCAGGCAGTAGCTGCACCCGTTGACTTCGGCGGTCATGATGTGAAGACGTTCGCGGGTCTTGTGACCAAGGCTTTTGCCGAGCGTCGCATGCATGTCGGCGATCGCCTTCAGGGCATCGGGCGACTGCGAGATGAGGGCGAAAAAGTTCGGCACCAGACCGAGAACTTTAACGTAGTTTTCGAGGATCGGCTGGGACTTGGCCGGGGCGTCCTGGACGGCCGGAATGGCGATGCGAGCCATGATTGTTCTCCTTTGCAATCGAGCCACCGTGGCTCGGTGAGGAGAAAATGCGCGGTTGCGCCGAAAAGAATAATCCGTTGATTTCGAGAGTGTATCTTTCACGGGATGGAAGTTAAGGGCCGCTCGCCGACTATCGGAATTGTCAGAAGCGGGCCCCGGTGGAAACGCCGAGATCTCACCCCAGGTTCGACAGGGCAGAGCGCAATTGGCTGGCCGCGAAGTCCAGGAAGACGCGCATCTTGAGCGGCAACAGGCCGCGAGCCGCGTGAACGAGATGGACGGGGATGGATTCCACATCGAACTTTTGCAGGACCTGAACGAGCGCCTTCGAGCGTAGCGCCTCCGCGCAATGATAGCGGTACACCCGAGTCAGGCCGGTGCGCCGGAGTGCGGCCTGGACGGCAGCCTCGGCCGACGTCACCGACAGGCGCGGAACGATGTCGACGTCGAACAGACGCTTGGAGGCCGGATCCCGGAAGGACCACGTGGTCGTGGCGGGACCGGCGAAAATCACGCACGGAAGTGTCTGAAGATCCTTGGGGTGTTTCGGTGTGCCGTGCGCCGCCAGCAGGTCCGGCGAAGCACAGACCACCGTATCCATCGACCCAACGCGGGTCGCGATCATGCTGCTGTCTGGCAACGCGCCCAGGCGCACGGCCATGTCCACGTGGTCGTCGAACAGATGCAGGTTTCTGTCCGACAAGACGAGCCGGACGTTGATCTCCGGGTAGGCGGCAAGGAAGTCCGTGACGATGGGCAGGATGTACATCTGCCCAAACAGTCGGGGCGCCGTCAGCACAAGCTCGCCGCGCGGGGTCGTGTACTCGCTGGATGCGGCTCTTTCGACCTCCTCGATCTCTTCCATGATGCGTTTGACGGCCTCGACATAGTTCTGGCCTGCGTCGGTCAGGGTGAGCTTGCGCGTCGAACGCTGCAGCAGCTTGGTGCCGAGATACGCTTCGAGTTCGCTGACCTTCCGGCTGAGGGTCGGCAGCGGCATGTTCAGCGCCTTGGCGGCCCCCGTAAGACTTCCCTTTTCGACCGTGCGCAGCACGATCGTCATCGCTTCCAAACGGTCCATCTATTCTTCCATCGAATGGAAGTCATACTCCATAAATATCCATATTATCTCTCTCGGCGCAATATCGCAATCTTCGCCAGCCAAGCCCAGCGGCTTGGAATGGCCATGTCGACGACGTGCCATTGCAACGGAGGCATCGATGATCACGAAGGCCGCGCTGGTTTCTGCACTGACCGACTTTCTCGGTCTAATTCTCCCAGGGAACGAACCTCTGTGCGAGGCGTGGGGACAAAACCGACGGGCTTGTCTCGGCGTTCGGACGATTGCGGCTGTCGCGACTATCTTCGCGCCGCCGGGCACTCTGGCGGCTCAGGACGCGTTGCTCCTCATCATCCCATCGTTGGCTATGGCAAATTCGATGTTCAGGAAGTTGGCGTCGATACGAAAACCTATGCGCCTGCGAGGAAATTTTCCGGTGCCTATTCGCTTAGGTAGGTTTGCCGAGCGGTTGGTTCCCGTCGCCCAGGGTGGATGCGATAGAAGAAGCCAAGTCGCCTCAACCGAAAACTGGTCGGCTCCGAGTGTCGTCGTCGATTCTCGCGGCGAGCTTCCATCGGGCCGTTCAGATCTGCAGGCAGCGCATTGCGCCCCAGTTGCGCCGGTGACGGTTGGAGACGACCGCGCGTGGCAAAGCGGTCGTTCGTCAGCCAACAAGCTGAAGGTGATAGGCTCAAATCCTATCCAGATTTGAACCAAGCCAGAGGTTTGACCAAGCGGCGGCTTCCGGCAGGCCATATAGGTTGTTCCCCCGCCAATAGCAAAACAGGGCTCCCGCGATGGCTTCGCGATGTAGCGAACCTCCGCCACCATGCCAAGCACTCACGCCACCATGCTCAGGACAAACAGCGGTTCGTCGTGTCGGTGGTTGCGTATGATTCCGTCCCTGGGCACCATTCCCCTCGTAGCAATTCTGACCAGCCCAGCCGCGCATTCGGACGATCCAGAACGCAAGGCAGGAACTTGCCCGGCGGCCAACCGGTTTGCAGCGGCGGACATCTTGATTCCGGCGACGGATTTGGCGCCGTATCGTAGAAGCAATCCCGCGCCCGAAGGACATTGCGATATGACCAAGCGATTCAAGGTCGGCGATCACGTCAGATGGAATTCCGAAGCCGGCCGCGTCTCGGGCACCATCATCGCTGTTCATACCAGCGATTTCGACTACAAGGGGCACACGCACCGCGCCTCGGAGGCCGATCCGCAATACGAGATCAAGAGCGACAAGACCGATCACGTCGCGGCCCACAAGGGCAGCGCGCTGCATTACGCGTGATAGGGGCGCGGCGTGACGCTTCCGCTTTTCACGATCGGCCATTCCAATCGCAGTCTCGAGGATTTCGTCGTCCTTCTCACCGTGGCCAGGATCGAGCGCGTCGTCGACATCAGAACAGTGCCGAAGTCGCGTACCAATCCGCAGTTCAACAAGGACACGCTGCCCGCATCGCTGGCGGCCGCGAGTATTTCATATGAGCATCTGGCCGATCTCGGTGGGCTGCGCGGCAAGGCGCGAAGCGTGCCGCCTGCGGTCAACGGATTCTGGAGCAATGAGAGCTTTCACAACTACGCCGACTATGCCTTGTCGCCGCAGTTCCACGCGAGCCTGCAGCATCTGCGCGAGGAGGGCCACCGGCAACGCTGCGCGATCATGTGCTCGGAAGCGGTGTGGTGGCGCTGCCACCGCCGCATCGTCGCCGACTATCTCATTGCGTCGGGCGAGACCGTCGTCCACCTCATGGGGGAGGGGCGCCAGGAGCCCGCCCGCCTCACTGAAGGCGCCGTCGTGCAAGGCGATGGTACGGTAGTCTATCCGGCGACGGGAGAACTGGGATTGTGAGGGCGCGGCGCCGCGCCTTGCCGCGCTAGCCGGCGTCATCTAAGCCTGCCGGAGCGGGCAGCGAATTGCATAACAATCGCCCGTGGTCCCCGGTGAGGAAACAATGAGAAAAACCGTCATTGCCGCGGCTGCCGCCGCCACGAATCTTGTCTTCAACATCGCCCATGCCGCGCCGCCGCTCCCGCAAGTCGCGGCGCACCAGGTCGGCTTCTCGGACAAGGGACTGGCGCGGCTCGACGACTTCTTCGCGCGCGAGATCGCGGCCAAGCGCGTACCTGGTGCCGTGGTGGCGATCGCGCGCGACGGCAGGCTCGTGCACTACAAGGCCTACGGCCAGCTCGACCCGGTCAAGGGCACGCCGATGCCGATCGATGCGGTGTTCGCGCTGGCGTCGATGACCAAGCCGATGGCGGCGGTCGCGGGGCTGACGCTGATGGAGCAGGGCCGCCTGCCGCTGCAGGCCAAGGTCGCCGAGTTCTATCCGGGGTTTGCCGACATGAAGGTGGGCGTGCAGCAGGCCGACGGTTCGCTGACGATGGAGCCGCAGGCCCGGCCGATCTTCATCCACGATCTCTATCGCCACACCTCGGGCCTGATGTATGGCGGCCGGCCCGACAGCTCGAGCGCGCTGGCGCGGCTCTATCCCGACGGCACGGCGCCGGCGGTCGAAGGCGACACGGCGGCCTTCATCGACCGCATCACCAAGCTGCCGCTGGTGCATCAGCCCGGCACCGAGTTCGAATACGGCTTCTCGATCGACGTGCTCGGCGCCGTCGTCGAGAAGGTTTCCGGCCAGCGGCTCGGCGACTATCTTTCGGCCCATGTCTGGAAACCGCTCGGCATGAAGGAAGCGACGTTCCACCCGACCGACGCCCAGCGCGGGCGTCTGGCGCATCCGTTCCCCAACGACCCGCTCACCGGCAAGCCGCAAGCCATCAAACTGCTCGACGCGCCGACCAAGTTCGATTGCGGCGGCGCCTGCTCGTTCGCCACCGTCGGCGACTATGTCCGCTTCGGACAGATGCTGCTCAATGGCGGCGAGCTCGACGGCCAGCGCATCCTCAGCCCAAATACGGTGCGCCTCATGACGTCGAACCATCTCGGGCCCGAGATCAAGAACAACGTCGCCGCGGTCGAGCCGCATCGCGGCGGCTTCGGCTTCGGGCTGGCGGTCGCGGTGCGGACCAGCGAGGGGCTGTCGTCGGTGCCGGGCAATCCCGGCGAGTTCACCTGGAACGGCGCCTACGGCACGCAGTTCTTCTGCGATCCGAAGGAGCGCCTCGTCGTGGTGGTCGGAACCGCAGCGCCCGGCGAGCTGCGCAAATATTATCGCGAGAACGTGCAGGACATCGTCTACGGCGCGATGGTGAGGTGAGAGCCGTCAGCGCAGTGTGAGACCTCTTTCATCAAGGCATCAAGGCCCATCGCTCGAACTTAAGCGATGGGGCCTTGATTGGCGTGATGAGCGGGCGTGTGGGGCAAAGGACCCTGGCGAAGCCGACCGTCATGTTTCGTGTCATGTGAGCAATATTGCTCAGTCGCGGGCAGCGCGGCGTGGCATCGTGCCGGGCTTTTTGGTCTGACGTGTTTTCTTCGCGCGAACCGGGTGCCACTGCGCCCGCAGACGCCGCAGGAAGACTGTCTCGCTCTGCCCGGACGCCGGTGTCATTCCGCCGTTTGATCGGACAGGACGGCTTCAAGCGAAAAGCCCGGCCGCGAGGGCCGGGCTGATCGGCAATATAGTCTATCGAGCAATGTGCCGAATAGACCGGCGACGGCTCCCTCTGTCTGTTCAAAAAGGAACACGGAACCGACTATTTGGGCACCGCCCGCGCCAAACTGCGCGGGAGAGGAATCTGGGTCCGCCCGCGCCTGAATGAGCAATTTGGTACAGACGCCGATCATCCGACGTGTCTTAGTTCCACGAACAGTCCTAAACCTCTAGGTCAGGATGAAGATCATGGAAATCTCCAAGGAAACAAAAGCTGCCATGCGGCCCGCGCTATGGGGTGCTGCAGGCGGAGCAATTGCTCTGGCTATCGTGGGGTTCAGCTGGGGTGGCTGGGTGACGGGCGGGTCGGCCGAGACCCTCGCAAGCAACCGTGCTGCGACGGCCGTCGTCGCAGCTCTCACACCCATCTGCGTTGACAGGTTCCAGCAAGCCGCCAATGCCTCGGCGAACCTGGCCGAAATGAAGAAGGCGACTTACTCATTCGACCAGGGCAGGTTTGTCGAAAAAGGCGGTTGGGCCACGATGCCGGGAAGCACTGAGCCGAACTCGGCAGTCGCAAGGGCCTGTGCCGAATCGCTCGGCAGCGGCAAGGCCGCGGAGCGCCGCAGCTAATCAGGCAACCCGCGCAGGGTGAAATCCGCGCAAAGACGCGCGACCTCTCGACGTGTCCGCATCTCGCGCAATCGCAGGGGGCTCTTGCAAAGGTGGTCAGGCGCGTCGCTTTGACGCCAATTTCGGGCCGCGCGCGCCTTTCCGTGGATGATCATCCTGCAGAACCTTGGTAGCATGACAGAATGCTAACGCCCAGCGAACGAGAGTGCCGTTTTGGTTAAGCCCTCGAAGGACTTGTTTGATCCCAAAAGCTTCTTGGCCAAGGTCGGGGCCGGAAAGTCGATTTCTAGCTTTGGAAAAGGCCAGAACGTGTTCGCACAGGGAGATGTCGCGGACGCGGTATTCTACATTCAAGAAGGAAAGGTCAAACTCACAGTCGTCTCTGACCAAGGTAAGGAAGCCGTGGTCGGGATCCTGGAGCCGGGACAATTCTTCGGTGAGGGCTGCCTCAACGGTCATCCATTGCGGATTGCCACGACCACGGCAATGGAGGACTGCGTCATCACACGAATATCGAAGACGGCGATGATTGCAACGCTCGAAGCCAAGCCGATGTTCTCTCAATTGTTCATGACCTATCTGCTCGCGCGCAATAGCCGAATGGAAGAAGACCTGATCGACCAACTTTTCAATTCCAGCGAGAAACGCCTGGCGCGCCTGCTGCTCCTGCTGGCAAACTTCGGCAAGGAAACCAGCGCGCAACCCATTGACGTCGAAATCAGCCAGGAAACGCTCGCCGAAATGATCGGTGCGACCCGTTCAAGGGTTAGCTTCTTCATGAACAAGTTCCGCAAGCTCGGCTTCATCAGCTACAACGGAAAGATCGAAGTTCACAGCTCGCTTCTAAACGCCGTTCTGCGCGACAAACCCGAGATAGGCCGCAAGGACTAACCGTGGCGCGCTTGAACGGCGCCTACAGCACGCAGTTCTTCCGCGGTCCGCAGGATCACCTCGTCGTGGTGATCGCAACGGCGCATCCGGTGAACTCCGCAAGCATCGCTGCGAGAACGCCCTGGACGTCGTCTATGGAGCGATCGTGAAGTGAGCCGCCTTGCCGTAGCGGACCGCGCGTGGGGCCTAACGGTTCCCGGCTGCTTGTTTCGCCGTTCGTCGCGGGACCAAATCCGCCACAAAGCAACAAACGACGCATTTCTCGCAAACAACAGAATGCGGCTTTCCCGGACTCGATGAAAAAGAGTTTGGGCTGGACTCGCTCCCTCGCGGTTTGTCTGAGACTATTGGCGGCGTCTCGATAGTGCTTGCGAGAGGAATGTTGATGACCTGCAATAGCCTCTTCGATGAAATGAATATCCGCGTCACGCTGAGAGAACCGTGTCGCATCGTCTGCTGCTGACGAATCTGCAGCGCACCGCGGAATTGTGACCGCTCCAATCCTGTGAAAACTCAAGCCTGACTCCGGCTTCAACCAGCCGCGTTGCAACTCGCTGACCCCGTGCAGCTTGGATGCATCGTGTTGCTCGCGCCACCCTTTCACCATATGCCAACTCCGTGAGGTAACCCGAATGACCGCCAGCAATGAGCAGATCAAGTTCGCCTATTGGGTGCCCAACGTCTCCGGCGGGCTCGTCATCAGCAAGATCGAACAGCGGACCGGGTGGGATATCGACTACAACCGCCGGCTGGCGCAGATCGCGGAGGACAGCGGCTTCGACTATGCGCTGAGCCAGATCCGCTTCACCGCCGGCTATGGCGCCGAGTTTCAGCATGAGCCGGTGGCCTTCAGTCACGCGCTGCTCGCAGCGACGAAGAAATTGAAGGTGATCGCGGCGCTGCTGCCGGGGCCATGGAATCCGGCGGTGGCGGCCAAGCAGATCGCGACCATCAGCCAGTTCACCGAAGGTCGCGTCGCCGTCAACATCGTCAGCGGCTGGTTCCGCAGCGAGTTCACCGCGATCGGCGAGCCCTGGCTCGACCACGATGAGCGCTACCGCCGCTCGGAAGAATTCATCCGCGCGCTGCGCGGGATCTGGACGCAGGACAATTTCACGTTCCGCGGCGACTTCTACCGCTTCTCGGATTACACGCTGAAGCCGAAGCCGGCCCATCCATTGCCCGAGATCTTCCAGGGCGGCAGCTCGCGTGCCGCGCGCGACATGGCCGCGCGGGTATCGGACTGGTACTTCACCAACGGCAATTCGGTCGAGGAGATCAGGAGGCAGGTCGAGGACATCCGCGCCAAGGCGCGCGCCAACAATCATTCCGTCAAGATCGGCGTCAACGCGTTTGCGATCGCGCGCGACAGCGAGGCCGAGGCGCGCGCCGTACTCGACGAGATCATCGTCAAGGCCGATCCGGAGGCGGTCAATGCCTTCGCGCATGAAGTGAAGAATGCCGGCAAGGCCTCGCCGGAAGGCCAGGGCAATTGGGCGAAATCGAGCTTCGAGGACCTCGTCCAGTACAATGACGGCTTCAAGACTAATCTGATCGGCACGCCCGAGCAGGTCGCCGAGCGCATCGTCGCGCTGAAGCAGGTTGGCGTCGATCTCGTGCTGCTCGGCTTCCTGCATTTCCAGGAAGAGGTCGAATATTTCGGCGGCCGCGTCATTCCGCTGGTCCGTGCGCTGGAGGCACGGGCGGAGGTGCAAGTCCAGGCGGCTGAGTGAGGTGGGTAAGGAACGGCAAAAGGCCCATCGCTCGAGTCGAGCGACGGGCCTTCAAATTTGCGTGGGCTACCACTGCCGGTAGACGCCGGTCAGCGTGCCATTGTTGTTCCCTTCAGGACCCACGTCGCCGTGGCTCGAGCTCGGCGTCGGATGGTTGGTGCCGTTCATCGCGCCATACCAGCCCGGTTCCGCCGTATCCTGCATCACATATGGCTGGGCGCCGTAGCGCGGGCCGCCATAGTACCGTGCACCGGGGTTCCCATACGGATAGTAGCCTTGCGCGAACGCACCTGCTGTCGTTGCGATCAGCGACGCCGCGGCCAGGGTCAGTATCTTGGTCTTCCGTTGCATGCATACACTCCTTGCTGGTGTCGCGACCAACGATCGTCATGGAGCGGCGTTCCTGATCTGCCATGCACCGCACGAAGGTGAAGTTGCGCGAGCCTCGGATCAGGTTTTGGTGAGGGGGCTTGCGCGCTGACAGACCGGCGTGTCGCTTTGCCCGGTACAATGCATCCGCCGCTGCCCCGCTATGATTTTCCGGCTATAACGGCCACGGTCGAGCCGTGCATCGAAAGAACCTCTCGCTGCGGAAAAGGAAGCCCGCCGACCGGGGCGGGCAAGGTCTCAGGGAGGAAAACGCTCTGACAAGGGAGCGTACAGCCAGTCTCGTCGATTCGATGGCGGATGCGAAGATCGTATAACTACTGTCATCAGGGCCGGCATTATGCGAATGCTGCTGCGGCCCGAGGCCGGCGGGCAAGGCGCGAATCCAACAGGGGAAGTTCATGAGCACGTCTGGAGTTTTTGCCCGCGTCGTCGCGGCAATCGGGGCCGGCGCCGTGGCGTGGCGGCGGATGCAGGGCGCCGAGCCCGCACCGGCCTGGGGCAGCGCGCCGCAAATCCCGGCGGCGAAGTCGCAGGGCGCGATCCCGACGCTGAAGATGCCGACCGCACGGGGCTGGGACAAGGGCCAGCTTCCGACCGCGGCGCCAGGGCTCAAGGTTAACGCCTTTGCGGCCGGGCTCGATCATCCGCGCTGGATCAACGTGCTGCCGAACGGCGATGTCCTGATCGCGGAGGCGACGCAAATCGCTGGCACGCCGCGCAGCGTCTTCCACTATGCGATGCAGGCGACGATGCGCCGCGCCGCCGCCCTCGGCGTCAGCGCCAACCGCATCACGCTGCTGCGCGACCGCGATGGCGACGGTGTCGCCGAAAGCCGCGGTGCCTTCATGGAAGGATTGCGCCAGCCGTTCGGCATGGCACTGATCGGCGACACCTTCTATGTCGGCAACACCGACGGCGTGGTCGCGTTTCCCTACACCGCGGGCGCGGACCGCATCACGGCGGAGGGACGCAAGCTCGTCACCTTCAAGCCCGACGGGCACTGGACGCGCAGCCTGCTGCCGAGCGCCGACGGCAAGAAGCTCTATGCCGGCGTCGGCTCGCTCAGCAACATCGCCGAGAACGGCATGAGGGTCGAGGAAGGCCGTGCCGCGATCTATGAGCTCGATCTCGCCGCCGGCACCAGCCGCATCTTTGCCGGCGGCCTGCGCAACCCGGTCGGGCTCGCCTGGGAGCCGACCACCAATGTGCTGTGGACCGTCGTCAACGAGCGCGACGGCATCGGCGACGAGACGCCGCCGGACTATCTGACCTCGGTGCGCGACGGCGGCTTCTACGGCTGGCCCTATTGCTACTGGGGCAAGACGGTGGACGATCGCGTGCCGCAGGATCCGGCGATGGTCGCCAAGGCGATCCAGCCGGACTACGCGCTCGGTGGCCACACCGCCTCGCTCGGCCTGTGCTGGATGCCCCAGGGCACGCTGCTGGGTTTTCCCGATGGCATGGCGATCGGGCAGCACGGCTCGTGGAATCGCTCGACGCTGTCAGGCTACAAGGTGGTGTTCGTGCCGTTTACGAACGGCCGTCCCTCGGGGCCGGCGCGCGACATCCTGTTCGGCTTCCTCGCGCCCGACGAGAAGGTCTCGTACGGCCGCCCGGTCGGCGTCGCGCTCGGCCCCGACGGCTCGCTGCTGGTGGCCGACGATGTCGGCAACGTGATCTGGCGCGTCACGGGGGCATAAGCGGCAGGCGAGCTAGTTCTTCGCCGGTGTGTAGCCGTCCGTCAGCGTTCGCATGAACGCGACCAGCGCATCTTCCTCCTGGTCGGTGAGGCCGAGATGGCCGGTCTTGCTGGTGTTCATGTTGTCGGTGGTCTCCGGCGCCGGCCAGCAGCCGGTGCCTTCGCGCGCATCGTGCACGGCGCAACGCGGCAGCACGTCACGCGTGTTGTAGAAGTGGACGATCTCTTTCAAGCTCTTGAAGTAGCCGTTATGGCCGTAGGCCTTGACGAAATCGGGCGACGGCCGGTTGTCGACGTTACGCAGTGTCGGCACCCGGAATCGGCCGCGGGTCTGCGGCGCCAGCGGTTTCCAGCGCGCGTCGACTGCGGAGGGTTGACTGAGCGGATGACCGTTCGCCAGGAAGGCGCCAACTCCGCCATCGACGAACGCAGCGCCATCCTTGTTCGCGACATAGCCGCGATCATCCGGCGCGCTCTCCGCATAATAAGGCAGGTCCGGGTTCGCCGGCGTCCCGATATTGCTTGCGGTGAAGTCGGTGAACAGCGGATCCTCTCCGGGCCCGCCGTCGCGATGACATTCGTTGCAGCGGCCCTTGCCGCGGAAGATCTCGTATCCCTGCTGCTCCAGCGCCGCGAAGGTGGCCTTTCCGGCCTGCGCGGCATCGTATTTCGAGGAGAACGCCGTGACCTCGTGCGAAGCCTCGTAGCCCGCGATCGATTGTGCCATCTGGTCGAAGGTGCTCGCCGCGCGGCCGCGATCCACGTTGCCGAGATGCACGGGAAGCGGATCGCCGGCGGATGGTGGTCCCGGCGTGTTGCAGACTGCCTCGACATCGGCCGGCCAGTCGATCGCGAATGCTTGTGCGCCCCAAACGGCCTCGAACAAGCCGCGATAGGGGCGCTGCGAGGCGCGATACACCGCGCAGGCGATGTCGGGCAGGCCCATCTCGACCGGATTGGTCGGTGGACCTTCGGCCTGCTCGGCGGCGGGATTGCCGAGGCGCCGTCCGGTTGCGCGCATGTCCCAGAAATTGCCGCCGACCAGATCGCCCTGGCCTTCGTTGTAATGCAGGACCGGCGCCAGCGGCGCGTAGGTGTGGGTCTGCGGCTTGCGTTCGCTGAAGCGGGTGCGGACCGAGCCGGGATAGGAGCCGGTGGTCCGGTTGATCTCCGAGATCGGTCCGGTGAAGCCGGCCTCCGGCATGTGACAGAAGGCGCAGGCTTCGTTGCGGTTCACCGACAGCTGTTTGTCGAAGAGCAGCAACTTGCCGAGCAGCTCGATCTGCTGCACCTGATTGTCGGGAACGGCTGTCAGACGAGTCAACGTATCGCCTTCGATCCGGTCGATCTCCGCTTCCACGCGGGCGATGTCGGCCAGCACGGCCGGCGACAGCGGCCCTGCGCCGTCGCGCGCGAGCAGGATCGGGATCGCCGAGCATGTGGCGGCGACCGCGACGGCGACGCCGGCCAGAATCCGAAATCTCATCTCGTCCCCCTGGACGCGGTCTTCGCGATGCAAGCTGCCCGCGCTGTCGGCGCAGGGCCGGCAGCCTACAAGTCGAGTCTGCGGCACTCAATGGGCTTTGATCAATCACTCGTAGCGCGACCGGGTCATGACGTATCTGCCGTGCACCTTTGCGAAGGTCTGATGAAGACATCCGGACGCGGTGCAGAGCCTCGGCTGGTTGCCGCATTGCAGGGCTGAATAGTCGAGGTGGATGACGGTGGCACTGTTGGCGAAGGTCGCGAAATAGTGACCGGCTTCGGGCCCGCTGCGCATCTCGCCTGGACGGCATGTTGAACTTCGGCCAGCAACCGTTCGATCCGCTCGGTGCTCCAGACCGGCTCGACAGCGGCGACCGCCGTTGCGTTCGCGGCGAGGGCATGTCCAATCAGAACTGCGCCCATCGCCATGCCGGTAATGCTCTCATGGGACTCCTCTCGAGGCCTGAAACGGCGTCGCGCCACGCGAACGCACCGTTGATCGAGGAGCTAGTTTGACGAACTGCGGAAGATTAGTTGACCACGACTGGATGGACATGGCCGAACTCGATCATCTGCCGCGGCTGCAACTCCTTGAGATAGACCCAGACCGCGCGCTTGCTGTCGACATTGGCGGCTTCAGCAACTGCATCCGCCATCATCCGGATTATCCGCGTCTTGTCGACGGCGGCGCGGCCGGAACGGATATGGCCGTAGACGAAGATGTGGTCATGCGCGACCGGGACCCCGCCCATGAACCAGTTGTCGGACGTGACCTCGCTGAAGATCACCTGCGCGAAAAAGCTCGGCGCGCCCGTCATCTCGGCGTGGATCCGGGTGATCTCGCCCGCGATCCGGCCCTTCTGCTCCGCGCTGAGGCGGCCTTGCGCACTGGTGCAGCAATAGGTTGGCATCTGCGTGAACTCACTTGGATGTCGATCGGGTCCAGCTTCCGCGCCGAATCCGTGCAGTCAAGCGTCAAGCAAGGATCATGCAGACGTCAGCGGCTCAGGAACTCGCGGATGCTTTGCGCGATCTCGGCGGCATGGGTTTCCAGCGCGAAATGGCCGGTGTCGAGGAATTTGACCACTGCCTTCGGATTGTCGCGCTTGAATGCTTCGGCGCCCGGCGGCAGGAAGAACGGATCGTTCTTGCCCCACACCGCAAGGAACGGCGGCTGATGGGTGCGGAAGTAGTTCTGGAAGGCCGGGTAGAGCGCGACGTTGCTCTTGTAGTCGTCGAACAGGTCGAGCTGCGCGTCATGGGCGCCGGGCCGGGCCATGTAGTAATTGTCGAGGTTCTGGCCGTCCGGCGACACGGCTTGCGGATCCGACGTGCCGTGTGTGTACTGCCAGCGCGTGGTGTCCGGCGTCAGCAGCGCGCGCAGCGCGTCGCGGTTCGCCGGCGAGGGATCCTGCCAATAGGCCTTGATCGGAGACCAGCCGTCGCTGAGGCCTTCCTCATAGGCGTTGCCGTTCTGCGAGATGATCGCGGTGATCCGTTCCGGATGTTTCACCGCCAGACGGAAGCCGGTCGGCGCACCGTAGTCGAACACATAGACCGCGTAGCGGTCGAAGCCGATCACATCGGTGAAGCGGTCGATCACGCCGGCGATATTGTCGAAGGTGTAGCTGAACGTCTCGCGCGGCGGCATGTCGGACTGGCCGAAGCCAGGCAGGTCGGGCGCCACGATGTGGAACTTGTCCGCGAGCAGCGGGATCAGATCGCGGAACATATGTCCCGCGCTCGGGAAGCCGTGCAGCAGCAGCAGTTTTGGCGCGCCGGGCGAACCGGCCTCGCGATAGAACACCTTGAAGCCGTCGACATCGGCCGTGCGGTATTTGACCTGAGACATCCGTCACTCCTGTGGTCGTGATGGTGTGGTGAGGTTTGGGAAGTCAGGACTAGGTCTGCCGGACAAGCGCCCGATCGCTTCCCGGATGATGTCGGCGACGAGCGTTGGCGCCGTCACAATCGGCGTGTGGTCGACGGCATGTGAACGCACGGCAGCCTTCATCCGCGCCGCCATGCTGCGCTGAGTCTCGGGCGCGATCATCCGATCCTCCTCGGCGACTAGGAACCAGCTCGGGACATCCTTCCAGAGCGGGCGGCCGACCGGCACGGTGATGCAGGCTGGCGAGATCGGCCGCTGCACGGCGGCGAGCACCGCGAGGTCCTCGGCGCGCGCGCCTTGCGCGAAGGCCGATGCGAAGGCGGGCTCGGGCAGCCAGATCAGGCCGTTCGCGTCAGGTGCGAGCTTGGGCGCGAACGGATGCGGCGGTGCGCGATAGAACATTTCGGCCACCGTCTCGCCCTCGTCCGGCGCCAGCGCCGCGACATAGACCAGCGCCTTGACGCGCGGCGAGCGGGTCTCGGCGATCACAGCACCGGCATAGGCATGGCCTGCCAGCACGACCGGTCCCTCGACGCGGTCAAGCGTGCGGTTCAATGCGGCGACATCGTCGGCGAGGGACGTCAGCGGCAGCGGTGCCGCGACTGCGGTGATGCCTTCGGCGTCGAGCGCCGTGATCACCCGCGCCCAGCTCGACCCGTCGGCCCATGCACCATGGGCAAGCACCACGCTGACATCCTTGTTCGACATCTTGAGCTCCCTGGCATCAGGCAGATTTGCCTGTAACCTCTAAAATAGCATTTGACAGGTTACTGCGCTTATGATCCGACATTCGTAACTTGTCAATAGGCTTTAAGCAGGTTATTCGAAGAAGCCGGCTGGAGGACGTCACCGTGCAATCCCACCCGCCCGCGATGTTCATCGCCGATAGCTTGGGTCTCGATTTCATCAATTCGATCGCGACCCCGGTCGATACGCCGGTCGACTGGATCGCCGATGGGGGCGGCCTGTTGCGCTGGCTCGCACAGGCGAAGCTTGTGCCGTCAGATGTGCTCGACGAGCTGAAGACGCGCGCGGCGCCGGGCGAACTCGACAGCGTCGCCGGTCAGGCGCGCGATCTGCGCGAATGGTTCCGCGGCTTCGTCCGCAGGCATATGGGCCGGCCGCTGACGCCGCGGGCGCTCAGGGAATTGGAGCCGCTGAACCGGCTGCTCGAAACCGACGCTGCCTTCAGCAGGATCGTGGCGCATCGCCAAGAGGATGGCGAGTCCGGCCATGACGGTTTCGCGCTGGAGAAGACGCGACGCTGGCGCTCGGCTGAGTCATTGTTGCTGCCGATCGGCGAGGCGATGGCCAAGGTCGTCTGCGAGGAAAGCTTTTCCGACATCAAGGCGTGCGAGGGCCCGGCCTGCACGCTGATGTTTGCCGATCACACGCGGGCGCGTGCGCGCCGCTGGTGCAGCATGGCCGTCTGCGGCAATCGCGCCAAGCAGGCCGCGCATCGCAGTCGGATGAAGGACAGGGGCTGAGACCAGAGCACGCTTCGGTTCGACGTCGCCGGCCAGCTGATCCGCCGCCATGGCGCGAAAGGTAACGGCTCCTGACGGATCGCGCGCCTAACGGGAACTCAGAAATGCCTCCAGGCCGATCGCTCGGAAGCGCCTAAAACCGGAATGAAATCCATAGCGGTTTTCAACCATGCCCCTTGAGCCTTCCTCAACTTCCCCGGCCGATGCTTTGCCCGTCGCACAGGACCGACCAGGGATCGACAAGGAGCTTGAGCATGCCGGCCAAGGCACGAACGACCGCGAGCAACGCCACCGCGCAATCGCGCGAGGATATCCTGAACGCGCGGGCCATCAGCACGCTGGGCGCCGGCGTCGTCAACGCGATGAGCGCAGTCGGCGCCGCCGTCATCAAGAAGCACAAGCCGGCGCTCGGCAAGAGCCCGGATTGGTTCTGGCACGTGTTCGCGAAATGCGAGGCCAAGGCCGCGCGCGTCGCCGAGCAGGCCGCGCGCGATCCGGAGGCCTGTGGCGATGCCACCTTCATCGAGGTCTATGCCGCGCAGTTGCCGAAGCTGATGGCAACCGCACTCGATAGCCAGGAGAAGGTGCTCAAGGCGAAGTGAGGTCGCGTCAAGTGGAAGCTGACAACGGCGATCGTGCCGTTGTCGTTCCCCCGATCTCTCAATTGCGTTGCTGCGCAGAGCAGCCATGCGCCTGAAACCATAACCCGCCGCCGTTCGTAACCAACGGGTGGCAGAAGTCCGCGCCCGCGGGCTTCCGGATTTTTCAGTCCAAGGCGGTGGATGGTGAAGCACCTTGTTTCCGATGAAGAAAAGTGTGACGCGTGCAACGGGACCGGCTTTCCAGAGGTGAAGCAGCCGGGCGAGCCGGGACGGAAGATTTATCCCGAGCCCTGCAAGAAATGCGGCGGCAAGGGGCGAGTCAGGAAGGCGACGTGGGGCAAGTAGACGACTGAAGCAATCGGGTCTGTAGGGCGGGTTAGGCGAAGCCGTAACCCGCCACTGCTCCATCGCATAGAGTTGCGGCGGGTTACGCTTCGCTAACCCGCCCTACGTCTCGGCCTGCGCGCGGGGGGCGACCGCGTGTGACGCGCGTCACGGCGGCCATGCGCGCCACGAGCCATTGATAGCGCCATGAACGGGCGGTCTTCCCGTCAATCATGGAGCTGAAAATGACGTCCTCCCTTGCGATCAGTGTTTCCGATGACGGCCTTGCTCTGGTGCCGGAGCATGATCAAGCCGCCGCGTCCCTCGTTCCCGCCGATGCGGCCGGCGCGCCGCAGCGCCAGTTCTGGGAGACCGAGCACACCCGCCCGGATTTTCAGCCCTCCAACGAGGCAGCACCCGAGCTGGTCGCGGCCACCGCGAACTATCTCGGCGAATGCATGCGGCATCCCTATCTGCCGGTGTCCGAAATCCGCGCGCGGCAGTTCGCCCGCATCAAGGAGCTGGTCGAGCTCGCCTACCGCGACATTCCGGTCTACCGCGCCAAGTATGATGCAGCCGGCTTCAAGCCGGAGCATCTGCGCGACTATGACGACATCCAGAAGATCCCTGTTATCACCAAGCCCGAGCTGGTCGCGGCCTTCCCGGAGCAGTGCGTCAACAAGAAGTACAAGCCGGAGAATCTGTTTCCGACGCGCTCATCGGGCTCGTCCGGCCAGACCCTGCTGATCCGTGTCGACTATGACGCGGTGATCACCGACACCATCCAGGGCGTCCGCCAGTTCGCGATGCAGAGCGGCGGCAATTACCGCGCCGAGGATCTGCTCGCCCATGTCTACACCGTGCCGTGGTGGTTCGATTCGATCGGCGGCGACTATCCGACCGCCTTCATCTCGAACCTGATCCCGCCGGCGCGCGTCGCCCAGCATCTGCGCTATCTCGGGCCGAAGATCCTCTCGCTCTATCCGTCGAGCCTCGACGCGCTGATGCCGCATGTCGACGAGTTCCGTTCCTCGCTCAATCTCGCGGTGACGCATTCGGAATATTCCTCGCGCACTGCGCGCGCGGAATGGTCGCGCCAGCTCGGCGTGCCCGTGCTCGACGAATATTCCTCCGAGGAGGCGACGCGGATCGCGCTCGAGATGCCCGACGGCCAGTATCACGTCTGCGAGGACACCGTGCATCTCGACGTGCTCGACCCCGTCACGATGGCGCCGCAGGCTGCCGGCCAGTCCGGCATCGCCGTGATCACCAATTTGCTCAACGAGGCGATGCCGTTCATCCGCTACGTGCAGGGCGACTACATCACCCAGCCGGCCAACCCTGCGCCGTCTGATATCAACTGGTCGCAGATCGCCAGCATCGACGGCCGGCTCAACGACGCCTTCGTCAACCGCGACGGCCGCAAGGTCCCGGCGGGCAGCATTCTGGATGCGACCTATCGCTGGATGTTCGACTGCAATCTGCATCTGGCGCAGTTCGAGATCGTGCAACGCGGCGTCGACCTCGTCGAGGCGCGCGTCGTGCTCGGCCAGGATACGCCGATGTCACGGCTGCACGGCTCGGTCGCGCATCTCGAGGATCTGCTCGCAGCCTGCCTCGAGCATCCGGTCCGGGTGCAGGCCAACGCGCTGCTGGCGTTTCCGCCCAAGGTCGGCAAGCGCCGCCCGATCCGCCGCGAGATCGACTAATGCCGGCCACACGGATGGATGCCATGACACAGTCACTGAACCGCATCGCCGCCATGACGGCGCGCTATTACTACATCCTGCGCTCGTCATGGCTGCGGCTGCTCGAGATCATCTACTGGCCGGCGATGCAGATGCTGGTGTGGGGTTTCCTCTACACCTACCTCTATCAGAGCAAGTCGGCGATGGCCTCGACCGCCGGCCTGCTGCTCGGCGCCGTCCTGCTCTGGGACGTGCTGTTTCGCGGCCAGCTCGGCTTCACCTTCACCTTCCTGGAGGAGATCTGGTCGCGCAATCTCGCCAACCTGATGATGAGCCCGCTACAGCCGTTCGAGCTTGCGGCCTCGCTGATGCTGATGAGCCTGATCCGGCTGGTGATCGGCACGTTGCCGGTGACATTGCTGACGCTGCTGCTGTTTGGCTTCAATGTCTTTGCGATGGGGCCGGGGTTGATCGCGTTCTTCCTCAACCTCGTGCTGACCAGCTGGGCGATCGGGCTCGTCGTCGCCGGCCTCGTGATCCGCCAGGGTCTCGGTGCCGAAAGCCTCGCCTACTCGATCATGATCGTGCTGCTGCCGCTATGCTGCGTCTACTATCCGGTCGAGGCGCTGCCGGCCTGGCTGCATCCGGTCGCCTGGTCGCTGACGCCGACCTATGTGTTCGAGGGCATGCGCGCCGTGCTGCTCGACGGCACCTTCCGCACCGACCTGATGATCGAAGGGCTCGCGCTCAATGCCGTCTATCTCGGCTTGGGCTTCGCCACATTCGTTGCCCTGTTGCAGAGCGCCCGCCACAAGGGCGGCCTGCTCACCATGGGCGAGTAAGGGGAGACATCCATGAGCCGCATCGAACGCTTTTTGCCCCGCAGACATCTGACACCGGTGTCGCCAGACGCCACCCCCGCGCAGGACAATGCGCCTGTCAGCCTCGGTATCGATGAGGCGCCGGCCATCGCGGTCGAGGACCTCTGCAAGAAGTACCGCACCCATTGGGCCGTCGACGACGTGAACTTCAACGTGCCGAGGGGCTGGACCGTCGGCCTGCTCGGCGGCAACGGCGCCGGCAAGACCACCACCATCGCGATGATCATGGGCCTGGTGGTGCCAAGCTTCGGCCGCGCCATGGTGCTCGGCCACGACATGGCGACCGAGCGTCACAAGGTGCTCAGCCGGATGAACTTCGAAAGCCCCTATGTCGCATTGCCGGGACGGCTCACCGTGCGGCAGAACCTGACTGTGTTCGGACGGCTCTATGGCGTCGCCAATCTCAAGGCGCGGGTCGAGGAACTGATCGAGGATTTCGAGCTCGGCGACGTGCTCGACCGCGTCACCGGGCGGCTCTCGGCCGGGCAGAAGACCCGCGTCGCCGTCGCGAAGGCGCTGATCAACGACCCGGACGTGCTGCTGCTCGACGAGCCGACGGCATCGCTCGACCCTGACCGTGCCGAGTGGGTGCGCAGCCGGCTGCGCGCCTATCAAAAGCGCCGCGGCGCCACCATCCTGCTGTCCTCGCACAACATGACCGAGGTCGAGCAGCTCTGCGACTTCGTCGTGATCATGAGCCGCGGCCGCGTCGTCGCGATGGGGCGTCCGGGCGAGCTCGCCGAGCGCTTCAAGTGCCGCGACCTCGACGAGGTCTTCATCTATCTGGCGAGGGTCGCGTGATGCCCTCATTCGGTTCTCCGAACGACAAGCCGGTTGCGATCCGTCAGGAACGCCGTTCGGACGTGGCGGCGCGAGAGGGTCTGCTCGACGCTGCATTCGGTCCTGGCCGCTTGGCCAAGACCTCGGAGCGGCTGCGCGAGGGCCGCAAGCCTGCGCGCGGCCTCGCGTTTGTCGCGCGCCGTGGCAGCCACCTGGTCGGCACATTGCGGCTGTGGCCGATCGTGACCGGCACCGGTCACGCCTGCCTGCTGCTCGGCCCGCTCGCGGTGGCGGAGGAGGCACGATGCCTCGGCATCGGCGCCGCGCTGATGCGGCAGGCCTTGCAGCGGGCGCAGCGGCTCGGCCACCGCGCTGTCATCCTGGTCGGCGATGCAGCCTATTATGACCGCTTCGGCTTCTCGGCGGCGCAGACCGGCGCGTTCCGCATGCCCGGCCCGTATCAGCGCGATCGCCTTTTGGCCTGCGAACTCGTGCCGGGCGCGTTGCGCGGGGCGGGCGGCCTGATTGCCGCAGCCAGCCGGCCGCCATCGCGGTTGTCCGGGTTGGTGGACAGGATCGCCGGCAGCCAGGCCCCGCTCGGACAGCCGGCCTGATCCGGCACCTTTTCCGGCTTGGGGGGCCTTGGGGGCATGGCGGTTTGGTTGTTCTTGGCGTAAAGCAGCCCAAATCGTCATGCGGCTGTGCCGCCTGCCGGGTACGCAGCCTCAGGTCGTCCTGCTCGACGTTCTGCACCCGGACCAATCAAGGTTTTCCATCCAGTGCCCTTCCCGACCACAAGTTCGCCGCTCGCCCGCGCCTTGGCTGAGCGCAACTACGAACAGCCGACCCCTGTCCAGCTCGCCGTGCTCGCGGACGACGCCGTCGACCGTGATCTTCTCGTTTCGGCCCAAACCGGGTCGGGCAAGACCGTTGCCTACGGATTGGCCATGGCAAAGGACCTCCTCGACGGCGCCGAGCGGTTCGAGCCGGCCGCCGCACCGCTGGCGCTGATCGTCGCGCCGACGCGGGAGCTCGCCTTGCAGGTTCAGCGCGAGCTCGCCTGGCTCTATGAGCATGCGGACGGTCGCGTCGTTTCCTGCGTCGGTGGCATGGACCCGCGCCGCGAGCAGCGCGAGTTGGCCGCAGGCGCCCACATCGTGGTCGGCACGCCCGGCCGGTTGTGCGACCATTTGCGGCGGGGCCGTCTCGACATTTCGGGATTGCGGGTCGTCGTTCTCGACGAGGCCGATGAGATGCTCAATCTCGGCTTCCGCGAGGACATGGAATTCATCCTCGAGACCACGCCGGACACGCGCCGAACCCTGCTGTTCTCGGCGACGTTTCCGCGCGGCATCGTCGCGCTGGCCAAGCAGTATCAGCAACAGGCGTTCCGGATCGAGGTCGCGGGCGACGAGGGCGGCCACGCCGATATCGAGTACCGCGCCATCCGGGTGGCCGCCGACGATGTCGAGCACGCAGTCGTCAACGTGCTGCGCTTCCATGAGGCGCCGAGCGCGCTGGTGTTTTGCAACACGCGAGAAGCCGTCAGGCATTTGCAGGCGGCGCTGCTGGAGCGCGGGTTCTCCGTGGCCTCGCTGTCAGGCGAAATGACCCAGAACGAGCGCACCCAGGCGCTGCAGGCGTTGCGCGACGGACGGTCCAGGGTTTGTGTCGCGACCGACGTGGCGGCGCGCGGCATCGACCTGCCGAGCCTCGACCTCGTCATTCATGCCGATCTGCCGAAAGATCCGGAGGTCATGCAGCATCGCTCGGGCCGCACCGGCCGCGCCGGCCGCAAGGGTGTCAGCATCCTGCTGGTGCCGCCGGCACGGCGGCGGCGCGCCGAATTGCTGCTGGGTCTGGCCGGCATCGATGTGGTCTGGGGTTCTGCGCCGCAGGCGGACGAGATCCGCAAGCTCGATCATGACCGCCTGCTGCAGGACGCGGTGTTCTCCGAGGAGGTGAGCTCCGACGATCAGGTGCTCGCGCAGGCCTTGCTCGCCGAACGGTCGCCGGAGGCGATCGCCGCGGCGCTGGCCCGGTTTTATCGCGCGCGGCTGCCTGCGCCCGAAGACATTCTCGATCCCGGCGAGGGCCGGAGCCGCGACCGCGACGATCGCCGCGGCGAGCGCACCTCGCGCCGCGAGGATCGTCCCGCCGGGCCGCGATCGAAGACCGGCAAGGCCTCCCCGCGTCACGGCATGGAGGAGGCTACCGTCTGGTTCCGCGCCTCGATCGGACGCAGGAAGAATGCCGAGGCCCGCTGGCTGTTGCCGATGATCTGTCGTCGCGGCGGCATCGACAAGCACGACATCGGCGCCATCAAGATCTCGGATACGACCACCGAGTTCGAGATCGCCGCGCGGGTCGCGGAGTCCTTCGCCGTCAAGATCAAGCGTCCGGACAAGGAAGACACCATCCGCATCGAGCCGCTGGCGGACGCCCCGCAGCGGCAGGCCCCCTCGGATAAGCCGGCGCGCAAGCCCAGGCAAGATCCTTGGCGCGACAAGGATGACGGCGGGCACAGCGCACCGCGCCGCGACGAGCCGCGTGACGACGCGGCAGCAAGACGACGCGGCAAGCCGGACCGCGAGGCGCGAGCGTTTTCGAGCGAAGGCGCGGGCCGTTCGCGCGAAGACTACGCGCCAAGGCAAGAATCCGGAGCCCCGTTCCGATCCAATCGGGACGGAAAGGGCGCGAAGCCGAAATTCGACAGCGAGCCGGGGTTCGGCAAGAAAAAGAAGAATCGGAACAAGCCCGGCCAGGCCGGACACTGGCCAGACGTATCGCCCGCGAAACCGAAGTTCGGCAAGAAGCCAAAGAAGAAGCATCGCGGCTGAACTGGCGTCAGCGCGGCGCGGCGTTTCGGTCAGCATTCCGCGACGAGCCACGTCGCGAGAATACAGAACTGCGTCCCCACCAACACGCGTCGTCGCCCGGCTTGATGTGCGGACCGGGGACATGGGTAACACCGTTCGGAGACATGGGTAACGGGTTCATTTTGAATCGGTCCGTAGGTCGATGGATGCGATCTGGTTGGCTCCGAAGTAGACACCGAAGGTTCCGTCCGTGGCGAGTGGCCTGATGGCCAGGAGTTCGCCTCGGAAGGCTTCGGGAACGCGCCAGTGCCGCTTGCCGAAGCGGAGATTGGCCTTGAGCTGGTTGGCCCTCCGCACGATTGCCCCTTCCTCGTATTCGGGCTCAGGCAACTTGTTCGGCAACGAACGAAGGCTTGGCCGATACCGTTTCGCGGGCACATCGTAGTCCAGTGATTGGTGCGGTCGCTCGGTGTTGTAGACGTGCCGCCAGCGGTCGAATGCCTTTTGCAGATCGCGCGTGGTTCTGAACGTTGTCATGGACAGGACTTCGGTCTTCAGCGTGCGATGGAAGCGCTCGTTCTTGCCCTTGGTCTGAGGATGATAGGGACGGGCATAGATGACGTCGACGCCAAGCTTGAGCAGCCAGACCCGGAGTTTGGTCCATCGGACCTCGGAGCAGGTGCCCCAGGGCACGCCGTTGTCGACCAGGAACGCATTTGGCAAGCCGTAGCGGCGAAAGGTCTGCTCGAGATGCTGCTGGACCGTCTCACTCTGCTCGTTGGTGCAGGCCTGCAAGCACAGGGCGTAACGGGAATGATCATCGACCATGGTGAGCGGATGGCACATCTGCCGGTCGCCCAAGGGGAAGCGACCCTTGAAGTCCATCTGCCAGACGTCGTTGGGAGCCGGATGCTCGAAGCGGATGTATTGCGCCGGCTGGGCAGGCGGTGGAACGCGCTCATGCCGAGCCAGAATCGCGTGGATCGTCGAGGCCGAGGGGAGGCTTTTCTTCCGGTCCTGAAGGCGATGGCGGATCTTGCGAGCCCCCCATGCGGGATGCGCATCTCGAACCTCCAAGACGGCCGTTTCGATCGCCGTCGAACTTCGCGCCGGAGAGGCATGCGGTCGCCGGGGCCGATCCCGGGCCCAATCCTTCTCCGTAGCCTCTGCGGCGGTCGCCCTTGCCAGCCACTTGTAAGCCGTCTTCGGACTGATCTGGAAACGACGGCACAGCTCCCGCCGGTTCACATCCGGCTGCTGGAACAATCGAACGAACTCTTTCCTCTGGTCCATGAGTGACACCTCGCGCCACGGCATGTCGGCCTCCCAAGCCATTCCATGCCGTCGATGTGTTACCCATGTCTCCGAACGGTGTTACCCATGTCCCCGGTCCGCACACTTGACCGGGCGATCCAGTACGCCGCGGCTTCTCGGCTCAAGCGCCGGCGCCTCTGGAATACTGGATCACCCGCATGCGCGGGTGATGACACCGAATATGCTCTTTGACATAAGAAGCCGAACTCACGCCACCAGCGCGATCTTCGGCACGGTGGCGAGCACCGACTGGTTGCGGCCGTTGGCCTTGGCGGCGTAGAGCGCCTTGTCGGCGGCTTCGATCAGGTCGGACCATTGCTGGCCTGCGAGCGGCCGCATGCTGGCGGCGCCGATGCTCACCGTCGTGATCAGCTCACCCTCGCACCATTGCTGGACCTTGCCGCGGATGGTCTCGGCCAGGTTGAAGGCCTCGAGCGCGGTCATGTTGGGCAGCAGCACGGCGAATTCCTCGCCGCCGAAGCGCGCCGGGCAATCGCCGGCGCGGCGCACCGCATCCGAAATGCAGATCGCAATTCCCACCAGCACCTGGTCGCCGGCCTGATGCCCATAGGTGTCGTTGTAGGCCTTGAAATGATCGGCATCGATCATCAGCAATGCGACCGGCTGGCCGTAGCGGCCGGCACGACGCCATTCGCGGTCGATCTCGGCATCGAACTTGCGCCGGTTCTTCAGGCCGGTGAGCGCGTCGGTGGTCGCCAACTCCTCGAGCTTGTCCTCGGCGTCGGCGCGGCGGACGATCTCGCGGGCGAGCACCAGCGTCGCGCTGAGCACGAACAGCACCAGAAAGGCCATGATCGCGCCGATCCGGATCGCCTCGGTGCGCCATAGATTGAAGACGGCTTCGAGCGGCTTGCCGACCACCACGTAAAGCGGCCCGCTGCTGCTGCGCCTGACATAGAGCCGCGGCGTGTCGTCGACCGGGCCCTTACCCGAGAACGCGCCGCCCACCTTCAGGTTCTCGGATCGCCAGTCCAGCTGCTCGGCGAGGTTCTTGCCGATCACGTCGAGATCGAACGGTGTCCGCATGATGATGGTGCGGTCGTTGCGCAGCACCGTGATGGTGTCGCCCGGCGTGAGGTTCAGCCGCCCGAACAGATCGTGGAAGTAGCTGAAGCGGATCGAGCCGACCACGACGCCGAGAAAGCGGCCGTCCTCACCGGTGATGCGCCGGCTCAGCACGATGGCGTAGGCGCCGCGATGCAGCATCGGCCGGCTGACATACAGCCCGGTGTCGGGATGGTCGCGCTGGATCGTGAAATACTCCTCGTCGCTGCGGTTCTCCGGCTGCGGATCGAGGCTCGCCGCGTCGATGGTCAGATTGCCCTTGGTGTCGAACACCTGGATCGCGCCGAAATGCTTTGCGGTCGCGGCATGATCGAACAGGATCAGCTGGCGCAGTTCCTTGCTGACGCCGCGGATCTCCGGCATTTCCAGATTGCTGGCGACCGCGCGCAGCGACAGGTCGTAGAGCTCGATGTTGCGGCTGATGTCGGCCTCGATGCCTGACGCCAGATTCTCCAGGGTCCGGCGGGCCAGCTGCTCCTCGCCGCGGCGCATGTCGAACATCACGCCGGCGCAGATCGCGGAAAAGCCGAGGACCGTCGCAATCGACGCTGCGATCAGCAGCTTTGCCGATAGCCGCCAGCGCCGCCTTGCGTCGTTTCCCCGTCGAAATGGCATGTCCCGCTCCAAAGTGCCGTCATGCAACGGAAAATCTTGTTGTCGCCTTAAATGGCGACAGCGGTCGCCGAATGGGTTAACGGGTGGTTGCCGGACCCTGGTTTATTGTCATTGAGGATGTTGTGAACGACTACGACGCGCTGCGCGACTATCTGAAGAAGCAGCATTTGCCCGAATTCGTGCTGACCTTCGACGAGATCGAGGCGATCATCGATGCCGCGCTGCCGCGCGCCGCGCACCGGGCGTCGTGGTGGGAAACCCTGCGCAGCCCGCAGGAGAAGATGCCGCAGCGCGAAGCCTGCCTCGACGCCGGCTACATCGCCACGCGCCAGGCCGACGGCAAGAGTGTCAGGTTCAAGCGAATGCCGAAGCCGCGCTAGCTCGCGGCTTCCAGCCGTTCCTCGGTGAGGAGGCGCGTGGCGGCGTCGGCGTCCATCGGTTCGCCGAAGGCAAAGCCCTGCGCGTATTCGCAGCCGAGCTGGTAGAGCTCGACGGCGTCCGAGTCCGTCTCGGCGCCCTCCGCGACCACTTCCATGCCGAGATCGTGCGCCAGCGCGATGATCGATTTCAGGATCACCGGGCGGGTGCCGCGGCTGGTGGTGCGGACGAAGGACTGGTCGATCTTGATGGTGTCGAACGGGAAGCGCTGCAGATAAGACAGCGAGGAGTGTCCGGTGCCGAAATCGTCGAGCGACAGGCCGGTGCCGAGCTCGCGGATCCGCGCCAGCATCTGGGCGGCGTGCTCCGGATTCTCCATGACCAGCGATTCCGTCAGCTCCAGCTTCAGCGTGCCGCGCGCCACCGAGGAGCGCGACAGCACGGTGCGGATATCGTGGATCAAATCGTGGCGCAGCAATTGCCGCGACGACACGTTGACCGACGCGAAGATCGGCTCGCGGGCGCGCATCGCGCGCTGCCACACCGCGAGCTGACGCGCGGTCTGGTCCATCACGAACATGCCGAGATCGACGATCAGGCCGGTCTCCTCGGCGACGTTGATGAACTCCGACGGCGACATCCGGCCGAGCTTCGGATGGTCCCAGCGCACCAGCGCCTCGAAGCCGGCGATCGCGCGATCCTCCAGCCGCACGATCGGCTGGTACAGGATCGTGAGCTCCTGGCGCTCGATGGCGCGGCGCAGGTCGCTCTCCAAGGTCAGGCGGTCGGTCTTCCGCGCCCGCATCGCCGGCTTGTAGACATCGATGCGGTCGCCGCCGATCCGCTTCGAATGATACATCGCAAGCTCGGCGTCCTTGATGATCTCGTCGGTCAGCGGCGCCGCCGGATCGGACAGCGCAAGGCCGATCGAGGCAGTCAGGAAGATCTCGCGGTCGTTGAACGCGATCGGCGCGCGGATGGTCTTGCGGATGGTCTCGGCGAAATTGGTGATCCGCGCCGGGTCCTGCTCGGACAGCAGGATCAGGCCGAACTGGTCGCCGGCCATGCGCGCCAGCGTGTCCTGCGGCTTGAGGATGCGGGTCAGACGGCGCGCCAGCGTCAGCAGGATGGAATCGCCGACCGCGATGCCGACGGAGTCGTTGACTTGCTTGAAGCGGTCGAGGTCGATCACCATCAAGGTCGGCCGCAGGTTCGGCATCGTCTTGGCGAGGTTCGCCACCGCGCCGAGGCGGTCCATGAACAGCCGTCGGTTCGGCAGCCCGGTCAGGTTGTCGTGCACCGAGTCATGCAGCATCCGCTCTTCGGAGTTCTTGAACTCGGTGACGTCGGTGAGGGTGCCGACCACGCGCGAGACCTCGCCGTCGGAGCCGACCACGGGCCGCGCCTTCAGCGCGAACCACATGAAGTGGCCGTCGGGCGTACGCAGCCGGAAATCCTGCACCAGGCGGCCGCGGCGCTGGTCGAGCACGCTGTCGAGCGCGGCGCGGAAACGGTCCTGGTCGAGCGGGTGCAGAACTTCGAGCCATTTCGCCGCCGGGCCCTCCAGCGTGCCGCGCTTCAGGCCGAGCAGCGCCTCGGTCTCCGGGCTGGTGAACACCTTGTCGGCGGAGACGTCCCAGTCCCAGATCAGATCGCCGGAGCCGGTCAGCGCCAAGGCGCGGCGCTCGACATCGGAGACGACGCCGGTGGTGGCGCCGCCGCCGGCGAAGGCGTGCTGCATCACCGTAAAGCCGATCAGCATCACGATCAGCACGAGGCCGCCGAGCAGCGCCGGGCCGACGATGTCGTTGGTGACGGAACCCGCGACCGTCATGCCGGCCGCGACCACCCAGACCACCAGCAGGAACCAGGTCGGGATCAGCAGTACCGCGCGGTCGAAGCCGTGGGTCGAGAGGTAGACGATCAGCGCGAAGCCGGCGAAGGCGATCATCACCAGCGACATCCGCGCGATGCCGGAGGCAACCGCCGGATCGAACAGCGCCAGCGCCACCAGCGAGCCGAGGAAGACGAGCCAGCCGATCGTGATGTGCGAGTAGCGCACATGCCAGCGACTCAAATTCAGATAGGCGAACAGGAACACCAGCAACGTCGCGGCGAGGATTGCCTCGCCCGCCGCGCGCCAGACGCGCTCGGCGTTGTTCGACATGTCGAGCACCTTGCCCCAGAAGCCGAAGTCGACGCCGATATAGACCAGCACCGCCCAGGCCAGCGCGGCGGCGGCGGGGAACATGATGCTGCCCTTGACCACAAACAAGATCGTGAGCACGAGCGCAAGCAGGCCCGAGATGCCGATCACGATGCCCTGGTACAGCGTGAACGAGTTGACCTTATCCTTGTAGGCGTCGGGTTCCCACAGATAGAGCTGCGGCAGCTTGTCGGTGCGCAGTTCCGCGACATAGGTGACGACAGCGCCGGGATCGAGCGTGATGCGGAACACGTCGGCGGTCGGGCTCTCCTGCCGCTCCGGACGATCGCCGACCGACGGCGTGATGGTGGCGATGCGCGACAGGCCGAGGTCGGGCCACAACAGGCCGGATGACACGATGCGATAGTGCGGCGCGACGATCAGGCGGTCGAGCTGGTCGTCGGTGTTGTTGGCGAGTGCGAACACCACCCAGTTCTGGCCGCCTTCGCGGGCGCGAACTTCGATGCGGCGCACGATGCCGTCGGTTCCAGGTGCAGTGGAAACCTGGATGCGGTCGGTTTCGCTGCGCTGATGGTCGAGAACCGCGGTAAGGTCGATCGCCGGCGCATCGCTGCGCACGCTGACCGCGTCGATCGCATACGCGTCGGGCGCAGCGGCAAACATCATGAGGCCCAGCGCCAGCAGCGCAAGGCACCTGATCAGACGCAATGTCAGTACTCCGCGATCGACAAACTGCCCGGGCCCGGCGACCGGCCCGGAGGTGGCGCGATAAATGACACGAAAGCGAAGGGAATCAAAGGGTTTCCGCCCCTGCTTCCGCTGCGAGAGTTAAACCGCCAACACAATTTTGCCAATATGTTCGCTGGTCTCCATGCGGCGGTGCGCATCGGCGGCCTTTTCCAGCGGGAATGTGCTGTCCATCAGCGGTTTGATGCGGCCTTCGCGCAACAAGGGCAGCACCTTGGCCTCGATCGCCGCGACCATTGCCGCCTTGTCCGCATTACTACGGGGGCGCAGGGTCGAGCCGGTGTGGTGCAGCCGCTTGACCATCAGCTTGGCGAAATTGACTGTGGCCTTCGGTGTTCCCGACAGGAACGCGATCTGGACGATGCGGCCCTCGACCGCAGCGGCGTCATAGTTCCGGTCGATATAGTCGCCGCCCACCATGTCGAGGATGACATCGGCGCCGTTGCCGCCGGTCGCCTGCTTCACGGCCTCGACGAAATCCTCGGTCTTGTAGTTGACCGCGCGATCGGCGCCGAGCTTGAGGCAGGCGTCAGCCTTGTCCTGCGAGCCGACGGTGACGATCACCTTGGCGCCGAACGCCTTGGCAAGCTGGATCGCCATCGTGCCGATGCCCGACGAGCCGCCGTGAATCAGCAGCGTCTCGCCGGCTTTGAGCGCGCCGCGCTCGAACACGTTGTGCCAGACGGTCATCAGCGTTTCCGGAATAGCGCCGGCTTCCTGCATCGTGAGCTGCGACGGCACGGTCATCGCCTGCGCGTCCTGCGCGATGCAATATTGCGCGTAGCCGCCGCCGGCGACGAGCGACATCACCTTGTCGCCGATCTTGTGCTTGGCGCCGTCGCCGAGTGCGACCACTTCGCCTGCGATCTCGAGGCCGGGCAGGTCGCTCGCGCCGGGCGGCGGCGGATAGGAGCCGGAGCGCTGCGCGACGTCAGGGCGATTGACGCCGGCGGCCGCGACCTTGACCAGGATTTCGCCGGGACCCGGCACCGGCAGCGCGCGGGTCTCCGGCACCAGCACCTCCGGGCCACCTGGCTTGCTGATGGCAACGACGGTCATTTGCGCGGGCAGGTTTGGCATGGTTCGTCCCTGGTCAGTGAAGAGGATTGGCTTGTGGCATACCGCCTTTTGCAACGAAGCGAAACGCCATTAAGTCCCGAACCGCCTCGTCAGATGGTCGGCTTTTTCGGGGCTGATTTTCTCGACCAGCGGGCCGAGCCTTGCGACCGGCGTACCGGCGCCTTGATCCAGTAGCGGGATGAGTGGGCCATTGGGCCAGGACGGGATCACATCGTCGCGACCGAGCGCGCCAAGCACGCGCGCCGCGAGATCAGGCACGATGCTCCACGCCAGCGTGGCGCAGAGCGCGACGAGATTCAGGCCCGTGCAGGTGATGATCGCGGCGCGTGCCGGATCGGACTTGATCGCCGTCCATGGTGCTGCGTGCTGCAGGTAAGCATTCGCGATGTCCCAGATCGCGCGGGTCGCAGCTGCCGCCGCACGAAACTCCAGCGCCGTGTGATGGCGGTGCAGTGCTGCGATGCGCTGCTCCAGATCAAGCGCGAGTTGCCGCTCGGCCTCACCGGGTACACCACCATCCGGGGTTCGGCCGTCGAAGGCGCGGTGCGCAAAGCTGATGATGCGGTTGGCAAGATTGCCGAAGATATCGGCGAGATCCTTGTTCACATCGGCAACAAATCTCGCGACGGCAAAATCGGTGTCGGCGCTTTCGGGCGCGTTGGCGATCAGCCACCAGCGCCAGAGATCGGCCGGCAATTCCTCCAGCGCCGCGTCGGTGAAGACGCCGCGCTTGCGGCTGGTCGAGAACTTGCCGCCCTCGTAATTCAGCCAGTGGAATCCCTTGATGACATCGGCGGTTTTCCACGGCTCGCCGGAGCCGATCAGCGTTGCCGGAAAACTCACGGTGTGGAACGGGATGTTGTCCTTGCCGAGAAACTGGATGTAGCTGACGTCGTCGGCCTGCCACCACCATTCTCGCCAGTCGCGGCCGGGCGCAGCGGCGGCCCATTCCTGCGTCGCCGCGATGTAGCCGATCGGCGCATCGAACCAGACGTAGAACACCTTGCCGTCAAAACCCTCGCGCGGCACGGCGATGCCCCAGGCGAGGTCGCGCGTGATGCAGCGGTCGCGCAGCTCGGCATTGAGCCAGCTCCTCGCGGTCGACACCACGAAGGGCGGCCAGCCGGTGCGGCTGTCGATCCATGCACCGATGCTGTCGACCAGCTGGGACTGGCGCAGGAACAGATGACGACTGTCGCGGATCTCGAGCGCGCAGTCGCCCGATAGCGCCGAGCGCGGATCGATGAGGTCCGGCGGGTCGAGCAGCGTGCCGCAATGGTCGCATTGATCGCCACGCGCCGATCCATCGCCGCAATGCGGGCAGGTGCCGAGCACGTAGCGGTCGGGCAGGAAGCGTCGGTCGGCCGGCGACCACACTTGCTGTGAGCTGCGCGCCTCGATCAGCCCGGCTGCATCGAGCCGGCGATAGAAATGCTGCGTCAGCGCATGATTGTGCGGCGCGCTGGTGCGGCCGAAATGATCGAAGGACAGACCGAAGCGCCGGTAGATGTCGGCCTGGACGATGTGCTGCGCATCGCAGAACGCCCGGATATCTTGTCCGGCCTCGATGGCGCCGAGTTCGGCCGGCGTGCCGTGCTCGTCGGTCGCGCAGATGAAGAGCAGTCGTTACCGGTCTGCCTGCGGAAGCGGGCGTGGACGTCGGCGGGCAGCAGCGAGCCGATCAGATTGCCGAGATGCTTGACGCCGTTCACATAAGGAAGGGCGCTGGTGATGAGAATTTTGCTCATGGGTTAGGGTCTTTCGCGTCTGGTGATGCCGACCCCGGTGCAATCAAATCGAAAATCAAAAAGCCCTCCCGCATGATCGGAAGGGCTTGGGGGCGGCTCATGCCTGGCGCGCAGGCGCACTATCCCGTCCGGTCAGACTCCTTGCGGTCGAGCCGGGGCATTCGCTTCAGATGTTGCGCGCACACGAAAGTCACTGCAAAATTCTCCTGCACAAGGACATTACCAGCTCTGGACGCAAGGCGCCAGATCGTCATCGCGGGGAGGACACATGCCGATTGAGGATGAGGACCGGCCGCGGAAGAAGATCACCCACGAGATCGGACAGGAACTCTCGCTGCTGTCGGTCGAGGAATTGACCGAGCGTATCGCGCTGCTCACGACCGAAGTCGATCGCCTGAAAGAGGCGATGACGAAGAAGCGCGCGTCGAAGGACGCCGCGAACGCGTTCTTCAAGTCGTAGCGCTTCGACATCATTCGGTCCCGTAGCCCGGATGGAGCGAAGCGCAATCCGGGGCCGCGCTATCCGCGGATGGAGCATTCCCGGATTTCGCTGCGCTCCATCCGGGCTACGCTTCTCCAAACCTCCCCTTGAAAAGGGGAGGTCGCTTTGCTCGTCAGAGCAAAGCGGGTGGGGATCTGCTCTCTCCACTTGCAGCGTCGCCTGCGGCTGAGCCCCATCCCGACCTTCCTCCTTGCAGGGGGAAGGAGAAGAAGTGCCGTCCGACCTCGCTCCATCCGGGCTACGCGTTCGCACCTCTCGTCAGCGGTGCTGTCCCAAACTAGGTCAATGGCCGACATGGCAAACAAAGCCTGAAGAAATCCGTTCATTTACGATCGGTTAAGCTTTCTCGATTATGACTGCATTGTCCTCGTTTGGACACCGAGTGGCTCCTGTCCACTCTGTTTGACGCCTCCCTGTTATCAACTTCAAAAGCCGCCGGAAACGGCGGCTCTTTTTTGTGCGTCCTATCCGTTGGAAACCATAAATCCGGTTGCGGCTGGACTCTGCCGCGCGCCCGCGCAATGATTTGTTCATCATAAGCTGGCGCGTCAGATGCCAGCGGGCGTTACGATGGTGTGAGGGCGTTAACCATGGCGGATCGTTCCCAGAACGAAGCCGGGCTTGTGCTGTTCAGTGAACGGCTGACCAATTCTGCGGCATTTGGCGTGCTGTTCCGGGAAGGCATGGATTTGGTCGAGCAGACCGCTGCCTATCTCGACGGCGACGGCCGTGCCGAGGCCAAGGCGCTGGAGCGTTCGGTCAGCCTGACCTATGCCACCGAAAGTATGCGCCTGACCACCCGGCTGATGCAGCTCGCCTCCTGGCTGCTGTTGCACCGCGCGGTCAAGGAAGGCGAGATGACGCTGACCCAGGCCAATCGCGAGAAGACCAAGGTGAAGCTGTCGGCCGCCGATCCCGGCCCGGCCGACATGGTGACCAAGTTGCCGGAGCAATTGCAGCAGCTGATCGCCCGCTCGATGGAGCTGCAGGCGCGCGTCCGCCGCCTCGACACCACGATTCATGCGCCGGCGCCGGATCGTTCGTCGATCGGCAACCCGCTGGTGCCGCAGCTCAACCGGCTCAAGGCTGCGTTCGAGCAGTAAGATACGAACAGTCAGCTCAGTGTGAGACCTCGGTGCGGCGTGGCTTGGCCCGCCGCGGTGTGTGCTGATCGATCATCTGCCGCAGCCGTATCGCTGCCGTCTCCAGTTCTTCCGGTTCGAATCCACCGAAGCCGAGCATCAGGCCGGGCCGCGCTGCTGCGTGGTACATCGGTGAAATCGGCCGCACGACGATGCCGTCGGCAAGTGCGGCCTTCGCCAGTTGCACATCATCGAAGTCTTGCGGCATCCACAGCAACAGATGCATGCCCTGGTCGCTCGGCTGCAGCGTGAAATCATCAGGCATGTGACGCGCAAGCGCCGAGATCAGCGTCGCGCGGCGCGCGGCGTAGACGCCGCGGATGCGCCTGATATGCGCTTCGAACAGCCCCTCGCTCATGTAGGCCGCCAGCACGTGCTGGTCGGTGGTCGGTGAATGCCGGTCGAGCAGCGCCCGCGCGCCGGCAAAGGCGTCGATCAACGGCAGCGGCGCCACGACGTAGCCGAGCCGCAGCGAGGGAAACAGCACCTTGCTTAGCGTGCCCAGATAGATCACGCGCGACGGCGCGAGGCCTTGCATCGACGGGAAGGGATGGCCTGCATAGCGCAGCTCGCTGTCGTAATCGTCCTCGACGATCCACGCATTGCTTCGCTGCGCCCACGCCACCAGCGCGTTGCGGCGGGCCATGCTCATCGGCATGCCGAGCGGATATTGATGCGAGGGCGTCACGAAAGCCGCGCGCGCATCCGGACATGCGGCAATCGCCGCCTCGACGTCGATGCCTTGTGCATCGACTGCAACGCGTGTGGTGACGAGATCGAGATCGTCGAGCACGGCCGTCATGCCGGGATAGGCGGGATCCTCGGCCCACACCCGGTCGCCCGCCGACAGCAGCACGCGGCCGGCGAGATAGAGGCCCTGCTGCGTGCCGGCCGTGATCACGACCTGCCCGGGCTCGCAATGCACTGCGCGGGATTTGCGCACATAGTCGGCGATCGCCTGCCGCAGTGCCATCAGGCCGCGCGGATCGCCGTAGCTTGCCGGCGCTGCCGCGCGCGACGCGCGCACGCGGTTGCCGAGGCGGCGCCAGTTGTCGTCGGGCGCGACGGCGCCGCCGGGGACTGCGATCGCAAACGGGACTTCCGGCATCGGCGTGAAGGCCGTCACCACCTTGGCAAGTCGCGCAGCGCGCGCAGGCAGCTGGATCGGCGCGGGCTTGTTCAGGCTGCGATTGACCACGACCGGCCGTGCTTGCTCGGCGAGCGTCGCCGCGACGCGGGTGCCGGCGCCGACCTGCGATTGCAGATAGCCCTCGGCCTGCAACTGCTCAAACGCCTCCGTGACCGTGCCGCGCGCAACGCCGAGCGAGGTCGACAGCGCGCGCGTCGACGGCAGATATTCGCCGGCCTTCAGTTCGCCATTGGCGATGGCGGCGCGCAGCGCCCGCGCGATCTGGCGTCCGACCTGTCCGGCGGCGCGGTCGACCGCCCGCAGCGAGGGGATGCTGATGGTGGCGCGCAGACGGGGCATAGTGGACCAGTCATGATGATCGAAAGTGGCCCTTATCATAGGCCACTTCGGCGCTATTGTGCGAGCAACAATTCGATGAGGTTTGCCAAGAGGCCTGCCATGTACCTGCCGCCGCATTTCAAGATGGATGAGCTCGGCCCGATCCACGCCGCGATGCGGGCCTCAAAGCTCGCGACACTGGTTACCGCGACCGCGGACGGGCTGATCGGAACGCCGCTGCCGCTGATCCTCAATGAAAACGAGGGCGATTACGGCACGCTGTACGGTCACGTCGCGCGGCCCAATCCGCAATGGAAGCTGCCCGCCGTGGGTGAGGCGATGGCGATCTTCATGGGGCCCGACGCCTATGTGACGCCGTCTTGGTATGTGACCAAGGCCGAGCACGGCAAGGTGGTGCCGACCTGGAATTACCTCGCCGTGCACGCCTACGGTGCGGCCGAGTTCTTCGAGGATGCGGACCGGCTGCTCGATGTCGTGACGCGACTGACCCGGTTGCACGAGAGTACGCGCAAGGAAGTCTGGCAGGTCAGCGATGCGCCCGATGATTTCATCAAGGCGCAGCTGCGCGGCATCGTCGGCTTCCGGATGCCGATCACACGGATCGACGCCAAGAAGAAGATGAGTCAGAACCGCAAGCTCGAGGATCGCGCCGGTATCATCGCGGGCCTAGGCGCGAGCGACAATCCCGTTGATCACGAAGTCGCGGCGATGATCCCGGCGAACTGACGAAAGCCGTCGATGGAATTGTACCTTGCCTTTGCGATCACGACCGCGACCTTCGCGCTGATTCCGGGGCCGGCCATGCTGTATGCCGCGGCCCGCACTTTGGCGGGCGGCCGACGTGCCGGGCTGATGGCCTCGCTTGGCCTGCATCTCGGCGGCTACGTTCATGTCATCGCCGCGGCCGCCGGCCTAGCGCTTCTGTTTCATGCGGTGCCGCCGCTATTCACAGCGATGAAGCTCGCCGGTGCGGCCTATCTGGTCTGGCTCGGGCTGTCGCTGTTTCGCGATCGCGACAGTACAAAGCGCCCTGAGCTTGCGCCGCTTTCCGCGGAGCGCGCGTTCGCGCAGAGCATCGTCGTCGAGGTGCTCAATCCGAAAACTGCGATCTTCTTCCTGGCGTTCCTGCCGCAGTTCGTCGATGTGTCGGCTAGCCTGCCGGTCTGGGCCCAGCTGTTCCTGCTCGGCACGACAGTCAATTTGACGTTCTCGGCGGTCGATATCGTCTGCGTGTTCTTCGCCAGCGCCGTGATGTCGAAGCTGCAGCGCTCCCGCAGGTCGCAGCGGATCATGCAGCGGATCGGCGGCAGTATCCTGGTCGCACTCGGCGCGCGGCTCGCCTTCCAGGATCGGTAGGGTCACGGCGGTCCATCTACCGGCGTCCGCCTCGCGCGCGTGCCACTGAGTTGCCCGACGGCGCAAGCCCTTCGCGTGCAGAACTCGGGCGCTTCATGTCGCGAGAATGCGGATGTGTGGCTCACAAGTGGCGCAACAAACTCAGTGTCGTCCCGGGCTTTACCCGGGACCCATAACCACAAATGGCAATTGGTGCGCGATGCTGGGGCCACAACCTTCTTCAACATCACAACTCTGTGGTGATGGGTCCCTGCTTTCGCAGGGACGACGATTGTGGATGCAGGCCACACATTCAGTTCGTCCTGGCGAAAGCCAGGACTCATTACCCCGAATCTCAATTGTTGCGCGCGCGGGGGCTGCGATCCCGTTCATCACTGAATGCGGTGGTTATGGATCCTGGCTTTCGCAGGGACGACGCACGGAGCGAGCCGCGCGCTCGTCCGTCCGGCCGGCCGATCCGGAGCAGCCCAAAACAAAAACGCCCCCGAGACGGAGGCGTTTTGCGTTTGATCGCGAGGGCGATCCCGAAGCGGACTTTAGTCCTTCTTGAGGAAGCCCGAAAACTTCTTCTGGAAGCGCGACACACGGCCGCCGCGGTCCATCAGCTGCTGGGTACCGCCGGTCCAGGCCGGGTGCGACTTGGGGTCGATGTCGAGGTTCAGCGTGTCGCCTTCCTTGCCCCAGGTGGAGCGGGTCAGGTACTCGGTGCCGTCGGTCATGACGACCTTAATCGTATGATAATTCGGATGAATATCGGCTTTCATGACAGTTCCTTCGGCGCGCCAGCGCCCGTCTCAAGACATCTAGGTACGGGATTTGGGCGGCTCTATAACCCATGGTGCCCGCCAAAACAAGCCAAGAAAGGGCTTAAGCCCATCACCGGATTGGGACTTTACCGGATTTGCCAGCCGGGGGTCGGCGGGCCTATGTGGGGGGCAATAGAACCGGTCTAGATAATGAGTGTAGCCGAACAGCTTGAGACCCCTCGCGGCCCCCCAGAGCCGCCGCGCGACGCGTTGCTCGATGAGGAGGCCTTCATCGAGAGCCAGATCATGGAGCCGGCGAAGAGCCGTGCCCGCTTGCGGCCCCTGCTTGCGCTCGCGCCCTATGTGGCGCGCTACAAGGGACGGGCGATCCTCGCGCTGATCTCGCTGACGATCGCGGCGATCACCACGCTGATCGTGCCGGTCGCGGTGCGGCGGATGATCGACCTCGGCTTCACGCCCGAAGGCATCGCGATGATCAACAGCTATTTCAGCGTGATGATCGCCGTCGTCGCGGTGCTCGCCTGTGCCAGCGCCTCGCGCTACTACCTCGTGATGACGATCGGTGAGCGCATCGTCGCCGATCTCCGGCGCGACGTGTTCGCGCATCTGATTTCGCTGTCGCCCGCGTTCTTCGATTCCGCACGGTCAGGTGAATTGGTGTCGCGGCTCACCGCCGACACCACGCAGATCAAATCCGCGGTCGGCGCCTCGGTGTCGATCGCGCTGCGCAATCTGATGCTGTTCTTCGGCGCCGCCGCGATGATGGTGATCACCAGCCCGCGGCTCTCGGGCTTCGTTCTGCTCGCGATTCCGATGATCGTGATTCCGCTGGTCGCGTTCGGCCGCTGGGTGCGGCGATTGTCGCGCAACGCCCAGGACACGCTGGCCGATGCCAGCGCCTATGCCTCCGAGCTGGTCAATGCGATCCGCACCGTGCAGGCCTATACCGGCGAACGGCTCGCCAGGGCGCGCTTTGCCCGCGAGGTCGAGCAGGCCTATGACGCCGCGCGCAGCTCGACCAAGGCGCGCGCGATGCTGACACTCATCGTCATCTTCATCGTGTTCGCCAGCGTCGTCGTGATCCTCTGGGTCGGGTCGCACGACGTGCTGATCGGCGCCATCAGCCCCGGCCGGCTCGGCCAATTCATTCTCTATACGGCCTTCGCAGCGAGCGGCCTCGGCCAGCTCAGCGAGGTCTGGGGCGAGGTCTCGGCCGCATCGGGCGCCGCCGAACGGCTGTTCGAGATTTTGCGCGTCAGGCCGCAGATCGCAGCTCCCGCGTCGCCGCGCGCACTGCCGCAGCCTGCGCGCGGTGATGTCGGCTTCGACAATGTCAGCTTCGCCTATCCGACCCGGCCCAACGCGCTCGCGGTCGACGGCGTGTCGCTGGAGGTGCGCTCCGGCGAGAAGGTCGCGATCGTCGGCCCGTCGGGCGCCGGCAAGAGCACGCTGTTCCACCTGCTGCTGCGCTTCTACGATCCGAAATCGGGCACCATCTCGCTCGATGGTGTGCCGATCCGGCAGGCCGATCCGGCCGACGTGCGCGCGCGGCTCGCGCTGGTGCCGCAGGATTCCGTGGTGTTCGCCGCGAGCGCTCGCGACAATATCCGGTTCGGCCGGCCCGATGCCACCGACGCCGAGGTCGAGCGCGCCGCTGATCTCGCCCATGCCACCGAATTCCTGCGCCGGCTGCCCGGCGGCTTCGACGCCCAGCTCGGCGAGCGCGGCGTGACGCTGTCCGGCGGCCAGCGCCAGCGCATCGCGATCGCGCGCGCGATCCTGCGCGATGCGCCGCTGCTGCTGCTCGACGAGGCGACCTCGGCGCTCGACGCCGAGAGCGAGACGCTGGTGCAGACCGCGCTGGAGGAATTGATGCGCCATCGCACCACGCTTGTCATCGCGCATCGCCTGGCCACCGTGCTGTCCTGCGACCGCATCCTGGTGATGGACCAGGGCAGGATCGTCGAGCAGGGCACTCACGCCGAGCTGGTTGCCGCGGGCGGCCTCTACGCGCGGCTGGCGCGGCTGCAATTCGAGGGGATTTGAGCGAATTGGGACTCTGTGCGCTCCGCCTATGCGATTCCTATGTGATCGGGCGCGCGCCCCCCTCGAAAACCTATTCCCGCGCAAGGATAGTCGCGCCGCGCCGGACCTCCCTCGACCGCCGTAGGAGCATCGGCGCGCGGGGTGTTCGACTGATGCGCGAGGACGCGACCGAACCGGAGAGCAAGCTGCTTCGTGCCTGGCAGCTTGCCGTCCTGCGCTTCGCGGTGACGCTCGACGACGATGATCGGATGCACGCGCTCGGCGTGGCCGGCGAGGTCGACCGGTTGGGTGGCGCGGCCGATGACGCCTTCCACTTCTTCCGCAGGACGACCGCGGAGCTGTGCGCGGCGATCTCCGGTCGGGGCGCGGATCAGGATGCCGTCATCCGGCGATTTCTGGCAGAGATCGACAACGTCAGACTCAAGCGCGCGGTCGAAGCGGCGATCGCCAAGGACCGCACGCCGCCGAAACTCGTGGCGAGCCGCATCAAGCCCGGCACCGATCTCTGGCGGGGCCTGCCATCGCGGCGTGCAACCGGAACGTAGGGAGGGGCTCTCTGCAATCGCCATCACGGCGCGGCGGATATTCCGCCAGAACATGTCGCCACGACCCCTTGCCGGGTTGCTGCGATGAGTGCGATGCGCTTCTCTGTGCTCGAAAAGAGACCGGTCGGTGTCGGACAATGCGGGGAGTGGCGAGATGGGTGGTTTGGTGATCAGCGGCGGCCGGGTGGTGGATCCGGCCAGCGGGATGGATGCGATCGGCGACGTCGCCGTCGTCGACGGCAAGATCGCCGCGGTTGGCACCGGCCTCGGCGGCGCCGAGCGCCAGATCGACGCCACCGGACTTGTGGTGGCGCCCGGCTTCATCGACCTGCACGCGCATGGCCAGACCATTCCGGCCGATCGCATGCAGGCGTTCGACGGGGTGACGACATCGCTCGACCTCGAGGCCGGCGTGTTGCCGGTGGCATCCTGGTACAAGCGTCAGGCCGAGAAGGGACGGGTGCTGAACTACGGCGCCGCGGCCAACTGGGCGTTCGCGCGGATCGGTGCCATGACCGGCTCGAATGCGGAAAGCTCGCTGGAATCATTCGGTGCCGCGATGCGCGATCGCCGCTGGATCGAGAACGTGGCGACCGAGGGTGAGGTCGGCGGCATCCTCGCGCGCCTTGCCAACGGACTGAATGAGGGTGGCATCGGCATCGGTATTCTCAACGCCTACGCGCCCGGCGCCGGCGTGCAGGAACTCACCGCGGTGTGCCAGCTCGCCGCGGATCATGCGGTGCCGACCTTCACCCACGTCGCCTACATGTCGCGCATCGATCCCGAGAGCGCGGCCGAGGCCTATATCCGCCTGATCGGCTATGCCGGCGCCACCGGCGCGCACATGCACATCTGTCACTTTAACTCGTCGAGCAAGACGGACATCGAGCGCTGTGTTGCGCTGATCGCCAAGGCGCAGGCGCAGGGCCTGCCGATCACGGTGGAGGCCTATCCCTACGGCACCGGCTCGACCGTGCTGGCGGCGACCTTCTTCAGCGATCCCAAATTCGAGGAGCGCAACGGCCTCGGCTATGATTCGGTGCAGCGCGTGACCGACGGTCACCGCTTCGGCAGCCGGGAGGAACTGCTGGCGGCGCAGGCCGCGGAACCCTCGACGCTGGTGCTATGGCATGTGCTCGATATCGAGAACAACGCGCATCATCGCGATCTGCTCGATATGGCAGTGCTGTATCCGGGCGGCGCGATCGCGTCCGACGCGATGCCGTGGACGCTGTCGGATGGCCGCCCCTACACCGGCGACGCCTGGCCGCTGCCTGACGATGCCACCTCGCATCCGCGTTCAGCCGGCTGCTTCACCCGCTTCATCCGCGAATGGGTGCGCGAGCGCAGGAAGGTGTCGCTGCTCGAGGGCATCCGCAAATGCGCGCTGATCCCGGCGGAAATCCTGTCCGCGAGCACGCCGGCGATGCGTGCCAAGGGCAGGCTACAGGCGGGCGCCGACGCTGACGTCGTGGTGTTCGACTTCGAGACGCTGAGCGATCGCGCGACCTTCTCCGCGATGAACCGCCCGGCGGAAGGCGTGCGGCATCTCGTGGTCAGCGGTCAGCCGCTGATCAATGATGGCGTGCTCGACGTCGCGGCACGGCCGGGCCGGCCGGTGCGCCGGCCGGTCACTGGGGGCTGAGATGCCGGTCCCGATCCTGCTGGTCGCGGGTTTTCTCGGGGCGGGCAAGACCACGGTCGTCAACCATCTGCTGGCGCATGCGCAAGGGCGGCGCATCGCGGCCGTGGTCAACGATTTCGGCGCGATCAATATCGACGCGGAGCTGATTGCCGGCGCCAGCGACGGCGTGGTCAGCCTGAGCAATGGCTGCATCTGCTGCACGCTGGAAGGCGATCTGCTGCGCACGCTCGCAACCTTGCTGCGGCGTGATCCGCGTCCCGAATTCATCGTGATCGAGACCAGCGGGATCGCCGATCCCGCCGACATCGTGCGCAACCTGATGGATCCGGTGATCTGGAAGGAGGCGCCGCTGGAGACCGTGCTGTGCGTGGTCGACGCGACGCAGCCGGTGGCGATGCTGAACGATGCGCTGCTGCGCTCGCAGCTGCGCGCGGCCGATGTGGTGGCGCTGAGCAAAGTCGATCTGGCCGATGCAGCCGCGTGCGCGGCGATCCGAGATGCCGTGCGGACAATGCGTCCGGCTGCGGTCATCGTTGCTGCCCTGCATGGCGAGGTGCCGGCCGAGCTGGTGTTTCCGGCCGATCTCGATCATGTGCCGACGCTGCGCGAGACCGCGCCGCGACGGCCGACGTCCGATCGGTTCGAGACGCTGAGCTGGACCTCGGAGCGGAAGGTAGCGTTGCCGCGCTTGCAGCAGGCGATCGGCAGACTGGCGCCGAAGCTGGCGCGGGCGAAGGGATTGTTCGAGACGGTGGAGCAGCCGGGACGGCTGACGGTATTTCAACTCGCCGGCGGACGCGCGACACTGGCTGCCGGCGGCGTGCCGGCGCCCGGCGTGCCACGCACGCGAATCGTGTTCATCGCCGAGATGGGCGCGCTGTCGCGGGCCGAGATCGATGAGGTGATGCAGGGATGTGTCGAAGCAGGGTGATGTGAGCTTACGTTTCCGTCACCCTGAGGAGCGCGAAGCGCGTCTCGAAGGGTCGACGGCCACCAGCCGGGCCGTGCATCCTTCGAGACGCGCGTTCCGCGCTCCTCAGGATGACGGGTTACCGCTCCGCGTCAGCAGTAGATGTGGCTGGGCTGTGTCATCGCCGCAGCATCATCCCGCAAAGCATGTGTGCGACAATCGCATCGAATTGACAGCCCATCCCGCACCACCTATCGTTTCGCTCGACGGTTCCCTTCGGGGATCAAAAGGGAATGCGGTGCGAGGGTAACCCCAATGCCGCAGCTGTCCCCGCAACTGTAAACGGCGAGCCTTTCGTCAATTTGCCACTGGGCCACTCCGCCCGGGAAGGCGTCGACAGGCGATGACCCGTGAGCCAGGAGACCTGCCGTCAGTCGTGGTCACACGCGAGCACATCGGGCGGGGGCGTCCTGGTGGGATCGGAGCACTGCCTCTGGGGCAATGCGCCAGTCCGCGTTCGCGGTGACGTGCCACGTTACCGCGAGTCTTTCCGTGTCTCCGTCAACTCCCTCCGCGCGCCGTTGGCGCCTCGGTCTCGTTTGCTCCCTGTCATCGCTGCTGCTGCCGGCTGAAGGTTCGGCACAAACATCTCCACCCACCACGCTCGATCCGATCGAGGTCGCACCCTCGACATCCGCAAAGCCCAAGCCTGCGGCGCGAAGCCGCAACTCGGCGACGTCGTCGCGGCCGCGCGCCAGACCTGCAACGGCGGCAACCGCTGGCGCACCCCGTGCTGCAGCGTCGGGCGCTTCGGGATCGGCATCACCGACGCTCAACGCCACCACACAGGGAGGCACCGGCAGTCGTCTCAACCTGACGCCGCTGCAGACGCCGGCCAGCGTCGAGATCATCACGTCGCAAACCATCGCCGAGCGCGGCCAGCACAATGTGCTTGATGCCGTCACGCAGAATGCGGCCGGGTTCATCGCAACGCCGGCGCCCGGCAATGGCGGCCTGTCGTTCAGCACCCGCGGCTTTGCCGGCAGCAATTCGGTGATGACGCTGTATGACGGCACACGCTTCTATATCGGCTCGGGCACCCTGACGTTCCCCTACGACACCTGGTCGACCCAGCGGGTCGAGGTGCTGCGCGGCCCGGCCTCGGTGCTGTACGGCGAAGGCGCGATCGGCGGCGTCATCAACGTCGTTCCGAAGAAGCCGCAGGGCACGCCCTATAATGAGGCCGAGGTCTCGCTCGACAGCAATATGACGCGGCGGCTCTCGGTGGACAGCACCGGTCCGATCAACCCCAATGTGTCGTACCGCATCAACGCCACCGGCAACATGTCGGACGGCTGGGTCGATCGCGACAAGACCTCGAATGCGGTGGTCTCCGCCGCCGTGCGGGTGCAGGCATCGGACAACCTCGCCTTCACGCTGTCAGAGGATTATGGCGACCGCAGCCCGTCGCGCTATTTCGGCACGCCGCTGATCAACGGCTCGATTCAGGACGCGCTGCGCTTCAAGAACTACAACGCATTGGACAGCGCAATCCGCTACCAGGACAGCTGGACCCAGCTCAAGACCGAGTGGGACGTCGCCGACGGCATCAAGATCAACAACACGCTGTATTACCTGACCAGCGAGCGGCACTGGCGCGATATCGAAAACTACATCTGGAACCCGAAGACCCAGCTGATCGACCGCTCCAGCTATATCGAGATCTTCCACGACCAGAAGCAGCTCGGCAACCGGATGGATACGACCTTCAACGGTCACATCTTCGGACTTGCGAACCAGTTCGTTGCCGGGTTCGACGTCAACCGGATCGACTTCGCCCACACCAGCAACTCGCCCTATGGCGGCGCGTCGTCGGTCAATCCTTACGTGTTCGATCCCGGATCGTTTTTCGCGACGACCACGGCGACGACGCCGGGCTTCAACGCGATCGTCAATCAATACGCGCTGTTTGCCGAAGATCGTCTGTCGCTGACCGATCAATTGTCGCTCATCACCGGCGTCCGGTACGATCGTCCCGAGGTCGATCGCACCGACTACAAGACGCCGGCGAACAGTTTTGAAACGACGCTGTCGGGCACCAGCTGGCGAACCGGGCTGGTTTACGAGCCGATCAAGAACCTCGCGTTCTATGGTCAGTACGCGGTCGGCGTCGATCCGGTCAGCAATTTGATCTCGCTGTCGACCTCGCAGAAAACCTTCCAGCTCGCGACCGGCAAGCAGACCGAGATCGGCGTCAAGCAGTCGTTCTGGGGCGGCCGCGGCGAGTGGACGCTGGCAGGGTACGAGATCGTCAAGACCGGCCTGACCATTCCCGATCCCAGCAATCCCACTGCCGGCCTGGCACTGCAGATCGGCCAACAATCATCACGCGGGGTCGAAGGATCGATCGGGCTCGCGCTGAACGATGGCTGGCGCGTCGACGCCAATCTTGCGCTGCTGCGTGCCCGATACGACAACAACAGCCAGGTGGTCGGCGGCAAGGTCGTCAGCTACAACGGCAATGTTCCGGTCAACGTTCCGCAGCAGGTCTCGAACGTCTGGCTGACCTGGGACTTCGCGCCGAACTGGTCGGTTTATGGCGGCGTGCAGATCGTCGGCGCGATGTACTCTGATCTCGCCAACACCCAGCTGCGGCCGGGCTACAATGTGGTCAATGGCGGCATCAGGTGGAAGCCCGATGATCGCACCACGGTTGCGTTCCGCGTCTACAATCTGTTCGACAAGGTCTACGCGGTGACCTCGAACGGGACGGGGCAGTGGCTGCTCGGCATGCCGCGCACCGCCGAATTGTCCGTCAACGTGAAGTTCTGACCATGCGCAACGCTCTGATCCGGCGAGCGCGGCGATGGCTTTATGTCGTCCATCGCTGGATCGGCATTGCGACGTGTCTCTTCTTCGCGATGTGGTTCATCTCTGGCCTCGTCATGATGTACGTGGCGTTTCCGCGCCTCACTGACGACGAGCGCCTCTCTGCGCTCCCTGGCATCGTTTGGGGCAAGGTACAGATCGCACCTGATCGTGCGATGGCGATCGCGGGCACGGAACATTATCCACGCGATCTCCGGCTCTCGATGCTGGACGACGTTCCGGTCTATCGCGTGACCGGATGGAACGGGGGCGCCGTCACCATTTCGGCGATCGACGGCAGCGTCATCGACCGGATCACGCCGGGTCAGGCACTGGCCATTGCACGCCATCATCCGCACGCGGTGCGTCCGCAATTGCTCGACACGGTGACGCGCGATCAATGGTCGGTCACTGCGCGCTTCGATCCGCTGCGGCCGCTCTATTTGATCGGTCTCGGCGACGCCGATGGCACCGAACTTTATGTCTCGTCGCGCAGCGGTGAGATCGCGCTCGACACCACGCGGCAGGAACGTATCTGGAACTGGCTCGGCTCAATCCCGCACTGGATCTATCCGACCGTGCTGCGCAAGGATGGTCCGGTGTGGCGGGACGTGGTGCTGTGGATCTCGGGCACCTGCCTCGTCGTCGCGGTCACCGGCTTCTGGATCGGCATTCTGCGCCTGCGGCTGACGCGCCGTTACGCTGATGGCGCCGTCTCGCCCTATCGCGGCTGGATGGCCTGGCATCATATCGCCGGCCTCGTCGGCGGCATCTTCGTCTTCACCTGGATGCTCAGCGGCTGGCTGTCGCTCAATCCCGGCGGCGCCTTCTCCGGCCGCGGCCTCACGCGCGAGATCGCGGTTGGCTACAGCCGCCACGATGCGCCCGATATCGTCGCTCACTTGCAGTCGCCGCCGCAGGTATCGGCGGTGGAGGCGCGCTTCGTCTGGATCGGCGGACACCCCCTGATGGTGCTCGACGCTAGCGGCGGCCGTCGCAGCCTCGCCGATCCCTTGACCGGCGCGCCCGTGACGCTCTCGCAGGACGAGATCATCGCGGCCGCCCGGCGCGCGATGCCGAAAGCTGCGATGATATCGGCGCGACAGCTCGATGAACCGGACGCCTACTGGTACACGCTGCACCAAGCGCGCGAGCTTCCGGTGCTGCGGATCGCCTTCGACGATCTCGCCCATATCTGGCTGCACATCTCTCCGGTCACCGCCGAGATTCTCGATCGCAGCGACGACAGCCGCCGGTCCTACCGCTGGCTGTTCAACGCGCTGCACAGCCTGGATTTCCCGCTGCTGCTGCGCATCTGGCCGGCGCGCGATGTCGTGGTCTGGCTGCTGTCGGCGGTCGGCACCATCGTCTCGATCAGCGGTATCGTGATCGGCTGGCGCAGGCTGCGACGGCGCAAGGTGCGGCCGGCGCGAGGTCTCCGCCCTTGTTAGCAGATTGTCACAATCTGTTTCTATGTTGCGCCTGCCGCGGGGGTTGACGAACAGCTCTATCGATCACCGATAGATCGTGCTGTTCGGCTGGGCTTGAGGATCAAGGCGGCGCCTCATGCACTTTGTTCAATGGGTTGGAAGATCGGGCTGCGCTCGAAGCATGATCGGATGTGGCAGCGCTTTCTTGGCCTGGTCATAGGCACTCTCGTTGCCGGGAATATCCAGACGGTAACGATGGCCGCAAGCCTTGAATCAGTTCGGACGCCGGCAACGGTCGACTTCGATATTGGCAGCCAGCCTCTGGTCTCCGCGCTCGATGCCTACAGCGCGGTCACCGGTCTTCAGGTCGTTTACGACGCCACACTGGCTGGGGGACGCCGCGCACAGGCCGTCAAGGGATCGATGACGCCCGACATGGCGTTGCAGCTCCTGCTCGAGGGAACCGGTCTGGTTGCAGTCTATGCCGCGGCGAACGCCTTCACGATTGTGCCTGCGGCCACTGCGCCGCAGACGGCGTCGATGCGTGGCTTCATGCCGTATCTTGCGGCCGTCCAGAGCAGCGTCGAGGAGGCATTCTGCCGGTCCGCGCTGACCGCGCCGGGCGGCTATCGGATCAAGTTCAGGTTCTGGATCGGGCATGCCGGCGAGGTGCTGCAGCCCCAGCTGCTCGGCTCGACCGATGACAGCGCGCGTGACCAGGCGATCGCCGCCCTGTTGCGTGCTGTCGTGATCGGCCGGCCGCCGCCTCCGGACATGCCGCAGCCGGTCATGATGGCGGTTTCGCCGCGGCCGCCTTCCGAGACCGGCGACTGTGCCGCGCGTGACCCAAGGCGCCCGGGACTGGTCGCGCGATGACGGAAACCACTTCGACCACGCTTCGGCAGGTGCTCGTCGAGCGCTACGACGAGCTTCGCCGCCGCCTCGCGCGGCGTCTCGGCGACGAAAGAGCCCGCGAAACCCTTCACGAGACGTGGCTGCACCTTCGCGACAAGAACGGCTCGGGCGTGGTGGACAGCCCGATCGGCTATCTGCTGCGCAGCGCGCTCAATCTTGCGATCAGTCGCGAGCGCCAGGAGACGCGCCGCCTCAAGCGGTTCGAGGTGCAGCCGATGCTCGAGATCGCCGACGCGGCGCCCGGCCCGGAACGCGAGGTCGAATCGCGGGAACAGATTGCGCATCTGGAGCAGGTGCTTGAGGAACTCACGCCGCGCCGCCGGACGATCCTGCTCGCATCCCGCCTGGAGGGCACGCCGCTCCGGGAAATCGCCGCGCGTCTCGGGGTTTCGCAGCGTCTGGTGGAGCTTGAGCTGAAAGCTGCGCTCGAGCATTGCGCCAAGCGCTTTAATAAAAAGGTCACAAGGCGTTTCGGTCCGGCACCGCGGGAAACGTCCTGATAGGAGAGCGTCAGAGTGTTGCGTATTTGGATGGACGTGCTGCCAAGAGAAACGCCCGATCGATGACACGTAGCGACGAACCGTCGGAGGAGCTGACCGCGATCGAGAGCGAGGCGCTTGCGCGCGTCCAGCGGCTTGGTTCGGGGCAGGCTACCCGGCGGGACATCGAGGAAACCCGGCATTGGGGAAGCCAGAGCAGCGCCCATTCGGAGGCGCTGGCGCAGGCCAGCCTGCTCTGGGATCAGCTCGGCCCGGCCGGCGCCAACCTGTTGAAGCGGCGCGGCGATTCCATGCTGGCGGACGTCCGGCGGCAGCCGCGCATGACGCGGCGGGCGATGCTCGGAGGCGCGCTGGCGACGTCGGCCGCCGCCTATCTCGTGGTGTCGCCACCGATGCAGCTGTGGCCGTCGCTGCAGGATGTGATGGCGGACTATCGCACCGCCGCCGGCGAGCAGCGCAAGCTCACGATCGATGGCGGTGTCAAGGTGACGCTGAACACCGGAACCAGCGTCAATGTTCAGTCGGGCGACAGCAGCCAGGATCGCATCGAGATCCTGACCGGGGAAGCCGTGATCGCGGCAGCCTCCGCGAGCCGCGAGGTGCGCGTGGTGGCCGGCGACGGCGAGATGAGCGCGCGTCAGGCGCAGTTCAACGTCCGTCATGAGCCGCGCAGCACCTGCGTGACGTGCCTCGATGGCGAGGTCCGGGTCACCCGTCACAGCTCCGTCGCGGCGCTGCATGCGGGGCAACAGGTCAGCTATGCAGCGCTTGGTCTCGCGGCGCCCATGTCAGTCGATCCCGCCGAGGTGACAGCCTGGCGCGACGGAATGCTGATTTTTCATGACGCTCCGCTCGGCAACGTCGTGACGGAGATCAATCGTTACCGGTCGGGCAAGGTCATGGTGACGAACGCGGAATTGGAACGCCGTCTCGTCAACGGCCGGTTCCGCATCGACAACGTCGATGGCATCCTGACCATGTTCCAGCAAATCTTCGGCGCGAAAGCGCGACATCTGCCCGGCGGCATCGTGCTGCTGAGCTGATGTCGGGCGGCCGTGAAGGCGCGCATCATGTCTGCGCTGGAATTGTGATGCAGCCCGCGATTTTGTTGTTCGGTCCCGCCGATCAAATGGCGTCCTTGGAGACGAGAAGCCTGGCATACGGTCGAGCCGTGTGACGAGCACCTGCGCGGATCCGATCTGCGCATCTTTCCGTCCGTTGTTCCCAGGGGACATCCTATGCCGTCTCGTCAGTGCGTTGCCCGCCATCCTCGCCTCGATCCGCGTCGGGTCGTGCCGCTTCCGTCGCGGCAGCGGATCGGATGGGCATCCCGCTCCATGCTGCTCGCGGGAACAAGCACGCTGGCGCTGTTGCTGAGCGGGCTTGAGGGCGCATCCGCGCGTCCGTTCGGCAATTTCGCGACGACGAACTCGGCGCCGGCGATCGCCAGCGATGCCGCAGCTGCCGCGGCCCAGCAGGCCACTGACGTCGCGAGGCAAAGCCAGAGCGCGCTGACGCGGGCGACCCAGGCCATCCAGGCGTTGCAGGCCGCGCAGTCCGCCGCACGCAACGCAGCTGCCGCCTCGCAGCGATCGGCCACGTTGCCGCAGGTGGCGGTGCCGAACGGCCTCGCGCCGGGCGGGCTTCAGGTTGCGCCGGGCGCTGTGCCCGGTTCGAGCCTTTGGCAAGGTGCCGCCCTGCCGAGCCAGGCCGCAAGCGGTGGCCAGACCACGGTCACCGTCAATCAGACGGCGCCGCAGGCGATCCTCAACTGGCAGAGCTTTAACGTCGGCAGCCAGACCACGCTCAACTTCAACCAGCAGGCCAGCAACTGGACCGCGCTCAATCGCGTGGTGGGCAATGCCGGACCGAGCCAGATCCTCGGCCGCATCACCGCGCCGGGGCAGGTGCTGGTAATCAACCAGAACGGCATCATTTTCGGTGGCGCGAGCCAGATCAATGTCGGCTCGCTGATCGCGTCAAGCGCCAATATCGCCGACAGCCAATTCCTCGCCAACGGTCTCTATTCGGCCCAGAGCGGCACCAATTATCTGCCGAGCTTCACCGGAGCCGGTGGCAAGATTGTGGTCGAGAGCGGCGCGCTGATCACCACCAATGCGCCGTCCTCGGTCACGACGGGCGGCGGCTTCGTGCTGCTGATGGGCACCGAGGTCGACAATGCCGGTGCCATCGCCACGCCGAAGGGGCAGGCCCAGTTCGCGGCCGGCGACGATTTCATCCTGCGCGCCGGCTATGGCACCAACACCAACCAGAACTCGACCACGCGCGGCAACGAGATCGCGCCGGTGCTCTATTCCGGGAGCGGCAGCGGGACCGTCACCAACACAGGTCTCGTCCTCGCCCAGCAGGGCGACATCACGTTCGCCGGCCATGCCGTCACCCAGGATGGCATCCTGGTCTCCACCACGTCGGTCAATCAGCGCGGCACCATCCATCTGCTCAATTCGGCGTCCGACACGACCGGCAGCGTCACGCTGACCAATCACGGCATCAGCCTGATCCTGCCGGAGACCGATGCGGCGGCCGCGCTGGTGTCCGGCATCGATCCGAGCGTGACCGCGCTCAATTCGCAGCGCGATGCCCTCATCGCCTCGGCCAAGCCGAATGTGCTGGCGACCGGCCAGTTCGACAATCTCTCGACGCTGTCCGATCGGCCCGATCAGTCGCGCATCGAGATCGTCACCGGCGGCACCATCGATTTCAGGAACGGCTCGCTGACCATGGCGCAGGGCGGCCAGGTGACCGCCTCCGCCGGTAAGCGCGTGTTCGCCGAAAGCGGATCGGTCATCGACGTCTCCGGCACCACCGGCACCGTGCTGCCCGTGTCGGCCAATTCGATCAAGATCAACGTTCAGGGCAACGAGCTGCGCGACAGCCCGCAGAACCGCGACAACGGCACGCTCACCAACAGCAATCTGTGGATCGACGCCCGCGATCTGACCCTGGTGCCGGCCGGCACCGGCGCCTATGCGACGGACCGCTACTACACCGCGGGCGGGCTGCTCGAGGTCTCCGGCTATCTCAACAACACCGGACACAGGATCGGCGAATGGACTGCGGTGGGCGGCACCATCACCCTGTCGGCGCCGGAGGTGGTGGCGCAGCGCGGCGCGATCTTCAACATCTCCGGCGGAGCGGTGCAGTATCAGAGCGGCTATGTGCGGCAGACGCTGCTGCTCGGCAATGACGGCCGCATCTACAGCGCCGACGATGCCCCGGCCAATTTGACCTATGTCGCGGTGGCCAACGGCTTCATCGTCAATCACGCGCACTGGAACGTCGTCGAGGTCTATCTCAGCCCGTTCGGCAAAGGCAGCTCGCGCTGGGAGAACGGCTACACCGTGGGCCGCGACGCCGGCAGTCTCGTCCTCGCGACCCCGACCTCGGTGTTCGAGGGCACGATCCTCGCCAATGTGATCGACGGCGAGAACCAGATCGCCAAACGCCCGACCAGTGTCATCGACGGCTACAAGCTGACGCAGAACACCGTGCCGCTCGCCGGCACGCTGGCGCTCGGGCAGTACAATGGCTATGGCCTCGCCAACGCGTACAACACCGACGTGTCGTTCGGTAACCTGACCTCGGTCGCAGGCGGCCTAGACCCGACCTCGGCGCTGCCGGCCGGTCGCGTCAACACGGCCTGGTTCGATGCGCCGACGCTCAACAGCTTCGGCCTCGGCGGCCTCAACATCAACACATCCAACAAGATCGCCGTCAATGCACCGCTAGAGTTCTCGGCGGGCGCGCAAGTCAAGCTGATCGCCCCGACGGTCGACATCGCAGCCGACATCACCGCGCGCTCCGGCAGCGTCACGGTGAGCAACATCCTCAATGCCGCGACCGGCACGTTTGCGCTGACAAACGCGGCGGGAGGCGCAGCGCTGACGCTGGAGTCCGGCGTCACCATCGACACGCGCGGCCTGTGGGTCAACGCGCAGACCAATCCGAACAGCGTGTCGGGCCTCGGCTTCCTCGACGGCGGCAACGTCACTTTCGATTCGACTCAGGACGTTACGCTCGCTGCCGGCAGCACGGTCGACGTGTCCTCCGGCGGCGCCGTCCTCATCAACGGCAAGACTCAAGGCGGCAAAGGCGGCAACGTCACAATTCTCGCGGGGCACACCCAGCAGAATGCCGGAACGCCGGGCGACGGAAATCTTGTTCTCGACGGCGCGATCCGCGCCTGGGGCGTCACCGGCGGCGGCACGCTGACGATCTCGACGCCCGGCAACATCCTGATTGGCGACAATGCCGAACTCGCGGGTGGTGTGCTGCCCGCAGGCACGCCCGCACCCGCTGCCGTGAAGCTCAAGCAATCGTTCACGGTTCCCGCAGGCCAGCCGCTACCGACGGCGCTGACGCTGAACTTCACCACGCTGGTGTACGACACGCCGATACCGGCGGACGTCACGATATCCGCCGCGCCGACCGCGCCGACCGGTGCGGAATGGACCATACCGCAAGGTATGGACGGCCTGCAGAGCCGGGACGCCAATGGCCAGACGCAATATTGGAGCCCGGGCAGTGTGCTCCCGGCCGGGACGATCATCACTGGCTGGAGCGGCACGGGTCGCATTCCTGCGGGAACCACCATTCCATCCACTGTCTTCCCGAACGGCATTCCAGTCGCACCCTATCAAGTCACCTATGCGGCAGGATCAATTCAATCCACGCCGATGACTTATCCGGTCGGAGCCGTTATTCCAGCCGGCGTGGTGCTGCCGCAGACGGTCCAGATTACGCCAGCGCCTGCGCTCAATCCGTCGTTCTTCACCGCCGGCTTCTCCAACTACGATATCAACGGCGGGCTGGGCGTTGTGGTCGCCAGCAACACTGTGGTTGCGGCCGCGATGCCGGTCTACCGGTTCACGGCAAGCAGCTATGCGGCACCGGCCGGCATCGATCCGTCGTCGGCGCTGACGCTGTGGACGCCGCCGTTGTTCACCGCGGATCCGGTCAAGGCCACCGTGACCCAGCGCGGCGGCGCGAGCCTCACGCTGCGATCGCTCATCAGGTCGGGCGGCGGACTGCTCGCGGGCGGCGGCGCGATCGTGGTTGGTGACGGCTCCTCAGTCGGCGTCGATCCGGGCCAGAGCATCACGCTCGATGCCTTCGGTCAGATCAGCGTGTTCGGCAATCTGACCGCGCATGGCGGCAGCATCAATCTGGTCAATGATGCCTACGGTTCGCCGGTGCGAACAGGCTTCAACTTCGACCTGAGCGGCAACGGCCGCGGCGTTTCGATCTGGGTCGATGCCGCTGCCAAACTCGATGTCTCGGGCCTGGTCTATCAGGCGTCCGATACATCAGGACATCCATTCGGGAAGGCGACGGACGGCGGCTCCATCGCTATCAATGGTGGCGGTGCCTTCGTGATCGTGCGTCCGGGCGCCGAGCTCAACGCAGATGGCACGCAGGTCGCGATCGATCTCGCGGCGGGCGGTGCGGCTTCGTCAAGCCGCCCACAGATGGTCACAACGAATGGCGGCTCCATTACGTTGTCATCGCAGAGCGGCCTCTATCTTGACGGCGATATCCACGCCCTCTCCGGCGGAGCCGGCGCCTCCGGCGGCAGCCTGTCGATCGCGCTCACTACGCCGAACTTCGACGTGAATTCCTTCCCCAAAGGGGTGGCGCCGGCCAATGTGGTCGTTCCGAGCCTGATGACCGTAGTGCAGGCGCGTCCGGCTTCCTCGCTGCCGGAGAATATCGCCCCGGGCACGGCCGCGTCGCACCTGACGTTTGGCCAAACCACCGTAAGCGCCGACATGGTCAAGGCCGGCGGGTTCGACAGCCTGACGCTGACGTCCGGCGACTACATGGCGTTCTCCGGCAATGTGTCCCTTTCGTTGGGCCGGAGCTTGACGCTGACGGCAGCGGCCTTCGCGTCGGGAGCTCCGGTGACTGGACCGGTCGACTCCTCGATGGCAGCCACGACTGGCAGCGTGAAGCTGTCGGCCCCCTACATCCTGTTTCGTGAAGCGACGGCCGTTGTCCCCGATGGGACCATCAGCGGCAGCATCCGCAATCCCGGCGGTGCGGCCTTGCCGACCACGGCCACGTTCGAGGCCGACGCAAACCAGATCGACATCCAGGGCCTCATCGGCTTCTCGGCGCGTTCGCCGAACAACATGTACGCGCCGGGATTCCTGACGACGAAGCTCGTCAGCCAGGGCGACATCCGCTTCCTGTCGATGCCCGGGGTTGTCGCGACCCAGCTGTCCACCAGCGGCAATCTCGATCTCCTTGCCGCGCAGATTTATCCCGCGACCAATGCCGTTGCCACCGTCATCGCAGGCAGTGGAAATTCCGATCCCACGACGACGCTGACCATCGGACGCACCACCGCTACGATTCCGGATGCACCGCTCTCCGTGTTCGGCCAGCTCGCGTTCCAGGCGCCGGTGATCGAGCAGGGCGGCATCGTCCGCGCGCCGTTCGGTCTTTTGACCTTCGGCCTGGGCTGGCCAGTGTACACGCCGCACGTCGACCTGCTGGCCGGCAGCCTGACCTCCGTCTCGATGGCGGGCCTGACCATTCCGTACGGCGGCACGATCGACGGCGTCACCTACACGTATAACGGCACCAGCATCCGTACGATCGGCCTCACCAACTTCAACAACAACGGGCCGCAATCCGGCATCATCCTGGACGGGCAGTCGATCAACGTGGCGAGCGGCGCGATCCTCGATATGTCGGGTGGCGGCACGCTCGCCGGTGCGGGCTTCGTCTCCGGACGCGGCGGCTCCGTCAACGTGATCAACACGCCGCTCATCAACGCCAACCCTGCGACCCCTGTCAGCAAGGCGACCGACAAGGTCTACGCCATCCTGCCCGGCTACAGTTCAGGCTATGCGCCGATCGCGCCCGAAAATGGCGCCGGCGATCCCGCGATTGGTCAACAGGTTACAATTCCGTCCGGTGTCCCGGGACTGCCGGCGGGAACGTACACGCTGCTGCCGTCCAACTACGCGCTGCTGCCCGGCGCATACCGTGTCGAACTCGGCACCAGCACCACGACGCCGGTCGGCAGCCCGATCACAATCGGCAACGGCACCTACGCCACCTCGGTTACCACCGGCATCGCCAACACCGCGATCAAGGGTAGCCTGCCGGTGACGGCGCTGATCACCGCGGGCACCTCGGTCCGCAAATATTCGCAATTCAACGAGCAGAATTACAGCGATTTCCTGCTTGCCAACGTGGCGCAATTCGGCGGCGTGCGTCCGTTGCTGCCGAGCGACGGCAAGACGCTTGAGATCATATTCGAGATGCCGAACGCCACCCCGATCGGACCAGCGCTCACATTCGACGGCACCGCGCTGTTTCAAGGCACGCAGGGCGCTAATGCTGGTCAGGTGGCGCTGCTGAATGTCGGCGAGGTTTATGCGGACGCGCCGACCCAGGGATTTTCCAGTCCCTCGGTCGGCGCCGCCGATCTCAATGCGCTCAAAGCGCCGCGCCTCCTGATCAACGGAACTGTCATTATCTCGAATGGCACGCTGTTCCTTAGTCAACCCTACGGTCATGATCTGTTCATCCGCGATGGCGTCTCCCTTTCCGCCGGGGAGATATTCCTCATCGGCAACAATATCAGCGTCGGTAACAACGTGACGCTCAGCACCGTCGGACAGGGCGCAGTCCCGTTCGATTCCGTGTCGACCGGCATGAGCTATGCGGTCAGCCAGTTCACTGTGCTGGCGCTGTCCAATGGTGACATCAACTTCCTGCCATCGAATGTCGGCAACGGTTCGATTACGATCGGCGCCGGCTCGTCGCTCTATTCCGAAGGGACGCTGGCGTTCGTCACCAACGGCGCTTCCGCGATCGATCCGACCGCCCATTTCGGGTCGAGCAACATCGCGCTCGCGGTCGGCACCATCAATATCGGCGACGCCGCGACCGTGGCCGCGGCCGGCGCACCCGCCGGATTGATGTTCGATCAGACGCTGTTCAACACGTTGGTCAATGGTGATCCCCTGCACAACGCGCCGGCGTTGAAGACCATTACGCTTGCCGCGGCGAATTCGATCAACCTGTTCGGAAACGCCGGCCTCGACGCCACCGGCAGCGGTGTCAACCTGGTGCTGAACACGTCGGCGATCTATGGCTACGGCGCGGCCGGCGACAACTCGACCATCGCCGCCGACAAGATCACGTGGAATGGCCTGAGCGGTGCGACGCCGCCGGCCATCGCCGCAGGCGGGCCCGGAACCGGAAGCGGCACATTCAACCTCGTCGCCAACGAGATCGACTTCGGCCGGTTCGCCTCGCTCGATACCTCGACGGCAAGCCGCGTGATCTACGGCTTCAGCAACGTCAACATCACCGGCAACTCAAGGATCATCTCGGCTGGCAACAGCAAGCTATTCGTCTACCAGTCACCGAGTTCGGATCCTGCCGCCGCATTCGGCCAGAGCGGTAGCGGCGGCAATTTGACGCTGACGACCCCGCTGCTCACCGGTGCGCAGAAGTCGATCATGGCCTATTCGGCGGGCGGCGCGCTCGACGTCGTTGCGCCCGCGGGCGCTGCGCCGAGCCTCGCCAAGTCGACCGTGGCAGGCGCCGAGATCGACCTGACCGGCGGCAGTGTCGCGATCGACAGCACGATCCTGCTGCCGAGCGGCAAGCTCGTTGTCAATGCGACCGGCGATATCGTGCTCGACGGTGCAAGCCGCATCGATCTCAGTGGTCAACCGTCCGCGATCCAGCGGGCGACCGTCTACGGGTTCGGCGGCACGGCGATCTTCAACAGCGCGCAGGGTGGTCTGACGCAGCTTGCCGGTTCGGTGATTGATATCTCCGCGACCAACGCCGGTGCCGGGTCGATCAGCATCGCGGCGGCGAATGGGCCGGTCACGCTCGGCGGTGCGCTCAACGGGGCGGCAACAAATGGCTACGCGAGCGGCGATTTCAGCGTCACCACCAGCCGGCTGTCCAGTTCGGATTTCGCCGCGCTCAATGCGCTCCTGACCCAGGGCGGCTTCTTCGATGCGCGCGGCTTCGACATCAGGAACGGCGATCTTGTCGTCGGCGACGGCGTGAAGGCCAGCAGCGTCACGGTCGCCACCGACAACGGCAGCCTGACTGTCGTCGGCACCATCGATGCGTCCGGTGCCGCACCCGGGACCATCCGGCTCTCGGCCGGCAATGGGCTCGCGCTGGCGCCGAGCGCCGTGCTCGATGTTCACAGTACGGTGCTGCAGGTCGACAGCTACGGCCAGCCGATCGAGGCGCGGAACCGCGGCCACATCGAGTTGACCGCCGCGGGCGGCATGCTCACGCTGTCGTCGGGCGCGACCATGGATCTTACCGCGCCGAACGGCGTCGCCTATGGCGACGTGGTGCTGAACGCACAGCGCACCGGTGAGACCTCGGGCGATATCGCGATCAACGCAGCAGGTCCGCTCAACATCAAAGGTGCCTACAGCATCGCGCTCAACGCGTTCTGGACCTATGGCCTGCCCGGCGGCAGCACCATCAGCCAGGCGACGCTCGACGGTTACGACATCGCAAGCACGGCCTTCATCAACGCCGCGTTGGGCAATGCGGGTTTGGCGGCGCGCGTCGCGGGTCTGTCCGCGTACGGCAGCACCTACCATCTGCGGCCGGGCGTCCAGATCACATCGAGCGGCGATCTGTCGACGTCAGGTGATATCGATCTTGCCGGCTACCGCTACGGGCCGAACGCCAATCGCGACGCGACCTCCGCAAGCTACGGCGCCGGCGAACCGATGGCGCTCGTGATCCGCGCCGGCGGCAATCTGACGGTCAAGGGAAGTATCTCGGATGGATTCAAGTCGACGCCAGGAACACCGCCGGTCTATCGCCTGATCGACCTTTCGACAGATCCGCTTTCTTCTTTCTGGTCAGCCAGCGACACTGGCCTGAGCAGCGCCAGTTACGGTTATACCGGCAACGCAATACTTACCGCGGATTGGACAATACCGAATGATGATTTTTATCAGGGTCTAACGAGTTCTTACGGTGCATATGTCGATACCGCTGGTCACTCATACGGCCCAGGGAGCACTATTCCCGCCGGTACCATCCTGGATGTCGGAACTTCGGAAGGCGGGGTTGGGTGGCTGTTCTTCGAAATAGGTCATTTGCCGACGGTTGGAGCGGTGGTTACTCCCGGCGTCCCCGGCGGTTCGGGTTCGTCGGCAACGGCCTTGATGCTTGCGCCGGGCTCGCTGTCCGCTTCGATCCGCCTCGTCGCGGGTGCCGATCTCGCCGCCGCCGACCAGCGCATGCTGCAAACGACACAGGCGCTGAACGGGAGCGGCAACCTGACGCTGAGCGATCCGGCCTACAATGCGTCGCGCAACGGCACGTTCTTCAGCGTGCTGCGCACCGGCACCGGCAGTCTCGACCTGTTGGCCGGCGGCAGCTTCGGCGAAGCCACGCCGTATGGCGTCTATACGGCCGGCACCCAGGCGGCGCCGATCCTGGCGGCCGACGGCAGCAATCCCTACGACCTCGTCGGTCTCACCAGCAGCGGCAATTCACATGCCTGGTACCCCGAGCATGGCGGCGACCTGCTGCTCACCGCGCAACGGGATATCACCGGTAACATCCAGATCGCGGACAACAACATCCGGTTCGCCGACTCCAATCTCACCGCCAACTGGCTGCGGCTGCAAGGCGGTGGCGCCTCCGCCGATCCGGCAGCGTGGTGGATCAATTTCGGCTCACTCGCGAAGACCGGCGCATGGAGTAACAATCAGCAGCTCATCGGCTTCCAGGGTATCGGCACGCTCGGCGGCGGCAATCTCACCGTGATCGCGGGTGGCAATGCCGGCGTGACGGGCAACAGCTCGACCGGCCTCGACCTGGCTGTCGCCTTGACCGGCCGTGTTCTGGCGAATGGCACGCTGGTAGAGACCGGTGGCGGCAATCTGGTCGTGAAGATTGGCGGCGGACTCAATCCTGTGGTGCCGACGACGCCTTACGGTCAGGGTCAGGTGCCAGACTATTTCGGCTCGATCACCAACCTGCGTGGCGACACCACCGTCAGTGCCGGATCAGTCGGCGCGCTGGCCCCGAACACCTGGGGCTCCTATCTGGTTTCGTACGATCCGCGCGCCGTTGATCCCAACGTCCTCAAGCGCTCGCTCAAGACGCCGGGGCCGCTCGTCATGCCGGGCGACGGCAGTGTCAGCATCGTCACGCGCGGCGACCTCGTGCTCGGCGGCGCGGGCGATGCCGGCATGGCGACGTCGGTCGATCTGAACGGCATTGCGTATACGGTACGCAACGCGGACGGCACTACGACGCTCCACAGTGGTGGGCAATCGAACTTCACATTGTGGACGCCGACGATCGCGATCAATCTCTACGCGGCGGGTGGCGATGCGACCGTATTGAGTGGGGTCTCCTTCAACGGCACGGCTTTCTTTCCGGGAACGCTGATCGTCGCGGCCGCCAACGGTGATATCCGCTTTACGGAGCCTGGGGCCGGCGGCGGAGTGCCGACAATCGAACTGATGCCGTCGCCGTTCGGCCAGCTTGAACTGCTCGCGGCCGGGTCAATCTTCGGGACGAGCCAGGTCGTGGCGATGTCGGGCGCGGACATGAGCACGCTGGCGACTCCGTTCAATCCCGTCTTTGCCTCCGGTACCGGTGGCGCCGGCAGCAGCAACGCGTGGGCGAACGCCGCCAATCGGATCAATCCCATCAGTCCAATCGCCTTCGGCGAGGACACGCCCATCTCCAATCTGCATGCAGGAGATGATCGGCCGGCCCTGGCCTACGCGGGTATCGACATTGTCGATCTCACCCTCGGCCAGGCGCAGCCGGAGAGCCCGAATGGCGGCGCGTATTTCTATCCGACCCACAGCACCTGGTATATCGCAGCCAAGCCCTTCGAAGTCATCGCCGGCCGCGACATCGTCGGCACCGGTCCCGTGCCCAGCGTGTTCCTGAACAATGGGCCGAACGATATTTCGCTGATGCAGGCCGGCCGTGACATCTTCTATCAATCTGTCACTGTTGTCGGTCCCGGCCTGCTTCAGCTACAGGCAGGCCGCAACCTGTATCAGGGTTACTACGGCTCACTGGTCAGCGCGGGCGATATCATCAATCAGTCCAACACCACGGGCGGTGCCGGCATCGTTACGATCGCCGGTGTCGGCGCCAGCGGTCCTGACTATGCCGATTTCGCCAAGCTGTATTTCAACGCCGCGAACCAGCTTCCCGGCGACGGCACGCCACTCGCCGGCAGCGGCAAGGTCGCCAAGGCCTACGCCGACGAATTATACAATTGGCTGCATAAGCGCTTCTCGTCCGGTCAGAACTATATCTACAAGGGCCAGTCCTACATCTTCACCGGCACGAAGGACGACGCATTGGCGTTCTTCCTGTCGCTGCCCGTGGAGCAGCAGGGCGTGTTCGTCCGCGACATCTACTACAAGGAGCTCACGCTCGGCGGTCGCGAATACAACGACAAGGCCAGCAGCCGCTACGGCAGCTATCTACGCGGGCGCGATGCGATCGCCACGCTGTTCCCGGATCAGGATGCGCAAGGCAATCCGCTGACCTATTCCGGCAAGATCACGATGTTCAGCAGCGTCACGGGCTCCACCACCGTCAACGGCGTCACCGTCCCGGTGGTCAGCGACGCCGGGATCAACACCCAGTATGGCAGTGACATTCAGATCCTCAATCCGGGCGGGCAGACCATCATCGGGGTCGAGGGCGTGACGCCAGGTCCTGGTGCTGGCCTGATCACGCAAGGCCAGAACAGCAATATCGATGTGTATTCGCTCGGCAGCGTGCTGCTCGGCCAGAGCCGCATCATGACCACGTTCGGCGGCAATGTGCTGGTGTGGTCGGCGACCGGCGACATCAACGCCGGCCGCGGCTCGAAGACGACGGTGATCTATACGCCGCCGCTGCGCAGCTATGACGCGTATGGCAATATCACACTGTCGCCGGCGGCACCGGCCAGTGGTGCCGGCATCGCGACGCTCGCCCCCATTCCGGGGACGTCGCCGAGCGACGTTGACCTGATCGCGCCGCTTGGCACCATCGATGCGGGCGAAGCCGGCATCCGTGTCTCGGGCAACGTCAACCTTGCCGCGCTGCAGGTGGTCAACGCCGCCAACATCCAGGTGCAGGGCACCTCGACCGGCATTCCGACGGTGCAGGGGCCGCCGGTCGGGGCGCTGACATCAGCGTCAAACACCGCCGGCGCCAGCCAGCAGGCCGCGGCGCCACCGCCAAAGAACAACGACCAGCCGTCGGTCGTGATCGTCGAAGTGCTCGGCTATGGCGGCGGCGACGGGAGCCCACCGCAAGATCCGCCGGAGCAGCAGCGCAAACCGCGCGAAAAGCAGAGCTACAACGAGAACAGCGCCTTCCAGGTCATTGGGCTCGGCGATGCGGCGGGCTCGTCCGGCAGGTGATGCGCGCGAATGGACGACTTCCGGGAGAGCGATCGCGCGCTTCCGGAAGTGCCAGCGCGGCGCGCATAGACTTGGGATAGCGATCGGTGATTACTTGACCGTCAGGTGCGCGTCCGGCACGGGCCGGCCGGGGACCCATTCCAACGCAAACCGCTGACCGGCGACGATCTCATTCCTCGAGAGCTTTGAAGCAACCGCGTCGCGGAATCGGAGATAGGCATCGCGCTGCCGCCCGCCGGTGCGGGCCGCCGCCAGATTGAGCCATTTGTAGGCCAGCACGTAATCGTTCGGGAGGCCGTGGCCCTTGTCGTACATCAGGCCGAGCATGGCTTGCGCGAACGGGTCGCCCTGCACCGCACCGCGATAGTAGAGATCGGCGGCGGCGTCATAGGCCTGCGGGACGCCGAAGCCGTGCTCATACATGAATCCGAGCAGGCCGAGGGCCCTTGGGTTGTCGCGGTCGGCGGCCGGCGCGAGCTCCCGGGACGCCCTGACATAGTCGCCGCGATGGAAGGCGGCCGTTCCGCGCGCGACGCTGTCGGCGCTCGCGACGGACGCGGTCATGCCCCAAAGCGCGACCGCAAGCGAGGCGCAAAGGGCTGTCCGTTGCGTGCGCATGCGGCGCATCGTGCGCCCCGGCTCAGTGATAGGCGGTGGTGATCGGCGCATTGGTCGATGTCGTTGCGATGTTGCCGCGCAATTTCGATCGCAGCTCCTCGGCCACCATCTGGGCGTCGGAACCGTTGCGGATGATCTGCGGGCGAATGAAGATGATCAGCTCGGTGCGCTGGGTGCCGTTGCTCTGATGCCCGAAGGCGTCGCCGAGGCCGGGAATCTGGTCAAGCACGGGAAGCGCATTGCGGCTGCCGCTCTGCTGTTCGCTGATCAGGCCCGCCAGCAGCACGGTCTGGCCATTGGCCACCGCGATCTGGCTCTTGACCCTCCGTTCCGACACCGTCGGGGTCAGGCTGTTCGCGCTGGTCTGCGGAACGTTGCTGATCTCCTGCTCGACATCGAGCCGCACGGTGCCGTTCACACTGACGCGCGGCGAGACCCGCAGGATGATGCCGGTGTTGCGATAGTCGATGGTGTTGACCACCGTGTTGCTCCCGGTCAGCACCGTCGCGCTGCCGGTCGACACCGGGACGACGTCGCCGACCTGCAAGGTCGCGACCTGGTTGTTGATCACGACCAGCGACGGATTGGAGAGCACCTTGACGCTGGTGACGGCATGCAGCGCATCCAGGATCAGGCTCGGCTGCGTCTCCGGTCCGATCAGGAAGTTGAAGCCCGGGAAGGCGCGGTTGATGAAGGCATTGGTGACCGAGCCGGCGACGGAGGCGACCCCGGTGGTCGCGTCCGTGGTGGTCGCGGGCGCGGTGGTGGCTTGGGTGCCCGTGAACGAGCCGACGTTCGGCTTCAGGCCGAGGTTCCGGCTGGTGAGATAGGTCTGCACACCATAGGACAAAGTGTTGTTGAGCGTGACCTCGGCGATCGTCGCGTCGATCGCGACCTGGAGCTGCGGCTCGTCGATCTGCTGCAGCGTCGCCTCGATGATGCGGTAGTTGGCCTGGTCGGCATAGATCAGCAGATTGTTGTTCACGACATCGGGCGTGATCCGCACGTCCTGCATGACGGGCTGGCCGTTGCCTGAGCCCGAGCTGGCGCCGCGTCCGCTATCCAGCGCGGCATTGTTGCCCTGGCCCTGATTGGGATTGTTCGCTTGGCCGCCGGCGCCAAATCCCTGGCCGAGGCCCTGGCCCGTTGCGCCTGTCCCTGACGTGCCGCGCGAGGCAAAGCTGCCCGAGTTCGGGCCCGAGTTGCTGTTCGCCGACAGACGGTCGGCGACGCTCGATGTCGACGAGGTGCCGGAGCCGGGCGCGAGCTGACTGTCGGCGCTGTCGAGCAAATTGCCGGACGATCCGCCGAGGAACATGTCGGTGAGAACCCGCGCGATCTGGCGCGCATCGCCGTATTTGACGCGGTAGACATGGACCGAGGTGCGCGCGGTGTCGTTGCGGTCGAGGCGCTTGATCCATGTCGCCGCCGTATGCAGCATGTCCGGCTTCTTGGTCACCACCAGCACCGCGTTGAGGCGTGCGATCGGCATGAACTTGATGACGTTCTGGCTGAGGCCGTTCTCGCCGGAATCGACGATCTTCTCCAGCTCGGCGATGACGGGCGCGGGCGAGCCGCTCGAGATCGGGAAGATGCCGACCGATTGGCCGCGCATCCAGTCGACGTCGAAGCTGAGCACGGTGTCGACCGCGGTGCGACGCTCGGCGCCGGTGCCCTGGATCAGAAGCAGATTGCGCGTCGTGTCGGCGCGGATCGAGCCCGCCCTGGTGGCGAAGCTGTCGGTCAGCTTCAGCAGGGTCTGGGCCGACACATATTGCAGAGGGACCACCGAGATGCCGAATCCGGGTTCGGGATTGGCCGCCGCGGCATCGACGCGGCCGCCGCCAACGGCGTCGCCGAGCGGCGTCAGGCGATAGCCCGCGGTATCCTTCAGCAGCACCACGCCGCTCAGGCGAAGCGCGTTTTCAAGCACGAAGACCATGTCGGATTTCGGCACCGGTCGGACCGACACCAGGCTCACCGTGCCCTGTACCCGCGGGTCGATTGTGTATCCGACATGCAGGATGTCGCCGAGCACGACCTTGGCGACGGTCGCAACCGGCGTGCTCTCGAAATTCAGATCGAAGCCATTGCCGTTCGAGGCCGGCTGCGGCCGCGCGTCGGCGACCCCCGTCACTTCGCTTCCCTCATACATCGCCGCGCGCACGGCGCCGCCCTGGCTGCCGCCCGCTGCCGCCAGCCCGCTCACCGGTTGCGGCTGGCGCGGCAAGAGATCGAGCGATCGCACCTTGTCGGTAACGTCGACCTGGGACGCGTCCACGCTCTCGCCGACCGTCGCGGAATTGCAGGACGCCAGCAACCCCAGCGACGTCAGGGCAAAAATGGCTGCCAGGCCGCCACGGATCGTCGGGCAGCGGCCCACTGTGCCTACGCGTTGCATGAAGGCCCTTCGCTCTGACTAACTGAAATCTCGACGGCGTGCGACGATCGGTCCTACCCCGGTGGGACTCTTAGCGATCGAACATGACAGAAATAAATTGGTTACATGATTGTCGTTCGCGACCTGACGATCGCATCACACCAATCTGCGCAGCCGGCGCGCCGCCGTGTCCGCGATGCCACGTCAAGGTTTCTTGAGCCAGGCGAACGATGTGACTTCGCACAGCTGTCACACTTCGGATCGATAACCGCAGAATTGCCGGGAGCCGACGCGACGGCGGATGGCACTGACTGATCCGGGATAGTGTGGCGGGATATCGAGAATGGCCAACGACCTGTCCGTTCGGTTCGTGGATTATCTGCGCCAGAACAATCATTTGGCGCCGATCGACGGAGCGGCGGAGCGGAGCGGGCAGGGCGCCGACGCCAGGCAATTGAAGCTGTGGGAGGTCACCAGCCTCGCACCGACCGAATTCGCCGACGAGGCCGCGCGCTTCTTCGCGCTCGGCCGCCTGACGCTCCAGGAGATGACCTCGGCCGAACCGCTGGTCGGGGCGTTCTCGCCGCGCTTCCTGCGCGAGACCATGGTCTATCCGTGCCGAACGGCCGATGGGACCACTGTCCTCGCGGTCGTCGACCCGACCGACCAGGCGACGCTGCGGGCGGCGCAGATCGTGCTTGGCGCCGGCATCAATGTGAAGGTGGCTTCGTCGGAAGACGTCGCCATCGCGCTGAACAACTCTTCCAGCGCCGAGGAGACCGAGACCGCCGATACGGCGGCGGCGCTGCCCCGCGAAGACGACATCGAGAGCCTGCGCGATCTCGCCAGCGGTGCGCCGGTGGTGCGCGCGGTCAACGATCTGATCGAGAAGGCCGTCGAGCTGCGCGCCAGCGACATCCATATCGAGCCGTTTTCCGCCGGCCTCATGGTGCGCTTGCGCATCGATGGCCTGCTGCGGCCGGTCGCGGCGCTGTCCGGGGTGTTGCCACAGGCGGTGGTCTCCCGCATCAAGATCATCGCCAACCTCAATATCGCCGAGCGTCGCCTGCCGCAGGACGGTGCGGCGCGGCTGCGGGTCGGGCGCACCGACATCGATATCCGCGTCGCGATCATGCCGATGCAACACGGCGAATCCGCCGTCATCCGCATCCTGCCCAAGGATCGCGGCCTGCTGGTCGTCGAAAAGCTGGGATTCTCGGAGTCTGACGAAGCCAAGCTGCGGCGGCTGCTGAAGCTGCCGTACGGCATGGTCGTGATCACGGGGCCGACCGGCAGCGGCAAGACCACGACGCTGGCGACGATCCTCTCGATCCTCAATGAGCCCAGCCGCAAGATTCTGACCATCGAGGATCCGGTCGAATACGAGATCCCCGGCGTCAACCAGTCCCAGGTCAAGCCGGCGATCGGCCTGACCTTCGCCACCGCGCTGCGGTCCTTTGTTCGCCAGGACCCTGATGTCATCATGGTCGGTGAAATCCGCGACTCGGAGACCGCGCATGTCGCGGTGCATGCGGCGCTGACCGGGCATCTGGTGCTGACGACGCTGCACACCGAGACGGCGGCCGCCGCGGTGCCGCGCCTGCTCGACCTCGGGGTCGAAGGCTATCTGCTGCGTTCGGTGCTGCGCGGCGTGATCGCGCAGCGCCTGGTCCGGCAATTGTGCGAGCGCTGCAAGACGGCGCGGCCGCTGGCAACGGCCGATTTCACCGAGGATCCCCGGCTCACCGCACTCGGATTCCGGGAAGGCGAGATCATTCACGAGCCATGCGGTTGCGAGCGTTGCGGCGGGACCGGTTATCGCGGCCGTCTCGGCGTGTTCGAGCTGCTCGAATTATCCAATGAACTGCGCGAACTGATCGGAGAGCGAAGCGACGGAATGAAGATCGATACGATGGCGATCCGGGCGGGCATGACCACGATGCTCGATGACGGGGTTGCCAAATGCCGCGCCGGATTGACCTCGCCCGCCGAGATCCTCCGCGTTGCAACGGTGCGGTGACGCCGTGCCGAATTATCGCTATCGCGCTTTGACCCAGGCCGGCGAGATCGTGAACGGCACGATCTCGGCGCCGACGGCGGCCGAGGTGGCGCGGCGGATCGAATATCTCAAGCTGCTCCCGATCGAAACCACCGAGGACAAGCGCGCATCCGGCGCAGCCGGTGGCGGCAGCCTGTTCGGCGGGCCGAGTGCAGCCGAGGTCACCACCTTCACGCGCGATCTCGCGCTGCTGCTCAAGGCCGGCGCCCGTCTCGACGACGCCCTGGAGCTCTTGTCCGGCGATGCCGATGTCGGCCGGATGCGTCCGGTGGTGGCAAAGATCCGCGCGGCCCTGCTCACCGGCGAGAGCTTTGCCGATGCGGTGGCGGATCATCCGACCCTGTTCCAGCCGATGTACATCGCCCTGGTCCGGGTGGGGGAAATCTCCGGCACGCTCGACTCCGTGCTCGAGATGCTGGGGACCGAGCGCGCGCGTTCCGAGCAGATGCGGCGCAAGCTGACCGACGCGATGCAGTATCCGGCCTTCGTGCTGGTCGCGGCATCCGGCGTGATGCTGTTCTTCCTGCTGTTCGTGCTGCCGCAATTCTCGACCGTGCTCGGCGATTTCGGCGGCAAGTCGGATACGGCGCTCGCCAGCTTCATCGCGGTGTCGGATTTCCTGCGCGCCAATGCCACGGCGGCGAGCCTGATCAGTGCGGCCACGATTGCGCTCGCATGGTGGCTGCTGCGGCAGGCGCGCGTGCGCGCCGCGCTAGTCAGCGGGATCTCGCGGGTGCCGGGCATCAGCAGTGCCTTCCAGTTCTATCGCGCGAGCCTGTTCTGCCGCAATCTGGGTGTCCTGCTCGGCAGCGGCGTCAACCTCACGGCCGCGTTGCGCATCCTCGTCGACATCATGGCGGTGACCGGGAGCGGGGCGAACTGGACCGCCGCCGCCGACCGCGTCCGCCATGGCGGAAAATTGTCGGACGCGCTCGCCGTGGCGGACAGCCTGCCGCCGATGGCGGTCCGCATGCTGCGGCTCGGTGAAGAGACCGGGCAGCTGCCGGTGCTGGCCGGGCGGGTCGCGGAATTCTACGAAGCAAAATTGCAGCGCAGCCTGGACCGTGTCGTCGGCATTGTCGGTCCACTGGCGATCATCACGATCAGCACCGTCGTCGGCGGGCTGATCGTGTCGGTCATGACGGCGCTGCTCTCGGTCACGCAGCTAGTCGGTTAGAGCAGGGGTCATCGGTCATGATATCGCGCAACACGATCATCGAAACATTCTCCATGCGAGCGGGACGCGATCCCGCGCGCTCACAACCGCCAAGGCGCTCGGGGCAGGAGGGCTTTACCCTCGTCGAGATGCTGGTGGTGATCGCGATCATCGGCCTCATCATGGGGCTGATCGGGCCGCGCGTGCTCAACTATCTCAGCGAATCCAAGGTCAAGACCGCGCGCATCCAGTTGCAGAGCTTCTCTAGTGCGCTCGACCTGTTCTACCTCGACGCCGGACGCTTCCCGTCCACGGCGGAGGGACTTGCCGCGCTGGTCCGGCGCACGCCGGGCGTCGCCGCCTGGAATGGTCCGTATCTGAAGGGCGGTAACGTTCCGAGCGATCCCTGGAACCATCCCTATCTCTATCGCTCGCCCGGCGAACACGGACCTTACGACATCGTCTCCTATGGCTCTGACGGTCAGGAGGGCGGCAGCGGCACCTCGGCCGACATCTCGCTCGAAAAGACGACAGCCGCCAACAACGACCAACAATGAGGATGCATGGCGAGCATGAATGAGGCGTCGCAGCGCGGTTTCACCCTGCTCGAGATGATGTGCGTGCTTGCCATCATCGCGCTGCTGGCGGCCGTGCTGCTCCCGTTCATTCCGCACCAGACCTCGCGCTCGCGCTTGCAGGCCTATGCGTTGCAGACCGCAACATTGCTGAAGGCCGATCGCAATGCCGCCATCGAGCGCAGCACCAGCGTTGCGACGCTGGTCGATGCGGCGAGCCGGGTGATCCACTCCGGCGCGTCGCGCATGACGGTGCGAATCCCCGATGACGTACGGTTCGATGCGGTGCTGCCGCAGAGTTGTCAGCGCCGCGCCGCACTGTCGACCATCCGCTTCTTCGCCAATGGCGGTTCCTGCGGCGGCTCCATCGCGCTGACGCGGCTCGATGCGGGATATGAGGTCCGCGTCAACTGGCTCACCGGAAGGGTTGAAATCGTTGCTCGCGACGTCGCCGCCAACTAACCGCGCTGACGCGGGGTTCACCATCATCGAGGTGCTGGTGGCGCTGGCGCTGGTGGCTGTCTCGATCGTTGCGATCGGCGCGGTCATGGGCGTCAAGACGCGCGGCGTCCGGGCCATGGAGCAGCACGTCGCGCTGATGCAGGCGGTGCGCACATTGATGACGGTCGGCATTCCACCGCGCGCCGAATTGCAGTCAGGCACGTCGACGGGACAGGCTGAGGGCTACCGCTGGACCATCGAGGTCAGTCCGCTCGGTGGCGACTGGACGGTGCCCGAGGGCAACGTGCCCTGGGCGCCGGAGCTGGTGCGAATTCGCGTCAAGTCTCCCGGCGGCGCGTTGTCCGACATTCGCACCGTGCGCCTGATGCCGAGGTCATCGGAATGACGCGGGCAAAGCTAACACAGCGAGAGGGCGAGCACGGCTTCACGCTGATCGAGACCATCGTCGCGCTGGCACTGATGGGGCTGTTGCTGTCGGCGCTCGCCAGCATCACGGCGCAATGGCTGCCGAGCTGGAACCGGGGGCTCGACCGGATCCAGCGCAGCGAATTGATCGGAATCGCGCTGGAGCGGATCGGCGCCGATCTCGCCGCGGCGGAGTTCGTTGCCGCCAACCGCGATACCCACAAGCCGCTGTTCGACGGATCGGAATTGTCGGTCACTTTCGTGCGCACGTCGGTGGGGCCGAATGCGGGGCCGGGGCTCGACGTGGTGCACCTTGGTGAAACCCGGGATCGCAGCGAGTTCGTCACGGTTCGTTCGCAGGCGCGCTTCACGCCGCTGGCCGACGGGGTGTCGCTGTCGGAACAGGTGCATCTCGGCAGCCCGGTCGTGCTGCTGCGCGCACCCTATCGCCTGTCGTTCGCGTATGCCGGTGCCGACCGGGCCTGGAAGAGCGTGTGGAAGGATGCCAACAAGCTGCCGGCGATGATCCGGTTGACCGTGCGTGACGCGGCGAGCCAGCGCGTCCTGTCGGTTTCGACCATCGCGCCGGTCCATGTCCAGATTCCGAGCGACTGCACCAAGCCGGACGGCAATTGCGGCGACAAGCAAAGTTCCGACGGTGCCACCGATCAGGGGAAGACGTGATGGGTGCGTCCGGCAATATCGGCCGATCGCCGGCCAATCGCGGCTTCGTCATCGTTGCAGTGCTCTGGATCCTGCTCGCGCTGTCGTCGCTGGCGATCATCTTCTCGGCCTATCTTGCCGCCTCCGCGCGCGCGCTGGCGGCCAGTGACTTGTCGCTGCAGACCGAGGCGCTGGTGTCGGCCGGGCTCGAACTCACCACCTATCAGCTGACGCTGACGGATGAGAAGACGCGGCCGCAGTACGGGGGGTTTCATTTCGGGCTGGACGACGCCAGCGTCGGTGTTTCCTTCACGTCGGAGGCCGGCCGCGTTGACCTGAACTACGCGTCGAAGGAAATGCTGATCGGCCTCTTTGTCGTACTCGGCGCCCGGAAGGACGCCGCCAGCGAATACGCCGACCGGATCGTCGGCTGGCGAACCCGGCCCTCGCCGGGCAGCGAGAATGTGGAGGCCGCGCGCTACAACGCGCTTGGCTATTCGCCGCGGCAGGGGCTGTTCACCCATGTCAACGAGCTGGCTTTGGTCGCCGGGATTCCCGAAGCCTTCGTCGATCGTGTGTTGCCTTTCGTGACGGTGTTCAACGGCAGTCCGGATGTTGATCCGGCGATCGCCGCGCCGGAAGTCGCTCTTGCCGTGGATAAGGCATCGGGGAAGCAGCAGGACAGCTTCGGCGCGCCTGCTCCCTCGCCGAACGGCGGCCCCATCGCCGGATCGCAGGCGCCGAACCCGCAAACTGCGGCATCGACCGCGCAGAGCCCTTGCTACCGGATCGCAATCTCGATCCGGTTCCGCAACGGTCACCGCACCACGTCTGAAGCGGTGATTGCGCTCGGCGACAAGGTCGAGCCATATCGTGTGTTGTCCTGGCAGAACGATGTCGAGCCGCGAAGCACGGTTCTGCCGCGGAGGAGAGGTTGATGGCAATACTCGCCGAAGCACGGCAATGGTTCGAGCAATGGATCGGCGCGGTCGCGACCGCCGTCGACGGCGTCGCGGGCAGGTTCATGCGCCGGCGCAGCATCGAGCTCGACGAAAATGCCGACGGTACGTTCACAGCCAGCGCCACCGCATCGAGAGATGGCTCGCCGTCAGCTCCGGTTTCGTTCCGGCTCGATCACGATGCGCCGCAGCCTCCGCTGTCAACAGAGTGGAAGAGCGCGTTCGACGGCAGCCGCATCGAGGTGCGTTTGCGATCTGATCAAATCGTCAGCCGCGTGCTCGATTTCCCGAGCCAGGCGGGCGACTTCCTCGATGGCATGATCCGCGCGCAGGTCGACCGGCTGACGCCATGGACCGCCGCCGATGCGGTCTTTGGCTGGGGTTCGCCGCAGCCGATCGCCAATGACCGTATCGAGGTCGCGTTCAGTGCGACCGCGGCGAGCAAGGTCGATCCGCTGATCCGGATGGCCAGGATGCTCGGCGCCGCCACCGTTGCGGTCTCGGCGCCGGCGGTTGGCGGCGATGGCGCCCCGCAGCAGGTGACGCTGCTCGACAGATCGTTGCGCGGCCTTGCCGGACCTGCGGTTCCGCGCCTGTTGCGTATCGGTCTGGTCGCGACGGTGGCCGCAGCCGCGGTGTCCCCGCTGCTCAACGTCTATGTCGGCGGCTGGCTGCAATCCGAGCAGGAGGACTTGCAACACCGGATCTCGCAGCGCCGCGCCGCGCTGCGTCTCGATGCTAATGGCGACTCGTCCGGTCTCGGCCTGCTCGCCAAGCGCAAGCAGACGACGCCATCGAGCGTCATGGTTCTGGAAGCGATCTCGCGCGTCCTGCCCGACACGACCTATGTGACGGAGCTCCGGATCGAGGGCAACAAGGTGCAGGTGGTGGGATTGACCCAGGATGCGCCGTCCCTGATCCGCCTGCTGGAACAGTCGCCGCAATTCACCCGCGCGACATTCTTCGCGCCGACGACCCGCGCCGCGAATGAATCGGCGGAGCGGTTCCATGTCGAGGCCAATATATCCGCTTCCTTTGGGTCCGGCTCATGAACGCGGCATCCCGATCGCTGACGGCCGTCAGCACTTCGCCATTGGTCGCGACCGTGAGCTATCTCGGCCTCTTCGTGCTGCTGCTCTTCGTCGTCATCTCGTCGCTCTCGGACATCATCGGCCTGCGCAGCGATGTTGCGGCGTCGGCCAGAATGCTGGAGCAACTGGAGGGACGGTCCAAGGCGAATACCGCGCCCGGTCAGTCCCCGATGCCGACCGGTTCCGCCTATCTCGAGGGCGCGACCGTCACGGTTGCCGGCGCCACGCTGCTGCAGCGCGTGTCGGGCGCGGTGATCAAGGCCGGCGGCAATGTGCTGTCGACGCAGCTCGACGTTCCCAACGCGCCGGCCAAGGCCGGCTTCATCAGCATGGTCGCAAGCAGCGAGATCGAACAGGCGCAGTTGCAACAGGTGCTCTACGATCTCGAAGCCGGCATGCCGTTCCTGTTCATCGACCAATTGGTCGTGCAACCCGTCGCCGACGAGGCGGCGAAGGGCGCCGATCCCGGCAAGCTGCGCGTGCTGCTCGGCGTATCCGGACAATGGCGAGGGGCCAAATGATGCGACGCTTCGCTGCAACCATCGTGCTGTTGGCGGTGTCGGCCTATTCGGCGCCGGCTGCGGTGCCTGACCCATCCGGCGATGCGCTGGATGCCGGGATGCTCGATGATACCCGCTTGGGCGGACCGGTGCTGAGTTCACCGCCGCCGTCCGAACCGGTGACATCGGTCCGGGTGGCGCCTTCGCCGGCGCCGACGCCCCGGCCGCTCAGCGCAAATCCGCTGTGGGGCATTCCGCTCAAGACGTTGTCCAACACCCGCGACCGCCCGGTGTTCTCGCCGTCGCGGCGGCCGCCGCCGGCCGTCGTTGCAGAGCCGGAAGTCAGCAAGCCGTTGCCGCCGCCGCCACGCAAGGTTGCGCTCGAGCCGCCGCCGCTGTCGCTGGTCGGCACGATCGCGGGAGACGATGAAAGCTTCGGGATATTTCTCGACCAAGCGAACAAGACCGCATTGCGGCTGAAGCTCGGTGACGATTTCCAGGGATGGAAGCTGCGAGCCATCAGCGGACGCGAAGTCACGATGCAGAAAGACGAGCATGATGCCGTGCTCACATTGCCCCAGCCGGGCACCGAGGAGAGCGGCGATGTCCGCCTCGTTCCGGTCAGTACCGACCGGAGGCCGTTGGCTGCGCGGATCCAGCGGTGACTGCGATCTCGATCCCGCGCTAGTTCAATCCCAGCCAGCTCTGCAGGGCCGGCGTCAGGAGAAGTCCGAGCGCAAGAAAAGGACCGAACGGGATCGACGTCTGGCGTTTCATCTCGTGTCCTGCGAGTTGCAGGCTGCCGGCGACAGCAAGTGCTGCGAGCGCCGCGATCAGCAGCAAGGTCGGAATTCCCGCCGCGCCGACCCAGATCGTTGCGGCGGCAAGAAACTTGACGTCGCCCAGTCCCAAGCCGTCCACGTGCCGCAAGGCGAAGTAGAGGCGCTGCAACAGAAAGAACAGGGCGCCGACGAGAGCGGCGATCGCCATCGCACTGAGCGCGGCTGTCGTGCTTTCAGTGATGACGACATGTGCAAGACCGAGTGCCGCGATCGCAAGATTCAGCCAATCGGGAATGATGCCGTGGCGCAGATCGATCAGCGCGACGGTGCAGCACAGCACGCAAAGCGCGCCGTAAGATGCAATGAAATAAAGAGCTTCGCGATCGATTGGCATGGTGGCGGGACAAGTGTGACGCGTGAACACTCTGTGTTGCAACAACTCGCGCGCGTTGAACAGTGCATTTTCAATCGAGCAATGCGTTTGCGGGATTGTGATCGTCAACAACGATCGCGAAGCAGAAAAGATGCGACAAAAAGTCTGCGCTGTCACAAATCCGCATAGGATACCGACAATAGTTCGGCCGATTACGTGCCGCGAGCCCTTTGCGGCAGACGAGTGGGTTGGCTATGCACAAGATGCGAGTGGCGGCGTGCCTTGCTTTGCTGGCAGCGTCGGCAGGCGTGCGCACCGCGAATGCGGGCGCTCTCGAGGACGGCGCCGAGCGCTATCGGCCGTATCTGATCGAGGGCGTTGCCAGTGCGCTGGCGGGTGCACGTGCGTTGCGCGAGCGCGCCGCTGCGGCGGACTTGCCCGGTGCACGGAAGGCCTGGCTGTCGGCGCGCGCCGGCTGGGAGCGCTCGGAGGTGTTTACCGCAGGCTTCGTCCCAGAGCTCGATGCGCAGATCGACGCCTGGCCGAACGCGGACAGCGGGTTTCACGCCATCGAGGCGAAACTGTTTGGAGCGGGTAGTACCGACGTCGCTACCGATGCGACGGGCCTGGTCGAGCACCTGAACGATCTTCACGGCAAGCTCAAGGATATCAAGCTGACGCCGCAAGGTCTCCTGGATGGCACCGTGCGGCTTGCTTACGAAGTCGGCGAAAGCAAAGCCGATGGCGGCGAGTCGCGCATCAGCGGCACCTCGCTGGACGATATGCGCAACAACATCGCCGGCATCGACTTCGCCTATCACACGATTTTCTCCGCCGCGCTCAATACGGTCGACGGCAAGCTCGACGAGATGGTGACGAACCGGATCGAGCAGCTCGAGGCGATCGTCGCGACGCCCGACCTGCCGCATGTCAATATCGCCGATCTGCGCCAGACCAGCGAGGAACTGGTCGTCGCGTTGCAGAGCGCCTCGGCAAAGCTCGGGCTGCAGCGCCCGACCCTGGAGGCGCAGGCGCGATGAGATCGCTTCACCTGCGTCCGGCTGCGCTGCTTTCCGCGGTCATCGCCCTTGCGCTGCTCGGGCGCGCGGCGGCGTTTCCGGTCGACGGCGACAAGACCGTGCTGCCGGTTGCGACCGAGTTGAACGAGGATGCGCTCGACAAGCCGCGTGAGGTGTTCCAGTCCGAGCGCACCGGAGCCAAGTCGTATCTGGTGAATCTCGGCGATCTCGCCTTCAATTCGCCGGGGCTGCTCGGCGAGGTGGCGCGGCAGGCCGGTGTGAGCTGCGGCACCTGCCACGTCAATGGTGCGAACAACACCAAATTCTTCATGCCGAAGATGTCGAGCCGGCCCGGCACGTTCGACACCACCGGCGCGCTGTTCAACCCGAAGGCCAATAACCTTTCGTTCGATCCGGTACGGATTCCGAGCCTGCGCGGCGCCCGCTATCTGGCACCCTACGGCGCCGATGGCCGGTTCGCCTCGCTGCGCGACTTCGTCCACAACGTCATCACCAGCGAGTTCGCAGGTCCCGAGCCGTCGCCGGCCACGCTCGATGCGATCGTGGCCTATCTTCACGACATCGATTTCCTGCCCAATCCGAGCCTTGGTCCCGCCGGGCGGCTGGCCGGCAAGATCACCGACGCGGAGCGCCGCGGCGAAGCGCTGTTCGCGAAGCCGTTCCCGCACGATCCCGCGCTGAGCTGCGCGGTGTGCCACGTGCCATCGTCCGGCTTTGTCGATCACCAGCAGCATGACGTCGGCTCGGGCGGTCTGTTCAAGACGCCGACCCTGCGCAACGCCGACTTCAATGCGCCGTATTTCCACGATGGCCGCTTCGACAATTTCAACCAGGTCGTCGATTATTTCGACCGGACCTTTCAGCTCGACCTCTCGGCGCAGGAAAAGGGCGACCTCGTCGCCTATCTCACGGCCGTCGGCGACGGCGTGCAGCCCTATGAACGCGACGGTGCCGGTGCGACGCTGAAGGAGATCAACGATTTCTCGACGGTGCTCGCGACCGCGATTCCGGCCGGCGACAAGGACATCGTCGCGCTTGCAGTCGATACGATCGGCCGCGAGCTGCGCGAGTTGACCGAGCAATATCCCGATCGCAAGAACACCAGCGTGTCCGGCGGCGAGCAGCAGCGCGTGCTTGCGCGCAGCGGGCTGAAGGAGCTCGTGCTCACGTTGCGGCGCATCGAGATGGCCGTTGCCGCGGGTCGCAACGCGGATGCTGCAGCCGAGTTCAGGAATTATCGCAATCTGATGGCTGCAGCGGTGCCTGCGTTACTGGCGAGCGCCGAGCCATGGTCGTTGTTCAATCAAGATGTGCATGATCAGCATTACGCCGCGCTTCGCGAGGTGATGCGCTCCAGGCACATCTCGCATTGATTGAGCTGAATTGTAGGGCATTTGCGATCCGCGTCGCTGCGTGGCGCGCTTCGTCTGCTTTCGATCTTCAGTTGAAGAGTCGAATCGTGGAGAGGCGGCGTGCAGCAGCAGATGTCTCCACAGAAAATATTTGAACGTTTCGAAATTTCTCGCGCGCTTTCACGCAAGCGAAAACCATGCGTCATACTGTCGCACTAAGCAGTGTGTGTTGCTAACCGCAAACACCCTGAGGTCGACAATGAGTTTGAACTACAAAAAGCACTGGCGAACCAGCACCGCGCTCTGCATCGCGTCAACGGTGCTCGTCGCAACAGCCGCATATGCCGCTCACTATCCGGGCGGACACAGTGATTGGGACAAGCGTCCGCATCACAATCACCAGGCGCATCAGGAGGCTGATCGCGTCAAGCATGACCACGATCATGACGACAAGGATCACGGCGGCAAGGGCAAGACCGCTTCGCCGATCAAGCACGTCATCATCCTGATCGGTGAGAACCGCGGCCTTGATCACACCTTCGGTATCTACAAGCCGAAGGGCAAGGGGCAGACCATCTCCAACCTGTTGTCGAAGGGCATCGTCAACGAGGATGGAACGCCGGGACCGAACTTCGCGCAGGCGCAGCAGTACTCGGTCGCGGGCCAGCCGTCCTTCTACATCGGCGCGCCGGCGATCGCGAAGTCGCCCTACAACGCGACCAATTTGATGCCGCAGCCGAACACCAATGGCACGCCGACCGCGCAGGGCGACACGTCGCCCCCGTTCAAGACGATTGCCGAAGCCAGCGTCGAAAAGGACATGGACCCGGCCGATCTCGACATCCTGACCACCGGCTTCAGCGGCCTGCCCACCGGTGTGCTTGATACCCGCGTTCCCGGCGCCGGCGGACTGAACGGACCGTTCCCGCTGCAGGGCGAGCAGATCAGCGACGACGACTACACCGGCGACTCGACCCATCGCTTCTATCAGGACTGGCAGCAGGAAGATTGCAGCGCCGCCAGCGCCACCAAGAAGAACAATTCGGGCTGCCTGAACGACCTGTTCCCGTTCGTGATGGCGACCTATTCGGCGTCGAACAAGAGCATGGCCAACTCGATGGGCTTCTACAATGCCCAGCAGGGTCAGGCCCCGATCCTGAAGATGCTCGCCGACCGCTTCACGCTGAGCGACAACTTCCACCAGTCGTTCCATGGCGGCACCGGTGCGAACCACTTCATGCTCGGCACCGGCGATGCGGCCTTCTGGAGCGATGGCAAGGGCAATCCGGTGACGCCGCCGGCGAACCTGATCGCCAACCCGAACCCGGTCGCGGGCTCGGTCAACCGCTACACCGTCGACGGCAATTGGAGCAACTGCTCGGACGTGTTCCAACCCGGCGTGAAGCCGATCGTCACCTACCTCAACAATCTGCCGTACGCGGCGGAGCCGAACTGCAAACCGAACCACTACTACATGCTCAACAACGTCAATCCGGGCTATCTGCCGAACGGCGCGCTGGCGGGCGGCAACAACGTCCCGCCGTCGTCGGTTCGTACGATCGGTGACGCTCTGATCGAGAAGAACATCACCTGGGCGTTCTATGGTGGTGCGTTCAACGACGCCGTGGCGCTTTCCAACGCCGCGGTTGCCGCCAACCCCTCGAACCCCAACCTCGGCGCCGCCGCGGTCGCCGATCCGGCGCACGCGCTCGGTGTTGCCTACTGCCAGATCTGCAACCCGTTCCAGTATGCGACCTCGATCATGGCCAACCCGGCCGTGCGTCAGGCTCACATGAAGGACACGGCGGATCTGATCACGGCGATCCAGCACAACACGCTACCCGCGGTATCGTTCGGCAAGCCGGACGGTCTGCTCGACGGTCATCCGCAGAGCTCGAAGGTTGATCTGTTCGAGGCCTATGTCCTGAACGTGCTCAACGCGCTGGACAACAATCCGGAGCTGAAGGCCGACACCGCGGTCTTCATCACCTGGGACGAAGCCGGCGGCTACTGGGACTCCGGCTACACGCAGTCGATCGACTTCTTCGGCGACGGACCGCGTATTCCGACCCTGATCCTCTCGCCCTATTCGACGGGCGGCAAGGTCAACCACAACTATGCCGACCACGTTTCGCTGCTGAAGTTCATTGAGCGCAACTGGGCTCTCGAGCCGCTCACGCACCGCAGCCGCGATAACCTGCCGAACCCGACCTACTCGAAGAACAACGAGTACGTCCCGACCAACAGCCCGGCGCTGTCTGACCTGTTCGACGCGTTCGACTTCAGCAAGCCGGTCACGTTGTCCTACACCGAGTGATCGAGCTCTCGTCCAGGACGAGGTCTTGAGTCCATCCGAGGCCGGCGCCGATCGAACCATTGGTTCGGTCGGCGCTGTCATGTTCTGCCGGCCCGCCAGCCGATCGACCGGGGATACGCGATGAAGCGCGACGAGACGACGTGCAGGAAGATGTGGAAGAAGATGTGGAAGGGCAGCAGGAATGCCATGGCCTGCCTGTTCGTCGCGATGGCCATCCTGGCCAACGTGCCGACGCCGGCCGCGGCGCAGCAGTTTTCCGCCGACCTCCTCGCGCGGAAGGACGATACGGCAACCGCCATGGGAACGCTGCGGGTCTCGGGCGGAAAAGCGCGGATCGATTCGACCGCGCTGCCCGACGGCTTCTTTCTGCTCGATACGGCTAAGCCCGCCGCCTATTTCGTCCGCCCGGCCGCACACGTCTATATGAAGGCGATGCAATCGAGCCCGCTCACCCAGCTGTTCGTCCCGGTCGATCCGGACGATCCCTGCCGGCAATGGCTGGCGATGGCGCAGCTGTCCGCGCCGGTCGATCTCGCGACATGGCACTGCCAGCGCGATGGAGAGGAAGCGATCGCGGGGCGCAACACCGACGTCTATCGAATCGCGGCGCCGTCCGGCTTGAGCTTTACCGGCTGGGTCGACCGCGCGCGCGGGTTTCCGGTGCAGATCAAGACCGCGGATGGGACGGTGATCGTCGCCGATCACATCCGCGACGAGCCGCAGCCGGCGCAAACCTTCGAAATTCCCGCAGGTCTGCGCAAGTTCGACCCGGTGGCGCTGATCCGCCGGATCCAGCAGAGCGACGTATGGGTCGCGCCGCCGGCCTCGCAGTGAGTGCGTGCGCTACTGCGGCTGCTGGCTTGTCACCGGCAATATCCGGCCGAGCGCCGTGTAGTGCGACTGATGCACGTTGCTGTTGAAGAGGGACCAGGGCTCGGCCTTCTTCAGGGCGACCGGAACGTCGAAATTCACCAACTGGGCAAATTTGCGGAATTCCGCCATCGCTTCGTCGATCCGGCCGGCGCCGACCTCGAGGTCGATACGGCGCAAGGTCAGAACGAGATCCTTCAGGATTGCGCGCGCAGCGAGCCGCTCGGCCTTGCCGCCGACCGAGGTGTTCCTGATGTCGGGGATGTGCTCGGTCAATTCGCGCAGTTCGGCGCCGACCCCGGTCACGGCCAGTGACACCACTGCGGTATCGGCGGCCGGGATCGCGACCTCGAGCACGCTCGAGAGCTCCAGCACTTCCTTCATCCGGAGCACGACGCCGTCCTTGTCGAACGGGCGTTCGCCGTCGCCGACCGCATTCAGATAGGCTACGAGGTCCTGCGTGTCCTGGGTCGACAATTCGAGGTCGAACACGCGATCGAAATGGTCGACGACCTGTTCGTAGCTGTCATAGCGGCCGTCGTGGAAGTAGGGCGCATTGAAATTGGCGTTGAGCAGAGTGGGGGTCTTGACCAGCCCGCCGGATCCGACGTCGTGACGCAGCTGGTCGTTGAAGGTTCCGGCCGGAAGATGACAGCCGGCGCAGCTCAGCTCGGCCTGCTTGGGGAACGGTTTGAAGAACAGCGCCTCGCCGCGGCGCTCGGGCAAGCTTGCCTGCGCGGCAAGCCTGCCGCCGGGCGCCATCTTCGGATTGGGGAGGAAATCGATATCGTTGATATAGGCGACGAGGCCGTCGAGAATCTCGTCGCGCGGCCGCGGTCCGGAAAACTCATTGACGATGACATTATATACGAAGTCGCGCAGCGAGGTGATGCGCCCGTCATGTCCGTAGGGGGCGAGGAAGCGGGCGCCCCGCAGGCTCGGGATCCTGACCGGATCGAGGATGCTGTTGAACGTCTTCGCGTTGAACACAAGGCTGGTCGTGTCGAAGGTGCCGGGGCGGGAGGATGCGCCCGGAACGAACAATTTCGGGTTCGATGCGCCGTTGACGTGACAGGTGCCGCAGCTCATCTCGGCCTGGCGGGCCTTGCCGCCCAGGATGGAAGGCGAATTGAACGCGAGATCGCCGAGATTGACCAGATAGGACTTTCGCCCGCCCATCGCTTCGGAATGAAAGATTTCGCGCGGCCGTGCCAGCGCTTCCTCTGAAAACTCGGTGCCGGCCGGCAGCACGGTCTGGTCGCCCCCGAGCGGGAATGCCATCGCGCGCGACGGGAGAAGCGCAACGACGACTGCCAGCAACGCGACCCGTGCGGTTCGAACGCCATGGTCGGCCGATGCCGCACGACATTTTCCGGAACCGGACGCCAGAATATCCCAAACCATTGCGAGAAAACGCCCCTGTCACAATGCATTTGCGCTGCCGTACGTTGGAAGATGTCACGGAGATGACAGTTTCCTGTCGGCAGGATCAATGACCATCTGTTTGGATAGACGACTGTTGATTGCGGTTTGATGACGATCGATCAACGAGACGCAGGCCGATCTCGATTTGACAGAACGAAGATTTATCGGCGCGTGCATCTTTTCACGCGTTTGTGCGCGCGTCGAAAAACGGTCATCCCGGCGAAATGTGTTTTGCATAGCGTGTAACTCCATTTCTATTTCTTTCTGAATCAGGAGAGCACTATGCGGCTTTGGGGAGCCATTCCGGCGCTCGCAGTTGTTGCTGGCGCCGTTGCCATCTCACCGGTGGCAAACGCCGAGAATTTGGTCGAAAAGATCATTGATGAGTTCAAGCACGAGGTCAGGGACGAGCTGCGTGACCTGCGCGACCGCGGTCATGAAGGTGTGCATCAATACAAGCACATCGTCGTCATCTACCAGGAGAACCACAGCTTCGATAACCTCTATGGACACTGGGGCGATGTCGGCCGTGACCGGATCAATGGTACCTCCGACGCCGATCAAGCCCATACGCTGCAGGTCCGGCAGGACAACCAGACCGTCTATGCCTGTCTGTTGCAGACTGACGTCAACCTGACTTCACCGTCGCCGCAGCCGACGACCTGCACCGACAATACGGGCTCGGTCGCGATCCTCAGCGCCTTCAAGAACAAGCCGTTCGAGATCAACGACTTCATCCCGACCTCGGCGACCACCTGTCCGAAGCCGCTCGGGTCTTTCGCGGCGCACGGATTCCTCAACGGCACCGGCGCGCCCGGCGGCTGCACCGAGGACATTGTGCATCGCTTCTACAGCGAGCAGTACCAGCTCAACGATGGCCGGCAGAACCGCTACATGACCGGCAGCGATGCTGCGGGTCTTGTCATGGGCTACTACGACACCAAGAAGCTGCCCATCTACACCTATCTCCACGGCCACGGCGCGCCGAACTACGTCATCGCCGACAGCTTCTTCCAGGGCGCCTTCGGCGGTTCGTTCCTCAACCACCAGTTCCTGGTCGCGGCCGCGGCGCCGCAATTCGTCGGCGCCTTGAACGACGGCAGCGCCAACGACTTCCACTCCATCGTCGACGCCAACGGCATGCCGACCAGCACGCCGCTCTATACGCCGGTCTCGACCGTGAAGGATGCGCAGCTGACGGCGAAATGCAACCAGACCGGCCTGCCGGCTGGCCTCGCCTGCGGCGACTACGCGGTCAACACCACGCAGCCGACCTATCAGCCCTATTCGCCGGGCACTCCGGACATCAAGCGCCTGCCGCCGCTACACACGCCGAACATCGGCGATCGGCTGTCGGCCAAGCATGTTGACTGGGCCTGGTATTCGGGCGGCTGGTCGAACGCCAATGGCGATGTCGGCGCGTCCGGCTGGACCAACGGCAACGGCACCACCTGCACCGATCCGAACCATCTCTCCACGGCGGTGTTCCCGAACTGCCCGGATGTGGACTTCCAGTTCCACCATCAGGCGCTCAACTACTTCGCCAGTTACGCGCCAGGAACACAGGCCCGCAGGGATCACCTGAAGGACGAGGCGGAGTTCATCCAGGCGGCCAAGAACGGCCGGCTGAAGCAGGTCAGCTTCATCAAGCCGATCGGCGAGGAGAACGAGCATCCGGGCTACACCAGTGAATCCGAAGGCAGCCAGCATCTCGTCGATCTCGTCAAGGCGATCGTCGAAGGGCCGGATGGCAGGGACACGCTGATCGTCATCACCTATGACGAGTTCGGTGGACAGTGGGACCACGTTCCGCCCCCGCCGCACAACCGCCGTGGTGCCGAGGCCCGTGCTGCGGACCAGTGGGGTCCGGGCACCCGCATTCCGGCACTGCTGATCGCCAAGCGCTTCAACAAGTCGGGCGTCGCGCATGAGGACTTCGACACCACGTCGATCCTCCGGCTGCTCGAGAAGCGCTTCGATCTCGATCCGCTGGTGACGCGCCCGGTGCGCAGCCTCTCGGCGGCGCTGAAGGCCGGCGAAGGCTGGCACTGACCCGAGAAACGATCCTGGCCCGCGCCGACATCCGACGCGGGCCAGGACCTTCACCAGGCTTCAGGGCCCTTACATGATCAGATCGTGAGGCGCATGGGTCACGACGGCGTCCATGTTGATCGAGGAATATTCTGGCTGGTGCTCCGGGATCGCCGTCCCAGTTGCTGGCGCTCCATCTGCAGCCCCTTGTGCCAGGCGAAAGCCGGAGAAATCCTGGTGGTGACCGAACCACGCCGCGGCTTGATCGAATTGTGCAGGGGACGAAGCTCCCTGCTGTTCATGGCTCGGAAGTTGCTCCGCGAAATGAAAGGACTGCTCGGTTCCGGACGTTCCGCTCCCTACGAAGGGCACCATGGCCTGTGACGATGCTGCGTCTTCGTGGCCGCTGGTTGACGTAGCGCTGACGACGGAGGCTGGAGCGTTGGTGCTGCCGCCGACCGGTGGTGCAGCAGCACTGTCCGGGCTGGGCGCGAATGTGAAGGCGTCCATCCCCGCCGTGTGGCACTGAATATCGACCTGAAGATTGGTTGTAGCCGAGTCGCCATCTCCGTCGACCGCAGTTACATCGAACAGGAGATCCGTATTGATACTCGTCTTCTCGGTATAGTTGATGTTGTTGACTGCGAAGGTGGGGTGCCCGGCCTCCGGCCGATCGTAGTCGACCTGGACTTGATTGAAAGCCTTGTCAACGTACAGCGTGTACGTCGTCGTCGTGGCATCAAAAGCATAGGTGTCGATCAACGAAGCATCCGATGTCTCCTGGACCACGAAGCTGGCACTGCCGCACAGCGGTTTGGGAACATCGATGCAGAAGTCGTGAACGTCGGCGCCGCCGTCAAGAACCTTGAGGATCACGCCGGCGGTGCCATAACCCTGCCATTGCGTGAGATCGAAACTGACCTGCGACTGCTTCCCGGAGAACGCGAGATTCAACTGCTCAGTGGGGTCCATTTGCAGTCCGCTGTCGCCGACCGCGATACCGCACTCCGACGCTTTGACGTCGAGCGGATGGCCGGCGCAGTCGGACCCGGTAATCACCAGTTGTCCGTCCGGAGCGGTTAATGACGGCGTGCCGCAGGCCGGGGCGTCGAAATCGGATCCGCTAACGGTGACGTTCTTCGACAGCCCGGCGTGCTCTAGATCAAAGCAATAGGTTCCATCCGGATCGATCAGCAACTTGAAGTACGGATCGGCCAGCGTGCCATCGCAATCCCTGAAGTACGCGTCGAGCTCGACACCGCCGCCCACCTCATGGGTCGTATAGTAGAAGCTGTAGTCATCGCCATGTCCGGTGACGTGCACCGAGGTGATGCCGTCACCCAGGGATGACGTGGCCAGATCGTATCCCGTGCAGCCGACTGCACCATTGTAGACAGCAACGCGCATCGCGGCGTCGCCATCCGCGCCGAAATCGACATGGTAAGTGCCGGTTGCAGTCTGATTGTCCTGAGCGGCGACGAAGGTCTCCGGGAAGCCGCAAATGGTCGGGTGATCGTCCGTGATCGTCAACTGCTTGCCGAGGTCGATGTACGCGCTCTGGGTGTCACCATCCTTGTCCGTGATGGTGGCAACCAGGTTCACGATGCCGGCGGTCAGCGACGCGGCTTCGTCAGCGCTGGTGCAGGACGGATGCGTCACCGCGCGATATTCGGTGAAAGTGACGCTTCCGGTGGCCGAATCAAGCGCGATGGTGAATGCCAGCTCCCCGCTTGCCGTGCCGACGTGGCCTTCGATTGTGTCGCCGTGCAGAACCAGCACGTCGGCGAGGCCGGTATGTGAGTCGGTCAGACCGGACGGAGTGCTGTTACCTCCGTTGATCATCAGGGCATAGTGGGTCGTCGCGCCATCGGCGCCTTGTACCGAAGTGAATGCCGTCGAGAAATCAGCCGAAATCGTCGTCAGTGCCGCGCACGGTGCCGAGCCCGCGATGTGGTCGTCCAGCGCCGTTGCCGTCAGATGCGTCTCGCTCAGCGTCAGCGATGGGGCTGTGCCCGTCGCCGCAATGTGCGGGCCATCGTCCGTGATTGTCAGCTGCTTGCCGAGATCGATGCTTATATCCTGGTACAGGCCATCGCTGCTCGTCACCGTCGCGATCAGATTTACAATGCCCGTCCCTAGCGCGATCGCTTCGCCGCTGTCCGGGCTGGTGCCGGACGATTGTTCCACCGCGCGGTGCTCGACGAAGGTCACGCGGCCCGTGGCCGGATCGACCGTGATAGTAAATGCGAGCGTGCCGCTTGCTGTGCCGACATGGCCTTCGATGGTGTTACCGTTCAGAACCAGCACGTCGGAGAGGCCGGTGTGCGAGTCGATCAGCCCCGACGCTGCACCGTTGCCGCCGGTGATCGTCAGCGCGTAGCTGACCGCCAGCCCCGCTTCGGTAACGAATGCCGCCGAGAACTCGCCTGAGGTCGTCGTCAACGCGGCGTCCGGCGCCGAGCCGGCGATGTTGTCGTCCAGCGCCGTCGCTGTCAGGTGCGTCTCGCTCAGCGTCAGCGACGGCGCCGTTCTGGCCTCGATCAGCGGGCCGTGGATGGTGATTGTCACCACCTGCGGGGTTCCGCCAATCGTGGTCACCGTGAAGCTGTCGGTCAGCGTGTCGCCGACATGGAGGGCTTGCACGGAGCTGTCGGCGTTGTTGAGCGTATAGGTCCACACGCCGGCCGTCGTTAGTGTGAATGTGCCATGGCCGCCCGCGCTTGTCGTGGGCACGTTCACCGCGGTGAAGGTGTTGGCGGGGTCGTCGACATCGGTGTCGGTGAGCGTGCCGGTCGCGATGAGCAGACCGGGCGAGGCTCCGCTGACGCCGACTGCCCCCACAACCGCGCCAGCCTTGGCGCCGGAGATGATGGAGGCGTCGTCGACACCAACAATGGTGATGTTGAAGCTCTCACTCGTCGAGAGCGTGCCGTCCGATACGGTGATAACGAAACTCTGGCTCGAGTTGACCTTCAGCGCGTTGATCGCGGCATTGTTCGGAACGAATGTGTAGTTTCCCGTCGCGCTGTTGAGGTAGAGCGTGCCAAACTGTCCAGTGCTCGACACGTCGTAGGTCAGCTGGCCCAGCACCACGTTGCCGGCAGTTCCGCCGCCGATACCGAATGTCACTGCACCGTTCTTGCTGCTCGCGGAAAAGGTCCCGCTCGCCGCACTGAAGTCGTCAAATTTCGCCGTGTCGATTTCTGCCAGTCCTGCTCCGAGGTTCAGGCTCGGCGGCACCGGCGGCGGCTTGAAGGTCTCAATGGTGGCGAAGATAACCACCGGCACGGGCGCGAGCGGATCTTGCGTCAGCGGCGGGGCGCCAGGCTGAAAATTGATCGGTTGCAGCAACGGCGACCCATCGAGAGCGGGCATGCCGGACCCTTTTGATCCTGCTCCCTTCTCGAAATTGGCAAGCGCCTCCTGTTGGGCCTCCCGCAACTCCTCCATGTGCGCAGCAGAATTCGTGACATGGCTTACGCCGAAAGAAGACCCTTTTCTGCTCAGAATGATCGTCTCGCCGGGATCCTCGACGATGATGTGCCGGGGGATCGCCTCCTTGGTCACGAGCTCAAACACGCCGTGGTGGAGGTCTTTGTAGCTGATGCTGTCGTCGTCCAGGAACGTGACGTTCGGCTCCGCAGCCCGGGCCTCGTTCAGGAGCGAGAAGGTCAGCGCGGTGAGCGAAAGCGTGCCGAAGCCGCCCGCTCGAATGTCGCCCACCGACGGGGCCGCTGTCGGGGGGCCCGACCTCGCCAGCCAACTGCCAATGGAACGGAAGATGCCCCTGGTCTTCGCGAGCAGGCCCGGTCGCGCGATGTCGCTGGGGTCCTGCGCGCATGCATCTAGCTTGAGGCAGGTGCCGCCTGGCAGGTCGAGCACCCTGCCATCGATCAAGCGTATCTCGATCCGCCCGCCGGCTGCGACCTCGATGACGTCACCCTCGCGAACGGGGTCGCCAATCGCGCCTCGAACCGCGATGCCGCTCGCACGCTTGATAGTGCCGCAGCCGATCGCCGTCTGAATGTTGCCGATCAATCGGGGCGGCCGGCCCAAAGCGGCCACGCACACGCCCCCGAACTCGACGCCGGACGCAACTGACATTGGCTTTTCGCCTGCTGAGCAATTCAGACGGAACGTGGTTGCCGAGTTTTTTGGTTTGGCTCGCCGCGAGGTAAAAAATCCTCGCGTCAGCAGCCATAGGCTTGCCCGCCGAAACGTCCTGATTGAAACTAAATTCGGTAGTGAAAATCGAATTCCAGTACTGCGCGGAGCTTTTACGAAAATGGCAGAACAGCTGTCCTTTATCGCGCGTGCAGCCCCACAAGATTAATAGTATAGTTACCAAGCAAATTGTCCACTTATTAATTTTTAGTCGAACTGCGTCAGGTACTTAGGCCTGTCTGCGGCAACTCTTTTGGCACTCAAGGTCCTGCGGTCTCGGCCCGACGGTCCGGTTACCATCGCGCTGCGACACGACGAAATCTTCTCAAAGGAGGGGATCGTGCGCATCCATTTGCTTGTTCAATTGCTTGCAGGCTTCGTCCTGGCGCTCGCAACTCTCGCGCCCGGCGAGGTGCAGGCGCAAACCGAGCCGGCGCAGCCCGCAGTCCAGAATTCTCCATTGAAATTCATCGGGAGAGTAGTGGCGGCCACCGGTTCGGTCACGATCGAGCATGCGGGTGCTGTCGTCGTTCAAGCAGGGTTGCCCGACAAACCGCCTCAAACGCAGGTTGGCGACCCCGTCTATTTGGGCGATGTGGTGCAGACCGGGGCCGACGGACGGGTGGGGATCAACTTCACCGATGGCACCTCGTTCAATCTGTCGAGCAACGCCAAGATGGCGATGACCGAATTTGTATACGACCCGAACGGCAAGTCGAACTCGACCTTGTTCAAGCTGGCCAATGGAACGTTCACCTTCGTTGCCGGCAATATCGCGAAGACCGGTGACATGAAGATCGACACGCCTGCCGCAACGATGGGAATTCGAGGCACCACGCCGCGCATCGAAATATCTGAGGATGGAACGGTGAGGTTCGCTACGCTCGTCGAGGAGGGCAAGAGCAAGGTCAGAAAGACCGGGACGCGAACGACGCAGCGACCTGAGCAAAACATCCTCCACAAGTTCAATCCGAACATCTGCCGAGGATGCTAGGCCAAGCGTGGGCCTTTTCGAGCAAGCAAGGGCCGACATGAAATCTCGTGCAAGCGCCGGCGCAATTGTCAACCTGATATCGCTTCTCGTTGCGCTCTTTGCATTACCGGCGGTCGCGCAGAAGACGAAGCCGAAGGACAGCTATCTGCGGAACGTCGAACTGTGCAGCGGGCGAGAGCATGCGCCCCTCGACGCGCGCATTGAAGGATGCACGGCGCTGATCGACGCGGGTCAGGACATGACGCCGGCCGGCCTTGCGATCGCCTACAACAACCGCGGCAACGCCTACGCCGCCAAGGGAGACTATGACCGTGCCATCCCGGATTTTGATCGATCCATCGAGCTCAATCCAACCTACGCCAAGCCGTTCAACAACCGCGGCGTGGCTTACTTCAGAAAGCGCGAATACGATCGCGCGACCGACGCGTTCGATCAGGCCATCAGGCTCAACCCGAATTACGGCGAAGCCTTTGCCAACCGAGCCGGTGCCTACCTGAAGAAAAATGAATATGCCCGCGCAGGGCAGGACTACGATCAGGCCATTCGCCTCGAGCCGAACCTGGACGGCGTGTGGAACGGACGCTGCTGGAGCCGGGCTATCCTTGGTTCGTTGCAGGAGGCGCTGGAAGATTGCAACAAGGCGCTGCAATCGGGATCCGCCGACGCCGCGACCTACGACTCGCGCGGCCTGATCCATCTGAAGACCGGCGAGCTCCGCGCGGCAATCGACGACTATAGCTCCGCGCTACGCACCGATCCGAAGCTGGCAAGCGCACTCTATGGACGCGGGCTGGCGAAGCTGAAGCAGGGCGACAAGGCCGGCGGCAATGCCGACATCTCGGCGGCCAAGGCGATCCAGGGCAGCATCGGAGACGACTTCACCCGCTACGGCGTGCAATAGCGCGCATGGCCAGCTAGAGCGTTTTCGAGCGAAGTGGACGCCGGTTCGCGTGAAGAAAACGCGTCAAAACAAGAGTCTAGAGTTTCGGTTCTGATTCAATCAGAACCGAAATTGCTCTGGTCCATGATCTCGACCGTGGCCGAACGCCCGGCGACCAGTGCGATGCGATCCGGCAGGTGATCGAGCGCGATGCGCACCGGAACGCGTTGTGCGAGCCGGACCCAGCTGAAGGTCGGATTGACGTTAGCGAGCAGGTTCGCGCCGTCCGTTCGGTCGCGGTCCGCGATGCCGGCCGCAATGCTCTCGACATGTCCGGTGAGCCGGACCGGCTCACCCATCAGCCGGACCTGCGCCTTGTCGCCGACGCGAATGCGCGCGAGCTTGGTCTCCTCGAAATAGCCCTCGACATGCAGCGTATCGGTGTCGACCAGCGCCATCACGCCCTTGCCCGCGGTGACGTAGGCGCCGGGCCGCAGGTCCATATTGGTGATGGTGCCGTTCACCGACGCGTGGACTTCGCTGCGATCGAGGTTGAGCTGCGCCACCGCGCGATCGGCGACCGACTGGTCATAGGCGGCCTTGGCCTGAAGCTGGGTGGCCAGTACCTGCTCCTGCTTCTGCTGCGACACCGCATCGGTGGTCAGCGCGCTGTAGCGTTTGAGGTCGGCGTCGGCTTGATCCAGTGTCGCGCGATGGCCGGCGACCGCAGCGTCGGCCTGCTGCAATGCCAGGGCAAAGCGGGCGCGATCGATCCGGAACAGGATATCGCCGCGATGCACTTGCTGATTGTCCTTGACCAGCACGTCGGTGACGAAGCCGGAGACGTCAGGAGCTACCTGAACCACGTCGGCGCGGACCCTGCCGTCGCGAGTCCACGGCGACTCCATGTAGTAGATCCAGAGCGCGCGGCCGACGGCGAGCGCGGCGACGAGTGCGATCGCGGTCAGCGCGACCCGGCCGAGCCAGGCGAAATTCCCTTTCATGGCAGAAACTCCGAAAGATAGACGACGACGCCCAGCAGACATACGTACAGGGCGAAATTGAACAGCGCGCGATGCCAGACCAGCCGGTAGAGCCCGAAGCGCTGCATGATCCGGCTGATCCCCGCGCTCAGCGCATAGGCCACGATCAGCCACAGCAGCAGCGCCGGGACCAGGACACCGTAGATGTCGAGCTCATATCTCATGCAGCAAAACTCTCCTCCGGCTGCGATCGATACGCAGGCGCATCCGGAAACAGGCCGCGGCGGATGCCGACGAGGCCGAGCAATGCATCGTCCCGCGCGCGTTCATTGGGATCCTTGACGACCGCGGTCACGGCCGCATCGACGCGCGACAGCAATTCGGCCGGCAACGCCTCGTCCGCATGGGCACGAAACGCCGCCGCGAGGTCGTCCAGCATGTCGTCGATGGTGCGCACGGTCGATGCGGCGAGGCCGTAACGGGCTCGCCTGAGGTCGATGATGTTGAGCCCGATGCGCAGCTGGACCAGGCTGTCGGCATCGCGGCGGTCGCTCTCGGAGATGAAGGCGATGCGCTGGACCAGGAGGCCGAGCCGATGCAGCATCAGACCGGCGAACTGCGCGCGATCGCCGTGGCCGCGCCGCTCGGCCGCGACCGCAAGCGTCTGCCAGCCCGACGTCATCAGCCGCTTGGCGATCCATTCGGCGCCGACGCCGCGCGCGACCCGCGTCACGATCTCGGCGATGACGACACCGAGGAAGAAGGCGACCGACGTGTTGGCAAAACCGGCAAAATCGGCGCTGTAGGTCGATTGCAGCGCCAGCAGCGTCGCGGTGTTGGCGGCGAGCGCCATGCCGATCGGCGCGGTTTTGGGCCGCGCGATCAGGAAGCCGTACAGCAGGAAGGTCGGCGCCAGCGCGGCGATCAGAACCTCGACATGGGAGATGCCCGGCACCAGTGCGAATTGATAGATCGCGACGACGACGATCGCGACCAGCGAGAACAGGCCGAAGGCCCGGATGCTGCGCGCCGGCTCGTCCTGCGCGGCGAAGAAGGAGCAGGCGACCGCGGCCATCATCGGCGCCGAGGCGCCATCGGCCCAGCCGGTCGCAATCCACAGGCCGCAGCAGATCAGGATGGCGACCGCCGCCCCCGCGGCAGACCACAGCGCCATGCCGTGGTCGCGATGACGGACCGGCGCGGCGCCCGATTCCGGGTGGAACGCCAGCGGGACGGTTGAGATATCCTGGCCCGCGGCAATCGCATCGCCGATTGCGCGGCAGTCGGCCGAGATGTCGACGAGCTCGCGGAGCCGGAGCAGCAGGCTGATCGTGATGATGCGCTCGCGCGGCGCGAGGCCGTCGAGGGCAGATTGCCGCTCGGCGATCGCAGCGCGGATCTCGTTGCCGGATTGCCGCTGGCGATCGTCGTCCACGATCCATGCGGCGAGATCGCCGATCAGGCGCCGCAGCTCCGGCTGCCTTGGCAGCGCCGCTTCGCCGAGTGCGGCGAGCCGGTCTTCGATCGACGTGATGATCGGCAGCAGCATCAGCATGCGCAGCCGGACCTCGCCGAGGCCACGCGCGGTGCCGGCATCGGCCAGCCGGTCATAGGCGACATGGGTTGCCAGCGTATCGATCTCGACGATGTCGGTCGCAAGGCGAAGGCGTTGGGCCCGGCGCGTCTCGCTGGTCCCGCGATCAAGCAGTACGTCGCGGGACAGGCGGCGCGCATCCGACAGCCAGCTCCTGACGCGGCCGCCGACCGCCGGCGCGACGCTGCGCGGGAACACCACGGTCGACACCAGGCTCGCACAGATGATGCCGAGCGAGATCTCCTCGACCCGCGCCAGCGCAACATCGAAGATGCTGCCCGGGTCGGCGACCGACGGAAAGCCGATCAGTGCGACGGTATATCCGCCCAGCATGAAGACATAGCTGCGCGGCGTGCCGTCGAGCAACGACAGATAAAGGCACAGTCCGACCCAGAGCGCGATCGCGAGGCACAGCAGCTCCGGCGCATTGATCAGGTTCGGCACCAGGGCGACCGTCATGCTCGCGCCGACGAGGGTACCAATCACGCGGAAGAACGCCTTCGAGCTGGTCGCGCCGGCCAACGGCTGCGACGTGATATAGACCGTCGCCATCGCCCAATAGGGCCGCGGCAGATCGATCGCCAATGCGATGACAAGCGCCAGCATCGACGCGGCGAACGTCTTCAACGCGAAGATGAGGTCCGCGTGGCGGACCAGGAACGGCTCTTCCGCGCGCATGACTATTTCGCCTCTGCAGCGGTCTTGGCTAGAGCGGTCTTGGCTAGAGCGGTCTTGGCTGCAGCGCTCTTGGCGTCTTGCAGGCGGCTCGCCCGCGCCTCGATGCGCTGCAGCGTCTCGAAGGTTATCGCAAGTTCCTCGCTGCCGATATCCTTCAGCACGCTGGCCCGCACGCGCCGCAGCACCCGGTTGGTTTCCTCGACCTTGGCTTCGCCGGCCGCGGTGAGATGCAGTGTCTTGGCGCGCCGATCGGTTGGGTCCTCGCGACGCTCGACCAGGCCTTCGGACTGCAGCAGATCGATCAGCCGCACCAGTGAAGGCCCTTCGATCCCCAGTTCGTCGGCGAGCACGCCCTGGCGGACGTTCTCGCCCTGCCGCGACAGCACCAGCAGCGGTATAGCCGTCGCGTAGGACAGGCCGTGATCGGACAGCGCCTGATCCGACTCGCGCCGCCAGATCCGCGCGAGCCTGGTGATCAGGCGGCCGATCTCGGCGTGGATATGGGATTGCGAAGGAGGCACGCAAATTAGATAGGATGCGAACTATTAGGATGCAATAATATTGCTTCGAGCGTTGCCGATGATCACGCAAATGCGATCACGCGGCAGGGGCGTCGACGTGGCCGGTGCTATCGAGGTAGCGGAACATCCCACCCCAGCACGCCGACTTCCTGGCCGGGAAGCGACAGGAGGTTGAGAACATGCGCAGTCGCCCCCGCAGATGCATAATAGACAAAGCAGCTAATCATCGCGCCAGAACCGTCTTCGATCGCGCGGATCGTGAGCGCGCCGAGTCTGGTGTTCTGCGCCGCCAGGCCGACCAGCCAACCGAGCTATTCGTACGACAAGCTCTCGGATCGATCGGTCGACAGACCGGCGAGCAACATTGCCTGTCCTTGAGCTCGGTATGCCGCGCGGCAGCGAGCAGAATCCGGAGGACGTGATCGTGCTCCGGGCGAAGCTTCACAACGCGCGAATAATATTAGACGACACCGCCGCGTCTTACGGATCGAGCTCAGTATCCCAGTAGAGATAATCGAGCCAGCTCTCGTGCAGATAGTTCGGCGGGAACAGCCGGCCGTTGCGGTGCAGCTGATGCACGGTCGGTGCATAGGGCGTCTGCTTCGGGAACATCTTGGCCTGTTGCGGCGTCAGATTGCCCTTGCGCAGATTGCACGGCGAGCAGGCGGCGACGACGTTCTCCCAGGTGGTCTGGCCACCCTTGCTGCGCGGAATGATGTGATCGAAGGTGAGGTCGTCGCCCGACAGGCAATATTGGCAGCTGAATCGGTCGCGAAGGAAAACGTTGAACCGGGTGAAGGCGGGGTGGGTGGTCGGCTTGACGAAGGATTTGAGGGAGACGACGCTCGGCAGCTGGATTTCGAAGGAAGGACTTCGTACCGCTCGGTCGTAATATTCGACGATGTTGACACGATCGAGGAACACCGCCTTGATCGCGTCCTGCCAGGACCAGAGCGACAGCGGGTAATAACTCAGCGGCCGGAAGTCCGCATTCAAGACCAGCACCGGCCAACCGCCTTGCGAGACATGTGCGTTCAAATAACGCTCCTGATCTCCCATTAGCTGCGAAGCAGCATGCACTCACATACTACAGGCAGCGTGACGGGATTGTGAAGAGCAATGAGCGGCTTATCCGCCATGCCCTGCCATGTTCCTGCCCCGATTGCCTCCCGCCCGCGAGGCCCGTAAAGGGAGCCGCAAGGCCCTGTCGGCCAGTGACGGACCCTGCCGATGACCACGACCACAAGCTATCTCGAGGCGCCGCGCCGGTTGCGCGCATTTGTGCGTGCGCACGAGACGAGCCTCGTGGTGCTGGCGCTGCTGATCGGCGCCATTGGCGGCCTCGTGGTGGCGGTCATGAGCGGCCTCGTCACGGTGCTGCATTCGGTGCTGTTCAATCTGCCGCTGGGCGATCGGCTGTCGAGCCAGCCCAGCATCGATCCCGTGCGCGCCCTCGTGGTTCCCACGGTTGGCGGGCTGGTGCTTGGAGTAGCGTTCCTGCTGCTGCTCAGGGTCCGGCCGGCCCGGGAAATCGACCCGATCGAGGCCAACGCGCTTTATGGCGGCCGGATGTCGTTCCGCGGCAGCGTGATCGTGGCGCTGCAGACGATCTGGTCGAGCGGCGTCGGGGGCTCGGTCGGGCTTGAGGCCGGCTACACCCAGCTTTCGAGCGGCCTGGCCGCCTCGCTGGGCCGCGGCTTTCATCTCCGCCGCAACGACCAGCGAATCATGGTCGGCTGCGGCGCGGCGGCGGCGATCGCGGGGGCCTTCAGCGCGCCGCTGGCGGGCGCGTTCTACGCTTTCGAACTTGTGATCGGCGGCTATACGCCGGCGAGCCTGACCCCGGTCGGTGTGGCGGCGGTGGCCGGCTATTTCGTCGCCCATGCCTTCGAGCCGCTGCCGCTCGGCGTCGGCGTCGGAACCGTCGGCGACGTGCTCGGGCGGGATCTTGCGATCGCCGCGCTGCTCGGCGTGGTCGCGGCCCTGACCGGGATTGCGATCATGCGCGGGGTGGCGCTGTGCGAGACGCTGCTCGCCAAGACCCGGCTCTGGCCGCCGCTGCGGCCGGCGCTGGGCGGGCTTGCGGTCGGCGCCATGGCGCTGCTGACGCCGCAGGTGATGTCGTCGGGCCATGGCGCGCTGCGCTTCGCCGGCATCGTGGCGATGCCGCTCACCTTCATCGCCGGCGTGTTCGCGCTGAAGGCGGTGGCCTCGATCGTCTCGCTCGGTTCGGGCTTCCGCGGCGGATTGTTCTTCGCGACGCTGTTCATGGGCGCGCTCGGCGGCCGGCTGTTTGCGGCCGGCGTCGACATCGTGTGGCCGGGGCTCAATCTCGATCCCAACGCCTATGCCGTGATCGGCATGAGCGCGCTGTCGGCCTCGGTGATCGGCGGTCCATTGACGATGTCGTTCATCGCGCTGGAATCCACCGGCAATCTCTGGCTCACCACCGCGGTGCTGGTCGCGGTCATCATCTCGACCACGATCACGCGCGAGTTGTTCGGCTATTCGTTCGCGACCTGGCGGCTGCATCTGCGCGGCGAGACCATCCGCAGCGCCGCCGATATCGGCTGGATCCGCGATCTCACGGTCGGCAAGATGATGCGGCAGGACATGACGACGGTGAACGCCGCGATGCCGATCGAGGCGTTTCGCGAGGAATTCCCTCCCGGCTCGAAGACCCAGGTCGTCGCGATCGACGGCGAGGGACGTTATGCCGGGCTCGCGCTGGTCGCGGAGGCGCACGCGCCCGATCTCGAGGCCGACAAGGGGCTTGCCGCCATCCTGCGCTACGCCGACGTGGTGCTGCATCCTGCCATGAACGTGCAGGAGGCGATCGCGGTGTTCGACGCCGCCGAAGCGGAATCGCTCGCGGTGGTCGAGGACGATGGCGACCGGCGCCCGATCGGCCTGCTCACCGAAGCGCACGCGATGCGGCGCTATGCGGAAGAATCCGAGCAGCGCCGCCGCGAGGTGATCGGCGAGATTTGATTGCGGCGGGCGTGATCATCGTGTGGTGCTCGCTATTTGATCCGTCATCCTGAGGCGCGAGCGGAGCGAGCCTCGAAGGATGCACGGCCACCAGCCGGGCCGTCGACCCTTCGAGGCTCGCTCCGCTCGCGCCTCAGGGTGACGGGTTAGAGGGATCGCTTCGATACGCTAAAACTACACTGTCACCCGCTCCAGCTTCTGCAGGCACCGCGTCAGGCGCACCGCGGCCGGCACCTCGGTATCCGGAAAGCTGGTCTTCCAGTCGGTGACGCCGACTTCGCCGACATAGATGTCGCCGCGCGAGTCCAGCGCGATGCCGTGCGGCGCCAGGAATTTGCCGGTCTCGACGCCGGGGCCGTGCTCGCCGCCGAGCCGGGCGATGCGCTTGCCGGTGTGATCCACGATCGACAGCCGCGGGCCGAGATTGGGCACCTTGCGGTTGACCGCCATGCCGGGGCCGAGCTCGCCGATCACGAAGTTCGGCTGCTTGCCGCCACCGCAGCAGCACAACGCGCAGGGCCGGTGCAGATTGTTCCACTGCGTCTCGTATCTGCCGTTGCCGTCGAACACCTGCACACGGTGATTCTCGCGGTCGGCGACATAGACCCAGCCGTCGGCGTCGGTCGCGATGTTGTGCACGATGTTGAACTGGCCGGGATCGGTGCCGGGCTCGCCCCAGGTTTTGATCAGCCTGCCGTCCGGCGAGTATTTGTGGACGCAGGCATTGCCATAGCCGTCCGAGACATAGATCTCGCCGTTCGGCGACAGCGCGGTGTGGGTGCAGCGATGGAACGGCTCGCCGCTCATGAACGGCGCCGGCTTGTTCGGGATGCCGATCGTCAGCAGCACCTTGCCGTCGGTCGAGCACTTGCGCACGGTGTGGTCGCCGTCGTCGGTGCAATAGAGATTGTCGTCGGCATCGATATGCAGGCCGTGGGCGCGTGCGAACACGCCTTCGCCCCAGCTCCGGATGAAGTTTCCCTCGCGGTCGAGCACCACCATCGGATGTTCGCCGCGGTTGAACACATAGACACGGTCCTTGCTGTCGACCGCGACGGAGGCGACATCCGTCAGGCTCCAGCCGTCGGGGAGTTTTGCGAAGTTCTCCACCACGCGATAGCGGTGCTCGCCGGTGCCGAGGATGGTTGGCATTGCTCGTCCTCTTTCTTCTCGTCATTCCGGGATGCGCGAAGCGCAGGCCCGAAATCCATTCGTCCGCAGAGATTGTGGCCCAATGGATTCCGGGTTCGCGCTACGCGCGCCCCGGAATGACGGCTGACTACATTAGCCTCGCCACCGGCCCGACATCGCGCGGCAACAGGCCTTCCTCAATCGCCTTGATCTGCAGCGCCAGATAACGCGAGTTGATGCGGCATTGCGCGAGGCTGCCGGCGATGAACCACAGGCCGGGCTGCGGCGTGCGCGTATACATGTTGCGCAGCTCCTGGCCGTCGCCAAAACCCCAGATCGGGCCGACCCGCGCGGCCATCACCTCGCCGAACAGCCTCTTCACCAGCTCTTCCTGCGGCCGGTAGCCGGTCGCGAGCACGATCAGGTCGGCGGCAACCGTGTCGCCGCTCTTCAGCCGCGCGCCTTCGCGCACGAAGGTCTCGATGTCGGCAAATTGCTTCAGGGCGATCGCGCCGCTCGCGACGAGATCGGAGCAGCCGACGTTGAAGTAATAGCCGCCGCCGCGGGTCAGGTACTTGAACTGCCAGCCCGTGCCGCCGTCGCCGAAATCGAGCTTGAAGCCCTTGCGCGCGAGACCGTCGAGCAGCGGTCTATCGAGCTCCTTCGACTGCTCGGTCATCAGCACGTGGCTGCGTTTGGCGAGCGCCAGCGGCATCGAGGTCGCGATCAAATCGTTGTCTTCGAGCGAGCCTTCATTGTAGGCGGCATAGGCCAGCTGCGCGGAGGGCTCGATATTGGTGATCAGGGTCGAGGAGCGCTGCACCAACGTGACCTCGGCGCCGGAGGAGTGCAAATCCTGCGCGATGTCGTGGCCGCTATTACCGGTGCCGATCACCAGCGCGCGCTTGCCTGCCCAATGTTCGCCGTCTTCATAGCCGCTCGAATGCAGCACCTTGCCGGAGAAAGTCTTCAAGCCGGGGATATCAGGCACGCTCGGAATGCCGCTGACGCCGGTCGCCATCACGACATGGCGCGGCTGCAGTTTCCGCGTCGTGCCGTCGGTGCGGCGCAGCTCGATGGTCCAGCGTCCCTGTGCGTCGTCATAGCTGCCGCCGACGAATTCCGTTCCGGTCCAGAAGTTAAGCTCCATGGCATCGACATAGGATTCGAACCAGTTGGCGAGCTTGTCCTTCGGGATGTAGGTCGGCCAGTTCGGCGGGAACGGCATGTAGGGCAAATGATTGACCTGCACCTGGTTGTGCAGGGTGAGCGCGTGGTAGCGCTTGCGCCAATTGTCGCCGACGCGCGCCTCGCGGTCGACGATCAGCGCATCGATCTTGAGCTGTTGCAGCCGGGCGGCGATCGCAAGCCCGGCCTGTCCGCCGCCGACCACCAGCACGTCGGGATCGTGGTCGGCATATTCGGCGGCCGCCTTGCGCAGGTCGAGCCAGTTGGGTCCGCGGAAATCGCGCGAATAGGCCTGTCCACGCGGTCGTGTGTTTCCCTGCTGCTCCTCGAATCCCTTCAGTTCCTCCAGCGCGGTCAGCAACGTCCAGGCCTTCAGCCGATCGCCGTCGGCGGCGTCAGGGATCAGCCGCACGATGCCGTAGCCGCGGCCGACAGCGGTCTCGAACTTGAAGATCGCCTCGATCGCGTTCGTGCCGGCGCGCATCACCCGGCGGGGCGGCGCGCGCTCGGCATCGATGCGGAAATCATGCGGTGCGCTGCGACGGGCATGCGCGGGCAGCTCCTCGACGATGGCGAAGGCGCGGTTGACGGTCTGGATGTTCCAGCTCAGCGCCAGCACGTCGCGCCAATAGCTCTCGGGATGGAACAGCGGCTTCAGCAGCACATCGTCGGGGCCCGCCAGCGCATCCTCGAACTGCACAAGCCAATTGTCGGCGGCGACCGAAATATCGTCCGTCTTGTCGAGCATTGAGCGTTTCTCGTCATCGGCCGCCCTTGGTGACGTTTTCTTGGCGGCGTTCCCTTGCCCGCAAGCCTATACCCATTGGTGAGGCCGCAGAAAGGGCGCGACGGGATATCGCCTATTCGGCCAGCGACAGGATCAGGCCTTGATCCGGCGGAACGCGGCCCTGCAGGGTATCGAGATAGGCCTCGCGCACCGCGGCCGGGCCCCGCCGCTCGACGACATCGAGCCAGTCGGGCAGACGCGGCACGAGCTCCGTCCATGCGGCGCCGAAACGCTGGTCGATGCCGCCGGGACCCCATTCCTTGGCGCGCTTGCGGATCTGGTCCGGTGCGAAGAACCACACCGGCTTGGCGCCGGGCAGCGTCGGCTCGTCCGGCTCGCTCGCACGATGGGTGAGCCCGACCCGGCCCGAATAGACCATCTGCGCACCGAAGTGCCGGTGCAGCGTCTCGCGTAGCGCGCTGTTGCCGGCCATGTCGACATAGGCCACAGCCTCGGCCGCCGGGATCGCGGTGACCTGGTCATAGGTGACGACCTCGTCGTAGCAGCCGAGCGAGGTGACGAAATCGACATTGCCCTTCGAGGTCAGCCCGATCACCCGGATACCTCGTTTGTGCAGGAGATGGGCGAGCCCGAACGCGGTCTTGCTCGAGGCCGACGACAGGATGACGCGGCGTGCACCGTAGAACTCGTTCTCGGCCAGGAAGTCGTCGACCAGGAACGAGAGCATGAACAACGGCAGCAGCAATGCGCGGAAATCGCCCTGCTGGCCGGCATAGGTCGGATCGCCGGAGACGCGGGCATAGGCGTTGTAGACCGGCGAGACCTCCTGCCGGTGCGCGGCGCCGTCGCGCAGGCCACGCTTGCTGACATCGGCCGCCTCGATCACCAGATGGGTCGCCATCGGGAAATAGCCGAACAGCGTTTCGCCGGCTGCCACCGCGGGATGCTTCGAGGCCAGCACCTCGCCGAAGCCCCACACGGGGATAATGCCGTACCCGTCGGGCGCCGGGAACAGGTGCCAGTATTTCAGCTGCTCGCCGATCACGGCGTAGGTGATGTTGTTGGCGGTGAAGGCGAAGCGGGTCACCTTCACCAGCAGCGCATCGGCCGGCAGCGCCGCGGCGTCGGGCAGCTGCGTCTCGATTACCTTGCATTGCTGCAGGTCGTTGCGGATGACGATGAAGTCGGTGGAGTTCATGGCGATGATCCCGGCGTCAGATGCGCCGGCATCGTTGCGTCGATCGCCGGCCTTTTGCAACAGCAACTAAGTTTCAAACGCCGTTCGCCTCACCGTCACCTTGGTTAGCGAAGCTGCCCTTCGCGGTAGAGATCGCGCAGCTTGCGCTTGAAGATCTTGCCGGTGGCCTCGCGCGGCAGCGCGTCCAAGAAGCGGATGTCCCTCGGCACCTTGAAATTGGCGAGCTTGCCGCGCAGGAAATCCTGGATCGCCGCGACCGACAGCGTGCTGTCCGCTTCCGGCTCGACGCAGGCGAACAGCCGCTCGCCATACTCGTCGTCGGGCACGCCGAATACGGCGCAGTCGCGGACGCCTGCCATGCCGATCAGGGTATTCTCGATCTCCGCGGGGTAGATGTTGACGCCGCCCGAGATCACCATATCGCGCTTGCGGTCGCACAGGAACAGATAGCCGTCAGCGTCGAGATAGCCGACATCGCCGACGCTGATCAGGCCGTCGTGATCGGCCTCGGCGCGTGCCTTGGCGTTGCCGTGATAGTCGAAGTCCGAGATCAACGTTTGGCGCATGAAGATCTCGCCGGGCTCGTCGACGTCGCATTGCGTCCCGTCGGGCCGGAAGATCTTGACGATGCCGCCCTCGATGGCGCGGCCGACGGTGCCGGGCTTGGCCAGCGCCTCGGCCGACGAATGCCAGACCGGGATGCCGGTCTCGGTCGAGCCGAGATATTCGTTGATGACCGGTCCCCACCACTCGATCATCGCGCGCTTGACGTCGACCGGGCAGGGCGCCGCGCCGTGCACGATGAAGCGCAGCGACGACAGGTCGTAGCGGCGCCGTGTCTCTTCCGGCAGGCGCAGCAGCCGCACGAACATGGTCGGCACCATATGCATGTGGGTGACGCGGTGACGCTCGATCAGTTGCAGCAGATCCTCGGGATCGAAACGCGGTTCGAGCACGATGCTGCAGCCATTGCGGAACGCGAGCATGCCGTAGGAATGCGGCGCCGAATGGTACATCGGCCCGTTCATCAGGATCACCTGATCTTCGTCAGGCTTGACGCCGTAGGTGATGGCGCCGATGCGGGCCGCCGCCGGCAGCTGCTCGGGACGCATCGGCTTGCGCCGCACGCCCTTCGGCAGTCCGGTCGTGCCCGAGGTGTAGAACATCGGCGCGGCGCCGAGTGGGGCGTCGGTCAGCGGCGCATGGGTGTCGCGCCATTGGTCCCAGTCGGCGACGCCGTCGGGCACGCGCGTGAGTTCCGGCGCCACGCCATAGGCTGCGGCGATCTCCGGCGGCGTCGTCACCACCAGGAGCTTGATCCCCGGCGGCAACCCGTCGCGGATCTGCGGCAGCAGATCGGCGTGGCAGACCAGCGTGTCGGCGCCGCTGTCGGACAAGATGTAGGCGACCTCGTCGGCCTTCAGATGCCAGTTGATCGGCACCACCGGGCTGCCGAGCGCGGCTGCGGCCGCGACCACCTCGAACAGCGCGAAATCGTTGCGTAGCATCATGCCGACCGGCTTGCCGCCCTGAACGCCGAGCGCGCGGAAGCCGGTCGCCGCCCGCGCGATACGGGCGTGAATGTCGCTATAGCTGATCTGCCTGTCGCCGCTGATGATCATGGCCGATTCCTCCAGACGATCATGCAGGCGTCAGGCACTGGCCCGCAAGAAGTCGCTACGCGCCGCGGTGAACTCCGCCTTCAGCCGCGACACCAGTTCGGCGACCGGCGGGGCGTCGGTGATCTGGCCGATGCCCTGGCCCGAGCCCCAGATGTCGCGCCAGGCCTTGGCCTTCGTGTTGCCGCCGGAGCCGAAATTCATCTTGGACTTGTCGGCGACCGGCAGATTGCCCGGATCGAGTCCTGCCGCTGCGATCGACGGTCCGAGATAGTTGCCGTGCACGCCGGTGAACAGGTTCGAATACACGATGTCGTGCGCGGCGTATTCGGTCAGCGCCTGCTTGTACCTGATGTCGGCATTGGCTTCCTCGGTCGCGATGAAGCGGGTGCCCACATAAGCGAGGTCGGCGCCGAGCGCCAGCGCCGACGCGATGCTCCAGCCGTCCGAGATCGCGCCCGACAGCAGGATGGTGCCGTTGAACCACTGCTTGACCTCGCGCACCAGTGCGAACGGCGACAGCGTGCCGGCATGGCCACCCGCGCCGGCGCAGACCAGGATCAACCCGTCGACGCCCTGCTCGGCGGCCTTGCGGGCGTGCTTCACGTTGATGACGTCGTGGAACACCACGCCGCCATAGGAATGCGCGGCTTCGACGATTTCGGACGGCGGACGCAGCGAGGTAATGATGATGGGCACCTTGTGCTTCACGCAGGTTTCCATGTCGTGCATCAGCCGGTCGTTGGAGGCGTGGCAGATCTGGTTGACCGCGTAAGGGGCGACCTTCTTCTCCGGATGCTGTGCCTGGTACTCGCCGAGCTCGTTCTCGATCTGGGTCAGCCATTCGTCGAGCTTCTCGACCGGGCGGGCGTTGAGTGCCGGGAATGAGCCGACGATGCCGGCCTTGCACTGCGCGATCACGAGCTCGGGCCCCGAGACGATGAACAGCGGAGAACCGACGACCGGCAGTTCAAGCCGGTTGGCGAGCGAGGCGGGCAGCGACATTGTTCGGATCCTCCATGCGCGCCGCCCGGCCGGTGCCGGGGCGGATCGCGATTTGTTGTGATGGCTGGAGCGGCGGCTCCCTTGGCGCGGCAATATAAGGCTGGACGGCTGCGTCATGACGTTCAATATTGAACAGCTGATTGGCCAGAAATGAACAAAGGCGCGGGCGGCGGCATGGACTGGGAGCTTTGCAAGACGTTCGTCGCCGTGGCTGAGACGCGCAGCTTTGCCGGGGCGGCGCGGCGGCTGCGCATCAGCCACCCCACCGTCGGGCGCAACGTCGCGGCGCTCGAGAAGCAGCTCGGGACCCGCCTGTTCGCCCGTTCGAATGACGGCCTGTCGCTGACATCGCATGGCCGCAAGTTCCGCGAGCACACCGAGGTGATGGCGGCTGCGGCCCTGCGCGCGGAGGCCGCAGCGTCCGCCACCGGTGCGCAGGCCCGCGGCGTCGTGAAGCTGTCGATCGGCGCGACGCTGGCGGCGCATTGGCTGATGCCGCGCCTCGGGCCGTTCCTGCACGATCACGCCAATATCCAGCTCGAGATCATCACCCATCCGTTTCCGGCGAGCGTCCGGCGTCGCGAGGCCGACGTTGTGCTGCGGCCGGTCGATGCCGGCGACGAGAACCTGATCGGGCGCAAGATCGGACGGCTCGGCGCCGGCTTCTACGCGTCACGCGGTTATGCCGCTGGACGCAAGCTGCCGGAGCGGCCGGACGAGTGGCGGGGGCACAGCGTGATCGGATTTGCCGACCAGGCCTCGAATGCGCGGCTGGCGCGGTGGAGCGATGTCATCACGCGGCAGGGCACGCTGGTGATGCGCTGCTCCTCGCAGGGCGACATGCTTGCGGCGGCGCGCGCCGGGCTCGGGATTTGCGCGCTGTCCTGTCTGGTCGGGGCCGACTATCCCGATCTGGTTCGGGTCGCTCCGCAAAAGCTGTCGAGCCTCTCCGATCTCTGGCTGCTCGCCCATCCCGATCTGGTCGAGCTCCCCTCATTGCGCGCCGTCATCGGCTTCGTCACCGATTGCGCGCGCGAGGACCGCGTCAGGCTGCGCGGTTAGCTGTGTTTTCAGGCGCGGGCCCGCCATAACGTTACCGCGAGCAACATGAAGGCAGCGCAAGTCCACAGCGACTGCCAATTCTCTGGCCCTTCGTTGAGCCCTGTGTAGATTGCGGCTGCAAGGAAAATGCCGGCAAATATCGATTCCGCCAGAGGGCGGTTTCCCTTCCCGGGAGGATTGAGCAGCGTCAAGGCTGCAAAGGGCACCGCCGCCATCGTGAGGGGCGCGAACGGAAAATCGATGAAGCGCGGGTCGAAGATAAGGCCGAGTGCTGTCGCTGTGCCGATCACGGCGGTGACCATCAAGGCCAATCCGTGCATCGTCACCAGTATCGATTCAGTGTGGTAGCCCCTCGGACCCAGCAATTCGGCAAAGCTGGGCGGTGCGCGGCCCGACATCAGGGCGTTGGCGCCGAACACCGGCGAGGCCGTTGCCGCCACAAGAAGCGAGCCCCACACAAGCCAGCCTCCGGTGCCGTAGCTTTCATAGACCAGTCGCTGCGCGGCGACCCCGAACAGGATTCCGGCTGTGGTCGCAGAGAGTCCAACCGCAAGCCATGACACGAGCCTTGCTTCCTTTGGCTCCCTCGGCTTGCGGCGCAAGGTCAGCCATGCCGCGCCGAACACCAGGATCGCCAACGCCATTCCGCTGCACATTTGCAGTTTCCAGAACGGAAAATTGCTGATCGGCAGGCCAGCCGGATACTTCAGTGTTCGCTCTTCGGAATCGAACAGGCCCCAGGAGCCGCCGACCGTGCCCTCGATCTCGCGCTTCCATCCTTCATCGTACGCCTCGAACAGGTTGACGCGGAAATGCTCACGCCGGGCGAGGTCGAGCACTTCCGAGACCACCCGCGCCTGATTGACGCGTGACGGCAGCGCAGACTCGCGCATGCGCCCCTCGCTCGGCCAGCCTACTTCTCCGATAAAGATTTCCTTGCCCGGAAAAACCGCCGCGATCTGCCGGCGCATCTCGTCAGCGTGGGCAGCGGCACGTTCCGCGGGGATCGGGATGTTCTCCCAGTACGGCAGGATGTGAATCGTGATGAAGTCGACGGCGTCGGAAAGTTCGCGATTGCTCAGCCAGAACTCCCAGACGTCGGCATAGGTGACGGGAACGCTAACCTGCGCCTTGATCGAGCGGATCATGGTGGCGAGGTCGGACGGCGACATTTCCTTGCGCAGCAAAACCTCGTTGCCGACCACGAGCGCGATGATCGTGTCGGGATATTCCTTGGCGAGGCGTATCGCCGTTTCGACCTGCGTTGCATTCTTCTTTCGGTCCCGATCGAGGAAAATGCCCTGAATGACTTTCAGCCCCGCCTTGGCTGCGAGCCCGGGAATCTGATCGAGACCGAGATCGGTCGCATAGGTGCGGATGCAGTCGGATATCTTCGCGAGTTGCGCGAGATCTTCCGCGATCTGTTCCGGTGTGACCTGCGTCGCGGGAGCAAGTGATGTCTGATTGTTGCGGAACGGGGCGTAGGAGATGCACTGGACTTTATCGCTCGGATCGATCGGAGCGCGCACCAGGCTGACCGGGATGCCCAGCCACCACCACGCCGCGGCGATAGCCCCGAGGGATATCAGGAGAAGCGTCAGCGGAGTGCGAAGTGAAACCAGGTCCGTCCTCCTTGCAGGAAGGATGTGCTGGGCAAAATGGGCGAGGCCGGCAAATTGAATGAGTATTCGTCTGTTGATGCTATAACACGCGTTCACGCAGTTGGAATGTTTTCTCGACGACCTACTTCGCGCCGGCGATCACGCCTTCGCGATTCCTGAGTACGCGATAATATGCCCACCACAGATGCGCGGCGGCGCCGCGCAGCGGACGCCACGGCTCGGCAAGCGGTGCCATCTGCTTCGGCGTCGGCCGTTCCTTCAGCCCGAGCCCGACCTTGACCGCTTCCTGGACGGCGAGGTCGCCGGCCGGCCACGCATCGCCATGGCCGAGGCAGAACAAGAGATAAACGTCGGCGGTCCACGGGCCGATCCCGGGCAGCGCGGTCAGCGTGTTGTGCGCGGCATCGGCCTCTTCGTTGGCGAGCACGTCGAGGTTCAGCCGCTCCTCGGCGAGCTCGCGCGCGATGTGCTTCAGCGTCTTGATCTTGGCCGCGGAGAGCCCGAGCCGGCCGAGCCGGTCGGCCCGCGCCTTGCGGATCGCATCATGGTGGAACGGGTCGAATGCCTGGCTGACGCGGCCCCATATCGCGGCAGCACTCGCGGTCGACAGCTGCTGGCCGCAGACGATCGCGGCAAGCCCCGCAAACCCCGGCTCGCGCTGCCGGATGGCCGGCATGCCGGTCAGTTCGAGGATCGGGCGCAGCCGGCGATCCTGGTCGACCAGCTTCTGGATCGCCTCGTCAAGGTCGGCCTGGGTTTCGAGATGGATCAGCATTGCGGGATCTGCATTCGGCTTGTCATGCGCGGGCTTGACCCGCGTATCCATCTCCTATCGTAACAGAGTCTTGTCCAGCCGCATGGTCCGGAAAAGTGGAAACCGGTTTTGCTTCGCGACAAACGCCAGGCGTTTGCGCGAAGATCATGCCCAAACAAGGATCGCCGGGTCGAGCCCGGCAATGACCTGCGATCGAACGCCATGCCACCCGTTTTCCGTTTCGCACCGAGTCCGAATGGCTACCTCCATCTCGGCCACGCCTATTCGGCGCTGCTCAACCACGATCTGGCGCGCGATTCGGGCGGACGCTTCCTGCTGCGGATCGAGGACATCGACGCGACGCGCTGCCGGGTCGAGTTCGAGCAGGCGATCTACGAGGATCTGGCCTGGCTCGGCATCGCCTGGGAGACCCGGGTGCGGCGGCAGTCGGAGCATTTTGCCGCCTATGGCGCGGCGATCGATCGTCTGGCGGCCGAGCGGCTGGTCTATCCGAGCTTCGAGAGCCGCGCCGACATCGCGCGGCTGGTCGCGGACCGCGAGTCCGCCAGCGCGTGGCCGCGCGATCCGGATGGCGCGCCGCTCTATCCGGGAACGGCGAAATCGCTCTCGGCCGAGCAGCGAGACCGGCTGATCGGGCAGGGCGCGCCGTTCGCGCTGCGGCTCGACATGGCGGCGGCATGCGCGCGCGCCGGCGGCCTGCGCTGGCAGGAGGCCGGCGAGGGACCGGCCGGCGAGACCGGGGACGTGGCGGCCCGGCCGGAGGCCTGGGGCGACGTGATCCTGGCGCGCAAGGAGACCCCAACCAGTTACCATCTCTCGGTCGTGATTGACGACGCGCTGCAAGGCGTCACCGATGTGGTCAGGGGCGTTGACCTGTTCTGGTCGACCAGCGTGCATCGGCTGTTGCAGGAGCTGCTTGGCGTGCCCGTGCCGGCCTATCGTCACCATGCGCTGATCCGGGACACCGCCGGCCAAAAGCTGTCGAAATCGACCCGGGCGACCGGGCTGCGCGAGCTGCGGGCCGAGGGTGCGAGCCCGGCCGATATCCGCCGCCTGGTCGGCTTGCTCTAGCGTGCTGCACATGATTTCGGAATAATGGAAGTCTGCCGTTGATTTGCCCGACGTGTCAAGTTGCCGTGTCGAACGCCGGTAGCCGCCGGCTACTTTGCATGGGGTTGTTTTCGATATTTTGACGGCGCGTCCCTGCGACGGCAGGCTATCGCATATGGCTGTCAGCCAAGTGCCATGTCCGACAGCCCTTCCCGCAAGCGGGTGAGATACCGCGGGTGGATGGACTGGTTACCATCATCCTGACTTGCCTTGGCTAAACCCAAAGGGCGCCGTGACTCTGCCGCTCCTGGCATGCCATGCTGCCCGCGGGGCGGGGTCACGGAGATCATGGCGAAAGTATCGCGCGGAGGGCGCAACAAGCGGCGAGCCAAGGGCGAGCCGTCGAAGACCAGCGTCGCCAAGACGGTCACCAAGACGGTCGCGAAGCCGGGCCGCAAGCGAACTGCGCCGAAGGCCTCCCGCAAGGCCGGTCCCGACCTGATCGAGACTGCGCTTGCCGCCTTTGCCCATGAGGTCCGGACCCCGCTGACCGGAATCCTCGCGATCAGCAACCTGCTCGCGACATCGGATCTCGACGAGCGCGAGCGGCGCTGGGTCGATACCATCAAGGCCGGCGCCGAGCATCTGGCTAACCTTGCGACCCTGTTCGTCGATGCTGCCCGGAGCGAGGGGCCGGGGCTCGAGATCCGGCAGGACTTCTTCGACCTGCGCACGCTGGCGCGCCACGCCGGGGATTCGCTGGCCGGACGCGCGGCAGCCAAGGGATTGCGGGCCTCGGTCGAGATCTCCGCCAAGTTGCCGGCGTTTGCGGTCGGCGATCCCGTCCGGCTGCGCGCGGCGCTGGAGAACCTGATCGACAACGCCGTCAAGTTCACCGAGCAGGGCAGCATCGAGCTGCACGTCGCGCCGGCGCGCGCGGCCAAGGGGGCGGCCAAGAGAAAGGCCGACGGCAGGATCGGGGTTGTCTTTGCGATCTCCGACAGCGGCATCGGCTTGACGCTATCGGAGGTCAAGCGCCTGTTCCGGCCGTTCTCGCAGGCCAATGTCTCGATCGCCGCGCGGTTCGGCGGCGCCGGGCTCGGCCTGTCCTCGGTGAAGCAGCTCGCGCGCGCCATGGGCGGCGACATCGTCGTGGCCCAGCGCAAGGGCGGCGGCGCCGTCTTCACGCTCAACGTGGTGCTGGCTTCAGCCGCAGGACCGGCCGGTGCGTCCTCGAGCGAAGGCGCGGCGGTGCCTTCATCGCAGGGGCTGCGGCTGCTCAGCGTCGAGGACAATCCGTTCGGCCGTGTCGTGCTCAACACGATCCTGACCGAGCTCGGCCACCATGCCGAATTCATCGGTCAGGGCGAGGGGGCGCCCGACCGGCTCGGACAGGGGGCCTTCGATGCCGTGCTGATGGATATGGTGCTGCCCGGCATCGGCGGTGTCGAGGCCATCAAGCGCATCCGCGCGCTGCCGCCGCCGCACGGCCGCATCGTGATCGTCGGGATTTCCGGGCGTGCCGAGGACGAAGCCGCGGCGCGCGCCGCCGGCGCCGACGCGTTCCTGGTCAAACCTGTTTCTCCGCGGGCGCTCGCGACTGCGCTGCTTGAAGCGGCACGCCGTGCGGCAGCCGCGACTTGATGATCGCCGCGTTCAGCTCGCCGCCGAACACGAAGATCGCGGCGATGAAATACAGGAACACCAGCGCGATCACCACCGAGGCGAGCCCCGCATACATCGTGACGTAGTTGTTGGCGAAGCGCGCCAGATACATGCCGAAGCCGATGCCCGAGATCAGCGACGCCACTATGGTGAAGATGATGCCGGGCAGGATCTGCGTGAAGCCGCGGCGGCCCGCCGGCAGCCAGGCGTGCAGGATGAAGAGCGCGACGACCAGCGCCAGCACGGTGATGCCGTAACGGGCGGTGTTGAGCAGGCTCTCGTTCGATTCGACGAAGAACGGAATATAGCGCCGCGCCGCCTCGATGATCAGCGGCCCGAGCACGATCAGGAAGGCCATCGCGAGAGAGGTGAACGCCGCGACCAGCGTGTAGCCGATCGATTCCAGCCGCAGCCAGTACCAGCGCCGCGGCTCGATCACGGCATAGGCGCGGTTGAGCGCCACCCGCAGCGCCTCGACGCCGTTGGAGGCGAAGTATACCGCGAGCACCGCGCCGATGGTCAGGATGCCGCCGCGGGTGTTGGTCAGCACGTCGTGGATCTGGCCGGACAGCGCCTCGGCGACCTGCTGCGGCCAGACCTGCAGCAACAGACCGACGGCCTGGTCGGCAAGCTCGTTGGAGCCGAAGAAGCCGGCCACCGACGTCAGCACGATCAGGAACGGAAACAGCGCCATCAGGGTCGACAGCGCGATGTGGCTCGCGATCGCCCAGCCGTCGTCGGCGAGGAACGTGTAAAAGGCATCCATCACGACGTGGTAGACGTAACGAAGCTGCTTCACATTCCACCCGGCATTGTCGAAAACCGCTCGGTCCGAGGACGGACCCAGCATCTGATATTACGCCGTGAAAAGCCAGTTGGTTGCATGCGCCGCCTGTGTGGAAGTCCGCGTCCTGCGGTGTTATGTACCGCAGATGACATCTGTCCTCAGCACGATCATTCTTCCCGTTGCCGTCGGCGCCGTCGCGCTGGTGCTCCTGCTCGGCCTCGTCAACATGATGAAGGGCGGCTCGCCGAACACATCGCAGAAGCTGATGCGGCTGCGCGTGCTGCTCCAGTTCGTCGCCATCGTCATCGCGATGATCGCGGTCTGGGCGATGGGGCGGTAGACGCGTTTTGAGCAAAAGTGCGCGAGGCGCAAACCTTAGGGGATCACGGCCATGGTCGTTCTCAATCGGATCTACACGCGCACCGGCGATGACGGCACCACCGCGCTCGGCTCCGGCGAGCGGCGACCGAAATACGATCTGCGGGTTGCCGCCTATGGCACCGTCGACGAGACCAATGCCGCGATCGGCGTGGTGCGGCTGCATCTGGCCGACAGCCCCGAGGTCGATGCGATGCTCGGCCGGATCCAGAACGATCTGTTCGATCTCGGCGCCGACCTTGCGGTGCCCGAGCGCGAGGGCAAGACTGAGCGTCTGCGGATGCTGGCGAGCCAGGTCGAGCGGCTCGAGCATGACATCGACAGCCTCAACGACCAGCTGGCGCCGCTGACCTCGTTCGTGCTGCCCGGCGGGACGCCGGCTTCTGCATATCTGCATCTCGCCCGGACGATATGTCGCCGCGCGGAACGGATCATGGTGGAACTCGCAGCCCGGCCGGACGAGACGGTCAATGCCGCTGGCATCCAGTATATGAACCGACTGTCCGATTTCCTGTTCGTTGCCAGCCGCTTCCAGAACAATAAAGGGGCCGGTGACGTGTTGTGGGTGCCGGGCCAGAACCGCTAAACTGGTTCAAAACCGGGGGACGGTTTTTTGGCTTTGCCGCGTTGACCGGGGGGTACGGGACCTTTAGGTTCCGCGCCAGCCAACCGAAACCCATAAAATCAAAGCGAAAGAGGATCGATGAAGGTTCTTGTGCCGGTAAAGCGGGTCGTCGACTACAACGTCAAGGTCCGCGTCAAGAGCGATGGATCGGGCGTGGAGCTCGCCAACGTCAAGATGTCGATGAACCCGTTCGACGAGATCGCCGTCGAGGAAGCGCTGCGGCTGAAGGAAGCCGGCAAGGCGACCGAAGTGGTGGTGGTGTCGATCGGACCGGCGCAGGCTTCCGAGACCATTCGCACCGGGCTTGCGATGGGCGCCGACCGCGGCATCCTGGTCAAGGCCGAAGGCAATGTCGAACCGCTCGCGGTGGCCAAGATTCTCAAGGCGGTCGTCGAGGCGGAGCAGCCCGGCCTCGTCATCCTCGGCAAGCAGGCGATCGACGACGATAGCAATCAGACCGGCCAGATGCTGGCCGCGCTGCTCGGTTGGTCGCAGGCGACCTTCGCCTCCAAGCTCGAAGTCGAAGGCTCCGACTTCAAGGTCACGCGTGAAGTCGACGGCGGCCTGCAGACCATCAAGCTCAAGGGCCCGGCAATCGTCACCACTGACCTGCGCCTCAACGAGCCGCGCTATGCGTCGCTGCCCAACATCATGAAGGCGAAGAAGAAGCCGATCGACGACAAGAGCGCGTCGGATTACGGCGTCGATCTCACGCCGCGTCTGGAAGTGCTGAAGACCGCGGAACCGGCAGGCCGCAAGGCGGGCGTCAAGGTCAAGGACGTCGCCGAACTCGTGAACAAGCTCAAGACCGAAGCCGGGGTTCTCTGATGACGACGCTGTTGATTGCTGAACACGACCACGAGACCCTGAAGGACTCGACCAACAAGGCGCTGACGGCGGCGAGCCAGCTCGGCGGCGACGTCCATGTGCTGGTTGCCGGTGGCGGCCAGGGCACCAAGGCGGCGGCGGAAGCAGCCGCCAAGCTTGCCGGCGTCGCCAAGGTGCTGGTGGCCGAAGGTCCCGCCTATGAGCACGACCTTGCCGAGCCGCTGGCTGCGCTGATCGTCGCGCTGGCCCCGAACTATGACGCCTTCGTCGCGCCCGCGACGTCGCGCTTCAAGAACGTGATGCCGCGCGTCGCAGCGCTGCTCGACGTCATGCAGGTCTCGGAGATCATCAAGGTGGTCGCGCCCGACACCTATGAGCGGCCGATCTATGCCGGCAACGCGATCCAGACCGTGAAGTCGAAGGACGCCAAGAAGGTGATCACCGTCCGCACCTCGACCTTCGCTGCGGCCGGTGAAGGCGGCAGCGCCGCGATCGAGAACGCCGCATCCGCCGCCGATCCGGGCCTGTCGACGTTCGTCGGCGAGGAAGTCGCCAAGAGCGACCGTCCGGAACTGACCTCGGCCAAGATCATCGTCTCCGGTGGCCGCGCCATGCAGAGCCGCGAGAACTTCGCCAAGTACATCGAGCCGCTCGCCGACAAGCTCGGTGCCGGCGTCGGCGCCTCGCGCGCCGCGGTCGATGCTGGCTATGCGCCGAACGACTGGCAGGTCGGCCAGACCGGCAAGGTGGTGGCCCCGGAACTCTATGTCGCGGTCGGCATCTCCGGCGCGATCCAGCATCTGGCCGGCATGAAGGACTCCAAGGTGATCGTCGCCATCAACAAGGATGAGGACGCACCGATCTTCCAGGTCGCCGATTACGGCCTGGTCGCCGACCTCTATCAGGCGGTTCCGGAGCTCACCGAAGCACTCGGCAAGCTCGGAAAGTAAGCGACAAGACACCGGCCGGGTGGGTAAGCTCCGGCCGGTGTTACTATTCTTGGGGCGCAACTCTTGGGGCGCAACGATCCGGAAACGGTTTTCCGAAAGGATCGTTTCCGGCGGGGAAGATGGATCGGGTGCGATTACGTCGTAATCACATCATGGTCCCGGGAAACGTTTTCCGGCGGATTGGGCAACCCGGAAGGCTTCACTTCGGGTATCGTTGGAATTGGGCAGGCGCGACATGCGCGCCGTTCCGGTGGATGACAAGATGACGGTGGCAATCAAGAAGGTCGGCGTGATCGGTTCGGGCCAGATGGGCAATGGTATTGCCCATGTGGCGGCGCTGGCCGGTTTCGACGTGGTGCTCAATGACGTCTCCGCGGACCGGCTGAAGTCGGCGCTGGCGACCATCAACGGCAATCTGACCCGCCAGGTCGCCAAGAAGGCGATCAGCGAGGGCGAGCGCAAGCAGGCGCTCGACCGCATCGCCTCCGCCGAGACGATCGATGCGCTCGCCGATTGCGATCTCGTGATCGAGACCGCGGTCGAGAAGGAAGAGACCAAGCGCAAGATCTTCCACGACGTCTGTGCGGTGCTGAAGCCGGAAGCGATCGTCGCGACCAACTCGTCGTCGATCTCGATCACAAGGCTCGCCGCCTCGACTGACCGCCCGGAGAAATTCATCGGCATTCATTTCATGAATCCGGTGCCGGCGATGGAGCTGGTCGAGCTGATCCGCGGCATCGCTACCGACGACACGACCTTCGACACCGCCAAGGCGTTCGTCGCCAAGCTCGGCAAGCAGGTCGCGGTGTCGGAGGATTTCCCCGCCTTCATCGTCAACCGCATTCTGCTGCCGATGATCAACGAGGCGATCTACACGCTGTATGAAGGCGTCGGTAACGTCGAGGCGATCGATGCCGCGATGAAGCTCGGCGCGCACCACCCGATGGGCCCGCTCGAGCTCGCCGATTTCATCGGCCTCGACACCTGCCTGTCGATCATGCAGGTGCTGCATGAGGGGCTCGCCGACTCCAAGTACCGGCCGTGCCCGCTGCTGGTGAAATACGTCGAGGCCGGCTGGCTCGGACGCAAGAGCCAGCGCGGCTTCTACGACTACCGCGGCGACAAGCCGGTCCCGACGCGGTAATCCACGCGCTCTCGTCAGATCAGTGTCCGTAGCAGTGCAAGCGTCGCGGGCACGAGACCTGCAATCATCGCCACGCCCATTCCAAGTCCGAGCAGATGCGCCGTCAGCGCGAGGCGTTGGATCTGCCCGTGCGCTGTCATTGCAGTGCCTCGCAAGCGCGTTTCAGACGCCTTCCGGCCTCCTCGATGATCGATGACGGGTTGGCGAAGCTGACCCGAATAAAAGGTGACAGCCCGAGATCCTCGCCGGGAAATACCACCAGATCGGCTTGCTCAAGCAGGTAGGTCGCAAAATCGCGGTCGGTCGCAATCAGCTTGCCGTCGGCAGCGCGCTTGCCGATCACGCCGGCGCAACTGACCAGCAGATAGAACGTGCCTTCGGGCGGCGTGCAGGAGAGCCCGCTGCATCCGTTCACGCGTTCGGCAAAGCGGTCACGCCTCGCGCGAAGGATGGCGGCGCGCTCGGCCAGCACATCCTGCGCGCCTTCGAGCGCCGTGACCGCGGCGGCCTGGCTGATCGACGAGGCGCCGGACGTGGTCTGCGACTGGATCGTGATCATCGCGCGGATCAGCGCCGATGGTCCCGCGGCATAGCCGATGCGCCATCCCATCATGGCGTAGCTCTTGGCGAGGCCGCTGACGGTCAGCGTCCGCGGCTTCAGGCGCGGCTCGATCTGCGCAAGCGTCGGCGCAGCTCGGCCATCGAACACGATGTGCTCGTAGAGCCCGTCGGCCAGCACCCAGATGTCCGGATGCTGCAAGAGGATCGCGGCGATGTCAGCTAGGTCCTCCAGAGAATAGACTGCACCGGAAGGATTGACCGGGTTGTTGATCACGACCCAGCGCGTTCGCGCCGATATCGCCGCCTGCAAATCCTCCGCACGCAGCTTGAAGCCATTGTTCCGTGCGCACGGCACGACCACCGGCGTGCCGCCCGCCAGCCGCACCTGATCGAGATAGGGCGCCCAATACGGCGCAGGGATGATCACATCATCGCCGGGTGCCAGCGTCGCGAGTAGCGCGTTGAACAGCGCCTGGGTCGAGCCGTTGGTGATGAGGATCTCATCCAGCCGATAGTCGAGGCGATGGTCGCGCAGCAGCGCGGCCTGCACCGCCCGCTTTAGCTCCGGCGTGCCGTCGACATCGGTGTAACGGGTTTCGCCGCGCAAGGCCGCTTCATGCGCCGCCGCGATCACATGGTCAGGTGTCGGGAAGTCGAGATTGCCCGACGACAGCTCGATGATGTCGCGTCCGGCGGCGCGCAGTTCACGGGCGCGACGGCGCAGCACGGACGCCGGCGATGCCTTGATGCCGCTCATGCGCGGCGAGAGGGTCGGTGTCGCGGTCATCGGACGTACTGCGCCTCACCGTTGCCGAACGACCAGTTTTCCGGAAGCACCTCGACCAGGTTGATGAAGATGTCCTCGGCGCGCAGGCCGGGATTCTCGGTCAGCAGTTCGGCGATGCGTCGGTAGAGCCTCTGCTTCTGCGCCACCGGGCGGGTGTTGCTGACCGTGATCTGAATGATGACCAGATCGTCGCTGCGCCTGATGCCGAGATAGTCCGCGCCGTAGGCGAAACCGTCGTCATCGTGCTCGGAGATCGTCATGAAGCGATCGCCTTCCGGCACATCGAAGGTTTCGCGCATGGCGCGATAGAGGCTCTCGAGAATGGCCTTGCGGTAGGCGGCGGGCTTGCCCCGCCGCAGGGAGACGCGGGTCAGCGGCATGATGATGGCTCTCCTGGAGGCGATCGTTGCGTGCAGCCAATCCTAGGGGCTTGTTGATCATTGAAAAACGGTATGATATCGCATTTCAATGATTGTCAATTTAAATGTCTGGCCATGAAGGCGCTCGACGTCGAGGCGGTGCAGGCCTTTGTCCTGGTCGCCGACCTCAGCAGCTTCACGCGCGCGGCGCAGGCCATGGAGACCACGCAGTCCGCGGTCAGCCTGAAGATCAGGCGGCTGGAAGATGGGTTCGGCCGCCGGCTGCTGGAGCGAACGCCGCGGCTGGTTCGACTGTCAGCGGAAGGCACCGCCTTCCTCGGCGCCGCGCGCAATCTGGTGGCCGCGCATCAATCGGCGATCGGGGCGTTTGCGGTCGAGCATCGGCGGCTGGTCGTCGGCATCAGCCACCACATCGTCGGATCGGAATTGGCCTCGCTATTGAAGCGGATGAACGCCACCGATCCCGGACTGGTGATCCAGTTGCATGTCGATACGTCGCGTTCGGTGCTCAGCGCATTTGACGACGGCAGGCTCGATGCCGCGATCGTGCTGCGCCACGACGCCAAGCGCCGCGATGGCGATGTGCTGTTCGAAGAACCCTTCGGCTGGATGGCCGCGCCTGATTTTCACCATCGACCGGGCGAGCCGCTGCGCCTGGCGACGCAAGCCGAGCCTTGCAGCGTGCGCGCCATGGCGGTTGAAACTCTCGACGCCGCCGGCATCGCCTGGACCGAAGCGTTCGTCGGTGGCGGGCTTTCGACGATCGGCGCCGCGATTTCCGCAGGGCTCGCCGTCGCCGCGCTGGCGCGCCGGGTGGCGCCGGCGGACACCGTCGACCTCGGGCCGCGGCTTGGCCTGCCGCCATTGCCCTCGCGCGACGTCATGCTTCACTCAAAGCTGTCGGACGCGCGGACACGGCAGGCGCTGCGTACCCTCGGCGCGGCCTTCGCGGCGAACGCGGCCTGACCGCGCAAGCATTGGCCGTTCCTCATTCTGTCAGGCGGCATCCCGCGCGCTTGAGCATGTCGCGGATGATCAGCGGCGTGGCCGGTGTCTCGGTTGCGGCGGTGGCCGCCGCGCTTGCGATCGCCTCACGGGCCTGCTGCGCGTCGAGTGTCAGCCGCCGCGCGCAGGGCGGCAGGCCGCGTGCCGCATCGAGCAGCCAGCCGGCGGTTTCGCCGGTACCGGCCAGATAGGCCGTCAGCGTCTGCCGCGCGGTCGGATTGGCCGCGGCCTGGTCCAGCATGGCCCTGACCTGCGCGACCGAGATCTGCCCGCGCGATGTCGAGGGCTGCGCGTGAGCCGCCGTCGTCAAGAGAAGGACGGCGCAGATGGCGTGCGCAGGACGGACGAGCATAACTTCATCTCCTGAGGCATGTTGACTTGCAGATATTAATTATCGTAGAACAATAATATCAGATCAGCAATCCCGAGGTTGAGTCATGTCCGCGTCCCTCTCGTCAGAGCTTTCCCCATCCGCGCGGCCGGCCCGCCTCGAACGCATCCGCGCGGTCAGCCGCGTGCTCGCCTATGCGTGCACCGGCATCTCGTTCGTGCTCGCGGTCGGATTGCTGGCCTATTGGCTGGCGAGCCCGGATGAGGCGATCCTGCGCGATGCTGGGCTGACCGGCATTGCGTTCCATCCGATCGGCTGGCTCGTCCGCCTGATGGGTCTCGTGGTCTCAGCGTTGCCGCTCGCCTGTCTGATCTGGGGCTTGTCGCGCGTGCGCCGCGCTTTCACGTCGTTCGCGGCAGGCCGCTTCTTCACGGCCGCAAACGTCGCCGGGTTGCGTGACCTCGCGATCGCGATGCTGGTCTCGACCTTGCTGAAGCCGGTGATCGGCGCGCTGCTCTCGATCCTGCTGAGCTGGCAAACCTACGCGCAGGGCAAGTCCGTCGTCATCGTGCTCGGCTCCGACACGCTGCTGGCGCTGCTGTTCGCGGGTCTGGTTGCGGTGACGGCCTGGGTGATGGCCGAAGCCAATGCGATCGCCGACGAGCACGCACAATTCGTCTGAGGCCTTTGCAATGCCGATCCGGGTCCGGCTCAACGTGATGCTCGCCGAGCGCAACGTGAAATCGAAGGAGCTCGCCGAATATGTCGGGATCACCGAGGCCAATCTGTCCCTGCTCAAGCAGGGCAAGGTTAAGGGCGTCAGGTTCGATACGCTGGAACGGATCTGCACCTATCTGAAGTGCCAGCCCGGCGACTTGCTGCGCCATGAGGACGACGATGCGTCAGCCTGACGCGGCCATCCATTACCCAAGCATTAACTTTCGCACGCTACGCAAGAGCCGAGTTTGGGAGTGCCGCGTATGGACATGATGAGCATGGTGTCGAGCATCCTGTCGATGCAGCAAGGCAACCTGCAGGGTCAGATCGCGACCCGCGTGACCAAGCAGAACCTCGACGCGGAAAAGTTCGCGGTTCAGACCCTGCTCGGCACGCCGTCGACCGCCAATCTCGGTCCCGGCGTCGGCGGCAACCTCAACGCCGTCGCCTGATCAGAACCCTGCCGCGGCTGGGGCTAGCGCCGCCTTCACCAGCTTGATCGCATCGTCGCTCGCCCATTCGGCGGGACCGGCGATATTGGCGATTTCGCAGCCCTTGCCGTCGATCAGCACCGACGTCGGCATGCCCAGCGCCTTGCCTATGTTCTTAAGGTCCTGAAAGACCTTGGCTTTCTGATCGCTGAAATAGCCGAGATTGGTCAGATTGGCTTCCTTCAGGAAGTTCTTCGGCTTGTCCGGGTCGCGCGTGTCGATATTGATCGCGACCACCTCGAAATCCTTGCCGCCGAGCTTGGTCTGCAGGCTGTCGAGCGCCGGCATTTCCTTGCGGCAGGGCACGCACCAGGTCGCCCACAGATTGACCAGCACCGTCTTGCCGCGCCAGTCAGAGAGTTTCTTCGGCTGGCCGTTGGCGTCCTCGAAGGTCAGGTCGGGAAGCCGGAGCGGCGTAGTCGCCATGGTCAGCGCCGCGACCTCGCCATGGGCGAGCGGGGCGATCTTCTTGGCCAGATCCACCGCGCTGTTGCAGGCGATATCGCCGCCGGCGGGATGCCTGAGGCCGGAGACGCCGACATAGCCGATCACGGCCCCGGCCAGCACGGCGCCGATCACCAGCGGGATGCGCCATTTGGCCGTCGGCTTGGCGGTCGGTTCGGATGGGGTCGTCTCGGGCATATCGTTTGTCATCCTGGGTCAGATATGGCTATGCAGTGCCGGGAATACGTCCGGAACCGCCATGCTGTTTCGCCACTACGGCCAAAGAAACAGCACGGCCTGAAATACAAATTCGTGAGCGAGATGTCATGAGCAACAAGATGTGGGGCGGCCGGTTCTCGGAGCGTCCCGACGCCATCATGGAGGAAATCAACGTCTCCATCGACGTCGACCGTCACCTTTACGCCCAGGACATTGCCGCGTCCAAGGCCCACGCCGCGATGCTCGCCGCGCAGGGCATCATCACCTCAGCTGATGCGAAAAATATCGGCAAAGGTCTAGACACGATTTTGTCAGAAATCGGCAAGGGTGATTTCGATTTCAAGCGCGCGCTTGAGGACATCCATATGAATGTCGAGTCGCGGCTGTCCGAATTGATCGGGCCCGCGGCGGGCCGGCTGCACACCGCGCGCTCGCGCAACGACCAGGTCGCGACCGATTTCCGGCTCTATGTCCGCGACACGATCGACGAGACCGAAGCCGCGCTGGCCGCGTTCCAGCAGGCGCTGGTCGCCCGCGCGCTCGAGCATGCCGGAACCGTGATGCCGGGCTTCACCCATCTGCAGACCGCGCAGCCCGTGACCTTCGGTCATCACCTCCTGGCCTATGTCGAGATGGCCGGCCGCGACCGCGGCCGCTTTATCGACGCGCGCAAGCGGCTGAACGAATCGCCGCTCGGCGCCGCTGCGCTCGCCGGCACCTCGTTTCCGATCGACCGCACGGCGACCGCCAGGGCGCTCGGCTTCGACCGGCCGATGGCCAATTCGCTCGACGCGGTGTCCGACCGCGATTTCGTGCTGGAAACGCTGTCGGCGGCGGCGATCTGCGCGGTGCATATGTCACGCTTCGCCGAGGAGATCGTGATCTGGACCTCGCCGCTGGTCGGTCTCGTCAAGCTCAGCGACAAGTTCACCACCGGCTCGTCAATCATGCCGCAGAAGCGCAACCCGGACGCGGCCGAACTCGTGCGCGCCAAGACCGGCCGCGTGATCGGTGCGCTGACCGCGCTGCTGATCGTGATGAAGGGCCTGCCGCTCGCCTATCAAAAGGACATGCAGGAGGACAAGCAGGGCGCCATGGAGGCGTTCAAGGCGCTGTCGCTCGCGATCCGCGCCATGACCGGCATGGTCGAGGACCTGGTGCCGGACGAAGCCAAGATGAAGGCCGCGGCCGGCGAGGGCTATGCCACCGCGACCGATCTGGCCGACTGGCTGGTGCGCACCCTGAAAATGCCGTTCCGCGAGGCCCACCACGTGACCGGACGCATCGTCGGCCTGGCCTCGGCACAGGGCGTGGCGCTGCACGAGCTGCCACTGAAGGCCATGCAGGAGGTCGAGCCGAAGATTACGGCAGAGGCGCTCAAGGTGCTCAGCGTCGAATCCTCGGTCAAGAGCCGCACCTCGTTTGGCGGCACGGCGCCGAAGAATGTGATGGCGCAGGCCAAAGCCTGGGCCAAGCGGCTGGAAAAAGAGCGAAAATTGGGCTGATCCGGAAAATTTGGCCGTGATTTCATGGCGCTCCGCCTCTCGCCAGAGCACGCCAATGTTTGTATGGTGCCGCCCGAATTGGGGAATTCGTCGTGATTAGCAAGAACCGCCTGACCCCCTCGGGATGGGCCATCATTGTGCTGGGCGCTGCAACGCTTGCGCTCGGCGGCTGCGGCCGCAAGGGACCGCTCGACCTGCCGCCGACCGCGAACGGCGCGCCGGCCACAGCACCGGGCGACACCGAGAGCGAGCGCGCGGCACAGCCCAGCGTGTTCAATCCGACCTATGGCTCGGATGCCGCGCCGGCCGCGTCGAAAGGCAATAAACGGTCGTTCGTGCTCGATCCCTTGCTCGGCAATTAGCATCTAAAAGCGTGTCATGAACCATTTCGACTATCGCAACGGCGTGCTGCATGCCGAGGCGGTCAATCTCATTGAGCTGGCGGAGGCCGTCGGCACGCCGTTCTATTGCTATTCGACCGCGACGCTGGAGCGGCATTACCGCGTCTTCACCGAGGCGTTTGCCGGCGAGAAGGCGCTGGTCTGCTACGCGATGAAGGCGAACTCCAACCAGTCGGTGCTGCGCACGCTGGCCAAGCTCGGCGCCGGCGCCGACGTGGTGTCCGGCGGTGAGTTGAAGCGGGCGCTCGCGGCCGGCATCCCACCGTCGAAGATCCTGTTCTCCGGCGTCGGCAAGACCGAGGGCGAGCTGCGCGCCGCGCTCGCCGCCGACATCCTCTGCATCAATATCGAGTCCGAGCCCGAGCTCGAGATGCTGTCGCGCCTTGCGGTCGAGATGAAGACGACCGCGCGCATCTCGGTGCGGGTCAATCCCGACGTCGATGCCGGCACCCACGCCAAGATCTCGACCGGCAAGTCGGAGAACAAGTTCGGCATTCCGATCGCGCGCGCCCGCGAGGTCTATGCCCGCGCGGCGAAGCTGCCGGGCATCAAGGTCACCGGCACCGATGTGCATATCGGCAGCCAGATCACCGATCTCGGTCCGCTGGAGGCCGCGTTTCGGCTGCTCGCCGAATTCGTGCAGACGCTGCGCGCCGACGGCCACGACATCTCGCATGTCGATTTCGGCGGCGGCCTCGGCATTCCCTACTACATGGATCGCGCCGCGCCGCCGGCGCCGGCCGCCTATGCCGCAATGGTCAAGCGCGTCACGCATAATCTCGGCTGCACGCTGATGTTCGAGCCGGGCCGGCTGATCGTCGGCAATGCCGGCATCCTCGTCACCCGCGTGATCCATGTGAAGCCGGGCGACGCCAAGAACTTCGTGATCATCGACGCCGCGATGAACGACCTGATCCGGCCGACGCTGTATGAGGCGCATCACGACATCCTGCCGGTGCGCCAGCCTGCGCAGGGCACACCGACCATGGTCGCCGACGTGGTCGGCCCGGTCTGCGAGACCGGCGACTATCTCGCGCTCGACCGTTCGCTGCCGCAGCCGAAGGCCGGCGATCTCCTGGCGATCATGACCGCCGGTGCCTATGGCGCGGTGCAGGCCGGCACCTACAACACGCGGGCACTGGTGCCGGAAGTGCTGGTCAAGGACGACCAGTACGCCGTGGTCCGCCCGCGCATCGACGTCGACGCGCTGATCGCGATGGACAAGCCCGCGCCCTGGTTGTGATGGCGGTGTCGCGCCTCACTAACGGTGTCGTCGCTGCGAAAGCAGGGACCCATAACCACCGCTTGTTGTCGTTGCAGTTATCTGGGGCCACAGCCCCTTAAACCACAAACGCCTGTGGTTATGGGTCCCGGGTCGCGCTTCGCTTGCCCGGGACGACAGCGTTATTTTGTCGACGGCGCTTACTTCGCGGCGTGACTGCCGCCCTTAGCACCACCCACGATCACGCCCGCGGCCTTCTCGATCGGCTTGATCGCCGCGGTGAAGTCCGACTCCGGTCCCTCGTCGCGGATGATGACTTCCCAGAGCCGACCAACCGCCTCGGCGACTTCCATCGACAACCCGAGCGAGCGCATCTCCTCGACCGCGAGCCGCACGTCCTTCACCATCAGGCCGGTGGCGAAGCCGAAGTCGAAGCTGCGCGGCAGCACCGAACGCGGAAACTTGTCGCGGCTCGCGGTGTTCAGCCCCGAGCCCGCATTGATAACGTCGATCATCACCGCCGGATCGAGCCCGGACTTGACGCCCATCACGACAGCTTCCGAGGTCGCGACCATCGCGGTCGCCGACAGGAAGTTGTTGGCGAGCTTCATGGTCTGGCCGGAGCCCGGCTTGGTGCCGATGAAGAACACCTTGCCGATGACGTCGAGCGCGGATTTCACCAGCTCGAAATCGGCGCGCGGGCCCGACACCATCACCGCCAGCGTGCCCTTCTCGGCGCCGGAGACGCCGCCGGAGACCGGGCTGTCGATCTGCACGATGTTCTTCTTGGCTAGCAGGTCGTGGATCTTCACCGCCATCTGCGAGCCGACGGTGGAGAGATCGATGAAGCGCTTGACGCGCTTGCCCTCGATCACGCCGCCTGCGCCGGTCGCGACCTCGAGCGAGGCCTGCAGCGAGGGCAGGCTCGCCATCACGGTCTCGACGCGGTCGGCGATGTCCTTCGGTGAGGTTGCCGTTGCGGCGCCGAGCGCAACCAGCCTGTCGAGTGCGTCCTTGCTCGTGTCGAACACGGTGAGCCTGTGGCCGGCCTCGATCAGCCGGCGCGCCATCGGGAAGCCCATCTTCCCGAGGCCGATGAATCCGATTTCCATGGGTCGTGTCCTCTATGTCGTTATGTGCCGGGCCGTGCGCCCCACATTCATCGTCGTCCTGGCTTTCGCCGGGACGACGATGCGGAGGCAGCCGCGCCTCACGCCTTGTTGTCGAGCTCGGCGAACACCTCGCGCGCGATGCGGAAGCTGTCGACGCCGGCGGGAATGCCGGCATAGATCGAGACCTGCATGAAGATCTCGCGGATCTCGTCGCGCGACACGCCGTTGGTCAGCGCGCCCTTGATGTGCGCCTTCAGCTCGTGCGGCCGGTTCAGGATCGAGATGATGGCGAGGTTGAGCATGCTGCGCGTCTTGCGCGGCAATTCCTCGCGGCCCCAGACCGCGCCCCAGCAATATTCCGTGACGAGTTCCTGGAACGGCTTGTTGAAGCTGTCCGAATTCTTCAGCGCATTGTTGACATAGGCCTCGCCGAGCACCGCCTTGCGGATTTCGAGCCCCTTGTCGTGTGTTTTTTGGTCCATGTCGTTTCCTCATGCGTAAGGCGTTGGTTCGGCCGGGACGTTACGGGGTCGAACCGCCGCAGTCACGCCTTCGTGTTATGCGTATTTCCCGGTGTGGGTTACGTCCCGGAACGGGTGCCTCAAAGCCGCCGCTGTGCTAGGCTGACCTGCCGGCTACCCCGGAGATTCTTATTGAGCGGAGCCAACATCGACCCGTCTGAGAACCCGTCACGCGCCGTCAACGACAGCGATGCGGACGCGCGGCTGAAGCTGACGCAACTGAAGCTGACCGAGGCTCTGCAGCGGGCGAAATTCGCGATTGCGTGGGAGCGGGCGTGGCCGCATCTGGCGCGGTTCCTGACGGTCGCCGGTCTGTTCCTGGTCGCGTCCTGGGCCGGGCTGTGGCTGCTGCTGCCGTTTGCCGCACGCGTGGCCGGCGCCGCCCTGTTCGGCATTGCCGCGCTCGCGGTGCTGGCGCCGCTGCTGCGCTTCCGCTGGCCGAGCCGCGAGGAGGGCCTGGGCCGGCTCGACCGCGGCGCCGGCGTCCGCCATCGCCCCGCGACCACGCTCTCCGACACGCTCACCAACAAGGATCCGTTCGCGCTGGCGCTGTGGCAGGCGCAGCGCGAGCGCACACTGGCCTCGATCAAGCGCATCCGCGCCGGCCTGCCGCGGCCGCGCGTCTCGCTGCACGACCCCTGGGCGCTGCGCGCGCTGGTCATCGTGATGCTGGTCGCGACCTATGTCGCCGCCGGTGACGAGCGTGGCCTGCGGGTCGCCTCCGCGTTCGACTGGAACGGCATCATGGCGCCGGCCAATGTCCGGGTCGACGCCTGGGTGACGCCGCCGAACTACACCGGCAAGCCGCCGATCATCCTGTCCAACGCCAACAAGGACGCCAACGCGGCCGACAGCACCCCGCTTGCGGTTCCGGCCGGCAGCACGCTTTTGGTGCGCTCCAGCGGCGGCACCATCGACGTCGTGGTCGGCGGCGGCGTCGCCGAGGTCGCGCCGGAGGGGCAGGCGCCGAAGGGCACCAATGAGCGGCATTTCAAGATTACCGGCGACGGCACCGCGCATGTCCGCGCCCCGGCCGGCCAGCCGCAGTGGAAGTTCACCGCGACGCCGGACCGTCCGCCGTCGATTGCGCTCGCCAAGGATCCGGAGCGGCAGGCGCGTGGCGCCCTGCAGATGTCCTACAGGCTCGAGGACGATTACGGCGTGACCGAAGCGCGCGCGCAGTTCGCGGCGCGGCCGGGCGATGCGCCCAAGGATGCGGCCAAGGATGCCGACGGCAAGGCCGCGCAGCCGCGTCCGCTGTTCGAGCCGCCGCAATTTCCGCTGGTGCTGCCGAATGCGCGCACCCGCAACGGCGTCGGCCAGACCGTCAAGGACCTCAGCGAGGACCCTTACGCCGGCGCCGATGTGACGCTGACGCTGACCGCGAAGGACGAGGCCGGCAATGAGGGCAAGAGCGAGCCCTTCAACATGCGGCTGCCGGAGCGGCTGTTCACCAAGCCGCTGGCGCGCGCGCTGATCGAGCAGCGCCGCATCCTGGCGCTCGATGCCAACCAGAACGGCCAGGTCTACGCCGCGCTCGACGCGCTGATGATCGCGCCGGAAATGTTCATGCCGGAAACCGGCTATTACCTCGGCCTCCACACCGTGAGCCGCCAGCTCGAGGCGGCGCGCACCGACGACCAACTGCGCGATGTCGTCGCCAGCCTGTGGGCGCTCGCCGTCACCATCGAGGACGGCAACATCAGTGATGTCGACAAGGCGCTGCGCGCGGCGCAGGACGCGCTGAAGCAGGCGCTGGAGCGCGGTGCGAGCGACGAGGAGATCAAGAAGCTCACCGACAATCTGCGTGCGGCGCTGGACAATTTCCTGCGCCAGATGGTCGAGCAGTTCCGCAACAATCCGCAGCAGCTCGCGCGCCCGCTCGATCCCAATGCCAAGGTCCTGAGCCAGCAGGATCTCAAGAACATGCTCGATCGCATGGAGCGGCTGTCGCGCTCCGGCGACAAGGATGCGGCGCGGCAGTTGCTGGAACAGATGCAGCAGATGCTAGAAAACCTGCAGATGGCGCAGCCCAACCAGGGCGACGACGACATGCAGCAGTCGCTCAACGAGCTCGGCGACATGATCCGCAAGCAGCAGCAGTTGCGCGACAAGACCTTCAAGCAGGGCCAGGATTCCCGCCGCGACCGCATGCGCGGCAAGCAGGGCGATCAGTCGATGGGCGACCTGCAGCAGGATCAGCAGGCGCTGCGCGACCGGCTGAAGAAGCTGCAGGAGGAGCTCGCCAAGCGCGGCATGGGTCCGGAGCAGCGCGGCCAGAAGGGCCAGAAGGGGCAAGGCCAGAAGGGCGATCAGGCGCAGCAGGGCGACCAGGGCGGCGACCAGGGTGATGACGACGGCGACGGGCTCGACCAGGCCGATTCCGCGATGGGCGATGCCTCCGGACGGCTCGGCGAGGGCAATGCCGACGGTGCGGTGGATTCGCAAGGCCGCGCGCTGGATGCGTTGCGCAAGGGCGCGCAGAGCCTTGCCGACGCGATGCAGCAGGGCGACGGCGACCAGCCCGGCGATGGCCCCGGCAACCGTGCCGGCCGCCAGCAGAGCGGCGGCAACCAGACCGACCCGCTCGGCCGGCCGCTGCACGGCCGCGAATTCGGCGACGACTACACGGTGAAGATCCCCGGCGAGATCGACGTCCAGCGCGTCCGCCGCATCCTCGAAGAGCTGCGCCGCCGCCTCGCCGATCCGTCACGCCCGCAGCTCGAGCTCGACTACATCGAGCGGCTGCTGAAGGATTATTGAGCCCGCCATTCCCCTCCGCTGTCATCGCCCGGCTCGACCGGGCGACCCGGTATTCCAGAGGCGCCAGCGATGGAATCGAGAGGCCGCGGCGTACTGGATGCCCCGCTTTCGCGGGGCATGACACGGAATGTGAGGCGAGTTGCTCCGCCCCGCAATGACGGCTAGCTCGTCTTCCTTGCCGCCAGCGCATCCGCCACGGCAGTGCGGATATCCGCCACCGAGAACGGCTTGGTCACCACGTCGTGCACGATCGCCTCGAGGCCGGAGGCGCGCTCGCGCTGGTGAGCGAAGCCGGTCATCAGCAGGATCTTCAATGCGGGAAAGTCGCGGGCCGCGGTCAGCGCCAGCGCGATGCCGTCCATCACAGGCATCTGGATGTCGGTGAGCAGGAGGTCGAACGCGCCTTCGTCGCGCGTCAGCATCTCCAGCGCCTCGGCGCCGTCCTGCGCGGTCACGGTCTCGTGGCCGTCCATGGCGATGGCGCGCGCCACCAGGGAGCGCATCGAGTCTTCGTCGTCGGCGATCAGAACACGCGTCATGGTGATTGGTCGGTTTCCGAAAGTGGTGGCCGCTAGCCTCAGGCGCGGCCGCCGGTGAGATCATGCTTGTTGAAGAAGCGTACGTCGATATTGCGGCCTTCGGGCGGCGGCGAGGCGAGGCGCGACTTGAAGAAGGCGCGTTCGCCGGGATTGAGCACCGGCTGCTCCAGCACCGCGTTCCAGGCATAGATTTCGGCGCCCTGCGCGTCGCGGACCGAGAAGCGCAGCCGCGGCAGTTCGACCGGCTTCCTGGTCTGGCCGACGATCATGCCCTCGATCACCAGCACCGGCTTGCCGTCCACGGTCTCGTTGGTGATCTTGAGGTCCTTGAAGGCGAGGCCGCGCAAATTCACGTCGAGCCCGACCATCTTGTAGAACAGCGCCGTCTGCGGCAGCAGCCGCACCACGTCGTTGCGCCAGACGAACAGCGCAATGATCAGCGCGCCCATCGCGGCGCAGGTGGTCGGCAGGGCGCCGATCACGGGCATGAAGGGAATCCGGGGCAGCGAGGGCAGCCGGAACAGGCGGGGCAGCCGCGGCAGGCGGAAGCGGCGCTTTCCGGCGGCGTCCTGGGTACCGGCATGGGCGGCGGCATCCGCCTCGGCCACCGCCGGCCATTCCGTGGCGGCGTCCCCGTCGGCGGGCAAATCGGCCGAAATCGAGGGGCTGTCGACCATCGGGGTCGTGTCAGCCTCCTCGCGGCCCATCGCGTCCCATTCGGCGGCGAGATTGGAGCCCGCGGCCTCGTAGGCCAAACTGGGTGCGGTCGCCCCGATCGCGTCCTCCGGCCGGGCCAGCCAGACCTCGCGGCAGCGGGAACAACGGACCGTGCGTCCGGCCTCGCCGAGGGTGGCCGGATTGATGGCGTAAGATGTTGTACAATGCGGGCAAACGATATGCATATGGAGCCGAATCTCCACCGTGTGGTATGCCCGGATGGTACCGAGCGACCGTTAACGAATCGGAAACCATAATCGACGCACAAGCTTTCTGTGCGGTTCGCGGCCGCTCGGCGGGTGTTCGGGCCGCGAAAGCGTTTTCGAGCGAAGTGGGTACCGGTTCGCGTGAAGAAAACGCGTCCAAACAAGAATCCAGAGCCTCGTTCCGATTTCATCGGAACGGAAAAGGCTCTGGAGCTGGGTATTGGGCCACAGGCCCTCTCGAACGGAGCTAGCGCATTGGTTCGGTTCGAAAATGTCGGTCTGCGTTACGGGCTCGGCCCGGAGATTTTGCGCGACCTCTCCTTCATGATCCCGGCGCACTCGTTCCAGTTCCTCACCGGGCCGTCCGGCGCCGGCAAGACCTCGCTGCTGCGGCTGCTGTTCCTGTCGCTGCGGCCGACCCGCGGGCTGGTCAATTTGTTCGGCAAGGACGTCTCCCTGCTGAGCAAGGACCAGGTCGCCGACCTGCGCAAGCGGATCGGCATCGTGCTGCAGGATTTCCGCCTGCTCGACCATATGACGACCTACGAGAACGTCGCGCTGCCGTTCCGGGTGATGGGCCGCGAGGAATCGACCTATCGCCGCGAGGTGATCGACCTCCTGAAGTGGGTCGGCCTCGGCGAGCGCATGGATGCCTTGCCGCCGATCCTGTCGGGCGGCGAGAAGCAGCGCGCGGCGATCGCGCGCGCGGTGATCTCGCGGCCGCAATTGCTGTTGGCGGACGAGCCGACCGGCAGCGTCGACCCGACGCTCGGGCGCCGTCTGTTGCGGCTGTTCATCGAGCTCAACAAATCCGGCACCGCGGTTATCATCGCGACCCACGACATCACATTGATGGATCAATACGAGGCGCGGCGGCTGGTGCTGCATCAGGGACGGCTGCACATCTATGAGTAGGAGCGGCGACGAGAAAGTGTCGTTGGTCGATCTCGGGCGCGAGCGCCCGCAGGTCCCGGCCACCGCGCGCAACATGTCGCCGATCGTGCCGCGCGCCTCGATCTCGGGCCGCGCGCTGGTCGCGGTGGTCGCGATCATGACCTTCCTCGCCTCGCTGACGACCGGCACCGTGCTGCTGGTCAGCGCGTCGGCGGCCGAATGGCAGTCCGAAGTGTCGAGCGAGATCACCATCCAGGTGCGCCCCGCGCCGGGCCGCGATCTCGATCGCGATGCGCAGGCCGCCGTGGAGGCGATGCGGGCGCAGTCCGGCATTCTCGAGGTCCGTCCGTTCAGCAAGGAGGAATCCGCCAAGCTGCTGGAGCCCTGGCTCGGCAGCGGGCTTTCGATCGACGAGCTGCCGGTGCCGCGCGTGATCGTGGCGCGGGTGCAGCCCGGCACCACGCTCGATCTCGCCGCGTTGCGCGCGCGGGTGACGCAGGTGGCGCCGACCGCGAGCGTTGACGATCACCGCGCCTGGATCGAGCGCATGCGCTCGATGACCGGCGCCACGGTGTTTGCCGGCGTCGGCATCCTGATCCTAGTGATCATCGCCACCATCATCTCGGTGTCGTTCGCGACCCGCGGCGCGATGGCGTCCAACCGTCCGATCGTCGAGGTGCTGCATTTCGTCGGCGCCGGCGACAGCTTCATCGCCAACCGCTTCCTGCGGCATTTCCTCCGGCTCGGTCTCGAGGGCGGGCTGATCGGCGGCGGCGCGGCGATGCTGGCGTTCGGCTTCTCCGAGTCGATCGCCAACTGGTTCTCCGGCACGCCGGTGGGCGACCAGTTCGCGGCGCTGCTCGGCACGTTCTCGCTGCGTCCGTCGGGTTACCTCGTCCTGGCGTTGCAGGCGGTGCTGATCGCGGCGATCACCGCATGGGCGTCGCGGCGCACCCTGTTTGCCACGCTCGACGACATCGACTGACGGCCCGCGGCGTCGCAATCATGGGGCCGGTTTCGTGATCGCGGTCGTCGCCAGAGTGTGATTTCGCCCGCATCCGCACGGCCCTGGCCGGGCAAAACCGGTTTCCACTTTTCCGGATCATGCTCTAAAATCGGCGGGGGGAAGGATATCAGCATCACATGAGTTTGCAGCCCGACGATACGTCGCCGAAAGGCCATGCCGCGCAGGCGCGCGGCTGGCTGCGCGTCGTCATCGTCGTGCCGCTGGCGCTTGCCTTCGTTGCCGCCGCGGTCGGTTTCATCGGCTTCCTGTCGCAATTGCGCGGTGTCGAGACCGATCCGCCGCACAATGCCGACGGCATCGTGGTGCTGACCGGCGGCTCGTCGCGGGTGTCCGACGCCATGGAGCTGTTGGCGGCGGGCTACGGCAAGCGCCTGCTGATTTCCGGCGTGCATCCGACCAACGACGCCAATGACATTTCGCGCTCGGTTCCGGACAGCCAGGGGCTGATGCGGTGCTGCGTCGATCTCGACCGCTCGGCGGTGAACACCCGCAGCAATGCGGCGGAGACGCGGCGCTGGGCGCACGAGCGCGGCTTCAAGTCGCTGATCGTGGTGACGTCGAACTACCACATGCCGCGCGCGATCGTGGAACTGTCACATGCGATGCCCGATATCACGCTGATCCCGTTCGCGGTGGTCGGCGACAAATGGCGCGACGAGCCGTGGTGGACGAGTGGCGGAACGTTCCGCCTCTTGCTATCGGAATACGCCAAATATGTCGCCGCGGAGATGCGGGTGCGGCTGGCCGATATCGGCCTCGACCTGACCTCCGATCTCGCCGAGCCGGCAGCCGTGCCACGCCGCCCGGCGACGGCGCAGGCGAATAGGGACTAGGCATGATCCGGAAGAGTGCGGAGCGGTTTTCCTTCGCGACAAGCGCGGAACGCGTTTGCGCGGAGATCATGCTCAAACAAGGACTGAAATGATTTTCCTGCGCTCGCTGATCTTCAACGCGCTGTTCTACCTGGTGCTGGTGCTGCTCTGCATCGTCGCGCTGCCGGCGCTGCTGCTGCCGCGCGGCGCGATGATGGCGATCGAGGCCGCATGGGCCAACATCAGCCTGTTCCTGATGCGCGTGATCTGCAACATCCGGATCGAGTTCCGCGGCGTCGAGAAGATTCCAAAAGGCCCGCTGATCGTCGCCTCCAAGCACCAGTCGTTCTGGGAGACGTTCGCGCTGGTGCGCTTCTTCGAGCATCCGCTGTTCATCCTCAAGCGCGAGCTGATGATGATCCCGGTGTTCGGTTGGTACCTCAAGAAGGTCGGCATGATCTCCGTCGAGCGCGGCGGCGGCCCGCGCTCGCTGATCAAGACGCTGAAGCGTGCGGCGGCCGAGGTGAAGCTCGGCCGGCAGCTCGTGATCTTTCCGGAAGGCACCCGCACCGCGCCCGGCGCCGCGCCGAACTACAAGGCCGGCGTCGCGCAGATCTATGCCGAGAGCGGCGTGCCGTGCCTGCCGGTCGCGCTCAATTCCGGCCTGTTCTGGCCGCGCCGCACCTTCATGCGCTATCCCGGCACGCTGGTGGTCGAATTCCTCGATCCATTGCCGCCGGGCCTGCCGCGCGAGGAGTTCATGACCCGCCTGCGCGAGGCGATCGAAACCGCCACCACCCGCATCGTCGACGCCGGCCGCGCCGAGCAGGCGAAATTGTTCGGCGGCGTGCCGGGTTCGGCGAAGGGGTAGGGCGCGCGCTGCGACGCTCCGCGCCGGCGGGCATATCCGAGGTTGGTCAATCGATGCCGGCGGAAGGCAGGCGTATCGCGACCTGGAGCCCGCCGAGCGAGGACCGGTCCAGAGCGAGGGAGCCGGCATAAAGCTCGGCGAGCTCTCGCGTGATCGACAGCCCGAAGCCGAATCCGGGAGAGCTCTCGTCGAGCCGTCGGCCGGCCTGTGTCGCCGCCGACATCTGCTCCGGCGAAAGTCCCGGTCCGTCGTCCTCCACGACGATGACCGCGCTCCTGCCGTCCTCGCTCGATCTGACCAGAACCTTGCTTCGGCACCAGGAGAACGCATTCTCCAGAACGTTTCCGAGCATCTCGTCGATGTCCTGCTGCTCGCACGCCACCGACAGCCCGGGCGGAATGGTGTTGACGAAGGTTGTCGACTTATCGGCGTTCACCTTGCCGAGGACCAGGGCAAGATCGGCGACGCGTGATGCGACCGCCGTTCTGGTGCGGACCGGACCGCCGAGTGCGGCCGACCGGGCGCGCCCCAGATGATGGCGGATGCGGCGGTCCATCAGCACGACGAGATCGTGAAGATCATCGGACCCCGGCGTCTGCTTCTGCAGCGCAATGGCCAGCGTAGCGAGAGGCGTCTTCAGGCCGTGCGCCAGATTGGAGACGTGCTTGCGCGCCCGATCGAGGTTTGCGGCATTTTGGACCAGCAGCGCATTGAGTTCGGTCGCCAGCGGCTGTACCTCGCTCGGCTGAGCATCCGGCACACGTTCGCGAAGCCCTGATCGTACGTCGGCGACCGCGCGACGAAGTCGCTCGAGCGGTCGCAGTCCGAGGCGAACCTGGATCAGCATGGCGCCGATCAACGCGATGCCGAGCACCGCAAGCGACAGCGCCAATGTGCGCATCGCTTCCCACAATGGTCCGAGCACCGCATCCCTGGGCGCGGACGCGACGATCGTAGCCGGAACGCCGGATGCGGACACGTTCAGGATGCGGAAGTGGAGCCTGCGGTCGTCCGGACCCACGCCATCGGCCGGAGCCGGGCGGCTTCGTGAAGGCGGATCGTCGGCCCGACGAGGCGGGGGCGGAGGCGGCGGGGGCCTGTCACGGATGTCGGGAGGCGACAGGTCCGCGCCATCGAGTGACCGGGACCGCAGCACGTTTTTTGGTCCGGAGATCTTCCAGTACCAGCCGTGTCGGCGCCGATCGAAAGGCGGGCCGTCGGCGGATCCTGCCAGGCGCAGATTGTCGCTACCATCGACGTCGAGCATCGAAGACAGAAACTGGATCTGGGCATCGAGCCTCTGATCGATCTGCCCTTGCACGAAACGATGCAGAACGAACGAGATCAGGACCGCGGCCACGACGAGCGCGGCGGTGATGAATATGCCGGCCCCGATCATGAGGCGTCGGCCGAGCGACGTGCTCTGGCTCATCATCAAGATCCCGAGTTGAGCTTGTAGCCGCGGCCTCTTTCGGTCTCGATCAGCGTCTTCCCGACCTTGCGGCGCAGTCTGGCGACGATCACTTCGATCGAATTCGAGTCCGTCCCGATATCCCCTTCGTAGACCTTCTCCGTCAACAGGCCGCGCTCGACCACGGTATCCTTGCGCAGGACAAGGCACTCCAGAACGCGCCATTCCAGCGCAGTCAGCTTCAACGGAAGGCCGTTGAACTCGAACACCCCGGTCTGTGTTTCGAACGTCAGAGGGCCGCAGGAGATGCGCGGCGCGGCATGCCCGGAGGCACGACGGACCAGCGCACGAAGGCGCATGACCAATTCCTCGGTCCGAAACGGCTTCGTCAGATAGTCGTCGGCTCCTGCCTTGAAGCCCTCGACCTTTTCAGTCCAGCCGTCGCGCGCGGTCAGGATCAGCACCGGCAAATGCCGGTCGTGCTTTCGCCATCGACGTAGCACCTCGACCCCGGGCACCCTGGGCAATCCCAGATCGAGCACCGCGACGTCGTAGGATTCCGTCTCGCCGAGATGCTGTCCGTCCTCGCCGTTCGCCGCCACATCGACCGCGAAGTTTTCCTCACGCAAGGCGCGGGCAATCTCTTGCGCGAGCAGGCGATCATCTTCCACCAGAAGGATTTTCATGCCGCTTCCACCTCGGACGGGACCTATGCCCGGGAGCTTAACCCAACCTGAACGAAACGGTTCAGGCTGGATTGGGGGCGGTGTCCTAGGCTTCGGTCATCGCAATCGAAAGGGACCACCCGATGACCGAGAGCCATTCACATCCAGATGCCGCCCCATCGCCCCCGGCGCGCCGACAGCCGCGGCATCGAGCCCTGCTGGCAGGTGCAGCACTCGCCGTACTCGCCGTCGGTGCTGCCGGCGGCGCGGGTGGGGTGAGACTCGCCCAGAATTGGCAACCGCGCAGCGTCATGCTGCTGCAGCCGACCGCCATCAATGCGCTGCAGCCTGGAAGTCCATCCGCGGTGCGCGGCAGCGTCGCCGAGATTTTCGGCAACAAGTTCATCATCGACGACGGCAGCGGTCGGGCGCTGGTCGACCTCGGACCGCGCGGAGAACGTGCCGGCTTGGCGACCAAAGGCGAGACCGTGACGGTCGAGGGCATATTCGAGCGCGGGATCGTCCACGCCCAGATCGTTTCGCATGCCGACGGCAGGGCGGAAGCCTTCGGTCCCCCGCCGCATCCGCCTCGAGGGGCGCCACCTCCGCCGCCGCGGGCGGACGCGCCGCCGCCACCGCCTCCTGGAGCGCCGCCGCCGCGCGCGGATGCACCACCGCCACCGCCGCCTGGGGCTCCTCCGCCCCCGCGGGCCGATGTACCGCCCCCGCCGCCACCTCCGGGGCCCAAAGCGCTGTGAACGAATGACGAATGAATGAAAATCAGGAGACCAGAATGTCCGAAGACCAGATCAAATTATCCGGGAAGATCGTGCACGTGTTCGCACACCGCTTCGTGGTTCAAACTGCGAATGGTGCAGTACTTGCCGATCTCACGCCGCACGGAGCGGACCTCGTCAAGCTTCGGATCGGAGCCGACGTCGAGCTGGAAGGCGAACAGAAGCCCTCCGAGCTCAAGGTGACGCGTTTCGCCTGCGGCCGTGAGAACGTGATGATCCAGCACAAGAGGAAGCCCGATCATGGTCATCACGAGCCTGCGGACCCCGCCGCGGCGATCGAGGCCGCGCGCGCGGCCGGGTTCGAGCCGGTCGGCGCGCCGCGTCGCAAGCCCAAGCACTTCGAAATCGAGGGCCGGCGAAACGGTGAGACCTACGAACTGCACGTTGAATTGGGCGGCCGGATTCGGAAGGCCAAGCTGGTCGGCAACGGACACGAGGCTGCCTGAGGCTTGGGGCTTCGCCCCGGCAGCGACCCGACGTCAGAAATGGCGGCCGGAGCCGGAACTCAACCGGCTCTGGCTCCATTGAGGAGCCGGCAAGCGGACGGATCAATCACACATTGGGAGATGTTGTGTCCAATTTACGCGAAGAGATTCCGTTGCGGTTCGTGCAGATGGGCGACCTGCATCTGACCGAGCAGCGATTGCAAAACCATCAGGACTTCATCCGCATCGTGCGCGAACTCAACCGGAGCGTCGCTGGTGACGTCGATTTCGTTTATCTGCCTGGCGACAATGCCGACGACGGCACCGACGATCAGTTCGGCCTGGTGCGCGGTGGACTCGACGAACTCCGTCTTCCATGGCGCGCGATTCCGGGCGATCACGACTTCAAGCCGCGATCGCTTGACAGCTTCTATCGCGGACTTGGTGTCCCGCAACTGCCTTTTGCCGAGGAGATTCGAGGGCACCTATGTCTGTTCCTGGACGTCGTCTCGCAGGGCGCCGGCGGTCCGGATTTCAGGTTGGGCGCCGAACAGTTCGACTGGCTGAAGGATCGGCTTGCCGAAGCGCAGCGCGATGGGAAAGCCTGTGTCGTCTTCATGCACGCCTATCCGGCCGATCTCGGTGAAGAAGCCGAGCGACTGTCACAGCTGCTCGACCTGAGCTGTGCCCGTCTCGTCGCCATGGGCCACACGCATTATAACGAGATCGCTCACGACGGACGCACCATCTATGCCGCGACGCGATCGACGGGACAGATCGAAGAGGGACCCGTCGGCTTCAGCTTCGCCGCGCTCGACGGCGATGTCGTGAGCTGGCGCTTCAAGCCGCTCGATTCGCCCTGGCCCTTCGTCATGATCACGTCGCCCGCGGACCGGCGGCTCGATCTCCGTGAGGCCGAGGCCGCACCGACGCGTCTCATCCGTGCCTGCGCCTGGGGTGCTGCAACTGTTACGTCCGGCGCGTTTCGCGTCGACGACGGTCCGTGGAGTCCGATGTCTCCTGGCGATCGCGGCATCTTCACGGCACCGATCCTTGCCGGCCGTGGAATGTTCCGCCTCGAAGTGCGCGTGACAGACGAGAACGGCGCAACGGACAGCGACGTCATCGAATGCGACGCGAGCGGCGTTGGTCGCAGCTCCACGGGAAGTGATGCCGGCTCGATCGGCGCATGGCCGGAACGCCATCTCTTCGCAACGCAACTGGGGCCGAACCGTAACGGGCGGAAGTGGTGACGATGCAGAATCTCGGTGCCGTCTGGCTTTATCCGATCATCCTCGTCGCGGGCGCGCTGCAGGCCTGGGGTCCACCCATGAACAACGCCTTGCGCAACTCGATGGAGAACCCGTGGCTGTCGAGCATCGTCTCGTTCCTGCCGGTGGTCGCGTTCCTGTCTGTCATCTGGATGTGTCAGCCGCATCCGTTCCCGACCCGCGAAAGCATCGCGGCGATGCCCTGGTGGGCGCCCCTCGGCGGCCTCATCGGTGCGTTCGCCGTCGTGGCCGGTCTTCTCTTCGTCGGACAGGTCGGTGCAGGAACGTTCGGCGGCCTCACCATCACCGCGAACATCCTGATGTCTCTGCTCGTCGACAAATACGGCTGGTTCGGCATGACGGTTCACGCGCTCACGCCAGGCCGCGCGGCCGGCGCGGTTCTGATGATGGCCGGCATCTTCCTCATTTCGCGTTTCTGAGGAGCAGCGCCGGTGACCACACACAACGCAAAACGAGATGGCGCGCTGCGTCCGCTGCTCGCGCTGAACTTCTTCATGGCAGACATGCAGGCCGGCATCGGCCCGTTCCTGGGCGTGTTTCTGCTCGCGCATGGCTGGCAGAGCGGCTGGATCGGAACGGTGATGACGGCGGGCGGCATCGCCGGGATGCTGATGACGACGCCGGCAGGGGCCCTGATCGACGCCACGCGCAGCAAGAAGCTGTTCGTCATCATCCCCGGCATCTGCACCGTCATTGCGTCCGGCATCGTGCTGCTGTCGCAGGAGTTCTGGCTGGTGGCCGCCTCCCAGGTCGCGACCGCGATCGCGGGCGCCGCGATCGGCCCGGCCGTCGCCGGTATCACGCTGGGCATCGTCCGCCAGGCCGGCTTCAATCGGCAGAACGGCCGCAACCAGGCCTTCAACCACGCCGGTAACATGGTGGGCGCCGGGCTGTCCGGATTCGCCGGCTGGATGTACGGCTTCACGGCGGTGTTCTGGCTCGCCGCGGTCTTTGGCGTCCTCTCCATCATTTCCGTGCTGCTGATCCCGAGCGCGTCCATCGACGACGACGCAGCGCGCGGGCTCGAACACGAGGCCGGTGACAACAGGCCCGCCAGCGGGCTGCAGGTGCTGTTCGAGTCGAAGCCACTGCTGGTCCTCGCCGCAGCGCTGCTGTTCTTCCACCTCGGCAATGCCGCGATGCTTCCGCTCTACGGATTGGCCGTCGTTGCCGACAAGCAGGCCGACCCCGCGAGCTTTGTCGCCATGACCATCGTCATCGCCCAGGGCACCATGATCCTGACCTCGCTGGCTGCGATGCGGATGGCCGAAAAGGAAGGCTACTGGCTGGTCTTGCTGGTGTCGTTCATGGCTTTGCCGATCCGGGGTAGCATCGCGGCCTGGCTCTTGAACAGATGGGGTGTCTATCCGGTGCAGATTCTCGATGGGGTTGGGGCGGGCCTTCAAAGCGTCGCGGTGCCGGGCCTCGTCGCGCGGATCCTGGACGGCACCGGGCGGATCAACGCCGGTCAGGGCGCGGTCATGACGGTGCAGGGAATCGGCGCCTCGCTCAGTCCGGCGATCGGCGGCTGGATCGCGCAGGAGTTCGGCTACGGGCCGATGTTTCTCATCCTCGGCGGCTTCGCCGCGGTCTCGGTCGCGCTGTGGAGTGTCTTCGCTCCGTTGCTGAAACCCGCCTGTGCGACGAAGCCCGGGCGGGCATCAGGCGCGACGGCCTCACACGTCGCAGGTGTCGCCTGATGTTCGCCAACAATGCCGCGACCTGGGGCATCGCGGGTCTTGCGACCCTGGGCGTCATCGCCCGTCCGTGGAATCTGCCGGAATACATCTGGGCGGTGACCGGCGCCGTCTTGCTGATCGCCTTCGATCTGCTGCCATGGCGGGATGCCGTCGCAGCCGCAGGGAAAGGCACGGACGTCTATTTTTTTCTGATCGGCATGATGCTGCTGGCCGAGGTCGCACGGAAGGAGGGCCTGTTCGACTGGCTTGCCGAACAGGCCGTCAGGCAAGCGCACAATTCGGCGTCCCGGCTGTTCTCGATCGTCTACGCGGTCGGTACGCTGGTCACGATCTTCCTGTCGAACGACGCCACTGCGGTCGTGCTGACGCCCGCGGTCTATGCCGCGACCCGTACCGCGAAGGTCGAGCCGTTGCCGTATCTGTTCGTTTGCGCGTTCATCGCCAATGCTGCCAGCTTTGTGCTGCCGATCTCGAACCCGGCCAACCTCGTCCTGTTCGGCGCGCGGATGCCGACGCTGCCGGAGTGGCTGCACTACTTCCTGCTGCCGTCGATCGTGGCGATCGCAGTGACCTTCATCATGCTCCGGATCAGCTTGCGCAAGAGCCTGCTGGGCGACGTCGATGAGCGCGACGGAGAGCCGGCCATTCTGACGAGGAGCGCTGCGATCGTGGCGGCCGGCATCGGCGCGACAGCCGTGGTGCTGCTCGCCGCATCGGCTCTCGGTCTTGATCTCGGAATCCCGACCTTCGCCTGCGGTGCCGTAGTAACCGCGATCGTTCTCCTGCTCGGCCGCAAATCGCCGCTTTCTGTCGCCCGCGATATCTCCTGGTCGGTGCTGCCTCTCGTCGCCGGGTTGTTCATTCTGGCCGAAGGGCTCAACCGGACCGGCGTCCTGCCGGCGCTCGCCGAAGAGCTCAAGCGAACCGCCGCGCTGTCGCCGCACACAGCCGCATGGGGGGCCGGCATCATCACGGCGATCGCCTCGAACCTCATCAACAACCTGCCGATGGGGCTGATCGCGGCGACGACGACGCAAGCCGCACAGGTGTCGCATCACGTCACGGGCGCCGTCCTGATCGGCGTCGATCTCGGACCCAATCTGTCGGTCACGGGCTCGCTTGCGACCATCCTGTGGTTGATCGCGCTGCGCCGCGAAGGCGAACACGTCAGCGCGCTGCAGTTCTTCCGGCTGGGAATCCTTGTAACGCCTCCGGCCCTGATCTTGGCGTTACTGGCACTTTCGCTGGTTGCGCCGTGACGTGGGCAGTCTTGTGAGTCTGCGGGCTTGATGCGCCTCTCCCCACCGGGGAGAGGTGCATACCGGACCTTCTTCACCGCATCACGAACGGATTCGCCGGCACGTCCGTCGCGGTCGAGATCCAGACGCTCTTGGTCTCCTGATATTCGCGCACCGCGTCGATGCCGCTCTCGCGACCGACGCCGGAGAACTTCATGCCGCCGAACGGCATCATGTAGCTGATGGCGCGGTAGGTGTTGACCCACACGGTGCCGGCGCGGAGCTGCTTCGGCACGCGGATGGCGCGCGCCAGATCCTTGGTCCAGATGCCGGCGGCAAGGCCGTAGATCGTGTCGTTGGCGATGCGGATGGCGTCTTCCTCGGTGTCGAAGGAGATGATCGACAGCACCGGGCCGAACACCTCCTCGCGCGCGATCCGCATGGTGTTGTCGACGTCGGTGAAGATGGTCGGTTCGACGAACTGGCCGCCCTTGATGCCGTCGCCGGAGGCCGGCTTGCCGCCGAGCAGGCAGCGCGCGCCTTCGGCCTTCGCGATATCGATGTAGTCGAGCACCTTCTTGTACTGCGCCGGCGTCGTGATCGGGCCGACATTGGTGTCGGCTTGCATGGGATCGCCGATCTTGGCGGACTTCGCCAGCTCCAGCACGCGCGCGACGAACGTCTCCTTGATCGAGCTCTGCACCAGCAGGCGCGATCCGGCGATGCAGGTCTGGCCGGTGGCGGCGAAGATGCCGGAGATCGCGCCGGCCGCAGCCGCCGTCAGGTCGGCATCCTCGAATACGATGTTGGGGGACTTGCCGCCGAGCTCGAGCGAGACCCGCTTCAGGCTCTTGGCCGCGGTCTCATAGACCTTTGCGCCGGTGGCGTCCGATCCCGTGAAGGTGATTTTTGCGACGCCGGGGTGCGAGATCAATGCGGAGCCTGCCTCGGGCCCGAAGCCGGTCACCACGTTGAAGATACCGTCGGGAATTCCGGCCTCCTTGGTCAGCGCCGCGAACTCCAGCGTGCTGGCCGAGGTGAATTCCGAGGGCTTCACGACCACGGCGCAACCGGCGGCGAGCGCGGCGGCGCATTTCCAGGCGACGAACAGCAGCGGCGAATTCCAGGCGGTCAGCGCCGCGACGACGCCGACCGGCTCATGCGTCGTGTAGGCGAAGGTATCCGCCTTGTCGATCGGTACCAGGCCGCCCTCGAGCTTGTCGACGAGGCCGCCGAAATACCACCACCATTCCGGATGGTAGCGCAGCTGGCCCAGCATCTCGGCCATCAGCTTGCCGTTGTCGCGCACTTCGATCTCGGCGAGACGCTCCGCGTTGGCCGCGACGAGGTCGCCGAGCTTGCGCATCACCTTGCCGCGCGCGGACGCCGTCATCTTCGCCCACGGGCCGCGCCACATCGCCTCATTGGCGGCTTTCACTGCCTTGTCGGCATCGGCCGCCGAGCCGCGCGGAATTTTGGCCCAGGCCTCGCCGCGATAGGGATCGATGCTGTCGAACCATTCGCCATTGGCGGGGTCGACATACTGGCCGTCGATGTAGAGCTGATAGGTCTTCATGACATCCTCCCGCAAGGCGATGGGTCTGGTTGGCGAAACGCTATCACGCATTCCGCGACGCCGTCATAACGCAGCCGCGGGAATGGGTTGCAGGCAGTGTGGGCCGGCATCACCCGTGCGGTGCGGCCAGCTCGGCTGCGATGATGGCGCCGAGTGCCATGTCGCTCTGCTGCCCAAAGCCGTGATGCACGATGTTGCCGTCGCGGCCGATCAGGATGCTGGTCGCGTTCTGCGCGGAGAACACGCTCAGACAAGAAGCCAAAGCACGATGACGCTTCAACCTGATCTCATAAATCCGGGACGTCCGCCTTGGGAGGTAAGGCTGACAGGCGGTCGCCGAGATGTCCTCTTGTGACCTGCAAGAGACATTGGCGGCGCCCAATTGCTGCTGCGCAAAATAGACCATTGAGCATATTTCGCCGGTAGCATTTCCCTGCTGTAATCAAGGCAGCTGCAAGCCGCTGGTGTGGTCGAGCCACAGGGAGGCGATGCGGCGACTTTCATTGCAGGAGACCATGGTTGCGCGCCGATTATTTTGTCGGCGTCCCCTCAAGGGAGATCAGTCATGAGAACCTTACTAGCGAGTGCTGGTTTAGCGCTGTTGTTGGCCTTGGCAACGGGACCAGGCGTCAGCGCGCAGGAGGCCCCTGATTATTTCAAGCAGACACTTCCTGACCAGGCACTGAAGCAGCATTGGGACCTACAGCTGGCCTTGATGAATCCCAAGGGGGCTTTGGACGCGAAGACCAAGCAACTCATTGCCCTCGGTGTGGCAGCACAGATTCCCTGTGTCTATTGCGTTTACGGTCACACCAAATTGGCAAAAGCTGCTGGTGCGACCGATGCTCAGATAAAGGAGGCCATTGCAACCGCCGCGCTGGTCCGTTTCAACAGCACGATGCTACAAGGCGCGGGCTATGACCTGCAGAAATTCCAACAGGAAGTTGATAGACTGTCCGCACCGAAATAGCCTTGGTGCCAGTTTTGCTGCATCTGCTCACGACTGCTATTGGCCCTTGGCGGACATTCGCTCAGGCATCGCCGACGCTTGCTGTGCAAGGCTAACGCGGATCTCGCTGCTCTGCGCGCGCTTCGGATTTGTGAGCGCGCGCTCTGGTCAGGACGCGCGTGCCGTGGCCCGCCGTGCCCGTCGGGCGGCGCGGCGGCGCTGGACCCACAGCCTGGCGCGGTCGAGATAGAGATAGACCACCGGCGTGGTGTAGAGCGTCAGGATCTGGCTCAGGATCAGTCCGCCGAAGATCGCGATGCCGAGCGGCTGGCGCAGCTCGCTGCCTTCGCCGAGGCCGATCATCAGCGGCACCGCGCCGAACAGCGCGGCGAGCGTCGTCATCATGATCGGGCGGAAGCGCATCAGGCAGGCCTCGTAGATCGCATCGCGCGACGACAGCCCGCGCTGGCGCTCGGCGTCGAGCGCAAAGTCGATCATCATGATCGCGTTCTTCTTGACGATGCCGACCAGGAGGATCACCCCGATCATGCCGATGATGTCGAAATCGGTGTGCGACAGCATCAGCGCCGCCACCGCGCCGACGCCGGCCGAGGGCAGGGTGGAGAGGATGGTCAGCGGGTGGACGTAGCTCTCGTAGAGCATGCCTAGCGAGATGTAGATCGTCGCGAGTGCTGCGAGAATCAGAAACAGCTCGTTCGCCAGCGCCTGCTGGAAGATCTTTGCGGAGCCCGCGAACCCGCCGGAAATGCCCGCCGGCATGCCGAGCGTGTGCATCGCGTTCTCGATCGTGGTGGTCGCGGTGCTGAGCGAGACGCCCGGCGGCAAATTGAACGAGATGGTGCTGGCGACCAGCAAATCCTGGTGGTTGACCGCAAGCGGCGTCTCGCCGTGCTCGAAGCGGGCGACGCTCGACAGCGGGATCATCGTCTCCGCGCTGGTCGAGACCGCGGTTCCGGTCGAGGCGACGCCCTTGCCCGTGGCGCCGATCGAGTTGGTCGCCTGATTGCGCACCACATTGGCGGCGACCGAGCTGATCGAGCTCTTCTGCGACGACGAGGCCACCGTGCCGGCCACCGCATTGGTGCTCTGCGTGCCGGTCGCCGATCCGCCCGAGGTCGAGATATAGACCTCCTTCAGGGTCTGCGGGTCCTGCGAGAAGCGCGGCGCGACCTCCATGATCACGTGATACTGGTTGCGCGCGACGAAGATGGTCGAGACCTGGCGCTGCCCGAATGCGTCATAGAGCGTGTTGTCGAGCTGGCTGACCGTGATCCCGAGCCGCGAGGCGGCGTCGCGGTCGATGACCAGATTGGCTTGCAGCGCCTTGTTCTGCTGGTCGGTGTTGACGTCGGCGAGCGTCGGCTCCTTCTGCAGTGCGGCGACGAGCTTGGGCGTCCACTCGTTCAGCTCCTCGAAGGTCGAGCCCTTCAGCGTGTATTGATACGCCGCGTTGCCCGAGCGGCCGCCGGCGCCGAGATCGCCGATCGATTGCAGGAACAGGGTGGCGCCCGCCACCTTTGCCAAGGGATCGCGCAGCCGCTCGATCACCTTGTCGGCGCGCAGCTTGCGTTCGTTCATCGGCTTCAGCGAGGCGAACACGGTGCCGGTGTTGGTGCCGCCCGGACCCACGCCGCCGCCGCCGGTGAAGCCGACCGCGGTATCGACCGCCGGATCTGACTTCACGATGTCGATGAACTGCGTCAGCTTCTGCTGCATCAGCTGGAACGAGGTGCTCTGGTCGGCCTGGATCGAGCCGATCAACAGCCCGGTATCCTGTTGCGGAACGAAGCCCTTGGGCACCACCGTGTAGAGATGGACGTTCAGATAGAGCGTGCAGCCCAGGATCAGCATCACCAGCAGCGGATGGCGCAGCGCGAGGCCGAGCGTGGCACGGTAGCCGCTCAGCATCAGTTCGAAGGCGCGCTCGTTGATCCGGTAGATCCAGCCATGCGGCTGGCCTTCCTCCTTGCGCAGCAGCACCGCGCACATCATCGGCGTCGTCGTCAGCGAGACCACCAGCGAGATCACGATCGCGATGGTGATGGTCATGGCGAATTCGCGGAACAGGCGGCCGACCAGGCCGCCCATCAGCAGGATCGGCACGAACACCGCGATCAGCGACACGCTCATCGACAGCACGGTGAAGCCGACCTCGCGGGTGCCGACCAGCGTCGCCTCCAGCCGCGACATCCCGGCATCCAAGTGACGGGCGATGTTCTCCAGCACCACGATGGCGTCGTCGACCACGAAGCCGGTCGCCACCGTCAGCGCCATCAGCGAGAAGATGTCGAGCGTGTAGCCCAGCAAATACATCACGGCAAAGGTGGCGATCAGCGACACGCCGACCGCCACGACAGGCACCAGTGTCGCCCGCGCATTGCGCAGGAAGGCGAACACGACCAGGATCACCAGCGCGACGGCGATCAGGAGCGTGATCTCGACATCGTGCAGCGAGGCCCGGATCGTCTTCGAGCGGTCCATCGCCAGCGTGATGTCGATCGCGGGCGAAACCGAGGCCCTGAGCTGCGGCATCAGCCCTTTTACGCTATCGACCATCTTGATGATGTTGGCGCCCGATTGCCGGTACACGATCATCACGACGGCCGGCTTGCCATTGGAAAGGCCGAGCGTGCGTACATTCTCCACGGAATCGATGACGTCGCCGACATCGGTCAGGCGCACCGCCGCGCCGTTGCGGTAGGCGACGACGAGCGGCTTGTAGTCGGCGGCCTTCCGCGCCTGGTCGTTGGCGTAGATCTGGTAGCGCTGGTCGCCGACGTCGATGCCGCCCTTCGGGCTGTGCGCGTTGGCGCTCGACAGCGCTGCGCGGACGTCCTCGAGCCCGATGCCGTATTTGTAGAGCGCCGGCGGGATCAGCTCGACGCGCACCGCGGGCAGCGAGCCGCCGCCGACCGAGACTTCGCCGACGCCCTCGACCTGCGACAGCTTCTGGGCCAGCACGGTCGAGGCGGCGTCATAGAGCTCGGCCGGCGTCAGTGTGTCCGAGGTCAGGGTGTAGATCAGGATCGGCGCCGAGGCCGGGTTGAACTTGCGGTAGGTGGGGTTGGCGCGGAGGTTGGTCGGCAGGTCGGCGCGCGCGGCGTTGATCGCCGCCTGCACGTCGCGCGCGGCGCCGTTGATGTCACGGTCGATGTCGAATTGCAGCGTGACGCGGGCGGAGCCGAGCGAAGACGTCGACGTCATCTCGGTGACGCTGGCGATCTGGCCGAGGTGGCGCTCGAGCGGGCTCGCCACGGTGGACGCGACATCCGCCGGGCTGGCGCCGGGCAGGGTCGCCTGCACCATGATGGTCGGGATGTCGACGTCGGGCAGCGGCGACACCGGCAGCTTGAAGAACGCAATGATGCCCGCCACCACCAGTCCAAGAGACAGCAGCGTGGTGCCGACCGGCCGGCGGATGAATGGGGCGGAGAGGTTCATTGCATCAGTGTCGATGTTCGCGGATGAGCTTCTATCCGTCCGTGCCGCGATGCAAAAGCCTAAATGTCACAGGCCGCCGCCATACAGCCGCCGCGATTTGTCTAGCCGCAACAAATGCCGGACGGCGGTCGTACTCTCGATCGCATCGTTCTCGGCCGCGCGGACACGGATTACTTCGCCGCATTCTGGCTCGCGCTGACAAAGTAGAAATCCTCAGCTCCCGGCACCGAACCGTAGCTGAAGGGCTGCTGGCGCCGATCCGTCGCCGCCATGACGTCGTCGCGCACGAGGTCGAACAGCTTGCGGATCTCGATCCGCGGGGTCTGCATGCGCCTGATCAGGGCGGTCACGAACGGGCTGTGACCGCCGTCGCCGTCGAGCGCGACCTGGCCGTGCTTGGCGGCGTAGACGACCAGCGTGCCGCTGTCGGGTTCGACCTGGGCCAATCCCCTGCCGATCGAGCGTGATGCGACGGTGCGCTTGATCTGGTTGGCAAACGGATTGTCGCGGCAGGCATCGAGAATGACGAGGTGCAGCTTGCGGGCGCCTTCGGTGGCGCCCATCACCTGGGTCAGGGCGACGGCCTCGAACGACACGTCGCGGTCGGTGGCGAGTTTGGCGTCGACCGGCACCAGATAGTTCTCGCCCGCCATCTCCATGCCGTGGCCGGCATAGTAGATCACCGCCCAGTCGGCGCCGTCCGCCGCGCTGGCGAATGATTTGAGGGCCTCGACCAGGCTGTCCCGCGTCGCGTCGGTGACGAGGCGGACATCCTGAAAGCCCACCGCGCGCAACGTGTCGGCGATCGCCGCGGCGTCCTGGCCGGGGTTCGGCAGCACCGGGACGGAGCGGTATTTCGAGTTGCCGACGACCAGGGCGATGCGCCGTTCGGTCGTTGTTGCCTTCGGGCCCGCGCCGATCGGCGCGAGCGGAACGGCCGCGGCGAGCGCGGGGGCGGGCTTGACCGTGTCAGGTTTGGTCGCGACGTGATCGGCGACGACGCTCTTCTCCGTAGTGGCGACCTGATCCAGCCGTTGCAGGCCTTCCCTGGCGATGCGCTGGCCCTGCGTGCGGTCGAGCTGATCGAGGCCGATGACGTCGAGCGCGTGGCGGAAGTCGGTGCGCGCAGCGTCGATATCGCCCTTCTTCTCGTCGGCGAGACCGCGGCGTGCGTAATTCAGCGCGCCCTGTGCATTGAGTTGCGTGGCGTGGTCGTAGTCGCGCATCGCCTGGTCGAGCTCGCCCTTGCTGGCGAGCGTCAGGCCGCGCAGCGAGTAGAATTCGGCTTGCCCATCCTGGATGCCGATCGCGCGTTCGATATCGCGTGCGGCATGGTCGAGATCGCCGGCGCTGATCTCGACCACGGCCCGGCAATAATAGGGGCCGGCTGCGCGCGGCGCGAGCTTGATCGCATCCTGGCAATGCAGCGCCGCGAGCCGATCTTTGCCGCTGAAATCATAGACCAGCGCGCGATTGACATAGGCGTACCACGAGTTGGGATCGAGCTCGATGGACTTGCCGTAATCGGCCAGCGCGCGATCATAGTCCCCGGTGGCGACGAACAGCTCGGCGCGATTGTTGAACCAGCCGGCGCTGAACGGACCGGCAGGCTTGAGCCGGATGGCCTGATCGAAGTCGCTCAGCGCGCGGTCATAGTCTTGGTTTTGCAGATAGACCTTGGCCCGCTGGCCGTAGGAGGGCGCAAACGACGGATTGATCGCGATCGACTGATCGTAGTCCGATTTGGCTTTCGCCAGATCGCCCTTGTTATGCCAGGCGAGCGCCCGGTTGTAATAGGTGATCGCGAGGTCGCGTCCCCTGGGATTGGCCGCGATCAGGCGGGTGCAGGCGGGGATCGCGAGCTCCGGGTGCGGCTCCTTGGCGTCGCATGCCGCGCCATCCTCTCTCAGCCCGGCATAAGACGGGGTGTTCAGCAGCAACAGCAGGCCGAGTGCGGCGAGCTTCAGCAATGAGGGGCGCATTCCAGTCGTTCCATTCCAGCGATCGGAAATTGAAACCACAATATTGTTCGCGCCGTGGCAAAATTCCGCGAACCGGTTCCTCAATGCACGCGATCGACGCCAATGGCGCTGCCGCACTCAGGCCTGGTCGAGCCCGTCCGCCGCACGTGCATCGCGATGCAGCGTCGTGCCCGCGTCATGCAGCATCACCGCCAGCTGGTGCAGCGGCTGATCGCGAAAGCCCTGCTTCTCGATCGCGGCGACCGTCGAGAGCACATAATCGCGGTTGTTGCCGGAGCGACCGTGGCCCTGCTGCACCAGGCGCAGTTGCTCGGAAAGCGACAGCCGCCCGGCATATTGCACATGGCCGCGATCGACCACATAGGCCAGCGCACTGACGCGGTCGCGCGCTGCATTCTCCAGCCACACCGAGCGCATCACCTCGCGGTAGACGTTGGTGGTCTGCTCGCGCGCCCGCAAATAGGCGACGGTGTCGTGGCGCAGGCGGGCGGCGACGCGGAACGCGATGCCGCGGCAGGCGCCGCCGCGGTCGAGGCCGAGCACCAGGCCCGGCTTCTCCGGCGTGCCGCGGTGGTCGAACGAATAGACGCAGAGCGCGCGATGCTCGCCGATCAGCCGTGCCGGCACCTGCTCCAGGAACTCGAAGTCCGGCTTCCACATCAGCGAGCCGTAGCCGAACACCCAGAGGTCGCCGTCGGTTTCGGAATGGGGAGGAATTGCTGACATCGCGCAGATGGGCTAGCAGAACACGCCGTCGAAGCGAAGCAGATTCCGTGATGTTTCCAAGGGTTACGTAAGGGTTACGCAAAGGTTGCGCGAGGATTGCACAACAGGTGCGTAAGGGTTGCCCGCGGCCTGCTGCCGCTTCGATTTTGACAAATTCGCCCGCCAAAGGACGCCGCATGTCCGATTTGAACTCAGCCCCCCGCCGTCGCTCGCGCTTCGGCCTCTATGCCGTCCCTGTCGTGGTCCTGATCGCCGCGGTGCTGTGGAGCGGCTTCTGGTTCTTCGCCGCCTCGCAGGTCGGCGTGCAGGCCGATGCCTGGCGCGCGCAGGAGGCGACGGCCGGCCGGGTCTATGATTGCGACAAGCGCTCGGTGGCGGGGTACCCGTTTCGATTCGAGGTCCGTTGCACCGATCCGAGCGTGATGCTGGTGTCGCAGACCGCCTCGCCGCAGATGGCGTTCGTGGCGCGGCTGGCCGAAATCCTGGTCGTGGCACAGGTCTACGATCCCAAGCTCGTGATCGCCGAGTTCAAGGGACCGGCCACGATCGCCGAGCGCAACGCGCAGCCGACGCTACAAGTCAACTGGAGCCTGGGACGCTCCAGCGTGGTCGGCCTGCCGGCAGTGCCGCAGCGCGCCTCGCTGGTGTTCGACAATCTCGCCATCGACCGCACCGGCGGTCCCGCGCCGACGCCGCTGATGCGCGTCAATCACATCGAGCTGCACGGCAGGCAGGTCGACGGCTCGGCCCCGGACAGCCCCGCGATCGAGACCGTGCTGCAGATTGCCGGCGGCACCCTGCAGGACGTGCATCCGCTGCTCACCCAGCCGTTCAACGCCGACATCCATGCGCGGCTGAACGGCCTGAAGGATTTTTCGCCGAAGCCATGGCCGGATCGTTTCCGCGAGATCCAGGCGGCCGGCGGCAGCGTCGAGATCCAGCAGTCGCGGATCGAGCAGGGCGACGTGCTGTCGGTCGCGGCCGGCACGCTCCGCCTCAACGCGCAAGGCCGCATCGAGGGCGAACTGCAGATGACGGTCGCCGGCCTCGAGCGCGTCATTCCCGCGCTCGGCATCGACAAGATGCTGGAGGACGGCGTGCCGCAGGCGACGCTCGATCGCGTCGCGCCTGGTGTGAAGAGCCAGGACCTCAGCAATCTGTTCGGCGCGCTGGACCGCGCGATCCCCGGCCTCGGCAAGGTGATCAAGCAGAACGCCAATGCAGGCATCTCCGCCGGCATCAATTCGCTCGGCACCGAGGCCACGCTCGAAGGCAAGAAGGCGCGCAGCTTCCCGCTGCGCTTCGCCGATGGCGCGGTGTTTTTGGGACCGCTGAAAGTCGCGCAGATTCCGCCGCTGTTCTGAGCGGCGCAGCCCGAGAAGGGCGGGTTTGGCGAAGCCGTAACCCGCCGAGCAAGCCAACCAAACATGGCGGATTACGCTACGCTAATCCGCCCTACGCACTACGCACCGTTACGCATGCTCAAACGGGCCGACTTCGCGGATCACCTTGCAGATCTGCAGGAAGCCGCTGGCGTAGAATTCGGCATGTCCGCGCTGCATGGTTTCGACATGTTCCGGATGATGGCGCCAGGTCTCAAGCGCCTCTTCCGAGGCAAAGCGAAACAGGGTGAGCTCCTCGCCATCCGCCGCCTTGAACGATTTCACCGACAGGAATCCCGGAAGGCGGCTGACGATGTCGTACATGCGTTCGCCCAGCCGGCTGTATTCGTCGAGCGAGGCGTCATCCCGCAACTTCAGGTCACCGACCACAATGACTTCACCGATCATGTTGCTGTCCTTCGTCCTTCGAATGTCCATGGCAGCCTGAAGCAGGCGCCGAACGACAATTCGATCTCGCGACCGGTGTTGTTACATGTCCGCCGTCGCTCTCCGCAGGCTGAGAGGCGGATTGTGCTGCGCAAAATCCACCCTCCGCAGTGCATCGACACCTTAACCCCTCGCGCGCGATATCGTCCGTCGCGGCAAAACATTCCCGCGGCCGCGATGAGAAAAACGTGACCGGAATATTGCGGGCCGCCGCGAATATCAGTCCTCGAATACCGCTCTCTCTGGCCTGAGGAAACAACCTCGCGTGGGAGAGAAGCGATGCGAATTCTCGGGGGAATTCTGCTCGGCAGCATGCTGCTGTCGACTGGTTCTGCGTTTGCGGAAGACGATGCGTCCGAGCTGAAGGCGCTGAAGACGCGGCTCAAGCAGCTCGAACAGAAAATGGAAGTGCAGGCGCGCAAGGAGGAGGCGCTGGCGGCAAGACAGAGCGCAATGCAGAACACGCGTATGGCGGCCAAGGCGCCGGTGCCGTTCGATCCCTGCGCATCGGGCAAGCTCTGCTACAAGGGCGTCACCTTCACCTTCGGCGGCTGGGTCGATCTCACCGGCATCTATCGCACCCGCAATCTCGCTTCCGACACCGGCTCGGTCTACGCCTTCATTCCGTTCCCGCAGAGCAAGAACTTCAACACCGGCGAGTCGCGCTTCTCGGCGCGGCAGACCCGCTTCTCGGTGCTCGCGGAAGCCGAAATCTTCGCCAACACCCGCGTCGCCGGCTACGGCGAAATGGATTTCGAAGGCGCGGCGCAGACCGCGAACTCGGTCGCCACCAACTCGTTCAACCCGCGGCTGCGTCAGGCCAGCGTCGAGGTCAGCCGCACCGATCTCGGCCTGCACGTGCTTGCCGGTCAGAGCTGGTCGCTGAATGCGCCGAGCAAGTCCGGCATCGATCCGCGCGGGGTCGATGCGCCCGGCGTGATCGATTTCGAATCGGTGCCCGGCTTCCTTGCGGCGCGGCAGCCCGGCATTCGCGTCTGGCAGGACATCGGGCCCGAGTTCAAGCTCGCGGTCTCGGCGGAAAATCCGCAGACGTCGTTCTTCGGCGGCAACACCCCGCTGGTCGGCACGCCGGCGGTTGGGCCACAGGGCGTGCTCAACCCGAACCTCCTGGTCAACCTCACCGGGCCGGGCGGCAGCTTCTTCAACAACGCCAACAATGTCAGCCTCAATCACGTGCCTGATTTCACCGTGAAGGGTGCGTGGGATCCGCGGCTTGGGCCCTACAAGCTGCATGTCGAGGGCTGGGCGATGTATCGCGATTTCTACGATCGCTTCAACTTCGCAAATCACGACGTCAACACGGTGAGCTTCGGCGGGCATTTCTCGGCGGAGATCGTGCCGCAGCTCTTGGAGCTGCAGGGCTCGGCGTCGCACGGCGCGCTCGGCCGCTTCACGGCGACGCCGTTCCCGGATGCGACGGTGCGCCAGGACGGCTCGATCCAGCCGCTGCCGATCACGGCGTTCCTGCTCGGCACGGTCTGGCACACGACGCCGTCGCTCGATCTCTATGCCTATGCCGGCCTCGAGAAGACCAAGGCGACGTTCTCCAATGTCGGCACGGTGCCGTTCGGCTACGGCAATCCGCTCTACAACAATCTCGGATGCAACATCGAGAACTCGCCGGCGGCGACCTGCAACGGCAACACCTCGGAGGTCAGGCAATACACGGTCGGTTTCTACGACACGATCTTCAAGGGCGATTACGGGGCGATCAAGGCCGGCGTGCAGTATTCCTATAACCAGCGCTTCGCCTTCCAAGGTGTCGGCGGCGCGCCGAAGACCGACGACCACATCGTCATGACCCAGGTCCGCTACTACCCGTTCTAGGACTCCGGTTACCTCGCCCCGCGTGCGGGGAGAGGCGCAGGCCGCCTTCGGCGGCCGTCCTTAAGAACGCCGAAGCAGAGCTTCGGCTACGACGCATCGAAGATGCGATCTGGGTGAGGGGAGTCTCCGCGAGTTCGCTAGCCAGCATTGTTGCGGAGACGGCCCCTCACCCCAACCCTCCCCCCGTAAGAACGGGGAGAGGGAGCGTAGAGCTGGAAAGGAACATGCAGATGAGGATCGTGAGCAGCAAGGGGAGGGCCGTGATCGCCCGCGAACTGATGATGGTCAGCCGCGCCGCGCATGTGCTGCAGCGAACCGGCCTGGCGATGGCCGGTGCCATGGCCGGCACCTTCGTCGCCGCCCAGCTCGCGAAGGGGCACATCGCTTTCTTCGGTACGCTTGCCTTCATCGTGACGACGATCGTGATCGGTGCCGTCGGCTTCTATCTCGGCATCGATATTCCAAGGCCCGCCTTGCGCGCCACGGGGCGCATCGATGCCGTCGAGCTCATGAGCGCGGGCGGCATCTTCCTCGCCGCGCTGGCTGCGCTGGTGTCGGTCTATGGCATCGTATTCGACGAGATTCCGCCGCGCGCCTGGGAGTTCGTGATCGGCTCCTGGTGGTTCGGCGGCGACGTCATGCTGGCAACCGCCGGCCTCGTCGGCCGCCAGCGGCTGACCCAGAAGGTTGCGCCGATATCGGCGGCGGGGCCGATCCGGGATCAACGGTTGCGACGGTGAGGTTCGGCGCGGTGGTAGCTTAATCGTCATGCGCCCGGGCTTGTCCCGGCATCCACGTCTTGGGTTTCCAACGTGAAGAAAGACGTGGATGGCCGGGCATAGGCGAGCGGAAGCGACGCCGTTCTTCGAACGGCTAAGCCCGGCCATGACGGCCAGGCATCGAAAGCGCTCTAGCTACCCCAGCCGAAGCGGTAGTTGAAGCCTACCTTGACGGTATGCTCGTCGTCCCTGAACCGGACGCCGACGATCGTGGCGGGGCCGCCGGCGAAGCTGGTGTTGCCGAAGTTGTAGTACTGATACTCGGCCTTCGCGGACCAGTTCCGCGCGAACATGTATTCGAGACCGCCGCCGAGGGTAAAGCCGCCCCGGTGACTGCCATTGGTCGCAACGACCACCGGAATTCCGCCGGAGCTGGCGCTGATATTGAGGTTGTCGCGGACGGCGTAACCGCCCTTGGCGTAGAGAAGCGCGGGGCCCCAGGCGTAGCCGAGCCGGCCGGTGATCGAGCCAAGCTGATTGCTTGTTACCAGGGTGCCTGCCGGGAGGGTCGAGCCTTTGCCACCGTTACCGGTGAGCCCGCTAAACTGAACCTCGGCACCGATCACCCAGTTCGAGAACTGGTAGTCGAAGCCACCCTGCAAGCCGCCCAGGAATCGGGCCTTGTCCCCGCCGAGGCTGCTGTTGCCCGCGAAGGCACCACCAACGTGGCCGCCGATATAGAAGCCAGTCCAGTTATAGACCGCCTCCGGTGCCGTATAGGCCGGCGCCTTCGGATAGGTTCGCGCCGGAAGATCGGCCGCGAACGCGGGAGCCGCGCAGGCGATACCAGCGACCGCACCGAGCAGAAGCTTTTTCATGAGATTGGTTTCCCGTTGTTGTGGTTGTGTGGCGAGGCTGGAGAACCGTCGTTGATGCGCGCGTGTGTTGTGGCGACTTGCGCATTGAAGGGTCTTCCTGCCCCGCTTCTGACCTATGACCTTGGGGTCGGCTCAAGCGGTTTATCGCCTGCCGCGCCGAAAAAGGCCTTGAGCCGGACCTAAGGTCACATCGTAAGGTACGGGCGAAGGGGCCTCCGTCGATGAACGAGCCGAGAGACAAAGCCGACAGGGACGTTTTGCTGACTGCGGCAGAGTGCGCCGCTCGCATCGGTCTCACGGTACGCGGACTTCGGCTCTATGAGAGCCGCGGCCTGATTTCGCCGCGCCGCACGGCGAAGAGTTGGCGGCTCTATGGGGCTGCGGAGATCCGCCGGCTGCACGAGATCCTCGCGCTAAAGCGAATGGGGCTCAGCCTAGCGCAAATCGCCAAGCTTCTCGACGGCGGCGCGATCGATCTCGACCGAATCCTGGCCATGCAACAATCGTCGATCCTTGAACTGCGCAACCGCGCCGATGAGGGCCTTGCGCTGGTGAATGTGGCGCGTTTGAAGCTTTCTGCGGGCGGGTCGCTCTCGATCGCCGACCTCATTGCGCTGGCCAAAGAGACCAACATGGCCGAAGCATCCTTCGATGCCGTTGCGCAACGGCGCTACGAACAGGCCCGGCCCCGCGCTGCGATTCAAATCGATCCCGGCGTGATGGAGCGCTACGTCGGTCATTTTCGGTTTCAGACCGGCGGGCAGGTGGTCACGATCACACGCGATGGCGGTCATCTGTTCGCGAAGCCGCTCGGACAGTTCGCCTCGGAAATACATCCCGAAAGCGAGCACACGTTTTTTCTCAAGGTCACGGCGGCGCAGATTGCCTTCGCCGTCGAGCCGGATGGAATCGCGAACGCCCTGACGCTTCATCAAGGCGGGTTGACGCACAACGCGACCCGGATCGACGACGGGCAGGCCCAAGATGCGGCGACCGCGCTGGCAAAGAGGATCGATGACAAGACGCCGTCGCCGGGAACCGAGGAGGCGATCCGCCGCCTGATCATCCAGCACCAGCAAGGTGCCGTCGACTATGCCGGCATGAGCGACGTCATGGCGGCGGTGGCCCGCGAGCAGGCTCCGGCGATCATCGCCGCGCTGGACCTGGCCGGGGGCATGCAAACGATTCGCTTCAAGGGCGTCGGGCGAGACGGTTGGGATGTCTATGACGTCAGCTTCGCCAATGTCGACATGGAGTGGCGGATCATCTTGGCATCCGACGGAAAGATCGATGGAGTGCTGCTTCGGTCGTTGCCTTGAGCAGAAGCGAAGAAGCGGCGCTGAAGCTGTTCGGCAGGAATCGGGTGCGACAACATCAACCCGACGGGCAACACAGCAAAACCTGTCAGCCCTTCGACTCGGGCGGGTGATGACACCGAGATGAAGTGCGCAATGACGGTGCGTCGTATCGCGCGAGAACCATCCTCATCGTCGTCCTGGCGAAAGCCAGGACCCATTACCCCAAGTGTCAGTTGTCGTGCGACGCTGGGCTGCGGTCCCGTTCACAACCCAATGCGGTGGCAATGGGTCCTGGCTTTCGCCAGGACGACCAAGTGGAGAAAGCTGCGGGCTTGCCTACTTCTTCAAATTCGCATGCGGCCGGCCGAAATCGGGCGCGGCCGAATCCTGGCCGATCTCGACGATGCCGCGGCGGATGGCGCGGGTGCGGGTGAAGTGGTCGAACAGCGCGTCGCCGTCGCCGCGCCGGATCGCGCGGGTCAGCTTCGACAGATCCTCGGTGAAGGTGCCGAGCATCTCGAGCACGGCGTCCTTGTTGGCGAGGAACACGTCGCGCCACATCGTCGGGTCGGACGCTGCGATGCGGGTGAAGTCGCGGAAGCCGCCGGCGGAGAACTTGATGACCTCGGATTCGGTCACCTGCGCCAGCTCGTCGGCGGTGCCGACGATGGTGTAGGCGATCAGATGCGGCAGATGGCTGGTGATCGCAAGCACGAGGTCATGATGATCCGGCGTCATGATCTCGACCTTGGCGCCGAGCGCGGCCCAGAACGCGCGCAGCCGGTCGGTCGCCGCGGGATCGGTGCCTTCGGGCGGCGTCAGGATGCACCAGCGGTTGATGAAGAGCTCGGCGAAGCCGGAATCCGGTCCCGAATGCTCGGTGCCGGCCACCGGATGCGCCGGCACGAAGTGCACGCCGTCAGGCAGATGCGGCGCCATGTCCTTGACGACAGCGCCCTTCACCGAGCCGACGTCGGAGATAACAGCGCCGGGCTTGAGGTGGGCTGCGATCTCGGCCGCGACCGGGCCGCAGGCGCCGACGGGAATGCAGAGAATGACGAGATCGGCATCCTTCACCGCCTCGATATTGGTCTCGACGACACGATCGACGATGCCGAGCTCGGCGACGCGGGCGCGCGTCTTCGAAGAGCGCGCGGTGGTCACGATCTCGCCGACGAGGCCTTGCGCGCGCGCGCCGCGCGCGATCGAGCCGCCGATCAGGCCGAAGCCGATCAGGGCGATGCGGTTGAAGAGCGGAGCCGTGGTCACGTCGGTGTTCACTTTCCGGCCAGGAAGTCGCGCAAGCCCTCGACCACGAGGCGGTTGGCTTCCTCGGTGCCAATGGTCATGCGCAGCGCATGCGGCAGCTTGTAATTGTTGAGCGCGCGCAGCACGAGGCCGCGCCGCGTGAGATAGGCGTCGGCTTCCGCCGCGGTCCTGCCCGTGTCGGCCGGGAAGTGGATCAGCACGAAATTGGCGACGCTCGGCGTCACCTTGAGCCCGAGCTTGCCGATCTCCTCGGTCAGCCAGTTGCGCCACTGTTCGGTGTGGGTCCGCGACATCTGCACATGGGCAGAGTCCTCGATCGCCGCCACCGCCGCCAGCATCGCCGGCGTCGTGACGTTGAACGGACCGCGGATGCGGTTGCAGGCATCGACGATATGCGCCGGGCCGAACATCCAGCCGACCCGCAGCGCGGCAAGGCCGTGGATCTTCGAGAAGGTGTGCGTCACCACCGTGTTGTCGGTGGTCGCGACCAGCTCGATGCCGAGCTCGTAGTCGTTGCGCGAGACGTAGTCGGCATAGGCGGCGTCGAGCACCAGCAGCACGTGCGACGGAAGTTCGGCGCGCAGTCGCTTAACCTCGTCGAACGGGATATAGGTGCCGGTCGGATTGTTCGGGTTGGCGAGCCAGACCAGTTTCGTGCGCGGCGTCACCACCTTGAGGATGGCGTCGACGTCAGCGGTGAAATTGGTCTCGGCCGCGATCACGTTCTTGGCGCCATTCGCCATGGTGGCGATCGGGTAGACCAGGAAGCCGTGGGTGGTCGAGATCGCCTCGTCGCCGGGGGCGAGATAGGTGTGCGCCAGGAGATTGAGGATCTCGTCGGAGCCGGCGCCGCAGATGATGCGGTCGGGATCGAGCCCGTAGGCACGGCCGATGGCCTCGCGCAGCACCCGCGAGGTGCCTTCCGGATAGTCCTCGAGATGGTCAGCCGCGCCCTTGTAGGCCGCGATCGCCTTCGGAGACGGACCGAATGGCGTCTCGTTGGCGGACAGCTTGAACACCTTGCGGCCCGGTTCCGGCACCGGGCTCTTGCCGGGCGTGTAGGGCGCAATATCGAGGATGCCGGGATTCGGCACGGGGCGGGACATCATCAACTCCGGATATACAGACGGCTAGCTCTTGGCCGATCCGTTAGAGGGCACCGTATAGCGCGTTGCGTGGCTGCCGACGAGGGCCGAAGAGCGCACCGAGGCGCCGGCCTCGATCAAGGCGAGCTTGATCTTCTCGAAATCGTGCCCGGTGACCGAGACCAGCAAGGCCGCGCCGTCGAACGCGGTGTCGGGGACCGCGACGATCTCGGCGAGCGGGGCCAGCGCGCGGGCGACATCGGCGTTCCAGCCGGAGACACGCACGCTCCAGATCTGCACCTCCGTGACCATAGCGTCGTCGGCGACCCGCGAGATCAGGAACACCGGCAGCGCGGCGGGATGGTCGGCGCGTTCGAGGAACGGCAGCCGCGCGATGATCTTCGGCGCGCCATCGGCCTCGAGCGCATTCCACCACGGTGTGCGGCTCGCGATCGCGGAGACCAGCGCGAGGTCGCCCTTCGATTTCGCCGCCGCCTCGACCGCGGCCTGGGCGCTGAAATGCGACACGTAAGGCACCACGAAGCCGAAGTGAAACCGCGCCGAGTCGCGCATCGCGGACTCGCCGACCGAGACATCGGCATGCACCGCGAACGGCGCCTGCACATAGGTGAAGGTCGAGATGATGACGCGCCAGATGCTCTCGATGGTGTCGAGCGGCAGGATGCCGCGATGGCGCCGCACCAGCTCGCGCATCATGCTGGCCTCGCGCGCCGGGCGGAACGCCGAGCCGACCTCCTGGGTCTTCTTGACCTGGATCAGGCGGTCGATGATGTCGCCGCGCGCCATCAGCAGGCGGTGAACCTGCTCGTCGATCGCATCGATCTCCTTGCGCAGCTCCTGCAGCGAGGGCGGCGACGGGGGTGGGTTGGACATGCTCTCAAACCTTGTCGTCCGGGCGGCCCGATGCCGTGCCAGACAGGGTCCCTGATTAGGAAAGACGGCCAGCGAAAGCAAAGAGAAACGTCGCAGGCGTGCCTTGCGCATTCGGTTAACCATCGGCGCCCGGCAAGGGGAGGTTCACTGGCCGCCTTGACGACGGGGGGCCTGAGGACTAGGTTCGCGTTACTCCGTGGTCATTTGAGCCGGCCGGCTTGCAGCCACGTTAAACAACTCGCTAAACAGGCCGGGGACAGATCAGCTCCCGGCCGAACCTTGTTCAGGCCGGGTTTTTTATGGCCTGATTTCTGTTCGAGCCCTCCCACGCGGAGGCAGGGTCGCCTAGATGAGCAACGTGCGTCCGATACCGAGCCCGCCGATGTCCAGCGATGATCGCGCCCATGAGGCGGATCATCCGTCGTCATTGGTGGCGAAGTTCGGCATGGATCAGCCGCTGAAGCTGGATTGCGGCGTCGATCTCGCGCCGTTCCAGATCGCCTATCAGACCTATGGCCAGCTCAATGCTGACAGGTCCAACGCAATCCTGATCTGCCACGCGCTGACCGGCGATCAGCACGTCAACAACACCCATCCCGTCACCGGCAAGCCCGGCTGGTGGGACACCATGGTCGGCGCCGGCAAGCCGATCGATCCCGAACAATACTTCATCATCTGCTCCAACGTGATCGGCGGCTGCATGGGCTCGACCGGGCCGGCGTCGCTGAACCCTGCGACCGGCAAGGTGTGGGGGCTCGATTTCCCGATCATCACGATCCCCGACATGGTGCGCGCGCAGGCGATGCTGATCGATCGCCTCGGCATTGCGACGCTGTTCTGCGTGGTCGGCGGCTCGATGGGCGGCATGCAGGTGCTGCAATGGACCGCGGCCTATCCCGAGCGCGTGTTCTCGACGCTCGCGATCGCCTGCTCGACGCGCCACTCGGCGCAGAACATCGCGTTCCACGAGCTCGGCCGTCAGGCGGTGATGGCCGATCCGGACTGGCGCGGTGGCCGCTATGTCGACGAGGACACCCATCCGCATCGTGGACTGGCGGTGGCGCGGATGGCGGCGCACATCACCTATCTCTCGGACGCCGCGCTGCACCGCAAGTTCGGACGGCGGATGCAGGATCGCGAGCTGCCGACCTTCTCGTTCGATGCGGATTTCCAGGTCGAGAGCTATCTGCGCTACCAGGGCTCGTCCTTTGTCGAGCGCTTCGACGCCAACAGCTATCTGTACCTCACGCGCGCGATGGACTATTTCGACATCGCTGCCGACCATAATGGTGTGCTCGCAAAGGCGTTCACCGGCATCAAGACGCGGTTCTGCGTGGTTTCGTTCACCAGCGACTGGCTGTTTCCGACCTCGGAATCGCGCGCGCTGGTGCATGCGCTGAACGCGTCGAGCGCACGGGTGTCGTTCGCCGAGATCGAGACCGATCGCGGCCATGACGCATTCCTGCTCGACGTGCCGGAATTCCTCGAAATTTCCCGTGCCTTCCTGCAGGCCGCGGGCAAGGCGCGCCGACTGAAGGACGACGGCCAGTCATGAGCATGCAGCAAACCTTGCCCTTGCCGGGCGTCGCGCCGGAGCGGACCGGCGGCTATCGTACCGATCATCTGCTGGTCGCCGACATGGTGCGGCCGGGTTCGCGCGTGCTCGACGTCGGCTGCGGCGACGGCGAATTGCTGCAGCTGCTGGAGAGCCGCGGCATCGACGGCCGCGGCATCGAGCTGTCGCGCGAGGGCGTCAATGGCTGCGTTGCCAAGGGCCTCGCGGTGGTGCAGGGCGATGCCGACACCGACCTCGTCAACTATCCCGACGATGCGTTCGACTATGTCATCCTGTCGCAGACCTTGCAGGCGACGCGGCAGCCCAAGGTGGTGCTGGAGAATCTGCTGCGGATCGGCCATCGCGCGATCGTCTCGTTCCCGAATTTCGGGTTCTGGAAGATGCGGCTGCAGCTCCTGATCGGTGGCCACATGCCGCGCACCGAGAATCTGCCCGCGAGCTGGTACGACACCTCGAACATCCATTTCTGTACCATCAAGGACTTCGTGGAGCTCTGCGAGCAGATCAATGTCAAGATGGAGCGCGCGGTGGCGCTCGATCTCTACGGCCGCCCGGTGCCGCTCAACCTGCCCTGGTGGGTGTGGAACATGTTCGGCGAGCAGGGCGTGTTCCTGCTCAGCCGGGGTGAGAAAGGGAAATAGTTGCCGTCATTGCGAGGAGCGATAGCGACGAAGCAATCCATGCTTCCGCGTGTGGGAAGATGGATTGCTTCGCTTCGCTCGCAATGGCGATCGATCACACCGGCGCCGCCACCAGCGACCGCGGATCGCGCACCGGCCAGCGGCCGGCCTCGACTAGTGCGATGAAGCGTTCGACCATCTCGTTGAACAGCGCCGGCTCCTCGAGGTTGAGCACATGGCCGGACTTCGGGAAGAAGGAAAGGCCGGCGGCCGGCAGATGCTGCTTCAGGAACATGCTCGGCGCGATGCAATTGTCGTCCTCGTCGCCGCACAGGATCAGCGCCGGCGTCGCTGCGCGCTTGATGGCCGCGGTCATGGTGTAGATCGAGGGCCTGCCGCCCTGGAAGCTGCGCATCGTGTTGGCTGAGCCCTTGGCGTCGTGGCGCGCGAGCGCGGCGTAGAAATCGGCGTGGCCGCGCGGGTCCTTGACCAGGAACGGAATCCGGCTCGGTGCCTCGCGGGTCACCTTGGCGACTTCGGCGGAGCCGATGGACTCGAGCTGCTCGGCATTGGCGCGGCACTGCGCGCGGAAGGCAGCGAGATTCTCGAGGCTGGAGCCCGAGCCGACCGCGGCCAGCGTCATCGACAGCGCACGCTCCGGTGCGTTGAGCGCGACCTGCAGCGACGAATAGGAGCCCATCGAGAGGCCGATGAAATGGGCCTTCGCGATGCCGAGATGGTCGAGCACCGCGAGCGCGTCGGTGTAGAAATGCGCGTAGGTGTAGACGTCGGCGCTCGGCGGCACGTCCGACGGCGTGTAGCCGCGCGCGGAATAGGCGATGCAGCGGTGACCGCGCGAGAAGTAGCGCATCTGCGGTTCCCAGTTGGTGTGGTCAGCTGCGAACTCGTGCAGGAAGATGATCGGGGTCCCACTGCCTGCCTCTTCGAAATGCAGGCGGACATGATCTTTCGTGATGGCATGGGGCATTGAAATTCTCCTCTCGTTGGCCGCCCCCAGATTTGCAATTAATTTCCGCGGCTGCAATGCGGCAGTTCTGGCTATTTTCGTCATGGAATTTGCGCGGAATGACCCCGAAATCGTTTTCGCAACGCCGCATGAAATCTTCCTCTCGCCACATCCCGATCTTCAAAACCACCACCGCATTCCCTTGGGAATGCGACGGGGAGTTGGGGGGCGTTTCAGAGGGTCTCGTGAAGTATGGTTCAGTTGCTTGCGTATCGCCGGTCGCTTCGAGTTTTGGCGCTGGCTCTGTGTTCGCTCACGCTCGCCGTGATCTCCGCCGTTCCGGCGTCCGCCCGTCCGCACCATTCGCGTCACGCGCATTCGGCTCATGCCGGCCATCACACGCGGCATTCCGCTCATCATCACTACCGGCACACAGCGCGGCTGTCGCGTGCCGAGCGTCGCGCCCAGATGCAGGCGGGCGGCTTTGGCGAGGCCAATGCAGCCGTGTTACCGGGCAGCGCTGAGGCCGCGTCCAACTCCGACGTGAGCGCGACAGGTGGCTTCGGCTCATCCGGCATCGTCGACACGGCGCGCCGCTATCTCGGCGGCAATCCGACCGGCCGCTCCAGCCTGTGGTGCGCGCGCTTCATGAACATGGTGCTGCAGCAGACCGGCCATCGCGGCACCGGCTCCGACATGGCGAGCTCGTTCGCCAAATACGGCCAGCGCGTCTCCGGGCCGCAGGTCGGCGCCATCGCCGTGATGGGCCGCCGTGGCGGCGGTCATGTCGGGATCATCACCGGCGTCGATGCCAAGGGCAATCCGATCATGATCTCGGGCAACAGCAGCCACCGCGTCCGCGAGGTGCCGGTCTCGCGCGGCCGGATCTACGCCTATGTGATGCCGACGAATTGATCAGGGACTGGCCACCTCTCCCCTGAGAATGGGGGAGGTGGTCATACGCGGTGCGAGATCAACCGATACTGCCGGCTGGCCTCACTTCTCGTGCTCCTTCGCCTCGATCGTGTCGACGTTGGTCGTCTCGAGGTTGCTCAGGGGGACTTCGACCGCAGCGGGTTGATACCAGGCGAATTGCGAGAAGTAGTTCGCGAGCACCTGATCCTTGAAGAACCGGCCATGCCGCGCGAAAATCTCGTTTCGTGCGATCCGCAGCTCGATCGCCGACATGTCCTTGAGATCGGCCTCACTCAGAAATCGTCGATCGGAATCAGGAAAGAGAAAGCCGTCATGCGCCTTGGCGCGCTGCGTGACGGAGGCCGGAACGGCGGGCGGCGTCGCGCGTCCGACGGTGGTCTGATCGTCCTGCCCGCCTGACTTCGCCACGGTATGTTCGAACGCGGGCCCGACGGTCCAGACGGCCAGCGTCAATGCCGCGGCGGCGAGGCCTGCGCCGTACTTCCAGTAGCGCTTGATCGGCGAAACTTCACGCAGCGGCGATCGCCCGGCCTCACTCAGGACCTCGTTGATCGTATCGATCAGGCGGGTCATGTGCACGCGAAAATCCTGACCCGAGTCGACCCGGGCGGCGTTGCAGAAGTGCAGGAAGCGAAGCGATTCCGGCAGCTCGGCGGCCTCCGGCATGGTTGCGCCGTTCACCAGCAGCGGCAGCAGCGTCTTGTTGTGCTTCAGCGCCGTTTCGATCTCGAAGCGCACGGAATCTGCGGGATCCTCCAGACGCGCAGGTTTCCCATCGTCGGTCTTGCCGATCCAATGCGGACCGATCACCGCGATGACGATGTCGCAGGCGACGATGGCCTTGGCGATCCGGTCGACGAAGTTGGCGCCGGTGCGAATGCTGTTGACGTCGAAGAAGACGGATTTCTCACCGTACTTCTCGATCAGATGGTCGGCGATGCGGCCCGCTGTGTCCTGATCGACCCGCCGGTACGAAACCATGATCATGCTCATGGCAACCCCGTACAATCAATTTCGACAAATTTGCTGCAATTCAAAATGTCGAGTGAAGTCTATTGCACGCAACCGAACATTGCAATGCGATGCACGTTTATGCCGTCTTCAAGGAATACGGAACCTGGCGTGACCTAGTGCGGTTCCGCGGCAATCGTGTCGCCGACGGCCGCGCCGCCGTCGCTGATGATCTCGGCGTAGATGCCGCATTCGTTGTTGCCGAAGCGCTGCATCAGCGTGTTCGGGACCGAGAGGTCGCGCGCGCCGGTATCGGGATCGACATTGACCGCTGCACAACGTGTGATCCGCTTCACAACTTTTGCCCGTGCGCTGCCGATCGCAATGGTCTGGTCGAGCAGCCTGGCCTCATGCCAGGCCGGCCAGCCCTCGACATAGAGGTTGGCGCGGAAGCGCAGCGGATGGACCGGCGCCTGCACCATCTCCTCGATCGCCCGCAGGCTCGCCAGATTGATGATCGAGACCACCTTGCGCGGCACGTCGGAAAAACTGTGCCCGGGGCTCACCAGCACCTTGGGCGGTCCCTTGATCTGGCCGGCGTGACGATCGGCGAAATAGCGCTCGATCGCCGCGCGCCCTGCTTCCGTTTCGAGATCGCCCTGCGCCACCATCGCGCCGTCCCGGCGCAAGGTCAGCACGTGGCTGTCGTCGTCGAAATGGGCACGCAGCGGCGCCAGCCACTCGTCCCGTTGCAGCATCAGGAAATGCGGCTTCGCCAGCCACTTCGGCGCCGCGGGATCGAAACCGCTCGGGCCGTTCTCGATCGCGTAGCGGCGATCGGAGCGGAGCGTCTCGCCGACCTTGAGCTCGGCGCGGGGCAGGGGCTCGGGCGTCAGACCCTTGACGGGATAGCGGTAGATGCCGGTGATCCGGGCGGAAGAGGTGTGCGTGCTGTCCATGCGTCCGCTCTAGCCTGTTTGGCGCGCGAGGAGAACCGCCGCCGATGCGAAGGCAGCTAGTCGGGCCGCGCCGCGCCTGCGGCATCCAGCACGCGCTGCATGAAGACGAGGTCGAGCCAGCGGCCGAACTTGCGTCCGACCTCCGGCATCCGCGCGACCTCGACAAAGCCGGCCTGCGCGTGCAGCCGCAGCGAGGCGGGATTGCCGCCGTCGATGCCGGCGATCATGACGTGCTTGCCCAGCGCCGTCGCGGCGGCCACGAGCGCGTCGACGATGACGCGGCCAAGGCCGCGGCCGCGATGATCGGCGTGGATATAGACGCTGTGCTCGACGCTGTAGCGGTAACCCGGGAAGGCCCGGAAATCGCCGAACGTGCCGTACCCGAGCACCACCGGCCCTTCGGCCGCGACCAGCACCGGGTAGCCCAGTGCCAGCCGGGCCTTCATCCAGGCCAGCCGCTCGGCGTCGGAATCCTGCTTCTCGGTCCAGATCGCGTTCGAGTTGGCGACCGCCTCGTTGAAGATCGCGGTGATCGCAGGAATATCCTGCTCGGTGGCGGGGCGGATCATCATTGGTCGTTCCTCGATAAACCTCTTGAACGGACCCTATCGTCTACTATATAAGACGTCATGTCAATTATAGAAGACGGGTCTGATGAGGCTCTCGGGCGGCGGGTTCGCGCTGAACGGGAGGGCCGCGGCTGGTCGCTGGCGGAACTCGCCGGGCGGGCCGGCGTGTCCAAGGCCATGCTGAGCAAGATCGAGCGGGCGGAGGCCAGCCCGACGGCGGCGACGCTGTCGCGGATTGCCACGGCCTATGGCCTGACCATGGCCGCACTTTTTGAGGTTGCCTCACACAGTTCCCGCCTGCAGCGGGCCAAGGATCAGCCGGTGTGGCGCGATCCGAAGGCGGCCTATCTGCGGCGGCAGGTGTTTCTGCATCCGGCCAATCCGCTGGAGCTGGTGGAGGTCGAGCTGCCTGCCGGGCAGGAAGCCGGTTTTCCCGCCAGCGCCTATCACCTGATCCGTCAGGTGGTCTGGGTCATCAGCGGCCGCCTCACCTTGATGGAAGGGGCGGAGCGCCATGAGCTCGCTGCGGGTGACCGCGTCGAGCTCGGGCCGCCATCGGACATCGTCTTCCGTAACGAAACTGCTCAGCCCTGCCGCTACCTTGTCGCCATCGTGCGGCGCTGAGCTCCATCGGGTGAAATCGCAGACCGTGGCTCTTCCGTTTCGGAACCAAGTGCCCACATCTGCGGCAAGCCTGAAAAATGATGGCGACGACCAGAGGCTGGTTGAGGAACGTCAACGCGGCCCGCGGAAAACCCAATGAAGATGCCGTTGTCATGCCTGAATGGGTGACGATGGCAGGCCGAGGGAAAACGAATGAACATTGAGAAGTACACCGAGCGCTCGCGCGGATTCATCCAGTCTGCCCAATCGCTCGCCATGCGCGACGGTCACCAGCAGTTCTCGCCCTTGCATCTGTTGAAGGTGCTGCTGGACGACAATGAGGGGCTCGCCGGCGGTCTGATCGACCGTGCGGGCGGCAATTCCAGAGCGATCCTGAAAGCGACCGAAGAGGCGCTGAACAAGCTGCCGAAGGTTTCGGGCAATGGTGCCGGACAGGTTTACCTGTCGCCGGAGCTGGCGCGCGCCTTCGACGCGGCGGAAAAGGCCGCCGACAAGACCGGCGACAGTTATGTCACCGTCGAGCGGCTGCTGCTCGGGCTCACGCTCGAGAAAGGCAGCGAGGCGGCCTCCATCCTGAGCAAGGGCGGCGTCACGGCGCAGAACCTGAATGCGGCGATCGAAGCGCTGCGCAAGGGCCGCACCGCTGACAGCGCGACCGCCGAGAACGCCTACGACGCGCTGAAGAAATATGCCCGCGACCTGACTCAGGCCGCGCGGGACGGCAAGCTCGACCCGGTGATCGGCCGCGACGAGGAGATCCGCCGCACCATCCAGGTGCTGTCGCGGCGGACGAAGAACAATCCCGTCCTGATCGGTGAGCCCGGTGTCGGCAAGACCGCGATCGTCGAGGGCTTGGCGCTACGCATCCTCAACGGCGACGTGCCGGAGAGCCTGAAGGATAAGAAGCTGCTGTCGCTCGACATGGGCGCCTTGATCGCCGGCGCGAAATATCGCGGCGAGTTCGAGGAGCGGCTGAAGTCCGTCCTGCAGGAGGTCTCGTCCGCCGAGGGCGGCATCATCCTGTTCATCGACGAGATGCACACCCTGATCGGCGCCGGCAAGACCGACGGCGCGATGGACGCGTCCAACCTCCTGAAGCCTGCGCTCGCGCGCGGTGAGCTGCACTGTATCGGTGCGACCACGCTCGACGAGTACCGCAAGCATGTCGAGAAGGATGCCGCGCTGGCCCGCCGGTTCCAGCCGATCTATGTCAGCGAACCGACGGTCGAGGACACCATCTCGATCCTGCGCGGCCTGAAGGACAAGTACGAGCAGCATCACGGCGTACGCATCACCGACTCCGCGTTGGTGGCCGCGACCACGCTGTCGAATCGCTACATCACCGACCGCTTCCTGCCCGACAAGGCCATCGATCTGATGGACGAGGCGGCGGCGCGGCTGAAGATGCAGGTCGATTCCAAGCCTGAAGAGCTCGATTCGCTGGATCGCGACATCATCCGGCTGAAGATCGAGCAGGAGGCGCTGAAGAAGGAGAACGATGCCGGCTCGAAGAGCCGCTTGCAGACCCTGGAGAAGGAGCTCGCCGGGCTCGAGGAGAGATCGGCGGCGCTGACGGCGCGCTGGAGCGCGGAGAAGAACAAGCTCTCCAACGCCCAGAAGCTGAAGAGCGAACTCGATGCGCTCCGCGTCGAGCTTGCCAATGCGCAACGTCGCGGCGAATTCCAGAAGGCGGGCGAGCTGGCCTATGGCCGGATCCCCGAGCTGGAAAGGAAGCTCGCTGATATCGAAGCGCAGGAGAGCAGCAAGCCGAACGGCGGCGAGATGATGGAGGAGGCAGTCACCGCTAACCACATCGCGCAGGTCGTCTCGCGCTGGACCGGCGTGCCGGTCGACAAGATGCTCGAGGGCGAAAAGGACAAGCTCCTGAAAATGGAGGACGCACTTGCCAAGCGCGTCGTCGGCCAGGCCGAAGCGGTGCGTGCGGTGGCAACCGCGGTGCGCCGTGCCCGTGCGGGCCTGCAGGATCCGAACCGGCCGACCGGCTCGTTCATGTTCTTGGGTCCCACCGGCGTCGGCAAGACCGAGCTGACCAAGGCGCTCGCCGCTGACCTGTTCAACGACGAGACCGCGATGGTTCGCCTCGACATGTCCGAATACATGGAGAAGCACTCGGTCTCGCGGCTGATCGGCGCGCCTCCCGGCTATGTCGGCTACGACGAGGGTGGTGCACTGACCGAAGCCGTGCGGCGCCGGCCCTACCAGGTCGTGTTGTTCGACGAGATCGAGAAGGCGCATCCCGACGTCTTCAACGTGTTGTTGCAGGTGCTCGATGACGGCCGCCTGACCGATGGTCAGGGCCGCACCGTCGACTTCCGCAACACGCTGATCATCATGACCTCGAACCTCGGTTCGGAATTCCTGGTGAATCAGCCGGAAGGCGAGGACACCGCGGCGGTCCGCGATCAGGTGATGGGCGTCGTGCGGGCGCATTTCAGGCCGGAATTCCTGAACCGCATCGACGAGATCATCCTGTTCCACCGGCTGCAGCGGAACGAGATGGGCCGCATCGTCGAGATCCAGTTCGCGCGGCTGACCAAGCTGCTCGAGGATCGCAAGATCGAGCTCACGCTCGACGCGAAGGCGCGGAACTGGCTCGCGGAAAAGGGCTGGGATCCGGCTTACGGCGCCCGCCCGCTGAAGCGGGTGATCCAGCGCAGCGTGCAGGACCCGCTGGCCGAGATGATCCTCGCCGGCGAGGTCAAGGACGGCGATCGCGTGGTGATTTCGGAGAAGGGCAACGTGCTGACCTTCAACGGTCAGGTGCCCAACACCGCCGAGATCGTGCAGTTCGATGCCCCGGTCTCGAAGCGCAAGCTGAACTGATGCGCATGCAAAAGCCCTCCCCGCGGTCGCGGGGAGGGCTTCGTTGTCCAGGCTAGTCCTGCGGGACGATCGGTGGACCGAGCTGACCGGGCTCGTCGTCATCGGCGGGTTCGAGTTCGGACAGGATATCGACCAGCTCGCGGGTGCGGCCTGTGGCCAGCGGCCTGCCGGCGTTCATCAGCGGCTCGTCATTGGCAAGCCAGGCCTGGGCTTCGGCAAGCTCGGTGATCGTGGCGCCGGATGCGATGATCCTGGCGATGGTGACATCGTCGGCGTGGCCGACGGCCTTCAGCACATCGTCGCGGGTGAGCTGGGTCATGGCGCAAATCCTTGTGCATATCTTCGTTGAGCACGACCAAACCCCCGCCCGCCGGCGATCCGCGCCAGCGGGTAGGGATGCATCGTTTCAAGGCCTCAGCTGTGTGTTGTGAGCCGAGGCGGATGCTGGGACATCGCCCAGAGTTCGATCGCGGCAAGGACCGCGACGGCGACGCCGATCACCACGTGCACGGTCGTCGCGGTGGTCATTGCCTGGAACCCGAGGACCCAGGGCGAGACCATCGCCCAAAGCCCGACGATGAGGTTCAGCCACTCCTCCCAGACCGCGAATGCCGCGAGCGCGGCGATCGCAAGGATCGCCATCACGAGGCCGACGATGTGGGCGTTGGTGGAAACCATTCCGGCGTCGAACTTGAACAGCCACGGCGAGAGGAAGAGAATCGTGCCGAGGATCAGGTTTGCGACGTCGCACAACTTTGCGTTCGTCCAGTTCTCCATGACACCCTCCATTGGAGGTTTTACTGCTGAATCAACTGGATGATCGCCGTTCAGGTTCCCATCTCACGGCGCGAAATTTGCTGAAACTGGCGGCGTCATGGCCTGCAAACGGCATCGCATCTGATCTACGCCTGCAGCGTTTCCTGGGATCTGCGCGGCCGGACGGGCCGGCCTTTTGCATCATCAGCGGTTGCTGATGGACCGCGTCATCGGCGCGCTGCCGGTGGCATCCGAAACGATGCGCGAGCTGCCGCGGCTGGACATCTGGGCTTCGATCCGGTCGCGCTCCTTCTCGAAGCCCGCCAGCATCGGGCCTTCGAGTGACCGGCCGCGCGGCAGCTTCACGCGCATCGGGTCGACGAATCGACCGTTGACCAGGATTTCGTAGTGGACGTGCGGGCCGGTCGACTGGCCGGTCGAGCCGACAAAGCCGATCACCTGGCCCTGCCGCACCTTCTTGCCGATCTCCATGCCCTTGGCGAAGGCCGACATATGGCCGTAGGCCGTCTCGTAGCCATTGGAGTGCTTGATGCGGATATATTTGCCGTAACCGCCCTCGTACCCGACCTTCTCGAGCATGCCGTTGCCGGAGGCGAAGATCGGCGTGCCGTAGGCGGTGGCCCAGTCGACGCCGGTGTGCATCTTCACGTAGCCGAGGATCGGATGGCGGCGGCCGCCGAAGCCCGAACGCATGATCGCGTTGTTGACCGGCTTGCGGACCAGGAACTTCTTCGCGCTCTTGCCGGTCTCGTCATAGTAGTCGACGACGCCGTCGTCGGAGCTCTGGAAGCGGTAGTATTTCTTGGTTTCGCCGCCGACAGTCAGCGCGGCGTAGAGCACTTCGGTCTTTTCGGTGCTGGTGACGCCCTCGTCCTCGCCGGCATAGAACACGTCGAACGAGTCGCCGGGTTGGACCTTGCGCTGGAAATCGACGTCATAGGAGTAGATCTTGACCATGTCGTCGATGACGGTCGGCGGCACCTTGTTGCGCAGGGCGGTCTCGTAAATGCTCTGATAGAGCCGCACGCCGCTGCCATCATCCTCTTCATCGTCGCTGGAATTGTCGGCGGTATCGGTCGTGGTGTTCATGCTCTGCACGTCGACGGCAACGTATCTGCCGATATCGGACAGTGCGGCGACGGCTTCGACGACGGAGTCGTTGGCGACGATCACCCGATAGGGTTGCAGCCGGGCGCCCGGTGCTGACGGCGCCATCAGGATTCGCACCTTCTGGCCTTCCTTCAGGCCGCCGTCGCGGCCGCGCGGGCCGAGCGTTGCCGCAATCGCCTTGGCCTCGTCGGGCGTTGCGCCCTGATCGCGCAGGATCGAGGTGATGCTGTCGCCCTTCTTGACGAGGTGAACCCGTTCACCGACCGGATTGCCGCCGGTGACCTGCTCCTTGGTCTTCGGCAGCAGGGTGACGTTCTCCGGCACCACGCGGGTCTCGAAGCCTGCATAGGGGTCGGAGGTGTTGCCCTCGGTGGCGTAGGCCATCCTGATATCGGGGCCGGCGCCGGTGGCATCGGCCGCGGCATTGGCGAGTGACGCGTAGCGCACCGAACCGCCGGAGCCGCGCCAGTTGGCGGCGTCGCGGACCCGCATCAGCACGTCGTCGAGTGCGACAACGGCGGCGAGCTTGGCCTTCGGCAGCACGGATCCGAGATCCTTGGTGACGAACGAGACCTCGGCGTCGGGCTCGGCGGCGTCGGCCGCATTCGGATCCTCGGCCGCCGCCGGCGTGTCGGAGCCGACGTCGGTTAACAGACGCTGCGCGTTGAACGCTGGAATCTTGGACGACAGATCGCTCGTGGTCATCGAGAGATTGCCGGAAATCCGGATGAAGGGCCGCACCCGCATCACGTCGCGATTGCCGACGCGGGTCACGGTCGACACGCGCACCAGGCTGCGGGAGGCGGAGGATTCGCTCGGCGGCGGCAGGCGGTCGCCCTTGTGCAGGCTGACGACGCGATCATTGCCGGTGAAGGCGCCGCGCAGCGCGCCTTCGACGCGCTCCGGCACCTTGGCAAACGTCATCTCGCCATCGAGCGACGCAAAAACGGCGCCGCCGATCAGGGCCGCGCCACATAGTCCAGTCAGAATGGTGCCGCTGAACCATTGTACGGAGACACGGCGGCGATCGATCACCGCAGCCTCGGTGCCGTCGACTGAAAGCGGCGGTTCGTGACCGAGATCGATCATCCCGGTCTCGCGCCCAATGCCGCTTCCGCGTGACGCCCGTTGGCTCAACCCGATATCCCCCCAAAATCCAGCAACTGCGATCGACCTCTGCTCGTCCTCGTCCCCACCTCGATCCCCTGAAGAGGAATCTCGGCAGTGTGGCGAGCCACACGCATCGAAGTCGAGAAGACGAAGGCCATTAGCTAGCCGCACTCTCGAACGTCAACGGTGTGCAGATCTCTCGATGTTGCTCGGCCGCGAAGGGAAGAAGGCGACGGGTTCTTGGAGAAAATCGCCTGGTCCCCCAGAAAAACCACCCGAGCCCCCACAGGTTTCGAGCGGTTCAATGCATGTCATATAGCCAGATCGTCGCAGGATTGTGGCTCAAGTGCGGCATTTGAGATGGAAAAGTTTCCTGAAGCAGGTCCATGCCGCCGCCCGGTCCGGAGCGCCGGGGAATCCGTTCAGGAGGGCTGGGGAACCCGTTCCGGAGGGCCTCACGAGCCCTTCGGCGACAAACTTTTTTTGAAGTTTTTTGCAACGCGGGTTGGGTTGCGAATTTTTACCTCCGACCTAAGCCACAGAAAATACGAGAATTTTTCCGCACTGCACACGCGATTTCGGCGTGCGACGATTTGTTGACAATGGTCGTTGACAATCCCGAGGGGTGGGGACTATAAACCAACCACTGAGCGCGGCGCCGCCGGGTCACTGACCAAGGCGAGCGAACGCGCCACTGATGCTCCTCACTTCGATGAGTGACACAGCAGCCGACATAAATCGGTTGAGGTTCACTGTTCGTCGCTGAAGGGTAGAACCACCCTCTAAGGGTGTGGGGTCATCGGATCCCGGGCTGTTTGACAAGTGAAGATGAAGAAAGAGAAACGTGGACGGCGGAGTCCTTGCGTCTCTCGGAATACTTGAAGGCTTCGGCTTTTGACTTTCTGAGGGTGGACGAAAGACTTCGGCGGTACACGTTTAAAGGTTACACCATCGTTGCCAGCGATGTGAATCGTAGGCAGCTCGCAGACTTCGGTCGGCGAAGAATGGTGGGACCTCGTCAAACGTTGTGATCAGCCGGTTCAAAGTTCAAGTCCAACTTGAGAGTTTGATCCTGGCTCAGAGCGAACGCTGGCGGCAGGCTTAACACATGCAAGTCGAGCGGGCATAGCAATATGTCAGCGGCAGACGGGTGAGTAACGCGTGGGAACGTACCTTTTGGTTCGGAACAACACAGGGAAACTTGTGCTAATACCGGATAAGCCCTTACGGGGAAAGATTTATCGCCGAAAGATCGGCCCGCGTCTGATTAGCTAGTTGGTGAGGTAATGGCTCACCAAGGCGACGATCAGTAGCTGGTCTGAGAGGATGATCAGCCACATTGGGACTGAGACACGGCCCAAACTCCTACGGGAGGCAGCAGTGGGGAATATTGGACAATGGGCGCAAGCCTGATCCAGCCATGCCGCGTGAGTGATGAAGGCCCTAGGGTTGTAAAGCTCTTTTGTGCGGGAAGATAATGACGGTACCGCAAGAATAAGCCCCGGCTAACTTCGTGCCAGCAGCCGCGGTAATACGAAGGGGGCTAGCGTTGCTCGGAATCACTGGGCGTAAAGGGTGCGTAGGCGGGTCTTTAAGTCAGGGGTGAAATCCTGGAGCTCAACTCCAGAACTGCCTTTGATACTGAAGATCTTGAGTTCGGGAGAGGTGAGTGGAACTGCGAGTGTAGAGGTGAAATTCGTAGATATTCGCAAGAACACCAGTGGCGAAGGCGGCTCACTGGCCCGATACTGACGCTGAGGCACGAAAGCGTGGGGAGCAAACAGGATTAGATACCCTGGTAGTCCACGCCGTAAACGATGAATGCCAGCCGTTAGTGGGTTTACTCACTAGTGGCGCAGCTAACGCTTTAAGCATTCCGCCTGGGGAGTACGGTCGCAAGATTAAAACTCAAAGGAATTGACGGGGGCCCGCACAAGCGGTGGAGCATGTGGTTTAATTCGACGCAACGCGCAGAACCTTACCAGCCCTTGACATCCCGGTCGCGGACTCCAGAGACGGAGTTCTTCAGTTCGGCTGGACCGGAGACAGGTGCTGCATGGCTGTCGTCAGCTCGTGTCGTGAGATGTTGGGTTAAGTCCCGCAACGAGCGCAACCCCCGTCCTTAGTTGCTACCATTTAGTTGAGCACTCTAAGGAGACTGCCGGTGATAAGCCGCGAGGAAGGTGGGGATGACGTCAAGTCCTCATGGCCCTTACGGGCTGGGCTACACACGTGCTACAATGGCGGTGACAATGGGATGCTAAGGGGCGACCCTTCGCAAATCTCAAAAAGCCGTCTCAGTTCGGATTGGGCTCTGCAACTCGAGCCCATGAAGTTGGAATCGCTAGTAATCGTGGATCAGCACGCCACGGTGAATACGTTCCCGGGCCTTGTACACACCGCCCGTCACACCATGGGAGTTGGTTTTACCTGAAGACGGTGCGCTAACCCGCAAGGGAGGCAGCCGGCCACGGTAGGGTCAGCGACTGGGGTGAAGTCGTAACAAGGTAGCCGTAGGGGAACCTGCGGCTGGATCACCTCCTTTCTAAGGATGGTTCTTCAGCGAGCTCACGCTCACTATCGAACCGTTTTAGAAACATTCAGGGGCCAACAGTTTCAGGATTGTTGAGCTCCATTGGCGGGATTTCGCCGTCTTCGTTTCTCTTTCTTCGCGGACGAACACGCGCCAGGGCTGAGCGCTGTGCGACGCACCGGCGATAAGTCGGGTGCGCGCCGGCATGTCCCTCGTGTTAGGGGCTTGTAGCTCAGTTGGTTAGAGCGCGCGCTTGATAAGCGTGAGGTCGGAAGTTCAAGTCTTCCCAGGCCCACCATTTTGATCGAGTGCGGAGCATTCGTCTTCTGGTACGGGGCCATAGCTCAGCTGGGAGAGCGCGTGCTTTGCAAGCATGAGGTCGTCGGTTC